>NZ_PJZF01000099.1 GCF_002858675.1 Chimaeribacter californicus
ACCGTGCCCGGCAGCAGCAGCCCCACCAGTGCCAGCGACTCCAGAAACGCCACCAGGCCAACCGCCATCAGTGAAAATGCCCAGAGCAGACAAAAAGACTGTCAGCATTATCGAGGCTTGTAGCACTGCGTTAAAGGTTGCTGAGGCGATCACCGCATTTTGGGGCAGCAATGCCCCAGCGCTTGCCCAGGAAAAATTTATTCAGGACAGACTGAAGGAATTATGCCAGCAGGAAGAACCCGCCGAGGCTGACATCACCGCTTTCCTCCAGATGACAACTGCCGTTATGGGCAAAAGCCTTAAGGCGGCCAAAAAAGACATGTTCGCCGGCCAATCCCTTTACTTTTGGCAGTTCGCCCAGGTCTGCGCCACGGTTACAGGTGTCAGCTCACTCTATTTTGATAACGAGAAGCTCTGGAAGCTCTATTTTGTGAACGGTGGGGCTTACCGTTTGCGCAAAGTGATTAAGGTCTGGAAAGCCGCCAGCACAACTGAAGAGCGCGATGCAGCAGTGCAGCAGGTAAAAGAGGTCATGGGGTATTTCCAAGAGGCCAATGGCTCTATTAAAGCGCCAGCGGCCAGCGTAATGCGCCAGGTGGCCATTGATCTACTCGACAATCACCTGACAAACATTTTTGCCATGCTGAAATCCAGTGCGGACCGGCCTAAGACAGCCACTATT
>NZ_PJZF01000100.1 GCF_002858675.1 Chimaeribacter californicus
GGAGACGCCTTCCCGAAATTGGATGAAAGCGGCAGTACGCCGCCTGAGCCGGCACCGGCGCCAGCCCCTTCACCTGTACCAGATCCGGAACCCTCGCCGGAACCCGCCCCGGAGGCTGACTCCGCAGCACAGAAGGCTATCGACTACCTAAAGTCCGTAACCAGTCTGCAAACCGCTGACATCGTGGAGATCCGCGCAGCGCGTGGCAATGTCCGCCAGGCGATCGCCGCGCTGACGGATGCCGGGATGTATGAGGAAAATGAAGACCTGGTGAATGCCGCTGCACAGCACCTCTCTGATCTGCTGGCCGCGGTTGCACGCCAAGGAGGCGCGTAATGGCACTGTCTGCAATTGAACGGCTGGATCTTAGTGATGAGCTGGATGAGCTGCTGGAGAAAGCCGGCACGGCCAAAGGCCTCGACCTGCTGGATCTGAATGACCAGATTGATGATGTCCTGGTGAAGTTAGGCTATGGCGCTGCTGATGCACCTGCACCTACGCCACCGCCACCGGCTGACCCAAAGGACGACGGCGCGCCTGAAATCGTCACTAAATTCCTGGCTGGGGACTG
>NZ_PJZF01000101.1 GCF_002858675.1 Chimaeribacter californicus
CCAAAAAAAATGCTTTCGGTGAAAAATACTGAACAAACGGGACATTTCTACCTCCCATTGCAATTAGTAAAACATACTAAACATTCAGCGGCCGTAATATGGTTTATTTAGTATGTTTTGTAAAGTTAGGGGCGTTACCCGAATCGCTGACCTTTTTTTGCTTAACAGGTCACTGATTCGGGCAATTCGTGGGTGGTTTCGTGGGCAAGATATGCCGGCAGCCAGGGTTCACCGCTTTCATGCGGTCGCGGATTCCCATGGAACACGACTACCCGGGCACCAGCCGGCAATTTGCCATCACCACGGGAATAGCGTTCGGTTGCCCAGCGGCTTTCACCGACTTTCACAATGTCCGCTTTGTAGCTGACGAACCAGCCCGGGTAGAGGTCTTGCCAGCGAGGGCAGTCACCGATGACGTCCCGGATAAAGCCCTGGTCGCCCCATTTGGCCGTAACCGTGCATTCAGCGATGTGGCGCTGTGGCTCTTTCCAGAAAGCATTCCAGATCCGCGCCTTAACGCTGTTCGGGATAAACATCACCGAACTCATGAGG
>NZ_PJZF01000102.1 GCF_002858675.1 Chimaeribacter californicus
AACGACAGCGACGAAAACGCTGGGTCGCTGGATGACGCGCTTATTCTGCGCATGGCCACCCACAACGTGCCGATCGGCTCAATCCTGGAGTGGATGGAGACGCTGGCCAGCGGTGAGGCGATCCGCCGCTGGTGGTATGTGCACCGCAAGTTTAACTATGGCACCGCCTCGGTGGGCACGCTCTATTACTGCGTGCCGAGCCGCAGCTATGAGGGACTGATCAATGGCGAGTAACAACGCGCTGATGATGCGCTTCACCCGGGAGATGTTCGCCCCGAACGGCAAGCGTGAGCTGTCTTCCACCAGCGACGTAGATACAGGCCTGGCTAACACCCTACTGGGTGTGCTGGATGGCCTTACCGTGAGCGATGCGCGCAAATCTGCCCTGCCGCTTAAGCAATTCCTGGTGCGCAGCGCGCGGGACAAACTGAAGTTTGGGGACTTCGACGATGTGGAAGCCCTGCTACGGGCGATGCGGGCAGCCAATGGCGGGCGGCGTGACGATGGGAACAGCACGCTTAAGGACATCAACCGCGATGCGCTGCCTGTG
>NZ_PJZF01000103.1 GCF_002858675.1 Chimaeribacter californicus
CCGCCATCGTGAACGTCGGCTATACAAAAACCATCGTCAATAATCGCGGCGTTGTGAAGAAATTAGCCCCGCAGGTTACCGCCTGGTTATCCGAATGGCTTGAAATGGCTGACCTGGCCACAAAGCCTGATGCCTTTATTTTTTGCCGCGTAGATCGATACAACTATGCCCACGTTGCCCACAACCCTATGGGGCACAAGGCCATTGAGACAATTTTCGCTGATGCATGGTGCGCCCTTCATGGCAAGCCGGCAGCCAGCGGCATAAGCCGTTATCGCACATGGACAGGACATAGCGCGAGGGTCGGAGCCACACAGGATATGGCCACTAACGGCGTATCGCTGACACAAATCATGCATGAGGGAACCTGGAAGCGACCAGAACAGGTGCTCTCATACATTCGTAATACGGAGGCTGACAAGAGTGCAATGCTCAGTATGTTTCGCGGAGGATGAGGATAGCTCCAATACTGACAGCACTGACGAAGACGAATAAGAAGGAACCGTCCATGGCACGGCCATTATCCGCATTACAGAAAATTG
>NZ_PJZF01000104.1 GCF_002858675.1 Chimaeribacter californicus
CACTACTCAATACCGCAGCTGGAAGCCGCGATAATTACGGAGAGTAATGGGTGCTGTAATGTTTCAATTTTCAGCTTGTTCCGGATTGTTAAAGAGCAAAATACGTCGCAGCATACTGTTGCCAATATACTCTGAAGTATTAGTAAGACCATGGGGATGGTGGAGCTAAGCGGGATCGAACCGCTGACCTCCTGCGTGCAAGGCAGGCGCTCTCCCAGCTGAGCTATAGCCCCGTGCAGTCTTTGAATACCTTTACCCAATCTTTCTCAGACAAGGCGCGACGACACGACGTTTACATCAGTAAACAAGTGAGGAAGCAACGCAGTATGGGGAAGATTTGGTAGGCCTGAGTGGACTTGAACCACCGACCTCACCCTTATCAGGGGTGCGCTCTAACCACCTGAGCTACAAGCCTATAAAGGTATTTCTGCTCGAATTTCATCAGACAATCTGTTGTGGGCACTGCACGGTCAAATATCTTGAGGTAAGGAGGTGATCCAACCGCAGGTTCCCCTACGGTTACCTTGTTACGACTTCAC
>NZ_PJZF01000105.1 GCF_002858675.1 Chimaeribacter californicus
CGGCGTGACGATGGGAACAGCACGCTTAAGGACATCAACCGCGATGCGCTGCCTGTGATCAACCTCGGGCGATCGCCGGGCTTCCAGATGCATGACAACACAATCTGTACGGACGAATACAATGCCGGGCACATCACAAACGCTGCCGGCAAAGTTACCGCGCTGCTGAGCCTTACGCCGGTGGAGATTACCTACTCCGTTATGGTGCTGGCCGCCGAGAAAGAGACATTGAGCGCGCTGGTGGGCGTCCTGGCGACCTGGCTGAGGCAGTTCACCAACTACGGCAATTCCAATTTCACCGCGAAGAGCCGCATTACCGGTTGTGATCTGGAGCTGGATTGCCTTATTCGTGATCCCAAAGGTGTGTTTGTGAATGACCTGACGCTGCCGCTGGCCAACAATCGGGTGTTCGCCGCCTCTATCCCGATCACCGTGATTGCACCGCTCTATACCGCCTGGCTGGGCGCGCCCGCCACCGGCAAAATTGAAGTGT
>NZ_PJZF01000106.1 GCF_002858675.1 Chimaeribacter californicus
CTCTAAAAGTCATAACGCCTCCGGAACTAGTTGGCTTGGAAAAGCTGTGACAATGAATTTATTGCGCCCATTAATATCTCCGCGGGTCAGCTTAACGAAAACATGAGAAGATATTAGGCGCTCATAAATGTAGGTATCGTCAGCCAAATTCTTTACCTTGCGGTAGCCAAAACCGACAGGAAATGTGCATTCACTTGTGAAGAATAATGATCGCTTGTTGCCTCCTCCTGTACCTTGTGGCACACCTGCTGGATCCGCAATTCGATAGTACCAATTATAGACCCTATGCAAATTATCTAAGATGGCCTTTGCAATCACAGTCTCAGCAAAATTCTGGTCGTGATAAAAACTAGAAATCATTTTTCCGTCTGGCTCGGCTGCCAGGAGAGCTATCAAATCATCCTCACTCTTCCCTACGTGGCGACTAAGGGTGTGACCCCCTATAGTCCCAGTTGTAGCGGTTTGTTCATGCT
>NZ_PJZF01000107.1 GCF_002858675.1 Chimaeribacter californicus
GGGTCGAGCCAGGTTACCCCGCCGAACAGGTGCAGATCCGGCGTGACGTCGCCGTCCGCCATCAGCTCCAGCCCGCGTAGTCGAACTCAACCTGGGTCACTTTGAGGATGTATGGTGCTGTGCCGTCAGCGTCAGGATCACGCGGCTTCACCAGCGCACCAGACGCCACGAAACGATCCAGAACCTTGGTCATTTCACGGGTCAGGGTCTTTTCGGTCACGTTATCCGGCTGGTGTTTCAGCTGGCGGCCAAGCTGGAAGAAATAGCGGCTGATCGCATTCATGATCGAGGGCACATGCGAGAAGCGCAGATAGTTTTCTTCCGGGTACGTGGTGAGCGCATCGTCAATGATCATCTTGCCTTTAGTGCTTACTGCCACCTTGTTGATGCGGGCGTCATACATAGCCTGCGCAGCAGGGGTTCCAGCACCAGCGATAGGTGGGAGCGGCGCGCGGTTGAGAAGCCCGCG
>NZ_PJZF01000108.1 GCF_002858675.1 Chimaeribacter californicus
CACTACTCAATACCGCAGCTGGAAGCCGCGATAATTACGGAGAGTAATGGGTGCTGTAATGTTTCAATTTTCAGCTTGTTCCGGATTGTTAAAGAGCAATATCGTAAAAGTGACTTAACAGTCAGTTTTACGATATGGTTGATAATGGCTTTCACTTCATTATCGGTATGGCGTCCCCAAGGGGATTCGAACCCCTGTTACAGCCGTGAAAGGGCAGTGTCCTAGGCCTCTAGACGATGGGGACACAAAAAGCAGCCTGGCCGAAGCCCTGCCGTTTTGTATCAGCATGAGTCAGAGACTCATCGCATCAACAGGTGCGCTTGCTCATTTACATCTATCAGACAATCTGTTGTGGGCACTGCACGGTCAAATATCTTGAGGTAAGGAGGTGATCCAACCGCAGGTTCCCCTACGGTTACCTTGTTACGACTTCAC
>NZ_PJZF01000010.1 GCF_002858675.1 Chimaeribacter californicus
GGTGATACCACGTGCTTTTTCTTCCGGTGCGTTATCGATCTGGTCGAAAGCACGCGCCTGGCCACCGAATTTCTTAGCCAGTACGTTGGTGATTGCAGCAGTCAGGGTAGTTTTACCGTGGTCAACGTGGCCGATAGTACCAACGTTAACGTGCGGTTTTTTACGTTCAAATTTTTCTTTAGACACGGCTATATTCCTTAATCTTGTGCTCCCCCCTGATGGAGAGAGCACGGGATCATTGTGTTAAACCCGAGACTTATTTACCACGGGCTTCGATGACGGCCTGAGCGACGTTGTTCGGTGCATCATCATACTTCAGGAATTCCATAGTGTATGATGCGCGACCTTTGGTCAGAGAACGCAGCTGAGTTGCATATCCGAACATTTCAGACAGCGGCACTTCAGCGTGGATCTTAACGCCAGTGACTTCGGATTCCTGACCGCGCAGCATACCGCGACGACGGCTCAAGTCACCGATAACATCACCGGTGTTCTCTTCCGGCGTTTCTACCTCAACCTTCATGATTGGCTCAAGCAGAACTGGTTTAGCTTTCTTAAAGCCATCTTTAAAGGCGATAGACGCAGCCAGTTTAAACGCCAGTTCAGAGGAGTCAACGTCATGGTAAGAACCGAAGTGCAGACGCACGCCCAGATCAACAACCGGGTAGCCAGCCAGCGGACCGGCTTTCAGCTGCTCCTGGATGCCTTTATCAACGGCAGGGATGTATTCACCAGGAATTACACCACCTTTGATGTCGTTGACAAACTCGTAGCCTTTCGGGTTCACACCCGGCTCCAGCGGGTACATGTCGATAACAACATGACCGTACTGACCGCGACCACCAGACTGCTTGGCGTGTTTACCTTCGATATCGGTAACTTTCGCGCGAATTGCTTCACGGTAAGCAACCTGAGGTTTACCTACGTTCGCTTCAACGTTGAATTCACGCTTCATGCGGTCAACGATGATGTCGAGGTGCAGCTCACCCATACCAGCGATAATGGTCTGGTTAGATTCTTCGTCAGTCCATACGCGGAAGGACGGGTCTTCTTTCGCCAGACGGCCCAGAGCCAGACCCATTTTTTCCTGGTCAGCTTTGGTTTTCGGCT
Organism: Chimaeribacter californicus; assembly: GCF_002858675.1. Classification (GTDB taxonomy): domain Bacteria; phylum Pseudomonadota; class Gammaproteobacteria; order Enterobacterales; family Enterobacteriaceae; genus Chimaeribacter; species Chimaeribacter californicus. Next base: position 1,111 of record NZ_PJZF01000010.1, read on the forward strand.
CTACTGCGATGGAGATTACCGGCTCAGGGAATTCCATACGCTCCAGAATGATCGGCGACTCTGGGTCACACAGGGTGTCACCAGTAGTTACGTCTTTCAGACCGATAGCAGCAGCGATGTCGCCTGCGCGAACTTCTTTAATTTCTTCACGTTTGTTAGCGTGCATCTGAACGATACGACCGAAACGCTCACGTGCAGCTTTCACGGAGTTCAGTACGGTATCACCAGAGTTAACCACACCGGAGTACACGCGGAAGAAGGTCAGGTTACCCACGAACGGGTCGGTAGCGATTTTGAACGCCAGTGCAGCAAACGGCTCTTCATCGCTGGCGTGACGCTCAGCCGGGGTATCTTTACCGTCGTCCAGCATGCCGTTAATGGCAGGAACGTCGGTCGGTGCCGGCAGGTAGTCAACTACCGCATCCAGCATCGCCTGAACACCTTTGTTCTTGAACGCAGAACCACAGGTAACCAGGATGATTTCGTTGTTCAGCACGCGCTGACGCAGAGCAGTCTTGATCTCTTCCTCGGTCAGCTCGTCGCCGCCCAGGTATTTTTCCATCAGCTCTTCAGATGCTTCAGCTGCGGATTCGATCAGGAACTGATGCCATTCTTCAGCCAGGTCCTGCATGTCAGCCGGGATCTCTTCGTATTCGAAGGTCACGCCCTGGTCTTCATCGTTCCAGTTGATGGCTTTCATTTTCACCAGGTCAACAACACCGGTGAATTTCTCTTCAGCACCAATAGCCAGCTGCAGCGGAACCGGAGTCGCGCCCAGACGGGATTTGATCTGGCCTACAACTTTCAGGAAGTTAGCACCCATACGGTCCATTTTGTTAACGAACGCGATGCGTGGAACTTTATATTTGTTAGCCTGACGCCATACGGTTTCAGACTGCGGCTGAACACCACCAACCGCACAGTAAACCATTACCGCACCGTCAAGTACGCGCATGGAGCGCTCTACTTCGATGGTGAAGTCAACGTGTCCCGGGGTGTCGATGATGTTGATGCGGTGCGCATCAAATTGCTTCGCCATACCAGACCAGAAGGCAGTGGTTGCAGCAGAAGTAATGGTAATACCACGCTCCTGCTCCTGAGCCATCCAGTCCATGGTGGCGGCGCCGTCATGAACTTCACCGATTTTGTGGTTTACACCGGTGTAGAACAGGATACGTTCGGTAGTCGTGGTCTTACCGGCGTCGATGTGAGCACTGATACCGATGTTACGATAGCGTGCAATGGGTGTTGTACGAGCCATTTGATTCCTCTATCACTAGGACGTTCAAGTTCAGTTAACCCAAGCGGGTTGGCTTCTTGAAGCGCCCGCTTGGTTAGCATAACTACGGCGTGGTGATTACCAGCGGTAGTGGGCGAACGCCTTGTTGGCTTCTGCCATACGGTGAACGTCTTCACGTTTCTTAACAGCAGTACCTTTGTTCTCTGCTGCATCAGAAAGTTCGTTCGCCAGGCGGAGAGCCATGGATTTATCACCGCGTTTACGAGCAGCTTCTACGATCCAACGCATTGCCAGGGCATTACGACGAACCGGACGGACTTCAACTGGTACCTGATAAGTAGAACCACCAACGCGGCGAGACTTAACTTCTACAGTCGGGCGCACGTTGTCCAGAGCTACTTCGAAAGCTTCCAGATGGCCTTTACCAGAACGCTGAGCCAGGGTCTCCAGCGCGGTATAGACGATTGCTTCAGCAGTAGATTTCTTACCATCTACCATCAGGATATTTACAAATTTGGCCAGCAGCTCAGATCCGAACTTAGGATCCGGCAGGATTTTACGTTGACCAATGACGCGACGACGTGGCATGGAATTACTCCGTTGTTAATTCAGGATTGTCCAAAACTCTACGAGTTTATTTTGACATTAAAGTGAAAATGTTTGGCCTTACTTAACGGAGAACCATTAAGACTTCGGCTTCTTAACGCCGTACTTAGAACGAGCTTGCTTACGGTCTTTAACGCCGGAGCAGTCAAGTGCGCCGCGGACGGTGTGGTAACGCACACCTGGCAGGTCTTTTACACGACCGCCACGGATCAGGATCACGGAGTGTTCCTGCAGGTTGTGACCTTCACCGCCGATGTAGGAGGTGACTTCAAAACCGTTGGTCAGGCGAACACGGCATACTTTACGCAGTGCGGAGTTCGGTTTTTTCGGGGTGGTGGTATATACGCGGGTACATACACCACGTTTTTGCGGGCAGGCTTCCAGCGCCGGAACGTTGCTTTTCGCAGCCTTCACAGAGCGTGGTTTGCGTACCAGCTGGTTAATCGTTGCCATTAAAAAAGCTCCTGGGTTTGCTTCGTAAACACGTAATAAATCGCCTCGTATGCGGATAGGCAAAGTACGAGGACGCAGAATTTTATGGCTGACCATGAAAGGTGTCAAGAAATATACAGCAACTGCTGTAATTACCCTGCGACGTGTTGTGTGTGCTTTACGGTCAGCGTAACGAAAGTAGTATAACCGATCAGCGTGATTTTGTCTGAAATTTGAGCAGTCAGCCCGCGGGCTTCCACGTCCTCTTTCAGTGCATAAAGAGAGATGGGGGCAGCCAGCAGCCAATCAAGAGCGGCGCCGCCTTTTAATGCAGCCAGCACGCCGTCCTGCATCAGCAACAGATCATCCCCCTGCCCGGCAAGGCGCAATAACGTGGGCAGATCGGTCTGGAAAGGAGAGTGGGAAAGCGTAAACAGCATCGGGTATCCGTCAAAAAGTCATTATTACGTCGTAACCGGCCAGCCGCTCACGCAATGCGTCCGGGGCCAGTATGTCAGCGTCCAGTACCCAGGCAAGATCTACCGGCAGGCCACGCGCCTGAAGAGAGGCCTCGCACAGGTAGCACTGCTCCACATCATAAAGCGGCAGAACGCCAAAGGTCGCGATGTAGTTGCGGGCCAGGATTTTTTCCGGGGCCTGATAAGGAAGCAGTTGCAGTACCCCATCGCCCACGAAAAATACCCCTACCTGCTCACTAAGGGCTGACGTCGCGAGCAGAGCATCCAGCCCCTCACGGCCGGCGGATGTGCCGTGCGGCCCTTGGGTGAAGACAAATGCCACACGTTTCATATTCTCTTCCATCAGAATTGCACCAGCCGGTCACAGCTCAGCGCCGCTTCTGCCAGCGCGCCCAGGCCGCTCAGGGTAAACCCCGCCTGCAGGTTAGCTTGCCCCAGAGAGAGTTGCTGCGCCTCATGCTCATCGGTAACGCCGCGACGCAGTGCGGCCGCCACACAGACGTTCAACGCCACCTGATGTTCTGCGCCCAGCCGCTGCCAGGCACGTACCAGGTCAAATTCGTCACCGGCAGGTGCCGTCAGCTGATTGGCATTCAGCACGCCTTCCCGGTAAAAAAAGACACTCTCCAGCCGGTGCCCTTCAGCCACCAGCGCCTGCGCAAACTGCCAGGCGGCACTGGCCTGCTGTGTACCGTAAGCCGGGCCGGTGACCAGTAAGGCATAACGCAGCATCAGCGGTCGCTGCCCAGCAGGTCGCCGCTTTTAAACTGGCGGATATAAAGATAGACCGTATGTTTTGAGATATTGAGCCGGTCTGCCACCTGGTTGATAGCATCCTTGATATCAAAAATCCCTTTTTCATACAGGTTCAGAACCACCTGCCGGTTTTTGGCGTTGTTGGAGACATTACGGTCAGCGTTAACTTCTTCAATAGTGAACTCCAGCGTCTGGGCGACCAGATCGTCTACTGACGAGGCGAAGTTGACTGAAGAGCCCACCTCCTGCGCCTCCGGCGGCATAAAGGTCTGCATAATCTGGGAGAACGGCACATCCAGATTCATGTTGATGCACAACAAACCAATAACCCGCTGCTCATGGTTGCGGATGGCAATGGTCACCGATTTCATTAGTACGCCGCTTTTTGCCCGGGTGAAATAGGCATTAGAGACGCTGCTGTCTGCGCCGGCCATGTCATGCAGCATGCGCAAGGCCAAATCGGTAATCGGCGATCCGATTTTACGGCCGGTATGTTCGCCATTGGCGATTCTTACCGCTGAGCATTTCAAATCCTCCAGCGAGTGCAGGACAATTTCGCAATGCGAACCGATCAGCATCGCCAGCCCATCCACTACGGCCTCATAGGATTTCAGAATTTCATAATCGGTGGCGGTAAAAGGGCGTTGTTCCAGCAGATCAAGGTCGCTGGTTTCGCCAGGTAAGAGCGAATTAGACATCGGAGATACCATCCTCTGTGTAGAGAACCTGCCCGGCTTCCCGCCGGCAGGCTCATCACGCAATATCTTTAGGCCGTCAGTCTAGCAAATCTGCGGGAGTAACGACGCCGGAATTGCTAAAGACGTTATGCCTGTGGGCGAAAGGCGTCAAGTTATCCCCTTCAGCACAGCATGATGAGGTCTTCCGGCAGAAAAGAGACATAAAAAAACCGCCGCCCGGAGGCAGCGGTTTTCAGGGGGAAAGCGGTGTAGTTTACTGCCCTTTGGCGCCCGATTCAGCGCCGTCGTCAGCAGGTTTTTCTGCTTTCGCATCGCTTTTTGGTGCTGCTTTCACATCCAGCAGTTCAACGTTAAACACCAGCGTCGAGTTAGCGGGGATGCCCGGAACGCCGGTTTTACCGTAAGCCAGTTCCGGCGGGATGACCAGCGTGATCTTGCCGCCTTTTTTGATGTGTTTCAGGCCTTCAGTCCAGCCTGGGATGACGCCGTCCAGACGGAAAGAGAGCGGCTCGCCACGGGTGTAGGAGTTATCGAACTCCGTACCGTCAGCCAGGGTGCCCTTGTAGTTCACCACTACGGTGTCGCTGTCTTTCGGCGCATCACCGGTACCTGGTTTCTCTACCTGATACAGCAGGCCGGATTCCGTTTTCTTCACGCCTTTCTCTTTGGCGAACTTATCGCGGTAGGCCTGGCCTTTGGCAGCATTTTCCTGCGCGTCTTTTTCCATCTTCGCCTGGGCGGAAGCTTTTACGCGTGCTTCAAACGCCTGCAGGGTTTGTTCGATTTCCTGATCAGAGAGCTTGCTCTTATCAGCAAACGCATCCTGCACACCGGAGATCAGCTGCTCTTTATCCAGCTTGATGCCCAGCTTCTCTTGCTCTTTCAGGGAGTTATCCATGTAACGGCCCAGGGATGCACCCAGCGCATACGCGGATTGCTGGTCTTCATTTTTGAAGGCGCTGTTGACGGCAGGCGCAGCGGCGGCGGCTGGTGCCGGCGCGGCGGTTTCTGCAGCTTTTGCCGTATCCGCCGCCATCACCTGGGTGGCGCTCAGTGCCATGGCCATTGTTGTTGCCAACAAGGTTACATTAAAAAGTGATTTCATCCATTTCTCCAATGGCTTAGGGGGAAAGCCCCAAGCAACGATTACAAAATTTCTCTGGCTACTATAACTGCCTGCGCGACGGCAAAACAATCTCTATACTCACCAAATGCGTTATATTCCGACCCCCATTACATCAGGAAGTTTCGTTTCCGGCGAATTCCCCCGGTTACCGCGGTGCAAGACACCAGGCAATCTGCGGATAATGCAGGTAGAATCCTGCCCCTTACCCCGATCCGCCGGACCGGCGAATGACAGAGGACAGCAAGTATGGATCAGAACGCCTTCGAACAACGGTTGGAGATGCTGGAAAGCCGCCTGGCCTTTCAGGAAGTGACGATCGAGGAGCTGAATCTGATTGTGACAGAACACCAGCTTGAGATGAGTAAATTGCAGGACCGTTTGCGCCTGTTAACGGACAAATTGCGCGCCGCGCAGCCTTCAGCGATTGCCCATCCTTCAGAAGAGACCCCGCCGCCGCACTATTAATCAGTGGGTGATGTGCGTAATAAGTCAGTGAAGCACAGATAGCAGCGAATCACGCGGGGAAAACGTCAGATTCAGGAAATAAAAAAGGCTGCCTCAGGCAGCCTTTTTTGATGCATCCGCTTAGTGGCAGCCGCAACCGCCGTTACCGCATCCGCCTTTACCATGATCGTGACCGTGGTCGTGATCGTGGTCATGGCCGCCGCAGCAGCCGTCGCCATGGTCATGGCCGTGATGATGGTCGTGCTCGCCGTGAACGTGGCCGTGGGCCAGCTCTTCTTCAGTCGCTTCACGAATCGCCACCACTTCAACGTTGAAGTTCAGGTTCTGACCGGCCAGCATATGGTTGCCGTCAACGGTCACGTGGTCGTCTTCCACATCCGTGATTTCAACCGGCACCTGACCCTGATCGGTATCCGCCATGAAGCGCATGCCAACCTGCAGCTCGTCAACGCCCATGAAGACGTCTTTCGGTACACGCTGCACCAGGTTTTCGTCATAGTTACCGTAGGCCTCGTTCGCGCCGACATGTACGTCGAAACGATCGCCGACGTCATGACCTTCCAGCGCGTTTTCCAGACCTGCGATCAGGGAACCGTGACCGTGCAGATAGTCCAGCGGCGCACTCACCGGAGACTCATCAACCAACACACCGTCTTCTGTACGTACCTGGTAAGCCAGGCTGACCACCAGGTCTTTTGCAACTTTCATGATATCTCCTACCGTTGGAAAGCAAATTGGCGCAGATTGTAGCGGAAATCTGCGGCGCTGTACTCATCAGCATAAAAAAACGCGTCGCGACACGCTACTCAGGATGGAAAATACCGATGACCTGCTCCTGAGGGCGCACATGCTGCTTAACCTGTTCTTCAGTCTGGCGCTGATGATGGCCGCACTTCACACACTCCACCACTTCCACCTGATCCTCGCGCCATAACATCAGGCTGTCCAGCGCCTTGCACTGCGGGCAAACGGCCCCGGCAATGAAACGCTTACGTGTTGCTGACATGCTGTTGACTCCAGAATGAACCGCCATGCCCGGTCTGACTGAGCAGAGGCACCACGGCCGGAAAAAGGTTCTTTCCAATGAAATAAAGCACCGGACGCCACGCCCGGCGCTTCGCACTGACTACCAGTCTAGAACGGATAGGCGCACACCTCAATCCGTGCGGCTATTCATGTTCATCCCAGCCGTCCAGCCGGCGGCGCTCATTGTGCATTTCACGCTCGAAAATATCCTCCAGTTCGCGCCGCGCTTCACGGATGCGGGAGATCTGCGCCACCTCGCCCTGTCGCTGCGGCACCAGCTCGCGCAACATCCGCATATCCAGCCGCCGGAAGTGCTGTTGAGCGCGGTAGGCCTGGTGCGGGTGCATCCCTAAGGTGGTCAGCGCCTTGCGGCCCAGCTCCAGCGCGCTGGAAAAGGTTTCGCGCGAGAAATTGGCCACCCCGGCCTGTAACAGCTCATGCGCTTCCACACGGCCGCGCGCCCGCGCCAGAATCTCCAGGTCAGGAAAATACTGCTGGCATAAGCGCACGATCGCCATGGTGTCTTCCGGATCGTTACAGGTGATCACAATTGAGCGCGCCTTCTCTGCACCGGCGGCGCGCAGCAGCTCCAGTTCGGTGGCATCACCGTAGTAGACGTGATAGCCGTAGCTGCGCATCAGGCTGACGGCGCTGATGTCCCGCTCCAGCACGGTAATGCGCATCTTATTGGCGATCAGCAACCGGCCAATCACCTGACCAAAACGCCCAAAGCCCACCACAATCACCTGGGGATCGTCATCTTCCACATGATGTTGTTCATCCTGCTCCTCTTGCGCGTTATAGCGCCGCGCCAGCAGGCGATCGATATTCTGCATCAGCAGCGGCGTGGTCATCATCGACAGCGTCACCACCACCAGCAGCAGCGCCAGTTGGTCTGATGAAATCACCCGCTGCGCGGCGGCGGCGGAGAAGAGCACAAATGCGAACTCCCCGCCCTGGCTTAGCACACCGGCAAACTGCAGCCTCACAGAGCGGCCGAGGCCAAAGCCCCGCGCCAGCCCATACAGGATGCTGCTTTTTACCAGCACCAGCACCGCGACGCCGATCAGCACCTGCACCACATGGGTGTAAAGCACCCCCAGATTGAGCGCCATCCCCACCGAGATAAAGAACAGCCCCAGCAGAAGCCCTTTGAAGGGTTCAATGGCAATCTCCAGCTCATGCTGGTATTCGCTCTCTGCCAGCAAAACCCCGGCGATGAAAGTCCCCAGCGCCATGGAGAAGCCGAGCGCATCCATAAACAGCGCGGCGCCCAGCACCGTCAGCAATGCCGCAGCGGTGAACACTTCGCGCACCCTGGCGGCCACAATAAACCGCAGCAAAGGCCGCAGCAGGTAACGCCCGCCAATCAGCATGCCGCCGAACGCGGCAATTTTCATGGCGATCCGGCTCCAGTCGTTGTCCCCCTCCCCGGCGCCGGCCAGCAGGGGAATCAGCGCCAGCGCCGGGATCACCGCCATATCCTGGAACAGCAGCACCGAGAAGCCGAGCTGGCCGCCCTCGTTGCGCTTCATGCCTTTGTCCTGCATCAGCTGCAACGCCATCGCAGTGGAAGACATGGCGAGCCCGATACCGCCAATCACCGCGGCCTGCCAGGCAAAATGGGTAAGATAGAGCAGCACACCGAGCACCGCCGCCGTCAGCAGCACCTGCCCGGCCCCGACGCCAAAAATAGATCGCCGCAGTTGCCAGAGTTTGGACGGGTTCAGTTCCAGCCCGATGATAAACATCAGAAACACTACGCCCAGTTCGGAAAAGTGCAGGATCTCCTCGACATCGCGAATCACCCCCACGCCCCACGGGCCGATGGCAATGCCCGCCACCAGATACCCCAGCACCGCGCCGATGCCCAACCGCTGGGCAATCGGCACGGCCACTACGGCGGCAAACAGGAAAATCAGCGCCGCTGTCAGTACATCCGATCCTTCCATTTAACGTCCTCCCTGCGGCAGCGGCGATCGCAGCCAGTCGGCATAGGCACTGGCATAGTTGGCCAGCACATCCGGCGGCTGCCGGCGTGCCCAGTACACCACCATCGGTGACAGCCAGTGCATGCGGCACATCGCCGCGGTAAGTTCAAACGGCCGCAAAATGTCTGACATCGGGCAGCGGTTATAGCCCTGTTCGGCATACGCGCCCTCCGGCTCCCCGGTAGTAATCACCGTGCGCCAGTATTTGCCGTTCAGCGCGTTGCCGCCTGCCCCGCTGGCGAACCCCCGCTCCAGCACGCGGTCCATCCACTCTTTCAGCAGGGCCGGGCAACTATAGGTATAGAGGGGATGCTGGAAGACGATAACGCTATGTTCGCGCAACAGCTGCTGTTCGTGATGGATATCAATAAAGAAATCGGGATAGTGCGCGTAGAGATCGTGCACGGTGACATGCCCGAGCTGCCGGGCCGGTGCCAGCAGAATGCGGTTGGCTACCGAGTCCTGGGATTCCGGGTGGGCGTAGAGCAGCAAAACCTTGGGCGGCTGCGACATCATTCCCTCCAAAGCGTCGTCAGGGTGCGGATTTTCCGTTACCATGCTCCGCAAGATTAAATCAGGACGCCTGGCGTCTGGTTACCACGTATCGTGGTCAGCTTACCGGTCGTTAATTTAACATATTCTGAACATACGGCGCTTTATGATTGTTTTCTCCTCGCTTCAAATACGACGCGGTACCCGGGTTCTGCTGGACAACGCCACCGCAACAGTGAATCCAGGCCAAAAAGTCGGGCTGGTTGGTAAAAACGGCTGTGGTAAATCTACCCTGCTTTCGTTGCTGAAAAGTGAAATGAGTGCCGATGCCGGCAGCGTGACGTTCCCCGGCAACTGGGCGCTGGCGTGGGTGAACCAGGAGACGCCGGCGCTGGATGTCCCGGCGCTGGAGTATGTGATTGACGGCGACCGCGAGTTCCGCCAGTTAGAAGCGGAACTGGCCCACGCCAATGAGCGCAATGACGGCAATGCGATTGCGCTGGTCCACGGCAAACTGGACGCCATCCAGGCCTGGACGATCCAGTCGCGCGCCTCCAGCCTGCTGCACGGGCTGGGCTTCTCCCAGAGCCAGCTTCAGCAACCGGTAAAAGATTTCTCCGGTGGCTGGCGGATGCGCCTGAACCTGGCGCAGGCGCTGGTGTGCCGCTCTGATCTGCTGCTGCTGGACGAACCCACCAACCACCTGGATCTCGACGCGGTGATCTGGCTGGAGAAGTGGCTGAAGAGTTACCCCGGCACGCTGCTGCTGATCTCACACGACCGGGATTTCCTCGATCCGATCGTCGACAAGATCCTGCACATTGAGCAGCAGGCGCTGAACGAATATACCGGTAACTACTCCTCGTTTGAACGCCAGCGCGCCACCAAGCTGGCCCAGCAACAGTCGCTCTATCAGAGCCAGCAGGAGAAAGTCGCGCATCTGCAAAGCTACATTGACCGTTTCCGCGCCCAGGCCACCAAGGCCAAACAGGCGCAGAGCCGCATCAAGATGCTGGAGCGCATGGAGCTGATCGCCCCGGCGCATGTGGATAACCCCTTCCACTTCAGTTTCCGCGCACCGGAGAGCCTGCCTGACCCATTACTGCGCATGGAAAAAGTCAGTGCCGGTTATGGCGAGCGCACCATCCTGGACTCGATCAAGCTGAACCTGGTGCCCGGCTCGCGTATTGGCCTGTTAGGCCGTAACGGTGCCGGTAAATCGACGCTGATCAAGCTGCTGGCCGGCACGTTGCAACCGCAACAGGGCGAAATCGGGCTGGCGAAAGGGGTGAAGCTGGGTTATTTCGCCCAGCACCAACTGGAGTTCCTGCGCGCTGATGAGTCGCCGCTTCAGCACCTGAGCCGGCTGGCCCCGCGTGAACTGGAACAGCAGTTGCGGGATTACCTTGGCGGCTTCGGCTTCCAGGGCGATCAGGTCACCGACAAAACCGAGCGCTTCTCCGGCGGCGAAAAAGCGCGGCTGGTGCTGGCGCTGATTGTCTGGCAGCGCCCTAACCTGCTGCTGCTCGACGAACCCACCAACCACCTCGATCTCGATATGCGTCAGGCGTTGACGGAAGCGCTGATCGATTTCGAAGGTGCGCTGGTGGTGGTCTCGCACGACCGGCACTTGTTACGCTCCACCACGGACGATCTCTATCTGGTGCATGGCGGCAAGGTTGAGCAGTTCGACGGCGATCTGGAAGATTACCAGCAGTGGCTGGTGGATCTGCAACGCCAGGAGAGTCAGCAGGACGCGCCGTCCAAAGAGGCCGGCAGCAACAGCGCGCAGGCGCGCAAAGACCAGAAACGCCGTGCGGCCGAGCTGCGCAGCCAGACGCAACCCCTGCGTAAAAAATTGCTGCAACTGGAAAAGCAGATGGAGAAACTGGGCGCGGAGCTGGCCACTGCGGAGACGTTACTGGGCGACACCGCCCTCTATGACCCAAGCCGCAAAGCCGATCTTACTGCCTGCCTGCAAACCCAGGCGCAGGCAAAATCTGCGCTGGAAGAGGCGGAGATGGCCTGGCTGGAGATTCAGGAGCAGCTTGAGCAGTTTGACGCGGAGTAACCGACGCGGATGCAGACAGAAAAGCCCGGCCATGCCGGGCTTTTTTATGTGCGCTTCAGCCCGCTACCCAGAGACGCCCCGCCATCAGCTGAAATAGACGCCGTTACACGACGCAGGCGCGCCGGACGCTGCGGTTGTACGATATGATAAACATTATCAGGCTATAGTGTTTACCTGATATGACCCCTTGCCGCCCCAGCTGATAAAGAAAAAGACACGCTATGCATGAAACCTTTCAGGCGATGCGCGGTGCCCGTAACCCGCACCTGCAAACGCTGCTACCCCGGCTTTACCGGCGGCGGGCAATGCTTACGCCGCACTGGCAACGGCTGGAATTGCCGGACGGCGATTTCGTCGATCTCGCCTGGAGCGAGCCACCGGCACAGGCCGCGCACAAGCCGCGGGTGGTGCTGTTCCACGGTCTGGAAGGCAACTTCTACAGCCCTTATGCGCATGGTCTGCTGCATGTCTGGCAACAGCGCGGCTGGCTGGGGGTGGTGATGCACTTTCGCGGGTGCAGCGGTGAAGCTAACCGCCAGAGGCGCATCTACCATTCCGGCGAGACAGAAGACGCCCGTTTCTTCCTGCGCTGGCTGGAGGAGACGCACGGCCGTGTACCGACGGCGGCGGTCGGCATCTCGCTGGGCGGCAACATGCTGGCCTGTTACCTGGGTGAAGAGGCGGAGCGCGCGCGGCTCTGTGCGGCGGTAATCGTCTCTGCGCCGCTGATGCTGGAGCCCTGCTCGCAAAAACTGGAGCAAGGCTTTTCGCGCGTCTACCAGCGTTACCTGCTCGACCAGCTGAAACGCAATGCCGCGCGGAAATTGCAGGCCTACCCCGACACGCTGCCGGTCAACCTCCAGCAGTTGAAAGGAATGAAACGCCTGCGCGATTTTGATGATGCCATTACCGCCCGCGCCCACGGTTTCCATAACGCGCTGGATTACTACCGCCGGTGCAGTGCCATGCCGCTGCTGCCGCGCATCACCACGCCCCTGCTGATTATTCACGCCAGGGACGATCCTTTTATGACTGACGCCGTGATCCCGGATGCCGCTCACCTGCCGGCCAATGTGGAATACCAGCTCACGGAGCACGGCGGCCATGTGGGTTTTGTCAGCGGCAGTTTTAAGCGGCCGCAAATGTGGCTGGAACAGCGGATCCCCGCCTGGCTGGCCCCCTATTTACTGGAGCCTGAAACATGATTATTCCCTGGAAAGATCTCGACAGCGAAACGCTGGATAACCTGATTGAAGCCTTTGTGCTGCGGGAAGGCACCGATTATGGCGAGCATGAACGCACCCTGACGCAGAAAGTAGAGGATGTGCGCCGCCAGCTGAAAAGCGGTGAGGTGGTGCTGGTTTGGTCTGAACTGCATGAGTCGGTCAATATCATGCCGCGCGGCCAGTTCCGGGGCGATACACAAGAACAGGGCTGACGTCATACGGTGGCCTGCCGCCACTGGCTGCATGCGCATAATTATGATAACACTATAATTAATTATGCTGATTGCACGGTATGCAGGCATTACCCCTTAACGGAGTCTTGAACACTATGTCAGCCAAACACCCGGTCATCGCCGTTACCGGCTCCAGCGGAGCCGGTACCACCACCACCAGCCTGGCGTTCCGTAAAATTTTCCAGGAGCTGAACCTCCATGCCGCCGAACTGGAGGGGGACAGCTTCCACCGCTATACCCGGCCGGAGATGGACATGGCGATCCGCAAGGCGCGCGATCTGGGCCGGCACATCAGCTATTTCGGCCCCGAAGCCAACGACTTCGGCCTGCTGGAGCAGTCATTTATCCGCTATGGGCAGGACGGCACCGGCCGGTCACGCAAATACCTCCACACCTATGACGAAGCCGTGCCCTACAATCAGGTACCGGGCACTTTTACCCCGTGGCACCCGCTGCCGGAAGAGACTGACGTCCTGTTTTATGAGGGGTTGCACGGCGGTGTGGTCACGGATTTACACGACGTCGCCCAGCATGTTGACCTGCTGGTGGGCGTAGTGCCGATTGTTAACCTGGAGTGGATCCAGAAACTGATCCGTGACACCAGCGAGCGCGGCCACTCGCGGGAGGCAGTGATGGATTCGGTGGTGCGGTCGATGGAGGATTACATTAACTACATCACGCCGCAGTTCTCCCGTACCCACATCAACTTCCAGCGCGTGCCGACGGTTGACACCTCCAACCCGTTTGCCGCCAAGGCCATTCCCTCTTTGGATGAAAGCTTTGTGGTGATCCACTTCCGCGGGCTGGACTCGATCGACTTCCCTTACCTGCTGGCGATGCTGCAAGGATCGTTTATTTCGCACATCAACACGCTGGTGGTGCCGGGCGGGAAAATGGGGCTGGCGATGGAGTTGATCATGGGCCCGCTGGTTCAGCGGTTACTGGAAGGGAAGAAAATCATCTGAAACCGGGCGGCGCAGAAACAGCCGCCCGATCGGGTTACTCAACGGCAACGATTTCGAAACTGTGGCTGACCTCGGCGGCCTTGCCCAGCATCAGCGAAACGGAGCAGTATTTCTCCGCCGACAGATTCACCGCGCGTTCCACGGTTTTCTCGGTCAGCCCTTTGCCGGTCACCACAAAATGCAGATTGATGTGCGTAAAGGTGCGGGGTGCCTCGTCACGGCGCGTTGAGCTCAGGCGCACTTCACAATCCCGCACATCATTGCGCCCTTTTTGCAGAATAGAGACCACATCAATCGCGCTGCAGCCGCCCACCGACATCAGCACCATTTCCATCGGGCTTGGCGCTTTATCACCGGCATTGCCGTCCATCAGAACCTGATGCCCCGAGGCGGATTCGCCCATAAACGTCAGCCCTTCAACCCACTTAACCCGTGCCTGCATGCTCAATTCTCCGGTTATTTTCTTAAAACAGCCTACCCTGCCGGACGAAAACAGGCAATCAGGCCGATCTTCATCATGCTGAAGCGAGACAACAGAAGACACCCGGTTCTGGCTGTGATAAAACAAACCCGAAACAAAATGTTCTGTATGGAGCAAGGTCAGGTTTTTAACGGAGCGGCGGGGCTGCCCGAGGGTTCCTTTTCAGCCGTTACCTTGCAACATTATCAGACAGTTAATACTCTACAATAATGCATCTCTTTTTTAGAACGCCGTACAGGGAACTCTGAGCCCTGTGATTTTGGGCAGCGATTACAACAGAGGATAAAAGCAAATGGTTCTCGGCAAACCGCAAACAGACCCTACTCTCGAATGGTTCCTGTCTCATTGTCATATTCATAAATACCCTTCCAAAAGTACGCTGATTCACCAGGGTGAAAAAGCCGAAACGCTCTACTACATCGTGAAAGGCTCGGTTGCCGTGCTGATTAAAGATGAAGAGGGCAAAGAGATGATCCTCTCTTACCTTAATCAGGGAGATTTCATCGGCGAGCTTGGCCTGTTTGAAGAGGGCCAGGAGCGCAGCGCATGGGTACGTGCCAAAACGGCCTGTGAAGTGGCGGAGATTTCCTATAAAAAATTCCGCCAGCTTATCCAGGTTAACCCGGATATTCTGATGCGCCTCTCCTCGCAGATGGCACGCCGCCTGCAGGTTACCTCAGAGAAGGTCGGCAATTTAGCGTTCCTGGACGTCACCGGCCGGATCGCGCAAACCTTGCTGAACCTGGCAAAACAGCCGGATGCGATGACGCACCCGGACGGTATGCAGATCAAAATCACCCGTCAGGAAATCGGCCAGATTGTGGGATGCTCCCGCGAAACGGTGGGCCGTATCCTAAAAATGCTGGAAGATCAGAACCTGATCTCCGCCCACGGTAAAACGATTGTCGTTTACGGCACCCGTTAACCCCTCGTAAAAACGGCGCACACGCGGCTTACCCGCGCTGCGCCGTTGTCTTGTGAGTATCCATGTGGCGTAGGCTTATCTACCATCCTGAGGTCAATTACGCGCTCAGACAAACGCTGGTGCTTTGTCTGCCGGCGGCGATTGCCCTGCTGTTCGGCCAGTTACAAACCGGCCTGCTGTTCTCCCTGGTGCCCGCCTGCTGCAACATCGCCGGCCTCGATACCCCGCACAAACGCTATTTCAAACGGCTGGCCATTGGCGGCACCCTGTTCGCCGTGTGCAGTGTCGCACTGCAACTGCTGCTGCTCTACGCCCACTGGCCGCTGCCGCTGATCATGCTGTCGCTGGCGCTATTGTTCGGCGTCACCGGCGAAATCAGCCCGCTGCATGGCCGCCTGCTGAACGGCACCCTGGTGGCGGCGATTTTCACCCTGAGCATGGCCGGCTCCACACCTCTCTGGCAGGCACCGGGACTGTTTGTATTAGGCACGGTCTGGTATGGGCTGTTTACCTGGGGCTGGTTCCGCCTCTGGAAAGAGCAGCCGATGCGCGAAAACTTAAGCCTGCTTTACCGTGAACTGGGTGATTATCTCGAGGCAAAATACAGCCTGCTGACCCAGCATATCGACCCGGAAACCGCCCTGCCGCCGCTGCTGAAACGCCAGCAGAAAGTGATGGAACTGATCGTTCAGACTTACCAGCAGCTGCACATGCTCTCCAGTGAAAATAACCCGCACAACACGCAGCTGTTCAGCACCTTCCAGGTGGCGCTGGATCTGCAGGAGCACATCACCGTCAGCCTGCACCAGCCGGAAGAGGTGCAAAAGCTGGTAGAGCAGAGCCAGGCTGAAGCGATTATCCGCCGTAACGCGGAGGTGATCGCCCAGCGGCTGCGTATGGTCGCAGACGACATCCTCTACCATCGCCGCCCCGGGCCGTTCGCGATGGATAAAGAGTTACAGGCCTTAGAAAAACTCGCCAACCGTTACGACGATAACCCCGTCGGCCAGTTCTGCTATTACCACTTCAGCCGCATCGCCCGCCTGTTGCAGACCCAGCGCCCGCTCTACCGCCGGGACCTGATGGCGACCCAGAACCGCCTGCCGTTCTGGCCGGCGCTGCGCCGCTATCTGTCGTGGAAATCGATGTCCCTGCGTAACGCGGCACGCGTGGGCGTCATGCTCGCGACCGGCAGCACCCTTGGCCTGTTCTTCGATTTGACCAAACCTTACTGGATTCTGCTGACCGCCCTGCTGGTGATCCAGAACGGTTATAACGCTACCCGCGTGCGCATCCAGCACCGGGCGGTCGGTACGCTGGCCGGGCTGGTGATTGCCGCCGGTGTGCTGCACCTGCAACTGCACCAGGGCATTATGCTGGGGCTGATGGTATTGATTATGCTGCCCTCCTATCTGGTGCTGCGCAAAAACTACGGGCTGGCGATGGTCGGGCTGACCGTTACCGCCGTGTATACCCTGCAACTGGTGACGCAAAACGGCATCAATTTCCTGATCCCCCGGCTGGTGGACACCCTGCTCGGCTGCGGGCTGGCGTTGGGCAGCACTATCTGGCTCTGGCCGCAATGGCAGAGCGGTCTGCTGCGGGAAAATGCCCATCAGGCGCTGGAGGCCGACCAGGAGGCCATCCGCCTGCTGTTGCAGGATAACCCCGACCCGGCGAAGCTGGCCTATACGCGCGTGATGGCCAACCAGGCACACAATACGCTGTACACCTCACTGAACCAGGCGATGCAGGAGCCGGGCTTTAATTCCCGCTACCTGGCGGACATGCGCCTGTGGGTGATGCACAGCCAGCTGATTGTGGAGCATCTTAACGCCATGACCATTCTGGCCCGTGAGCACGAGATGCTTACGCCGGAACGGGCGCAGGCGTACCTGGAAACCAGTGAAATCGCTATCCAGAGTTGCCAGCAGCGGCTGATGTATGACGGCCCGGCCGAAGGCAGCCAGACCCAGCGCCCGCTGTTCCGCGCACCGGAAAGCGAACCGGACATGCCGGTCACCGAGATGGAGCGCCACTTGCAACGCATCATCTCCCACCTCAGCGTGATGAATACCATCTCGTCTCTGGCCTGGCCGCAGCGCCCGCACCACGGCATCTGGCTCAGCCGCCACCTGAAACAGGATAAAAAAAACCGCCCGGAGGCGGTTGTGCAGGAGGAAGAGACGGCTACGCGCTGATCACAGTGGCGATGGCTTTCTCCAGCCGCGCCATCCCCTCTTTGATATCCTCAAAATCGATCACCAGCGACGGCGCGAGGCGCATGACATCCGGCCCGGCGTTCAGCAGCATCAGCCCATTCGCCGCGGCCGCCGTCAGGATATCCCGTGCTTTGCCGCGATAGGGTTCATTCAGCTCAGCACCAATCAGCAGGCCCATGCCGCGAATTTCTTTGAATACCTGATATTTTTGGTTAATCGATTCAAGTGCCCGCAGGAAATGCTGGCGGCGCTCTTCGATCCCCGCCAGCACCGCCGGGGTGTTGATGGTGTCCAGCGCCGCTTCGGCCACGGCGCAGGCCAGCGGATTACCGCCATAGGTGGTGCCGTGGGTGCCGACCGTCATCGCGGAGGCGATCTCATTGGTGGTGAGCATCGCGCTGACCGGGAAACCGCCGCCCAGTGCCTTCGCGGTGGTCAGGATATCGGGCGTGACGCCATAATTCATGTAGCTGAACAGCTTGCCGCTGCGGCCCATGCCGCTCTGCACCTCATCAAACACCAGCAAGGCCTGATGCTCATCGCACAGCGCACGCAGCCCCTGCAAAAAGGCCGGATCGGCCGGGGTCACACCGCCCTCGCCCTGAATCGGCTCAACGACGATGGCGCAGGTGTGATCATCGATGACCGCTTTGACGGCATCAAGATCGTTATACGGCACATGGACGATGTCTGCGGGTTTCGGGCCGAAGCCGTCTGAGTATTTCGGCTGGCCGCCTACCGACACGGTAAACAGCGTGCGGCCGTGGAAAGCGTTATGGAACGCGATGATTTTGCTTTTGTAGGGGCTGTGGCGATGGGAGGCGTAATAACGCGCCAGCTTGAAGGCCGCTTCATTGGCCTCCGCGCCGGAGTTGGCAAAAAATACTCGCTCCGCAAAGGTGGCATCGATCAGTTTTTTCGCCAGCCGCAGTGCCGGTTCATTGGTGAAGACGTTGCTGACATGCCACAGGGTCTCGCCCTGTTGTTGCAGGGCGGCGACCAGTGCCGGGTGGCAGTGGCCGAGCGCCGTTACGGCAATCCCGCCGGCGAAGTCTACATACTCTTTGCCCTGCTGATCCCAGACGCGGCTGCCCTTGCCTTTCACCGGGATAAACTGAGCCGGTGCATAAACAGGCAAAATTACCTGATCAAAGGTGTCGCGCCCCACTGCTGCTTTATCTGTCATACCGCTCTCCATCTGCCGTTAGGTCAGCCGGCACGAGCTTCGCCCGCGTCAACATGTGAAATTATACTCACGAAATATGCATAATAAATCACATACTAGCAACCTGAAAGGCTGCCGCGCACAAAAATAACCGGGGCGTTTACAGGTGAAGGAAATTATCCAGCAGCTGTAACCCCTGTTCACTCAGAATGCTTTCGGGGTGAAACTGCACCCCTTCCAGCGGCAGGCTGCGGTGGCGGATGCCCATAATTTCATCCTGCGTGCCGTCACGCGTTGTCCAGGCGGTGACGCTGAAACACTCCGGCAGGCTGTCAGGGTCAATCACCAGCGAATGGTAGCGCGTTACCGTCAGGGGCTGGTTGAGTTGCCGGAACACGCCCTGCCCGTCATGCGTAATCTGCGAGGTTTTTCCGTGCATCACCTGACGCGCCCGCACAATGTTCGCACCAAAACTTTGCGCCATCGCCTGATGCCCCAGGCAGACGCCCAGAATCGGTAATTTCCCGGCAAAATGGCGGATCGCAGAGAGCGAAATACCGGCCTCATCCGGCGTGCACGGCCCCGGTGAGATCACCAGCTGTTCAGGGGCCATCTGTTCAATCATTGCCAGAGTCAGTTGATCGTTACGGACAACCTGTACCTCCGCCCCGAGCTGGCAGAAATATTGGTACAGGTTATAGGTGAAGGAGTCGTAGTTATCTATCAGCAACAGCATAAGTCATTCCGGCAAACCATCTCCGGGCAATTCTACGCATTTTCGCCGGGTTCACTCACGACTTTATTGAAGATGGCGGTTAACTCGGTGAGGTCGCCAAAGGCCGCTTTTTCATTGGCGGCCACCCAGGCAGCATGATCGGTCTGCGACCAGTCAATCACATACCCGGCGTGAATCACCAGTTGCTCGAAGAAGATGCGTTGCGCCCGGCCATTCCCCTCACGGAACGGGTGCAGCACATTCAGCTCACAGTAGTAGTAAGCCAGGCGCTCCACCAGCGTATCGCGCGGCAGGTCTGCCAGGTAATCTTCATCCTCCAGCGCCTGCATCAGCGCGTTGCCCTCTTTTTCGATATAGGCAAAATGGCAGAAGCGGGTGTCCTGTTTATAGATGTCCATCTCGCGCAATTCACCGGCCCAGCTGTAGAGATCCTGGAACAGGGCCTGATGAATGGCACACAGGTGCGGCAGCCCACACTCACGCGGGCCGAGTTCAATGGTGGCGGCACGCAGCGGCGTCAGTGCCAGCTCCGCCTCGCGCAGGGTGGCCGCCTTGCGGATGCCCAGCTTATTTTTCAGCACCTGTGAGTTGGCATACAGATAGGGATCGGCCCCGTCACCAAACTTATCGTTCATACTCTGCCCTCACCTGCTCAAGACGTGCCAGTGCCTCCTCCGCAGAGAGCGTAACCGCCTCTACCTGATAGCCATCAAGCGCCATGCTTGCCTGGAAATTGGCATTTTTGTGTTGCTGAAACAGCTTCTCTTTCTGTTTCTGCGTCAGTTTCTTCGCCACAGCAGACCTCCTTTTGGGCGGGTGATGCCTCCGGTAATAGCAGGGCAATGCCTGCCGGTATGCGGCTAAGTATAGACAGTGGTCTTAGGGAGGCGGGCAGGAAGAGAGGATTATCGCAAGGCGGGTGCATCAGGCCGGCGCATTGGCCGGCCTGACAACGGGTTACGGCAGAACTTTAGCGGACTGGATAATAATCGGTTTGGACGGCACATTCTGGTACGGGCCGACATTCTCGCTTTTTACCTGCGAGATCTTATCAACCACGTCCATGCCTTTGACGACCTTACCAAAAACGGCATAACCGAAATCACGCTGGCCGTGATCCAGGAAGGCGTTGTCCGCGACGTTGATAAAGAACTGGCTGGTGGCGCTGTCTTTATCGGCAGTGCGGGCCATGGCGAGGGTGCCCCGCAGGTTACGCAGGCCGTTGTCCGCTTCGTTTTTGATCGGCGCGTTGGTGATTTTTTGTTGCATATCCGCGGTAAAGCCCCCGCCCTGCACCATAAAGCCTGGGATCACGCGATGGAAAATCGTGTTGTTATAGTAGCCACTCTGGACATAATCGATAAAATTCTTCACGGAAACCGGGGCTTTCTGACTATCCAGCTCCAGCTCAATATTTCCCGCTGACGTAGTAAGCATGACATGTGTCTCTGCCGCGGCCAGCGCCGCCGGGGACAATGCGGTCAGGGAAAACAGCGTGGCTAAAGCCACCAAAGTACGTTTGAACATGAACGGGTTCCTTTCTCCGGATACAAACAACGCAAACGCCTTGATTCTAAAGAGGCTCCCCCACCCGCGCCAGCGCTTTACTTTTATTTACTTTAACAAAAAGTGTACGCCTTTTTACGGTTGTGAATTATTTGTAAAATTTAAGCTGCATTTAAGCTGTGCTGAGCGGCTTTTTTTGCGGTTATCTCTTCTATTGAGCCGCTTAAGTTGTCAGCAAAAGCAGATGAAATGGATAAAACCTCGCAGACTTTTGCGTTTTATTGCATGCATTACACATGAACTAAGAGATACGTCACAAATTATTACATGCCCTGTGTTACGATTCTGCGCTTCACGCTTGATCTCTCAGGCGGATTGCCAGTTCACACCCCCATACTTATGTTCAACTGACAACCAGGCACGTCTATGACTAACAGCAATCGAATCAGGCTCACATGGATTAGTTTCTTCTCTTACGCGCTCACCGGCGCGTTAGTGATCGTCACCGGGATGGTGATGGGAAATATCGCGCAGTACTTCAACCTGCCGGTTTCCAGCATGAGCAACACGTTCACCTTTTTAAACGCCGGTATTCTGGTCTCCATTTTCCTTAACGCCTGGCTGATGGAAATCATCGCCCTGAAGCGTCAGTTGGTCTTTGGGTTCTTCCTGATGCTGATCGCCATTGTGGGCCTGATGAACAGCCACAGCCTGGCCGTGTTCTCCGGCTGTATGTTCATTCTCGGTGTGGTCAGCGGCATTACGATGTCGATCGGCACCTTTTTGATTACCCATCTGTATGAAGGCCGTCAGCGCGGTTCACGTCTGCTGTTTACCGACTCCTTCTTCAGCATGGCCGGTACGCTGTTCCCGATCATCGCGGCCGCCCTGCTGGCACGCAGCATCGCCTGGTACTGGGTGTATGCCTGCATCGGCGTGCTCTATATCGCGATCTTCATCCTGACGCTGATGTCTGATTTCCCAAAACTGGGCAACGATGCGCCGAAAGCGGCCCAATCAGTGAAAAAAGAGAAATGGGGCATTGGTGTGCTGTTCCTGTCAGTGGCCGCGTTGTGCTACATCCTTGGCCAGCTTGGCTTTATCCAGTGGGTACCGACCTATGCCGCCAAACAGTTCAATATGGACATCACGCAGGCCGGCAGCCTGGTCAGTAACTTCTGGACGGCCTATATGATCGGTATGTGGGTGTTCAGCGCCGTGCTGCGTTTCTTCGATCTGCAACGTATCGTCACGATTCTGGCCGCCGTCTCGACCCTGCTGATGTACCTGTTTATCAGCACCTCGGATGCCGTAATGCTGCACTATTACATCCTGGGCCTGGGCTTTGTTTCCAGCGCGATTTACACCACGCTGATCACCCTCGGCTCGCAGCAGACCAAAGTCTCGTCACCGAAGCTGGTGAACTTTATCCTGACCTGCGGCACCGTCGGCACCATGCTGACCTTCGTGGTCACCGGCCCGATTGTGGCAAAAAGCGGAGAGCATGCCGCGCTGGCCACCGCCAATGGCCTCTACCTGGTGGTATTCGTGATGTGCCTGCTGTTGGGCTTCGTGACCAAACATCGCCTGCACAACCATACCGCCGACGCCGGCCACTGATTTCGCCTCAGCTTTTTTGGGTGCCCTTGCGGCACCTTTTTTATGCCTGCTGCCCGCTTTTCAGGCACAAAAAAACCGCCCGCAGGCGGTTTTTTTACAGCATCACGCTTAAAGCTGAGCCACAAAGCCCACGGCTTCATACACCTTTTTCAACGTATCCTGCGCACGGGTGCGGGCTTTCATCGCCCCTTCACGCATGATCTGCTGCAACAGCGCCTCATCGTTGCGGAAATGGTGGTAGCGTGCCTGAAGGTCAGTCAACATACCAGACACCGCATCCGCGACGGCACCTTTCAGGTGTCCGTACATCAGCCCCTCAAATTCCGGTTCCAGCTCAGCCACCGGTTTGCCGGTCACGCCTGAGAGGATGTCCAGCAGGTTGGAGACACCGGCTTTGTTGGCGACGTCATAACGCACCACCGGCGGCTCATCGGAATCCGTCATGGCGCGCTTGATCTTCTTCGCCACCGCTTTCGGATCTTCCAGCAGGCCAATCACGTTGTTGCGGTTTTCGTCCGACTTGGACATCTTTTTAGTCGGCTCCTGCAACGACATCACGCGCGCACCGGATTTCGGGATAAACGGCTCCGGCACTTTGAACACATCGCCATACAGGGCGTTGAAACGGGCGGCCACGTCGCGGCTCAGCTCCAGATGCTGTTTCTGGTCTTCGCCCACCGGTACCTGATTGGTCTGGTAAAGCAGAATATCCGCCGCCATCAGTACCGGGTAACTGAACAGACCGGCATTGATATTTTCTGCATAACGGGAGGATTTATCCTTGAACTGCGTCATGCGGCTCAGCTCGCCGAAATAGGTGTAGCAGTTCAGCACCCAGCTCAGCTGCGTATGCTCCGGCACATGCGACTGAACAAAAATGGTGCTCTTTTGCGGGTCAATGCCACAGGCCAGGTAGAGTGCCAGCGTATCCAGCGTGGCTTTACGCAGCTTCTCCGCATCCTGACGCACGGTGATGGCATGCAGATCAACGATGCAGTAAATGCATTCAAACTCATCCTGCATCGTGACCCACTGACGCAGCGCACCCATGTAGTTACCAATGGTCAATTCACCAGACGGCTGCGCACCGCTAAATACAATGGGCTTACTCATTTTATGCTTCCTGATTCTTAAAGGATGACAGCCCAAGAGTGGGCAACAAGTCGGCAAAGCGATCGATAACCGTATCGGGCTGACTCAGCGCGATCGCCTCACCGTAGTTATAACCGTAGGTCAGGGCGATTGACGGGCAACCGGCTGCCTGAGCGGCCTGAATATCGTTACGTGAGTCCCCGACAAACGCCATTTCCGTTGCCCGGACGCCCAGCTTGCCCAGCATCAGATAGAGCGGGGCCGGGTGCGGCTTTTTCACCACCACATCATCCCCGCCGATAATCAGTGAGAAATACTCAGCAATGCCCAGCGCACTCAGCAGCGGCGCAACGAAGGGCGTTGGTTTATTGGTGACAAGGCCCATCGGCAGATTGTGGCGGGCCAGTTGCGCCAGGGTATCGCGCACTTCCGGGAAAAGCTGGCTGCCGTGCTCTACCGTCTGCGCATAGAAGTGATCGAAACGGGCGCGCATCTGGGCGCTGCCCGGCGCACGGTGACCCTGTTCACCTTCAGCCTGCGCCCATGCCAGCGCGCGCTCCACCAGCACATCGGCACCATTGCCGATCCAGGTGCTGACCCGCGCCTCACCCGCCTGCGGTAACCCTGCTTCCGCCAGCGCCAGGTCGATGGCCTGCGCCAGCCCCGGCGCGCTGTGTACCAGCGTGCCGTCGAGATCAAATGCCAGCGCGCGAACCGCGCTGAAATCAGCCACGGGAGACCTTCGCCAGTTCATCACGCATCTGGTCAATCACCGTGCGGTAGTCCGGCGCGTTAAAAATGGCTGAACCGGCCACGAACATGTCCGCGCCTGCCGCAGCGATGTCGCCAATATTCTCCACCTTCACCCCGCCGTCCACTTCGAGCCGGATGTCATAGCCGCTTTCGTCAATGCGCTGGCGCACCTGGCGCAGTTTATCCAGGGTATGCGGAATAAAGGACTGGCCGCCAAAGCCGGGGTTTACCGACATCAGCAGGATCACGTCCAGCTTATCCATGACGTAATCGAGGTAACTCAGGGGGGTCGCCGGGTTAAACACCATACCGGCTTTACAGCCATGGCTTTTGATCAGTTGCAGCGTGCGGTCGATGTGTTCGGAGGCTTCCGGATGGAATGAGATATAACTGGCCCCGGCTTCAGCGAAATCCGGCACCAGCCGGTCTACTGGTTTCACCATCAGGTGAACGTCAATCGGCGCGGTAATGCCGTAGTCACGCAGCGCTTTGCACACTGCCGGGCCGATGGTCAGGTTCGGGACATAGTGGTTGTCCATGACATCGAAGTGCACCACATCTGCACCGGCAGCTAGTACACGGGCGGTATCTTCACCCAGGCGGGCAAAATCTGCCGACAAAATAGACGGCGCAATCAAAAATTGTTTCATCCGCATCTCCAAACGGTAAGGGTTAGTCAACCTCAGGATCGCGGACCGCCAGCGGCCAGCGCCATCCTCAGCGTCTATACAGTGCCAAAAGCTCGTCCACTTTGCTACGCCCGAACGCATTGCTGCTGATGGTGCGGCGCACCTGTACCACATGCATTTCCGCCGCCTGCTGGTACCAGTCACGGGTCAGCGCCGTGTCATGGTTGGAAATCAGCACCGGGATCTGGCGTTCCGCCGAAAGCAGCGTGGCGAGGCGTGCCAGCTCCTGCTGATCCGCCATGCCGAACCCATTGGTGTGGTAAGCGGTGAAATTCGAGGTCGCGGAAAGCGGCGCATAAGGCGGATCGCAATATACCACCGCGCCGGGTGCCGCGTTGGTCAGCGTTTGCTGATAGGTTTCACAGACAAAGGTAGCGTTACGCGCTTTTTCAGCAAACCAATAGAGCTCATCGTGCGGGAAATAGGGCCGCTTATAGCGCCCGAACGGCACATTGAACTCACCGCTCAGGTTGTAACGGCAAAGGCCGTTGTAACAGTGGCGGTTGAGATAGAGGAACAGGGTCGCCCGCTCATAGGGATCACGGCTGCGGTTGAATGCAGTGCGCAGGGCGTAGAACGCCTCGGCGTTATTGTAGGCCTCGCTGAATAACAGACGCGCATCACGTACAAAGTCATCCGTGCGGGTTTTAACGATGTTATACAGGTTGATCAGATCACTGTTGATATCCGCCAGGACATAGGCGTCATAATCTGTGTTGAGAAACACAGAACCTGCACCAACAAAGGGTTCGATCAGGCAGTCACCTGCAGGCAGGTGGCGTTTAATCTCCTCAATAAGGGGATATTTGCCACCGGCCCATTTTAAAAATGCGCGGTTTTTCTTCATGCCGTCGGTTAGCTACTTATACAATTCAGAGCCGCGGATTGTACTCTAGTTTCAGACAGCACATCAGCGCACAACTAAGGTTTATTTCTTCAGGTCCTGCTGTACCTGACGTACAGGTTTGACCCACGGTTTTTTGGCCTGCACATCGGCCGGCAGCCGGCTGATCGCTTGCTTCGCTTCCGCTGATGAGGCGTAGTTGCCGCTGACCAGCACAAACCACGGTTTCCCGTCACGGCTGGTCTGATAAACCTGATAATTAGTCAGTTTCTGCTGGCGGGCAAAGGCGTTCAGTGAATCAGCACGGGATGCGCTGCTCAGTTGCAGGGTGTAATGGCTGGCAGGTGCGCTCCGCAGCGCGCTGCTGCTGCCGGAGGCAGCCGGGGCGGTACGGGCAGGTGCAGCCGGCGCAGTTTTCACCGGCGCTTTATGCGGCGCAGCGGCATGAGTTTCCGGGCGTGCCTGCGGGGCGGCGGGTTTTACCGCAACCGGGCGCGGTGCCTGGGCAGCGGACGGCGAAAGCGTTGCCGGTGCGGTTGGCAGGGTCGAGGTACCCTGCCCACCCATCATCTCTTGTGAGGCGGTATCCACCTGGCTCTGCTGCTGGGAGAGCGCATCCGTCATGTTGCCGGGCAGGTCTACCCGCTGCTGGCCGGGTGCCGGTTGTGCCGGCGCGGCCTGCGTCGGAGTATTGGAAATCGGTGGCACGCTGATGTCCTGCGGCTGGCCGGCAGCCGGGGCATTCGCCGCAGATGAAGCCGGTGCGCTTTCATTGCCGGACAAATTGATATCTTTCGGCGCATTGCTCTGCTGGCTGGCTTCTTGCGGCGTCGGCGCTTTTAATGCCGAGCCGATGCCGAGAATCAGCAGCAGCAACACCAGAATCCCGATGGCAATCATCAGGTGCTGGCGCGAAATGGCAAATCGGGGAGCGGAGGAGCGGGAGGCAGAGCGCCGGCGTGCAGGGCGGCGATCGCTGGTATCCGGTTTCAGATCGTCTTCGGGTCTTAACTCATCCATCGTCATCCTCCAACTCAGAGGTAAAAGCCTGCACAGCGTGGCATGCCGGCTGATTAACCTGTGTGCGTCATTATAAAACCGGCCACCAACACAGCGCCGGGGTAAGGATCGGGGTCAGGCTCCGGCCCGGCAATCATCAATTGAGGCCAGTACCAGCTCATGCGGAACGCCACTGCGGACTTCCGACTGGCCGATGGCGGTAGGCAGCACCAGGCGCAACTCGCCGGCCAGCACTTTTTTATCGCGCAGCATATGAGGCAGGTACGCGGCGGCCGTCATTTCCTGCGGGCCATTCACCGGCAGGTTGGCGCGCTGCAACAGCGCCTTGAGACGAGCGACATCTTCCTCACTGAACTGCCCGAGACGGCGTGCAGTATGCGCCGCCATCATCATCCCGGCCGCAACGGCCTCACCGTGCAGCCAGTTGCCGTAACCCATTTCTGCTTCAATAGCATGGCCATAAGTATGGCCTAAATTCAGCAAGGCACGCTGACCGTTTTCACGTTCATCCGCTGCCACTACCTGGGCTTTCAGTTCGCAGCAGCGGCGAATGCAGTACGCCAGTGCCGTCATATCCAGCGCCATCAGCGCATGAATATTCTGTTCCAGCCAGACGAAGAAACCGGCGTCGAGAATCACGCCATATTTGATGACTTCCGCCAGACCAGAGGAGAGTTCGCGCGGCGGCAAGGTTTGAAGGCAATCAAGATCAACAACCACAGAGACCGGCTGGTAGAACGCGCCGATCATGTTTTTGCCGAGAGGATGATTGACGGCCGTTTTGCCGCCGACTGAAGAGTCAACTTGTGCCAGCAGCGTGGTGGGTACCTGAATGAAGCGTACGCCGCGCTGATAGCAAGCGGCAGCGAAACCGGTGAGGTCACCGATAACGCCGCCGCCGAGGGCAATGAGGGTGGTATCACGGCCGTGGGGTTTCTCCAGCAACGCGGAGAAGACCTGTTCCAGTACCGCGAGCGATTTGAACTGCTCGCCGTCCGGCAGGATAACGTGGTCAACACGCACGCCTGCCAGTTCCAGTACTGAACGCACCTTATCCAGATAGAGCGGTGCCAGGGTCTGGTTGGTTACCAGCATGGCCTGCTCACCGGCTTTCAGCGGGATAAAAGAAGCCGGATCGTTAAACAATCCGGCAGCAATCGTGATGGGGTAACTGCGATCCCCTAACGTTACGGTAATCTTCTCCATGTCGCGCTCAGTGACCTTTTTGACGTTTACCTGCTGTTAACCTGCCCCCTCAAAGATGACGGGAATGAATCAATTGCTTTCCAGCATGTTGATGATCTGGTTAGCCACTACTTTGGCGCTTTGATCATCGGTGCGGATGGTGACATCAGCAATCTCTTCGTACAACGGATTGCGCTCCTTTGCCAGCGCTTCGAGCACTTCACGCGGCGGCGCATCAACTTGCAGCAACGGACGTTTTTTATCACGCTGGGTGCGGGCAAGCTGTTTTTCGATGGTGGTTTCCAGATAGACGACAACGCCGCGCGCGGACAAACGGTTACGGGTTTCACGTGATTTCACTGAACCTCCGCCTGTCGCCAGCACAATGCCCTGTTTTTCCGTTAACTCATTAATGATTTTTTCTTCGCGATCGCGGAAACCTTCTTCGCCTTCCACGTCGAATACCCAGCCCACATCAGCTCCGGTGCGTCGCTCAATTTCTTGATCGGAGTCGAAAAACTCCATATTGAGTTGCTGAGCTAACTGACGGCCAATAGTGCTTTTGCCGGCACCCATAGGCCCAACCAGAAAGATATTGCGTTTCTCTGCCATGTTTTTCGGTATTACTAAGACAATTCGTTAATGTTAACCCGCCCCGCCAATCAAATCAGCGGCGGGACCTAAACTGAAACCTCATGAGCGATAGTGCGAGATCAGACGAAAAATTATCTCAACACTCTTGGTAGTTTGGCAACCGAATAAATCGTTACTCTGCCGCAGGAGGGAAACCATACGTTTTTATCGGCATTTCTCGTGGAATAAGAATCTCGGTGCGCAATTCGGTAACCCTTGTATGCTAAATCGGTCGCAGCGTCAAACGCAGATGTCTCTGCCGACACAAAAAGTTGCATAACCCTGCCCGGGTTACCCCCTAAATACTCCACCCTATTCAACCTCATACCCTGTCCGCCACGCCGTTTTCTGCCGCTCAGGGGGTGGTGACCAGTGCGGGTGTCACAAAAATCACCAGCTGGTGCTGCCGGCGCTTTTTACGGTCATGGGTAAACAGCGATCCCACCCACGGGATACTGCCCAGGCCGGGCACTTTGTCCTGCGTATTTTCATGGTGTCGCTGGAAAATACCGCCCAGCACCACGGTTTCGCCATCGGCAACCGTAACCTGCGTTTTGATCTCCTGCTTGTCGATCGCCAGCGCCTCGCCTTCCGCCTGCTGAATACTGCGGCCGGGCATGTTCTGGGTAATTTGCAGGGCCAGCTGAATTTTGCCATTACTCAGCACCTTTGGCGTGACCTCCATGCCCAGCACCGCCTCTTTGAACTCAATAGACGTAGAGCCGCTGGCCCCGCTGGAAACCTGATAAGGGATCTCGGTGCCCTGCTTAATGCTGGCGGTCTGCAAATGTGCCGTCAGTAAACGCGGGCTGGCGATAATTTCCACCTGATTTTCCTGCTCCAGCGCACTCAGCTCCAGGCTGAGCAACCGGCTGTCTATCCGGGCCAGGGTGAAACCGGCCGACGCGGTACTCTCTGCCACCGGCAGGCCGACCGCGAAATTATTTAGCCGGAAGCGGCCGCCCGCCCCTTCTGCCTCAGCCAGCCCCCAGGTGACGCCCAGTTCCCGCAGGCTTTCATTACTGATAGTCACGATATGCGCCGTCAGCTGAACTTGTTGCAAAGGCTGATCCAGCTCCGCGATCCACTGCTCCAGCGCCGCCAGTTTTTCTTCGGTATCGTGAATGAGCAAGGTATTGGTACGTGTATCCGTGACGATGCTGCCGCGGGGTGACAGCAGGGTCGCGCGCTGCGCATTCAGGCTGGCAGCAACAGCGGCTGCCTCTGCATTTTCCAGCGCGATGCTCAGGGTGCTGAGCGGGCGATCGTCCGCCTGTTGCTTCTGCCGGGTACGCTGCTGCTGTTGCTGCTCATCCTGATACGTTTGCGGGAAGATCATCAGCACATTCTTCTCCCGGTTCTGCACCAGCTTGCCCATTTTGAGTACCACATCCAGCGCCTGCTGCCAGGGCACGCCCTTCAGGCGCAGGGTCAGGTTACCTTCAACGCCGGGTGCCAGCACCAGATTCAGCTGCTGGTGATCCGCCAGCGCCTGTAACACCACGCTGACCGGGGCATCATGAAACGTCAGGTCCAGCGTGCCGGGCGAGGTTTGTGCACCGCAGCCCATGGACCAGAGCAGCAGCCCGCCTCCGGCCAAGGAAAATGCGACGCGCATGGCGCGCAACAGCGCCCGCTGTAGCCAGGCTGCCGGGCGCACCGGAAGATAATAGCGGTACCAATCTACGTTTTTCATCAGATATCCTTATCGTTATAGCTATTTTTGCCCGTTTCCTGCTGTTTACTTGTTACTGGTTTCCCACTGTAACCGGAGGGGGCTGGGTGCCGGGCATCTGTCCGGGTCTGCGGCCAGCGTTACGCCGCCTGCGGTAACCTGCTCTACCCGCCAGCCGGTTGTTCCTATTGGCAATGCAGGCATGGCTTTTTGCCAGCGGCCTGTGGCATCACGCAGCCAGGCGTGTTGCGCTGCGCCATCCAGGAGAATTCCGCCCAGGGTGAACGAGGCGGCGTCTGCACAGGGTGCCTGCCTCTGGGGAGCGAAAGGATCGCGGCCCGGCGCAGCGACGCTTTTACTCAATGAGCAGACAAGCAGCCCGCAAAGCAGCCCGCCCAGCCAGCGATGTAAAACGTTCCGGGGCACGGCTTTCATTTCGCGGCCTCCGGGGTGGCTGCGAGCAATAATGTGATGTCCAGCCCATGCGGCCCATGTTCAATTGCCATCTGCTCGATGCCGGGCAACGGCAGGCTGGCTATCGCGGCCAAAAATTGCTTCAGCCCCTGATAGGAAGCACGCAGTACCAGCCGCCAGCGAAGGGCAGAAGTCGAAGGTGCCCCGTTTACCGGCTCCCAGTTCAACAACACGCTGCCGGAGTGCTGTAATGGCGCGGCCAGCAAAAAAGGCATCTCCCCTTCCGTGGCAAGCGGGCGCGCCTGCTGCGCCTCAAGCAGCGCTATCTGTTGGTTCAGCCGGTCAGCCGGAAGCAGTGCCGCAAGCCGGGCCTGATGTTGGGCAATCGCCTGCTGCGTGGTGGCCTGCATGGCGGTGAAGGCGTTAACCTGCTGCCAGCCGGGCAGCAGCAGTACCCGGCAACCGATGCCAGTGAGTAATAAAAGCAGCAGCGAGGCCGCGCCTATCTGTTGCCGGCGCGGCCGGTACTGCCACGCCGCTATGATCTGTTGCAGACGAGGAGTCATCCTGTTCCCTTACTTTCCATGTTGCCTGAAGCACAAAATGAAGCAGCCCATCAGGTTGCTGACGAATGCTTTCCAGCGTCACCGCTACCCTTTCCCGGCCCTTATGCAGCGCACGCGTGAACGCCATCACCCGGTCATAACGCACGCTAAGCCCTTGCCAGCGCAGATAACCCGGCTGCTCCTGCCACTGGGTGAGCCACACGCCATCGGGGATCGTGGCCTCCACATCGTCCAGAAGCCGAAGGTGGCGGCGGCGGGCCGCTTGCCGCTGCTGCGCCTCATGCGCCTGCTGCATTAATAACGCATGACGTGCGGCCAAAGCCTGCCGTTGGGCCAGCTGTTGCCGGAGCACCTGCAAGTGTGAATTGGCTTCCGCCTGCTGTGCGCGCAAAGCATCTATCCGCTGATGTAACAGCCAGCAGCCGGTTGCCAGCATAATTACGGCAAACAGCAGCGCGCCCGCCACCGCGTGCATCACCTGCCGCCAGCGCGCCTGACGACGCCGCTGCCGCCATGGCAGCACATTCACCTGCATCATTCACGATCCTCCGGGCGCACCGCCAAGCCGGCTGCCAGCGCAAATGCCCCCGGCGGTTCACTCTCTGCCGGCGCAGCGCCCAATAACCGGCTGAAGGGCGACCAGCCATGCATGCCGTCAGGCACCGGCTCCCCCAGCGCAGAGGAGAAAAAGCACGGTAATGCGTGCAGCGCTGCCGGCAGGGCGGCCAGCACGTCGCCGGCGTTTTCTGCCGCGTCTATGATGCCGAACTGGAAGGCGCGATCACGCGGCGATACCCAGACCCACCCCTGACGCAGATGATGAAGCATCAGCGCCTCTGCCGGGATACCCGCCAGCTCGCCAATGTAATGAAGCGCGCAAGGCGGAATATCCACGGCGTCCGGTTGCAGGCCCGCCTGCTGTAACAGGGCCAGCCAGGCGGCGAGCTCCTGCCGGTGGGCGGCCGTGACCAGCACCTGCTCCGGCTGGCCGGACGGGGTGCGGTAATCAAACACCAGCGCATCGCGATCGAGCGGAAAAAGCCGGGCCGCTTGTGCCAGCAGGAAAGCCTCACGGTGCGGCTCACGCAGCTGGGGAGCCGGTGCCGGCAGCGTGCGTTGCAGCACCCGGGCAGCAGGCAGCGCCACCCGGAGGGAGAACCGCCGGGGCAAACCGGCGCGCCAGCGGCGCAGGGCTTCCGTCTGGATTTCCGGCACCGGCAGACCGCTGGAAAGCGGCTCATGACCGGGCAATAACTGGTGCCAGCAGCCGCGAAGCTGCCAGCCTCCGCGCTGGCGGGCAACCGCCACCGCGTAATACGCATGCGGCTGAATATCCAGACCAATTTGCCATTTTTCCCCGGCCATCCTGCTCCGCCTCCCTGACGTCTGATGATAAAAGAACGTATCTATGCTGTAGGGTTGCCTTTATACTACGCCGCGATTGTTTATAAACTGCCCAAACGACATTAAGTGGGAAATCTCAGGTGAAGTTCGTAAAGTATTTTTTGATTCTTGCAGTGTGTTGCATTGTGCTGGGAGCTGCCTCGATCTACGGCTTGTACAAATATATCGAGCCGCAGCTGCCGGACGTGGCCACATTGAAAGATGTGCGCTTACAGACCCCGATGCAGGTGTACAGCGCAGAGGGTGACTTGATTGCCCAGTATGGCGAGAAGCGCCGTATTCCGTTGACGCTCAACCAGATCCCGCCGGAAATGG
Source organism: Chimaeribacter californicus (assembly GCF_002858675.1). GTDB lineage: Bacteria > Pseudomonadota > Gammaproteobacteria > Enterobacterales > Enterobacteriaceae > Chimaeribacter > Chimaeribacter californicus. Next base: position 34,162 of record NZ_PJZF01000010.1, read on the forward strand.
TCCATGCCTTTATCGCGACCGAAGACAGCCGGTTCTATGAACACCACGGCGTTGACCCGGTAGGGATTGTGCGTGCCGCGTCGGTGGCGCTGGTCTCCGGCCATGCGTCGCAGGGGGCGAGTACCATTACTCAGCAGCTGGCCCGTAACTTCTTCCTCAGCCCGGAACGCACGCTGATGCGTAAGATTAAGGAAGCGTTTCTGGCGATCCGGATTGAGCAGTTACTGACCAAGGATGAGATCCTTGAGCTGTATCTGAATAAGATCTACCTCGGCTACCGGGCTTACGGTGTCGGGGCGGCTGCGCATGTCTATTTCGGCAAGGATGTCAGCCAGCTGACGCTGGGCGAAATGGCGGTGATTGCCGGTCTGCCGAAAGCGCCCTCCACCTTCAATCCGCTCTATTCCCACACCCGCGCGCTGTCACGCCGCAATGTGGTGCTGGCGCGGATGCTGGAGGAGAACTACATCACGCAGGCCCAGTATGATCAGGCCCGTGATGAGGAGCTGGACGCGGATTACCATGCGCCCAGCATCGTCTTCTCTGCACCTTACCTGTCAGAGATGGTGCGTCAGGAGATGGTGAAGCGTTACGGTGAAAATGCCTATAACGACGGCTACCGGGTCTACACCACCATTACCAAAAAGAACCAGCTGGCCGCGCAGGCGGCGGTGCGTAATAACGTGCTGGCCTATGACATGCGCCACGGTTACCGCGGCCCGGCCAAGGTGCTGTGGCAGCGCGGGGAACCGGAATGGGATCAGCAGCAAATCACCAAGACGCTGAAGGCCCTGCCGGTCTATGGCCCGCTGTTTCCGGCCATCGTGACGCAGGCGTCTGCCGATCAGGCTACGGCGATGCTCTCTACTGGGGAAGCCGTCACCCTACCGTTAGCGGGCGTCCGCTGGGCGCGCACGTTCAAGTCTGACAACCTGCAAGGGCCGACACCGAAACGGGTGTCGGATGTGGTGCAGCCAGGCCAACAGATCTGGGTACGCAAGGTAGAAAACGACTGGTGGCTGGCACAGGTACCGGACGTCAACTCCGCGCTGGTTTCGCTTGACCCGAAAGATGGGGCGGTCAAAGCGCTGGTGGGTGGGTTTGACTTTAACCTGAGCAAATTTAACCGCGCCACGCAAGCGTTGCGTCAGGTCGGCTCCAACATCAAGCCGTTCCTGTACACCGCCGCGATGGATAAAGGGCTGACGCTGGCCACCATCCTTAACGACCTGCCGATCTCCCGCTGGGATGCCGGTGCCGGCACTGACTGGCGGCCGAAAAACTCCCCGCCGGTGTATGACGGGCCTATCCGCCTGCGTCAGGGGCTGGGGCAGTCCAAAAACGTGGTGATGGTGCGTGCCATGCGCGCCATGGGGGTGGATTATGCGGCGGAATACCTGCAACGCTTCGGCTTCCCGGCGCAAAACATTGTCCACTCTGAATCGCTGGCGCTGGGTTCTGCTTCTTTCACCCCGCTGCAACTGGTGCGCGGGTATGCGGTGCTGGCCAACGGCGGTTTCCTGGTCGACCCGTATTTTATCACCAAAATTGAGGATGAAAACGGCAATACCGTCTTTGAAACCACGCCGAAAGTGGTATGCGATAACTGCAATCTCCCGGTGATCTACGGCGAAACCCAGCGTTCTGTGGTGCTGTCGGATGATAATGTGGAGAACGTGGCGGTGTCGCAGGATCCGAATGCCAACGCAACGGCACCGATGCCGCAACTGGAGCAGGTCAGCCCCGGCCAGCCTGCCCCGGCGGGGAATCAGCAGTATGCCCCGCATGTGATCAGCACGCCGCTGGCTTTCCTGATCCACGATGCGCTGAACAGCAACATCTTCGGGGAACCGGGCTGGATGGGCACCGGCTGGCGCGCCGGCCGTGACCTGAACCGCCATGACATCGGCGGCAAAACCGGTACGACCAATAACTCCAAAGATGCGTGGTTCTCCGGGTATGGCCCGGAAACCGTGACGTCCGTCTGGATCGGTTTTGATGACCATCGCCGTGACCTGGGCCGCAGTACCGCTTCGGGTGCGATCCCTGACCAGATTGCCGGGGCGGAAGGCGGGGCGAAAAGCGCTCAACCCGCCTGGGATGAGTATATGAAAACTGCCCTGGACGGTATTCCGGAGCAGGCATTTACCCCACCGCCGGGCATTGTGAGTGTGACTATCGACAAGCGCACCGGCAAACTGGCGGACGGCGGTGCCGGCAGCCGCAGCGAGTACTTTATCGACGGGACACAGCCCACCGAGCACACCGTGCATGATGTCGGCACCACGCTGATGGATAACGGCCAGACGCACGAGCTGTTCTGATCATCTCTTCAGGCAATAAAAAAGCCGGTCAGCAATGACCGGCTTTTTTTATAGGCAGCGCCCCGCTCAGAGCGACTGCTGGAAAAACTGCTGGGCAAGAAACAGCGCGCTCACATTACGTGCCTCGCGGAAATCCGGCTGTTGCAGCAACTCCATCATGCGCGCGAGCGGCCAGCGCACCTGCACCAGCGGCTCCGGCTCATCCCCTTCCAGCTTTTTCGGGAAGAGATCGCGGGCAATGACGATGTTCATTTTGCTGGAGAAATAGGACGGCGCCATGGTCAGCTTCGTCAGGTGGTCGAAGCGCTGTGCGCCATACCCCACCTCTTCCATCAATTCACGGTTGGCAGCGTCCAGCACGCCTTCACCCGGATCGATCAATCCTTTCGGGAAGCCGAGCTCATAATCCTCAATGCCCACCGCATACTCACGGATAAGCAGCAGATCATCGCCGATAACCGGCACAATCATCACGGCTTCGCGCTCTGAGGGGCGCATGCGTTCATAGACGCGCTGTTCGCCATTGCTGAATGCCAGGTCAACCGACTCCACGTTGAACAGCCGTGAGCGCGCCACGGTTTCAACTTTCAGGATTTTTGGTTTTTGCAGAGGTTTTTCCATGTCATCCCCAAGAATACGAGCCTGCGTCAGGCGTTAACCATGACCCCTGTCATGGTGGGCTACATCACGGTGTGCTACACCCTCACGCGTTCAGGCCGGCGTAATGGGCAGCCGGTAGTGGTACTGACTCCGGCAGGCGATCTCATTGTGCGTTACCAGATACGGCCACGGCAATTCCCTGCTGAGTTTTTACTTATTATTAACAGAGCCGGCCCGCTTGCTACAGGCTTTTTTCTGTGCGGAACGCGCTTTTTTACGGCATTATGCGGCACCGGGCAATTTCTTTTGGCGGCTTTGCAAGATCTTTTTCAATCAATTGGTTACGATTACGGCGATCCGTGGGCAAAATAGGATTATGCCGATATTGGCAGGGCACGCTGATTGTTATCATCCAATGAGGTCTATATTTGCCCTATCCTTTTATCACCGCTGGTTAAGCCCGGTATACCGTTCTCTCTGGTGGTACGTTAAGCTGCTTGCATGTCACAACACACACTTAATATACTGTTTTTAAAAGAGTTGACAAACGTCAGCGTCGCCCTAACGGGGAATAGATGAGCACAATAGCCGTAGTATTGGCTGCACTGTTTGCCATGCTGATCGTTATCGGGGGTTATTTGAGAAGTATGTTGCGTCATCGTGCGCCTTTTGCTTCGTCGCTGCCTTTCATGAAGCCAACCCATCGTAAACTGACTCCGGAAGAGCGTCAGGCCGTCGAGCGCTACCTGCGCCAAAGTGACCGACTGAGCCTCAGTTCGCTCTCTGCCAGCAATAATATCTTCTCCCTGCGGGACAAACTCACCTTAACGCCCAAGAGCGACACGGTCTATTCACTGACCAAAGCGATCACCCGGTATGGGGTAGCCAGTGATGAGCCGAACAAGTGGCGCTATTACCTGGATACGGAAGAAGTGCACCTGCCGCCGTTCTGGGAACCTTACATCACGCAGGACAACCAGGTTGAGATCATCCGTACCCAGACCATTCCGCTGGTAATCTCCCTGAACGGCCATTCACTGCTCAACCATGTGTATGACCGGCGCACTGCCCCGGCCCCGGTGGTGGTGGCACCGTCGCAGAATGCGTCTATCCGCAAGGAAGAGAGCGAACATATTGAGCTGCTCACCATCCGCAGAGAAACGCCGGAAGAGCACGCCCTTTATCAGTCCAGCGGCGTGCGTGAGGCGTTTGCGTTGTCCGGCGCGATGATTCTGCTGTTTTTCAGCCTGACCAGCCCGATGGTGTTCCTGCCGTGGCTGATCCTGCTCGCCGTGATCCTGAGCGCCTGGGCCGGTTGGCGGCTGCTGCGCCGCCCGCAGGAGCGTGACCTGAAGGAGATTCACTGCCTGCGCGGCGCGCCGAAACGCTGGGGGCTGTTTGGCGAGTCGAACCAGGGCAATATCAGCAATATCTCTCTCGGCATTATCGACCTGATCTACCCGGCGCACTGGCAGCCTTATGTCTCGCGCGATCTCGGGCAGGTCACCGATGTGGACATCTACCTCAACCGGCAGGTGGTGCGTCAGGGCCACTACCTCTCGCTGCATGAGGAGGTAAAGCACTTCCCGCTGCAACGCTGGGCTAAAAGCCTGGTGCTGATGTGCGGTTCGCTGCTGGTGTTGCTGATGTTGACCAGCTACATCTCCCTGAGCCTGCCGCTGAAGCTGAGCCTGGCGTGGATTCAGGGGGCCAGCAGCACGCAGGTGACCAGCGTACAGGCACTTGAGAATACGCCGCTGCGCATCGGGGATACCTTGCGGGCACAGGGTAACGGCATGTGTTACATCCCGCCGAATTACCAGAATACCAGGCACTACGCCTTTATGCCGTTTGACTGTTCCGGCATTTACTGGAATAACGCCGCGCCGCTGCCGCTGCCGGAATCTGACACGATTGAGAAAGCGTCAGCCCTGTTGTCGGCGGTGAATAACCAGTTGCACCCGGCCGGCGGCATGGACCAGAACATCAACCCGCAACTGGCCACCGCGATTGAGAAGTCAGGCATGATCCTGCTGGATAATTTTCCGGATATCGTGCTGAAAACGCAGGCGTTGTGCAGTAATGATGAAGATTGCGTCCGGCTGAAGAATGCACTGGTCAACCTGGGCAATGCCCAGAACTGGAGCGCGCTGGTGAAGCGGGCGGAGTCCGGCAGTATGCGCGGCATGAATGTGCTGTTGCGCCCGGTGAGTGCAGAATCGCTGGATAATCTGGTCAACAGCGCGGCCTCTTCCTTCTTCTTCCATGAAACACACCGTGCAGCGGAAGCGTTAAACAGCCCGCCGCCGGGCGGCTTCCTGATCAGCAGCGATGAAGGCAAGCAATTAGTCACCCACACGCCGCCTGCCCTGCCGCTTTACGATTACAGCGCACAGGAACAGTGGCATGAGTTGCAGCGCCTCTCCAGCCTGCTGCTGCATACACCGTTCCGGGCCGAGGGGATCATTACCAACATCACCATTGATGCCAACGGCACGCGGCACATCTCGCTGCACAGCGAGCCAGATATGATCACGCTGTGGCGTTACATGGGCACCAGCCTGCTGCTGCTGCTGGTGACGGTGAGCTTTATTGTGAATGCTGTTCTGCTGGTGAAGCGCCTGCGCCGCCATCAGCGCCGGATCAGTGATATTCAGCACTATTACGATCACTGCTTTAACCCGTCACTCTCCCCGATGCCGCTGCGCCCGTTCAGCTGATCGCCTTCCTGCAAGACGCCGGGCAGAAACGCCCGCGTCTGTGCTAGGCTAAACGTTTACAGCGCGCCCTCTTTCTCTCCTCTGCACGCTGCTGATTCACACAGACAGGAATTTTTTTATGCCGCCGGATTTTGACTGGACCTGCATCGATACCGTTTTGCTGGACATGGATGGCACGCTGCTCGATCTGGAATTTGACAGCTACTTCTGGTTGCAGCATGTCCCGCAAACGCTCAGCGAACGGCGCGGCATTCCGCTGGCGCAGGCGCAGGCGTTGATTGAGGCCCAATATCAGGCGGTGCAGCATACGCTGAGCTGGTATTGCTTTGATTACTGGAGCACCACGCTCGATCTGGACATCCACAGCATGACGCACGCCCTGGGCCACCGTGCCAGCGTCCGTGAGGATACCCTGCCCTTCCTTGAGGCCCTGCGGGCACAGGGAAAACGCACCATTTTGCTGACCAATGCGCACCCACACAGCCTGGCGGTAAAAATGGCGCATACCGGCCTTGATGCGCACCTTGATTTATTGCTATCCACCCATACATTTGGTTATCCCAAAGAGGATCAGCGCTTGTGGCAGGCGGTGCAGCAGCACACCGGGTTCGATCCGGCGCGCACATTATTTGTGGATGACGGTGAACCCATTCTGGATGCGGCCAAACAATTCGGCATCCGCTACTGCCTGGGCGTTGAAAACCCGGACTCCAGCATGGCGAGAAAGACTTTTTTGCGCCATCCCTCAATGCATGACTACCGCACGTTGTTACCGGCCGCTCCCCGCCCATAACGACCCGTTCAGGAGGTTGCGATGAAGGAGACCCACCAGGATGACAATGCCGTCCGTCTGGATAAATGGCTGTGGGCCGCACGCTTCTATAAAACCCGTGCCCTGGCCCGTGAAATGATTGAAGGCGGCAAGGTGCACTATAACGGACAGCGCACCAAGCCGAGCAAGCTGGTTGAGGTGAATGCCGAGATCAAGCTTCGTCAGGGAAATGATGAGCGTACCCTGATTGTGCTGGCCGTGACCGCACAGCGGCGGGCCGCCCCAGAGGCGCAGCTGCTGTATGAAGAGACGGCGGCCAGTATCGAAAACCGGGAGAAAGTGGCGCTGGCGCGTAAAACCCAGTCGCTGACCATGCCCCACCCCGACCGGCGCCCGGATAAGAAAGAGCGCCGCAACCTGATTAAATTTAAATATGGCGAAGGTGAGTGAGCCTCCGCTGCACAGAGAGACTATTATGGCTAATCAAGATTCCAACGCGACGCACGACCAGCTGCATCGTTTCCTGTTCGAGAACCAGGCCGTGCGCGGTGAACTGGTGACCCTGAGTGACACCTACCAACAGGTACTGGAAAACCACCACTACCCGGCGCCGGTCAAAACCCTGCTGGGTGAGTTGCTGGTCGCGACCAGCCTGCTGACGGCCACCCTGAAATTTGACGGTGACATCACTGTGCAGATCCAGGGCGACGGCCCGCTGAAAATGGCGGTGGTCAATGGGAATAACCGCCAGGAGATGCGCGGCGTTGCCCGTGTGCAGGAAGAAGCCGCCATCGCGCCGGAAAGCACGCTGAAGCAGATGATCGGCAATGGCTACCTGGTGATCACCATTACTCCGGCCGAAGGTGAGCGCTATCAGGGCGTAGTGGGCCTGGAGGGCGACACGGTGGCAGAGTGCCTGGAGAACTACTTCCTGCAATCTGAACAGCTGCCGACCCGCCTGTTCATCCGTACCGGCGAAGCAGACGGCAAACCGGCCGCCGCCGGTATGCTGCTGCAGGTTCTGCCGGCGCAGAATGCCTCCACCGATGATTTCGATCACCTGACCCAGCTGACCGCCACCGTGAAAAGCGAGGAGCTGTTCAACCTGCCGGCGCACGAGGTGCTGTACCGCCTGTATCACCAGGAAGAGGCCACGGTGTATGAGCCGCAGAGCGTGTGCTTCCGTTGCAGCTGCTCGCGCGAGCGCTGCGCGAATGCCCTGCGTGCGCTGCCGGATGAAGACCTGCAAAGCATTCTGGAAGAAGAAGGCCAGATTGATATGCATTGCGATTATTGCGGTGCCGACTACGTTTTCGACAAGGTCGATGTCGGCGCGCTGCGCAATGCGGGCAATGAGCCAAACCCACAAATTCATTAATTTTTCTGAGGCAGCCTCCCGGCTGCCCTTTTTTTGTCCAATCCCTCGCTAATCTTGCGTACGTTTCATTTTATGACGTGTGCTATCTCCCAGAATTGTTAAAAATAAGTGTTCTCTATTATTTTTTTTGACCCCCATCGCGTTTAATACAGACCGTGACCCTACACACTGTGTTAGTAACGTATAGCAACTAAGGAGTAGTGAAATGCGTGATCACGGTATAACACCTGATACCCTGGCCGCCTACGGCATCCATAATGTCAGCGACATTGTCTATAACCCGGACTATGCGCGCCTGTATCAGGAGGAGACAGCCCCAGGTCTGCAAGGCTATGAGCGTGGTATTGAGACCAGCCTGGGCGCGATTGCTGTGGATACCGGCATCTTCACCGGCCGTTCGCCGAAAGATAAATATATCGTCCGGGATGACACCACGCGCGACACCGTCTGGTGGGCGGATAAAGGCACCGGCAAGAATGATAATAAACCCTTAAGCCAGGAAACCTGGAACGCGCTGAAAACCTGCGTAACCGACCAGCTCAGCGGCAAACGCCTGTTTGTGGTGGATGCCTTCTGCGGTGCCAACCCGGACAGCCGCCTGAAGGTACGTTTTATTACCGAAGTGGCCTGGCAGGCCCATTTCGTTAAAAACATGTTTATCCGCCCGACAGACGAAGAACTGGCTGAGTTTACGCCCGACTTCATCGTGATGAACGGCGCGAAATGCACCAACCCTAACTGGCGTGAGCAGGGGCTGAACTCTGAGAACTTTGTGGCGTTCAACCTCACGGAAAACATCCAGTTAATCGGCGGCAGCTGGTATGGCGGCGAGATGAAAAAAGGGTTGTTCTCTGTGATGAACTACCTGTTGCCGCTGAAAAATATTGCCTCTATGCACTGCTCGGCCAATGTGGGCGAACAGGGTGACGTCGCCGTCTTCTTCGGCCTTTCCGGCACCGGTAAAACCACCCTCTCTACCGACCCGCAGCGCCAGCTGATTGGCGATGATGAGCACGGCTGGGACGATGACGGCGTGTTCAACTTTGAAGGCGGCTGCTACGCCAAAACCATCAAGCTCTCCGAACAGGCTGAGCCGGAGATCTATCACGCTATCCGCCGCGATGCGCTGCTGGAAAACGTGGTGGTACGCGAAGACGGCACCATCGATTTTGATGACGGCTCAAAAACGGAAAACACCCGCGTCTCTTACCCGATCTACCACATCGACAATATCGTTAAGCCGGTGTCGAAAGCGGGCCACGCGACGAAAGTGATTTTCCTGACCGCCGATGCCTTTGGTGTGCTGCCGCCGGTCTCCAAACTCACGGCCGACCAGACGCAATACCACTTCCTGTCCGGCTTTACCGCCAAACTGGCCGGTACCGAGCGCGGCGTGACTGAGCCGACCCCCACCTTCTCGGCCTGTTTCGGCGCAGCCTTCCTGAGCCTGCACCCGACACAGTACGCGGAAGTGCTGGTGAAACGTATGCAGGCCGCCGGCGCCCAGGCTTATCTGGTCAATACCGGCTGGAACGGCACCGGCAAACGCATTTCGCTCAAACATACCCGTGCCATCATCAACGCCATCCTCAGCGGTGAACTTGATCAGCAGGAGACCTTCACACTGCCTATCTTTAACCTGGCAGTGCCGGTGGCGGTACCGGGTGTGGATCAGCATCTGCTCGACCCGCGCAATACCTACAGCGATGCCGCGCAGTGGCAGGAGAAGGCGGAAGATCTGGCGCGCCAGTTCATCACCAACTTCGACAAGTACACCGATACCCCGGCAGGTGCCGCCCTGGTGAAAGCCGGCCCGGCGCTCTGATCCCTCTCTTCAGGCGCACCCGGTGCGCCTGATTTCCTCTTTTGCCGGGCATGTTTACCGCGCAAACCCTGTGTTACATCCGTTCCCTCTCTGTATTGATAAGTGTTCCCTATGGCTACCCTGACAATCCGCAATCTTGATGATGAAATAAAAGAGCTGCTGCGCCTTGCCGCAGCACGCAATGGCCACTCGATGGAAGAAGAAGTGCGCGCCATTCTCCGGCAGGCGATGTTGGGCAGCACGCCCAATTACGGCCTCGCCAGCCGGGTTCGCCAGCGCTTTGCCGCGTTGAGTGACAGCGAGCTCACCGTGCCGGCGCGGGATGTACCGCCCCGCCAGGTGGAGATTGAATAATGATCGTGCTTGATACCTGCATTATCACGGAAATTATCCGCCCTGACCCCCACCGGCAGGTGATGCAGTGGCTGGATGCGCAAGACGCCAACCAGCTCTGCCTGACTGCCGTCACCGTGGCGGAACTGTTTACCGCCATCCAGTCCCTGCCCGGCCCCCGGCAGCGCCAGCTAAACACGGCACTGCTGGCCTTGCTGAATGAGGAGTTCACTCAACGGCTGCTGCCGTTTGATGCCCACTGCGCGCTGCGCGCCGCTGCCCTGGCCGCGGAACTGCGCCAACAGGGCATCACACTCGCGCAATCTGACCTCTATACCGCGGCGATCTGCCTGCATCATCAGGCGCAACTGGTGACGCGCCACCCTGAAGATTTCCACTACTGCGGCCTCCCGGTGCTCAACCCGTGGGGCGAACAGGGCAAACCCCGCTTCCACGAAGAAGCAGCAGAATATTATGTGATGAGCCGGAAATAGCGCTGCGCAGGAGAGCGTAATACGCCGGAAGGCGTAAAACGCAGGAGCCGGAAGCCTGAAGAAGGGGTGAAATACCGGGGAACAGGCACACAGGCGAGCGGCATTAAGCCGGGTTAATTAAGCCGGATAATCATGTGGGGGCTGCCGATCCTGGCGATGTGCTGCCTCGTGCATCGCCCCCTGAACATGCGTGTTGGCCTGAACGCACCCCTTATGTCAGCGGGGTTTCCCGGCTGTCTGAGGCGGCTTTCGGCGGCTGGCCTGCGCCGGGGGTATCGCCATTTTTGCCTTTTACGGCCGGCAATGGCAGATAGGCACGGATGCGTAACCCGCCCCGTTCGCTGGAGCCGATGTCCAGCGTGCCGGCGTGGGCGTCGATGATTCGCTGGACAATCGCCAGCCCCAGCCCGGTGCCGCTGGTACTGCGGGCGCTGTCACCCCGTACAAACGGCTGGAACAGGTGCTTAAGCTGATCGGGGCGGATGCCCGGCCCGTCATCTTCGACCTGGAACCAGGCGCGCTGCAACTCGTGGCCGCTGCTGACTTTAATCCAGCCATTGCCGTAACGCGCGGCATTGACCACCATGTTCACGGCGGCGCGTTTCACCGACAGCGGATGCACATCCACCATCAGTTCGGTGGGAGCAAGCGCGCTCTCAATCTCCCGCTCATAGCCGCTTTCTGCCGCAATCACCTCACCGAGAATGGTGTTGAGATCGCTGAGTTCCGTCTGCATCTCCTGGCCGGTACGCAGGTAGTCGATGAACTGCTCGATGATGGCGTTGCACTCTTCGATGTCTTTATTGATCGATTCTGCCAGATAGCCATCTTCATCGCCCATCATCTCCGTTGCCAGCCGGATACGCGTCAACGGGGTACGCAGATCGTGGCTGACGCCCGCCATCAGCAGCGTGCGGTCATCGGCCAGTTGCTTGACGCCCGCTGCCATCTGGTTAAAGGCGCGGGTCACCGAGCGCACTTCCGACGCGCCATATTCACGCAACGGCGGCGGAATAATCCCTTTCCCGACCTGGAAGGCCGCATGTTCCAGCTCCACCAGCGGGCGGTTCTGCATGCGGATAAACAGCCAGGCACCGCCAATCGCCAGCAGCATAATCGCCAGCGTGTAACGGAACAGCGGGGAGAAGTCGCCCTGGTGGATCTCGGTGAGCGGCACGCGCACCCAGATGTCCGGCGAGAGCCAGGTCTTCAGCCACACCACCGGCGTATTCTTGTTCATCTCGACGCGGACATCAGTAGGGCCGCCCAATTGCTGCGCCATTTGCTGGCTCAGGAACTGGTAATGCTGCGCCCAGCGCAGGCCACTCTCTTCCGCCGCCGAGTTGGTATACAGCGAGATGCCCAATTCACGGTAGATCTCCCGCCGGAAGGCCGGCGGCACCTCCAGCAGGGTGCCGTCCTCCAGTTGCAGGCGGTCTGTCATCAGCATCCGGACTTCATACGCCAGCACTTTATTGAACTGTTGCAGGCTGGGCAGGATGGCGAAATTCAGTACCACCAGGTAGGTCGTCACCAGGCTGACGAACAGCAAGGTAACGATCAACAGCAGGGTTCGGGCAAACGAGCTGCGCGGTGAAAAGCGCAATCGCCTCATGCTTTACTGCCGTCCGGGACAAAGACGTAGCCCAGACCCCAGACGGTCTGGATATAACGCGGGTGCGCCGGGTCTTCTTCCACCATGCGGCGCAGGCGGGAGATCTGTACGTCGATGGAACGCTCCATCGCGCTGTATTCACGGCCGCGCGCCAGGTTCATCAGCTTATCGCGTGACAACGGCTCACGCGGGTGGCTCACCAGCGCTTTCAGCACCGCAAACTCACCGCTGGTCAGCGGCATCGGTTCATCTTCACGGAACATTTCACGGGTGCCGAGGTTCAGCTTGAACTTGCCGAAGGAGATCACGGCCTCTTCCTGGGACGGCGCGCCCGGCAGTTCATTGGCCTGACGGCGCAGCACCGCACGGATGCGGGCCAACAGCTCACGCGGGTTGAACGGTTTTGGGATGTAGTCATCCGCGCCGATTTCCAGGCCAACGATACGGTCAACCTCTTCCCCTTTGGCCGTCACCATAATGATCGGCATCGGGTTACTCTGGCTGCGCAGGCGGCGGCAGATAGAGAGGCCATCTTCACCCGGCAGCATCAGGTCCAGCACCATCAGATGGAAGGATTCACGCGTCAGCAGGCGGTCCATCTGTTCGGCGTTCGCCACACTGCGTACCTGGAAGCCCTGCTCCGTCAGATAGCGCTCTAACAGGGCGCGTAAACGCATGTCGTCATCCACCACCAGAATCTTGTGATTCTCTTGCATCTCTTTACTCCCAAAGGCTTAAGCCTGAACCCTCGCGGGCATAATTAACCCGGACAACCTGTCGCGTGGACGGCCGATTACCGCGCCATACTCACTTATCTTTTCGCTTACGGCGTACCGTTTTTACCGGCATGCCATGCTGCGTGTTAAACACGGGCTATTGTTAAAAAACTCCGCCGCTTCAGACAGCGATATATGGTATATATTCTAGACGAAATTGTTACAAAGATTATTGATTTCCCCAATTATCAATACTTTTGCCGCTTCGCTGCACACCGGTTATTTTCTCGCCGCACGCCTCTCTTTTTTCAGCTGCCTTCTAAACTCCGGTGTTTATACCCTGTAACGCAAGTAAATTTCACCGACTTTGTGACCGGCCGGGCAGGCGGCAATAAGCGGTGTTAATTCCTGCCGTCAGAGGCTATAAAGAGCCGATGAGAATGAGACTGCGAAGGGCGCCGGATGAAAAGTGATTTAATCACCCGCGAAGGGTACAACAGGCTGAAAAAAGAGCTCGATTTCCTGTGGCGGGAGCGCCGCCCGGAGATCACCGAAAAAGTGGCGTGGGCCGCCAGCCTGGGCGACCGCAGCGAGAACGCCGACTACAAATATAACAAGCAGTTACTGCGTGAAATTGACCGCCGGGTGCGTTTCCTGCGCAAACGGCTGGAAGCGGTGCGGGTCATTGATTACTCGCCGCAGCAAGACGGCAAAGTCTTTTTCGGTGCCTGGGTCGAGGTAGAAAATGAAGCGGGCGAGGTCAAACGCTTCCGCATCGTCGGGCCGGATGAGATCTATGGCCGCAAGCAGTACATCTCGATTGATTCGCCGATGGCGCGGGCGCTGATCAAAAAAGAGGTGGATGACGAGGTCAACGTCCCGACGCCGCTCGGCATCAAAGTCTGGTGCGTGAACCTGATTGAGTACCTGCCGGATGAGGCCGATCAACCGGTAGACCCTGACCTCTCCGGTGAGCAGGAACAAGGCAGCCCAGAGACGCCGCCCGGCTGACGCATCCGGCGGTAAATGTTCCGAAACCGCCCCACATCGCCGCCAAATGCCGCCCGCTGCTGGCATTTTGGCGGCACACTCCGTATAACGGAGCCCTGATTTGACAACCCCTTAGCTTACGACAGATACCATGATGAATGATCCCCTGAGCCGCAGTATTGCAAGTGAATTGCAGGCCAGACCGGAGCAAGTTGACTCCGCTATCCGCCTGCTGGACGAAGGAAACACCGTGCCGTTTATCGCACGTTACCGCAAGGAAGTGACCGGCGGATTGGATGACACCCAACTGCGCCAGCTGGAGAGCCGCCTCGGCTATCTGCGCGAACTGGAAGATCGTCGCCAGAGCATCCTGAAGTCGATTGAAGAGCAAGGCAAACTCACGGACGCGCTGGCCGCCTCAATTAACGGCACCCAGAGCAAAACCGAGCTGGAAGACCTCTACCTGCCGTATAAACCCAAGCGCCGCACCCGTGGACAGATCGCCCTGGAAGCGGGGCTGGCCCCGCTGGCCGAGAGCCTGTGGAACGATCCGCAGCAGGTGCCGGAAAGCGTGGCTGCCGCCTTTGTGGATGCCGAAAAAGGCGTGGCGGATGTCAAAGCGGCGCTGGACGGCGCGCGCTATATCCTGATGGAGCGTTTCGCCGAGGATGCCGCCCTGCTGGCCAACGTGCGTAACTACCTGTGGAAAAATGCCCATCTGGTCTCCCGCGTGACGGAAGGCAAAGAGGAAGAGGGCGCAAAATTCCGCGACTATTTCGATCACCATGAACCGATTGCCACTGTGCCTTCCCACCGGGCGCTGGCGATGTTCCGTGGCCGCAACGAAGGCGTGCTGCAACTCTCCCTGAATGCCGATCCGCAGTTTGATGAGCCGCCGCGCGAGAGTTATGCCGAGCAGATCATCATGGACCACGTTGGCCTGCGGCTGAACAATGCCCCGGCAGACAACTGGCGGCGGGCGGTGATCAACTGGACATGGCGCATCAAAGTGCTGCTGCACCTCGAAACCGAGCTGATGGGCAGCGTGCGCGAGCGGGCGGAAGAGGAGGCGATCAACGTCTTCGCCCGCAACCTGCACGACCTGCTGATGGCGGCCCCGGCCGGGCCGCGCGCCACCATGGGCCTCGATCCGGGGCTGCGCACCGGTGTGAAAGTGGCGGTGGTGGATGCCACCGGCAAACTGGTCGCCACCGACACCGTCTACCCGCACACCGGCCAGGCCGCCAAAGCCGCCGCCGCGGTGGCTGCGCTCTGTGTGAAGCACCATGTGGAGCTGGTGGCGATCGGTAACGGCACCGCCTCACGGGAAACTGAACGCTTCTTCCTGGAGCTGCAAAAACAGTACCCGGCCGTGACGGCGCAAAAAGTGATTGTCAGCGAGGCGGGGGCATCGGTTTACTCCGCGTCCGAACTGGCGGCGCAGGAGTTCCCGGATCTCGACGTGTCGCTGCGCGGCGCGGTGTCTATTGCCCGTCGCCTTCAGGACCCGCTGGCCGAGCTGGTGAAAATTGACCCGAAATCGATCGGCGTCGGCCAGTATCAGCATGACGTCAGCCAGAGCCAACTGGCGAAAAAGCTGGATGCGGTGGTCGAGGACTGCGTCAACGGCGTCGGGGTGGATCTGAACACCGCCTCCGTGGCACTGCTGACCCGCGTGGCGGGGCTGACGCGCATGATGGCGCAAAACATTGTCAGCTGGCGTGACGAGCACGGCCGTTTCAATAACCGTGCGCAATTGCTGAAAGTCAGCCGCCTGGGGCCAAAAGCCTTTGAGCAGTGTGCCGGCTTCCTGCGCATCAACCATGGTGACAACCCGCTGGATGCCTCCACCGTCCACCCGGAAACCTACCCGGTGGTGGAGCGCATTCTGGCCGCCACCGAGCAGGCGTTGCAGGATCTGATGGGGAACCCGTCGGCCCTGCGCAACCTCAGAGCCGGTGATTTCACTGACGAGCGCTTTGGTGTGCCGACGGTGACCGACATTCTGAAAGAGCTGGAAAAACCGGGCCGTGACCCGCGTCCTGAATTCAAAACCGCGACCTTCGCCGAAGGCGTCGAGACGATGAATGACCTGACGCCGGGCATGATCCTGGAAGGTGCCGTGACCAACGTGACCAACTTCGGCGCGTTTGTGGATATCGGCGTCCATCAGGACGGGCTGGTGCATATCTCCTCGCTGGCAGACAAATTCGTTGAGGATCCGCATACGGTGGTGAAAGCCGGTGACATCGTCAAAGTCAAAGTGCTGGAAGTGGATCTGCCGCGCAAGCGTATCGCCCTGACCATGCGTCTGGACGAGCAGCCGGGTGAAACCGCTGCCCGCCGCAGCGGCAATGCCCCGGCCGGAAAAGCGCAGGCGCGCAACTCAGGCCGTCAGGAGGCGCGCGGCGGCAAGCCCCGCGCAGCCCAACCGGCCGGTAACAGCATCATGGGCGATGCCCTGGCCGCCGCATTCGGCAAAAAGCGTTAACCCCCTGTTCCGCCACCCTCCCCGGGTGGCGGAACGCTCCCCGCCGCTTTCTCACTCAGTTTACCTGCCCTTCACATGCCTACTACGCCCCGTTAATCGATAATTAACTTATCACCCTGATTTTTCATCCTTAATGCGGAAAGCGGTGCCGTATGGCACAGGTGATAAAAGCCGCAATTTGGCTATTTTTTAGCTAAATTTGCCGGAAAGTTGATCTGGATTAGGTAAGGGCGCGATCGTGCCGGTAACCCGATTGCATACGATAACGATTCTCAATACTCTCACTCCGCCTCATCACATCGGCGATAAAAGAGGCACGCCAGGCGCACGCATGACCCCCGCGTGTAACATCTTTCCAGCCCTCGCTAAAGAAGGTGACAGCCATGCCGCTTCTTCCTCTGCACCACTACAAAATTGCCGGTTTTGCGGCGCACATCAGCCCGGCTTACCGGCAAAAACTGCTCTCCCTCGGGATGTTGCCCGGCTCCCTGTTTCAGGTGGTACGGGTTGCGCCGCTGGGCGACCCAATCCAGATCGAAACCCGCCGCGTGAGCCTGGTGCTGCGGCGTAACGATCTGGCCGCGCTGGTGCTGGAAGCCTGCGCCTGACCTTTCCGCCCCTCTTTCTCCCACAGCGATAGGCATCATGAACACACTGACGATTGGCCTGATTGGCAACCCGAATGCCGGTAAAACCACTCTGTTCAACCAGCTCACCGGCGCCCGCCAGCGGGTCGGTAACTGGGCAGGCGTCACGGTTGAACGCAAAGAGGGGCAATTTTCCACCCCCCGCCAACAGGTGACGTTGGTTGACCTGCCCGGCACTTACTCCCTGACCACCATCTCTGAGCAAACCTCGCTGGATGAACAGATCGCCTGCCGCTATATCCTCAGTGGTGAAGCTGACCTGCTGATCAACGTGGTGGATGCCGCCAATCTGGAACGTAACCTTTACCTGACCCTGCAACTGCTGGCGCTGGGCATTCCCTGCATCGTTGCGCTGAATATGCTGGATATCGCCCAGAACCAGCAGATCACCATTGATACCGCCGCGCTGGCCGCCCGGCTGGGCTGCCCGGTGGTGCCGCTGGTCTCTACCCGCGCACAGGGCATTACCGAACTTAAACAGCAGATTGACCGCCCCTTCAGCGCGCCGCAGCCGGTCGCACTCACCTACCCCGCGCCGCTGCTTGACGCCGCCCGGCAACTGGCGGCAGTGATGCCGGAGGCGTTCACCGACAGGCAGGCGCACTGGCTGGCGCTGCATATGCTGGAAGGCGACATTTGCAGCCATGCGGTGGTGCCCCGCGCCGCTGCCCTGTTGCCCCAGGTGCGCGACCGCCTGCGCCAGGCCCTGCCGGATGATGCCGCCCTGCTGATTGCCGGCGCGCGTTACCAGGGCATCATGACGATCTGTGCCGCCGTGAGTAATACCCAACAGGCGACGTCTGACCGCCTGACGCAGCGGCTGGACCGGCTGATCCTCAACCGGCTGCTCGGCGTGCCGATTTTCCTGCTGGTGATGTACCTGATGTTTCTGCTGGCGATTAACCTCGGCGGGGCGTTGCAGCCGATTTTTGACCTCGGCTCCGCCGCAATTTTCATTCACGGCGTGCAGTGGCTCGGCGCGGTGCTGCACTTCCCCGGCTGGCTGACGCTGTTTCTGGCACAGGGCATCGGCGGCGGCATCAACACCGTGCTGCCGCTGGTGCCGCAAATCGGCATGATGTATCTGTTCCTCTCTTTTCTGGAGGACTCCGGCTATATGGCGCGCGCCGCGTTTGTGATGGACCGGCTGATGCAGGCGATCGGGCTGCCGGGAAAATCGTTTGTGCCGCTGATTGTCGGGTTCGGCTGCAATGTGCCGGCCATTATGGGCGCACGGACGCTGGACGCACCGCGTGAGCGGCTGATTACCGTGATGATGGCACCGTTTATGTCCTGCGGGGCGCGGCTGGCGATCTTCGCGGTCTTTTCCGCCACCTTCTTCACGCAGGGCGGCGCGCTGATGGTCTTCTCCCTCTACCTGCTCGGCATTGTGGTAGCGATCCTCACCGGGTTGCTGCTCAAACACACGCTGATGCGCGGCGAGGCCTCCCCCTTTGTGATGGAACTGCCGGTTTACCACGTCCCGCATGTGAAAAGTTTGCTGCTGCAAGCCTGGCAACGGCTGAAAGGCTTTGTGCTGCGGGCCGGGAAAGTGATCGTGCTGGTCAGCATCTTCATCGGCGCGCTGAACAGCTTCTCCCTGAGCGGCAAACCCGTGGATACCCTCACCGACTCCGCACTGGCCTCGGTGAGTCACGTCATGACCCCGCTGCTGGCCCCGATTGGCGTGCAGCCGGACAACTGGCAGGCTACCGTAGGGCTGGTGACCGGCGCGATGGCAAAAGAAGTGGTGGTCGGCACGCTGAACACGCTCTACACCGCACAAGCCATTGCTGACGCGCCCTTTGACCCGGCAGCCTTCTCGCTGGCAGAGGAACTGACACAGGCGGTGGAAGAGACCTGGCAAGGCGTGAAAGAGACCTTCAGCCTGAGCGTGCTGTTCAACCCGATTGAGGCCAGCAAAGGGGACGGCGAAATGGCGTCCGCGTCCATGAGCACCATGGGCAGCAAATTCGGCAGCGTGGCCGCCGCTTACAGTTACCTGATTTTTGTGCTGCTGTATGTGCCGTGCATTTCAGCGATGGGTGCGATTGCCCGTGAGGCGGGGCGGAACTGGATGATCTTCTCGGTGCTCTGGGGGCTGAATGTTGCTTATTCGCTGGCCGCGCTGTTTTACCAGGCAGTGACGTTCCACGCACACCCGGCCTCCAGCCTGTTAACCATCGCGCTGGTGCTGCTGCTCAACCTGCTGATCTTTATCGGCCTGCGCCGGGCCGGCCATCACCCCGGCGCGCCCTCTTCACGGCCGCCAGAGAGCGTGCCGCCGCGCCAGCCGGCTTGTCATTGAGGCGACCGTATGAATGCTCTGCTTGAGGTTTACCATCTGCTCGCCCTGCATGGGTCACTGGATGTGGCGCAATTACAACAGCGTTGCCGGGTCTCCCCGGCGATGCTGGCGGCACTGCTGGGCCAGTTGGAAATGATGAAAAAGATTGAGCCGGTGCCCGCTGCGGCCACCGGCTGCCCTACCGGCAGCTGCGGCAGTTGCCCGCAAAGCCACCACTGCGCGCCGGTGCGTTACCGTGTGTATAACGCCAGCAATATATAAATCTAATGAATAAAAATAAACGCTACTATTTAATTAAATAGGGTTCCGGCGCATTTATTTTTGTCTTTAAATTTGATTACCCTCACAAATAAAGAAAATAACCCCCTGTAACTCCGCCCCTCTTCCCCGTCATTCTGCCGTGTCGTTGACTTGGTTTATACGCCAGCGTAGCCTTTTTGTGGGAGCGCTCCCACGGACAAAGGTGCAACATGGAAACTATTAAAAAAATTCTGACTTCGGTTTACGGAAATACTTTTCAGCAACAAGACATGGCTGAATTAATCGATCTAATCCTCTCGGCCCGGAAGGCTATTACGCGTTCGCGTAAATTGCATTGGGATGAAGAGGACATCGTATTAATTACTTACGCCGATCAATTCAGTGAAGATAACAAACCCACCCTGGAAACATTTACCGGGTTTTATAACCGCTGGTTAAAAAATACCTTTTCACTGGTTCATCTGTTGCCATTTTATCCTTACTCTTCGGATGATGGTTTTTCAGTTATTGATTATCACCAGGTTAACCCGGTAGCCGGTGACTGGCAGCACGTGGCGGAACTGAACCGCTCAACCCGGCTGATGTTCGACTACGTCTGCAACCATATTTCTGCACAAAGTGCCTGGTTCCAGGGCTACCTGGCGCAGCAGGCGGAGTATGAAGGCCATTTCATTGAGATGGACCCGGACACCGATCTGCATCAGGTCACGCGCCCGCGCACCTCACCGCTGCTGACGCCGTTTATGCTGGCCAATGGCGAAACCCGTTATATCTGGACGACCTTCAGCGCCGATCAGATAGACCTTAACTTCGCCAACCCGGCGGTGCTGAAACGCATGGTGGATGTGCTGCTCACCTATCTGGCACGCGGCGGGGATTATATCCGGCTGGATGCCGTGGGCTACATGTGGAAAGAGCCGGGCACCTCCTGCATCCATCTGGAAAAAACCCATCTGCTGGTCAAACTGTTCCGCGCCATCGCGGATTTTGTTGCCCCCGGCACGGTGCTTATCACTGAAACCAACGTCCCGCACCGGGATAACATCAGCTACTTCGGCCAGGGTAACGAAGCCCAGATGGTCTACCAGTTCCCGCTGCCGCCGCTGGTACTGCACGCCCTTCACCGTGGGGATGCCGGTACCCTGAGCCGCTGGGCCGCCTCGCTGGAGACCCCGGCCGCAGGCTGCACGTTCTTTAACTTCCTCTCCTCGCACGACGGCATCGGCCTGAACCCGCTGCGCGGCCTGTTGCCGGAAGAGGAGATCCTGTCGCTGGCGCAGGCGATGGAAAATCAGGGCGCGCGCGTCTCGTATAAGAACAACCCGGACGGCAGCGCCAGCCCGTATGAAATTAACGTCACCTATCTGGATGCGCTGAATAAGCAGGACGACGACGACGCCCTGCGTGTGCGCCGCTTTATGCTGGCCCACGCTATTTTGCTGGCCTTCCCCGGCGTTCCGGCGATCTATATCCAGAGCCTGCTTGGCTCACGTAATGATGATGAAGGCGTGGTGCGCAGTGGCCATAACCGGGCAATCAACCGCCAGAAATACCCATTACATGAAATTGAACCGCAAATTTCCGGCGGCAATGCCTTACGCACCGATATATTTGTTGCGCTGCGTCACCTGATCGCCCTGCGTAAAACGTTACCGGCCTTCCACCCTGATTCTGTCATGCAGGTCATGACGCTGGACAGCGCCGTCCTGGCATTCCGGCGCACAGATAAAAATAACCATACATTGCTCTGCCTGTTTAATGTCAGCGATCAGCCCGTCACCCTTACCTTACCGGAAAATAATTACCTCGACGCCATCAGCGTGCAGGAAATAACCGGCAATCACCCCTTTACGCTGCAACCTTACGCCTATTACTGGCTTCACTCATAAATAAAAACAGGAAATCATTATGAATAAGAAAAATACGCTTCTTATTTCAGCCCTGCTCAGTGCCCTGGCATTAACCGGCTGTGATGATAAAAAAACGGAATCTGTGACAATCGAATTTATGCACTCCTCAGTAGAGCAGGAGCGGCAGGCGGTGATTAACGATCTGATCCAGAAATTTGAACAGCAAAATCCGGGTATGCACGTTAAACCGGTGCCGGTGGAAGAAGACGCCTACAACACCAAAGTGATTACCCTGGCGCGCAGCGGCGCCCTGCCGGCGGTGATCGAAACCAGCCACGACTACGCCAAAGTCATGGATAAAGAGCAGCTGATCGACCGTGAAGCGGTAAATGACGTGATTAGCGGCATCGGGGCCGACAACTTCTACGACGGCGTATTGCGCATCGTGAAAACCGAAGACGGTTCAAGCGCTACCGGGGTGCCGATCAGCGGCTGGATCCAGGGCATCTGGTACCGTAAACAGCAACTGGCGGACGCCGGGTTCAGTGAACCGCAAAACTGGCAGCAACTGCTCAGCATCACCACTGCTTTTACCCACCCTGAGCAGAAAAAGTACGGCATCGGCCTGCCGACGGCGGAAAGCGTGATGACGGAGCAATCCTTCTCGCAATTCGCGCTCTCTAACGGGGCCAACGTGTTTGACGCCAACGGCGCGATTACCATCGATACCCCGGAAATGCAGCAGGCGCTCGGTTTCTACCAGCAGCTGGCCAAAACCACCCTCCCCGGCTCTAACGACATCATGGAGATCAAAGACGCCTTTATGAACGGCACCGTGCCGATGGCCGTCTACTCCACCTATATCCTGCCGGCGATTTACAGCGAAGGGTTTGCCCAGGACATCGGCTTTGCCGTGCCGGCGGAAAAATCACAGGCCGTTTACGGCACCATCACTTCCCTCACGATTACGGCCGGCCAGACTGACGCGCAGCGCGACGCCGCCAAAAAATTCATCACTTTTATGGAGCAGTCTGACAACGCCACCCGCTGGGTGCTGATGTCGCCGGGCGCTGCCCTGCCGCTCACCAAACTGGTGACCAGCAACAGCGACTGGCAGAACAACCCGGTGGTGAAAGCGTTCGGCGCACTCTCCATGGAGCTGGTACAGCAGTTCGCCAACGTGCAGGTATTCGGCTCGGTGGGTGAGAAAAACTTCACCAGCATGGGTGACATCACCGGTTCCGCGGCACTGAGTGAAATGGTGAACGCCGTCACGGTCGGCAATAAAGACGTGCCTGCCACGCTGGCGCAAACCCAGGGCCGGGTGACCAACCTTGTCCAGAAACGCTGAGTGAGGATTTGATGAAGCGTGCTTGTCAACCTTCCCCGCTGCCGGCGAAACGCCTGAGCCTGGGAAAACGATTAAAAACAGATACGGCGTTTGCCTGGTACCTGCTGGCACCGAGCATGGTTCTGCTCGCGCTGCTGGTGGTCTACCCGATGGTCGCCAACCTGCAGCTGAGTTTCCTGCAGTTGCCGCTTAACCCGCGCCTCTCCGACCGGTTTGTCGGGCTGGATAACTACCTGAGCATCCTCAGCGATCCGGAGTTTTACCACTCGCTCTGGGTCACCTTCTGGTACACCGCGCTGGTGGTGATCGGCAGCACCGGCGTGGGGCTGGGGGTCGCGCTGTTCTTCAACCGGGAATTCCGCTTCCGTAAAACGGCGCGCTCGCTGGTGATCCTCTCCTACGTGACGCCGTCCATCTCGCTGGTGTTCGCCTGGAAATATATGTTTAACAGCGGCTACGGCATCGTTAACTGGGTCGGCGGTGACCTGCTGCACCTGTTCGACCGCGCGCCGCTCTGGTTCGACAACCCCGGCAGCAGCTTTGCGCTGGTGGTGCTGTTTGCCGTCTGGCGCTACTTCCCATACGCCTTTATCTCCTTCCTGGCGATTTTGCAGACCATCGACAAATCGCTGTATGAGGCGGCGGAAATGGACGGCGCCAACCTGTGGCAGAAATTCCGCATGATCACCCTGCCGGCCATCATGCCGGTGCTGGCTACGGTGATCATCCTGCGGGCGATCTGGATGTTCTACATGTTTGCCGACGTCTACCTGCTGACCAACAAAGTCAACATCCTGGGTGTTTACCTCTACAAAACCGCCTTTGCGCTCAACGACCTGGGTAAAGCGGCGGCGCTGTCCGTGGTGCTGTTCGGCATTATTTTCATTGTGATCCTCCTCGCGAGAAAACGGGTGAATCCTCATGGCAACAACTAAACGTTCCCTGCTGCGCCGGGGCGGGTTCTATCTGGCGTTGATCGCATTTCTCGCGGTGGTGCTGTTCCCCTTCTTCATCATGCTGATGACCTCGTTCAAAAGCAGTAAAGAGGCGATCTCCCTGCACCCGACCCTGTGGCCTGAAAACTGGACGTGGCAGCACTACGCGGACATCTTCAACCCGACGATCTTCCCGTTCATGTCTTACTTCAAGAACAGCCTGAGCGTGTCACTGGTAGCCTCCGGCATTGCGGTGCTGCTCGGCATCCTGGGCGCGTATGCCCTGTCGCGGCTGCGCTTCAAGGGAAGGCTGACCATCAACACCAGTTTCTACACGGTGTATATGTTCTCCGGCATTCTGCTGGTGGTGCCGCTGTTCAAGATCATCTCGTCGATGGGGCTGTATGACACCCTGACCGCGCTGGTGATCACCATGGTGGTGCAGACCCTGCCGACCGCCATTTTTATGCTGAAAAGCTACTTCGACACCATTCCTAAAGATATCGAAGAGGCGGCGATGATGGACGGCCTCAACCGGCTGCAAATCATCTTCTACATCACCGTGCCGCTGGCGATCTCCGGCATCATTTCCGTGTTCGTCTACTGCTTCATGGTGGCATGGAATGACTACCTGTTCGCCTCGATTTTCCTCTCCGACGCGAAGCACTTCACCCTGCCGGTGGGCCTCAACGCCCTGTTCAGCACGCCTGACTACATCTGGGGCCGCATGATGGCCGCCTCACTGGTGACGGCGCTGCCGGTGGTGGCGATGTACGCCCTGTCGGAAAAATTCATCAAAGGCAATCTCACTGATGGCGGCGTCAAAGGCTGACGCCGCCCTTACCCGTCGTGAACTTATAAAGGAGTAAGCATGAAAAAGTTAGTCGCCGTTGCACCGCGCGTTGCCGCACTGGTGGAGTATGAAGATCGCCCGTTGCAGGCACATGAAGTGCGCATCCGTGTGCAGTTCGGCGCACCGAAACACGGTACCGAAGTGGTGGATTTCCGTGGCGTCAGCCCGTTTATCGATGAGGCGTTCTCCAGCGAATGGAACCTGTTTGTGCCGCGTGCGGAAGGCGAAGCGCGCGGCATTGAGTTCGGCAACTTTACCCTGGGCAACATGGTGGTCGGCACCGTCGAGGAGAAAGGCGAACAGGTCACGCAATACCAGCTGGGTGACCGCGTCTGCACCTACGGGCCGCTGCAGGAGACGGTGATCGTCAACGGCGTGGACAACTACAAACTGCGCCACATGCCGGAAGGTGCAGCATGGCAAAACGCCGTCTGTTATGACCCGGCCCAGTTCGCCATGAGCGGCGTGCGCGACGGCAACGTGCGCGTAGGCGACGTGGTGGTGGTGATTGGCCTGGGCGCGATCGGCCAGATCGCGGTGCAGCTGGCGAAAGGTGCCGGTGCGGCGCTGGTGATCGGCGTGGATCCGCTGGCCCACCGCGGCGAGATCGCCTGTAAACATGGCGCGGATGTGGCCCTCGATCCGACCACCTGCGATCTGGGTCTGGAGATCAAACGCCTGACCGACAAACGCGGCGCAGACGTGATCATCGAAACCAGCGGCAATGCACAGGCATTGCAGGCTTCCCTGCGCGGCCTGGCTTACGGCGGCACCATCTCCTATGTGGCCTTCGCCAAACCCTTCCCGGAAGGCTTCAACCTGGGCCGTGAAGCGCACTTCAACAATGCACGCATCGTGTTCTCCCGCGCGTGCAGCGAACCGAATCCGGACTACCCGCGCTGGAACCGCAAACGCATCGAAGACAGCTGCTGGCAGCTGCTGATGAACGGCTACCTCGACTGCCGTGACCTGATCGACCCGGTGGTGACATTTAGCGACAGCGCCGAAAGCTACATGCGCTTTGTCGATCAACACCCGGAACTGAGCATCAAAATGGGCGTTACCTTCTGATTACGTGTGACTTTACAGGAAATATTTAGATGAAAATCGGTACCCAAAATCAGGCTTTCTTCCCGGAAGCCATTCTGGATAAATTCCGTTACATCAAAGAGATGGGTTTTGACGGGTTTGAAATCGACGGCCGCCTGCTGGTGAATAATCTGGCCGAGGTGAAGGCCGCGATCGCAGAGACCGGCCTGCCGGTGATCAGCGCCTGTGGCGGTTATGACGGCTGGATCGGGGATTTCATTGAAGAACGCCGCCTGAACGGCCTGCAACAGATTGCCGCCATCCTGCGGGCGCTGGCTGACGTCGGCGCGAAAGGCATCGTGGTGCCGGCTGCCTGGGGCATGTTCACCTATCGCCTGCCGCCGATGACTTCGCCGCGCAGCGTGGCCGGTGACCGCCTGGCCGTCAGCAGCTCGCTGACATTCCTCGACGGCATCGCCGCTGAAACCGGCACGACAGTCTTTCTGGAGCCGCTGAACCGCTATCAGGATCATATGATCAACCTGCTGGCCGACGCCCGCCGCTATATCGAAGAGAACCAGCTTCGCCACACGCAGATCATCGGTGACTTCTACCACATGAGCATCGAGGAAGATGACATCAGCGCCGCGCTGCATCAGCACCGCGATCTGCTGGGCCATGTCCACATCGCCGATAACCACCGTTATCAGCCGGGCAGCGGTTCGCTGGACTTCGCACGCCACTTCAACCAGCTCAAACAAGATGGTTATGACGGTTACGCCGTCTACGAATGCCGCGTGCGGGCAGCCGATCCGGCCAAAGCCTATCAGGATTCCCTCGACTATCTGCGCGCCTTGCGCTAATCGGCAGGAAAAACATGGAGTTTACTGCTCACGCATCGCGGCCCTTACGGGTCGCGATTATTGGTGCGGGCCAGGTGGCGGAGAAAGTTCACGCCGCCTATTACGCCACCCGCCGGGACGTCACGCTGGTTGCCGTGGTGGACAAAGAGGCTGAACGCGCTGACGCCTTTGCCGCCCGCAATAACATCGCCCGTGCTTACACCGACGCAGACGAGATGTACCGCCTTGAACAGCCGGATCTGGTCAGCATCTGCTCGCCTAACCGCTTCCACTCGGCCCAGGTACTTCAGGCGTTGCAGCATGGTTGCCACGTCATGTGCGAAAAGCCCCCGGCCATGACGCCGCCCGAGGCGCTGGCGATGGCTGAAGCCGCCGAACGTGCCGGGAAAGTGCTGGCCTATGATTTCCACCACCGCTTCGCTGAAGATTGCCGGATCCTGCGGGAAAAAGTGGCCGCCGGGGCGCTGGGCGAGGTTTACGTCACCCAGGCCCGCGCCCTGCGCCGCTGCGGCGTGCCGGGCTGGGGCGTGTTTATCGATAAAGAACAACAGGGCGGCGGGCCGCTGATCGACATCGGCATTCATATGCTGGATGCCGCGATGTATGTGCTGGGCTTCCCCCAGGTCACACGCGTCAGTGCCCATCAGTTCTGCAAGATTGGCAACCGCAAAAACCGCGGGCTGTTCGGCGAATGGCAGCCGGAAAAGTACACGGTGGAAGATTCGCTCTTTGCCACGCTGGAACTGGCGGGCGGCGGCATTTTACGGCTGGAGACCTCTTTTGCGCTGAATATCCCGGAAGAATCAGTGATGAATGTGCAGTTCTGCGGGGCCGACGCGGGGGCCACCCTCTTCCCGGCGCACATTTATACCGACGACGGCGGCAAGCTGCTGACGCTTTACCAGCGCCAGGAAGCGGACAGCCAGCGCCACCACAACAGCATGAAAGCCTTTGTTGACCGCGTGATGGGGCAAGAGAGCGACGTAGCCGATGGCCGCCAGGGTTACCGCATCCAGCAACTGGTGGCGGCGATGTATCAGGCCGCTGAACAGGGTGAGAGCGTGACGTTATGATGACTTCCCCTTCTGCCCCGTTCTCCGTGCTGTGTGAGCCGGGTTTCAACCCCCACCAGTTGAACAAATACGCCACCCTGATGACCTGCGGCAACGGTTATCTCGGCATCCGCGGCGGCCACGAAGAGGCCTATACCGACCAGGTGCGCGGCATGTTTGTGGCGGGTTTTTACCATCGCGCCACGCCGGATGAGGTCACTGAACTGGTGAACCTGCCGGACATCACCGGCTGTAAAATTGAATTCGGAAATACCCCCTTTTCGCTGCTGGCCGGGAAACTGCTCTCTTACCGGCGTGAATTCCACCCGGAGCTGGGTGAACTCTGCCGTGAACTGATCTGGCAATCGCCGGAAGGCGGCCTGTTCAGCCTGAAAAGCGCGCGGTTTGTGGCGCGTGCGCCGCAACAACTGGTGGCCGCGACCCTGACGCTGACCGCGCTGGATCAGGAGACGCCCCTGCGCCTCACCACCGGCATTGACGCCACGCAGACCAACAGCGGCCGCCAGCACCTGACGGAAGCGAGCGTGCGAGTGATGCACCAGCACACGCTGCAAGGCTGCTACCGCACGCCGGAAGGTGACATGGCGCTGATGATCAGCAGCCATTGTCGCCTCTCCAGCGATGATGCGCGCATCAGCTACGCTGCGAAAAACCGCCAGCTGAATCAGCAGTTCAGCACCACCCTGCGGGTGGGCGTGCCGCTGACGCTGGAAAAAATCAGCTGGGTTGACGTCTGCCTGCCGGGCGATGCGGAACCGGAAAACTGGGACGAGCACTGCCTGGCGCAACTCGCCCCACAGGTTGAACAGGGTTACGCGGCGCTGCGTGCAGCCAGCCTGCAACAGTGGCAACGCTGGTGGCCGCAGGCGCGGGTGGAGGTCGGGTCAAGCGATCCGTTTGACCAGCTGGCGCTGGACATGTCTGCCTACCACTTGGCGGCGATGACCCCGGCGCATGATGAGCGGTGCAGCGTGGCGGCCAAAGGGCTGACCGGCGAAGGCTATAAAGGCCACGTATTCTGGGATACCGACATCTTTATCCTGCCCTATCACCTGCTGACCCGGCCGGAGACCGCGCGGGCGCTGTTGCGCTACCGCTACCACCGCCTACCGCAGGCGCAGCAGAAAGCGGCGCGGTGCGGGTATGAGGGCGCGCTGTTCCCGTGGGAGAGCGCCTTCACCGGTGACGAGGAGACCCCGGCCTTTGGGCTGATCAACATCCGCACCGGGCTGCGCCAGCCGGTGGCGTCAGCGCTGGCCGAGCACCATCTGGTGGCGGACATCGCCTATGCCGCCGTGGGCTACCTGCAGGCCACCGGTGATGCCCAGTTCCAGGCCACTGAGACACAGGCGCTACTGAAAGCGTGCGCGCTGTTCTGGCTGAGCCGCACCACGGAGGTCAATGGCCGGCTGGAACTGCATGATGTGATTGGCCCGGACGAGTACACCGAGCACATCAACAACAACGCCTACACCAACTATCTGGCGCACTACTGCGTGGCGCAGGCGCTGCATTACCTGCCGGACACGCCGGAGCATGAGGACGTCCACACCCGCGGCCGGGATTTCCTGGCCCGTTGCGTGTTGCCGCAGCCGGATAACGAGCGGGTAATCCCGCAGGATGACAGCTTCTTCAGCAAACCCACCATTGACCTGACGCGCTATCAGGCGAAGGCCGGCACACAGTCGATTCTGCTCGACTATTCGCGGGCGGAAGTCAACGAGATGCAGATCCTCAAGCAGGCTGACCTGATCATGCTGTTCTTCCTGCTGCCGTCGTTGTTCAGCCGCGAAGTGCAACGTGCCAACCTGGATTACTACCTGCCGCGCACCATCCATGATTCGTCGCTGAGCAAGGCGATCTACGCGATTGTGGCCTGCCGCAACGGCATGGCCGACCTCGCCTGGCCGCTGTACCGCGAGGCGATGGCGATCGACCTGGGGCCGGAGCCGCACAGCTGTGATGACGGCATCCACGCCGCCGCCACCGGGGCCATCTGGCTCGGGGCGATCATGGGCTTTGCCGGGCTGGAGTATCAGGAGGGGCAACTGGTGCTCTCGCCGCGCCTGCCGCCGCACTGGAAAACGCTGCGCTTCCCGCTCTGCTGGCGGGGTGAACAGCTCCAGGTGAGCATCAGCCACCAGCAATTGCAGATTGAAAAAGCGAATGATGCCCCGCTGAGCATCTGCGTCCACGGCACGCTGCACTCTTTCACCCGCCGGCTGGTGCTGGCACTTGAGCACTAAGGAAGCATGATGGCAATGAAGCCTTTACCCCAGGCGGTGGTGTTTGATCTGGATGGGGTGATCACTGACACCGCCGAGTTTCACTTTCTCGCCTGGCAACAGCTGGCGGAAAAACTGGGTATCTGCATTGATCGCGCTTTTAACGAGCAGTTAAAAGGCGTTAACCGTGCCGATTCCCTGACGCGTATTTTGCAGCATGGCGGCCAGGCCGATGCCTACACCCCGGCGCAGCGGCAACAGTTTATGACGGAGAAGAACGAGCTCTACCGGCAGCTGCTGGCGAACCTCAGCCCGGCGGACATTCTGACCGGCATTCTGCCGCTGCTGGCTGACCTGCGGGCAGCCGGGTGCCGCATCGGGCTGGCCTCGGTGTCGGAAAATGCCCCGCAGGTGCTGGCATCACTGGGGTTATGTAACTGGTTCGATTTCTGCGCGGATGCCCGCGCATTAACCCATTCCAAACCGCATCCCGAAATTTTCCTGACGGCATGCCGGGGGCTGGGGGTCGCGCCCGCGCAGGCGATCGGCATTGAAGATGCGCAGGCCGGGATCGCGGCCATCAACGCCAGCGGCATGTACTCGGTAGGGATTGGCGCAACGCTGGCCGGGGCGGATTACCGGCTGAATCACACCGGGGAGCTGGCCTGGCCAGATCTGCTGGCCCATTGGCAGGCGAAACAGGCCTGCCCCACACCCATCACCAGGAGCTGAGCATGGCCCAGATTTCTTTACAGCACATTCAGAAGATTTATCCCAACAATGTCCACGTGGTAAAAGATTTTTGCCTGGAGATTGAAGACAAAGAGTTCATCGTGTTCGTCGGCCCCTCGGGTTGCGGTAAATCCACTACCCTGCGGATGATCGCCGGGCTGGAGGATATCAGCGACGGTGACCTGCTGATTGACGGCCAGCGCATGAATGACGTGGCCGCCAAAAACCGCGGTATTGCGATGGTGTTCCAGAACTACGCGCTTTACCCGCACATGTCGGTGTATGACAACATGGCGTTCGCGCTGAAGCTGATGAACGTGGATAAAGCGGAGATTGAACGGCGCGTGGCCTATGCGGCGCAGATCCTCGGGCTGAAAGATCTGCTGCAACGCCGCCCGAGCGCGCTCTCCGGCGGCCAGCGCCAGCGGGTCGCGTTGGGCCGCGCCATTGTGCGGGACGCCAAAGTGTTCCTGATGGATGAACCGCTCTCCAACCTCGACGCCAAACTGCGTGTCCAGATGCGGGCAGAAATCAGCAAACTGCACCAGAAACTCGACACCACGATGATCTACGTGACCCACGACCAGACCGAAGCCATGACCATGGCGACGCGGATCGTGGTGATGAAAGACGGCATTGTGCAGCAGGTCGGCAGCCCGAAAACCATCTACAACCGGCCATGCAATATGTTTGTAGCCGGGTTTATCGGTTCCCCGGCGATGAACTTCATCCGTGGGGCGCTGGATGGCGGGCATTTTGCGACGGAAAGCCTGCATATCCCGATCCCGGCGGCAGCGCTGGAGAAACTCAACGCGGCCGGGTACCAACGCCAGCCACTGATTCTGGGGATCCGCCCGGAATCTATCCAGCTGGCGCAACCGGGCCAGCAGCAGATTGAGGCCAGTGTGTCGGTGGCTGAGCTGACCGGGGCAGAATTTATGCTGTATTGCCAGATTGGCGGGCATGAACTGGTAGTGCGCACCGATGCGCAGTGTGACATTCACGCCGGGGAGAAACTGGGCCTGCGGCTGGACATGGCCCACGCCCACTTCTTTGACAGCGAAACCGAACAGGTGATCCCAATGCTTTCGTAAGCACCGGGAAACCACACAGGGAGGGTCTGCGCACCCTCCCTTTTTTATGGCGTCAGGCCGGGGCCGCCGTTGACCGGGCGTAACGGATTTCGGTCTCCACCAGCGTATGCATCTGCGCCGGTTCGCGCCCGGTGATGCGGGCAAACAGCAGGTCGCCGCCCTGCCAGCCCAGTTGGGCGGTCGGTACATCGATGCCGCTTAACGGCGGCGTTAGCAGCGGGGAAATGCTGGTATTACTGAAGCCCATGATCGAGAGTTGGCCGGGAATGCTGCACCCCTGCTCCTGCGCTGCCCGGTAGAGGCTGAGGATTTTCAGCGCATCGGTCGCCAGCACAGCGGTCGGCCACCGGGGCAGTGCCAGTAACCGGCATGCCGCCTGATAACCCTCCTCCACGCTGTTGCCGCCATCCACAATCCACGCCGGGTCTACCGGCAATCCCGCTTCCGCCATCGCCTGCCGGTAACCGGCCAGCCGGTCAATCGACACATGAAAATCCAGCGAGGCGTGCAAACAGGCAATCGCCCGGTGCCCCTGCGCAATCAGTGCCTGAGTCATGCGGTAACTGTCATGCACGTTGTCGGTATCGACCGAAAAGATGTGCCGGTACTGCCCCTCAACCCGGCCAATCACCACCACCGGAATGGTGTAACTGTCGAGCTGGACAAAAAAGGCCTCATCCGCCGGTGAACTGAGCATGATGATGCCTTTCACCATCTTCTCTTTGATCTTCACCAGGCATTTTTGCAGGTCATCTTCGCTGTTACGGGAGGTCTGTAAAATCACGTCGAATCCCTCCTCTTCTGCCCGGGAGGCGATGGCGTGCACAATGTCTGCGAAGAAGGGGTTACCCAGCGTGCTGCGGGTCGGGCGGGTGGAAATCACCATAATGGCGTCAAAGCCTGAGGAAGTCAGCGCACGTGCCAGTTTGCTGGGCTGGTAGTTCAGCGTGTCGATCGCCTGCATTACCCGGTCACGGGCTTCAGGGGAGATATTGGGCTGATTGTTCAGCACCCGGGACACGGTCGATTTGGAGACCCCGGCCATCCGTGCGATGTCATAAATCGTAGCTGCCACTAATGCGCATCTCCGCGTCAATGTGAGGAAAATTCCGAGGGAATTATACCGCAATAACGCGGGATATAACCCGGCGGCGCACGTGGCAGAGGCGGAAAAGAGGCGGGAACGTCGTACAAAAAGAAAAGGCGCCTGTTGGCGCCCCAAGGTCGTTTCAGGCAGAGATTATTTATACACTTCTGCAATCGCGCTGACTTTGCCGTGTTCACGGCCGGCAATCACCACAAAGTATTTGCCGCCTTTCTCATCCGCCAGTTTGGACAACTCTTGTTTGGCATCCATGGGCGACGTGGTTTCAGCGGTGGTGGTGACTGTGCCCACTTTTTCATATTTGGTGGCTTCTTCTTTGGAGATCTCTTGCGCCGCCAGTGCGCCAAATGACATCACGCCGGCCAGCAGCGCTGCCGTCATTGTTGAAGCCTTCATTGCAGAAATAAATTTCATGACCTTACCTCTCGTAGAATGATTAGTGTTTAAGAAAGCAGTCAAGATAAGCAAATAACGAACACCACGAAGACAGCATCATCCTTGTGCGAATGAACTCCGGCGTTGTTCTGCCCAGAAGCGTAACAGTCGCGTGAGCATGGCTGCTGTTGATGGGGCCATCAGCCATGTTCACGTTGTCTGTCAGCGAGTTACCTTCTTAAGTATTAAACAGTTTGCCGATTTAGCCACTCAGCCCACTAAATAATTTCATTTCATCACCCTAAATTCAGCGCATAAACAACTGGTTAGCAAAGATTGCCGGTATTACCGCCCTGTTATTTTTCAGTAAGGAAATCAATCAGTAACTGCGAGAAGGTCTCCGGGTGGGAGACAAAAGGCGCATGGGCGGCTTTGTCGATGATCACAGACGTGGACTGAGGCCATGCCGCATCCAGCACCGGCACAATTTTACGCGGCACCAGGCCGTCGAGCTGCCCATAAATGCGCAGAAAAGGCAGCGTCAACGCGCGCAACGGTTCACGCAGATCGGCCTGCCGCAATATCTCCAGCCCGCCGTTCAACACCTCTACCCCCGGCATTGGCTGCTCAAGCACTACCGCCTTCAGTAACCGGACATCGCGCTTTGCGCTCTCGGTGCCCAGGGTTTGCAGCGCCAGAAAACGCTCCACCGTGCGCTGGAAATCTTCACTGAGCTGGCGCTGGAACCCCTGCAACACCTCAGGGCGGATACCCGGCCACGCCTCCTGCGCCGCGAAGCAGGGCGAAGAGGCCACGGTGATCAGTGACGCCACCTGCGCCGGGGCATCCAGCGCAATCTGGCTGGCCACCAGCCCGCCCAACGACCAGCCAAGCCAGTGGGCGCGCGGCGGGGCACTTTCCCGTACCCGGTCGGCCATCTCTGCCAGCGTCATGGCACCAAAACCGGTGCTGCGCCCATAGCCGGGCAGGTCGGCCAGATGCAGCCGGAAATGCGGCGCAAGTCGCACGGCAGCCTGTTGCCAGACATCGGCGTTCAACCCCCATCCGTGAAGCAGCACAAGATCGCGATCGCCTTCGCCCATTGTCTGCCAGTAAAGCTCCGTCATAGGTTATTGTCCTGTCTCTGTATCTCTGCAAGGAAGCCAAGATGAGTATGCTAACAATCGGCGGCCTGTGTTGGCTATGCCGGATGCCGTTACACCTCAGCCGCCACGGTATTTGCAGCTACTGCCTGCGGCAACTGGCCCTGCCCCCGGCGTGCCCGCGCTGCGGCCTGCCCTCGGCCTCGCGCGATGTGCCCTGTGGGCGTTGCCTGCGGCGGCCACCGCCCTGGCAGGCGCTGGTTGCCGTCACCGATTTTCGCCCGCCGCTCAGCCACCTGGTGCATCAGCTTAAGTTCAGCCAGACGCCGGAACTGGCCCCGGTGCTGGCGCGCCTGCTGCTGTTACGCTGGCTGGATGCCCACCGGCACGGGCGGGTGGTGCGGCCGCATCATCTGATCAGCGTGCCGCTGCACCGGCACCGGCAGTGGCGGCGCGGCTATAACCAGAGTGATCTGCTGGCGGTGCCGCTGGCACGCTGGCTGGGCTGCGGCTACCGGAAAGATACGCTGCAACGCCTGCGTGCCACCCCGGCACAGCGCACGCTCACCGCGGCCCGGCGGCGGCGTAACCTGCGTGGGGCCTTTGACTGCCGGCAGAATCTGGCCGGCTGCCATGTGGCGCTGCTGGATGATGTGGTCACCACCGGGAGTACGGTGGCGGAGATTTGCGCGTTGCTCAATCGTGCGGGTGTGGCGTCGATTCAAATCTGGTGCCTGTGCCGCACCTTGTAGTGATGCCGTCATTGGGCGTATTATAACCTACTAGAGAAGTCAACTATTGAGTGAATGCTATGATCCGTATTACCGACGCAGCCCAAGCACACTTTGCCAAATTGCTGGCGAGCCAGGAAGAAGGCACTCAGATTCGCGTATTCGTGATTAACCCCGGTACGCCTACCGCTGAGTGCGGCGTCTCCTATTGCCCGCCGGACGCGGTAGAAGCCACCGACAAAGAATTGAAATTTGATCAGATCTCCGCCTACGTGGATGAGCTGAGCGCGCCTTATCTGGAAGATGCCGAAATTGACTTTGTGACTGACCAGCTCGGCTCCCAGCTGACGCTGAAAGCCCCGAACGCCAAAATGCGTAAAGTCTCGGATGACGCGCCGCTGATGGAGCGTGTTGAGTATGAGCTGCAATCCAAAATCAACCCGCAGCTGGCCGGCCACGGCGGCCGTGTGACGCTGATGGAAATTACCGACGACGGCTACGCGATCCTGCAATTCGGCGGCGGTTGCAACGGCTGCTCGATGATTGATGTCACCCTGAAAGACGGCATCGAAAAAGAGTTGCTGGCGAACTTCCCGGAGCTGAAAGGCGTGCGGGATCTGACCGAACACCAGCGCGGTGAGCACTCTTATTATTAAGACGTGACCGCTACCGGTGCGTCAGGTTGCGTACCGTGAAAAAGGGCACCCCTTGGGGTGCCCTTTTTATTTCCAGCGCGGCAGCAGGCTCAGACCGAGACTTTTCGGCGGCGCTTATCCAGATCCTTCAGCAGCCGGTTGACCTGTGGATCAGCAAACATCGCCTCCAGCGTCTGCGACAGCTTACGCCGCCAGTTAGGGTACTGATCCGTAGTGCCGGGCACGTTTACCGGCATTTTCATATTCAGCCAGTCCTCGGGCTGTAACCCCAGCAATGCGCTGGCGCTGTCAGCGATATAGCGTTGCAGGCCGCGGTTCAGCGTCGGGGTCATCGCCATCATGGATGCCTTATGCCCCAGTTTTTTCGGCACACAACCATACTGGTGCAGGCTGTTGAGCAGCCCCTGGCGCGATTTATCCCGGTCGGCCTGCAACCCGGCGAATACCTCTTTATCCGGGTACAGCCCCAACTTCTGGCCGAGCGTCAAATCCCCGCTCTCCCAGAAACCGCGCAGGGTCGGCAGGTCGTGGGTGGTGACGGTCGCCATCGCCTGTACCGGGTAAGATTGCGGTGCGCGGTAGATGTTGTCGCGATCGCGCTCGAAATAGAGCACTTTGTACGAGTACACGCCGCTATCCCGCAGGCGGGCGACAATCTCCACCGGCACGGTGCCCAGATCCTCACCAATCACCATACAGCGGTAGCGCTGGCTCTCCAGCGCCAGAATCGCCAGCAGATCATCCACCGGATACTGGACATACGCCCCCTGATCGGCGGTTTCACCATAGGGTATCCACCACAGCCGCAGCAGCGCCATCACGTGGTCAATGCGCAGCGCGCCGCAGTCGGTCATGTTGGCACGCAGCAGATCGATAAACGGCTGATAACCGCGCGTCTGCATCACGTTCGGATCCATCGGCGGCAGGCCCCAGTTCTGGCCGAGCGGGCCGAGAATATCCGGCGGCGCACCGACCGACGCCCGCAGGCAGTATAATTCGCGGTCACACCAGGTTTCTGCACCGCCCTCAGACACCCCGACGGCCAGATCACGGTAGAGGCCGATCGGCATACCCAGCGCCTCACTGTGGGCGTAGCAGTCGGCGAACTGGCTGTGCGCCAGCCATTGCAGCCACTGGTAAAACTCAACGTCGTCACGGTTGGAGTGATAAAACGCTTCTGTCGCCTCGGTGCCGTCACGGTATTTTTCCGGCCAGGCGGGCCAGCCCCAGCACTCTTTATTCTCTTTGATCAGCTGTTCATGCAGCGCATCAAAGGCGGCCTGCTGGCGCAGGCTGCTGCCCCCCTGCTCAACGAATTGCAGGTAGGCACGTTTGCGCGCATGGGTAGCGGGCAACACCTCAAAATCAGGGAACGCCAGCCGCAGCGCCTCCCGTTTCAGGGTGGTCACCGCGCTGTAGTCCACCCATTCCGCCGCCCGCGCTTTTTCCAGCGTGGCCTGCGTTTCAGGCTGTTTCCACCAGCGCTGGGCCGCCTTACTGTGGCGGAACTCATCCACCGCGTTGACGTCAATGTAGAGAATATTCAACCAGCGGCGTGACGAAGGGCTGTAAGGGCTGGCGCTCTCCGGCATGGCCGGGTAAAGCGCGTGAATCGGGTTCAGGCCGATAAACGCCCCGCCTCGTTTCGCCGTCTCTTCCAGCATCATCCGCAGGTCGCCGAAATCACCAATGCCCCAGTTCTGCTCCGAGCGCAGGCTGTAAAGCTGCACGCAGGCTCCCCAGAGTTTTTTGCCGGTCAGCAGCGCTTCCGGCTCATAACAGCGTTTCGGCGCGACAATGATGCGGCAGCCCCAGCGCTGCCCTTTCTGCTCCAGCGTCAGCTGGTGGTAACCGGCCGGCAGCCGCCCCGGCAGGGTAAGCCGTTTGCTTCCCCCGGCGCGCCCCTCCGTCCGCGTGCCGTTCTCTTGCTCCAGCACCCAATTGAATTCGCCCTTACCGGCCAGCGACAGGGAAATCGGCCGGCCCTGGGTGAACACTTTCACCGGCGGCAGCGGCCCGGCGGTGGGGGGCGTCTCTTCATCGCGGCCCATCGCGGTCAGCAGCTTCATTTTGGTCTGCGCCGGGATCGCCTGTTGTTTGCCGTGCGCATTGATAAAGCCGGCAGAAATGCCTGCCAGCGTCGCCGCCTGATCAATCTGTTTCTCGTCCATGCGGTCTCCTTACCGTTTTGCCTGCCAGATGCGTTGTTGATAATCCCGGATCGAACGATCCGAACTGAAAGTTCCAACGCGTGCCGTATTCAGGATAGCGCGCCGGGTCCACTCTTCCGGATCGCGGTAGAGGGTATCCACGTTTTGCTGCGCCTCTTCATACGCGGCGAAATCCGCCAGCACCAGGTAGGGATCGCCCCCGCCGAGCAGGCTGTTCAGCAACATATCAAACGCCTGTTTGTCGCCGTTGCTGAACTCGCCGCTCTCCAGCGCTTTCAGCACCGCATTAAGTTTTTTGTCTTTCTTGCGCCATTTCAGCGGGTCATAGCCCCCGGCTTTCAGGGCTTTGACCTGCTCCACGGTGTTGCCGAAAATAAAGATATTCTCCTCGCCCACCTGCTCGGCGATCTCGACGTTAGCGCCATCCAGCGTGCCCACCGTCAGCGCGCCGTTCAGGGCCAGCTTCATGTTGCCGGTGCCGGACGCCTCTTTCCCCGCCGTGGAGACCTGCTCGGAGACATCCGCCGCCGGGATCATCAGCTCCGCGACCGAGACTTTATAATCCGGGATAAACACCACTTTCAGCTGATCCTTCACACGCGGATCGTTGTTGATCATCGACGCGACCTGGTTGATCGCATAAATGATATTTTTCGCCAGGTAGTAACCCGGCGCGGCCTTGGCCCCGAACAGGAACACCCGCGGCACCCGGTCAGCGCCTTTTTTACTCAGGATCTCCTGATAGCGCGCGATGATATGCAGCAGCGTCAGGTGCTGGCGCTTGTACTCATGCAGCCTTTTTATCTGAATATCGAAGATCGCCTCAGGATTAATCACAATGCCTGTGACATCCTTCACATAGGCGGCCAGTTTCTCTTTATTGCGGTGCTTGATCTGGCGGAATGTCTCGCGGAACCCGGCATCCTCCGCATAGGGTTCCAGCCCTTTCAGCGCGTCCAGATTCGTGGCCCATTCGGTGTTCAGCGTCTCATCGATCAGGGCTGACAGCGCCGGGTTGCACTGCTTCAGCCAGCGGCGCGGCGTGATGCCGTTGGTGACATTATGGAATTTCTGCGGCCACAGTTGGTGATACTCCGGGAAGAGATCCTTCACCACCAGATCCGAGTGCAGCGCCGCCACACCATTCACCGCAAACCCGGCCACCACGCACAGGTTGGCCATGCGTACCTGTTTGTCATGCAGCACTGCCAGTTTGCCCCACAGCGCCTCATCGCCCGGCCACTGCTTATCGACAATCTTTTTAAAGTTAGCATTGATTTGCTTAATGATGGCGAAGTGGCGCGGCAACAGATTGCGTACCAGTTTTTCATCCCAGCACTCCAGCGCTTCCGGCATCAGCGTGTGGTTGGTGTAGGCAAAGGTGCGGCTGGTGATCTGCCAGGCGGCATCCCACTCCAGCTGGTGCTCATCCAGCAGGATGCGCAGCATCTCAGGGATCGCGATGGTCGGGTGGGTGTCATTAAGCTGGATCACCTCATAATCCGGCAGATCCGCCAGCGCGCGGCCTGCCAGATGGTGGCGACGCAGGATGTCTGCCACCGCACAGGCACACTGGAAATATTGCTGCATCAGGCGCAGGCGCTTGCCGGCCTGATGGTTGTCATTCGGGTAGAGCACTTTGGTAAGTTTGGCGGCGTCGATGCCGCGCTGCTCAGCGTGCAGGAAATTCCCGTCATTGAATTTACCGAGGTCAAACGGGGCCGGGTGGGTAGCTTCCCACAGGCGCAGCGGCTGGCTGACGCCATTGCGATAGCCCACCACCGGCAAGTCCCACGCTTCACCGCGCAGGATGAAATCGGGACGCCATACGGTTCTGCCGTCGGCCTGTTTCTCCAGCTTGCCGCCCATGCCGACATCTACTGCCAGCGAGGCATTATGGGAGAACCACGGGTAACTTTCCCGATGCCAGATGTCAGGTGATTCATGCTGTTTGCCGTCCACAAAGCGCTGGCGGAACAGCCCATACTGATAGTTCAGCCCATAGCCGGTGGCCGGCTGGCTGAGGGTCGCCATGGAATCCAGGAAGCAGGCGGCCAGCCGCCCGAGGCCGCCGTTGCCCAGCGCCGGATCAACCTCCTGCTCAAGGATGTCCGTCAGCGAGAGGTCAAAGCCTTTCAGGATGCCGGCGATGTCGTCATACCAGCCAAGATTAATCAGGTTGTTGCCGGTCAGGCGGCCAATCAGGAACTCCATTGAGATGTAGTTCACATGCCGTTGCCCTTTTTCCGCCGCTTCCGGCCGGGGCTGGGGTGGCAGTTGCTCAGCAACGGCAGCACTCACCGCCTGCCACCACTGGTGCGGCGTCATCTCCTCTGCGGCATGAAGGCCGAAATGGTGCCACTGGCGTGACAGCGCAGCCAAAAAGACATCCTTCTTAAATGTGAGCTGTGACATAAGCAGGTCTCATTCCTGTAGTTAAACCGGTTAATGTTAACCAGTTAAATGTTGAACATGGGATTAGGGCGTGGCGGACAGGGTGCTTAAATAATTATCGCTATCCTGCCGGGCACTCTGCGGCGCGGCATCATCCCGCCGGACGCTTAGCTGGGGAGGAGAAGCAGGGCGTAGCCGTGAAGTGTGATCGACTGCAACTTACCATCACCTTAAAACCGGCAGTTATTGCATTAGAAAGTGGCTTAGCTGAACTTAACGGCTAATGATTAATTACGTGCCGTAAAATAATCATGGTGTATTGGATGGTTACCTTTTCACCACCTCCGCCGCTGTCAGAGAAGATGGAAACCTCATGCTGATCCCTTCAAAACTCAGCCGTCCGGTACGGCTGCAAAATACTGTGGTGCGCGATCGTCTGTTGACCAAACTGGCCAGCGCGGCCAATTACCGCCTGGCCCTGGTTAACTGCCCGGCGGGTTACGGAAAAACGACGCTGGTTGCCCAATGGGCGGCCGATATCGCTGAATTGGGATGGTATTCGCTGGATGAGAGTGACAACCAGCCAGAACGCTTTGTGAATTATCTGGTTGCCGCTATCCAGCAGGCGACCGGCGGCCATTGCAGCAAAAGCGAGGCCATGAGCCAGAAACACCAGTACGCCAGTTTGTCCGCGCTGTTTTCCCAGCTGTTTATTGACCTCAGCGAATGGCACCGGCCGCTCTACCTGGTGATTGACGACTATCACCTGATCACCAATGAGCAGATTCATGAGGCGATGCGCTTTTTCCTGCGCCACCAGCCGGAAAACCTGACGCTGGTGCTGCTCTCGCGCTCGCTGCCGCCGCTCGGCATCGCCAACCTGCGGGTACGCGATCAACTGCTGGAACTCGGCAGCAGCCAGCTCGCCTTCACCCATCTGGAGGCAAAGCAGTTCTTTGACTGCCGGCTGCATGACCCGCTGGAACAGGGTGACAGCAGCCGTTTGTGTGACGACGTTGAAGGCTGGGCGACTGCCCTGCAACTGATCGCCCTCTCCGCCCGCCAGTCCGGTACGGCGGCCCATAAATCAGCCCAACGGCTGGCCGGGCTGAATGCCAGCCACCTGAATGATTACCTGGTGGATGAGGTGCTCGACCGTATTGACGTCGATACCCGCCACTTCCTGCTGCGCTGCGCGGTGCTCCGCTCCATGAACGATGCGCTGATTGTGCGGCTGACCGGTGAGGATTACGGCCAGCAACGGCTGGAGGAGCTGGAACGCCAGGGGCTGTTTATTCACCGCATGGACGACAGCGGCGAGTGGTTCTGCTTCCACCCGCTGTTCGCCGCCTTTTTGCGCCAGCGCTGCCAGTGGGAGCTGGCGCTGGAG
Organism: Chimaeribacter californicus; assembly: GCF_002858675.1. GTDB lineage: Bacteria > Pseudomonadota > Gammaproteobacteria > Enterobacterales > Enterobacteriaceae > Chimaeribacter > Chimaeribacter californicus. Next base: position 75,566 of record NZ_PJZF01000010.1, read on the forward strand.
CTGCCGACTATCCACCGCAGCGCGGCCGAAGGCTGGCTGGCGTTGGGCTTCCCGGCAGAAGCCATTCATCACGCCCTGGCAGCCGGCGACGTCGACCTGCTGCGTGACATCCTGCTGAACCATGGCTGGATGCTGTTCAACCAGAGCGAACTGACGCTGCTTGAGCAGTGCCTGAATGCGCTGCCCTATGAGCGGCTGGTACAGAGCCCCAAACTGGCACTGTTGCAGGCCTGGCTGGCGCAAAGCCAGCACCGCTTTACCGAAGTCGATACGCTGCTGGATCGCGCCGCCGAAGCGATGCAGGCCCAGCATCTGGAGATTGATAAAACCCTGGCCGCTGAATTCAACGCCCTGCGGGCACAGGTGGCGATCACGGCCGGCAAACCGGAAGAGGCTGAACAGCTTGCCGGCGAAGCGCTGAAATTCCTGCCGCTGTCGAGTTACTACAGCCGCATTGTCGCCACCTCCGTGACCGGCGAGGTACATCACTGCAAAGGCGAACTGGCACGCGCACTGCCGATGATGCAGCAAACCGAGCAGATGGCGCGGCGGCATGACGTCAGCCATTACGCCCTCTGGGCGCTGCTGCAACAGAGCGAAATCCTGATCGCCCAGGGCTTTTTACAGGCCGCCTTTGAAACTCAGGACAAAGCCTTTGACCTGGTGCGCGAGCAGCATCTGGAACAGCTGCCGCTGCACGAGTTCCTGCTGCGCCTGCGCGCGCAGCTGTTGTGGTCGTGGGCACGGCTGGACGAGGCCGAAGGTGCCGCCCGGCGTGGCCTGGAGGTGCTCAATAACTACCAGCCGCAACACCAGCTGCAGTGCCTGGCGATGCTGGCGAAGTGCTCGCTGGCGCGGGGCGATCTGGACAATGCCGGCCGCCATCTCCAGGGGTGTGAAACCTTGTTGTTGGGCAGCGCCTATCACCGCGACTGGCTGACCAACGCCGATAAAGCCCGGGTGATTTATTGGCAGATGACCAATGATGTCACCGCTGCTGCCAACTGGCTGCGCCATACCGAAAAACCGGGCATGGCGGATAACCACTTTTTGCAGGGGCAATGGCGCAATATAGCCCGCACACAAATTCTGCTCGGCCAGTTCAATGAGGCGGAAGTGGTACTGGATGAGCTGAATGACAACGCCCGCCGCCTGAAACTCTACAGCGACCTCAACCGCAACCTGCTGCTCAGTAACCGGCTCTACTGGCTGTGTGAGCGGAAAGCAGATGCCCAGAAAGCGCTGATGGAAGCGCTGACGCTGGCCAACCGCACCGGCTTTATCAGCCATTTCGTCATTGAGGGCGAACTGATGGCCCAGCAATTACGCCAGCTTATTCAGCTGAATGCCCTGGCGGAACTGGAACAGCACCGCGCGCAACGTATCCTGCGTGACATTAACCAGCACCATCGCCACAAATTCGCCCATTTTGACGAAGGCTTTGTGCTGAAGCTGCTGACCCACCCGCATGTGCCTGAACTGATCCGCACCAGCCCCCTGACCCAGCGCGAATGGCAGGTATTGGGCCTGATCTACTCCGGCTACAGCAATGACCAGATTGCCGGGGAACTGGATGTAGCGGCCACCACCATCAAAACCCATATCCGTAACCTTTATCAGAAGCTGGGCGTAACCCACCGCCAGGAGGCGGTAGTGCAGGCACAGCGGCTGATGCAGCTTATGGGGTACAGCGCCTGAGGCGATTAATCAGGCGCTGCCACTGAACGTCTCAACAGGTGAGCGCCTGAGCGGGTGATCGCCTGAACGGGTAATGGCGGCCACAGCCGCCATTACCCGCCATCACCCATCACCCATCACCCATCACCCATCACCCATCACCCATCACCCATCACCCATCACCCACGGCGAGCATCCCTGATGCGCGGGCCATCGTCTTTATTTTTGGCCGTAATAGGCATCGGCACCATGTTTACGGCTGAAGTGCTTTTTCATCAAGTAGCCATCAATTGGGTGCAGATGCGGGTTAACGCTGCACGCAATCCAGGCCATTTTCGCCACCTCTTCCAGCACCACCGCATTATGCACCGCCTCTTCCGGCGAACTCCCCCAGCTGAAGGGCCCATGCTGGCTGACAATCACGCCCGGCGTATGCAGCGGATCGCGATCCGTGAACGTTTCCACGATGACCCGGCCGGTTTCCCGTTCATAGTCGCCCTCCACTTCTTCACGCCGCAGGGCGCGGGTACAGGGGATGTCACCAGAGAAGTAGTCAGCATGGGTCGTGCCGAAGGCCGGAATGGTCAGCCCGGCCTGCGCCCAGGCGGTGGCATGGGTAGAGTGGGTATGCACAATGCCGCCCAGGGCCGGGTAGCGGCGATAAAGCACCAGATGGGTCGCGGTATCTGACGAGGGGCGGTAGCGCCCTTCCACCACGTTCCCGTCCAGATCAACCACCACCATGTCCTCCGGCCGCAATTGTTCATACGCCACGCCGCTGGGCTTGATCACCATCAGCTGCCGGTCGCGATCGATACCGCTGACGTTGCCCCAGGTAAAGGTCACCAGCCGGTGCGCCGGCAGCGCCACGTTGGCGTCAAACACTTGTTGTTTCAAAGACTCCAGCATCATCGCACTCCTGTTTCCAGCGCGTCCGGCTCCAGCACGCCCAGCCCGGCCCGGCGCATTCTCTCACACACCCAGCGGCGCGCTGCCGTGACTTCCGCCACCGGGTCAGGGGCGTTCTCACTCCACATTTCGATCAGGTAGGGGCCGCGGTAACCGCTGGCGTGCAGGGTGGCAAAGCAGCGTTCAAACGCCACCACGCCTTCACCAAACGGCACATTTTTAAAGACGCCGGGCCGGGTGTCTTTGACATGCACCGCAACGATATGCCCGGCACCTGACGCGAGTTCCATCTGCACATCGTTGTCCCAGGCGGACAGGTTGCCGATATCCGGGTAGAGCTGAAACCACGGGTTGTTGAGGTAGTGCGCATAGCCCAGCGCCTTGCTGATGGAGTTCATCAGCGGGTAATCCATGATCTCCATCGCCAGCGTCACCTGCGCCCGGCTGGCCATCTCCACTGCCTGCGCCAACCCATCACGGAAGCGCTCACGGGTACGCTCGTTGGCCTGCTGGTAATAGACGTCATAGCCTGCGAGTTGAATCACGCGAATGCCGACATCCTGCGCCAGCCGGATCGCTTTGCGCATAATGGATAGCCCCTGATCGCGCACCTCATCCTCTTCTGCGCCTAATGGAAAACGGCGATGGGCGCTGAGGCAGAGCGACGGCACGCGCACCCCGGTGGCGGCCACGGCTTTCACCAGGGCCATACGCTGCTCAGCAGACCACGCCAACCGGGCCAGCCGCGCATCAGATTCGTCAATCGACATCTCGACAAAATCGAACCCCAGCGAGGCCGCCAGTTGCAGGCGTGCCAGCCAGTCTTCGCCCCCCGGCAGCGCCTTTTCGTAAATACCGAGCGGAACGGCTTTATGTAACATGCCGGCTCCTTAGCCCCAGAGCTGCTGAATGGTGCGCTTGAACTGGCGCGCCGCCTCAACCGGGTCTGCGGCATCGCGGATGCTGCGCCCGGCGATAAACACATGCACCGGGATGCCCTGGAACAGCGGCAGATCCGCCAGCGCCAGCCCGCCGGTCACCGTGACCTTAAAGCCCATCTCTGACAGCCGTTTGATCGCGGCAATGTCCGCTTCGCCCCAGGCCACGCCTGCCGCCTGCGCATCACGGCTGCGGTGATAAACCACCTGCCCAATCCCGGCGGCGCGCCACTCTGCGGCCTGCTCCCAGGTCCAGAAGCCGGTCAGTTCAATCTGCACATCGCCGTTGAACGCATGAGCGACCTCCAGCGCGCCTTTGGCGGTGTTGATGTCGGCACAGCAGATCACGGTGATCCAATCCGCATTGGCCTCAAAACACATGCGGGCGAGGATTTGCCCGGCGTCGGCAATTTTGGCATCGGCCAGCACAATTTTTTCCGGGTAGAGCGCTTTGAGGTCACGCACCGCGCGCACCCCTTCTGCCACACAGAGGATGGTACCCACTTCAATAATATCGACTTCCGCCGCAATCTGCCGGGTGGTGCGGTAGGCATCGGCCATGCTCTGGTTATCCAGCGCGATTTGTAACATCGGTAAAGTGTGAGACATAACAACGCTCCTTTTAGTGGGCGGCCGGGCCAGCGGCGGCTGAGGTTTCATCAATAAGTGCCAGCACGTCCTGTTCAGTGCGGCAGGCGCGCAGCCGGTCAAAATTGGCTTCATCTTCAAACAGGTTCACCACTTGCATGATGCCGATCTCCTGATGCGCCTGGGCATCTACTGCCGCCAGCGTAATCAGGATATCGACCGGGTCATTCTCTTCATGGTTAAACACCAGCGGCGTTTTCAACGTGACCAGCGCAAACCCGGTTTTGTTGACCCCCTCCTCCGGGCGGCCATGCGGCATGGCCAGCCCTGGGGCAATCACAAAGTAGGGGCCGAAACGCGCGACGCCGTCCAGAATGGCCTGGTAATAACGGGGTTCCACCACCCCGGCCTTCACCAGCAGATCAACGCCGATTTTCACCGCGTCCTGCCAGGTGGCCGCTTCCGCCTGAAGGGCGATGGCATGATTTTCCGCCAGGGAATCACGCAGCTTCATACCGTCTCCTGTTTTTTAAGATCATGGGGAAAATGGGCCGTGATCACGTCCAGCAGCTTCGGCCCGAAGTCTGCCGCAGACAGCATATTGCGCACACCGACCACATATTTATTGCCGCTGACGGTGATCTCATCCGCCACATGGGTAGAGGCGATGATGATGTCCGCGCCGCCCAGTTCGGACTTGTACTCCCCGACGGCGCAACTGTTCACGCTGTGATCGATGCCCTCCTGGGTGAGGAACTGGCCGACTTTCATCTTCATGATCATTGAACTGCCTTGCCCACACCCACATACCGCCAGAATGCGTACGGTCATAATCTTGGCTCCTTATTATTCAATGGGTTGTTATTGTTTAACCGACTGTTTTTATTGTTTGACTGACTGCGGTAATACGCTTTTTTCCGCGTCTTCTTCGGCGCGCAGCGCACGACCGGCGAAGAACATGTAGATCACAGCAATCATGAGGATCACACCCATAAACCACAGGCCGGTGGTGAAGCCCTGCATCATCGGCGGGGCGAGGATGGACCAGTCCGCCATGCCCATCCAGGCGCTCAGCCCGGTGAGTTTCACTGCCCAGACACAGCCAAAGATCTCCACCATACCCATCACCAGGCAGATCTTCAGCGCGGCGCGCCAGCCGCCAACGTGATTGGCGAATACGCCGATGGTGGCGTTAGAGAAGAACATCGGGATAAAGCCTGGAATGATCATGATGGAAGAGCCGATGGCCAGCAGGATGCCGACGGCAATCAACTGGCCGATGGTGCCCCACATAAAGCCCCACACCACGGCATTGGGCGCAAAGCTGTAGATGGCGGCGCAGTCAATCGCCAGCACCGCCCCTGGGATCAGCCGCTGGGAGATGCCGTTAAAGGCTTCCGTGAGTTCCGCAACGAACATGCGCACGCCCTGCACAATGATGAAGATGGCAACCGAGAACATCAGGCTGGTCTGGAGGATATAGATCGTCCAGTGAGTTTTTCCGGCCATGGTTTGCAGGGTGTCCAGGCCAAATGAACAGAGAATGATGCCGAAAAACAGCGTCATGACGATGGCCGTCGAGACGATGTTGTCATGGAAGATGTTGAGCCAGCCCGGCAGTTTGAGATCTTCCACGCTCTCCTCTTTTTTGCCGAGGAACGGGGCGAGCTTATACGCCAGCCAGGCGGCAAACTGCTGTTGATGGCCAATGGAGAAGCCGCAACCGTCGGTGACGTCCTGGGTAGGTTTGTACATCATGTTGGCGGTGATGCCCCAGTAAAGTGACACCAGCACCGCGGTGCACAGAATGGTCGTCCACATCGGGTAGCCCAGAATGTAGAAGAACACCGCGATTAACCCGGCCTGCTGGAACATGATGTGCCCGGTCAGCATGATGGTACGGATGCCGGTAATACGGCGCAGCAGCACATACCCAATGTTCAGCGCCAGCGCGAGCAGCACCGCGTACCCAACCCAGCTGTAGGCATCGCCCATCCGTTCAATGGTGGCCATCATCGCGGCATAGGTGTCCGAAATGGCCCCGTTAATGCCATACACTTCCGATAATTTGGCCACCACCGGTTTGAAGGTGCTGGTCAGAATGCCTGATCCGGCCTGCAACAGCATGAAACCAATAATGGTTTTCAGCGTTCCTTTGATGATCACGGTGGCGCTTTTGCGTAACAGCAAATAGCCCAGCATGGTCACCAGCCCCAGTAACAGCGGGGCGTTGGTCATGACCTGGTTAAAAAAAACAGTAAACAGGGTATAGAGGGTTTCCATAAGGCTCTCCATGAGAAAGCACTCCGTGAGGCTTTCCGCGTTGGGCCGGATATCCTGCAAGTTTGCATCCGGGTAAAGGCACAACAATCTTAAGGTCGTCGCACTCTACCGCTCACCTGTTATCACAAAAAGACACTTTATGATTATTTGTGAGCACCTTCTCAAGATATTGATTCAGCGACAGCAACACGCATTGAAGGGTATGCAGCGCTTTTGAATAAATAATTGTTTATCAAAATAAAAAACAAACCATATGAATAGCTGATAACTCCTCGCCTGAAGATTCACGTCGGGAAAGGTCTCGTAAAATAGGTGAAACAGCGTTGTAAGCCCACAAAAAGAGTGCTAGATTCCTCTCAAATTAATCACTAATAATCATTTAATGATTGAAATTGATTTATAGACTTGTATGTTTATCACCAACCCGACGAGGAAACGCGATGAGTAAAGTAACCACCCTGACCCGTGAAGCCTGGATCCTGAATACGTTCCCGGAATGGGGCAGCTGGCTGAATGAAGAGATTGAACAGGAGCAGGTGGCTCCCGGCACATTTGCCATGTGGTGGCTGGGGTGTACCGGTATCTGGCTGAAGTCTGAGGGCGGTGCCAACCTGTGTGTTGATTTCTGGTGCGGAACCGGCAAGCAGAGCCATGCTAACCCGTTGATGAAGGATGGCCACCAGATGCAGCGCATGGCCGGGGTGAAAAAGTTGCAGCCAAACCTGCGCACCACCCCCTTTGTGCTGGACCCGTTTGCCATCCGGCAAATTGACGCGGTGCTCTCCACCCACGATCACAACGATCACATTGACGTTAATGTAGCCGCGGCCGTGATGCAGAACTGTGATGCCTCTGTGCCGTTTATCGGGCCGCAAACCTGCGTTGATCTCTGGATCAGCTGGGGCGTACCAGCTGAGCGCTGCATCGTGATGACGCCGGGTAAGGTGGTGACCATTAAAGATGTGGAGATCCGCGCGCTGGAGGCGTTCGACCGCACCGCGCTGATTACGTTACCAGCCGGGCAGCGGGCTGCCGGGGTACTGCCGGACGGCATGGATCAACGCGCCGTCAATTATCTGTTCACAACACCGGGCGGCTCGCTCTACCACAGTGGTGATTCGCACTACTCGAACTATTACGCGAAACATGGCAATGAGCACCACGTCGATGTGGCTCTGGGGTCTTACGGGGAGAACCCGCGCGGTATCACCGACAAGATGACCAGCGCCGATATTCTGCGGATGGCCGAAGCGCTGAAAACCCAGGTGGTGATCCCGTTCCACCATGACATCTGGTCAAACTTCCAGGCAGACCCGCAGGAGATCCGCGTGCTGTGGGAGATGAAAAAAGACCGGCTGCGCTATGGCTTCAAGCCGTTTATCTGGCAGGTGGGCGGCAAATTCACCTGGCCGCTGGACAAGGATAATTTTGAATATCACTACCCACGTGGGTTTGATGACTGCTTTACCCAGGAACCGGATCTGCCGTTTACCTCGTTCCTTTGAGGGCTGTCCGCGTGCGGCAGGGTACGTTGCCCTGCCCTGGCACGTGGGGCAAGCAACGAAAAATACAAATGCGCATGATGCTCGCGTATAATCACCGGATAATCATTATCCACGCGGGGCAATCATGACAGAAGCACAACGACATAACGCTATCCTTGGGCTGCTTCAACGTCAGGGGCAGCTCTCTGTCGCGGATGTCATCACGCAGTTTGCTATTTCACCGGCAACGGCGCGTCGCGACATCACCAAGCTCAATGAGCTGGGAAAATTACGCAAAGTACGCAATGGGGCAGAAGCCATCAGCACGCCGCGCCAGAGCTGGACGCCGCTGAATATTCACCAGACGGCGCATCTCAATGAGAAGATGCGCATCGCCAAAGCCGCAGCGGCGCTGTGCAGCCCGGATCAAAGCGTGGTGATTAACTGTGGCTCCACGGCCTTTTTGCTGGGTCAGGAGATTTGCGGCAAACCGGTACAGGTGATCACCAACTATCTGCCGCTGGCCAATTATTTGATTGAGCAGGAGCATGAAAGCGTGGTGATCATGGGCGGGCAATATAATAAAAGCCAGGCCATCACCCTCGCGCCACAAGACGGCGATGCCACCCTTTATGCCGGGCACTGGATGTTTACCAGCGGCATCGGGCTGACGGCCGAAGGGTTGTATAAAACCGACATGCTGACCGCGATGGCCGAGCAAAAGATGCTTAACACCGTGGGTAAACTGGCGGTGCTGGTAGATAGCAGCAAGTTGGGGCAGCGGGCTGGTATGCTGTTTAGCCGCACCGAACAGATTGATGTCGTGATCACCGGGCAGGATGCAGACGCAGCGCTGGTGGCGCAGTTACGCGATCAGGGCGTTGAGGTGATTCTGGTGTGACGGCCGTGTCACGACGCCGCCCGGCTGGGCATCGTCGTTATGCGCCATCCGATCACATTCATGGCAAATGCGTCGATGGTGAGCAATGGCCGCTGAAAATCGTCGGTTGCGTAAAATGCTGGGGCAATCGGCGGAGGGGCAATAACCGCCGCTGAAATTGTCCACGGCGTAAACCCCGGCAAGGCTGTGTGGTGACCTTTTCACAATAGCCCTGTATTATGCCGGGTCTTGTCCGGCAAAAAATTAGGTACACTGTTACGGTGTTTTCCCCTAATTCAGAGGCGCCCCGCAGTATGGAACAGTTCGAAGCAATCAGCGTTGAGCAGGCACACGCCCGGTTAAGCCAGGGTGACGCCGTGATGGTGGATATCCGCGATCCGCAGAGTTTTGCCGCCGCCCATGCGCCGGGAGCGTTCCACCTGACGAACGGCAATTTACCGGCGTTTATCCAGCAGACGGCGTTTGATAAGCCGGTGATGGTGATGTGCTATCACGGCATCAGCAGCCGCGGCGCGGCGCAGTACCTGCTGACACAGGGCTATGGCGCGGTCTACAGCATCGATGGCGGCTTTGAGGCCTGGGCACGCCAGTTCCCTGATGCCGTGCAGGCTGACAACGCCTGACGCCTACCCTATCCTGCCCGCCACCGGCTTTGCCGGTGGCTTTTTTTTGCCTGTGCGCCCAGCCTGATAACGGAAATGCCCGGAAGACGCGGCTCCACACCCGCGTTCCGGACGAGCGCATTGCCATGTTGCTGTGTTTTATATGCCCTATGCTACCTACGGTGGTGTAAAACCTGGCCGGCTACGCCCGGTACACTGCGCGGATAGGTGCCGCCTCAATTGTCGTGTGCGCCTTCCCGCCGTTCTGCACCGTTTATGTGACCATACGTTTATGCGTTACCTGAAACACACTGTGCGCCCTGGCCGGTATACTCAGCATGAACCACTGTGTAAACCCTGTGGCCTATAACCGGTAACTGTGAGGCAGCGCATACGGCAGAAAGCAGGCAGTACACACCCGGGTACGGCAGGTATAATCAGGTTGCCGCGCCCATAGGGTGAATGGTAAGTTGCAAAATCATGATTAAAAATCAATCTGTTAAAACACCGCCGGTGAAGGGTTGCAAATAAACTATGGTGCGAATAATTGCGTTGTCCAACCCCCGGGTCGCCCTGGCCTTTGTGGATTACATGGCGACTCAGGGCATCCGGCTGGAGAGCCGGCCGCAACAGGGACATACTGTTGAATTATGGCTGGCGGATGAATCCCGGTTGAGCGAAGTCGAAAGCCAGCTTGAGCAGTTCCTGCGCGATCCTGCCCATCCCCGTTATCAGGCGGCCAGCTGGCAAACCGGCAATACAGAAAGCACGCTGGCTTACCCGCGTTACTCTTATCTGGCACGCATCCGCAGCCAGGCCGGGCCGTTTACGCTGGCCATTATGGTGCTGAGTATTGTCATCTACCTGCTGATGCCGGTAATGGGCGATGACCGCATCATGAACTGGCTCGGCTGGCCGGCGGACAGCAGCCAATACTGGCAGCTGTGGCGCTGGGTCAGCCATGCGTTGCTGCACTTCTCGCCCCTGCACATTATTTTCAACCTGCTGTGGTGGTGGTACCTGGCTGGGCCGCTGGAGAAGCGCCTCGGCACCGGCAAGCTGGTGACGATCGCGCTGGTCTCCGCCTTTTTCAGCGGCTGGGCGCAATCCCTTTACAGCGGTATCTATTTCGGCGGCCTTTCCGGTGTGGTCTACGCGCTGATGGGCTATGTCTGGCTGACCGGCGAGCGTGCACCGGACGTGGGGCTTTCGCTTCCGCGCGGGTTAATGGTGTTTTCGCTGGTGTGGCTGGTTGCCGGTTATTTTGATGTTTTTGGCCTGGCGATTGCCAATGCGGCCCACGTAGCCGGGTTACTCCTGGGCTTACTGATGGCTTTCAAAGATACGCGCCACCTGCGCGGGCAACGCTAACTGCCGGCTTTTCCGGTCTTTTTAGGGGTGTAATGTGAAGCAAACGCAGCGTCATGACGCGATTATTGAACTGGTGCGTCAGCAGGGGTATGTCAGTACCGAGGAGCTGGTGGAACATTTTGCCGTCAGCCCGCAAACCATCCGCCGCGATCTGAACGACCTGGCGGATCAGAATAAAATCCAGCGCCATCACGGCGGCGCAGCACTGCCCTCCAGCTCGGTGAATGCCGCCTACCATGACCGTAAAATCATGTGGCCGACCGAAAAGGCGCGCATTGCCCAGCGCGTCGCCAGCCAGATCCCGGATGGCGCCACGCTGTTTATTGATATCGGCACCACGCCGGAAGCGGTCGCCCATGCCCTGCTGAACCATAAAAACCTGCGGGTCGTGACCAATAACCTGAATGTGGCCACCCTGCTGACGGCCAAAGAGGATTTCCGGCTGATTCTGGCCGGGGGGGAAGTGCGCACCCGTGACGGCGGCATCATGGGGGAAGCAACGCTGGACTTCATCTCCCAGTTCCGCCTGGATTACGGCATTCTGGGCATCAGCGGCATCGATATGGACGGCTCGCTGCTGGAGTTTGATTACCATGAGGTGCGCACCAAACGCGCCATCATTGAGAATTCCCGCTGCGTGATGCTGGTGACTGACCACTCCAAATTTGGCCGCAACGCGATGGTCAATCTCGGCAACATGAACCTGATCGACTATTTATTCACGGACAAAATGCCGCCCGCCAGCGTGATGAAAATCATTGAACAGCATGAGGTGCAGCTGGAGCTGTGCTGATCCCGCCTGCGGCCTGAGGCCGTTTTCTGCCCTGCCTTTTGCGGCCCCGTTTTTTTTAACGGGGCCGTGTCATTTCTGCTTATCCCCTTTTTCGCTACGGCGTCAATGATCTGACAACGTAATAAGGCCGGAAAAAGTGTTAGCTGCATCACGCATGAATGTTTTTATTTGGTTAAGCCTTGGCTTATTTGTTGGTTTTTGATTACAATCATGAGCGAAAACGAACATTAAAGAACTGTTGCGAACATCTGGAGGAAGATGACGTGGAAACCAAAGACTTGATCGTGATCGGTGGCGGCATCAACGGGGCCGGCATCGCAGCGGATGCTGCCGGGCGCGGGCTGTCCGTACTGCTGCTGGAAGCGCAAGACTTGGCGTGTGCCACCTCTTCCGCCAGCTCGAAACTGATCCACGGTGGCCTGCGCTACCTGGAACATTACGAATTCCGCCTGGTGAGCGAAGCGCTGGCCGAGCGTGAGGTGCTGTTGAAACTGGCGCCGCACATTGCGTTCCCGATGCGCTTCCGCCTGCCGCACCGCCCGCACCTGCGCCCGGCGTGGATGATCCGTACCGGCCTGTTCCTGTACGATCACCTCGGCAAACGCACCAGCCTGCCGGCGAGTAAAAGCCTGCGTTTTGGCGCGGATTCGGTACTCAAGCCGGAAATCACGCGCGGTTTCGAATATTCTGACTGCTGGGTAGATGATGCGCGTCTGGTGGTATTGAATGCGCAGGAAGTGGAACGCCGGGGCGGTGAAGTACGCACCCGCACCAAAGTGACCTCTGCCCGCCGTGAAAACGGCCTGTGGGTGGTTGAAGCGCAGGATGTGGCGAGCGGCAAAACCTTTACCTGCCGTGCGCGTGGCCTGGTGAACGCCACCGGCCCGTGGGTGAAAAACTTCTTTGATAATGGCCTGAAACTGAAATCGCCGTACGGCATCCGCCTGATCAAGGGCAGCCATATTGTGGTGCCGCGTGCGCACAACCAGAAGCAGGCTTATATCCTGCAAAACGAAGATCACCGTATTGTGTTTGTAATTCCGTGGATGGAGGAGTTTTCCATCATCGGCACCACCGACGTGGAGTACAAAGGCGATCCGAAGAGTGTGCAGATTGACGATCAGGAAAAAGATTACCTGCTGAAAATCTACAACAGCCACTTCAAGAAGCAGCTGGGGCGTCAGGACATCGTCTGGAGTTACTCCGGCGTGCGCCCGCTGTGTGATGATGAGTCTGATTCTCCGCAGGCGGTGACCCGTGATTACACGCTCGACGTGCATGACGACAACGGCCAGGCGCCGCTGCTGTCAGTGTTTGGCGGCAAGCTGACCACTTACCGTAAGCTGGCTGAACACGCGATGGAGAAGCTGGCGAAATACTACCCGAGCGCCGGCCCGGCCTGGACGAAAAAGGGCAGTCTGCCGGGGGGTGATATTGGGGGCGATCGTGACAGCTACGCCGCGCAACTGCGCCGCAAACACAGCTGGCTGCCGGAATCCCTGGCCCGCCGCCTGACCAATACGTATGGTAGCCACAGCGAGTTGATTCTGGCCGGGGCCAACAGCCTGGCCGATCTGGGTGAAGATTTTGGCCACCATTTCTTTGAGGCCGAATTGCGTTATCTGGTGGAGAAGGAGTGGGTCAAGGAACTGGACGACGCCATCTGGCGCCGCACCAAGATCGGCATGTGGCTGGATGACGCGCAACAGCAGCGCGTGGCGGCCTGGCTCGCCAACCACATTACCCCGGTGAAGAAGCTCTCACTGGCGTCCTGATCGCAGGCATTACGCGATAAAAAAGCCCGGCCGCTATGCCGGGCTTTTTATTGTCTGGTGAATAATACAGCCAGAATACGTCTTAAAGACTTTAACCAAAGAGTTCAGAATGCGTGCCGATATCAATAAGCATGATGAGATTCTTCTCTTCATTACGCTGATACACCAGAAGAAAATCGCCATCAAGGTGGAGTTCACGGTGCCCCATCCACGGCTTTCCTGCCAGCTCATGATCCCGGTATTGCGCAGGCAGCGGCATACGCCATACTAAATATTGGCACACCTCACGTATCTGGGACAGATCGTAGCGGCCTGCTTTGTTATAGCGTTCCCAGCTTCTGGCAAACTGGCTGGTATAATCCAGTTTACGGGGCAGAAGCTCAGCCGGTCTTTTTGGCGCGTCCTTTCCCTTGCTGTTTTTCTTGCTTCCCTTCGCCATGACCCAAGCTCCCTAACATGTCATCAATATCATCAAAATGACTGCCATGTTTTGCTGCAATCTCATCAGCCTCCTGCATTGCAGCACGCAGTCTTGCACTGGGGCGTTTAATCTCCAGCGGCAGGCGCTGCTCTTCCACTACTTGCCCGAGGAAAAGGCGAAATGCCGCGCTGATGGTCAGGCCGCAATCACGCAGCACAGCCGTCGCTTCATCTTTTAAAGCGGCATCAATGCGGGCACGCACATAGGTTTCCATCATTTAACTCCAGAATAAGTGATTATCACTGACGCGATAATGTAGTCACATTGTAGTCACAGGCTATTTTTGAATCAATAGTAACTTATCTTCTCACCCCCAACAAAAAAACCCGCCGGGGCGGGTTTTTGACTGTAGGGCTACCAGGCAAGGCGCCCGGTCAGAGTTTTACCGGTTTGATGTGCCAGATCTCGTCGGCGTACTCCTGGATGGTGCGGTCGGCGGAGAAATAGCCCATGTTGGCGATGTTCAGCAAGGCGCGGCGGGTCCACTCTTCCGGTTGCTGGTAGAGCTCGTCCACTTTGTCCTGGGTGTCCACATAGCTGCGGTAATCGGCCAGCAGTTGATAGTAGTCCCCAAGGTTGACCAGCGAATCAAACAGGTTGCTGTAGCGTTTGGGTTCACTGGGGCTGAAGACGCCGGTAGCAATCTGCGTCAGCACCTGATGCAGTTCGTGGTCCTGCTCATAATACTGGTGCGGGTTGTAGCCATTGCGGCGCAGTGCCTCCACCTCTTCGGTGGTATTGCCGAAGATAAAGATATTCTCCTCACCCACATGCTCCAGCATCTCGACGTTTGCGCCATCCAGCGTGCCGATGGTCAGCGCGCCGTTCAGGGCAAATTTCATGTTACTGGTGCCGGAGGCCTCGGTACCGGCCAGCGAGATCTGTTCGGAAAGATCGGCCGCCGGGATGATCAACTGCGCCAGGCTGACGCTGTAGTTCGGGATGAACACCACTTTCAGTTTGGCGTGGGCGCGTGGATCGTTGTTGATCACCTGCGCCACGTCGTTGATCAGGCGGATAACCTGCTTGGCCGCATAGTAAGCCGAGGCCGCCTTGCCGGCGAAAATCACCGTGCGCGGCACCCAGTCACGTTCCGGCTCAGCCAGAATGCGGTTATAGCGGGTGATGACGTGCAGCACGTTAAGCAGCTGGCGCTTGTACTCATGGATGCGTTTGATCTGCACATCAAACATCGAGGCCGCGTTCACCACGGTGTTCAGCTGGCGGGCGATGTAAACCGCCAGCCGCCGTTTGTTCTCCAGCTTCGCCTTTTGCAGCGCCTGCAGGAAACTCGGGTAGTCCACGTTCTGCTTCAGCTCGCTGAGCTGGCTGAGATCGGTACGCCAGGTCTGGCCGATGCTGTCATCCAGCACTGACGCCAGCGACGGGTTGGCCAGCGCCAGCCAGCGCCGTGGCGTTACCCCGTTGGTTTTGTTGCAGAAACGGTCTGGGTAGAGGCGGGCGAAGTCCGCAAACAGCGACTGCACCATCAGTTCCGAATGCAGCCCGGAGACGCCGTTGACCTTGTGGCTGGCGATCACCGCCAGCCAGGCCATACGTACCCGGCGGCCGTGGTTCTCATCGATGATCGAAACACGCGCCTGAAGATCCAGATCCTCCGGGGCCTCTTCCGCGACAAACTTCAGAAAATGCTCGTTGATCTCGAAGATCAGTTGCAGGTGGCGCGGCAGGATCTTGCCGAGCATGTCCACCGGCCAGGTCTCCAGCGCCTCTGTCATCAGCGTGTGGTTGGTGTAGGAGAAGACGCGGCTGGTGACGTCCCAGGCTTTCTGCCAACTGAATTTATGATCGTCAATCAGCAGGCGCATCAGTTCAGGGATCGCCAGCACCGGGTGGGTGTCGTTCAGGTGAATGGCGATCTTATCGGCGAGGTTTTCAAAGGTCTGGTGCATCATCCAGTGGCGGTTAAGGATGTCCTGCACCGTGGCAGAGACCAGGAAATACTCCTGCCGCAGCCGCAGTTCGCGCCCGGAATAGGTGGAGTCATCCGGGTAGAGCACCCGCGACACGTTCTCCGAGTGGTTTTTGTCTTCCACTGCCGCGAAGTAGTCACCCTGGTTAAACTTACCGAGGTTGATTTCGTTACTCGCCTGCGCGCCCCAGAGCCGCAGGGTGTTGGCGGCGTCAGTGTCAAACCCGGGGATGACCTGATCATAGGCGCAGGCCAGGATTTCCTCCGTCTCCAGCCAGCGGGTTTTGGCCCCCTCCTGCTGGATGCGGCCGCCGAAGCGCACTTTGTAACGGGTATTGTGGCGCGGGAACTCCCATGGGTTGCCATATTCCAGCCAGTTGTCCGGCGATTCTTTCTGTTCGCCGTTCACAATCTTCTGCGCGAACATGCCGTACTCATAGCGGATGCCGTAACCGCGCCCCGGCAGGCCGAGGGTCGCCAGCGAGTCGAGGAAGCAGGCCGCCAGCCGCCCCAGGCCGCCGTTGCCGAGGCCGGGGTCGTTCTCTTCCTCAATCAGTTCGTTCAGGTCCAGCCCCATCTCATTCAGCGCCTGACGGAGATCGTCAAAGATGCCCATTGAAAGCAGTGCATTGGAAAGCGTGCGGCCCAGCAGGAACTCCATGGAGAGGTAGTAAACCTGGCGCACATCCTGCGACAACTGGGCGCGGTTAGAACGCAGCCAGCGCTCAACCATGCGGTCGCGTACCGCATACAGGGAGGCGTTGAGCCAGTCGTGCTTGGTGGCCACAGACGGATCTTTGCCCACCATAAACATCAGCTTATACGCAATAGAGTGCTTGAGTGCTTCAACGCTGACGGTGGGTGAAGTGTAGTTAAAAGGTGAAGTCATAGCGTTTCCCATCCACATGAATACTGCAACCGCTCAATGACATAGCCACGCCGCCCAAATGTACGGCGTGGCCCAGACGTGCCTTGATCTTTACAGGACGTGCCTGCCGCGCGGGGCCGGCACGCCGGCATTACTTCAGTAAACGTGTATACAACAGGTTGTAGGCGTGTGCGGCCACCTGCCAGGTGAAGTCCAGGCTCATGGCGTGTTGTTGCACGTGCCGCCAGTGTTTTTGCCGCGTCCAGAGCACCATGGCGCGGCGTACCGCCTGGCTCAGCGACTCCGGCGTGCTGTCTTCAAACACAAAGCCGCTGGCGGTGCCGTCGGCCAGGTTTTCCAGTGAGCAGTCCACCACGGTGTCCGCCAGCCCGCCGGTGCGGCGCACCAGCGGCAGCGTGCCATATTTCAGGCCGTAAAGCTGGGTCAGCCCGCACGGCTCAAAACGGCTCGGCACCAGGATCACGTCCGCCCCGCCGATGATGCGGTGGGAAAACGCCTCGTGGTAGCCAATCTGCACCCCGACCTGGCCGGGGTAATCGGCGGCGGCAGCCAGGAATGCCTGTTGCAGCACCGCATCCCCGGCACCGAGGATCACCATCTGCCCGCCCTGCTCAAGGATGCCCGGCAGCGCGCCCAGCACCAGATCCAGCCCTTTCTGGCTGGTCAGGCGGCTCACGACCGAAAACACCGGTTTGGTGTCATCGACGTCCAGCCCCATCACCCGTTGCAGGTAGGCTTTGTTGATCGCTTTTGCCTTGAGGTTCTCGGCACTGTAGCGCGCCGACAGCAGGATGTCGGTTTGCGGGTCCCAGATCGCCTCATCCACCCCGTTCAGGATGCCGCTTAGCCGCCCTTCGCTCTCGCGCTCCTGTAACAGGCCTTCCATGCCGTAGCCAAAGGCCGGCAGGGTGATCTCATGGGCATAGGTCGGGCTGACGGCCGTAATGTGGTCAGCAAAGAACAGCCCGGCCTTGAGGAAAGAGATCTGGCCATAAAACTCCAGCCCGTAGACCTGGAAGAACGACTCCGGGATTTGCAGCTCATGCAGGTGAACGGCAGAGAACAGCCCCTGATAGGCGAGGTTATGCACCGTGAACACGGTTTTCACCGGGTGGCCGCGCGCGGCGATGTAGGCGCACGCCATGCCGGCATGCCAGTCATGGGCATGCACAATGTCCGGCGTCCAGAAGTTGTCCAGCCCCAGCGCCAGCTCACTGGCGATCCAGCCCAGCAGCGCAAAGCGCCGGTGGTTGTCGGGGTAAGCATACAGCGACTGGTCATGGTACGGGCTGCCGGCGCGGTCAAACAGCGCCGGTGCATCAATCACATAGACCCCCACGCCGCGGAAGTGGCCGAAACGCACCCCCACCGGCCCGGCAAAGGTCTCAATATTACGCACCAGTTCGGTGTCCGGGATACCCTGCATAATGTCAGGGAAGCCGGGTATTAACACGCGGACGTCGGTACCCTCCGCTATCTGAGCGGCGGGCAGCGCACCGGTTACATCTGCCAACCCGCCGGTTTTCAGCAGGGGGAAAAGCTCAGAACACACATGTAAAACCTGCATCGTCGCTCCTGATTGTCGGCTCCGGCGCCTCTGCGACCGGACATCAACGTAAGACATTCTGGGGGGCGAAAAAGCCCGCGGCGGCTCCTGGTGCCGCGGGCCTGGCTTCACCCAAGCTGTTGCGCTTCCCGGCAGTGGTTACTGCGCGCGTTCGCCTTCCAACCTGGCCAGCATCGCCCGGGTTACTAATACAATTCCTTCGTCAGACCGGTAAAAACGGCGGCTGTCCTCGTCCGCGTTCTCCCCGATCACCATGCCCTCAGGAATATGGCAGGCACGGTCAATGATGCAGCGCCGTAAACGGCAGGAGCGGCCGATGTTCACGTCCGGCAGCAGCACCGATGAATCAATAGTACAAAATGAATTGACCCGCACCCGTGGGAACAGCACCGAATGCACCACCACCGAGCCGGAGACGATACAGCCGCCTGACACCAGGGAGTTCATGGTCATGCCGTGGCTGCCGGAGCGATCCTGGACAAATTTCGCCGGCGGCAGCGGTTCCATATGGGTACGTATCGGCCAGCGGCGGTCATACATGTCCAGCTCCGGGGTGACCGAAGCGAGATCAAGGTTGGCGCGCCAGTAGGCATGCAGCGTCCCGACGTCACGCCAGTACGGCTTGGCATTGGCGCTGGAGGTCACGCAGGAGAGCGTAAACGGGTGCGCCCAGGCTTTGCCCTGCTGGGTGATTTTCGGGATCAGGTCTTTGCCGAAGTCCCTGTCAGACTCCGGCAGCTGGCGATCTTCCTCCAGCAGCCGGAACAGGAAATCGGCATTAAAAATGTAGATGCCCATGCTCGCCAGCGCCAGGTCAGGATTCCCCGGCATCGCCGGTGGATTGGCTGGTTTTTCAACAAAGTCGCGTACGCGCCCCTCTTCATCCACATGGATCACGCCGAAATCGCGCGCTTCCGCGATCGGCACCGGCATACAGGCCACGGTACACTCCGCGTCTTTTTGCACGTGGTCGATCAGCATGCGCGAGTAATCCATCTTGTAGATGTGGTCACCCGCCAGGATCACGATGTACTTGGCTTCGTAGCGCCGGATGATGTCCAGGTTCTGGTAGACCGCATCCGCCGTGCCTTTGTACCAGTTGTCTTCTTCGTTGCGCTGCTGGGCGGGCAACAGGTCAACAAACTCGTTCATCTCCTCGTTAAGGAACGACCAGCCGCGCTGGATATGCTGCACCAGGGTATGCGACTGGTACTGGGTGATGATGCCGATGCGCCGGATGCCGGAGTTCAGGCAGTTCGACAGGGCAAAATCGATAATACGGAATTTACCGCCAAAGTGGACGGCGGGTTTTGCACGGGTAGAGGTCAGATCTTTCAGCCGCGAGCCACGGCCCCCGGCCAGGATCAGCGCCACCGAATCGGCGGGCAGTTGCCTGGCCAGCATCAAGGCATCTTCGTTATCGAACTTAACCATGGCTGACTCCTTTTCTTTTTTTATTCCCGCGCAAACACGCAGAGGGCCCGCGCGGGTGCATGCCAGAGCCCATGCTCCGGACGGTTTTCATCCTGATTAAACGGGTCAACCGCCTCCCAGGCGCCCGGTGGTAATGCGATGTCATCGTTGCGCTCTGACGCATTGATGGCCAGCAACCATTTGCCTGACAGCAGGATTTGCAGCCGTTGCTGCGGCCCCCGCTCCCAGCGCTGCACGGTCATCGGCTGCCCCTCCCCGTTCAGCCACTGCACATCGTTGCGGTTGTCCTGCCACCATTCCCCATGCTGCAAGGCGGGGATCTGGCGGCGCAGGCGCAACAGCGCAGCGGTAAAGTCGGTCAGGGAGGTGTCTGCGTCCGCCCAGTTGAGCCAGGTCAGTTCATTGTCCTGACAGTAGGCGTTGTTATTGCCCTGCTGGCTCTGTCCCTGCTCATCGCCGGCCAGCAACATCGGCGTGCCATGCGCCAGTAACAGGGTGGTCAGCAGGGCACGCTGCGAACGGCGGCGGCGTGTTTTGACCGCCTCGTCAGCATCCAGCCCTTCATGGCCGTGGTTGTTACTGTGGTTCTCACTGGTTCCGTCACGGTTGTGCTCACCGTTTGACTGGTTATGTTTATGGTTAAAACTCACGGTGTCCTGCAGGGTGAAGCCGTCATGGGCCGTGAGCATATTGATGGCGGCGATTGGCTGCCGCCCGTCGTGCCCGAAATAGTCCTGGGAGCCGGAAAACCGGGTGGCGAACTGCCCCAGCGGCAGGTGCCCCTGTAACCAGAAGCGGCGGACATCATCCCGGAAGCGGTCGTTCCACTCGGCAAACGGCGCGGGGAAGTTGCCCAGCTGGTAGCCGCCGAGGCCGATGTCCCACGGCTCCGCGATCAGTTTGCATTGGGAGATGGCCGGGTCGGCCAGCATCGCCTTAAACAGCGGCGCCTCTCTGGAGAAGGCCGGGGTGCGCCCCATGATTGGCGCGAGGTCAAAGCGGAAACCGTCAACGTGGCACTCCTCCAGCCAGTAGCGCATACAGCCGATGGCCCATGCCACCGTCTCCTGATCCAGGAGCCGGATGGCGTTGCCGCAACCGGTCATGTTGTCGTAGTCGCCGTTGTCGTGCAGCCAGTAGTAACTTTTGTTGTCCAGCCCGCGCAGGGAAAGCGTCGGGCCGGTGAGGTCAATTTCTGCGGTGTGGTTAAAGACGATATCGAGGATCACCTCAATGCCGTGTTTGTGCAGCGTTTTAACCGCGTCCCGGAACTCATTAATCGCCGCGCCCGGCTCCGGCCGGCTGGCGTAGCGGGGCTCCACGGCATAGAGCGCCAGCGGGTTGTAGCCCCAGTAGTTGCTCAGCCCCTCGCGCTGCAACCGCGGCTCATCCGCGAAATGCTGGATCGGCAGCAGCTCCAGCGCAGTGATGCCCAGATCGGTGAGGTGTTTAATCATCACCGGGTGCGCCAGCGCCGCATAGGTGCCGCGAAGCGCCTCGGGGATCTCCGGGTGGCACTTGGTCAGCCCGCGCACATGCGCTTCATAGATCACGGTCTGCCCCCACGGCGTGCGCAGCGGGGCATCCCCTTCCCAGTCATACTCCGGGGCGACCACCACGCTTTTCGGCGCGACGGCGGCGCTGTCCTGCTCATCCGGCTGATCCCACCCGCCGTGCAGGAGCGGGTCGTCCGGTACGTCGCCCTCAACTGCACGGGCGCACGGGTCGAGGAGCAATTTATGCGGGTTAAAGCGGTGGCCGTTGTGCGGCTCAAACGGGCCGGACGCACGAAAACCGTAACGCAGGCCGGGCTTGCCGTCCGGCAGGAAGCCGTGCCACCAGTTGCCGGTGCGGCCCGGCAGCGGCAGCCGCTGCTCGTTGCCGTCATCATCAAACACACAGAGTTCAATGTTGGTGGCATGGGCCGAAAACACGCTGAAATTGATGCCGTGCTGATCAACCTGCGCGCCGGCCGGTTCGGGCCTGCCTGGTTCCAACGCCGTCATCCCACCTCCCGGAGCAGGTAAAGCGTCGCCAGCGGCGGAATGGTCAGCACCAGCGAGTGCGGGCGCTGGTGGCTGCCGATCTCGTGGCTTTCAATCAGGCCTTGATTGCCGACGTTGCTGCCGCGATAGAATTCCGAGTCAGTGTTGAGGATCTCCCGGTAGGTGCCGGGCGTGTCGATGCCGATGCGGTACTCATAGCGCGGCACCGGCGTGAAGTTGCTTACCGCGATCAGCTCATTCCCGGCGCGGTCGCGGCGCACAAAGGCGAATACCGAGTTTTCGCTGTCATCCACCACCAGCCAGTCAAAGCCCTGCGGCTGGTAATCCAGTTCATACAGCGTCGGCTGCTGCTGGTAAGTGTGGTTGAGGTCGCGCACCAGGTGCTGCACGCCGCTGTGCCAGCCGTCATAGCCCTCTTCCAGCAGGTGCCAGTCGAGGCTGCTGTCAAAGTCCCACTCACGCCCCTGGGCGAATTCGCAGCCCATAAACAGCAGTTTTTTGCCGGGGTGCGCCCACATAAAGCCGTAGTAGGCACGCAGGTTGGCGAACTTCTGCCAGGTGTCGCCCGGCATCCGGTCGAGCACCGAGCCTTTGCCGTGCACCACTTCATCATGCGAAATCGGCAGCACAAAGTTTTCGGTGTAGGCGTAGAGCATCCCGAAGGTCAGCTGGTTGTGGTGGTGCTTGCGGTAGACCGGGTCGAGTTTGAAATAGTTGAGGGTGTCGTGCATCCAGCCGAGATTCCACTTGTAGTGGAAGCCCAGCCCACCGGCATCCGGCGGGTTGGTCACGCCCGGGTAGTCCGTGGACTCCTCCGCCAGCGTCACCGCGCCCGGCAGGGATTTGCCCAGCGTCTGGTTGGTGTAGCGCAGGAAGGCGATCGCCTCGAGGTTTTCCCGCCCGCCATAGTGGTTCGGCACCCACTGGCCCTCGGCACGGCTGTAGTCGCGGTAGATCATTGAGGCCACCGCATCCACCCGCAGCGCATCGATGCCGTAACGCTCCACCCAGTAGAAGGCGTTGCCGGCCAGGTAGTTGCGCACCTCGTGGCGGCCATAGTTGTAGATCAGCGTGTTCCAGTCCTGATGGAAGCCTTCGCGCGGGTCGGCGTACTCATACAGCGCGGTGCCGTCAAACTGCGCCAGGCCGTGCTCGTCCGACGGGAAGTGGCCCGGTACCCAGTCGAGGATGACATTGATACCCGCCTGGTGCGCCTTGTCGATGAAGGCACGGAACTCCTCCGGCGAGCCGTAACGCCGGGTCGGCGCATACATGCCGAGCGGCTGGTAGCCCCAGCTGCCGTCAAACGGGTGCTCATTGATCGGCATCAGCTCGATGTGGGTGAAGCCCATCTCTTTGACATAGGGGATCAGCTGGTCGGCCAGTTCGCCGTAGCTCAGCCAGAAATTATTGTCGGTATGGCGCCGCCAGGAGCCGAGGTGTACCTCATAGATGGAGATCGGCTGGTCGAAATCGTTGGCGCGCTGGCGTTCGGCGGTACGCGCCACCGGCGACGGCAGCGTGCTTATCAGCGAGGCGGTTTCCGGGCGCATCTGCGCCTCAAAGGCGTAAGGATCGGCTTTCAGCCGGGTGTGGCCGCGGCAGTCGATGATTTCATATTTATAGAGCTGGCCCGGCGTGACGCCCGGCAGGAACAGCTCCCAGATGCCGTTCTCTTTACGCAGGCGCATCGGGTGGCGGCGGCCGTCCCAGAAGTTGAACTCCCCGACCACCGAGACGCGGACGGCATTCGGCGCCCAGACGGCAAAACTCACGCCTTCGACGCCGTCAAGCGTGGTGGGGTGCGCGCCCATGCGCTCATAGGGGCGCAGGTGCGTGCCTTCAGAGAGCAGCCAGATGTCGAGATCCTGCAACAGCGGGCCGAAGCGATACGGGTCTTCTATCACTACCGTGTCGTTTTCCCACATCACCTGCAGCTGGTAATGGAAGGAGTTCTTGCGCCGCGGCAACAGCCCGACAAAAAAGCCACGCTCATCCCGGCAGTGCAGGTTAGCGACTTTCCGGTTGCTTTGGGCGTCAATCACCCAGACTTCACGCGCATCAGGCAGCAGCGCCCGCACCTCCAGCCCGGCAGCCACTTTGTGCATGCCCAGCAGGGAAAAAGGGTCAGCGTAATGACCGGTAATAAGTTGGTTGATCACATGTTGATCGGGAAGAACTGACATGGCATTTCATCCTGTGATTAATGGCAACAATAAAATCAATAAATTCATTAAAGTACCAAATGATCGTCCTGACCCATCATTTCTCTCTTTTATCGTTAAAAGCGTGAGCCATGGCAATCATTTACATCTTTTTAAGACTATCCGGATGACGGAAGTGTGGCTGGGCTCATCCTGCTAAGCATAGTCAATGCTTTTAAAGAAACGTGCCAAAGAATAAGGATTTTTAACGCTGACACCCGGTGGAGAGAAAAGGCAAAAAAAAGGCAGGGAAAACGCAGGCCGGAAAGGGCAAAAAAAGAGGCACCCGCAGGTGCCTCATTGACTGTGCCGATCAGAGCAGAATGCGCAACATGCGGCGCAACGGCTCGGCCGCGCCCCACAACAGCTGGTCGCCCACGGTAAACGCGGAGAGGTACTCCGGCCCCATGTTCAGCTTACGCAAACGGCCGACCGGGGTGTTCAGCGTGCCGGTGACGGCCGCCGGGGTCAGCTCACGCACCGTCAGCTCGCGGTCATTCGGGATCACCCGCACCCAGTCGTTATGGGTCGCCAGCAGGTTTTCAATCTCCGGGATGGAGACATCTTTCTTCATCTTAATGGTGAAGGCCTGGCTGTGGCAGCGCAGCGCGCCGATGCGCACGCAGAGGCCGTCCACCGGGATAATCGTCTGGGTGTTGAGGATTTTGTTGGTCTCGGCCTGCCCCTTCCACTCTTCTTTGCTCTGGCCGTTGTCGAGCGCCTTGTCGATCCACGGGATCAGGCTGCCGGCCAGCGGTGCGCCGAACTGCTCGGTCGGCAGGGTGCCGCTGCGGGTCAGCGCGGTGACTTTGCGCTCGATATCGAGGATCGCCGAGGCCGGGTTCTGCAGCTCTTTTGCCACGTCATTGTGCAGCATGCCCATCTGGGTCAGCAGTTCACGCATATGGCGCGCGCCGCCGCCGGAGGCCGCCTGATACGTGGCAACGGACACCCACTCCACCAGATCCTGCGCGAACAGGCCGCCGAGGGACATCAGCATCAGGCTCACGGTGCAGTTGCCGCCCACGAAGGTTTTAATACCGCGATCCACACCCTGGCGGATCACATCATGGTTGACTGGGTCAAGGATGATGATGGCATCATCGTTCATGCGCAGCGAGGAGGCGGCATCAATCCAGTAACCCTGCCAGCCGCTGGCGCGCAGTTTCGGATAAATTTCGTTGGTGTAGTCCCCGCCCTGGCAGGTGATGATGATGTCCAGCGCGCGCAGCGCCTCCAGATCGGACGCATCCTGCAAGGTGCCCTGCCGGCCGCCGAAGGCCGGAGCCGCCTGGCCATGCTGGGAGGTGGAGAAGAAGACCGGACGGATGGCATCGAAATCGCGCTCTTCGACCATGCGTTGCATGAGTACGGAGCCGACCATGCCGCGCCAGCCAACGAAACCTACATTTTTCATAATTGCTTGCCCTGTGGTGTAAGGGGTGAAGAAGAGGGGAAAGGCGTCGAAAACGCCGTATGCCTCCCACCTTACAAAATGTATAAGAAGTCGCAAGTGAATTTATTCGATGTCATCGTGCGGGTTAGCAGAGTTGCTAATATACTCCGCGCTGGTGGCGGGGAAGCACGCCGGCAGCGCCCTGAATTGCAGTATGAATCTTCGCTGCGTTTAAAAATAAAAGAATATTCTGCCGGTCAGGCCGGTGACTTACTCTGAGGTAATAATGACTGAAATGATCGCGGCAACGGTGTTGCTGTTTTTAATCATGGACCCGCTCGGCAACCTGCCGATTTTTATGTCAGTGCTCAAGCATCTGGAGCCGAAACGTCGCCGGGTGATTGTGATCCGCGAGATGCTGATCGCGCTGCTGCTGATGCTGGTCTTTTTGTTTGCCGGGGAGAAAATCCTGGCGTTCCTGAACCTGCGCACTGAAACCGTTTCGATCTCCGGCGGGATTATCCTGTTTTTGATCGCGATTAAGATGATTTTCCCGTCGCATGAGTCCAACAGCACCGGCCTGTCGGCGGGCGAGGAGCCGTTCCTGGTGCCGCTGGCGATCCCGCTGGTGGCCGGGCCGTCGATTCTGGCGGCGCTGATGCTGCTGTCGCACCAGTACCCGAACCAGCTGTCGCATCTGGTGCTGGCGCTGCTGATCGCCTGGGGGATTTCGGTGGCGATCCTGATGCTTTCCGATCTCTTCCTGCGCCTGCTGGGCGACAAGGGCGTCAGCGCGCTGGAGCGGCTGATGGGGCTGATTCTGGTGATGCTCTCTACCCAGATGTTCCTCGACGGCATCCGCGCTTACCTGAAGATTTAGCGCCTGAAATCAGGCGGGTGGCGGCCCGCCTGGTTCCCGCAGCAATACTCCCCTTAGCGGTAAGTCATCTCAAAGGTGGCGGTGGCGTTGGCCTCGCCGGGTTCTAACGCACTCTCCAGCCGGATGTAGCGCGCCTGAAACGGCAGCGACAGCGCCCCGGCAGGTACCGCCTTCTGCATCGCGTACTCCTTGCCGAATTGCAGCGGCGTGCTGCTGTTGGCCTGAAGAATCTGCACCCCTACCCCTTTGGCACTGCCCGCCTCCCCGGTGTTATCCAGCTGCAGCGTATCCGGCCGCCCGCTGACGATGGGGCCGGTATAGGTGATATTCACGTTGGTGCCCGCATCACACAGCAACCCCACAGTGAAATTCACCGGCGTGGAGGTTTTCCCCGGCTGATCCAGCAGGGTCGCGGGGGTATCCCCCAGCGGCACCTGAATGTTGCCGGTCTGTATCTCGCAGGCGTTGGCGATGACATGGATAGTGGGCGTAGAGAATTGCAGGCGGGTCGCCGGCAGGTCGTCATACCACAACCCGGCGGTAAAACGGCTGAGATCCAGCGTGCCGTCTTCCACCGGGCCGGTCACCACCAGCTGGATACGGTAGTTAGCGGAAGGAAGATACCCCGTGGTAGGCGCATTACTGCTGCCCATATGCTTAGGCAACAGGGCGCTGCGATCGCTTATCACATAGCGGGCGTCATTGCCGCTCCAGCCGCGTATGCCGATGCCGGGAATATTGGTTTTATAGACGTGGCGGCTTCCCGACACCTCCTCGGCGGCGGTGATGATGTCGTAACCCACCCAGGTATTGAAGGTGGCCGTACAGGTAATGTCTGTGCGCCCGTTGGCGGCATCCCAGGTACCGATGACGGTATCTACCGGCGCACCCTGCTGCACCTTGATGTCGGCAGGCAGCGTCATCATGGCGGTGGTGGTCGTGGCTCCGTTGGCGAAATAGCAGGCCCCGGCCACGCTGTTGTGGGCGGCCAGCAGACCGGTGAGTGCCAGTAACCCTGAGCAGACAGACTTACGGCGGAAAAGCGTTTTTAGCATCAACATCGGTTCTCTCTGGTTAACGGCAGGTCGCCGTTTGCCGCACCACGGCGGCCGATCCTTTGACATCCGCCGGCGGGGTGAGGATGGCGCGGCACTGTTCATTCGCTTCGTCGCCCCACTTCACCCGCAGCGCGGTGCGGTGGTTGATGCCGCTGAGGTACACCTCCCCGTCTTCACCCACAATACCGGTTTGCCCGGTGGTGGTGCTGACGGCGGCGATAGCGCCGAACGGCACCGGCTTACTGCCGTAACGCAGGGCCACCAGCATCCGGCTGCCGATGCGGGTATCAAAATCAGCCAGCACTACCGCCCCTTTGCTGGGGATCACCGTCTGCACCGGCTCGGGAATATCAATGCCGTGTTGACCCTGGGTATTCAGCGCGATGCGGTTTTTCCGGTAACCGGTCAGGTTCGGCACCACGGCGTAACCGCGGCGGTCGGTATAAAGGCCCATGTTGCTCTCCACTTTCACCCCGGCCGCCCCCGGCGCACGCACCAGCGCCACGGTTTCCGGCAGGGATTGCGCCAGCGTCACGCCATAGGGGTGCACCACCAGCCCGCCTTGCAGGCTGTAATTCACCTGCCGGTTATCCGGTGATGTGTTGTAGCCCAGGCTGGCGACCCCGCGCGATCCGCGATAAGTGGCCGTGGCGCTGCTGCTGGTGCTGCCGTCATCCGGCGTGACGCTCTGCTGGAGGTTGTAATTCAGGTTGTCATCTGCCAGCGCGGTGCCGCTGATGCCCAACTGGTGGGTGGCCTTGCCGCCCAGCGTGCGGTTAAGGTTGTAATTGGCCCAGGCGTTGTGCAGCCATTTATCCAGCGGTACGCTGAGGGTGAAGGCGATCTGCTTGTCCACCGCCTCGCCGGGGGTCTGGGTCTGGGTGTAGTTCAACGAATAGCGCACCTGTTCAACCGACGAGTTAACGCCGAGGCTGATATTGCGTTCATGCCCCTCCATGTCCCAGTAGTCCTGCTGATAGCCGGAGGCATACAGCGATCCCCACTTGCCCAGCGGCTGGTTGATGGTGAGCTGAAGGCGGCTGCGGCGGGTATTGCTGTCGCGGTAGGCGTAGATGCCCTCCTCCGCGTAGCCTGTCCGCCGGTCGGTGGCCTCTTCAAAGGTGTAAAACCCGGCGGTGGCGTAGCGGTAACTTGCCAGCGTCAGGGTGGTCTGGGTCGCACCCAGGTTTTTGGCATACTGCGTGCGGTAAGCGGTGCCGCGATAGTCGCCGTTGCCGTCATCCAAATCGCTGGCGGCGGCGGTAGCGTCCAGCGAGAGCGACCCCAGTGAATGCAGGTCGATCCCCAGCCCCAGCGCTGCCGCATGGTAAAACGCCGCCCCCTGCGCGCCGCCGTACAGCGTCACGCCATACGGCAGGCCGTAAATCAGCGTTGCCTGGGCCACGTCCGGCGTGGCGTCGTTGTCTTCACTGCGGTAGCGCCCCCCGGCCAGGCTATATTTCAGCGCACCCTGGCGCTGCATGATCGGCACCGAGGCGCTGGCCTGAATGAAACGGTGCTCGCTGCCGTCCGCCTCGGTCACGGTGACATCCAGATCGCTGCCCGAGGCGACCTGGTTAAGATCGTTGATTTCAAACGGCCCCGGCGCGACGTAGGTCTGGTAAATCACATACCCGTTCTGCTTCACCGTGACTTTGGCGTCACTCTGCGCAATGCCATGTATGGAGGGCGCAAACCCCTGCTCGCTGAACGGCAGCATATCGGTATCGGTTTCCAGCTTTAGTCCGGTCAGCGGCAGGCTGTCAAACACCTCCCCGGCGGTGTTGGTTTCGCCCAGCACCAGCTGGCTCCGCCAGGGTTTGATGTCCCGTTGCAGATAGGTATAGCGCGACTGCGTGCCTTCATCGCTGCTGTGGCCGGAGGCATGGCGCAGCCGCCACGCGCCGACGTTCAGCCCGGCGTTCAGGTCAAGGTAATGGTTTTCGGTGTCGTCGCCCTGAGCATGGTGCTCGCGCGCGCCGCTGTAGTAGTAATTGAGCAGCAAGGCCGGCAGCCCGTCGTCCCACTGGGACGGGTCAATGTAGTCCCTGGCGTGCTGGTCCAGCGCCACCTGCGGGATGCGGATGTCGAGCCGTTGCGAATCCGGCTGGAATTCGTAGCGCGCATCAGGGATATAGCCGGCCAGATCGCCCAGCACCTGCGTATCCGCCATTTTTTTTAACGCCGGTACCGCCTCCACCTTTACGCCGAAGGTATGCAGCTCTGCACGGGTAAACTGCGGAACCAACGCCTGTTTATCCGCCGACAGATCATACTGGACGTTAAGCTGGCCGTAATACTCATTATTGACATACACCGCCGTGAGATACCGGCCGGGCATCAGGGCATTATTATGGATAAATTGCGTAAGCTTCGCGGTATTTTCCAGCGGCGAATTAAATTCCAGCGCATTCAGGTTAAATTCCTCGCTGGCAAAAAGCGCGGGCGCGGCAAATAACAGAAAAATAAACAGCGGGGCGTGTGGAAAGCGCCTTAATAAGGTTAAGGTTATCGATGTCATCATGATATTCCGCGTTCGTTATCCCCAGAATAAATTATGATGATTCTGCGCTCAGGGGTTTGGTGCTGTTGCCATAATCAGTAATCGCTGACCATTTCACCGTGCCGCGGGCGTTGCCCGGTATGGAATAGGTATTTTCGCTGAACGGCGCAATCATCATCGACACCGCCGGCAGGCTATTTTGCGGCGGCGCAACGTTAATACCGCCCACGGAGAGATCCTGGAGCGTGATGTAAAAGGGCGTCGGGTTGGCTACCCGCAATGTATTTTGCTGCCGGGTAAAGGTCAGTTTTTTATACGCTTCCTGCGCGCTTTTATTGGTCAGTGACGCAGGGCGGTAAAAGAGTTTGATGCGGGTTTTTGCCGCAATCTGTAATTTGCTTTTGTCTTTTAATTCATCCGGCGTCGCGGCAATGGATTTAATATTCGCCCAGAATACCGATTCCCGATCCTGCGGCAAGCCGGCAGCCGAACCGGTATAGATAAAATGCAGCAGCATTTCACGCTGCGCCCCCAGCTTAAACAGCGGCGGGGTCACAATAAAATCGGGTTTGCCTTGATCGTCAAGGTGACTGACCCAGGACTGCACCAGGTGGCTGCTCTCACGATCGTTATTTTTAACCGGCAGCTGCACTTCCTGTTGATCGGCATTATAGATAACGCGGGTTGCGCCCACGACCACCCCGGCGCTTGCCGCGCCTGATACGGCCAGCATCAGCGGCAGTAATAACGCGATTAATCGGGTTTTCATTATGCTTACTCACAGTGAAGCGAAAGCAGGGGGACGCCCCCCTGCTCCGGCGGGTTAATCAAGGGTAATAAATCGTGAAATCCGCAGCGGCGGTAAAATCACCATTGGTCATGTCGCGGGTATTTTTGGTGGAAATTAATTTCGCGGTATACGAGAAAGTAGAATCCCCGGTGGCTGCCAATGTTTTATTGTGGTTTGCATCGATTGAGGCGTCGAATTTCACTTTATCGGTGCTGCCTTTATGATAAACCACCACCCCAACGCCTTTACCGGCGCTGCTTTCATCCACCGCCAGCGTGGTATCCGCGCCGTCCGTCGGGCCATTGAACCCGATATTAACGCTGGTATCCGTCGGGCAATTTTTCAGGACAATATCAAAGTCACGGCTTTCATTACCTTCAACGCCGATTTGGTCATTAAAGGTATTGGCCCCCACGCTGCTGAATGCCGGCACATTGGTGACGGTATTTGCGGCGTCGACTTCACAGGGCGGCGCGATAATTTTCCCGGAGAAATTCACTTTCCCCGTATTGGCGGCGTACCCTGTTGATGCCATGCAAAGCGCGGCAAATGTTACGCTGGTTAATAGCGTTATTTTTTTCATATGGACTTCCCTGGTGTGTAAGTTTCAATGCTTATGGTTAGCGTGTTAACGGGATCAGGAATATATTTAGATTACGCGCAGAAAGCAAACAGGGTCATTTCTTTATAGCAAGGCATTAACAGACGGGAATCAATTATATACAAGGTTATTTATTACCAGTTAAATCAAGTTTAACGATATTTAAAATATCATTGTTAATGATATACAAAGCTAATGATCAAATGGGTTTATTCAGATGTAAAAAAAGCGGGCAAATGCCCGCTTTTCCCGTTGTGTTTTTTATCTTACCCCTGCGTTACACCACCATCGACAGCAGCAGGCAGCCGCCCAGCCCGCACAGGGAGATAATGGTCTCCAGCACTGACCAGGATTTCATCGTCTCGACAATCGTCAGGTTGAAGTACTCCTTGAACAGCCAGAAGCCCGGGTCATTCACGTGGGAGAAGATGACGCTGCCGGAGCCGACGGCGATCACCATCAGTTCCGGGCTGACGCCGGTAGTGGCGATCAACGGTGCGGCAATGCCCCCGGCGGTAATCGCCGCCACGGTGGCAGAACCCAGCGCGATGCGCAGCACTGCCGCAATTGACCACGCCATCACCAGCGGTGACACGTTGGTGCCGGTCATCATCGCGGCGATGTATTTGTCCACGCCGCTCTCTACCAGCACCTGTTTGAACGCCCCGCCGCCGCCGATAATCAGCAACATCATGGCGATCAGTTTGATGGAGTCGGTGAGGGTCTGCATCACATCCTCCATCGGGCGGCCACGGTTCAGGCCAAAGGTGAAGATACCGATCAGCACGGCGATAAGCGTCGCCATTACCGGGTCACCAAAGAACTCCGCATACGGCAGCAGCGCGTGGCCCTTCGGCAGCACCATCTCCGCCACGGCGCGCGCCGCCATCAGGATCACCGGCACCAGCGAGGTCGCGACACTGACGCCAAAACTCGGCATCTCCGCTTCGGTAAACTCTTTCGGGTTGTACATCCCCTGCGGGACCGGCTTGTCGATGCCTTTCAGGAAGCGGGCATAGACCGGCCCGGCCAGGATCACGGTCGGGATGCCGAGCAGCGCACCGTAGAGCAGGGTTTTGCCCATGTCCGCGTGGAACAGGGTGGCAATCGCCGTCGGGCCGGGGTGCGGCGGCAGGAAGCCGTGGGTCACGGAGAGCGCGGCGGCCATCGGCACGCCGACATACAGCAGCGGAATGCGCGCTGACGCCGCGATGGTAAACACCAGCGGCAGCAGCAGCACAAAGCCCACTTCGTAGAACAGCGCGAAGCCGACGGTGAAGCCGGTGAGCACCACCGCCCACTGGATGTAGTCACGGCCAAACTTGTTGATTAAGGTGGTGGCGATGCGCTGCGCGCCGCCGCAATCGGCCAGCAATTTCCCGAGCATGGCACCGAAGCCCATGATCAGCGCCAGGCTGCCGAGCGTGCCGCCCACCCCGGTTTTAATCGCGGTGATCACTTTATCCACCGGCATGCCCTGCATGATGCCCACCGCCAGTGCGACCAGGATCAGCGAGATAAAGCCGTTTAATTTCAGTTTGATCATTAATATCAGCAACAGGACGACGCCAATCGCGACGATGACTAAGGGCATAATGTTTTCCACCTTTTTACCGCATTCTCCCCGCATTACGGGGCGCGTTCGTTTTCAGTAAGACGTTTGCCGGCGAGGCGAAACGGTGCAGGGTTCAGTACACGGGTTACGCGTAAATAATCGTTTCTTTCTGTTATGTAAATGTGAAAAGAGGAGAGTGTTCTATCCTGTGATAGTAGTCACATCTCCCCTTGTTACCGGTATCATGATACCGGTAACATGCTAAGATACGGAACCCGAGTCACTGGCGAAATTCGCATTTTGAGATAGAGATCAAACTTATGGCAGGACATAGCATTATCCTGATGGGCGTTTCAGGCAGCGGTAAGACCACCGTCGGCGCCCGCGTTGCCGGCCTCATCAAGGCCAAATTCATCGATGGCGACGATCTGCACCCGCGCGCCAACATCGACAAAATGGGCAGCGGCACGCCGCTGAATGATGAGGACCGCGCGCCCTGGCTGGTTCGCCTGAGCGATGCCGCCTACAGCCTGGCCCATAAAAATGAGAACGGCATTATCGTCTGCTCCGCCCTGAAGCGCCGCTACCGCGATGCGCTGCGCGAAGGCAATGACAAGATGGTGTTTCTCTATCTCAAAGGCAGCTATGACGTCATTCTGCAACGCATGAAGGCGCGCAGCGGCCACTTTATGCCGACCGACCTGCTGAAAACGCAGTTCGCTGCGCTGGAAGAGCCGGGCGCGGATGAGAAAGATGTGCTGTTTGTGGATATCGACGGGGCGGATATTGAGGAAGTGGTGCGCCGCTGCGTTGAGGCGCTGAAAGATTACCAGCGTTAATACACCGATCAGCGCTGGCCCGCCCCCGCCGGGCGGGTCAGATGCTGCCGCCCGGTGAGAGCGTAAAGCCGACGTCGATCATCCGCGGCGTCACGCTTTCACCGCGCAAGCGCGCCAGCAAACGTTCTGCCCCGATCTGCCCCATCTTCTCACGCGGCGTCAGCACGCTGGCCAGCCGCGGCTCCATTGACTGGCCGATGTCATGGCCGTGGAACCCCGCCACCGCCATATCCTGCGGGATGCGCAACCCCTGCCGCTGGCACTCAAACACCGCGCCGACCGCCAGATCGTCATTGGTACAGAAGATGCTGTCGATGTCCGGGTACTGCTGCTGTGCCTGGCGCAACAGCTCGCCACCGGCCGAGTAAGATGACGAACGCGACGTCATCACGCTGGCGGGCTGT
Organism: Chimaeribacter californicus; assembly: GCF_002858675.1. Taxonomy (GTDB): domain Bacteria; phylum Pseudomonadota; class Gammaproteobacteria; order Enterobacterales; family Enterobacteriaceae; genus Chimaeribacter; species Chimaeribacter californicus. The sequence continues at coordinate 109,427 of NZ_PJZF01000010.1, forward strand.
AACCCCGACTCACGCATCGCCTGCTCATAGCCCTGGAATTTGATCAGCGTCCGCTCATCCTGCCGCGCACCGAAATAGACCACGTGACGGTGGCCGCGGGCGATGATCTGCTGCGTCATCTGGCGCGCCGCCTCAAAGTTATTGAACCCCACCGCCAGATCCAGACAGGGCGACACGCAATCCATCAGCTCGACCACCGGAATGCCCGCCACCTCAATCATCTTCAGCGTGCGTGGCGTGTGCTGGCGCTCCGAGAGGATCAGCCCGTCGATATTGTAAGAGAGCAGCGAGGTCAGCCGCTGTTCTTCACGCTGCTGATGGTAACCGTAGTGCGCCAGCATGGTCTGGTAGCCGTGCGCATCCGTTACGCTCTCAATCCCGCGCAACACTTCGGCAAACACCTGGTTGGTCAGGGAGGGCAGTAACACGCCGATGGCGCGGCTTTTGGCGTTGGAGAGAATATCCGGCGCGCGGTTGGGAATGTAGCCCAGCTCATCCAGCGCGGCCGAGATTTTTGCCTGTAATACCTCAGAAACCTGTTCCGGGTTACGCAGGAAACGGCTCACCGTCATTTTGGTGACGCCGACGCGGTCGGCAACATCCTGAAGCACTGGCCTTTTTTTCTTCATTATCAACGCGCTAAGAAAGGGTGAGCGGGGCGTTAGTGTAGCAAAAAAAATGCCCCGGTGATATTGCGCGCCGGGCGCTCAGGGGGTGATCAACCGGCCGCGTAGCGGGCCGCTGTTGCCGCCACCGGCCAGCCGCTCCACCACCTGCCGCGCCAGGGTGTCCAGCGAATAGGTAATGGCGGGCAGCGGTTCGGCACCGGGCAGCGTTTGCGAACCGTCGAGGCTGAACACCATCATCTGTTGCGGCACCGTGCGTTGCAGCGCGGCCAGCGCGGCTATCGCCTCACGCCCCTGATGGTCGTCCGTGACCAGCAGCGCATTGCAGCCCGGATCCTGTCTGAGCAGCGTCGCCAGCGCTGCCGCCACCGGTTCGCCCGCTGTCAATAACCGCTGGCGATGGTAAGGGATCAGGTGGCTTTCCAGCGCCTGCCGGTAGCCGAGCAGGGTGTTTTCGGCGGCGTCCCCCGCCGGGTAGTTGAGCAGGGCAATGTTGCGCCGCCCCTGCGCCACCAGGTAGCGGGTGGCAGTTTCAGCGGCGAAGCGGTGGTCCACGCCGATGCTGTTGGCCGCAGCCGGGGCCAGGCAATCAAGCAGCAGCACGCTTTCCGGCAGCGGCGGCAGCGTGAAGCGTGCGCCGGTCACCACCATCGCATCACACAGCCCGCGCCCCAGTTCACGCACCGCGTGGGCTACGCCCTCGGGATCATTGGCGAACCGCAACAGCAGGTGTTTGTTATGGCGGCGCAACTGCCCCTCCAGCGCGTAGAGGTAGCCGGTGCCCTGCTGCATATGCTCCGTGGCACAAATGACCCCGACGCAACCGGTAGACTGGCTGGTGAGTGACTGGGCAATCGCGTTCGGCTGGTAGCCGAGGATCTCGACGGCCCGTAATACCGCCTCGCGGCTCTCCTGCCGCACGCCCCGGCTGCCGCTCAGCACCCGGGACACCGTGGCCTTTGAAACCTGCGCCAGCCGTGACACATCATTGATATTGGCCATAGCCTGTTCCCCTTTGCGGCCCCCTGACGCGGGCCGCGCCCGCGCCGGAGGTCAGCGCTGATAAAGCCTGACCATCTCTTCGATCAGTTCGCGCGCCAGAATAGCATTCATCAGGTGATCCTGCGCATGCACCATAATCAGCGTCATCGGCGTTTTACCCTCCCCCGCATCCTCTTCGATCAGCTGGGTCTGCACCCGGTGCGCGGCATGGGCATAGGTGTCGGCCTCTTTCAGCAGCGCCTGCGCCTGCTCAAAATTGCCCTCGCGCGCGGCGTACAGCGCCTCGAAACAGAGGCTGCGCGTCTGCCCGGCGTTGACGATGATTTCCATGACGGTGGTTTCCAGATCTCTCATGATGCCTCTCCCTTAGATGTGTTGTCGTTGGCGGTAAACCCATTGTCGTTCGTGGTAAACCCATTATCAGCGGCGGTGGCAGCAAACCATTCCCCGCTCTTTTTCACGGTGCGCTGCTGGCTGGCCAGGTCAAGCTGCACCAGGCCGTAGCGGTTTTTGTATGCGTTGCACCAGGACCAGTTATCGATAAACGTCCACATGTGGTAGCCAAGGCAGCGGCTGCCCTCCTGAATACCGCGATGCAGCCAGATCAGGTGCTCGCGCACGAATTCAATCCGGTAGTCATCCTGAATCTGCCCCTGTTGCAGGAAGCGCTGCTCGTTCTCCACCCCCATGCCGTTTTCAGAGATAAAACAGCGCGGGTTGCCGTAGTTTTCCCGCAGGTTGGTCAGGATGTCATAAATGCCCGGTTCGTAGATTTCCCAGCCACGGTACAGGTTCATCTTGCGCCCCGGCATCTCGTAGCTCTCAAAGAACCACTCCGGCATAAACGGGCTGTCCGGGTTGACCAGGCTGTCACGGCATTTAATGCGGCGCGGCTGGTAGTAGTTGATACCGAGCAGATCCACCACGCCTTCGGCCAGCAGCTCGCGGTCACCGTCGCGGCATGCCGGTAACTGGCCATGCTCTTTCAGCAGCGCCACCAGATCGTCCGGGTAGTGGCCGCGCAGCGCCGGGTCGAGGAAGCTACGGTTGAAGATCAGATCGGCAATATGCGCCGCCTTCACGTCCGCCGGGTTTTGTGAACGCGGGTAGGAGGGCGTCAGGTTGAGGATGATGCCGATTTGCGTGTCCGGATGGGCCTGCGGCTGTTGCTGCCAATGGCGGAAGCGGCGCACCGCCTCCGCATGGGCCAGCATGGTGTGGTAAGCGACGGTGGCGGCACGTTTGAAATCCACCACGTTCGGGTAGTGGAAGTCATAGAGGTAACCGCCCTCAACCGGCACCACCGGCTCATTAAAGGTAAACCAGTGCGCCACGCGGTCACCGAACAGCGCAAAACAGGTGTCGGCGTAGTCGGCGTAGGCGGCCACCACTTCCCGGCTCTCCCAGCCGCCCTCCTCCTGCATGCACATCGGCATGTCGAAGTGGAACAGGTTGATAAACGGCGTGATGCCCTGCGCCAGCAGCTCATCAATCACCTGGTTATAGAACGCCACCGCCTGCGGGTTAGGCTCGCCGCGCCCGTTCGGCAGCAGCCGTGCCCAGGAGATCGAGGTGCGGAAACTGTTATGCCCGGTGCGCTTTAACAGCGCGATGTCCCCACGCCAGTGCTGGTAGAAGGTTGAAGTATTCTGCGGGCCGACCTGTTGGTGAAAACGCCCCGGCTGCTCGCGGAACCAGCGATCCCAGATGGTTTCGCTTTTGCCGAAGTTCAGGCTGTCGCCCTCGGTTTGCGGTGCCGAGCTGGCGCTGCCCCACCAAAAATTATCCGGAAACTGATAGTGCATGTTGTCCCTCACGTTACGTTAACGGCAAAAGCCGGAATCATTGGCTGACCGCGACACCGGCGCGTTCCTGTTGGGCGTTTTCCTGCTCCTGACGCAACAGGGTGCGCTCGTAGGCTTTCAGGAACGGGTAGTACATCACGGCGGAAAGCACCATGCAGAACAGGCACATAATCACCGGGCTGAAGGCCCAGTTGGCCGCCCAGGAGGCACCGATCGGCGCCGGGGTGGTCCATGGCGTCAGCGACACCACCTGCGCCACCCAGCCGAGTTTGGTGGCGATGTAGGCGAAGGTGGCGTTCAGCATCGGCACCAGGATGAACGGCAGGAACAGCACCGGGTTCATGATAATCGGCGTGCCGAACAGGATCGGTTCGTTGATGTTGAAGAAGCTCGGCACCACGCCCATTTTGCCGATGGTGCGCAGGTGCACCGCCCGGCTGCGCAGCAGCAGGAACGCCAGCGGCAGGGTAGAGCCGACGCCGCCAATCAGCAGGTAGTGGTCCCAGAAGCCCTGCAGATAGATGTGCGGCAGTGCGCCGCCGGCGGAGAGCGCGCTCTGGTTCAGCGCCAGGTTGGTCATCCAGAACGGGTTCATGATGCCGGTGACAATCAGCGCGCCATGGATACCGGCAAACCACAGGATCTGGCAGATCAGCACCGAAATCAGAATCGCCGGCAGGGAGTCTGATGCAGACACCAGCGGGGCCAAGAGGTGCATAATTGCTTCCGGGATGATCATGCCGGTGGTGGATTCGATCAGCAGGTTAAGCGGGTGCAGCGTGGCGACGATCACGATCACCGGGATCAAGATCTCAAACGATCGGGCCACGCCGGTCGGCACCTCTTTCGGCAGGCGGATGGTGATGTTGCGTCGCTTCAGGAAGTGGTAAACCTCGGTGCAGTAGATGCCGGTCAGGATGGCGGTAAAAATGCCCTGGCCGGAGAAGTATTGCGTGGAAATGTGGCCGTCATGGTAGGGCGCGGCCACCAGCAAAAAGCCGCTGAGCGCCAGCAGCCCGGTCATGATCGGGTCGAGCTGGTACTGTTTGCCGAGGCTGGAGCCGATGCCGACGGCGATAAAGAAGGTCATCACCCCCATGCTGAGGTTAAACGGCAGCATCAGCTGTTCGCGGTAGCGCAGCGAGAAGTCCAGCCAGGCGCGGGCGAAGCCGAGCGTGGTGTCGGCGGCAAACGGCGGGAAGATAAACACCAGCATAAACGAGCCGATGATCATAAACGGCAGCGCCGAGGTGAAGCCGTCGCGGATGGCGATAATGTATTTTTGCTGACCCAGTGCACCGGCCAGGGGGGTAATTTTTTGCTCAATTACCTCCACCATCGCCTGATATAAGCTGCTCATAACCCTACCCCGTTCAATCGTCCAAAAAGAAGAATCGGGCATGTTACCGCTATGCTGCATGCCATATTCCAGCCACGGCCTCTGGGCCGGGTTCTATTTGAAACAGACATGGAAACCGGTTTCCATCATCACACCGGGAATTTGGGAGCGCTTTCAAACTTCTGCTAAATACCCTATTACCATTGTGAAGTGCTTCACGGATTGCGCTGAAAATTCAGCCAGGCCACGGGCAGCAGGCTAACGGCAGGGCAACATGCGCGCCGGTCAGCGCGCAAAGGGAGGCAGATGCCGGGGGCATCAGTACTTCATCAACACCACCAGATAGATCCCACAGATAATCACCGTCACGGCGACGGACACAATCATCGCGATCCGGCTGTCGGAGTTTTGCTTATTTTTCCAGTTCACAATGCAGCCGCCGGTAATCAGGCTACAGACCCAGCTCATTACGGCAAATGTCATCAACATAAACGCTTATCTCCTTATTGTCGTTCTCGCCAGTCAGTAATGGTAACCCTGTCATAGTCTTAGTTTAGTCGGCTCTTAGCATTCTGTGCGGCGGCACAACGATTAAGTCAGCTCACCCGTCCCGGGCACCTCTCTTTAAGGCAATAAAAAAGGGCGATGCCTACGCATCGCCCTTCCCCTCTTACCGCTGGTGAGCCGCGTGGTTTACACCGGCGGCAGGTCAAACAGCAGCACTTCACTCTCTTCTGTGGCGCGGATGTCGAGATCCTGTTCATCCCAGACGGCGAACGCGTCACTTTTCCCGGCCGGCTGGCCGTTGACCGTCACCGCACCGCGCACCACCTGAATCCAGATGCGGCGGCCGTTTTCGATTGCGTAGCGGTTTTGCTCATCCTGTTTCAGTGCCCAGCGCCACAGCGTCATGTCCTGGAACACTTTCAGCGAGCCGTCACGCGCATCCGGCGACAGCACCAGCTGGCGGCCCTGCGGGGCGTCAAACATCCGCTGCTCATAGCGCGGCGGCAGGCCCTGGGTGTCCGGAATGATCCAGATCTGGTAGAGGTGCAGCGGCGCATCGTCGCGGCCGTTGTACTCCGAGTGTTTCACCCCGGTACCGGCGCTCATAATCTGGAACTCACCCGCGTGGATCTGCTCTTTGTTGCCCATGCTGTCCTGATGCTCCACAGTGCCGGAGAGCACGTAGGTCAGGATTTCCATGTCTTTATGCGGGTGGGCACCAAACCCCTGCCCGGCATCGATCACATCTTCATTAATCACCCGCAGGGCGGAGAAGCCCATAAAGCTGGGATCGTGATAATTCGCGAATGAGAAGGTGTGCCAGCTCTCCAGCCAACCGTGATTGGCATGCCCGCGATCTTGTGCTTTGCGTAAGTAGATCATGTTCAATTCTCCTCAATGTTTTCACTTAGTCTAGCGACGGGCGGGGAATATGAAAGCGCAAAAACTTAACGCCTCTGGTCAAAAAAAGTGAATGACTTGGCGCGATTTGCGCAGGGAAATTGGGCGAAAGGAGAGGGGGCAGGCAAAAAAAAAGCCAGCACCCGAGCTGGCTTAAAATAATACTGGAAGCAATGTGAGCAATGTCGTGCCTTCGCAGGGAAACCTCAGCATGTCAGTGCGGTCTCCCCGGAACGCATGACAATAATAATCATTATCATTCGTATCTGTAAAGCTCTTTTTTGCGCAAATTTTGCCTTGACCCGGAAAATAAAGCCGATAATTTAAAGGGTTATTGCCACGCACCCAACAAGGAGCCTGTTATGGAGATCACCATCCGCCACGCCATCCCGGAAGATGCCGCTGCCCTGCACCGCCTTTACAGCGAACCGCCGCTGTATCGTGATACGTTGCAACTTCCCTATGCACCGGTTGCCCGCTGGGAAGAGCGCCTGAAAAACCCTGCCCCGGATACCTGCAACCTGGTCGCGCTGCTGGACGGCACCCTCGCCGGGCAACTGATGCTGAGCCATAACCCGACGCCGCGCCGCCGCCATGTGGCGACATTCGGCATGGGCGTGTCGGCGGAGTATCAGGGGCATGGCGTCGGCAGTAAGTTGCTGGGTGCAGCGGTCGATCTCTGCGATAACTGGCTCGGCGTCCGGCGCATGGAGCTGACGGTCTACACTGACAACCACGCGGCGCTGGCGCTTTACCGTAAGTTTGGCTTTGAAATTGAAGGCACCAGCCCGCAATTTGCCATGCGCGATGGCGTGCTGGTAGACGCGCACCATATGGGCAGGCTGAAAAGCAACATGTCCTCACCTTTATGAATTATGCCGCCATGATGGGCAATTTTCGCAGTAGAATGCAAAAAGCCCCCCGTTAACGGGGTGGCTTTTTTAATGCACATCTTTTGCCTGCCGGCCCGCCCTACAACCCGGCCACTTCCCGGATGTAGTTGCGCGCTTTGACGGCGTACTCAAACGGGTTGGCCAGCGCCGGGTCTTGCTCCGCCTCGACCACCATCCAGCCTTTGTAGCCGCGCTGGTCCAGCAATGTGAACACCGGGCGGAAGTCGATCACCCCGTCGCCCGGCACCGTAAAGGTGCCCATGCGCACGCCGTCCAGGAAGCTGCGGCGATGCGCACGCACGTCAGCGACCTTCTCATCGCGCACATCTTTCAGGTGGATATGGTTGATGCGCGGCAGGTGTTTTTCCAGCACTGCCATCATCACCTGCTGTGAGCCTTCGGAATAGTAGAGGTGGCCGGTATCAAACAGCAGATACACATCGTCATTCACCAGCGCCATAAAGCGGTCAATCTCGGCCGGAGTCTGGATGGCGGTGCCCATATGGTGATGCAGGCAGACCTGCATCCCTTTTTCAGCGGCAATCTTCGCCAGCTGGTTATACCCGTCTGCTACCCGCTGCCACTCTTCGTCGGTAAAGTGCGGCTTCTCATCAAACACCGCTTTGGTGGTGCATTGGATGCTCTTGCTCTGCTCCGAGCAACCAATCACCTTTGCGCCCATCTCATGCAGGAAATTCATGTGGTTGACGAATTCGTCGATGGTCTTTTCCTTCAGGCCATCGGCGAAAAAGGTGCTGAACCAGGCGTTGCAGATGCGGATGCCGCGCGCGTCCAGCATCCGTTTCAGCAGCGCGGTATCACGCGGGTATTTGCTGCCCACCTCGCTGCCGGTAAACCCGGCCAGCGCCATTTCACTGACGCACTGCTGGAAGGTATTTTCACTGCCCAGATCCGGCATGTCGTCGTTGGTCCAGCCAATCGGCGCGATCGCCAGTTTGATGTTGTCTTTGTTCATGGGTAAGCCTCGCCTGCCCGCAGGCAGGAAAACGTTATTTGACCAACAGTTCCCGCTCGATGCGCTCGCGGGTCTCGACAGCCTGATACTTCATTTTTTCCGGGTAACCAAACAGTGACGCCGCAATAATTGGCTCGCCGCCCACCTTGAAGGTTTTATTGGCGAAATCCATCTCGCGCAGGGTGTTGAACAGCGTTTCGAAGTCCACTTCCCCTTCGCCGATGCCGACGTGTTGGTGTACCGCCGCGTCCACACCCGGCGGATTGACGATGTAACGGCAATGTTTGGTGTGGTTATGGGTGTCAGCGATCAGCACATGGGAGAGATCGTCCCCGGCATAACGCAGCATGTTCGCCACGTCGCCGACGCCTTTGTCATAGAAGAAAGTGTGCGGCACGCTGTAGAGGTATTTCACGTTGTCACTACGCAGGGACTTCACCAGATCGCAGGTTTCATTGTTCAGCTCGCAGAAATCCCACGGGTGGGACTGGATCTCCATGCGGATGCCTTCACGTTCGATGATCGGCAGCAGCTCCTCCATGGACTTGTACCACAGCTCCTCGCAGATCTCCGGTTCGTTCGGGTTACCGGCCAGCTCGGTGTTAATCACCTGCACGCCCATCTCGACGGCGATCTCAATCATGCGTTTCCAGTTCTTCACCGCGGCCACGCGGCGATCCTCACCGGGGCCGGACCAGCGGTACACCACGATAAACGACGAGATCTCGACGCCGGTCGCCTTCAGCGCATTGCGGTATTCTGTGATCACCTCACGGCTGGCTTTCGGGTGCTTGTAGAACGGGTTGATCTGCGGGTGCGGCGACTGCTCGATGTATTTGTAGCCCCACTCCGCCACCTGATGGACCATCCTGGTAATGCCCATGTCCTTGATGACGTCGACATCAAACGCGATTTTCATGGTGTCTCCCTAAGTCAGTGTTACAGCAGCCGGGCCGCAGCCCGGCAAAAAGAGGTCAGCCTGCCGGCTGGTCGTAGAAAGCCGGGCGTGGCGGCAGCGCCACCGGCACGATCTCGCCGCTCAGCTGGGCAGCAACACAGGCATCGGCAGTGACGGCGGCGGCGTAACCATCCCAGGCGGATGGCCCGGTCAGCTGCCCGGCCAGCACGTCGTTGATAAAGCCCTGCAATTCGACGTCATAGGCGTCAATGAAGCGTTGTTTCCAGTCGGTGAGGATGGAGGTGGAGAGTTTCGCTTCGCTGCGCAGCTGCACGGAAGCGGGCTCCGGCAGGCGCGCGATGCCGGTTTCGCCCACCACCTCGCACTGGATGTCATAGCCGTAACGGCAGTTCACGAAGATCTCAACGTCAATCCGTGTGCCTTTCGACGTTTCGAACAGCACAATTTGCGGATCTTTCAGGTGGCTGAAGGCATTGGAGGTTTTGCGCGGGAACACCACCTGCACGGAGACGTAGTCATCATCCAGCAGCCAGCGCAGCACATCAATCTCATGGATCAGCGTGTCGGTGATGGCCATGTCGGTGGTGTAGCTGTCGCCCACTTCCGGGTTACGGTGCGCGCAGTGCAGCATCAGCGGCTCACCAATCTGGCCGCTGCCGATCACCGCTTTCAGCGCACGGTAGCCGCGGTCATACGGGCGCATAAAGCCAACCTGCACCAGGCGCTTGCCGTGACGCGCCTCCGCTTCCACGATGCGCTTGCAGCCTTCGGCCGTCACCGCCAGCGGCTTCTCACAGAACACCGGCTTACCCGCCTGAATGGCAGAAAGCACAAATTCTTCGTGGCTCGGCCCCCAGGAGGTGACCAGAATCGCATCCACTTCCGGTGCGTTGATCAGGTCATGCCCGTTTTCATAGACTTTGGCCTCCAGGCGCTGATTGATCACCACCTTCGCCGCATGCTCAGCATTGATATCGTTGACGGCCACGACGCGCCCACCCTGAAGCACTTTGCTGCAACGGCGGATATGTTCCTGGCCAATCGCGCCGGTGCCGATAACGCCAATATTCAATGACATAATGGAAACTCCTCTGGATTCAGGTCACGGGCTGCCCGCCCGCATACGTTTTCTTCATCGCATACGGCTTAATTGCGCTTAAGGGTATAAAAGGGGTGACGCGGTAGATCCGGGCAGCCGGGGCCGCCCGCCGGCTCAGTAGTCGCGTGCCTTATCAATATTTTCATTCAGCCTATCGGCCACCTGCCGGATACGGCTGCTCTCAGAGACCTGCGCGCCGCCCACCCGCCACCAGCTGAAGTATTTGTGCACCATGGTTTTCGGCAGCACTTTAATGTCGATCAGCGTGGAAACGGTCTGTTTGCGCGCATCCTCCAGCGCGTCGCGCAACTGCGCATAGGTGGTGACGCGGTAGGTTTTGCAGCCGTAAGCCTGCGCCAGCATGGCGAAGTCCACCGGCACGAAGCCGCCGGTCAGGGTATTGGTTTCATGGTCACGGAAGCGGAACTCGGTGCTGAAGCTGTCCATACCGTGCTCCATCTGCAAATTGTTGATGCAGCCGTTGGTCATGTTGTCGAGCAGTACCACGTTGATTTTGCAGCCTTCCTGAATTGAGGTGACCAGCTCGGAATGCAGCATCATGAATGAGCCGTCGCCCAGCAGGGTGTACACCTCTCGCTCCGGCTCGGCCAGCTTGACGCCCAGCGAGGCATTCACCTCATAACCCATGCAGGAGTAGCCATATTCCACGTGGTAGCCATTGACGCCGGTGGTGCGCCAGACGCGCTGCAAATCGCCCGGCAAACTGCCGGAAGCAGCCACGATCACCGCGTCCTGCGGCAAACATTCATTCAGCGTGCCGAGCACTTTGCTCTGCGTGAGCACGGAGTGGGTCTGTTCAATAAATTCGGCGAATACCTTTTTACGGTCGAGATGATCGTCGATTTCCGGCACAAATTCCTCGCCGCTGTACTCCACCTGATAGACCCGGTCCACTTCACGGTAGAGGCTTTCACGCGCCTTACGAATGGCATCGCCCCAGGCGGCGCGGTAGTCCGTCGCGGCCAGCCGGGGCGTCAGGGCATCGAGCGCTTCGCGGGCATCCGCCAGGAGTTGCACGCCGTCGAGTTTGCCGGCATCAAAGGCACTGACGTTGATGTTAAGGAAGGCCACCTCCGGGTTCTGGAAAATCCATTTCGAGGAGGTGGTGAAGTCGGTGTAACGGGTGCCGATGCCAATCACCAGATCGGCTTCTTTGGCCAGCGTATTGGCCGCCAGGCTGCCGGTCTCGCCGATGCCGCCGAGGTTCAGCGTATGCTCAGAGAGGATCGCGCCCTTGCCCGCCTGGGTTTCCGCAAACGGAATGTTGAAGCGTTCGGCAAACTGTTGCAGCGCCGCCGCGGCCGCACCATATTTCACCCCGCCGCCGCACACAATCAGCGGCTTGCGCTTACCGGCCAGCAGGGTGAGCGCATCCTGCATCATGCCTTCGGTCGGCAGGCGGCGATCCATACGGTGTACGCGTTTCTGGAAGAAGTAATCCGGGTAGTCATAGGCTTCGCCCTGCACATCCTGCGGCAGGGAGAGCGTGACCGCGCCGGTTTCCGCCGGGTCAGTCAGGACGCGCATCGCATTGATGCAGGCGCTCATCAGCTGCTCCGGCCGTGAAATGCGATCCCAGTATTTGCTCACGGCGCGGAAGGCGTCATTGGTGCTGATGCTGAGATCGTGCGACTGCTCAATCTGTTGCAACACCGGGTCGGGCTGGCGGGTGGCGAACACATCCCCCGGCAGCAGCAGCAGCGGGATCCGGTTGGCCGTGGCGGTGGCGGCGGCCGTCACCATATTGGCTGACCCCGGCCCCACCGAGGTGCTGCAGGCGTAGATTTCACGGCGCAGTTTCTGTTTGGCATAGCCAATGGCCGCATGGGCCATGCCCTGCTCGTTACGCCCCTGATGCACCACCAGCGCGCCGCGATCCTGCTCCAGCGCCTGTCCCAGCCCCAGCACGTTGCCGTGGCCGAAAATGGCAAAAATCCCTTTGACGAATTTGTGTTCCGCCCCATCCACCAGGACATATTGGTTATCCAGGAACTTAACCAGCGCCTGCGCCATCGTGAGTCTCGTCTTAGCCATTGTTATACCCTTCCTGTTTGCATTGTCCGGTGGCATCGGGCCGTGTTCCGGCTACCTTTTCAGCCCGGTGGGGTGAAACGTGGAGGGATTATAAACAAATTTTTTTTCCACAAAATCCCATTCCAGAAGAAACATTTCATTTTGCGAGAGAGATCAAAAAATGAAACAAAACGTCCATTCACCTTTCTGTCACGCGGTTTTTACCCATGCATGACAATTCAACAGGTTAGCGCCAGGGTCTTCCCCCTTCAGCGCGTAGTGTGAGCTGGCGCACACCTCCGCGCCCTGCCCCGCCGCACGGGCTGTGGCGCGGCTTTGGCGGCGATATACCCGGGTAACAACAGGGCAGGAGTGCCGGTTGTTTAACCGCACTCACAATTTTGGTTTTTCAATTTCATTCATTCTTGTATTTGAAATTTTTATTCCTCATACTGCGGAAAAATGCTTCTTCACTCCCTTTCAAGAAGGAATCTGGTATGGCGACACACCCAAAACAGCTGGATGTCATCTGTATTGGCCGCATCGCGGTTGACCTTTACGGTCAGCAGATTGGTGCCCGGCTGGAAGATATGAGCACCTTTTCCAAGTATCTCGGCGGTTCATCCGGCAATGTGGCCTACGGCACGGCCATCCAGGGGCTGAAGTCCGCCATGCTGGCGCGCGTCGGTGATGAACATAACGGCCGCTTCCTGCGGGAGGAGTTACAGCGCGCAGGCGTAGACACGCAATACCTGATCACCGACACGCAGCGCCTGACCGGACTGGTGATGCTCGGCATCAAAGATGAAGAGACCTTCCCGCTGATTTTCTACCGCGATAACTGCGCCGACATGGGGCTGGTACCGGACGATATTGACGAGAGCTACATTGCCTCTGCCCGCGCCGTGGCCGTGACCGGTACCCACCTTTCCCACCCGGATACCCGCGCCGCGGTGCTGAAAGCGCTGGATTACGCCCGTAAGCACGGGCTACGTACCGCACTGGACATCGACTACCGCCCGGTACTCTGGGGGCTGACCTCACTGGGCGACGGTGAAACGCGTTTCATTGAATCCGGGCCGGTGACCCGCCAGTTACAGCAGGTGCTGGACAAATTCGACCTGATTGTCGGCACCGAAGAGGAGTTTCATATCGCCGGCGGCAGCACCGATACCCTGACGGCGCTGGCCAATGTGCGCCGCCACAGCCAGGCCACGCTGGTGTGCAAGCGCGGCGCGCAAGGCTGCTCGGTGTTTGAGGGCGCGATCCCCGAAGGCTGGGATCAGGTCAAACTCCATTCAGGCGTACGGGTTGACGTGCTGAACGTGCTGGGCGCAGGCGATGCCTTTATGTCCGGTTTACTGCGCGGTTACCTGAATGACGAAGGCTGGGATCAGGCCTGCCGCTATGCCAATGCCTGCGGCGCGCTGGTGGTGTCGCGCCACGGCTGCGCCCCGGCGATGCCGACCAAAGAGGAGCTGGACGATTATCTGAAGCGTGACCGCGAGGTGAAACGCCCGGATCGCGATGTGCGCCTCAACCATCTGCACCGCGTCACCACCCGCAAACAGGCGTGGCCGGAGTTGTGTGTGTTCGCCTTTGACCACCGCAAGCAGCTGGAAGAGATGGCCGATGAGGCCGGTGCCGGTTACCAGAAAATCCCGGTGCTGAAACAGCTGCTGTTACAGGCCGCCAAAGAGGCTGCCGCCGAGGCCGGGCTGGCCCACAACAGCGGCATTCTGGCGGATACCACCTACGGCCAGCCGGCGCTGAATGCCATTACCGGCCAGGGCTGGTGGATCGGCCGCCCGATTGAAATGCCCGGTTCACGGCCGCTCCGGCTGGAACACGGTAACCTTGGCTCGCAGCTGGTAAGCTGGCCGCTGGAGCATGTGGTGAAGTGCCTGGTGTTCTACCATCCGCAAGACCCGGAGGCACTGCGTCAGGAACAAGAGGCGCAGCTGCTTGACGTCTGGCGCGCCTGCTGCCAGAGCGGCCACGAACTGTTGCTGGAGGTGATTCTGCCGGAGAGCAGCCGTGATAAAGATGAGCGTTTTTATGTCGAGTCAGTGACGCGCTTTTATCAGCTTGGTATTCAGCCGGACTGGTGGAAACTGCCGCCGCTCTCGGTGGCCGGCTGGAAACAGGTGAGTGAGGTGATTGAGGCCAACGACCCGCACTGCCGTGGGGTGGTGATTCTCGGCCTCGACGCGCCGGAGGCGGAACTGAAAGCGGGCTTCGCCCAGGCCGCCGCCGCGCCGTGGGTGAAAGGGTTTGCCGTGGGCCGCACCATCTTCGGCCAGGCCTCACGCCAATGGCTGCATGGCGAGCTGGATGACGCCGCACTGATCCGACAGGTGAAACAGAATTACCTGACGCTGATTGGCTACTGGCGGGACGTGCGCCCGCTGCCGGACGCGCTGAAACAGTGACCGGCCAGAAGCGGCTCCTGCGGGGGCCGTTTTTTATGGCCTGTGCCTCTGCCCCTGCGTTACTTTTTAAGCGATCTGTGAGCCTTTTCAAGGTCCGATGAAATAAAGCTGGGGATCGGCCACATTAAATGAAATTTTCGATTCATCTGGTAGACTAGCCACAATGAAAACATGTTTCGTTTTCCTGATCCCCTGTCTTATCTGTGAGCCACTGACATGACTAACCCGACCCAACTCTCCTTGCTACAGGATGAGATCCGCCGTCGCTACGACACGCTGAGTAAGCGCCTGAAGCAGGTGGCCCGCTATATTCTTGATAACAGCAACAGCATCGCCTTTGACACCGTGGCCTCGATTGCCGCGCAGGCCAGCGTGCCGCCCTCGACCCTGATCCGCTTCGCCAATGCCTTTGGTTTCAGCGGCTTTAACGAAATGAAGCAGGTTTTCCGCCAGCATCTGATGGAAGAGACGGTGAGCTATACCGAGCGCGCCCGTCTGTTCCGCCAGACCTCGACCGAAGAGAACGCCGTACCGGAAAAACCCGCCGAGATCCTGAACGTGTTTACCATGGTCAATGCGCAGGCGTTGCAACAACTGGCGATGCAGATAAGCCCGGAACAGCTCGACAAAGCGGTGGATCTGCTCAACAACGCCGACACCATCTATGTGATTGGCCTGCGCCGCTCCTTCAGTGTGGCCTCTTACCTCACCTACGCCCTGCGCCACCTGGAGCGCCGCGCCTTCCTGATCGACGGGCTGGGCGGCATGTTCACGGAGCAGCTCAGCATGGTGAAGCCAAAAGATGTGGTGATTGCCATCAGCTACTCGCCGTATGCCCAGGAAGCGGTGGATCTGGTGCAGCTCGGCGCAAAACAGGGCGCACAGCAGATTGCGATCACCGACAGCCAGGTCAGCCCGCTGGCCGCCTTCAGCGACGTCTGTTTTGTGGTGCGTGAAGCCCAGGTAGACGGCTTCCGCTCACAGGTCGCGTCCATGTGCCTCGCCCAGACCCTCGCCGTCTCCCTCGCCCTTACCAACGCCCGTGACGGCACCGTCAGCGCCCTCAACGCCCAGCCCGCTAAATAGGGCGCAAACCGGCGAACTGACCCGCTAAAAAACCATAACGGCCACCCTGGGGTGGCCGTTTTTTATGGGGTCATCATCACGCGTTAAACACGATCGCGCTCAGGCACTGCGATCACCCTTTAGGGTACTGATCGCTGTTGATCCAGGCGTGATCTTTTTCCCAGGTGAATTTCCATTTCCGTACCGGGCCGGCCATGACGTTCAGGTAATAACTGTCGTAACCCGCCAGGGTGGCGACCGGGTGGTAGCCGCGCGGCACTTTCACCACGTCCCCGTTATAGACCGCCATGCACTCATCCAGCGAGCGGTCATCGGTGTAGACACGTTGCATACAGAACCCCTGCGCCGGGTCGAGCCGGTGATAATAGGATTCCTCCAGATAGGTCTCATCCGGCGAGTTTTTATCATCGTGCTTGTGGCTCGGGTAGGAGCTGGTATCCCCTTCGGCGGTATACACCTCAACCACCAGCAAACTGTCGGCGGGTTCGCTGTCGGGCAGGATGTTATGCACCAGCCGTTTGTTACGCCCCTTACCGCGATGCTCCACCCCGACCTTTTCCGGTGAAATCAGCCGTGCCGGCAGCGAACCCGAGGAAGGTGAACGGCACACCGCCAGCTCCAGGTCACTCTCTGCCAGTACGTTCACCGTCTCATGGTGCGGCACATAGACCGAATAGGGCGGTACCCGCTCGAATGGGCTCATACGTTTGCCGATATGCGGAAACTCCGCCTGGCTGGTCGAAACGGACGCCAGCCCGGCCACCAGCACCAGGCAGAGTTCATTACCGTCACTTTGCAGCGTCAGCGACTGGCCTGCGTTGAGTTGGTAGACCTCAAACCCGACATACTCCCAGCCGGCATTCTCGGGGGTCACGTGCTGGACGCGCCCCTGCGCGTCCGGTTTCTGGCATTTGGAAAGCAGTGAAGACATCGGTCTCTCCTTTACTGTCAGTGAAATCAGCCCAGCGTCGGCATACTGTATTCAGAGACCGTTTGCTGGCCGGTCGGCCAACGGGCGGTGACGGTTTTCATGCGGGTGTAGAAGCGCACGCCGTCGCTGCCGTGGACGTTCAGCGCGCCGAACACTGAACGCTTCCAGCCGCCGAAGCTGTGGAAAGCCATCGGTACCGGTACCGGCACGTTCACGCCGACCATCCCCGCCTGCACGCTGCTGACAAACTCACGCGCGTAGCGGCCGTTGCTGGTGAAAATGGCGCTGCCGTTGCCGAATTCATGGCCGTTCACGGTCTCAATGGCGGTCTGGTAGTCCGGCACCCGCACAATGCCCAGCACCGGCCCGAAAATCTCCTCGCGGTAGATAACCATCTCCGGCGTCACGTGGTCGAACAGCGTGCCGCCCACAAAGTAGCCGTCCGGCGCGCCCGCCACCTTGTAGTTCCGGCCATCCGCTACCAGCGTCGCGCCCTCTTCCACCCCTTTGTCGATGTAGCCCAGCACCTTTTTCTGGTGATCCGAGGAGACCAGCGGCCCCATCTCATTTTCTTCACCGCCCTGTTGCAGGCCCGGGCCTACCCGCAGTTGGGCAATCAGCGGTTTGAGTTTTTCCACCAGCTTGTCTGCCGTGCTGTCACCGACGACCACGGCGATCGGCAGCGCCATACAGCGCTCACCGGCTGAGCCGAATGCGCCGCCCATCAGGGCATTCACGGTGGCATCCAGATCGGCATCCGGCATGATGATGGCGTGGTTTTTCGCCGCACCGAACGCCTGCACACGTTTGCCGTGGGCGCTGGCGGTTTTATAGATATATTCCGCAACCGTAGAGGAGCCGACAAAGCTCACCGCCTGCACGCGCGGGTCGGTATAGAGTTGTTCGGCATGCTCATTGGCACAGTGCACCACGTTGAATACGCCGTCCGGCAGGCCCGCTTCTTTCAGCAACTCCGCCATGCGCACAGACGCAGACGGCACCAGCGCCGGTGGCTTCAGCACAAAGGTGTTACCGCAGGCCAGCGCGATCGGGAACATCCACATCGGCACCATTGCCGGGAAGTTGAACGGCGTGATGCCGGCCACTACCCCCAGCGGTTGCTGCATGGAGAAGCTGTCCACACCGCCGCCGACATCCGGCGAGTATTCACCTTTGATCAGGTGTGGAATGCCGCAGGCAAACTCGACCACTTCCAGCCCGCGGGTCAGCTCGCCCAGTGCGTCGGAGTAGACCTTGCCGTGTTCACTGACAATCAGTTCCGCCAGCTCGTCACGGTGCTGCTCCAGCAGGGCTTTGAAGTTGAACATGATGCGGGCGCGGCGCAGCGGCGTGGTGGCGGCCCAGGCGGGGAAGGCCTGATGCGCCGTTTCAATGGCCGCCAACACCTCTTCGCCGGTGCTTTGTGTGACTTCACGATCTGCCTTGCCGGTTGCCGGGTTATAGACCGGCAGTGACTGGTTGCTGGCACTGAGGCTGGTTTTGCCGCCAATAAAGTTACCCACGATTTTCATGTCTCACCCTCGTTCTGTGATCGGTCGTTCTGTGATCGGTGGAGCCGGGCAATGCCGGGTTGGGGGCATGAACCGGGGCGCACTCTGCGCCACCTGCTCAGCCGCTGTTGGCAAAAACTCTATTCTATTGAAAAAAAAGTTTCAAATATTTTATTTTGGAATGTTTTATTTTAGCGGCACGCCTCGCAAAAACGTGAACATCTGCGTGAAAGTCGCTGCGGCTTTTCGATCTGCCTTCCAGACCCCCGCCTGTCATTCACAAAAAGTTAACAGCACCCTGCACGGCCCGGGGCGACAATGCCCTTGCATGCCGTAGGATTATCCTGGAATCCGGCTTGCATGTTGCTGCGATGTTGCGTGAAAAGGCGATGAATTTTTTGAGCCGCGTCTAAAAATCAATATTTCATTATTTTAAATTTATGGAATAAATGTTCTTTTAAATACCGGGCGCCTGGGTTCCCTCACGGCACGAATTACCCTGATGTTCCTCACAGCGCGCGAACCGTTGTCGTGCGCGCAAACGGAGACTGTATGGTCATTCAACGAAAGCATAATACCGGGTATATCCTGCGCATCTGCGCCATCGCCGCCCTCGGGGGCATCCTTTTCGGCTATGACACGGCCGTGATCTCGGGGGCGATTGAATCCTTAAAAATTTACTTCCAGCTGACCCCGGCAGAAACCGGCTGGGCCGTCTCCAACGTTGTGATTGGCTGTGTGGCAGGTGCATTTTGTGCCGGCAGTGTCGCGGCCCGCTGGGGGCGGAAAAAGGCGCTGATGCTGGCGGCTGTGCTGTTTACTATTTCCGCTGTCGGGGCCTCGCTGGCCCATACCTTCACCCTGTTCGTGATTTTCCGCATCATCGGCGGTGTGGCGGTCGGGCTGGCGGCCACAGTGTCGCCGATGTACATGTCGGAAGTGTCACCCAAAGACATGCGCGGCCGGGCATTGAGCATGCAGCAGTTCGCCATCGTATTCGGCCAGATCCTGATTTTTTACGTGAACTATAAAATTGCCAGCATCGCCACAGAGCAGTGGCTGGTCGAAATGGGCTGGCGCTGGATGTTTGCCTCCGGTGTGCTGCCTTGTGTGTTGTTCTGCATTTTAGTGCTGTTTATTCCTGAATCCCCGCGCTGGTGTGCCATGACCGGGCGTGACGAGCAGGCACTGACGCTGCTCTCCCGGCTTTCTAACCCCACCCATGCCGCACACGTGCTGGCGGAGATTAAGGAATCACTGCGTAAGGATGCACAGCAACACAGCGCCCGGCTGAGCCTGCGTGACGGAAAAGTGCGCTTCATTCTGTTTGTCGGCGCGATGATCGCGGTGCTGCAACAGGTCACCGGGGTGAACGTGATGATGTATTACGCGCCGGTGGTGCTGAAAGAGGTCACCGGCAATGCCGAGGCGGCGATGTTCCAGACCATCTGGATCGGCGTGGTGCAGCTGGTGGGGTCGGTTATCGGGGCCTCCCTGATGGACCGCATGGGCCGCCTCCCACTGATGCGCACCGGTACCGCCGGGGCCATTATCGGGCTGCTCATCACCTCTTATGGCCTCTATACCCAGAACAGCGGCTACGTCGCGCTGTGCGGCATGCTGTTCTTTATGACGTTCTACGCCCTCTCCTGGGGGGTCGGCACCTGGGTGCTGATCTCTGAAGTATTCCCCAACCGGATGCGGGCGCAAGGGATGAGCCTGGCCGTGGGCGCAATGTGGATTGTGAATTTTATGGTGTCGCAGTCGTTCCCGATGCTTAACGACCACCCTTACCTCTTCTCCCATTTCCATGGTGCGTTCCCGATGTGGGTCTTCGCTGTGCTCTGTGTATTCAGTTTCTGGTTTATTTCCCGTTACGTACCGGAAACCAAAGGTGTCTCTCTGGAAAAAATGGATGACGTGATCCTGGCGAAACGTGACCGCCGGCCGCTGTCGGCCCGGCAGCACCGCGCCGCGCAGGACACGTCAAAGTCTGCCTCGTCATAATGCAACCGCGTATGGAGTAACAACATGGCTATCGCGCAACATCGTTTCTGTATCAACCGTAAAATTGCCCCTAACCTGACCCTTGAACAGTTTTTCAGGGTGGTAAAAAACTGCGGCCTGAATAAGGTGGAGTTACGCAATGATATGCCCAGCGGCAAGGTCACGGACGGCCTGAGCACCGGCGAGGTCAAGGCCCTGGCGCAGCAGTACGGGATGGAAATCATCACCATCAACGCGCTGGGCCGGTTTAACCTCGGGGCGGAACGCGATCAGGTCTGGGCCAATGCAGAGGCGATGCTGCGGGAAGCGCAGGCAATCGGCAGCCGTGGGCTGATCCTCTGCCCGCATTGCAGCGCCGATGATGCGCGCAGCGCGGAACAAAAGAAGCAGGAAACGCTTCAGGCGCTGATCGCCCTTGCGCCGCTGTTTACACAGTATGGGGTAACCGGGCTGGTGGAGCCGCTGGGCTTCGGCATCAGTTCACTGCGATCCTCACTGCTGACCCAGTCCCTGATCCGGGATTCGGCCGCGCCTTACAAACTGGTGGTTGACACCTTCCACCACCATCTGGATGAGGTGGATCAGGCCGCGTTTGACCAGCAGATGGCGATGGAAAGCATCGGGCTGGTGCACCTGTCCGGCGTGGAAGACCCGCGGGACAAATCCCTGCTCACTGATGAAGAGCGCATCATGTTGAGTAGGCACGACCAGCTGAAAAGCAAACAGCAGGTGGATAACCTGGAACGGTTGGGGTATCAGGGGATCTATTCGTTTGAGCCGTTCTCTTCCGTGCTGGAAACGTGGCAGGAAGCGGATATTGAGCGCGAGATCAAACAGAGCATGGCATTGATTCAGGGCTGATGCCGCAGCTCAGTTGATGCCCCGGGTCGATGGATGCCGCCATTCACTGGATAAGACTGCCCGGCCGCTGCCACAGCCGGGTAATGTCTTGTTATGCGTCAGGCGAGGTATTTTTTCAGCGCCTGCGCCGCCTGTGACAGCGCCACCCTGACCGCCGGCACCCGGCTGAGCGGGTTCAGCAGCCCGAAGTCATGGATCAACCCGTTATAGCGCACCAGCGTGGTGTCCACCCCGGCTTCATTCAGCTTACGCCCATACGCCTCGCCCTCGTCACGCAGCACATCAAACTCCGCCACCTGAATCAGGGCAGGCGGCAGCCCGGCAAGCTGGTCAGGCGTGGCCCGCAGCGGCGACGCGTGCAGCTCTGTGCGACGGCTCTCATCGGTGGTGTAGTTGTCCCAGAACCATTTCATCATATTGCGGCTGAGGAAAAAGCCCTCCGGGTAAGCCTGGTAAGAGCCGTTGTCAAAGGCGGCATCCGTCACCGGCCAGAACAGCAACTGGAAACGCAAATGCGGCGCGCCCTGCTCTTTGGCCATCATTGCCACCACTGCCGCCATATTGCCGCCGACGCTGTTGCCCACCACCGCCAGCCGCCCGCCATCAAGGTTCAGCTCCGCGCCGTGGCCGGCCACCCAGCAGGTCGCGGCATACGCCTGATTAATCGCCTCCGGGTAGTGGGCCTCCGGGGAGGGCGTATAGTTAACAAAAACCGCCGCTGCACCGCTCTCCACCACCAGATCGCGTACCAGGCGCTGATGCGTCGGGAAATCCCCCAGCACCCAGCCGCCGCCGTGGAAAAACATAAACGCCGGCAGAATACCGGCCGCCCCCTCCGGCCGCACAATGGTCAGGCTGAGATCGTGCCCGCTGCTGTTGACGGTGCGTTCGGTAATCACCACCCCGGAGAGATCGACCTCCACGGAATTCTGCGCATCCGTCAGCACCTGCCGCGCGGCCTCGGGCGAAAGCTGCTCCATCGGCGGGCCACCGGCCGCGTTCAGCTGGCTGAGAAACTGCTCGATATGGCGGTCGGTCGGGGCCTGTTCCGGGGTTATCGCGTTGCTCATCATTTTCTCCTGGGAAAGTGGGACGGGGGACATCAACAGGTCAGGCGGCCTGAGCGCGGTGAACAGGCACAGGCCGCCCGCGTGGCGCGGGGTGAAACGGGTGCGCCGTCAGGTCACTGTTCAATCACGATTTTGCCCATATGCCGGCCGGAATATTCATAATTGAAGGCGTCCGGCAGTTCCTCAAGGGCAAAGGATTTGTCGATAAGCGGCGTGACACGGTTGGCGTCCAGCGCGCGGATCATCTCTTGCTGGTGGCGGCGGCTGCCCACGGTGATGCCACGCAGCGCCGCCTGTTTCGCCATCAGCTGGGCGGTGGGCACCTCACCGGCCAGGCCGGTAAAGACGCCAATCAGCGCGATATGGCCGCCAATGGCCACCGCATCAATGGAGTTAGCCAGCGTGCCCGATCCACCGATTTCAATCACATGGTCAACGCCGCGGCCGCCGGTGAGTTCCCAAATCTGTTTGCCCCAGTCCTGATGCCGGCGGTAGTTCACCCCGGCGTGTACGCCCAGGGTTTGCAGGCGTGTGAGTTTTTCATCGGAAGAGGAAGTGGCGAAAACACGCGCGCCCATCATCTGCGCCAGTTGCAGCGCAAACAGCGACACGCCGCCGGTGCCGAGGATCAGCACATCGTCCCCCGCTTTCAACCCGCCGTTGACCACCAGCGCGCGCCAGGCCGTCAACCCGGCGGTGGTGAGTGTGGCGGACTGGGCATGGCTCCAGCCCTGCGGCGCAAGGGTGAAGAAACGGGCTGGGCGCACCACCCAGGGCGTGGCGTAGCCGTCAATGCCGTCACCCGGCGTGCCGGCAAAGCCGGTTACCGGGCAGGGGCCGTCCTCCCAGTCGGGGAAGAAACAGGAGACCACATGATCGCCCGCTTTCAACGTGGTGACGCCCGCGCCCACGCTTTCCACCACGCCTGCGCCATCAGACAGCAACAGCCGCCCGGCCTCTGAGGGCATCATCCCGGCGGCGACCGCGTAATCATGGAAGTTAAGGGAATTGGCATGAATGCGCACCCGCACCTCGCCCGGCCCCGGTTCACCCGGTTCCGCGACCTGCTCAATCACAATGTTTTCGATACCGGGCGTCTGCCCGCGTTTGGCTGCTTTCATGGGATACCACGCTGATTGCTGAAGAGAAATATCGGGAAATCTGCGGCGCGTTGGCGGCCGCGTCTGTTTCAAGGGTAGTTCAGGCTGGTTTGACTGGGGAGAAAAAGGCACCGTGAAGGGTGCCTGGGTGGAAGCAAAAAGGCACCGCGAAGGGTGCCTGGATGGGAAAGAAGGGCAATTACACCTTGAGTTCCATACGTTTAATCTCGCCAACCACAAACAGGTAGCAGACCATCGCCATCAGGGCCGAGCAGCCGACAAAGATCAGCGCGGCGTTGAACGAGTGCAGCTCACTGACCAGGTAACCAATCACCAATGGGGTGACGATCGAGGCGACGTTGCCGAAAACGTTAAACAGGCCGCCGCACAACCCAACAATCTCTTTCGGCGCGGTGTCGGCAATCACCGGCCAGCCCAGCGCGCCGAACCCCTTGCCGAAGAATGCCAGCGCCATCAGCGCCACCACCAGCGTGGTGCTGTTGGTGTAGTTGCATAAAATGATGCTGGAGGCGAGCAGCATCCCCAGCACAATCGGCAGTTTCCGCGCCAGCGTCAGTGACATGCCGCGTTTGATCAGCGAGTCCGAGAACAGGCCGCCCGCCACCCCGCCGATAAACCCGCACAGCGCCGGGATCGAGGCCACCAGCCCCACTTTCAGGATCGACATCCCTTTGTCCTGCACCAGATAGATCGGGAACCAGGTCAGGAAGAACCAGGTGATGGTGTTAATGAAATATTGGCCGAAGAAGATGCCGAGCATCATCCGGTTCGCCAGTAACTGTTTGAGGTACGC
Source organism: Chimaeribacter californicus (assembly GCF_002858675.1). Lineage (GTDB taxonomy): Bacteria > Pseudomonadota > Gammaproteobacteria > Enterobacterales > Enterobacteriaceae > Chimaeribacter > Chimaeribacter californicus. The sequence continues at coordinate 133,339 of NZ_PJZF01000010.1, forward strand.
CAGTTTCGGGCCGCCACCCGCTTTTTTCGCCTGCGGGTGATCCATGTCAACCACTGCACCGCCCTGCGCCACGTACTCCAGCTCACTTTTGGACATGCGCGGGTGGTCAGTGGGATTGTGGATATATTTCACCCAGACCGCGGTCAGCACGAAGCCTATCGCGCCCATCACGGTGAACACATGCTGCCAGCCCCAGGCGTAGGTCAGGTAGCCGAGCAGCGGGGAGAAGATCGCCAGGGAGAAGTATTGCGCCGAGTTAAAAATCGCGGAGGCGGTGCCGCGCTCTTTGGTCGGGAACCAGGCGGCAACGATGCGCGCATTGGCCGGGAAAGAGGGGGCTTCCGAGAAGCCGAGCATAAAGCGCATGGCAAACATCGACACCGCCGCCCAGGCCAGCGGCACCAGATGCACAAACCCTTGCAGGAAGGTAAACAGCGACCAGAAAAACAGGCTGTAGGTATACACCTTTTTAGAGCCGAAGCGGTCAAGCAGCCAGCCGCCGGGGATCTGCATCAATAAATAGGCCCAGCCGAACGCCGAGAAGATATAACCCATCGACATGGCGCTGAGGTGCAGCTCTTTGCCCACGGCGCTGCCGGCAATCGACAGGGTGGCCCGGTCGGCATAATTGACTGCCGTCACAATAAAAATAATCAGTAAGATCAAATAGCGGGTGCGATGGCCTTTTGCTGCCGCTTCAACGGTCGTGACGCTCATCTCTTGATCCTCAAAGTGATTGATTTTCTGCTTTTTATTCAGCAAGGCAGCATTAGCCCGCCGCGGGAAATAACGGAAGTCATAAACAGTCAGAAGAGAAATAAAATCTTAAAGGACATTCACCTGAATACCATTGTGCAGATGTACAATTCACTCGGTGAATAAAAGCCGATAAATATCAGGATGCCTAAGGCAATGCGCGATGGATCGCACATTGCTTTTTTAATGGCAGCACACAGGCAGGAAAACGCGTTTTTCAGCGCTGGGTCACAAATAATGGCGACGTGCGCCAGCGCACAAATACAGAGAGAAGGGTTTCAACACAAATAACGCGGTGCGCGTCAGCTCCGCTCAATCTCTTTGGCGGTGCGGTCGAGGCTGTCAATAATGGCGTGCAGCGTCTCGGGCGATAAATTCTCTTTCGATAAACGCATATTCAGCGCGGTGCGGAAGTTATTAATGGCGCGTTCAATTTCCGGGATAGCACGGTTATTGGCCAACACCGCCAGCGCATGTAACCGGCCGGCGGCGCGCGCCAGCGTCTCCCGGTTTTCATACAGAAATGCCCCACCCTGGGCGGTAAGCACATACTCTTTTTTGCCGGTGGCGTTATCGCGGGCGTCAATATAGCCCATCTCTTCCATCAGGGTGAGATTCGGGTAAATAATGCCGGGGCTGGGGGCATATTCCCCACCAGAGCGATCTTCAATTGCCTTAATTAATTCATAACCATGTGCCGGGCGGGTTTCCAGTGCCGAGAGCATCAGCAAACGAATATCGTTGGCGTCGAATAGTTTTTCACGGCGCTGTTTTTTACCGCCCATTCCCTGCCCACGATCGATCCGTGCCTTTTCACCGGCAGAAAAAATAAGCGGAACATTGGCATTATTGATGGGATTTTTCATAGGTCATGGCACAGGCAGGGGAACAGCCCCGAAGCATATCGGGGCAGCCCGCGGATTACAAGGCGCGTGGCCGCCAACAGGGCAGGAAATAAAACGGGGCAGCGTGCGCTGCCCCGGCGGGATTATTTGATAAAGGTATAGGGGGTGTAGAAATCCTCGCCCAGCCAATGATAGGCGTCATACGTCTGGTGCAGGGGTTTGCGGGCGTAGCTGTCAGCGCGGTTCACGTCACCTTTGCCGCTGTATACCGCATAATCCGGGTACGGGAACACCGGGCGCGAAACGGCATTGGCCGGGATGGTTTCCAGGTGCGTCGGCGGCTGCTGGCCTTTGGGGGGCATCGGCGGCCGGTTGCCTTTGTCGATCATCGGCTGACCAAAGCTGTTTTTCTGCTGTGGCGCAGCCTGCCAGGTGGTGATGGCCTGCGGCGCATGGCCGCGCTCCACCCAGTTGACCATCGGGGTCAGCAGGTCGATCAGGCTTGGGCCTTCACCGCCGGAACAGTGGTACACACCCGGCAGCAGGTAGAGGCGCTCAAAGCTGTCACGCTTCGCCTCACCCATCGTTTTACCCACCGCCGTATGATAAGCCACTGAATTCAGCGGTGAAATATGTGGATCGGCCCAGCCGTGCCAGATAATCAGCTTACCGCCCGCGGCGGCAAATGCCGACAGATCCGGGTTGGTGGCGTCATACAGCGGGTGCAGCGCACGCAGGGCGTCAAAGGTGTCGCGGGTGAAGTGCAGATCCTTCAGGGTATAGCCTGCCGGCGGATTGTTCACAAAACTCATGTACTTCAGCACCGGCAGCGCGATGATGCGGCTGAAGATCGGGTCGCTGGCCGTCTGCGGGATAAACACCCCGGCCCAGGCCAGTTCCGAGCCATACTGCGGCCCGCCGACAATCATTTTCTGCCCGCTCCCTTCCGCGCGTGGGCCGTCATACAGGCGGCGCAAGGTAGAAACCTGAAGATCGGACAAACACGGCTGCCCGTTGTCACCGGTCTTGCACCGCAGGGTTGAGACATCAAAATGGCACGCCTGCGGATCCGCAATCAGCCCATCTTTCTGGCCGTCCAGGGCGTCACAGTGCGCCAGCACCGCCTGATGGATCAGCGGCAACTGAGCGGCGGTGATGATCGCTTTGCCATCGCTGCCGGTGTTGGTCACCGCCTGCCAGGTATGGTAGAGCGCGTTCTGCGTCTGGAAGTTCATTGCTGCCGCCCCGGCAATCACCCCATTGAAATCATGTGGGTAGCGCTGGGCTTCCATCAGCGCTTCGCGGCCACCGTCAGAGCAGCCGTCAAAGTAGGCGTGGGCCGCCGGGCGGTGGTAAAACACCTCAATGATCTTCTTCGACGCCACCGCCGTCAGATGCACGCCGCGGTAAGCGAAATCTTTGCGTTTTTGCTCATCCTTACCGAAGTCTTCCTCTTCCTGAATGTGGCCCATATTGGTCGAGGCGATGGCGAACCCGTTGCTGTTAAGCGGTGCGCAACCCGCCGCCGCCCCGGCCTGCAGATCAATCCGGCCGCACAGCCCGCCACAGCCTACTTGCAGGAAGCGCTGGCGCCAGCTTGCCATCGGCAATTCCACCCGGAAGCCGATCGCCGGGGCCAGCGTGCCCTCCACCGAGCAAAAAGCGGCCCCGTTCTGCATGGTTTCAGTAGCGGAGGTAATCTTGCTGCCTGCGCCGCCAATTTCCGTCAGGTCAATATGCGTCAGTGCCGCGCAGCCGGTGGCCGGTTTAATAACAGATAAGGCCGGTACAGAATTTTCCGCGCTGTGCGCATTAACACTTAAACCGCCCATCCCCAGGGTTATTACGGTAAAAAGTGCTCGGTAATGCTTATTACGTATAAACACCATGATTGTTCCTTTTATTTTATGCCGCCTTCAGCATACCTTTTTATACGCAGCATAAAGCCCGGCTTTATTGCGCGACAGCGTAAGGTTTTTTCAGAAAATGAAACAGGGTACAGCTGGGGATAACCATACCCGCTTTTTAAACAGGAACGCAGCGTGATTAAAATAACGCATGGCTTTCAGGTTATTTTGAATAGCCTTACCGGGAAATAACCCGGTAAGGTGCGCGGGAAATAAAGCCCCCGGCCGGGGGCCGGATAATTATTTCTGGTGCCAGTAAGCCACGGCGCGCAGGCGGTCGGCATCCGCCCCTCTTTCGAGCAACTGGTCACTGATCGTTTTCACCAGGCTCCCTTCACCGGTAATCCACATGAAGCTGTCTTCCGGCGGCAGCGGCAGCGCAGCCATGCGGGCGCTAAGCTGGGCGGCGTCCGCCGGCAACCATTCACACTGCACATGGCCCAGATCCGCCAGATAGGCTTTCACTTCCGGGCGGTGGACGCTGACGATCGCCGTCACCTGGATATGCTGATGCGGGGCCAGCGCCAACAGGCGGCGGCGTAATGCCGGCAGGCCGGACTCATCGCAGAGGTAGATCTGGTGCGCGTAGGTTTCCGGCACCACCAGCGAGCCGCGCGGCCCGCCCATCGCCAGCGCGTCCCCTGGTTTGGCACCGACTGCCCAGTCACTCGCCAGGCCCTGCGCATGGATAAAGAAATCGACCGTCAGCTCATTGGCGGCGGCATCAAAATGCAGTGGCGTGTAATCACGCGCCGCCGGGCGTTTGTCACCCCAGACGATGCCCTCCGGTGTCACCTGCGGCAGGTGCAGCTCTCCGGTTTCCCGATCGGGGAAGAAGATCTTGATATGGTCATCAAACCCGGCGGAGCTGAACCCATTGAGTTGTTCGCCGTGAAAAACGATACGGCGGAAGCAGCCCGCTACGGTATCCGCCTGTTTTACCGTGATCTGCCGGAATACCAGCGCATTGCGCACGCGGGTGGGTAATGGGGTGATGTCTGGTGAAGTGGAGTGCTGCATCGCGGTGCCTTCTCTCTGAAATAGGGGTTCGCCAGACATGCGCCGCAGGGGTGCCTTGTCACTGGCCTCGGGCGTAAAATATATCTTAGATATATTTTTCCCACAACCTGGGCGCAGGAAGAGGGGCAGTAAAGTCTTCCTGGTCTCTTGCCGATACTGGCTGTAAGGGTTGTGTTTTTTTTAACACCGCCGTCATACAGACGCGAAAAGATTATCATTCGTAACCCTAAACGCTTGCAAAGTGCTGTTCTGTAAACCCGTTTACCCAAAAGTGCGATGCGTTGTTACATTTTCCGGCCGCATCTGGAACCGGTTCCCGATAAAGGCTGTGATCTACATCACACTGATATATAAGAATTAGTTAATGAATAGCAGCCTTTGATTTGGCGCATTTTTAGCCATCTCATTGAATTCTATTTACATTTGTTCGCATTCTGTAATTCCATTAACATTCTCAGGTGTAGTTCGGCTATGTAAACTAACGAACTTTTAAAGATACCTATAAAAAATTAACAATCCTTTAATGTGAGACACCTCCGTTATGCTTCTTCAAAAAGAGACTTCCCGACGTAAGTTCTTGCTTGGGTCGCTGGCTGCGCTGCCCTTAAGCGGCATGATTCTGAAAGGACTGACCGCTGCCGAAGCCGCTGAACTGGCCGCCCCAGAGCTGGCAGACTATAAACCGATCTTTTTCGGCCCTGAAGAGTGGCAATTCATCCTCGCGGCTACCGATCGCCTGATTCCGGCCGGCGGCAAAGGCAAGGCCCCGGGCGCGCTGGAGACCAATGTGCCGGTGTTTATTGACCAGCAACTGCATGGCGATTTCGGCGAAGAAATTTACATGCAGGGGCCGTTCAATGCGCATGCCCCGGCAACCATGGGCTACCAATTGCCGTTCCGCCCGCAGCAGATCTATAAAAACGGCATCCGTCTGGTGAACGTCTGGAGCCAGGCGACGCATCAGAAGCCGTTCCACCAGCTCTCCCAGCAGGAAAAAGATGACGCGCTGACGCAGATGCAGAAAAACGGCATCGACTTTGCTGCACTGGGCGAAAGTGACCTGAAAGCCTCCCACTTCTTTAACCAGCTGTTGACCGATACCAAACACGGTTACCTCTCTGACCCGATTTACGGCGGTAATAAAGGCATGAAAGCCTGGATTGCCATCGGCTTCCCGGGCGCACGCGCCAGCTATCTGGAGTGGGTGAAGCAACACAACATCCCTTACCCGCTGGGGCCGGTGAGCCTCCAGGGCGCGCGTGCCTGAACCGGGCAATCGTGAGGTGTTTTTTGGCAATTTTTGTGATTTTTACAGGGTAAATGATGGCACAGCTGAATAAAGAAGAAGTCGACGTCGTTGTGGTCGGCCTGGGCTGGGCCGGCTCGCTGATGAGTATCGAGCTGGCAATGGCAGGGCTGAAAGTGCGGGCGCTGGAAAAAGGCGCGGATCGTACCTATGACGATTTCGCCTACCCGAAACCGGCAGACGAGTACGCCTACGGCGTGCGCAATAAAGTGATGACCACCCCGGCAGAGTCTGCGGTGACGGTGCGCTACACCATGCAGGACACCGCCCTGCCGACCCGCAAATGGGGCGCATTTGTGCCCGGCGGCGGCGTGGGTGGCTCCGGCCTGCACTGGACCGGCGTGCTGATCCGCCCGACGCCGATTGACCTGAAGCTGAAAACCTATGCCGATGAGGCTTACAAGCCCGGCATCCTTCAGGACGATATGCGCGTGATGGATTTCCCGTTCACCTGGGACGAGATTGAACCTTATTACGACAAGTTCGAGCGCATCTGCGGCCAGTCCGGCAATACCGGTAACCTGCGCGGCAAGATCCTGCCGGGCGGCGACCCGTTCGAAGGCCCGCGCTCCAACCCGATGCCGCTGCCGGCGCTGGAAGACACGCTCAACAACGTGATGTTCGCTGAAGCCGCGAAAAAGCTCGGCTACCACCCGTTCCCGAACCCGTCTGCCGCCGTCTCCCGCGCCTGGACCAACCCTTACGGCAATCAGATTGCGCCGTGTAACTACTGCGGTTACTGCAGTAAATACCCGTGCCTGAACTACTCCAAAGCTTCACCGCAGACGGCAGTGATGGACGCGCTGAAGCGCATGGACAACTTCTCCTACGAAGTACACGCCAACGTGCTGAAAGTCGAACTGCATGATGACAAGAAAACCGCCAAAGGCGTGACCTACATCGACCAGCACGGCAACGAGTGCTTCCAGCCGGCGAAAATCGTGGTGCTGAGCAGCTTCCAGCTCTACAACGTGCACCTGATGCTGCTCTCCGGCATCGGCAAGCCGTACAACCCGGTGACTGAAGAGGGTGTGGTTGGCCGTAACTATGCGTTCCTGAGCAACGGCGGCGCGACGCTGTTCTTCAAAGACAAAAACTTCAACCCGTTCGCCACCTCCGGCCCGACCGGGCAGATGTTCAATGACATCTCGCCGGGCAACTTCGACGGCCCCGGCCTCGGCTTTATCGGCGGTGCGAAGATCCACAGCTCACAGGCCACCGGCACCCCGATCGGCACCTCATTGCCGAAAGGCGTCCCGAACTGGGGCACCGGCTGGAAAGAGGGTCTGGAAGAGTGGTACGGCCATTCGATGAAGATCAGCATCACCACCACCTGTATGTCGTATCGCGATATCTACCTCGATCTCGATCCGAACTACACCAATGAGCACGGCCAGCCGCTGCTGCGCATGACCTTCAACTGGAAGCAGAACGAGCTGAAACTCCAGCAGTACCTGAAAGGGATTGTGGGCAACATCGCCAAAGAGCTGAACCCGGACAGCATGAGCATGAGTTTCCTGCCGATGGATGCCACCTTTGACCTCACCAAATACGTCTCCACCCATAACGTGGGCGGCGCGGTGATGGGGGATGACCCGCGCACCTCGGCGCTGAACCGCTACCTGCAAAGCTGGGACGTGCACAATGTGTTTGTGCCGGGCGGCAATGCCTTCCCGCAAAACTTCCAGGCGAACCCCACCGACACCATCGGTGCCATTACCCTGATGGCGGCGCAGGCGATCAAGGAACAGTATCTGAAAAACCCCGGTCCACTGGTGCAGGTGTAAGCGCATGAAAATGTTAACAATGAAACGTTTTTTCAAACTCAGTGCGGTGGCGCTGGCGGCCGGTTTCGCCTGGCAGGCGCAGGCGGCGGATGAGGCAGCACTGATCAAGCAGGGCGAGTACCTGTCCCGGCTGGGCGACTGCATGGCGTGCCACTCGCTGCCCAACAAACCGGCCTACTCCGGCGGGCTGGCGATCGACTCCGATCTCGGCACCATCTACTCCACCAACATCACGCCGGACAAAACCCACGGCATCGGCAATTACAGCGAGCAGCAGTTCTCCGACGCGGTGCGCAAAGGGGTATTGCCGGACGGCCGCCACCTCTACCCGGCGATGCCATACCCGGATTACGCCAAAATCAGCGACGCCGACATGCACGCGCTTTACACCTATTTCATGAAAGGGGTACCCGCGAGTGCCGAACAGCCGCCGGAAACGGATCTCAGTTTCCCGTTCAACCAGCGCTGGGGCATGCTGTTCTGGAATTGGGTGTTCACCACCGACACGCCGTTCAAGCCGATTGGCGGCGCATCTGCGGAAGTTAACCGCGGTGCCTATATCGTGGAAAGCCTCGGCCACTGCGGCAGTTGCCACACTCCGCGCGGCCTCGGCATGAACGAGAAAGCGCTCGACAGCGGCGAGGATAAGTTCCTCTCCGGCGGCAGCCTGAACCACTGGGATGTGCCGTCCCTGCGCGGCCTGCCGCGCTGGAATGAGCAGGAGATCGTGGATTACCTCCAGACCGGGCGCAATGACAAGGCAGCGGTAGGCGGCGAAATGACTTCGGTGGTCGAGCACAGCTCCTCGCACATGACCGACGCCGACCTGAAAGCCGTGGCGGCCTACCTGAAGTTCCTGGGCGGCAACCCGGCCCTGCCGGCGCGCAATGAGCAGGCGGCGCAAGCCACCGAAGCCAAACTCACAGCCGCAAAAAACCTGAGCGAAGGCGAGCGCCTCTACCTCGACAACTGCGGCGCCTGCCACTTTGTCAGCGGCAAGGGCGCACCGGGCATCTTCCCGGAGCTGGACCAGGCGACCATCGTCAACGCGGATGACCCGACCGGCCTGATCCATACCGTGCTGGCCGGCGCGCAGCAGCCTTCCACCGCGAAAGCGCCGTCCACGCTGGCGATGCCGGGCTTCGCCGCCCGCCTGAGCGATGAAGAAGTGGCCGCACTCACCACCTTCATCCGCCAGGGCTGGAGCAACCACGCGAAAGCCGTGACCAACGATCAGGTCGCTGACGTGCGGAAATCTTTGCAGCACAAAGAGTAAGGCGTTTCCTTAACGGGTAAATGCGGATAAGCAAAAGGGCCTCATCATGAGGCCCTTTCTGTTTTTACCGGCAACGGCAGCCGTCAGGGTTTTTCCGCCACCAGCGCCTGTGCGCAGGCCCAGGCGCTGCTCCAGGCCCACTGGAAGTTGTAGCCGCCCAGCCAGCCGGTGACGTCCACCACTTCGCCGATGAAATAGAGCCCCGGCACGCTGTTCGCCATCATGGTTTTGGAGGAGAGCGCGCGGGTGTCCACGCCGCCCAGCGTCACTTCGGCCGTGCGGTAGCCTTCGGTACCGTTCGGCTGCACCCGCCACGCCTGTAGGTTTTCTACCAGCGCCGCCTGCTGCGGGGCGTTGAGCTGCTTCAGGGTGACGTCCGGCAACTGCTCCAGGGTTTGCAGGCACTCCACCAGCCGCTTCGGCAACAGCTGCGCCAGCGTGTTCCTCAGGCTCTGGTTCGGGTGTGCGTTGCGCTCTTTATCCAGAAATGCCGCCAGATCCAGCCCCGGCAGTAAGTTAATACTCACAAACTCGCCGGGCTGCCAGTAGCTTGAGAGCTGGAGGATCGCCGGGCCGGAAAGGCCGCGGTGGGTAAACAGGATGCTCTCTTTGAACGCCACGCCGTTTTCCGCCGTCACCACCGACGGCACCGACACGCCGGACAGCGTTTGCAGGTGCTCCAGCAGCGGCTTGTGCAGCGTGAACGGCACCAGCGCGGCGCGGGTCGGCAGCACTTTCAGGCCAAACTGCTCCGCCAGCTTATAACCGAACGGTGACGCCCCCAGCCCCGGCATCGACAGCCCGCCGGAGGCCACCACCACGGCGCGGGCGCTTACCTCAGCGCCGTTCAGCGTCAGCGTATAGCCCCCGTCACTCTGCGCCACTGCCAGCACCTCGCTGCGCAGGCGGATCGTCACTTTGCCCTGATCACACTCTTTCAGCAGCAGATCGACAATCTGCTGCGCGGAGTCATCACAAAACAGCTGGCCGAGGGTCTTTTCGTGGTACGCAATGCCGTGGCGGTTAACCAGATCGATGAAATCCCACTGGGTGTAACGCGCCAGCGCAGATTTACAGAAATGCGGGTTTTGCGACAGGTAAGCAGCCGGTTCAGTGTACATATTGGTGAAATTACAGCGGCCCCCGCCGGACATCAGGATCTTGCGCCCGGCCTTTCTGCCGTTATCCAGCAACAGAACGCGGCAGCCGCCCTGCCCGGCCAGTGCAGCACAAAACATTCCGGCAGCCCCTGCACCGATAACCACCACATCAAACTGTTCCACTGCCTTACCTCTGTTAATAAAGTCACTGTTTCTACACGATATGCCTGAATTTTCTGCTACATATAAAGAGACGCCGGGTGAGTTTGGGCGGAGCATTCAGGCGGGAAATTGTATGTCTGCCCCGGCTGAAGCGCCAGCGTAAGCAAACGTTAAAAACAGTAAGGCTTATTAACAGCATGATTTCTGTTGAAATTTTCAAAAAAAACCGTGAGTGGAACGACGTTTTTGTCAAAAAAAGGTCATATTTTGCTTTCCGATACCCCCCCTTCTCGCGGATAATGCGCCGCGTTCATGTCCACCAACTGGCGTAACGCTTATGCTACATCTGTTCGCTGGGCTGGATTTCCATACCGGCCTGTTGTTAGTCCTCGCGCTCCTGTTTGTTTTGTTCTATGAAGCCATCAACGGTTTCCATGACACGGCGAATGCGGTAGCCACTGTGATTTATACCCGTGCTATGCGTTCGCAAATTGCGGTCGTAATGGCGGGTTTCTTTAACTTCCTTGGCGTCATACTCGGCGGATTGAGTGTTGCTTACGCTATTGTCCATTTATTGCCTACCGATCTGCTGTTGAACGTGGGGTCTGCCCATGGGCTGGCGATGGTCTTCTCCATGCTGCTGGCGGCGATTATCTGGAACCTCGGTACCTGGTATTTTGGGTTGCCGGCTTCCAGCTCTCATACGCTGATTGGTGCCATCATCGGCATCGGGCTGACCAACGCCATCATCACGGACAGCTCCGTGGTCGATGCGCTGAACATCCCGAAAATGGTCAGCATTTTCTTATCGCTGATTATCTCACCGCTGGTGGGTATGGGTCTGGCGGGTGCAGTGGTGTTCCTGCTGCGCCGCTACTGGAGCGGCACCAAGAAACGCCGCCGCATCCACATGACCCCGGCAGAACGTGAAAAGGTCGACGGCAAGAAAAAGCCACCGTTCTGGACGCGTACCGCCCTGATCCTCTCTGCGATTGGCGTCAGCTTCTCGCACGGTGCCAATGACGGCCAGAAAGGCATCGGCCTGATTATGCTGGTGCTGATTGGTGTCGCCCCGGCCGGTTTCGTGGTCAACATGAATGCCACCGGTTATGACATCACCCGTACCCGTGATGCTGTGGTGCACCTGCAACAGTATTATCAACAGCATACTGATGCCCTGTCGCATGTCGCGGTGCAGACTCCGCTGGTGCCGGCGCCGGAAGAAACCGTGCCGGATACGCCAAAAGAGTTCCACTGTGACAGCAGCCGTGCGCTGGTGGCGATCAATCACGCGCAGGCGTTGCTCACCAACCTCAGTAGCTACAGTGACCTGTCAGTAGACCAGCGCAGCCATATGCGCCGCCTGCTGATGTGCGTGGCCGATACGGCAGACAAAGCCGCCAAGGTGCCGGGTACCTCCGCAGAAGACAAGCGCTTCCTGGGTAACCTGCGCAATGACCTGCTGGCAACGGTGGAGTACGCACCGGTCTGGATTATTCTGGCCGTGGCGCTGGCGCTCTCACTGGGTACCATGGTGGGCTGGCGTCGTGTGGCTACCACCATTGGTGAGAAGATCGGCAAAAAAGGCATGACCTACGCCCAGGGCGTCTCCGCACAGATGACGGCGGCGGTGTCGATTGGGGTGGCCAGCTATACCGGCATGCCGGTATCGACCACGCATGTGCTCTCCTCTGCGGTGGCAGGCACCATGATCGTGGATGGCGGCGGCGTGCAGAGCAAAACCGTGAAAAACATCCTGCTGGCCTGGTTCCTGACCCTGCCGATTGCGATTGTGCTTTCCGGCGTGCTCTACTGGCTGGCATTGCAGGTTATTTAACGCCTGTTGCCACCGGCCCGGCCGGGCAACAGGCAAAGAAAAGGCGACCCTCTGGGGTCGCCTTTTTTTATGCCGCATCACGGTCTCAGTACCAGATCACCATCGCCACCAGGCTGATGACCACCAGCCCGCACAAGGCGCTGGTCAGGATAAATTGCCCGCGGACCCTGGCACAACGGCGGATAAACTCAGGATCATGATGATCAAGATAACGTTGGGAATAGATATAGCGCACCAGCCTGATCTGCTTGCTGGGCTGGCCGTGCGAGGTAAAAAAGCCCCCGCCGTCCACATATTGGTAGAGCAACGGATCACAGCCGCGCAACACCACCAGTAATGCCCGCAATGAAGAGAAATAGCGCGCCATATTGATAACACACACCACACACAATGCCCAAAACAGCGCAACGGTACTGATCATGATCCCCCCTCAGGGCACTGCTTCCGCAGCCGGTTTATGCCGGCAAAGGAACGCACTTGCCTGCCCCTGCTTGACTCCTGATATACCGGGGCGTTTACCCGCCCGCCCCTGGATCATCTCTGTATTGAGTTACCGCATCCGGCACACGCCGCGCGGTGGCTCCTTATTCAGTGTAGAAAATGAAAAAGTAAAACGGCGTGCCTCTTCAGAACAATTTGTTCAAAGCCGGCCGTTTTTTCGCGGATCCCTCTCCAGATAACCGGCCGCACGCCGGTGGGATCATACCCGGATGCATAAGCCGGGCAGCGAATTGCAGCCGCACGTGACCCTCTTCACGCCCCGGCGACACCACGGCAGGATCCCCCCGGATTAATGATAAAATCTGAACTGCCTAAGAGGCGCTATACTTACCTCATGCTGCTGATATTTCTCGCACAAACGCGCAGGGAAAGGGGAAAAAAGAGTACTTTTCAGGCGTTAAGGTGTAAAAAAGGGGCAGGCCACCGTTACCGTGGGTGCCGCCACAGGAGAACAGGATGCGCAACAGGGAGTTAAGGGTTGCGGTTCAGGGTAAAAAGCAGTGCGTGCGTTACGCGGCCGGGACCGGCGCGAACAGGTAAAACAATAATGATTCAGGCGGGGTTGCTGCGGTGTGCTCGGCGGCCGGGCAGCCCCTCAGAAAGTGATTTTTTAACCGGCTTTATGGAAGGAGTACACTTATGGCTTACCAACATATTCTGATTGCTGTTGACCTGTCCCCGGAGAGCAAAATCCTGGTCGACAAGGCGGTTTCAATGGCAAGACCCTACAATGCCAAAGTCTCCCTGATCCACGTCGATGTTAACTATTCCGACCTCTACACCGGCCTGATTGACGTCAACCTGGGTGATATGCAAAAGCGTATCTCTGAGGAGACCCACAACGCGCTGACGGAGCTCTCCACCAATGCGGGCTACCCGGTCGCGGAGACCCTGAGCGGCAGCGGCGATCTGGGCCAGGTGCTGGTGGATGCGATTAAAAAATATGATGTTGATCTGGTGGTGTGCGGCCACCATCAGGATTTCTGGAGCAAGCTGATGTCCTCGGCGCGCCAGTTGATCAACACCATCCACATCGACATGCTGATTGTGCCGTTGCAGGATGACGAAGAGGACGCATAAGGCGATGCATTGCCCCGCTGTCTGCCGGACGCCCGCATTTGCGGGCGTCTTTTTTTCAGGCAGGCAAATCCGTCACGTTGCCCTGGATCTCATTATCATTCCCGGCGGGCAGGTGCGGCACAGTGGCCGGGGCCATTAACGCCGTGGTCGCTGCCGCGCCCACCAGCATCACTGCCAGCCCTTTCGCCAGCCACGTTTCAAACTGCGCCTGTTGCGCGATCGTCAGGGGTTTGTCTGACCAGATAAAGAAATTCTCGACCTGATACCGTTCCAGTTCCGGCTCAGGCAGCGGATAAGGCAGCAACTCTACCCGCAACCCCTCGCTGACCAGCCGGATCGCTTCCAGCCACAGCTCCAGGCTGTCTTTGACCTGCCAGGCCAGCAACAGCACCGGGGCGCCGGGCCGCTTGCGGGCCGTGTGCATGGTGAAACTGGCGTACTCCATGATCGCTACATCCAGCATGGCCCGTTGTTGGATCAGGGCCGGGTGGCGGCCGGAGCCCAGAAACAGCCGCAGCGGGCGCAGAATATCGTTGACCAGATTCTCAGACGGCACTTCACGCCCGTAACGCCACAGCAGCTGGCGCAGTTTGGCCGTCTGGTGGTGCTCCAGGTGGTAGAGCAGGGCTTCCTGTTGCGCCTGCCAGCCCTGCGAGACCTGTTTTGCATCACCGGACAAAATGGCGCGGATCTGCGTCAGCGGCACGCCGCGGGAGACCCAATGCAGGATGATGTGCGCGCGCGAGATATCGCTGTCGGAATAGCTGCGTTTGCCGTCTGCTTCCCGCTGCGGTTTCAGTAAGCCATGCCGTTGCCAGGAGCGCAGGGTGACCGGGTTGACACCACAAAGTTGTGCCACGACGTCGATACTATAGAGTGCCATGCCGGTTTCCTTGAGTGGGATGGGCGTTTTTTGAACCATACAGGAAAATGCTGCGTTGAAGTAAATATCTTCGCTGCATCAATAGCAAGTAAGGGAAATGGCGTGCCCCACCCTGGAAACAGGGCACGTTTTTACCTGGTAAGCGTATTAACCGGCAACGGCGTTGGCGGTACCGGGGTAGAGATCAAACCGGTGGGATTTGGTTTCAATGGCGGCCTGCGCGGCGACCCCAGCCAGCGGCGGCGCATAATCCGGGCGTTTTACCACCACCCGTTTGGTGGCCAGCGCCCTGGCCGGAGCCAGCAGCCCATCGGCATCGAGATCCGGCCCCACCAGCGACTGGAATACCCGCATCTCTTTTTTCACCAGCGCACTTTTTTGCCGGTGCGGGTACATCGGGTCAAGGTAGACCACCTCCGGCCGTGGGGTAATGTCTGCCAGCGCGGTCAGGCTGGAAGCGTGCAGCAGCGTCAGCCGTTCACGCAGCCAGGAGCCGATTTCCGCATCCTGATAGCCGCGTTGCAGACCATCATCCAGCAGGGCGGCCACCACCGGGTTGCGCTCGAGCATCCGCACCCGGCAGCCCAGTGCCGCCAGCACAAAGGCATCACGCCCCAACCCAGCGGTGGCGTCCACCACCTCCGGCAGGTAACTGCCCTTGATGCCCACCGCTTTGGCGACCGCTTCCCCACGCCCGCCACCAAAACGGCGGCGGTGCGCCATCGCCCCGGTGACGAAATCCACATAAATGGCGCCCAGTTTCGGCTCATCACGCTTGCGCAGTTCAAGGCGTTCCGGCGTCAGCACCAATGCCATAATGGCGTCATCGTCAGAGGTAAGCTGCCAGCGCGCCGCTAAAAGCGATAAGGCGCCGGGGTCGGCGCCTTCTTCACAGAGTAAACAGATGCTCACAACTCAGCCTTTGATGCCGTAATGGCGCAGCATGGCATCAAGCTGCGGCTCACGGCCGCGGAAGCGTTTGAACAGCGTCATCGGCTCCTCAGACCCGCCGCGCGTCAGGATGTTATCCAGGAACGACTGGCCGGTTTCGCGGTTAAAGATCCCCTCTTCCTCAAAGCGGGAGTAAGCATCCGCAGAGAGCACTTCCGCCCACAGGTAGCTGTAGTAGCCTGCGGCGTAGCCCCCGGCGAAGATATGGCTGAACGCGTGCGGGAAGCGGCCCCAGCTCGGGGACGGCACCACGGCCACCTGTTTTTTCACTTCGGCCAGGGTCTGGAGGATTTCCGCGCCTTTCGCCGGGTCATACTCGGCATGCATACGGAAATCAAACAGGCCGAACTCCAGCTGACGCAGGATGAACAGCGCCGCCTGGTAGTTTTTCGCCGCCAGCAGCTTGTCGAGCATCTCCTGCGGCAGCGGCTCGCCCGTCTGGTAGTGGCCGGAAATAAAGGCCAGCGCCTCCGGCTCCCAGCACCAGTTCTCCATAAACTGGCTCGGCAGTTCTACCGCATCCCACGGCACACCGCTGATCCCGGCCACACCGGCGGTATCGATTTTGGTCAGCATATGGTGCAGGCCATGGCCGAACTCATGGAACAGCGTGGTCACTTCGTTATGGGTGAACAGCGCCGGTTTGTCACCGATTGGGCGGTTGAAGTTACAGGTCAGGTAGGCCACCGGTTTTTGCAGCTCACCGTCGGCTTTACGCAGGCTGCCCGCGCAGTCGTCCATCCAGGCACCGCCGCGTTTGTGCTCACGGGCATAGAGGTCGAGGTAGAAGCTGCCGCGCAGTTCGCCGCTTTCATCAAACAGATCAAAGAAACGCACTTCCGGGTGCCAGGTGTCCACATCGTGGCGCTCTTTGGCGGTAATGCCGTAAATGCGTTTCACCACTTCAAACAGGCCGCCGAGCACGCGCTGTTCCGGGAAGTAAGGGCGCAGCTGCTCATCACTGATGGAGAACAGGTGCTGCTTCTGCTTCTCGCCGTAGTAGGAGAGATCCCAGGCTTCCAGCGTATCAACGCCGTAATGCTCTTTGGCAAAGGCACGCAGCTGGGCCAGTTCCTGTTCACCCTGCGGGCGGGCGCGTTTCGCCAGATCGTGCAGGAAGTCGAGCACCTGTTGCGGGCTTTCGGCCATTTTGGTCGCCAGGGATTTCTCGGCAAACGAGGCAAAACCCAGCAGTTGGGCCAGTTCGTGGCGCAGCGCCAGCTCTTCGGCCATCACGGCGCTGTTGTCCCACTTACCGGCATTCGGCCCCTGATCGGAAGCACGGGTGCCGTAGGCGCGGTACATCTCTTCACGCAGCGCCTGGTTGTCACAGTAGGTCATCACCGGCAGGTAGCTGGGGATGTCGAGCGTCAGCAGGTAACCTTCCTGCTCTTTTGACTGCGCCAGCGCCTGTGCGGCGGCCAGTGCGCTTTCCGGCATCCCGGCGAGATCATTGGCATCCGTGATCAGCTTGCTCCAGCCCATGGTGGCATCCAGCACATTGTTGCTGTAGGTGGAGCCGAGTTCCGACAGGCGGGTGGAGATTTCACCATAACGCTTCTGTTTTTCCGGTGACAGGCCGATGCCGGACAGCTCGAAATCACGCAGGGCGTTATCCACCGCTTTCTGCTGCGGCGCGGTCAGGCGGGCAAAATTTTCGCCCTCTTTCAGGTCACGGTAGGCCTGGTACAGCCCGGCATGCTGGCCGACCCAGGTGCTGTATTCAGAGAGCAGCGGCAGGCATTGTTCATAGGCGGCGCGCAGCTCGGGGCTGTTTTTCACCGAGTTCAGGTGGCTGACCGGTGAGAAAATGCGGCTCAGGCGGTCATCAGATTCCGCCAGCGGCTGGCACAAATTGTCCCAGGTGTAGGGCCCGCCTTGTGCGACCACGCTTTCGACTGTTTTGCGGCACGCGTCCAGCGCGGATTCCATCGCCGGCACAATGTGTTCAGGTTCAATTTTAGAGAACGGCGGCAGGGTAAAAGGCGTCAGCAATGGGTTTGTCATAAGGGCAGTCCTGTTTATCGTTGTGGGCCGGTTGCGTGCAATCCGCTTCCGGCTGTCAAGGCGCCTCAGCGCCCTTCTGAAAGGCCAATAAGTAACATGAGGCCAAGTGGTGTGAAAATCAATGCACGCCGCTGCCCGGCGGCGCACTCTCTGCCGGGGCACTGGTGTCCCCGGCGAGTGCGGCGGCCTGGTCAATCTGCGCTACCGCATCACGGCTGGCGGCCTGGCGCGCCTCGCCGGTAAGCTCATGCAGCTGGCCGGTGCGCATCTCCAGCAGCCGGTCTGCGTGTTCAAAATAGTGGTCGTCATGGCTGATGGCGAGCACGGTTTTGCCCATCGCATGGAGTTGCGGCAGCAGCTCGCGGTAGAAGGTGCGGCGGAATTGCGGGTCCTGATCGGCGGCCCACTCATCCAGCAGCAGGATGTCGCGCTGTTCCGCTACCGCCATCAGCAGTGCCACGCGTTTGCGCTGCCCCTGTGACAGCTTCAGGTTGGTGACCTGCCCCGCGTTCCAGGTGAGTTTTTCCGCCATTTTCAGCCGTTGCAACCAGCTCTGCACCAGCACGGCATCCGGTTCGCTGCCCTGTGGGCCCATCGCCCGGCCAAACAGGTGGAAATCGGTAAACACGGCCGAGAACAGCGCCCGGTAGGCGGGCAGCGTATCCGTGGTGACCGGCACGCCATCCACCAGCAGGGTGCCGGAAGTCGGGGTATACAGCCCGGTCAGCAGCATCGCCAGGGTCGATTTACCGCTGCCGTTGCCGCCAATCAGGAACACCAGCTCGCCCCGGCGCAGCGTCAGGTTGACCGGGCCGACCTCAAAGCCGGCGCCGGCATAGCGGAACGTCACGTCACGCAGCTCCAGCGTCTGCCAGTTTTTGGCGGCGGTGGCCGTGGGGAAGCCCGGCTGGTGCGGCACCAGCTCCAGCGCCTTGAGCTTGCGGAACGCCACCTGCGCGCTGAGCAGCACCGGCAGCGCGCCCACCGCCTGCAACAGCGGGGTACGTAAAAACAGCAGCGTCAGTGAATAGGTGGCCGCCACGGCGGTGTTGGCCCAGCCGAGGCGGTTGGCCATAAAGAACACCGCCCCGATGGCACCCAGCATCATGATATTTGACCAGTTCACCGCGCTGAGGTGGAAGGTGTCGGCGCGGATCACGTGGCGGCGGTACGCCTGCGCATGCTGCTGGTACTCTTCTTCAAAAATATGGCGCGCGCGGCTGCGGTTCAGCGTCAGCTCTTTGCGGCCGTCAATCACCGTCTGGTAATCCTGATACAGCGCATCTTCCGCCTCGCGCACGCTGCTCAGGTGGCGGTAGACGCGCGCCACCAGCAGCCAGCCGCCCACGATGGTCACCACCAGCCAAAGGGCCGTGACCACCAGCATTTTCGGCGAGAGCCAGCCAAGGTAAAGGGCGCAGCCTATTGTCAGGATGATGCCCTGCAACAGCTCCGGCAGGCGCACAAACGCCAGCGTAATGTTGCGGATGTCACTGCTCAGGCTGGCCTGCAACTGCGCGCTGCCGATCTGCTCAATGCGCGCCACGTGGGTATCCAGAATCCGTTTGATGTACTCGCCGCGCAGCTGGTAGACGAAATGGTGCCCCAGCGTGGTCAGCGCCAGCTGTGAACCCAGCGTGACCGCCATCAGCAACACCAGAAAGCCCAGGAATTGCGGCAGCACTGTTAGTGAGCCGTCAAAGCGGTTGATTAACTGGGTATTAATGAACGCAATCAGGCCAATGCCCAGCGCGGCACTGGCCAGGCTGAGAAGAATCACCATCAGGAAAGGCCAGCGGTACTGGCGGTACACAACGCGCAACAACTCCATGATCTTCTGCCCGGTCAATGGATTTCAAGGAGTTGCATTGTAATCGGGAGGGGGGTGATAGCAAGGGGAATAGCAGGCGGCGAACGTTTCCTGGAACCTATCTCGCAGAGGGCAAAAGGCTTTTGCCTTTTTCCCGGCCAGACAGTTTATACTGTGCCGCATGCCTCCCCTGCCGAACACCGCAGGGCGTTTGCTTTATCGCCCCCGGCGCCCCTGTGCGCCTGCCGCCTGCCCGCCAGGCGGGTGCGGTGCGGCGATTGCCATTTTGCCTGATGTCGCAGTGCATCCTTAAAAACCGGAACCATTACCGCCATGCTTAGTTACCGCCACAGCTTCCACGCCGGCAACCACGCCGACGTGCTGAAACATACCGTTCAGAGCCTGATCATTGAGTCGCTGAAGGAGAAAGAGAAACCTTTCCTCTATCTGGACACCCACTCCGGTGCCGGGCGTTACCAGCTCAGCGGGGAGCATGCGGAACGCACCGGGGAATACCTGGAAGGCATCGGCCGCCTCTGGCAACAGGATAATCTGCCGGAAGAACTGGCTCCGTACCTGGAGGCAGTGCATGCGTTCAATCGCACCGGCACACTGCGTTACTACCCCGGTTCCCCGCTGATTGCGCGCCACCTGCTGCGCGACTATGACAAGCTGCACCTGACCGAGCTGCACTCCAGCGACTACCCGCTGCTGCGCAGTGAGTTCCAGAAAGATGAGCGGGCAAAAGTGCTGAAAGCGGACGGCTACCAGCAGTTGAAATCGCAACTGCCGCCGCTCTCGCGCCGTGGGCTGATCCTGATCGACCCGCCGTATGAGATGAAAACCGACTATCAGGATGTGGTGAAAGGGATTCAGGAAGGCTACAAACGCTTTGCTACCGGCACCTATGCCCTGTGGTACCCGGTGGTGATCCGCCAGCAGATCAAACGCATGACGCGTGACCTGGAAGCCACCGGCATCCGCCGTATTCTGCAAATTGAGCTGGCCGTGCGCCCGGACAGCGACCAGCGCGGCATGACCGCCTCCGGCATGATCGTGATTAACCCGCCGTGGAAGCTGGAACAGCAGATGAACAACGTGCTGCCGTGGCTGCACAAGACGCTGGTGCCGACCGGCAACGGCCACACGCTGGTGAAGTGGATCGTACCGGAGTGATGGCCCGCCGTGCCGGGCTTCCGGCGCGGCTTCGCTTTTACGTGTGCCTGATGCGGTGTGGGGCTGCCGTAACGCGGTTTGGGAGACTGTAACGCGGCACGTTTGCCCTTCAGGGCGGCGCGCCGTTACACCTCAAATTCCGCGAAATCCCGCGCCAGTTCCGTGTTGGGGAAGATCGCCCGGCACTCTGCCAGTAACTGTTCACACTCGGCAAAACCGTAACGTGAGCTGAAATGGGTGGCGATCAGCCGTTTTGCCCCGGCCAGCCGGGCGGCAGTGGCCGCCTGCACGGTAGTGGAGTGGCCGCGGCCGTTGGCCTTCTCCGCCATGGCCGCTTCTAATGTCGTTTCGTGCACCATCAGATCCACCCCGTCCGCCAGCAGGTCAGAAACCGGCGTCGGTGCTGTGTCCCCGAAAATCGCCAGCGATTTCCCTTTGGTGGGCGGCCCGAGGTAGGCGCTGCCGTCAACCACCCGGCCATCGGGCAGGGTCACGGTTTCGCCCCGCTTCAGTTGCTGGAACCACGGCCCGCGCGGCACGCCGTCCGCTTTCAGGCGCTCGCCATCCAGGTAGCCCGGCTTGTCATGCGCTTCAATCCGGTAGCCGTAACACTCCACCACATGGTTCATCGGCCAGGCCGTTACCCGGACGTTGCCGTCATCACATACCTCACCAGCCGCGATCTCCACAATCTCCAGCGGGAAGGTCACAAACGAGCTGCTGAGGGTCAGGCTGGTTTCAATAAACGCCCGGATGCCTACCGGCCCGTAGACCGTCAGCGGCTCGGTGATCCCGCCCATTGAACGGCTGGTGAGCAGGCCCGGCAGGCCGAAAATGTGGTCGCCGTGCAGGTGGGTGATGAAAATTTTCTCCAGCTTGCCCGGTTTCAGCGGGCTGCGCATGAACTGGTGCTGGGTGCCTTCGCCGCAATCGAACAGCCAGGTGCCGCCGCTGCGGGCGTTGCGCAGGGTCAGGGCAATCGCCGTGACGTTACGCTGCAAACTTGGGGTGCCGGCACAGGTGCCGAGAAAGGTCAGGTGCATGCTATGCTTCCACTTTGTTAAACGTCTGTATCTGAATAGATCGTTGCTGCCCTATCACAATCATAGGCGCAAACTTTGCGGCAATCGGCCGACTGGCGTTAAACTCTACATTAATTTTTCTTCTCATCTTTATGGAACACTTTCGATGACCAAACATTATGACTACCTTGCAATTGGTGGCGGCAGCGGCGGCATCGCCTCAATCAACCGTGCAGCCATGTACGGCCAGAAGTGCGCGCTCATTGAAGCCAAAGCGCTGGGCGGCACCTGCGTCAACGTGGGTTGTGTACCGAAAAAAGTGATGTGGCACGCCGCACAGATCGCGGAAGCGATCCACAATTACGGCCCGGATTACGGTTTTGACACCACCGTCAACGTGTTTGACTGGAAAAAACTGGTCGCCAACCGTACTGCCTACATCGACCGTATCCATACCTCCTACGACAACGTGCTGGGCAAAAACAACGTCGACGTGATCCGCGGTTACGCGCGTTTCGTTGATGCGCACACCGTGGAAGTGAATGGTGAGAAGATCACGGCCGACCATATCCTGATCGCCACCGGCGGCCGCCCAAGCCACCCGGCGATCCCAGGTGCGGAATATGGCATCGACTCTGACGGCTTCTTCGATCTCGACGAGATGCCGCAGCGCGTCGCCGTGGTGGGCGCAGGTTACATCGCGGTCGAGATTGCCGGTGTGATGAACGCCCTCGGCGCGCAGACCCACCTGTTTGTGCGTAAACACGCGCCGCTGCGTACTTTCGACCCGCTGATCGTCGATACGCTGGTGGAAGTGATGAACACCGAAGGCCCGTTGCTGCACACGGAGTCTGTCCCGAAAGCGATCGTGAAAAACGCTGACGGCAGCCTGACGCTGGAACTGGAAAACGGCAACAGCTACGAAGTGGATTGCCTGGTGTGGGCGATTGGCCGTGAGCCGGAAACCGACAACCTGAACCTGTCCGTCACAGGCGTGAAAACCAACGAAAAAGGCTATATCGACGTCGATAAATACCAGAACACCAGCGTTCCGGGTATTTACGCCGTGGGTGACAACACCGGTGCCGTGGAGCTGACCCCGGTCGCCGTGGCCGCCGGCCGCCGCCTGTCCGAGCGCCTGTTCAACAACAAGCCGGAAGAGCATCTGGACTACAGCAACGTCCCGACCGTGGTCTTCAGCCACCCGCCGATCGGCACCGTGGGCCTGACTGAGCCGCAGGCGATTGAGCAGTACGGCGAAAGCGAAGTGAAAGTATACAAATCCGCGTTTACCGCCATGTACACCGCCGTGACCCAGCACCGCCAGCCGTGCCGCATGAAGCTGGTCTGCGTGGGTAAAGACGAGAAGATCGTCGGCATCCACGGCATCGGGTTCGGCATGGACGAAATCCTGCAAGGCTTCGCGGTGGCGCTGAAAATGGGCGTAACCAAGAAAGACTTCGACAACACCGTGGCGATCCACCCGACCGCAGCGGAAGAGTTCGTCACCATGCGCTAAGCGCTGCATCCTCTTTAAAAGGCCGGAGAATTCCGGCCTTTTTTCTGCCTTTTTTTCGCCTTCCGTTCCCCCCTTAGCCGGTTTCGGCAATTTATCTTTGATCCCCATCACCTTTCGTTAACACCATCATTACCCTCAGGCTAATGATTCGCCTGCGTACTTAATTGATGCCCCCGCTGCCCGGCGCGCACACTTCCCCTCAGGCAAATCGTGAAAAATAGCGATACCAGGAGGCTAAACATGTTGGCAGGGCAAACAGCGGCGCGTGTCTGGAATACGCGCCGGACGGAGAAACAGCGGCGTCTGGCTGCGGTACCCGTCCAGGGCAAAGTCATCCCGACGGATGATCTGGTCGGCATACTTGAAAAACTGATCGCGCCGGGCGACCGGGTGGTGCTGGAGGGCAATAACCAGAAACAGGCGGATTTCCTCTCCCGGATGCTGGCGGAGGTCAACCCGGAAAAAGTGCATGACCTGCATATGATCATGCCGAGCGTTGGGCGCAGCGAGCATCTGGATATCTTTGAAAAAGGCATCGCCCACAAACTCGACTTCTCCTTCTCCGGCACCCAGAGCCTGCGCATCTCCCAACTGCTGGAAGACGGGCTGCTGGAGATCGGCGCTATTCACACCTACATCGAGCTTTATGCCCGCCTTTATGTCGATCTGACGCCCAATGTTGCGCTGATCGCGGGCTACAAAGCAGACCGCCAGGGCAACCTGTACACCGGCCCGAGTACCGAAGATACCCCGGCGCTGGTGGAGGCCGCCGCCTTCCATGACGGCATCGTGATTGCGCAGGTGAATGAGCTGGTGGAAGAGGGCTGCGATCTGCCGCGCGTCGATATTCCCGGCTCGTGGATTGATTATGTGGTGGTGGCCGATAAGCCCTTCTTTATCGAGCCGTTGTTCACCCGCGACCCGCGCCTCATCAAGCAGGAGCACATCCTGATGGCGATGATGGCGATCAAAGGCATCTACGCCGAGCATCAGGTGCAGTCACTTAACCACGGCATCGGCTTTAACACCGCCGCGATTGAGCTGCTGCTGCCGACCTACGGCGAACAGCTCGGCCTGAAAGGCAAAATCTGCAAACACTGGGCGCTGAACCCACACCCGACGCTGATCCCGGCCATTGAGAGCGGCTGGGTGGAGAGCGTGCACTGCTTCGGCGGCGAACTGGGGATGGAAGAGTACATCCGCGCCCGGCCGGACATCTTCTTCACCGGGGCCGACGGCTCCATGCGCTCAAACCGCGCGTTTTGCCAGCTGGCGGGGCAGTATGCGGTGGATATGTTTATCGGCTCGACGCTGCAAATCGACGGGCTGGCGAACTCCTCCACCGTGACCCGTGGGCGGCTTTCCGGCTTCGGCGGCGCGCCGAATATGGGCCATGACCCGCACGGCCGCCGCCACGCCACCCCTGCCTGGCTCAATATGATCACCGAACCCGACCCGCTGCAGCGCGGCCGCAAGCTGGTGGTGCAGATGGTGGAAACCTTCCAGGCCGGCGTCAAACCGACCTTTGTGGAAAAACTTGATGCGGTCGACGTGGCCAAAGCCTCAGGGATGCCGCTCGCCCCGGTGATGATCTATGGCGATGACGTCACCCACGTGCTGACTGAAGAGGGCATCGCCTACCTCTACCGGGCAGAAAGCCTGGAGGAGCGCCGGGCCATGGTGGCAGCCGTCGCCGGGATCACGGACATCGGCCTGGGGGTGGACGCCGCGCGCGTCACCGATCTGCGCCGCAGCGGCAAAGTGGTCTACCCGGAAGACATCGGCATCCGGCGTGCCGAAGCCACCCGCTCCCTGCTGGCAGCCGGCAGCGTGGCCGATCTGGTCGAGTGGTCTGACGGCCTCTATACCCCCCCTGCGAAATTCCGGAGCTGGTAATGAACCCACGCCTGCACGCACACGCAGACCTCGCCGCCGACCAGCTGGCGCAGCTTGCCACCGCCTGCCTGATTGAGGAAGCGCGGCTCACCCCGAAGCCGGGGCTGGTGGACAGCCGGGGCAATGGCGCGCATCTCGATCTGTCGCTGGTGCTGATGGAGCGCTCGGCCCACAGCCTGACCCCGGCCTTTTATCAGCTGGCCCAGCAAAGCTGGCTGCGCCCGGCCGATCCCGCACTGCGGGAGACCGTGGGGCGGCTGGGGCGTGAAGGTGAAGCACAGATGATGGCCGCCACCGGCGGGGTGAATACCCACCGCGGCGCACTCTGGGCGCTGGGGTTGCTGGTGAGCGCCGCGGCGATGCTGGGGGGCGGCGCAGAGCGCGGTGCCATCGCCCGGGCCGCCGCGCAGCTGGCGCAGCTGCCCGATCGCGCTGCGCCCAGAGGGTTCAGCAAGGGGCTGCGGGCGGTTCATCGCTACCGGGTGCCCGGCGCACGCGAAGAGGCGCAACAGGGTTTCCCCCATGTGATGGCGCTGGCCCTGCCCCAGTTGCACCGCAGCCGCCAACAGGGCGCGGAGGAACCGGCCGCCCGGCTGGATGCGCTGATGGCGATCATGACATCGCTCAGTGACACCTGCGTGCTCAACCGCGCCGGGCTGGCGGGGCTCGACACCATGCAGCGCGGCGCCCGTGCGGTGCTGGCCGCCGGGGGAACCGCGCAGCCTGCCGGCCGCCTCGCCCTGGCAGAGCTGGATGCCGCGATGCTGGCGCACAACGCCTCGCCGGGCGGGGCCGCCGATCTGCTGGCCGCCACCCTGTTTCTGGACCGCGTGGGCGGGCAACCCAATTAACCGAGTAAGAGGTAGTTATGGAAAAAATTACATTGTCATTCCCGGCCAGCCGTACCCTGCACGGCAGGGCGCTGGCGGGGGTTGTCGGCTCCGGCGATATGGAAGTGCTGTTCACTGCCGCGCCGCAGGAGACGCTCGAGATTGCGATCACTACGTCAGTGGATAACAGCGGCGAACGCTGGAAGGCCCTGTTCAACCGCCTCGCCCTGCTGGGTAACCTGCCGGCGGGTGCGCTGGTGATCCACGATTTTGGCGCAACGCCGGGCGTGGCGCGCATCCGCATCGAGCAGGTTTTTGAGGAGGTAAACCATGCGTGACGATCGCAGCTTTATTGAACTCCGCGCCCGTGAGCGCGCCCGGTCGCTGCTGGATCAGGGCAGTTTCCGTGAATTGCTCGATCCGTTCGAGGGCATCATGTCGCCGTGGCTGCCTCAGCAGGGCATCGTGCCGCAGGCGGATGACGGCATGGTGGTGGCGAAAGGCACCCTGAACGGCCAACCGGCGGTGGTGATCGCCATCGAAGGCACCTTTCAGGGCGGCAGCATGGGCGAGGTGTCTGGTGCAAAAATGGCCGCCGCGCTGGAGCTGGCCGCAGAAGACAACCGGAACGGCATCCCGACCCAGGCGGTGCTGTGCCTGGAAACCGGCGGCGTGCGGTTACAGGAGGCCAATCTGGGGCTGGCAGCCATTGCGGATATTCACGCCGCGATTGTGGATCTGCGCCGCTACACGCCGGTTATCGGCATTATCGCCGGCACTGTGGGCTGCTTCGGCGGGATGTCGATTGCCGCAGCCCTGTGCAGCTACCTGATTGTCACCCGCGAAGCGCGGCTGGGGCTGAACGGCCCGCAGGTGATTGAACAGGAAGCGGGCATTGAAGAGTACGACTCGCGCGACCGGCCGTTCATCTGGCGCATGACCGGCGGAGAGGTGCGCTACCAGAGCGGGCTGGCGGACGCCCTGGTGGGCGACGGCATCAACGCGGTGAAAACGGCGCTGGATGAGGCGATTGCCCTCGGGGTGCCTGCGCAGCACCGCAGCGACAACTACGCCGGTTATCTGGCCCGCCTGACGCGGTTTGATACCCGCCAACAGGCAGAGGCCGCACAGATTAAACAGCTTTTTGCAGCAGAGGGGAAATCATGAGCAACGCAATCAGCCGTGGGGCGTTATGGCTGGATAAACTCGCCCCCAATGCCACCCGCATGGCGGGCCTCTGCCCGTCGGTGCAGGTGGCGGATGCCGAACTGAACGGCGAAATGGCGCGCCTGATCGCCGTAGTGCCGGATGCCGATAACCACTACCCGCGCGCCGCCCATGGTGAAGTCGGCCTGCTGGAAGGGTGGACGCTGGCGAAAGTGGTCAGTGAAACCGTCGCGGCCGATGCCGGGCGCGCCGTGAAACGCCCGATTATTGCGGTGATTGATGTGCCGAGCCAGGCCTATGGCCGCCGTGAAGAGGCATTCGGGATTCATCAGGCACTGGCCGGGGCGGCGGCCGCCTACGCCAATGCCCGGCTGGCCGGCCACCCGGTGATTGGGTTGATCGTCGGCAAGGCGATGTCCGGGGCGTTTCTCGCCCATGGTTATCAGGCTAACCGGCTGATTGCCTTTAATGACCCCGGCGTGCAGGTACACGCGATGGGCAAAGACTCGGCGGCGCGCATCACGCTGCGCAGCGTGGAGTCACTGGAAAAACTGGCCGCCACCATTCCACCGATGGCGTATGACGTCACTAACTATGCCTCGCTGGGGCTGCTGGCGGCGTTGCTGGAGATCGCCCGGCCTGATGATCCCTCTTCCGGCGATCTGGCGCAGGTTAACGCGGCATTGCAGCACGCCATTCAGGACGCGCGCCGTGACCCCGGCCTGACCTGCCGCCTCGGCGCAGAAAACCGCCGCAGCTCCTTGCAGGTACGCGAACGTATGCGCGCCGCCTGGTAACCGCCCGCACGGCACACGCAGTAAAGAAAAATAATAAACCTGCCGGACAGCGGCAGCCCCGGGCACCTTGCCGTGCCCGCCGGGCTGCCGCGTCTGAAAAAGAATAAGCATCGCACCGGTATTGTCTCTTTATTCATTACAGGTGGTTTCTATGACTTACATCATCATCCATGCGCTCGCCCCGATTTTCGTCATCATGCTGCTGGGTTTCTGGGCCGGCAAAGTCAAAATGGTGGATAACCAGAATGTCGCGTTACTGAATATTTTCGTGATGGATTTTGCCCTGCCCGCCGCGCTGTTCAGCGCCACGGTGCAGACCCCGTGGCGCGGCATTGTCGCCCAGTCGCCGTTGATTGTGGTGCTGACGCTGGCGATGTGGATAACCTATGGCGCGATCTATTTCCTGGCCACCCGCGTGTTTAAAAAGTCCCCGCAGGATGCCGCCGTGCTGACGCTGACCGTGGCGCTGCCGAACTATGCGGCACTCGGCCTGCCGATCCTCGGCAGTGTGCTGGGGGAAGGCTCCGCCACCTCGCTGTCGGTGGCGGTCTCTATCGCCTGCGGTTCGGTGCTGATGACGCCGTTCTGCCTGCTGATCCTGGAACGGGAAAAGGCGCAGGCCGCCGGGGAAAACAGCGGCTCAACGCTGGCGATGCTGCCGGTGCTGATGTGGCGCTCGGTGAAAAAACCGATTGTCTGGGGGCCGTTGCTGGGCGTGGTGCTCTCTGCGCTGGGCATCGCGATGCCGGATCTGCTGCTGGCCGCCATTAAACCGCTGGGCCTCGCGGCCACCGCCGCCGCGCTGTTTTTGACCGGCGTGATCCTCTCTGCACGCAAACTGAAAATTAACACCGCCGTGATGACCTCAACCGTGACCAAGCTGTTAATCCAGCCGGCGATTGCCTGGGGTATGGTGCTGCTGTTTGGCCTGCACGGCAGCGTGGCCATTACCACGATCCTGATGATTGCGTTGTCAGCCGGCTTCTTCGGCGTGGTGTTCGGCAACCGCTTTGGCGTACAGTCGCCGGATGCGGAAGCGGTGTTGCTGCTCAGCTCGGTGCTCAGCATCCTGTCATTACCGCTGTTTATCTCACTGACCTCAGGAGTCTGACCATGCCCGTTATTGCCCGCCCCCATGATTTACTCTGGCTGCGCGATCGCCCTGCGTTGCAAGGCGCGGAGGCGGGCTGGGTCACGCAGCTCTGGCACCCCGGCCTGCCGGTGGTGGTGCGGCGTGACCAGGGTGCGGAGGGCCTGATCCCGGTGGGGGTGCGCGGCATGAAACGTGAACAGCGCGCCGCGGGTTGGGTGGCGCGCGCGCAGGTGGTCAGGCAGCTCAGCCCCCACCAGCTGGCCGAGGGGCAGGCGTTACTGCGCTCGCCGTTTGTTTCCCAGCCGCCGGTGCAGGCGGCCATTCTGTTGGCGCAACAGCACTGGCCGTGGCAATGGGGTATTACCGGCAGCACCGGGTACGCGCTGGCCACCGATATTCCGGTGCTGCATGCAGAGAGCGATCTGGATCTGGTGATTTACGCCCCGCAGCCACCGGACCCGGACGCCCTCCGCCGCTGGCAACAGGCGCTGACACGCCTGCCGTGCCGGGCCGATACCCAGCTGGAAACGCCGCTGGGCGCGTTTGCGCTCAACGAGTGGCAGCGTGACGGGCAGGTGCTGCTGAAAACCGATCGGGGGCCGCGCCTGACGCGCACGCCCTGGCACAGGGAGCAGAGTTGACACTCCCCTCCCTGAAGGAAGGGGATTCTTGTTTCGCTGAGTCGAACCTAAGCCGCATTAAGCGGTTTAGGATTTACAGACTCTCCACAAGCTAACACGGTCAGCCCGACCGCTTTTATATTCTTCGCGGCGTTTATGTCACGATCATGGTCAGCCCCGCACTCAGGGCAGAGCCACGCACGAACGTTAAGCGCCATTTTCGACATGGTGTAGCCGCAACAGTGACAGCGTTTTGAGGACGGGAAAAATTGGTCAATGGCAACCACCGACCGCCCCGCCCATTCGCCCTTATATGCAAGCTGGCGCACAAATTCACCCCAGCTCGCGTCTGCTATCGCTTTGGACAGCG
>NZ_PJZF01000109.1 GCF_002858675.1 Chimaeribacter californicus
CATGGAGCGCTACGGTTTCGATGAAGAGATCATGGGTGCCTTTGCTGTGCGCGGTGACCTGTTCACCTTTAAACGATGAGCGCCGGCATGATTAACAGGTATCAGGCTATGCAGCTGGGTATCCGCCCGGAGACGCTGGAAGCCTTCAGCCCGGATTGGCCGATCCCAACAGCGGAAGAGGTGGCCAAAGTTATTGAGCAGGGTGGGCGGTTATCCAGCCCTAAAATAGCGCGCCTGGTTGGCGTCAACGATCGCACCGTCCGCCGCTGGCTGGACGGCACCCGGACTATTAATTACGCGCAATGGTCAGTGCTGGTGGCCAGGGCGGGGCTGGGCAATTTATGGGAGCTGGCTGAATAGCGCAGCCTGGAGAAGCAAATGGACTATAAGCGTTTTTTCTCACTGAAAAAGCCGTGCCCAGAGTGCCCGTTCC
>NZ_PJZF01000110.1 GCF_002858675.1 Chimaeribacter californicus
GAATCTGTAGATAATGGCGGTAAGCCTTTCATTTCATTTGTCAATGTAAACACTAATGCAGTGGTAAACCTTGGATATGATAAAGACGATGGCACTGAATTTAAAAAGTATGTAAACGATTTAAAGGGTACCTTAACAAGTAAAGTAGTTTTCGACTCTAATAATGATTATTACGAAGACATCGATGATAAAAAATTATGCATTACTGATAGCGATAAAATTAGTGGATTCGTTAATACTTCTTTAAAAATGGCAATAATTAGGCAAAATGGTTTGAATTGGAGGATTCTTTCTTTTTACACGACCCAGCCTTATAGCTATGATAAAGAAATGATTCAATTCGTTAGAAATTTGACGTCTACCTTCTAAACCTAAAAGCCGCCTCCTCAGGCGGCTTTTAACTTTCTCGCCCACAAGCAAAT
>NZ_PJZF01000111.1 GCF_002858675.1 Chimaeribacter californicus
ATTATCTGGCGCACTACAGCGTGGCGCAGGCGCTGCATTACCTGCCGGACACACCGGAACATGCCGGCTTCCGCGCCCGCGGGCGGGATTTCCTGGCCCGTTGCGTGTTGCCGCAGCCGGATAACGATCGGGTTATCCCGCAGGATGACAGCTTCTTCAGCAAACCGACGATAGACCTGACGCGCTATCAGGCAAAAGCCGGCACCCAGTCGATTCTGCTCGACTACTCGCGGGCGGAAGTCAACGAGATGCAGATCCTCAAGCAGGCCGACCTGATCATGCTGTTCTTCCTGCTGCCGTCGCTGTTCAGCCGTGACGTGCAACGCGCCAACCTGGATTACTACCTGCCGCGTACCATCCATGACTCATCGCTCAGCAAGGCGATCTACGCGATTGTCGCC
>NZ_PJZF01000112.1 GCF_002858675.1 Chimaeribacter californicus
AACCAGCCGGTTGAACTGGGCTGGCAGGGTTTCGATCATTTTATGGACCAATAGTCATGGCAAAACCAAGGAAACCGTCGTTACAGGCGACGGAGCAGGCGTTGGATAACGCCATTGACCAGATGAACGCGGCGAAAAAACGGCTGCGGATGCGCAACCCGTGGCACCTGCTGGCGACCGGGTTCGGCAGCGGCCTGTTCCCCTGGGGGCCGGGGACGGCCGGGTCGGTGGCGGCCATCCCGTGCTGGATGCTGCTGACCTATTTGCCGTGGCAGGTCTATTCGATGGTGGTGATGTTCAGCATCTGCATCGGTGTCTATCTCTGCCACCAGACGGCGAAAGACATGGGCGTGCACGATCACGGCAGCATTGTCTGGGATGAGTTTGTCGGCAT
>NZ_PJZF01000113.1 GCF_002858675.1 Chimaeribacter californicus
CCCGTGCCGCACCTCAGTGCCCTGCGTAGGGAAACCTGGCTGCTGCCTGGGCTAACCCCTTGAATTGTCATGTATGGGTAACAGGGTTGTGGCAGAACGGTGAATGGACGTTTTATTTCATTTTTTGATCTCTCTCGCAAAATGAAATGTTTCTTCTGGAATGGGATTTTGTGGAAAAAAAATTTGTTTATAATCGCTCCACGTTTCACCCCGACGGGCTAAAAAGCAGCCGCTCTACGGCCCGGTGCCACCAGATAACGCAAACAGGAAGGGTACAACAATGGCTAAGACGAGACTCACGATGGCGCAGGCGCTGGTTAAGTTCCTGGATAACCAATATGTCCTGGTGGATGGGGCGGAGCACAAGTTCGTCAAAGGGATT
>NZ_PJZF01000114.1 GCF_002858675.1 Chimaeribacter californicus
ATGCCGAACACCTGCGCCAGCTTGCCGAGCAAGGCGGCGGTCGGGCTGGTTTCCGCCCGTTCAATACGTGACAAGGTTGCCCGGCTGATGCCGGTCTGCTGGGCGAGCTGGTCAAGCGACCATTGCCGGGCGGTACGTAATTGCACCAGCCGTTGTGCCAGCAGGCGATCCTGGTTATCGTCCATAAAACGCTCTCTTTTTCTCAATTATGAGAATCTATCCCGTAAATGAGAAATAGGCAAGCGTGCCGCACTGGACGGGCCAGATCATCTCTTCACCAAAATTTGACCGCCTGTATTTTGCGGTTTTTTTACCAAACAAAACAACTCAGCCACTGTCTTAGCCGTGCATATTTGATTGCGGGAATAATCGCCAGGCGGCC
>NZ_PJZF01000115.1 GCF_002858675.1 Chimaeribacter californicus
CGGTCTGACTGGCGGATGCCGTCCCAAATGTCGATGACCCTCGTTCTGAGGCTCACCGCGTGCTCTTCCGGTGTCATGTCAGGTTTCCTGTTTTTTTCAGCAGCTGGTGGTGTGATGTCTACCAGGTGCACAATGCTATTCAGTTCGTTTAAATCCAGGTGCTTTTGCATTACGGCCAAGCGCATCGGGATGTTAATCCGCTTGGCGGCCAGGAGAAAGGCTGCTGCGCCGGCGCAATGCACTTCCTTTCCGTCGCGGCCTGTCGTCTGCATAATCGTCTTGTGGCAGTAGAATGAGCTGAAGTCATCCACCAACAAATCACGCTTGATACTGTCCAGGCGGCCAGGTTGCAGCTCAACCCTGCCAACCTTCAGGA
>NZ_PJZF01000116.1 GCF_002858675.1 Chimaeribacter californicus
GCCGGCAATCCTCACGCGTCATGAAATCCGCCAGTTGCACAATCCCCTCCCCCTGTAACGCCAGGTGGCGCAGGGTTTCGCCGCTGGAGGCGGAGAGCGCGGGGTCTATCACCAGCCGTGCGCCGTCAGCGGTGCGGACAGGCCACTGGTTCAGGGATTCCGGCTGGGTAAAACCGAGCAGGCTGTGATGCGCAAGGTCCTCTACCTGCGCCGGGGTGCCGTGGCGCACCAGATAACCGGGGCTGGCCAGCAAGCGCAGCCGGCTGCACCCCAGCAGCCGCGCATGGATGGTGGAATCACGCAGGGTGCCGATGCGGATCGCCACGTCGGTGCGCTTCTCCAGCAGGTCGATTATCAGGTTATCAGTGTTC
>NZ_PJZF01000117.1 GCF_002858675.1 Chimaeribacter californicus
AGTGACGGCGAAACGCTGGGCGGTTATCTGGCGCTGTGGGGCGTTTTTACCCTGTTTATGTTTTTCGGCACGCTGCGCGCCAACCGGGTGATGCAGTTTGTTTTCGCCAGCCTGGCGCTGCTGTTTGCGCTGCTGGCTGTGGGTAATCTCACCGGCAATGCCGGGCTGCTGCGCATTGCCGGGTTTGAAGGCATCGTCTGCGGTGCGAGCGCCATCTACCTGGCGATGGCGGAAGTGCTGAAAGAGCAGTTCGGGCGCACGGTGTTACCGATTGGTGAAGCGGCCTGAATAAAACATCGGCGTAAATAGCGGAATAAAAAAAGCCCTGTCTGACAGGGCTTTTTCTTTGCTTTTTCTTTTACTGCGCGCT
>NZ_PJZF01000118.1 GCF_002858675.1 Chimaeribacter californicus
CGGCCCAGCGGGCCTTAAAGACCACGGAGAACACCAGCGTGTAGACCGCCAGCATAAATATCGGGTTAATAAAGGACCAGAGCAGCCCCATGACCGAACCTTTGTAACGGCCGATAACATCCCGTTTGGCCATCTGAAAAATGAGGTTCCGGTGCCCCCAGGTAGTGGCTGCCAGCGAGAGCAGCGAGGTGGGCTTACGTGAATGTGGATTCATTACCTTTCTCTTACCTTACGTCCTGAACCCTGCCGGCACATGTTGCCTGCCGCGCAAAACGGGCGGCAGGCAGAGGCTTACAGGGGTATGGTGAACCAGCATTACTGAGCCATGCCGTTACGCATAGCGGGTGATATCACGCAGGGCAGCCTGCCA
>NZ_PJZF01000011.1 GCF_002858675.1 Chimaeribacter californicus
CGTACGGCCGCATTGGCCGGGTCGGCATGGTGTACCGGGCGGCTGTCCAGCATCACGCGGTTAATGCCGCGCTGAGCCAGCCCCTGATTCAGCTGCCGCTCCTCCTCACCCTTGGTAAAGAACGCAGGGTGGCGCACTTCCACCCCATAACTGAACCCGGCGGGCAGCGCATCCAGAAAGCGCCACAACGCCGGCAGCCCCTGCGGGCCGAAGGCGGCGGGCAGTTGCAGCCAGAGCTGGCCGAGGCGCGCCTCAAGGGGGGAAAGGGTATGGAAAAACTCGCTCACCAGGGCATCACAGTCGCGCAGCGCCGCCTGATGGCTGATGGTGGCCGGGAATTTAAAGCAAAAGCGGAAGCCGTCACCGGTCATGTCACGCCAGCGCAGCACGGTCTCCGCGTTCGGCAGGGCGTAAAACGTGGTGTTGCCCTCCACGCAGGTGAAGTAGCGGCTGTAGTCGGCCAGGGTATGCAGGCCGATGCGGTGCCAGGCGGTATGCTGCCACTGCGGCAATCCGATATACATGCAGGGTCCTTAAGCTGAAGCGCCGCCCGCAGGCGGCGCAGGATCAGGCGGGGTGTTACGCGGACAGGGCGGCCAGCACCTCATCTGTGGACCGCACCCGGCCGATACGCGGGAAGATCGCGGTGAAGCTGCCGTTATGCTGCTCTGCGTTATGGGCGCTGCACGCATCTTCCACAATCACCTGATTATAGCCATATTCCCAGGCGCTGCGGGCGGTGGACTCCACGCCGATATTGGTGGAGATACCCGCCAGTACGAGGGTGTCGATGCCGCGGCGGCGCAGTTGCAGGTCGAGATCGGTGCCGTAGAACGCGCCCCACTGGCGCTTAATGACCAGGATGTCGCTCTCTGCCACGTTAAGTTCCGGTGCGAAGTCCCACCAGTCTGCCGGCAATTCACCGGCCGGGGTGGGCTGGTCTACCGGCTGTTTCAGCGCCTCAGAAAAATCAGCTGACCAGCCAACCCGCACCAGGATGACCGGCGAACCCTGTTGGCGGAAGCGCGCGGCGAGCCGGGCTGCGTTGTCCACCACCTGTTGGGCGCTGTGCGGCCCGCCGGCGAAGGGCAGAATGCCTTTTTGCAGATCGATGAGCACCAGGGCAGTGGTTGAGGGGGATAATGTGAGCATCGGGGGACTCCTGAAAAGGGGGCGAAAAATCGTCCGGCGACAGGGCCGGCGCGGTACCGGGGGTTGCTATACAACCGGCCGCCACGAGTTTATGCTACTGCCCGGTGAAATGGGTGAACGTGGGGTTAACAAATTTGTTAAATGATGTGTGGCGACAACCGTCTGCGCGCAATTTTGTCGCGGCCTGACCCTGGGTTCGCTCTTATCGGATGGCTGAAATTCCTTTATAATGTCCGCCTTTTTTCACCAGCTATGACACTATAACGCGATGCCGATTTACGAATATGCATGCCAGGCCTGTGATCACCGGTTAGAAAAGTTGCAGAAGGTGTCTGCAGCACCGCTGACCGAGTGCCCGGCCTGTGGCAAACCGACATTGACCAAACTCATCTCTGCGGCCGGGTTTCAGCTGAAAGGCACCGGCTGGTACGCCACCGACTTCAAGCCGGGCGGCAGCAATACCGGCAAGGGTGCCGCAGAGAAGTAACAGCACACTAAAAAACAGCAGCACCGGCGGGGCACGGTTCCGCCGCTCCCCCAGCTGAGTTAAAGGATATCGTTATGCGTACTGAATATTGTGGACAGCTGAACT
This sequence comes from Chimaeribacter californicus, assembly GCF_002858675.1. GTDB lineage: Bacteria > Pseudomonadota > Gammaproteobacteria > Enterobacterales > Enterobacteriaceae > Chimaeribacter > Chimaeribacter californicus. The sequence continues at coordinate 1,745 of NZ_PJZF01000011.1, forward strand.
TGTCCCATGTGGGCCAGGAAGTGACTTTGTGTGGTTGGGTAAACCGCCGTCGCGATTTGGGTGGCTTGATCTTTATTGATATGCGCGACCGTGAAGGGATCGTCCAGGTGTTCTTCGATCCGGATCACCAGGCCGCGTTCGCCCAGGCCTCAGAACTGCGTAATGAGTTCTGCATCCAGATTACCGGTACCGTGCGTGCGCGCCCGGAAAGCCAGGTTAACAAAGAGATGGCGACCGGCGGGGTGGAAGTGTTTGCCCACAGCCTTAACATCATTAACCGCTCTGAGCCGCTGCCGCTGGACTCCAATCAGGTAAACAGCGAAGAGCAGCGCCTCAAGTACCGCTACCTTGACCTGCGCCGCCCGGAAATGGCAGACCGCCTGAAAGCGCGCGCCAAAATCACCAGCTTCGTGCGCCGCTTTATGGACGACCACGGCTTCCTCGACATCGAAACGCCGATGCTGACCAAAGCCACGCCGGAAGGCGCACGTGACTATCTGGTGCCGAGCCGGGTGCACAAGGGTAAATTCTACGCGCTGCCGCAGTCCCCGCAGCTGTTCAAGCAGCTGCTGATGATGTCCGGCTTCGACCGTTACTACCAGATCGTAAAATGCTTCCGTGACGAAGACCTGCGTGCTGACCGCCAGCCGGAATTCACCCAGATCGACGTGGAAACCTCCTTCCTGAGCGCGGAACAGGTGCGCGAGCTGATGGAGAAAATGGTGCGCAACCTCTGGCAGGAAGTGAAAGGGGTAGATCTGGGCGCGTTCCCGATCATGACCTTCGCCGAAGCGATGCGCCGTTTCGGCTCCGACAAACCGGACCTGCGTAACCCGCTGGAGCTGGTGGACGTCGCTGACCTGCTGAAAAACGTTGAGTTCAAAGTCTTCTCCGGCCCGGCCAATGATGCCAAAGGCCGTGTGGCGGCCCTGCGTGTGCCGGGCGGTGCCCAGCTGAGCCGTAAGCAGATTGACGAATACGGCAAATTCATTGAGATCTACGGCGCGAAAGGGCTGGCCTATATTAAAGTCAATGAAGCGGCGAAAGGGCTGGAAGGCGTGCAAAGCCCGGTGGCCAAGTTCCTCAGTGAAGAGGTGCTGGCGGCCCTGCTGGCGCGCACCGGCGCCACCGACGGCGACATGCTGTTCTTCGGCGCAGACAGCGCCAAAGTGGTCACCGATGCCCTGGGGGCGCTGCGCCTGAAGCTGGGCCGTGACCTGAAGCTGACCCGTGAAGGCACCTGGGCGCCGCTGTGGGTGGTGGACTTCCCGATGTTCGAAGAGGATGGGGAAGGCGGCCTGGCCGCGATGCACCACCCGTTCACCGCACCGCGTGACATGACGCCGGACGCGCTGAAAGCAGACCCGACCACTGCCATTGCCAATGCTTACGACATGGTGCTGAACGGCTATGAAGTGGGCGGCGGCTCGGTGCGTATCCACCGCAGCGAAATGCAGCAGACGGTGTTCAGCATTCTGGGCATCACTGAGCATGAGCAACGCGAGAAGTTCGGCTTCCTGCTGGATGCGCTGAAATACGGTACGCCGCCGCACGCCGGCCTGGCCTTTGGCCTTGACCGCCTGGTGATGCTGCTGACCGGCACGGACAACATCCGTGACGTGATTGCCTTCCCGAAAACCACCGCGGCCGCCTGTCTGATGACAGAAGCCCCGAGCTTCGCCAACCCGGCCTCGCTGCAGGAGCTGTCGATAAGTGTGGTGAAAAAGGGTAGTGACAGCGCAGAGAACGCATAATGGCGTATAAGCGCCCCGAATCGGTGCTGGTGGTGATTTACGCCCAGTCCACCGGCCGGGTGCTGATGCTTCAGCGGCGGGATGACCCTGATTTCTGGCAGTCGGTGACCGGCAGCCTGGAAGAGGGCGAACCGCCGCTGCATACCGCGCAGCGTGAGGTGCTGGAAGAAACCGGCATTGATATTGCCGGGGAGAACCTGCCGCTGGTGGATTGCCGGCGCTGCATTGAGTTTGAGATCTTCCCGCACCTGCGCCACCGCTATGCCCCTGGGGTGTTCCGGAACCAGGAGCACTGGTTCTGCCTGGCGCTGCCCGCGCAGCGTGAGGTAGTGATTACGGAACACCATGCCTACCGGTGGCTGGCCGCCCCCGAGGCGGCTGCCCTGACCAAGTCATGGAGCAACCGGCAGGCAATAGAAGAGTTTGTTAATTATTCAGTCTGAACAGACTATTTGGAGATGCTTATGGCAGGTCACAGTAAATGGGCCAACACAAAACACCGCAAAGCGGCACAGGATGCCAAACGCGGTAAAATCTTCACCAAGATCATCCGTGAGCTGGTGACAGCGGCCAAACTGGGCGGGGGCGACCCGGGCGCGAACCCACGTCTGCGTGCCGCCATCGACAAGGCGCTGTCCAACAACATGACCCGTGACACGCTGAACCGTGCGATTGCGCGCGGCGTGGGCGGCGAAGATGACAGCAACATGGAAACCATCATTTATGAGGGTTACGGCCCCGGCGGCACCGCCGTGATGGTTGAGTGCCTGAGTGACAACCGTAACCGTACCGTGTCTGAAGTGCGCCACGCCTTCACCAAGACCGGCGGCAACCTCGGCACAGACGGCTCCGTGGCCTATCTCTTTACCCGCAAAGGCGTGATCTCCTTTGCACCGGGCCTGGATGAAGACACGGTGATGGAAGCGGCGCTGGAAGCGGGCGCGGAAGACATCGTTGGCTACGATGACGGCGCAATTGATGTGTTCACCGCCTGGGAGAGCCTGGGCGAGGTGCGTGACGCGCTGGAAGCCGCTGGTTTCAAAGCTGAGTCAGCTGAAGTGTCGATGATCCCGTCCACCAAAGCGGACATGGACGCCGACACCGCGCCGAAACTGCTGCGCCTGATCGACATGCTGGAAGATTGTGACGACGTGCAGGAAGTTTACCATAACGGTGAAATTTCCGACGAAGTGGCCGCGACGCTCTAAGCGCCCGTCCGCCCGCTGCACGACCCGATGCCGGACGCTTGTCCGGCATCTTTTTTTACACCGGGTGCAGCCGCACCCCGACAGGGCGACCCACTCCTATGGCAATTATTCTGGGTATCGATCCCGGTTCACGTATTACCGGCTACGGCGTGATCCGCCAGCAGGGCCGCCAGCTCAGCTACCTCGGCAGCGGGTGTATCCGCACCAAGGTGGACGATCTGCCCGGCCGCCTGAAACTGATTTACGCCGGAGTCTGTGAAATCATCACCCAGTTCCAGCCCGATTTTTTCGCCATTGAACAGGTGTTTATGGCCAAAAATGCCGATTCGGCGCTGAAACTCGGCCAGGCCCGCGGCGTGGCGATTGTCGCCGCGGTCAACCACGATCTGCCGGTGTTTGAGTATGCCGCGCGTCAGGTGAAACAAACGGTGGTCGGCACCGGGGCCGCGGAAAAAAGCCAGGTGCAGCACATGGTGCGTTCGCTGCTCAAGCTGCCCGCCAACCCGCAGGCCGATGCCGCGGATGCGCTGGCGATCGCGATTACCCACTGCCATCTGAGCCAGAATACGCTTAAGATGAGCAGCGACAGGCTTCAGTTAGCGCGCGGCAGATTGCGCTGACCACAGGCTGGATATTCATCCAGCCTTTTTTATGTTATAAACAGCGCAGTTAGTTATTCCGGCCGTCTGCCATACCCGGCAAACGGGATGGCCGGCAGGCATTTTTTGCGAAGGGGAAGAGTGTGATCGGTCGTCTCAGGGGAGTTATTCTGGAGAAGCAGCCACCGCTGGTGCTGCTGGAAACGCAGGGCGTGGGGTATGAAGTGCATATGCCGATGACCTGTTTCTATGAGCTGCCGGAACTGGGGCAGGAAGCCGTGATCTTCACCCAGTTTATCGTGCGCGAAGATGCCCAGTTGCTGTACGGCTTCAATGACAAGCAGGAGCGCGCGCTGTTCCGCGAACTGATTAAAGTCAACGGCGTCGGGCCGAAACTGGCGCTGGCGATTCTCTCCGGCATGTCGGCCCAGCAGTTTGTGCGGGCGGTGGAGAAAGAGGAGATCACCGCGCTGGTGAAATTACCGGGCGTCGGCAAGAAAACCGCTGAGCGGCTGGTGGTAGAGATGAAAGACCGCTTCAAGGGCCTGAACGGCGACCTGTTCAACAGCGTCAGCGACATCACGCTGCCGCAGGCGGAAGAGGCTCGCCAGGAAGCGGATGCGGAATCTGAGGCGGTCTCGGCGCTGGTGGCACTCGGTTACAAACCGCAGGAAGCCAGCCGCCTGGTCAGCAAAGCCGCCAAACCGGGCGCTGATTGCGAAACATTGATCCGTGACGCCCTGCGCGCCGCGCTGTGAGGTAAACCATGATTGAAGCCGATCGCCTGATCTCCTCCACCGTGATCAATGAAGAAGAGATTATTGACCGGGCCATCCGCCCCAAGCTGCTCAGCGAATATGTGGGCCAGCCCCATGTGCGCGAACAGATGGAGATCTTCATCCAGGCGGCCCGCCAGCGCGGCGATGCCCTGGATCACCTGCTGATTTTCGGCCCGCCGGGGCTGGGCAAAACCACGCTGGCCAACATTGTGGCCAACGAGATGGGCGTCAACCTGCGCACCACGTCCGGCCCGGTGCTGGAGAAAGCCGGCGATCTGGCGGCGATGCTCACCAACCTTGAGCCGCACGATGTGCTGTTTATTGATGAAATTCACCGGCTTTCCCCGGCGGTGGAAGAGGTGCTCTACCCGGCGATGGAGGACTACCAGCTCGACATCATGATTGGCGAGGGCCCGGCTGCGCGCTCCATCAAGCTGGATCTGCCGCCTTTTACGCTGGTAGGGGCGACCACCCGCGCCGGCTCGCTGACCTCGCCGCTGCGTGACCGTTTCGGCATTGTGCAGCGGCTGGAGTTTTATCAGGTGGCGGATCTGCAACACATCGTCGGCCGCAGCGCCAACTGCCTGGGGCTGTCGCTGTCAGAGGAAGGCGCGCACCAGATTGCCCGCCGCGCCCGTGGTACGCCGCGTATCGCCAACCGCCTGCTGCGCCGGGTGCGGGACTTTGCCGAAGTGCGTTCAGACGGCAACATTGACGGCAACGTCGCCAACAAGGCGCTGGATATGCTGGACGTGGATGCGGAAGGCTTTGATTTCATGGACCGCAAACTGCTGCTGGCGATCATTGATAAATTCACCGGTGGCCCGGTCGGGCTGGACAACCTGGCCGCGGCCATTGGTGAAGAGCGCGAAACCATTGAGGATGTGCTGGAACCCTTCCTGATCCAGCAGGGCTTTATCCAGCGTACTCCGCGCGGCCGCATCGCCACCCTCCACGCTTACCGCCATTTCGGGATTGCCCGGCCGGAATAACATGCCGCAAGTGAAATAATAAAAAAGGAGCCGCGAGGCTCCTTTTTCACATCGGTTATCAATGACGCGCTCCCGGTCAGGCGGGCTGTTTTTTATTCAGGCTCAGCAAGAACAGCAGGGCGGCGCAGAGCACCACGGACGGCCCGGCGGGCGTGTCATACAGCGCGGAAAAGGCCAGGCCGCCGGTGACGGCAATCATCCCGACGCCCACGGCCACGGCGGCCATCTGCTCCGGCGTGCGTGCAAAGCGGCGGGCGGTGGCCGCCGGAATAATCAGCAGTGAGGTAATAATCAGCGCACCGACGAATTTCATCGCCAGCCCGATGGTCAGCGCCGTCACCAGCATCAGCACAATGCGCACCCGTTGCAGGTTAACGCCATCCACATGCGCCAGCTCCGGGCTGATGGTCATGGAGAGCAGGGCGCGCCACTGCCAGCACAGCACCGCCAGCACCACCACCACCCCGGCACCAATCATCCAGATATCACTCAGCGTTACCGAGAGCAGATCGCCGAAGAGGTAGGCCATCAGGTCAACACGGACATTGGACATCAGGCTCACCACCACCAGCCCCAGCGACAACGCGCTGTGGGCCAGGATGCCGAGCAGGGTGTCCACCGCCAGGTGCGGTTTGCGCTCCAGCCAGACCAGCGCCAGCGCCAGCACCAGGGTCACGGCGATTACTGCATAAAACGGGTTAACGTTCAGCAGCAGGCCAAACGCCACGCCCAGCAGCGAGGCGTGGGCCAGCGTGTCACCGAAATAGGACATGCGCCGCCATACCACAAACGACCCTAACGGCCCGGCAGCGGCCGCCAGCAATACCCCGGCCAGCCAGCCGGGTAACAGCAGTTCAATCATGCTTCACGTTCCCCTGTGCGCGGTGCCGCCTGGCTTTTCAGCACGATTCGGCCCTGTAAATCATGGCGGTGATTGTGGTGGTGGCGGTAGATCGCCAGTTGTTGCGCCCCGTGGCTGCCGAACATGGCGATAAACTCCGGGTGCATCGACACCACTTCCGGCGAACCGGAACAGCAGATGTGCTGGTTAAGGCAGAGCACATCGTCGGTTTTCGCCATCACCAGATGCAGGTCATGGGAGACCATCAGCACCGCGCAGCCCAGCTCCTTGCGCAACTGGTCGATCAGGTCATACAGCGCCAGCTGGCCGTTGACGTCGACCCCCTGGGTCGGCTCATCCAGCACCAGCAATTGCGGCCGGTTCAGCAGCGCACGCGCCAGCAGCACCCGCTGGGTCTCCCCGCCGGAGAGTTTCTGCATCGGCTGGTGTTGCAGGTGGGCCGCCTTGACCCGCTGCAACGCCGGTAAAATGTCCGCCTTTTTGACGCCCGGCTTCAGGCGCATAAAGCGGCTGACGGTCAGCGGCAGGGTAGCATCCAGGTGCAATTTTTGCGGCACATAGCCGATGCGCAGGCCCGCCTCCCGCACCAGCGAACCGCTGTCAGGGGCGACCAGGCCAAGCACCACGCGAACCAGCGTTGATTTACCCGCCCCGTTCGGGCCGAGCAGGGTCAATATCCGGCCGGGCTGAAGCGCGAGTGATATATCGGAGAGCACCCGCCGGTTGCCGAAGCTCACCGACACGTTCTCCAGGGTGACCAATGTGGACATAGTGATTACGTCTTGCAGTAAAATTCGGATGTTATAATATTACGTTTCACAAAATAAAACGACGAGATAACTCATTATGATACAAAAAAAACGCGGGTTGCCGTGCGCCTTTTTCGGCGCGTCCCTGATGGCTGCTGCTTCTGTACACAGCGCGGAGGCAGCGGTGGTGACCTCTGTGCGGCCGCTGGGGTTTATTGCCGCGGCAATTGCAGACGGCGTTACGCCTACCGACGTGCTGCTGCCGGACGGGGCCTCCGAGCATGACTATGCGCTGCGGCCGACCGATGTGCTGCGCATCAAACAGGCCGATCTGGTGGTATGGGTCGGCCCGGAGATGGAAGCGTTTATGACCAAATCCCTGGCGCAGCAACCGGCACAACGGCAACTGTCCCTGGCGGCATTGCCGGCCGTAAAACCGCTGTTATTGCGCGGTGAGGACGATCATGATGAGCATGGCGAAGAAGCGGCCGATCACGCGGGAGAAGCGGCAGAAAATCATGCGCATGACCATGACGAAGATCACCATCATGGTGAATACAATATGCACCTCTGGCTCTCACCGGCGATTGCAAAACAGGCGGCTATCGCGATTCACGACAAATTATTGGAACTCATGCCGCAAAATAAGGACAAACTAGACGCGAATCTGCGCGACTTCGAGCTTAACCTCGCGCAAAGCCAGCAGAATATTGCTACTATGCTTGCGCCCGCGCAAAACAAGGGTTATTTCGTTTTTCATGATGCGTACACGTACTTCGAAAAACAGTTTGGCCTGAGCCCGTTGGGGCACTTCACGGTCAACCCGGAAATACAGCCCGGCGCACAGCGTTTACATCACATTCGAACACAGTTGGTTGAGCGTAAAGCGGTCTGCGTTTTCGCTGAACCACAATTCAGGCCAGCCGTCATTGCGGCCGTTGCGCAAGGGACCGGTGTCCGGATGGGCACCCTTGATCCACTTGGCACCGGGCTGCCACTGGATAAAACGAGCTACATGACGTTCCTGTCACAGATAGCCAACCAGTACGTGAGCTGCCTGAAGTAACATCAGAGGATAACATCACGTGCAGCAACTAGCCCGCGCTATTGCCTTGGCATACAACAACTTACCGCGACCTCACCGGGTAATGCTGGGGTCGCTTACCGTGGTAACTCTGGCCGTCGCTGTCTGGCGGCCTTTTGTTTACCACCCGGAACAGAACCCGATCGTACGCAATGTGGAGCTGGATGCCGAACAGCTCCGGTCATTGCTGCCGGAAGCCAGTGAGCCCATTGACCAGCCGGCCCCGGAAGATGACATCCCGCAGGATGAAATTGATGAAAAAGTTGAGGGCGAGCAGGGCGTACACGAGTACGTGGTCTCGACCGGCGACACCCTCGGCAGCATCCTTACCCAGTACGGCATCGAGATGTCTGACATTTCGGTGCTGGCCCAGCAAAACAGCGAGTTGCGTAACCTGAAAGTGGGCCAGCAGCTCTCCTGGACCCTCAATAATGACGGCGATCTGCAACGCCTCACCTGGGAAATGTCCCGCCGCGAAACCCGCACCTATGACCGTACCGCCAACGGTTTTAAATCCTCGGTTCAGACCCAGCAGGGTGAATGGCAAAACAGCGTCATCCGCGGCCGGCTGGACGGCAGCTTTGTCGGCAGCGCCCGCGCCGCCGGCCTGAGCAGCAGCGACATCAGTGCGGTCACCAAAGCCCTGCAATGGCAGCTTGATTTCAAGAAGTTACGCAAAGGCGATGAGTTCGCGGTGCTGATGTCCCGGGAAAACTTTGAAGGGAAAAGCGAACAGAGCCAGTTGCTGGGTGTGCGGATGCGCAGCGGCGGCAAAGATTACTACGCGATCCGCGCCGAAGACGGCAAATTCTACGACCGCCAGGGTTCCGGCCTGGCGCGCGGCTTCATGCGCTTCCCCACGGTGAAACAGTTCCGCGTCTCCTCCAACTTCAACCCACGCCGTACCAACCCGGTAACCGGCCGCATCGCGCCGCATAAAGGCGTGGATTTCGCCATGCCGGTCGGTACCCCGGTACTGGCGGTAGGGGACGGCGAAGTGGTGGTGGCGAAACGCAGCGGCGGGGCAGGCAACTATGTGGCGATCCGCCACGGCCGCCAGTACATGACCCGTTACATGCACCTGCGCAAAATCCTGGTGAAACCGGGGCAGAAAGTGAAACGCGGTGACCGCATTGCGCTTTCCGGCAATACCGGCCGCTCCACCGGCCCGCATCTGCACTATGAAATCTGGATTAACCAGCAGGCGGTCAATCCGCTGTACGCCAAGCTGCCGCGCTCTGAAGGGCTGAGCGGCAAGGATCGCAGTGATTACCTGGCCACCGCGAAAGAGGTGATCCCGCAGTTGCAGCTGGATTAACCCCGGTTTCATTTGCCGCAGGCCATTTCACCCTGCGGTTTTCACAATTTCATTTCGCCCGCCGGCAGGGCCGCTGGTGGCGCGGGCACTTTTTGGTGTAGCGAAGGTAGATTGCAAAAATTTTCCCCGCAATTATCATTAGCCGATTGAAAAGACATTGAGTTTTCGCATGCAAACAGAGAATAAATCGAACGCGGAGTTCATTCCGCAGTTCCAGAAAGCGTTTTACCATCCACGTTACTGGGGGGTCTGGCTGGGCACCGGCGTGATGGCCGCGCTGGGTTATGTGCCGCCCCGCGTCCGTGACCCGTTGCTGGGCAAGCTCGGTAAACTGGCTGGTAAATACGCACGCAGCGCCCGCCGCCGGGCGCAGATTAACCTGCTCTATTGCATGCCTGAGGTACCGGAAGCAGAACGCGAACGGATTATTGACCAGATGTTTGCCACCGCGCCGCAATCTATGGTGCTGATGGCGGAAGTCGCCTGTCGCACCCCGGCAAAAGTACAGGACCGTATCCACTGGCATGGCCGCGAGGTGCTGGACACACTGCATGCCGAGGGGAAAAACATTATTCTGCTGGTGCCCCACGGCTGGGCGATTGATATTCCGGCGATGCTGCTGGCGGCGGAGGGCAAACCGGTGGCCGGGATGTTCCACAACCAGAGCAACCCGCTGGTGGACTATTTATGGAACAGTGTGCGGCTGCGTTTCGGCGGGAAACTCCATGCGCGTAATGACGGCATCAAGCCGTTTATCAGTTCGGTGCGTAAAGGCTTCTGGGGCTACTACCTGCCGGACCAGGACCACGGCGCGGAACACAGCGAGTTCGTGGATTTCTTTGCCACCTATAAGGCTACCCTGCCGGCGGTCGGGCGGCTGATGAAAGTCTGCCGCGCGTCGATTGTGCCGCTGTTCCCGGTCTATAACGCCGCAGAAAGCCGCCTCGACATCCACATCCGCCCGCCGATGGACGATCTGGCCGACGCGGACGACCCGTACATCGCCCGCCGGATGAATGAGGAAGTGGAAAATGTGGTACGGCCGAACCCGGAACAATACACCTGGATCCTCAAACTCCTGAAGACCCGCCGCCCCGGTGAGAAAGAGCCGTATAGCCGCGATGAGCTCTACCCGAAAAAGAAACGCTGAGCAAACGCCCGGCCTTCGCGAAAAAAGGCAGTTCTGGTGAAAAAAACCGGCGCATACTCTGCGCCGGTTTTTTATGCCTCAAGTGCCGGTATCAGGAGCGCCGGGATCAGGCGGTGGCAGGGCGCGTTTGCAGGAAATAGCGCAACAGCAGCAGCCACAGAATGCCTGCCAGCATATTCCACAGTGAAAACGCCCCATTTCCCCCGCTGATGTAGAGCTGTTTCGCTGTCTCAATCCCCCCGGCGTACAGCGCCAGTATAATCAGCCCCACCGCCGCGGCCACCGTGCCTTTGCCGACCGGGCTGGCAAACAGCGTCAGGCGGTAAAGCCCGGCATTAATCAAGCCGGTGCCGAAGGCGTAGAGGCTCAGGCCAATCACGCTGACCACCCATTGGTGAGGGTCGCTCAGCGCGGCCACGGCGGCCATTGCCAGGCCCAGCATAATCGGCCAGGCTCCCAGCCACAGCGGCTTCTCAATCGTCACCCGGCCGCTGAGGCGGCTGAGCACCAGGTTGCCGATAATCAGCGAAACGAAAATCGGCACCTGCACCAGCCCGTATTGCAGCGGCGTCATGCCGCCATCCTGCATCAGGATCACCGGTGACTGCGCCACCCAGGCCAGCAGCGGCAGGGCAGAGAAGCCAATCGCCAGCGCGCCGCAGATCAGGCGGCGGTTGCTGAGCACCTGTCGGTAATCCGCCAGCAGCCGGGACGCAGAGAAGCGCTCCCCGGTGTGGCCGGCCGTTTCCGGCATCGCCCGCCACAGCCCCCATAAGGAGAAGGCGGCGATCAGCGCAAACAGGGCAAACATCGCTTTCCACGGGGCGACATGGATAAACGCCGCGCCCGCCACCGGCCCCAGCAATGGGGCGATCAGCGCCACATTGGCCATCAGCGCCATTATTTTGATGCTGAGCGTCTCGGAAAAAGCTTCCTGGATGGCGGCATACCCCACCGCGCCGATAAAGCAGAGGCTGACCCCCTGTAAAAAGCGCATCAGGATAAATTGCTCAATGCTGTTCACCCACAGCGTCAGCAGGCAGGTGGCCACAAACAGTGCCACGCCCGCCAGCATCACCGGGCGCCGCCCCAGCCGGTCAGAGAGCGGGCCAAGCAGCCATTGCAGCGTCATGCCGCCCAGCAGGTAAGCAGTCAGCGAGGTGGAGACCCAGTCACTGCCGGCGCTGAAATCACTTACCACCTGCAACATGCCGGGCTGGATCATATCGTGGGCGATATAGGTGGCGAATTCGAACAACACCAGGGAAAGAGGGAACAGTAAATGCCGGCGGGTCAGGGTCACGGCCGGCGTGAAAGGGGGAGTCATGAGTGCATCCAGTCAGTCTTGAAACGGAAAAAGCGCGACCCGGGGGCCGCGCATCATTATGGTTATACTGAAGGCTGCAATCAGGGGCGGAATGCCGCGATCGGGTTCTTCAGGGTGCCGGCAAATTTCAGGTTCTGCGCCGGGTCGGCCAGGTTAATCATCTGCTTGTTGTTCGCCAGTTGCAGGCGGTTCAGGCAGGAGTGGGCAAACTCCTCCGAGAACATGTCGTAACGGGCAAATTTGGCCGCCAGTTCCGGGTGCTGTTGCTGGTAATCCGTGATGGTCTGCGCCACGGTCTGCCAGAACTGATCCTGCGGCAGGGTGCGCTCCTGATGGAGGATGCGCGCCATAAAACGGAAGAAACAGTCAAACACATCGGTAAAGATCGACAGCAGCTTCAGCGGCTCCGGCACCTCGACCGCCACGCGTTTTGCTTTTTCCGGCAGGATGGCATCCGGGTTCATCACCGCGATCTCCTCGGCAATGTCTTTCATCCAGGCGCGTACCGGAATATTGTGCTCAAACTCCAGGATCAGGTTCTCACCGTGCGGCATAAACACCAGGTCGTAGGTGAAGAAGCAGTGCACCAGCGGCGTCAGGTAGCAACGCAGGTAGCGCGACAGCCAGTCCGTGGCGCTGAGGCCCGAGGCGGCAATCATTGCCGGCAGTACGCCATGCCCGGCGTCATCCACATGCAGCAGGGAGGCCATGGTCATCAGACGGTGGTTTTCCGGCAGCTGTGTGACCGGGTTGTCCCGCCACAGGGCGGCGAACATCTTCTTGTATGGGCTGTCTGCCTTGATCGCCGACTCAAAGTAGCTGTTGCGGTAACCAATGGATGCCACCTCCCGCAGGATGCCGAAACCACAGGATTGCAGGCAGGCATCCCCCGCTACCAGTTCCGCCAGCCACTCATTGATGCCCGGCGTGGTCGCCATGTAATAAGGTGACAGGCCGCGCATAAAGCCCATGTTCAGAATCGACAACGCGGTTTTTACATAGCGTTTCTGCGGCTGGCTGACGTTAAAGAAGGTACGGATGGATTGCTGCGCCAGGTAGTGATCCTCGCCCGTGCCGAGGTAAATCAGCGATTGGGCGGCGATGTCCGGTGCGAACACCGTCAGCAATTTATTCTGCCACTGCCAGGGGTGAACCGGCATAAAGAAGTAGCGCGCCGGGTCAACCCCCTGCTGGTGCAGGTGGGCCGTGAACGCCTCAACCTGCGCCTCGCCCAGCTCCTCACGCATCAGTTGCGCATAGGAGAGGCCGTCGATGCTGGCAAAGGTCGCTTTGCTGTCATGTACCGCCACCCAGATCAATGCCACCGGTGAGGCGGCTTCCGGCGCATAGTGCAGGTAGTCGCCGGCATCAAAACCGATGCGGCCATTGTTGGCGATAAAGCAGGGGTGGCCTTCACTCATGGTGGTTTCCACCGTCTGGAAATCCGCCTGGGTCAGGGCGGCGGCATCCGGGGCGTGGCGCGCCATCTTGAAGGCGCTGCCGGCCAGCGTGCTGGTGATCTCTTCCATGTAGGTCGGCAGCAGCTCCTGGGTGATGCCGAGCTGATCACTGAATTCGATGATAAATTGCAGCGCGTCCAGCGGCACCGGGGTCAGGTTTTCCAGCCGGGTAAGGGAGGGCAGGTCGATCAGCCAGTCATTGAGCGGCAGCAGGCTGGCGCTGAACCGGTACTCCACCTCCGAGTGCGGCACCGGCAGGCGGTAGTGGTTCCAGCCCTGATCCGACCCCAGCAGCTCCGGCGTAATCAGCCGCTCATGGGCGAACTCTGAGATCGCTTTACGCAGCAGCAACGCGTTGGCGTGCGCCCAGCGCTGAGGCTCAAGATGTTTACCGGCCTGTAAGTCAGCTTCACGTGGGTCGGTGGTAGTGATAGTCATGGCAGTCTGCTCCTGTAATGCGGGGAAACCGGAAGCCGGGGCAACATAGCCCGGGTAATCTTCGCGCCGGCAAAACGCCAGCCAGGCGGTTTTGTTCGGCAAAGTCACGGTGTGCTGGTAAGCGAAACCGGCCCGTTTGTTCAGCCGGTGGATTTTCTCATTGCGTACATCCGGCTCCACCACCACCCGTGCCACCTGCGGCAGGCTGAACATGTAGTCCATCACGGTGGTAAATACCTGCCAGCTGAAACCCGGCAGCGGCTGGTCTGCCGGGGCCAGCAACAGGTGCATGCCGTGGTCATCCGGCTGTGCCGGGTAGTGGCGGCCAATCTCATCTTCCTGTGCGCGGTAAAATTCCATCAGGAACACCGGCCGGCCCGCCAGTTCACCGATCAACGCGGCCTGCGGGTTATCCCGCGTCAGGTCATGGTAAAAACGCTGTACCTCGTCGAGGGTGCTGTCGAGCATTCCCCAGAACTGGGCGTAAGGCTGGGTCATCCAGCGGTGCAGCAGGGCGGCATCTTCCGGCAGGCGCAACGGGCGCAGGCAGAATTCCCCGGCCGGGCGTGTCGCACAAAACAGCGTATCAGGCGCGTGGCTCTCCATCACTGGCCTCCGATTTTGTGGGTGCAGAAGGTCTGGAAGGCGATCGCCTTTTCCACCGGGTAAATTTCATGGCCGACCATTTCACGGATCAGCGTGCTGTTGCGGTAGCAGGCCATGCCGAGGTCCGGCGTGACAAAACCGTGGGTGTGCAGCTCGGCGTTCTGCACGAAAATCTCGTTGTGATCGTCAATGCTGTAGTTGCGGTTAACGGCAAAGCGGCCTTTGTCATCGCGGTTGATGCGCTCATTGACCCCTTCCAGGAAGTCCGGCTGGCGGTAGGCGTAACCGGTGGCGAGGATCAGGGAATCGGTGCGGTGGGTGTAAGCCACCTGCTGCTCCTGCTGCATCAGCGCCAGCTCCAGCTCACCGCTGCTGCGCCAGTGCAGATCGGTCAGCTCAGAATGGGTATAGAGGTTGACGTTCAGCGGGCCGTCCAGCCGTTTGGTGTACATCAGATCATAAATGTCGTTGATCAGGCTGCTGTTGATGCCCTTATACAGCCCTTTCTGCTCGCGGTTGAGCTGGTCACGTTTCGCCATCGGCAGGGCGTGGAAGTAATCGATATATTCCGGTGAGGTCATCTCCAGCGTCAGCTTGCTGTACTCCAGCGGGTAGAAGCGCGGCGCGCGGGTGATCCAGTTCAGCTGATAATTATGTTTATCGATGTCGCCCAGCAGGTCATAGAAGATCTCCGCTGCGCTCTGGCCACTGCCGAGCACGGTAATTGAGCGGTTCTGCTGCATCGCTTCTTTGTTCGGCAGGTAGGCGCTGGAGTGGTGGACTTTGTCGCCCAGTTTTTCAGCACAGGGCGGCAGCCACGGGGCAGGGCCGGTGCCCAGCACCAGCCGGCGGGTCAGCAATTCGGTGCGCTCGCCGCTCTGGGTGTCGCGGGTGCGCACCCGGTAACAGTTCAGCGCCGCATCATGGCTGACATGCTCCACGCGGGTGTTGAAGCGCAGGTTGGTCAGTTGCTCGCTGGCCCACTGGCAATACTGGTTAAACTCCTTGCGCATCATGAAGAAGTTTTCACGGATGTAGAACGAGTAGAGTTTGCCCTTCTTTTTCAGGTAGTTCAGGAAGCTGAGGGGGCTGGTCGGGTCGGCCAGCGTGACCAGATCGGCCATGAACGGCGTCTGGAGCATCGCGCTCTCCAGCATCATGCCGGTATGCCAGTCAAAGCCGGGGTTCTGGTCAACAAACAGCCCATCGAGCTGCTCAACCGGTGCCGTCAGGCAGGCCAGCCCCAGGTTAAACGGGCCGATGCCAATGGCGATAAAGTCATAAATTTTGCTGGACATAATAGTTACTCGGTAGCCATCAGGGAGAGGTGCTGGGCGGTCAGTTCCTTGCCGTAATGCACAATCAGGTCGATCACTTCTTCAACGTCAGCAAGCTGGGTTGCCGGGTTGAGCAGGGTAAATTTCAGGTACTGGCGGTTATCGACTTTGGTGCCGGCCACCACCGCATTACCGGAGCGGAAAATCGCCTTGCGGATGTTGGCGTTGATCTCATCAATCACTTCCGGGGCCAGCGACTGGCGCGGCACAAAGCGGAACACCTGAGTGCTGAGCTGCGGCTGGTGCAGCACATCAATGTGCGGGTGGGCTGCCAGCGTCAGGTGCGCTTCGGCAGTGCGATCCAGCAGGGTATCGAACGCCTCGCCCAGCTTCTTCTCGCCCATGATGCGCAGCGTCAGCCACATTTTCAGCGCGTCGAACCGTTTGGTGGTCTGGATGCTTTTGTTCACCAGGTTCGGCGTGCCTTCCAGTTTGGCGCTCAGCGGGTTGAGGTAGTCGGCGTGGCAGGTCACATGCTCCAGATGCTGGTGGTCACGCACAAAGAACGCGCCGCAGCTGACCGGCTGGAAGAAGGATTTGTGGTAGTCCACGGTCACGGAGTCGGCGTGGCAGATGCCGTCAATCCGGTCAGCGAAACGCTGGGAGACCAGCAGCCCGCAGCCGTAGGCGGCGTCCACATGCATCCAGACCTGGTGGCGGCGGCAGATCTCTGCAATCGGCTTCAGCGGGTCGATGCTGCCGAAATCCGTGGTGCCGGCGGTGGCGACCACCGCCAGCGGAATATTGCCCTCAGCCAGGCACTGCTCAATGGCGTTGTCCAGCGCGCGTGGGTCCATACGGAAACGGTCGTCGCTGGCGACCGGCACCACGGCGTTATAACCCAGCCCCAGCAGTGCGGCGGATTTCTGGATGCTGAAGTGGCTGACGCCGGAGCTGAAGATGCGCCAGCGACCGGCGTCCGGCGGCAGGCCCTGATATTTGATGCTGTGGCCGGGGTGGGCGCGTTTGCTGTGGCTGTCACGCGCCAGCAGCATCGCCATTAGGTTGGACTGGGTGCCGCCGCTGGTGAAGATGCCGTCTGCCTGCGGGCCGAGGCCGATCTGGTCCAGCGTCCAGTCAATCACTTTTTGCTCAATCAGCGTGCCGCCGGCGCTCTGATCCCAGGTATCGACCGAGGAGTTGATGCTGGAGAGGATCGCTTCCCCCAACAGGGCCGGCAGCACCAGCGGGCAGTTGAGGTGTGCCAGGTATTTCGGGTGATGGAAGTAGACCGCATCGCGCAGGTAAAGCGTCTCCAGTTCGGCCAGCGCGGCCTCGGTACTTTCCAGCGGCTGGTGCAGATCAACCCGGGTAAATTCCTCTACCAGTTCAGAGGGCAATATTCCGCTGAATGGTTTCTCAGCGCCGTTAATATGTCCGGTGACCAATTCAGCGGCCTGGGTAATTTGCTGTTGCCATTCCTGCGTACTTTGCTGATTAAAAATAAAGGAAGCCGCTGTTCTGTTATTTTTCCGGCTTTCGTAGCTGGCGATGGCGTGATCAATATCAAACATAATAGAGCCCTGTTTTATTTTAGGGGCATCACCGGCGCGTGCGGGTTCCGCCCTAAAAAAGAGAGAAAAATGTGCAGGTGTGGTATGCCGGCGTGTGTCATCCCCCTGGTTTTGCACCAGGGTAAGCAGAGCAGTCAGCGGGCGTTAAAATATATTTCGTTAATAATCAGTGGGTAAAGCCTCACAAAATGGGAGGTAACAAACATTTAACGGTTGCGAAGCATTATAAATGCAAATCATTATCATTCAAGTTATCAGTTGGGGAAATGCAGGGAATAGACGAAAACAGAGAAGAAAATGTGATGTGCATCACGTTTTTAGTCGAGATCAAGAAAGGCTAAAAACGAATGAAATAAGAATTGTCTGTTTATTTAACGTGAAAAGTATTTCAAAAAACATTCACGCTACGGATAACTAATTGTCATTACTCCGCGTGATAATCAGGGTATTTTGTGGTATTCCGGTTTACCGAAAAATAATAGCCGTGGGCAGGGTAAGGGAATATCCGGCAAGGTCTGGCAGGCAGGAAAATAATAATGAAAAGCGTGCAAAAAATAAAAAGCCGGCGCAGGGCCGGCTCAGGCAGCGGCTGGGGCCATCACTCTACGCGCAGCACCCGGCTGGTATTGGTGGTGCCGGTGGTACTCATCACATCCCCCTGGGTGACAATCACCAGATCGCCGGAGAGCAGATAGCCTTTGTCACGCAGCAGGGTCACCGCATCGTGCGCGGCCGCCACGCCATCGTTGTTGCTGTCAAAGTAGACCGGCGTCACACCGCGATAGAGCGCGGTCAGGTTCAGCGTATGCTCATGGCGGGACATGGCAAAAATCGGCAGGCCGGAACTGATGCGGGACATCATCAGCGCCGTGCGGCCGGATTCGGTCATGGCGATCAGCGCCGTCACCCCTTTCAGGTGGTTGGCGGCATACATGGAGGACATGGCAATCGCCTCCTCGATGTTCTCGAACTGCATATCCAGCCGGTGTTTGGAGACATTGATGCTGGGGATCTTCTCCGCGCCCAGGCAGACGCGCGCCATGGCTGCCACGGTTTCCGCCGGGTACTGGCCGGCCGCGGTTTCCGCTGACAGCATGACCGCATCGGTGCCGTCGAGCACGGCGTTAGCCACGTCCATGACTTCCGCACGGGTCGGCATTGGGTTGGTTATCATCGACTCCATCATCTGCGTGGCAGTGATCACCGCGCGGTTGAGGGTACGGGCGCGGCGGATCAGTTTCTTCTGGATGCCGACCAGTTCCGGGTCACCAATTTCTACCCCCAGGTCACCACGCGCCACCATCACCACATCCGAGGCGAGGATGATG
Organism: Chimaeribacter californicus; assembly: GCF_002858675.1. Taxonomy (GTDB): domain Bacteria; phylum Pseudomonadota; class Gammaproteobacteria; order Enterobacterales; family Enterobacteriaceae; genus Chimaeribacter; species Chimaeribacter californicus. Next base: position 20,250 of record NZ_PJZF01000011.1, read on the forward strand.
TCATCCATGGCTGCGTCGCTGGCGACCGCTTCGGCCCGTTCTACCTTGGAAACGATTTTGGCATGGCAGCCGGCATCGCGCGCCAGGCGGCGGGCGTAGTGCAGGTCTTCACCGGTACGCGGGAAGGAGATGGCGAGGTAGTCGACGCCGATTCTGGCGGCGGTCACGATATCCGCCTTGTCTTTTTCCGTCAGCGCTTCTGCCGACAGGCCGCCGCCCAGCTTGTTGATGCCTTTGTTATTGGAGAGCGGGCCGCCCACCGTGACTTCGGTAAAGACTTTCATGCCCTGAACTTCCAGCACTTTCAGCTGCACACGGCCGTCGTCCAGCAGCAGGATGTCGCCCGGCACCACATCGCCCGGCAACCCTTTGTAGTCAATGCCGACGCGCTCTTTGTCCCCTTCGCCTTTCGCCAGGTTGGCATCCAGCAGGAAACGATCACCGATATTGAGAAACACCTTGCCTTCCCGGAAGGTTGATACCCGGATTTTCGGCCCCTGCAGGTCACCGAGGATGGCAACATGGCGGCCCAGCCGTGCCGAGATTTCACGCACCTTGTTGGCGCGCAGCATCTGGTCTTCAGCAGTACCGTGGGAGAAATTCAGGCGGACTACGTTGGCACCCGCAGCAATAATTTTTTCCAGATTATTGTCGCGGTCGGTAGCCGGCCCCAGCGTGGTTACAATCTTGGTTCTTCTGAGCCGTCTGGACATGTATAACTCCGTTGACTGGTAAGGCATGGGTTGTTCCCTGAAATAAGGATAACCAAACAATGCAGTAATTGTAATTTTACGACAAAAGTGTTTCACCCGGGTGAAACATGGCGCCCGCCGGGCAACAGAGGCTTTGCCTGCTGTCAGAGGGAAGCGATATTACTCGTTGCCGGGCTCGCGCGGCGGCGCTGTTCCTTTGTCGAACCGTGACTCTTTCAACGCCTCTTTGACACGTTTCAGGTTATCACGGAATTTGGTGCCGCGGCGCAGGGTAAAACCGGTTGCCAGCACATCAATCAGCGTCAGTTGGGCGATGCGGGAGATCATCGGCATATAGACGTCGGTGTCTTCCGGCACATCCAGCAGCAGCGCCAGGGTCGCCTCCTGGGCCAGCGGCGTGTCACGGGAGGTGAGGGCAATCACCGTGGCATCGTTCTCGCGGGCGATATGCGCCAGCTCTACCAGGTTTTTCGTGCGCCCGGTGTGTGAAATCAGCACCACCACGTCACCCTCGCTGGAATTCATGCAGCTCATGCGCTGCATGACGATGTCATCAAAGTAGACCACCGGGATATTGAACCGAAAAAATTTATTCATCGCATCATGGGCCACAGCGGCAGAGGCACCCAGGCCGAAGAAGGAGATCTTCTTTGCCTGAGTCAGCAGATCCACAGCGCGGTTGATGGCGGCGATATCCAGCGTGGTTTTGACATGGTCGAGATTCGCCATTACCGATTCAAAAATTTTATCGGTATAGGCAGCGACGCTGTCCGCTTCATCCACATTACGGTTTACGTATGGCGTACCATTAGCCAGACTTTGAGCCAGGTGGAGTTTGAAATCAGGGAAGCCCTTGGTGTTGAGCCGGCGGCAGAAGCGGTTGACGGTGGGTTCACTGACGTCCGCCAGGCGGGCCAGGGTGGCAATGCTGGAGTGAATGGCGGTCTGGGGCGAGGCCAGGATCACTTCGGCCACTTTGCGCTCCGACTTGCTCAGGATCTCCAGATGCGTCTGGATAATGTCCAGCGTATTCATTCGTTAGCGGTCACTCATGGGTTTTGTCGATTTCAATCAAAGGAGAAATCAATGCCGGTTTAATGAAAATATACAACGACCCGAAAGGGCTTGGCACCGGCGGAAGGGATAATTTCCTCTTTTTTCACCAGAATTTGAACTGTGTCTAACTTTCATAATGGTAAACGGGTGTCAAAAACGTCAGAAAATTACATCATAGGCAGGAAAAAATGGTCACTGTTTTTCCACAGGGCTGCCGGGTGTAATTTCTGGACGTTTATTAAGGCTTTAGATCCGGGTTTACGGGTCGCGGCCAAACAGAGTACATTATTCATGTAAGAAAATTACAAATATCCTGCAACGAGGAGAAGAACATGGCGGTAACCTCTACAGCCCAGGCATGTGACCTGGTTATTTTCGGCGCGAAAGGCGATTTGGCCCGCCGCAAATTGCTCCCCTCGCTTTATCAGCTCGAAAAAGCCGGCCACATCCACCCGGACACCAAAATCATCGGCGTCGGGCGTGCAGACTGGGACAAAGCGGCCTACATCAAGGTGGTGAAGGAAGCGCTGACCACGTTTATGAAAGAAAAACTCGACGACACGCTGTGGGAAACCCTGAGCGCGCGACTCGACTTCTGTAACCTGGACGTCAACGACAGCGAACACTTTGCCAACCTGGGCAAAATGCTCGACCAGGAAAACCGCGTCACCATCAACTATTTCGCTATGCCGCCGAACACCTTCGGCGCGATCTGCCGCGGCCTGGGTGAAGCGGGCCTGAACAAAGACCCGGCGCGGGTGGTGATGGAAAAACCGCTGGGTACCGATCTGGAGTCCTCCCGCGTGATCAACGATCAGGTGGCAGAGTTCTTCAATGAATCCCAGGTTTACCGCATCGACCACTATCTCGGCAAAGAGACGGTACTGAACCTGCTGGCGCTGCGTTTTGCCAACTCGCTGTTTGCCACCAACTGGGACAACCGCACCATCGACCACGTGCAGATCACCGTGGCGGAAGAGGTAGGCATCGAAGGCCGCTGGGGTTACTTCGACAAAGCCGGCCAGATGCGTGACATGATCCAGAACCACCTGCTGCAAATCCTCACCATGATCGCCATGTCGCCGCCGGCTGACCTGACCACCGACCGCATCCGTGACGAAAAAGTGAAAGTGCTGCGTTCGCTGCGCCGTATTGACCAGAGCAACGTGCGTGAAACCACGGTGCGCGGCCAGTACACCGCCGGGTTTGTACAGGGCAAAAAAGTGCCGGGCTACCTGGAAGAAGAGGGTGCCAACAAAAGCAGCAACACCGAGACCTTTGTGTCTATCCGGGTTGACATCGACAACTGGCAGTGGGCCGGGGTGCCATTCTACCTGCGTACCGGTAAACGCCTGCCGACCAAATGTTCTGAAGTGGTGGTCTACTTCAAGAATCCGGCGCTCAACCTGTTCCGGGATTCCTACCAGCAGCTGCCGCAGAACAAGCTCACCATCCGCCTGCAACCGGATGAAGGCATCGATATCCAGGTGCTGAACAAGGTGCCGGGGCTGGAGCACAAGCACCGCCTGCAGACCACCAAACTCGACCTGAGCTTCTCCGAAACCTTCCACCAGCAGCATATCGCCGATGCTTACGAGCGGCTGTTACTGGAAGCGATGCGCGGCATCCAGGCGCTGTTCGTGCGCCGTGATGAAGTGGAAGAGGCGTGGAAATGGGTTGATTCCATCATGCAGGCCTGGTCTGCGGACAATGAGGCGCCGAAGCCTTACCAGTCCGGTACCTGGGGCCCGGTCGCCTCCGTGGCGATGATTACCCGTGACGGCCGTTCCTGGAACGAATTTGAATAACAGAGGGCAGGGCATGGCACATTTCGCCGAGTTTCCCAGCGCACTGACGCTGAACCAGAGTTTTGCACGAAAGGTTGCCGGCAGTTTGCGTCAGGGGATCGAGGCGAGAGGCCATGCCACCCTGGTGGTTTCCGGCGGGCGGACGCCGCTGGGGCTGTTTGAGCAGCTTGCGCAGCAGCCCCTCGCCTGGGAGAAGGTGGTGATTACCCTGGCGGATGAGCGCTGGGTAGACCCGGGTGACGAGCTGAGCAACGAGCGCCTGGTTCGCCGCGCGCTGTTGACCGGCCCGGCCGCGGCCGCCACCTTTGTTGGCCTGAAAAACAGCAGTGCCACGCCGGAAGAGGGTGCGGCCGTGACCGAGGCGGCGCTGGCGCTGGTGCCCTGGCCGGCCGATGTGCTGGTGCTGGGGATGGGCGCAGACGGGCATACCGCCTCGCTGTTCCCCGGCGCGGCCAATCTGGCGGCGGCGCTGGATATGGGCTCCGGCCGGCGCTGTTTTGCCATGTCCCCGGTGACCGCGCCGCTGGCCCGGCTGACCCTGAGCCTGCCGGTGCTGCTCAGCAGCCGCCACATCTACCTGTATCTGGTAGGTGAGGCCAAACGCGAGCTGTATGAGCGGGCCGAGCAGGGTGAGGATGTGAATGAGATGCCGGTGCGGGCGATCCTGCACCAGCAACAGACGCCGGTCGACGTCTACTGGACGGCCTGACCGGCGTTATGCAGCACCCGGTGCCGCGGCACCGGCCAGTTTGCGTAACAGGCAGCATTGCGCAGCAGACAGTATTGCGCAGCAGACGTGTATGTATGGCACAAGGTGCGGTCGGACACTTGTCAGCGTGCTGACAGGTCCCTGTGGCAGGGGCGCGCCATATATCAACCGATGCCGGTACGGCATAGATGGAGTAAACGGATGAAAAACTGGAAAGTCAGCGCGGAACAGATCCTCACCTCAGGCCCGGTGGTCCCGGTCATTGTGATCAATGAGCTGGAACACGCGGTGCCGCTGGCTAAAGCGCTGGTGGCCGGTGGTGTGAAGGTGCTGGAGGTGACGTTGCGCACCGAATGCGCCCTGGAAGCGATCCGGGCGATTGCCCGCGAGGTGCCGGACGCGATTATCGGCGCCGGTACGGTGATCAACCCGCAGCAACTGGATGAGGTGATCAGCGCCGGGGCGCAGTTCGCCATCAGCCCGGGCCTGACCGCGCCGCTGCTTAAAGCGGCCACCGACGGCCCGATCCCGCTTATCCCGGGGATCAGCACCGTGTCTGAGCTGATGTTGGGGATGGATTACGGTCTGCGTGAGTTCAAGTTTTTCCCGGCGGAAGCCAATGGCGGCGTGAAAGCGTTGCAGGCGATTGCCGGGCCGTTCCCGCAGGTGCGTTTCTGCCCGACCGGCGGCATCACGCCGAACAACTACCGTGACTACCTGGCGCTGAAAAGCGTGCTGTGTATCGGCGGTTCCTGGCTGGTACCGGCCGATGCGCTGGCGCAGGGTGACTACGGCCGCATCACGGAACTTGCCCGTGATGCGGTAGCCGGTGCCCGCAGCTGATCCACGCACTGTTATTAAAAAGCCATCCTCCGGGATGGCTTTTTTTATGGCGGTTTCAGGGCGGCGCCTCAGCGGGCAGCGATCACCTTAATCTCCACCTTATAGCCGGGGTTCATCAGCCCGGCCTGTACCGTGCAGCGCACCGGCGCGTTACCGGGCGAGACCCAGGCATCCCAGGCACGGTTCATCGCGGCGAAATCACTTTTTTCGACCAGGAAAATCGTCGCATCCAGAATGCGGCTCTTGTCCGAACCCAGCGTGGCCAGCACGGCATCAATGGTGGCCAACGCGTTGGCGGTCTGCGCTTCGGCATCCGCGTCCAGGTTTTCCGGCACGCTGGTGTAGTAGATGGTGTCATTGAAAATCGTGGCTTCGGACATCCGGTGCTCCGGCAGATAACGCTCAATGGTCATGGGCAGCTCCTTTGGCTGTTTTTTCAAGGGGATGCCGGGTTGCATCCCGGCGGCGGGCTAAGCGTACCACAGCCGGGGCAAAGATGGGTGTGGTAGCCGGGGAGAAGGATTGGCATAATCAGCGCTGATTTTTTCCGGCTGAGAGGCAGTGTGACCGACGATTTCGCCCCTGATGGCGCCCTGGCGCAACATATCCCTGGTTTTAAACCCCGTGAACCCCAGCAACAGATGGCCGCCGCCGTGGCGGGTGCCATTGCGGCCAAACAGCCGCTGGTGGTCGAGGCCGGTACCGGCACCGGTAAAACGTACGCCTATCTCGCCCCGGCATTGCGTGCCGACCGTAAAGTGATTATCTCCACCGGGTCGAAAGCCCTGCAGGATCAGCTTTACAGCCGCGACCTGCCGACGGTGGCTAAAGCCCTCAACTACACCGGGAAACTGGCGCTGCTCAAGGGGCGTTCCAACTACCTCTGCCTGGAGCGGCTCGAGCAACAGACGCTGGCCGGGGGCGAACTGGCGAATTCCGCGCTGGCCGAACTGGTGCAATTGCGGCGCTGGGCGTCAGAAACCAGTGACGGCGACATCAGCAACTGCGGCGGCGTAACCGAAGACAGCATGGTCTGGCCGCTGGTCACCAGCACCAATGACAACTGCCTCGGCAGCGATTGCCCGCTCTATAAAGAGTGCTTCGTGGTCAAGGCGCGCCGCCGGGCGATGGACGCGGATGTGGTGGTGGTGAACCATCACCTGTTTATGGCGGATATGGTGGTGAAAGAGGGCGGGTTCGGCGAGCTGATCCCAGCGGCGGATGTGATGATCTTCGACGAGGCGCACCAGATCCCGGACATCGCCAGCCAGTATTTTGGCCAGCAGCTCTCCAGCCGCCAGTTGCTCGATCTGGCGAAAGATATCACCATCGCTTACCGCACTGAAGTGCGGGACTCGGCCCAGTTGCAGAAAAGTGCTGACCGGCTGGCGCAGAGCGCGCAGGATTTCCGGCTGGCGTTAGGGGAGCCGGGCTACCGCGGCAACCTGCGGGAAGCGTTACAGGATGCGCAGGTGCAGCGGGCGCTGGTGCGGCTCGATGATGCGCTGGAGCTCTGTTACGACGTGGTGAAGCTGTCGCTGGGGCGCTCGGCGTTGCTGGATGCCGCCTTTGAGCGCGCCACCCTCTACCGCGCCCGCCTGAAGCGGCTGAAAGAGACCTCTCAGCCGGGGTTCAGTTACTGGTTCGAGTGCACCTCGCGCCATTTCATTCTGGCGCTGACGCCGCTGTCGGTGAGTGACAAATTCACCGAAGTGATGAAAGAGAAGCCGGGCAGCTGGATTTTTACCTCCGCGACCCTGTCAGTGGATGACAAACTGGCGCACTTTACCGACCGGCTGGGGCTGGAGAACGCCGAGTCGCTGCTGCTGGCCAGCCCGTTTGACTACGCCCGCCAGGCGCTGCTCTGCGTGCCGCGTTTCCTGCCGGAGCCGAACCAGCCGGGCGGCGGCCGCCAGCTGGCCCGGATGCTGAAACCGCTGATTGAGGCCAACGGCGGGCGCTGCTTCTTCCTCTGCACCTCCCACCAAATGCTGCGCCAGCTGGCGGAGGAGTTCCGCGCCAGCATGACGCTGCCGGTGCTGGTGCAGGGTGAAACCAGCAAAGGCCAGCTGCTGGCGCAGTTTATCGCCGCCGGTAATGCGTTGCTGGTGGCGACCAGCAGCTTCTGGGAGGGGGTGGATGTGCGCGGGGATGCGCTGTCGCTGGTGATCATCGACAAGCTGCCGTTTACCGCCCCGGACGATCCGCTGCTCAAAGCGCGGATTGAGGATTGCCGCCTGCGCGGCGGTGACCCGTTCGCCGATGTGCAGTTGCCGGAAGCGGTGATCACCCTGAAGCAGGGCGTCGGCCGCCTGATCCGTGACACCGATGACCGCGGCGTGCTGGTGATTTGCGACAACCGGCTGGTGATGCGCCCTTACGGCGCGGTGTTCCTCAACAGCCTGCCGCCGACGCCGCGCACCCGGGATCTGGCCGAGGCCGCCGCCTTTCTGCGGCAGGGCACAGGGCAGCAATAGCAGCTGCCCTGTGCTATCATGCGCGCCCTTAATGAAACCCATCTTTCCTGCCTGAGGTTGGCATGTCCACGCGAATTTTAGCCATTGATACCGCCACGGAAGCCTGTTCCGTCGCGCTCTGGAACCACGGCGAAACCCTCGCCCATTTTGAACTCTGTGCACGTGAACACACGCAGCGCATCCTGCCGCTGGTGGAGCAGATCCTGGCGGAAGCTGGGCTGACCCTCTCCCAACTGGACGCCCTGGCCTTTGGCCGCGGGCCGGGCAGCTTTACCGGCGTGCGTATCGGCATCGGTATTGCGCAGGGGCTGGCGCTGGGGGCCGATCTGCCGATGATTGGCGTCTCCACCCTGCAGACCATGGCGCAGGGCGCTTTCCGCCGCACCGGCGCAACCCGCGTGCTGACGGCCATTGATGCGCGGATGGGCGAAGTCTATTGGGGCGAATACTGCCGTACGGAACACGGCGCCTGGCTGGGCGAAGAGAGTGAGGCCGTGCTCACGCCCACCCAGGCGCTGGCACGCGCGCAGGCGCTTTCCGGGCACTGGGCCACAGCCGGAACCGGCTGGACGAGCTATCCTGATCTGGTGGCAGGTGCCGCATTGACGCTGAACGATGGCGACATGCAGTTGCCCCATGCTGAAGATATGCTGCCGCCGGCCCTGGATGCCTGGTCTGCGAAGCGTATCGTGGCGGTCGACCAGGCTGAACCGGTCTATCTGCGTAATGAAGTGACCTGGAAGAAACTTCCCGGCCGCTGATGCTCGGCAACTTATACCCGGTGATGTGGTCAAAGAGTCAGATTCAACCCGGAGAGCAGGTAATGCGTAAGCCGTCTATGAAAGGCCCCGTTTTTGTCGGCATCCTCAGCCTGGCTGCCCTGTCACTGACAGGGTGTGTCACGGTGCCGGATGTAATTAAAGGTACCACTGCCACGCCGCAACAGAATCTGGCGGCAGTCCAGAATGCGCCCCAGCTCTATGTGGGGCAGGAGGCCCGCTTCGGCGGTTCCGTGGTCAATATGACCAATGAGAAGAGCCGCACCCGCCTTGAAATCGCGGCGGTACCGCTCGATTCGGCCGCCCGGCCGGTATTGGGCGAGCGCTCTACCGGGCGGCTGGTGGCGTACATCAACGGCTTTGTGGACCCGGTTGACCTGCGCGGCCAACTGGTGACGGTGGTCGGCCCGATTACCGGTTCCGAGCGCGGTAAAATCGGCCAGACTGACTACACCTTTGTGGTGATGAACGCCAACAGCTACAAACGCTGGCGGCTGCAACAGCAGGTCGTGATGCCGCCCGGCCCGACCGGCCCATGGGGCTGGGGCGGCCCTGGCTGGGGTGGCCCCGGCTGGGGGCCGGGCTTCTACGGCGGCGGGGGCTGGTACTCTCCGGTGCCTGCCCAGGTGCAAACGGTAGTCACTGAATAGACAGCATAATTTCAGGCGGCGCAAGCCGCCTTCTTTTTTGCCCCGGTGGGGGCCTCAGCAAATTAGTGACCCGGTTCGCAACATGGAAATTGTTTAAAAACTAACTGGTAAGCTGAGTTAAAATATTGTTAAACCGACGATTCAGATCGGCAAACATGACGACACATAATGATTCAGGAGTAATACCTTGGAAAAGGTTTGGCTAACACGGTATCCCTCTGACGTTCCGGCCGAGATTGACCCGGATCGCCACGGCTCATTGATTGAGATGTTCGAAAATGCGGTGCTTCGCTACGCTGACCAACCGGCGTTTATCAACATGGGGGAGGTGATGACCTTCCGCAAGCTTGAGGAGCGCAGCCGCGATTTTGCCGCTTATCTGCAACATGACCTGAAACTGAAGAAGGGCGATCGCGTTGCCCTGATGATGCCCAACCTGCTGCAATACCCAATCGCCCTGTTCGGCGTGCTGCGGGCCGGGATGGTGGTGGTCAACGTTAACCCGCTCTATACCCCGCGCGAACTGGAACACCAGCTCAATGACAGCGGTGCCGGCGCCATTGTGATTGTCTCCAACTTCGCCCACACGCTGGAAAAAGTGGTCTATAACACCCAGGTGCGGCATGTGATCCTGACCCGGCTGGGTGACCAGCTCTCGGCGGCCAAAGGCACGCTGGTCAACTTCGTGGTGAAATACATCAAACGGCTGGTGCCGAAATACCACCTGCCGGACGCCGTCTCTTTCCGCACGGCGTTACAGCGCGGCCGCCAGCTGGAGTACGTCAAACCGGACATCACCAATGACGATCTGGCCTTCCTGCAATACACCGGCGGCACCACCGGCGTGGCGAAGGGCGCGATGCTGACGCACCGCAACATGCAGGCAAACCTGGAGCAGTCGAAAGCGGCTTACGCCCCGCTGTTGCGCGCCGGGCATGAGCTGGTGGTGACGGCGCTGCCGCTCTACCACATTTTCGCCCTGACGGTGAATTGCCTGCTGTTTATTGAACGGGGCGGCAGTAACCTGCTGATCACCAATCCGCGGGATATCAGCGGGCTGGTCAAAGAGCTGGCGAAATACCCGTTCACGGCGCTGACCGGCGTCAATACCCTCTACAATGCGCTGCTGAACAACCCGGAATTCCAGGCGCTGGACTTCTCCACGCTGCGGCTCTCGGTGGGCGGCGGCATGGCGGTGCAGCGCGCGGTGGCAGAAAAGTGGGAAAAACTCACCGGCAAGCACCTGCTTGAAGGCTATGGCCTCACCGAGTGCGCCCCACTGGTTACCGGCAACCCCTACGATCTTAAGCACTACAGCGGCAGCATCGGCCTGCCGGTGCCGTCTACGGATATCCGGCTGGTGGATGACCAGGGGCGTGATGTGCCGATGGGCGAACCGGGCGAGCTGCTGATCCGTGGCCCGCAGGTGATGCGCGGTTACTGGCAACGGCCTGATGCTACAGCGGAAGTGCTGAAAGAGGGCTGGCTCTCGACCGGTGATATCGTTACAGTGGACGAACAGGGCTTTTTGCGGATTGTGGATCGCAAAAAAGATATGATCCTGGTCTCCGGGTTCAATGTGTACCCGAATGAGATTGAGGACGTGCTGATGCAGCACCCGAAAGTGCTGGAAGCCGCCGCCATCGGCGTGCCCAGCGAGGCCTCCGGGGAAGCGGTGAAAGTCTGTGTGGTGCGCAAAGAGCCATCCCTGACGCAAGAGGAGCTGCTGGCCCACTGCCGCCGCCACCTGACCGGCTATAAAGTGCCGAGAATTATTGAATTCCGTGATGAGCTGCCGAAATCGAATGTCGGTAAGATCCTGCGCCGTGAACTGCGCGACGAACATGTGAAAGCCAGGCAGAATGCCGCCGCCTGATCGGGCTTGTCATCCATTCCACAACGCCGGCCTGTGCCGGCGTTGTCACGTATCATCCTTTATCCGTAAGAGAGTGACGTTTTGAATTATCAGTTGATCACCACCAATCCTGAGCTGGAAGAAGTTTGCCTTCATGCCCGTCAACATGCGCGCATCGCCCTGGATACGGAGTTTGTCCGTACCCGCACCTACTATCCGCAACTGGGGCTGATCCAGCTGTTTGACGGTGAGCGCCTCTCCCTGATTGACCCGCTGACCATTACTGAATGGCAACCCTTCCGCGATCTGTTGCAAGACGAGCAGGTGATCAAGTTCCTGCACGCCGGCAGTGAGGATCTGGAGGTGTTCCTGAACGCCTTTAACGCCCTGCCGACGCCGATGGTTGACACCCAAATCCTGGCGGCGTTCACCGGTCGCCCGCTCTCCTGCGGCTTTGCCAAACTGGTCGCAGAATACATGGGCGTGGAGCTGGACAAGAGCGAATCACGCACCGACTGGCTGGCGCGGCCGCTGAGCAGCCGCCAGTGTGACTATGCCGCCGCAGATGTGTTCTATTTACTGCCGATGGCGCTGCGTTTAGAGCAGGAAGCCAAAGAGGCGGGTTGGCTGGAGGCGGCGCTGGACGAGTGCCGCGCGCTCTGCCGCCGCCGCAGCGAGGTACTGGCGCCGGAACTGGCCTACCGTGAGATCAGTAACGCCTGGCAACTGCGCACCCGCCAGCTGGCCTGCCTGCAAAAACTGGCCTGCTGGCGCCTGCAACAGGCCCGCCAGCGCGATTTGGCCGTGAACTTTGTGGTGCGTGAGGAGAACCTCTGGCAGGTAGCACGTTACCAGCCAACCTCGCTGGCCGAGCTGGACACCCTGGGGCTGAGTGGCCCGGAGATCCGTTACCACGGGCGGACGCTGCTGGCGCTGGTGGAAGAGGGCAATGCGGTACCTGAAGAGGCGTTACCGGCCCCGGTCACTAACCTTATCGACCAGCCGGGGTATAAGCGCGCCTTCAAAGAGCTGAAAGCGGTTATTCAGGACGTCAGCGAAACCAGTAAGCTGAGTGTTGAATTGATCGCCTCACGGCGACAAATTAACCAACTGCTGAATTGGCACTGGGGATTAAAACAGGGTGATAATCAACCTGAATTAATGTCCGGCTGGCGCGGTACCCTATTGGCTGAAAAATTAACGGCCATATTAAAAGAGTTCTGATAATAAGCAGGCTGAAAGGAAGGGAATCTTTTTGGCCGCTGAAAAAGCGTGCGGTGAAATAATAGGGTAAACAGGGAAGGGCGGCGAAGATAAGAATAACGCAGCAGGTCGCCAGCGTATTTGGGATAAGTCTTAATGGGTCGCCGCCGCCTTATTAAGGGAAGCCGTAACACATACCTGTTATTAGCTGGATGTCCGTACAGTAATAAAACGGTAATATCCGGGCCTTACACTGCCCCCTGCATCAACACAGGGGGAGATTAACCCGCTACACTCATTTCGGTGGTTCTTCTGTATCCGGCAGGGTTACGTTGAGTTCCAGTACCGAAATATCGTCCCCTTTCTGTTCAAACTGTACGTGAAGCATCTCAGGATCGATTTGAATATATTTACAAATCACCGCCAGAATGTCGCGTTTCAGATCCGGTAAATACGGGGGCTCTGAGTCCCCCCGGCGGCGTTCAGCAACGATGATTTGCAGCCGTTCCTTGGCTATATTGGCTGTCGATTTTTTGCGGGACAGAAAAAAGTCTAACAATGCCATGATTTATCCCCCAAAAAGGCGTTTCAGGAAGCCCTTCTTCTCTTCTTCGACGAAACGGAAAGGACGCTCCTCGCCCAGCAGGCGCGCCACGGTGTCATCATACGCTTTACCAGCGTCTGATTCCTGGTCAAGGATCACCGGTTCGCCCTGGTTGGACGCCCGCAGTACCGACTGATCTTCCGGAATCACGCCCACCAGGGGAATACGCAGGATTTCAAGCACATCTTCCATGCTCAGCATGTCACCGCGATTCACCCGCCCAGGGTTGTAGCGTGTCAGCAGCAGGTGCTCCTTGATCGGCCCCTGACCCTGTTCGGCACGGCGGGACTTGGAGGAGAGAATGCCCAGGATGCGGTCGGAGTCACGCACAGAGGAGACTTCCGGGTTGGTGGTGATGATCGCTTCATCCGCGAAGTAGAGCGCCATCAGCGCACCGGTTTCGATCCCGGCCGGGGAGTCACAGATGATGAAATCAAACTCCATCGCCACCAGGTCGTTAAGGATTTTTTCCACGCCTTCCCGGGTCAGGGCATCTTTGTCACGGGTTTGCGAGGCCGGCAGAATATAGAGGCTCTCGGTGCGCTTGTCTTTGATCAGCGCCTGGTTCAGGGTCGCATCGCCCTGGATAACATTGACAAAATCATAGACCACGCGGCGCTCACACCCCATGATCAAATCAAGATTACGCAGCCCGATGTCAAAATCGATGACAACGGTCTTTTTCCCTTTCTGGGCTAAGCCGGTAGCAATGGCCGCGCTTGATGTAGTCTTGCCAACGCCCCCTTTACCCGATGTAACAACAATAATGCGTGCCATGAAAAGATTCCTTGTAAAAGGGCTTAGTTTAAAGGTTGTATGGTTAACACGTTTTCTATCAGGCTGAGGCGCGCTGCCTGGCCGGCATATTCCGGCGGGATCTGGTCACTCAGCCAGTACTGCCCGGCAATAGACACGAGCTCAGCACTCAGATGCGTGCAGAAAATCTGGCATTGCGCGTCGCCGGAAGCCCCCGCCAGTGCCCGGCCGCGCATCATTCCATAAACATGGATATTGCCGTCGGCGATAAGTTCCGCCCCGGCACTGACGCTGCTGGTGACGATTAAATCACTGTTACGTGTATAAATCTGTTGCCCGGAACGGACAGGGGTATTAATGATGCGCGTTTTGACCGGCACACTCTCCGGCACCACGGGGGCCGGGGGCGGCGCCGCTTTCTGGCCCTTGCCTTCACTCAGCAACGGCAACCCGGCGCGCATGATGGCGCGTTTTAACTGCTCATCTTTACATCCGCTGATGCCGACAACACGCAGACCTGCAGAAGCAACAGCCTGTTGAATCTCTCTCCAGTTAACCTCACCGCTCAGGGAGGCCACGTTGATGACAACAGGGGCATCCTTGAGGAAAGCCGGGGCCTGATCGACTTTATCCTGTAGTGCCTGACGAATTACCTCAGGTTGCGAATGGTGTAAGTGAACCACCGACAGGGTAAAACTGCTGCCTTTTAGCTCAATGGGCGATTGTGACATCTATCCTGACTCAGTTTCAGCAACGTAAATCCCCGGAACAGCACCCGGGGGGCGATATTCCGATGTACGCTAAGCATGTTATAGTCACCGGTATATCTAGGCAAGACACCGCCCCCATTAAAAAGAGTTAAAAAAATGCTTTGCATGATTTATCGAAGTTCAAAACGCGACCAAACTTATCTTTACATCGAAAAAAGAGACGATTTCTCCCGTGTGCCGGAGGCGTTGATGAAAAGTTTCGGCCAACCCCAGTTTTCGATGGCCATCAATCTGGCCGGGCGTCAAAAATTAGCCAGCGCCGATATTGTAAAAGTCCGCGAAGCATTAGCAGAGCAGGGCTATTATTTACAGTTACCGCCGCCGGTTGAATCATTATTGAAACAACCCCTGGATAATAAGCCGGAATAATCGGCGATAAGCAGGTTGCAGCGTAATTTCTGCCGGAAATGTGAACGGTGACGCATTGAACGATCGCACGCCGCGCATTTCCGCCATCCCGGTGCTGGTCTATCCTGAAGGATCTGATTGACATAAAAGGACGACAGGTATGAAACAGAGAGCTGTGGCCGCCCTTATCGGCGCACTGACCCTCGCCGGTTGCGCCGGTAAAAACCAGGCCGCGCCCGCCGCTGCCCCGGCAACCCAGCCGGCTGCCCCCTCCGGCGGGATGCTGGCTCCGAAAGCCGCCACACAGACCACGCTGGCCGACCAGGGGCGCGACCCGGCCGAATTCCCGGCCTATGTGGAGCAACTGAAGCAGCAGGCGCGTGCGCAGGGCATCAGTGACACCACCCTCAACAGCGCCTTCGCCAATATTCATTTTGTTGATCGGGTGATTAAATCCGATCGCAATCAGCTGGAAAAGAAAATCACCCTGGATGACTACCTGGCCCGCGTGCTGCCGGCCTGGAAAATTGAACAGGGCAAAACCCAGTACCGCGACCACCAGGCGCAGCTGGATGCCGCCGCGCAACGCTACGGCGTTCAGCCGAACTATATTGTGGCGTTGTGGGGTATGGAGAGCAGCTTCGGCAAAATCCAGGGCAAGGAGGATGTGGTCTCCGCGCTCGCCACCCTGGCGTTTGAGGGGCGGCGTGAAGCCTTCTTTACCAAAGAGCTGATGGCGGCGCTGAAGATTATCCAGCAGGGCCACATTGCAGCCGACCAGATGAAAGGTTCCTGGGCCGGAGCGATGGGGCAGTCACAATTTATGCCGACCTCCTTCCTGACCTACGGGGCAGACGGCGATGGCGATGGCCGCATCGACATCTGGAATGACCCGAGTGATGTGTTCGCTTCGGCGGCCAACTACCTGGCGACCGAAGGCTGGAAGCCCGGGGAGAGCTGGGGGCAGGAAGTGCGCCTGCCGGCGGGCTTCAGCACCGATCTGGCCGGGACAAAAACAAATCAGGCCAAAAGCGTGGCGCAGTGGCAGCAACTCGGCGTGACACCGGCAGATGCCAAACCATTGCCGGGTAATACCACCCGCGCCTGGATTATCACTCCGGATGATCAACAGGGCCGGGCATTTATGGTTTACGATAATTTCCGCACCATTATGCACTGGAACCGCTCGTACTACTTCGCCATCAGCATCGGCATGATGGCCGACGGCGTGGCCGGGTAACTCCGGAACTGCCTGCCCGGTGGGCCGGGCGGGCCTCATCATGAACGCGTTTACGCAGGAGAAGGGCATGTATCAACATCGTGACTGGCAGGGTTGCCTGCTGGACTACCCGGTCAGTAAAGTAGTCTGTGTTGGCAGTAACTATGCGAAACATATCAAGGAGATGGGCAGCAAGGTATCGGCTGAGCCGGTGGTGTTTATCAAGCCGGAGACCGCGTTATGCGATCTGCGCCAGCCGTTGTCGATCCCGAAAGAGTTTGGCTCGGTACACCATGAAGTTGAGCTGGCGGTGCTGATTGGCTCGCCTCTGAAGCAGGCCAGTGAGGAGCGGGTAGCCAACGCCCTGGCCGGTTATGGGGTCGCGCTGGATCTGACCCTGCGTGATTTGCAGGCAGAGTTCAAAAAAGCAGGCCAGCCCTGGGAGAAAGCCAAAGGGTTTGACGGCTCCTGCCCGGTGTCCGGCTTTATTCCGGTGGCCGAGTTTGGCGACCCGCAGCAGGCGCACCTGACGCTGACGGTGAATGGCGAAGTCCGCCAGGACGGCAGCACCGCCGACATGATCACCCCGATCCTGCCGCTTATCAGCTACATGAGCAAATTCTTCACCCTGCGCCCGGGGGACATCATCCTGACCGGCACGCCGGAAGGGGTAGGGCCGATGGCCGGCGGTGACACGCTGGAAATTTCCCTGAATGGCAAGACACTGACTACCCGCGTGCTGTAACTCTCCTCCGCCCGCTGGCCGGGCGGAAAACTTGCATCTGCCGGGTAAAAGGACTATATAGGCAGCGTCTTTTTACTTATCAGGTATCGCGTATGTCCCAACTTCCCTTTTGGCAGCAAAAATCTTTGTCTGAGATGTCGGACGACGAATGGGAATCGTTGTGTGACGGCTGCGGGCAATGCTGCCTGCACAAGCTGATTGATGAAGACACAGACGAAATCTACTTCACCAATGTGGCGTGTAACCAGCTCAATATTAAATCCTGCCAGTGCCGCAACTATGACCGGCGTTTTTCCCTGGAAGAGGATTGCATCAAACTGACGCGGGAAAACCTCACCACCTTTGACTGGCTGCCGCCGACCTGCGCCTATCGCCTGATTGGTGAAGGTAAAGCGCTGCTGCCCTGGCACCCGCTGCTGACCGGCTCCAAATCCGCCATGCATGGCGAACGCATTTCCGTGCGCAACATTGCCGTGCGTGAAAGTGACGTGGTGGACTGGCAGGATCACATTTTAAATAAACCGGACTGGGCGCGTTAAGCATCACCCCTTTCATGGCTGCGCCTTTTCTTCTTCACCGGCGCAGATAATATGACACCTTATTATAAGCGGCCTCTTTTACAGAGGCCGCTTTTTTACATCTGACACATTCAGCAAAGGAAATAATTCATTCCTGGCCATGCGTTTTATAAATAGCATTTATAATACACGCCCTGACATAAAGTTAACAGCGGCGTCATATCTATCGGTTTTTCCATTCACATAACGCCGGTATATGTTTTTATCAGGATGTTTGATACAGAAATATCTTATCTCGCCGCCTCTCATCCCCTTAAACATGTTTTTCAGGCCTTAAATATTTTTCCTTTTTAATAAGAGTGGTAAATTACCCGGCAATTTTTAGTGAGCAGGTTAAAGGAGGGAGTGTGTCAACTAAAGCGCGTTTCTTTAAAAAGGTACAGCAAAATAACACGATGACGGTGACTGATGAACGGTCAGTGGAAGCGGATATACAAGCATTTTGCCGGCGGATGGAGGATTTCGCCCGGCAAGTGCGCCAATGGTTTGAAGGCTCCGGCATTGAGGTCATCGTATCGAGAAAATATCTCCATGACCTGAGTACCATTGGCTTTAGCCTCAACAGCGGTTCTGTCTGTTATGAAATCACCACGATCACCCTCCGCCATGGGCTGCGAAGCGTCACGATTATGCCGGAGCAACTCTGGCGGGCGGGGGATAAAGGCTGTGTGACGCTGACCATTGACACCGCCGCGGGCGCATCGGGGAAACAAAAATTCTATTTACGCATGGCCCCTGAAAGCGGCTGGCTGATTCGTGATGAAGGCCAGGCTTCCGCAGACAGCCTCCTCCTGACTGAAGAGGTATTCTTCCAGACTATCGAAAGCCTGGCCTGAATATCGGGCATTCTGATAACTCAGCCGTGTTAAAAGACTGGCCGGACATTTCCGCTTGCTTTAGCGGTTAGTATGTACCGCCCGGTGGCAGCGACCAGCCAGTCTTTGCTTCACCTTTTTTAATGTCAGGTTCACGCCTGCCGTTACTGCCCAAACCCATAAGCCATGCTGTCTGGCAGGGTGCCCCATTCGCCCTTAATTGATTAGCCATTCGGTACCTTTATCTCTCTGCACGGGTGTACCGGAAAACTTCATTTATTCTCAATCATAATAATGATAAAAAATAACCGGCTGAATAATGGGTGGATGATAAATAGAGAATAAAAAAGATTAGGGATTATATTCACCGTGACAAAATAATCTCCT
This sequence comes from Chimaeribacter californicus, assembly GCF_002858675.1. GTDB lineage: Bacteria > Pseudomonadota > Gammaproteobacteria > Enterobacterales > Enterobacteriaceae > Chimaeribacter > Chimaeribacter californicus. The sequence goes on from NZ_PJZF01000011.1 coordinate 38,565, forward strand.
TGCATCCGGGTGTGCCCGTCAGGAAAACCATGTATAAGGGCCGCCCGCCTAACGCACGAAGGAGTTTCATTATGGTTTCTAAAAGTCAAAAGCGTGGAATTGCTTACGATCTCTCAAGTATTAACGATCTCAACGCGATGTCGGATGGCATTTCCTGGTATTACAACTGGGGTACGGCTCCCAACGCCGGTCTGCCATATTCCCTCTCTGCTGCCCGCGGTGTTGATTATATTCCTATGTTATGGAATGAAAACTTCCATGAGCCGTCAGTATTAAAATTCTTTAAAGAGAACCCCGGCATAAAATATATGCTGGTATTGAACGAGCCGACCATCGGCTTGCAGGCTTACACCGAGCCGCAGCGGGCAGCGGAGCTTTGGCCGAAGTTTGAGAATATCGCCCGGCAGGCCGGGGTGAATATTGTCGGCCCGCAGGTGACCTGGGGCACCATGCCGGATTATCAGGCCCCGGCGGACTGGCTGGAGGCGTTTATCGCCGCCTATGCGGCAGCAAACGAGGGCAGACAGCCGCAAATCGATTTCCTGGGCTTCCACTGGTACGACTATGGGCTGGACGATCAACTCACTCTGCTCGCCCGGTTTGGCAAGCCTTTCTGGGTAACGGAGTTTGCCAATGCCCACAGTCAGCAGGACGGGGCGCAGATTGACTCGCTGGAAAAACAGAAAGCCCAGATGAGTGAAATGGTGGCGTTATGCGAACGGCGGGAAGATGTTTTCCGTTATGCATGGTTTACCGGGCGGGTGAATCCCGACCCCCATTTTCAGCGCTTGTTTGAGGGCGATGGCGAACTCTCCGAACTGGGGCGGCACTATATCTCACTGCCTTACTGAAGGCTTTTTCTGCCCCGCAGCCTGCAGCCTGCCCAGCAGGCCAAAGCGGCAACCGGCAGAACGCTTAACCTGAAGGGCTGCCCATCGGCAGCCTTTTTTATGCGCACAGAAGACACAGATCAGTAAACGCAGATTAACTGCTTGTTAACAGTAAAAGGCACCCCTATTATCTTATGCACATTACGGGTAAGGATAAGCGACGGAAAAACGTCGGTTAATTTCAAAAAACGCGGTTAACCCCTATGCCGTTATGAAGATGTGCGCTCGCGGCTTACGGTTAACAAAAGAACGATACCGTTATTGTTGTGTAAGGAATACGTGACGATGAAATGCACTCTTGTCGGGTTGGTGTCACTCGCTGCCCTGTGTTGCCCTGTATCAACCGCTCTCGCTGACGACCTGGATCTTTACTCCATTCATACTGCGTCGTTTGTCTATCACGCGTTTGCGCCCAAAGATCGTTATGAGCAATATTTTAAAAATGAGCTGATTGCGGTTGAGCGGCGCATGAACAGCACCTCGGACTACAGCCTCTATGCCGGTACCATGATTAACAGCGAAGGCGACCGCTGCGTGTTGCTCGGTGTTGATAAAAAATGGGCGCAATACAATAAGTGGGATGTCGAGGGGATTTACCTGTATGCCGGTGAATTCTTTTTCAAATCCTTCTCGCATTGTGGTGATTCCGGCGCCTACCACGATATAAAAAAGGCTACCGGCGTGGGTTTCGCACCCTATATCTATCACGGGGTTAAATACAATGTTAACCGTTACGTGGGCCTGCGGGCAGGCTTTATTCTGCCGGTCATTACGGTACTGAGCGTACAGATTAATTTCTGAGACACACCACGGCTCTGCCAGAGAATGAAAGCGCAATAATACCGCGGGGGCCGGCATAACCGGCCCTAAAAAATATCATAAAGAGAATATGGCCGTTTGTGATGCGCCAATAATAGCATCAGCCCGCCCGCTTGCTATCATCAGGTTGTCTTATATAAGCAGGGGGTTTTATGACTGGAAATGGGTTCTTTACGTTGCTTTCCTGGCTGGCGCTTCTTTTCGTGGTATTTTATCTGATTCGCGCCGCAGTACGTGCCAATCAACATATGGAATTACTTAAACAGATGGTGGAAAACCAGGAGACGCTTATTTTTATGCTCTCCAAAACACCGAACGTGTACCCTTTCACAGCCGCACCCGTGGCGAAAAAAAGAGGGGATCACCTTAAGGAAGAGAAATAGCCCTGTCAGGGGTACGTCCTTCACCCGCTTCGGCGGGTTTTTTATGGCTAAAAGATTGATAACCCTGGCACCCGGCAATGGCATCACCAGAATAATTCATCTGTTCTAAAAAGATTACGGCTATTTTTCATCACATAAAAGCTCAGCGAGATTACCTATAAAATATCACGGATAAATACGGTGAAGTAATGATGTTTTTTATATTGCTGAGTCTATTAGCATTGCTACTCTATTAAGGCATTTGCGATGTTATCAGGAGGCTTTATGACAAGCTTTGTAATGACCGCCATCATTTCCTGGCTTATCTCCTCAGCGGTTATTTACCAGGTGGTAAAAGGGTTCGCCGGGGAAAGCGGCACAGCGTTCTGGGTTACAACTTTGGTTACCTGGGGCTTTGGGGCATTTATTCTTTTTAATGCGGTGCTTTAATCCCTGCCCGGCAGAGGCCGGCGTGAGAGTCAAAACATTACCCGGAATAAGCAATCAGGAGGAAATAGTATTTTACCCGGTCGCCAGCGCTGTGTGAGGCACGTAAGCCTTTACCCGGCTAACCGGCAGAGGTATGCCGGGTCTGCTTTTCCTGACAGAACAAGACGCTGGCGCCTCACACTGAACTAAATGAGAATCTTTCTCTTTTCTTTTTGCGTTTTTCCCCATCCCCTTCCATGCTTGTTGTTCAATATTTAATCAGTGCAATGAGAGGAGGTTGGTATGTTTCACCATTCATCGAAACTGCAATATCCGGTACGCGTAGACAAACCCGATCCTGAGTTTGCCATGCTGTTGCAACAGGCCATCGGCGGGGTAGAAGGCGAAATCCGCGTGGCGATGCAGTATTTCTTCCAGGCGATGGGCGCACGTGGCGACGCCAGAATCAAAGATTTATTGATTTCGACAGCAACCGAGGAGTTAGCGCATATCGAAATGCTTGGTTACGCTGTCGCATTAAATCTTGAAGGTGCGCCGCTCTCTTATCAGGAAGCCTCAGCCCAGGACCCAGTGGTTAACGCCATACTGGGCGGTATGAACCCGCGGCATATTCTCTCGTCCGGCTTGTCCGCCATGCCGGTAAACGCCAATGGTGTGCCGTTTGATATGAGCCATATCTATGCCTCGGGCAATGTGGCAGCGGATATGCTGGCGAATGTCACGGCGGAGGCGACCGGGCGGGTGCTGGCAACCCGGCTGTATAACTTCACGGAAGATAAAGGAATGAAAGATTTCCTCTCCTTCCTGATTGCCCGCGACACCATGCACCAGCAGCAGTGGCTGGCGGTGATTGAGGAGATGGGCGGTATTGGGGCGTCGTTGCCGATTCCGAACAGCTTCCCGCCGGAAGGGGAAGCCAACGAGCATTCTTACTATTGCCTGAATACCTCGCTGGATAAACCGTTACCGGAAGGCCGCTGGAGCCAGGGGCCCTCTTATGATGGCCGGGGTCAGTTTACCGCCAAACAGGAGCCGGAACTGCTGGGGAGCGAGCCGCTGCTGGGCAATGCCCGGCCGGGTTCCGGTGCGCAACAGGAGCAGATCAGCGGTGTGCCGCCGGAGCAGCCGGTATAACGGCATACCGTCACTCTTTTCTCAGGCCGCGCGGGTGCGTGGCCTTTTTTATTCGTGCGGCGCGAACAGCCATAAAAAAAACCGGCGCGAAGACCGGTCAGGTGGTTGCTATCATCATTTTATAATTAGACGAGGCGCCGTAGCGCTGCGGCAGAATAGGCATCGCGCATGACAAACTGATGACAACAGGAAAAAAAGCCGGCCATGCCTGCTGTTTACGTCTTGTTGCATTCGCGCCGCTTCCCCGCCAAGGCGCGCCAGCCGGGAAGGAGAGGGGGCCAGCCGTGTGGCGGCGGCCCCTTTTTTGCCGGCATGCCGGTATAGCCGGGAAAATTAACTATACTTATCACCTATGTACACTTCATTTACCTACAACCCACCGGAGGATAACAATGACGATTCATAAGAAAGGTCAGGCACACTGGGAAGGCGATATCAAACAGGGTAAGGGGTATATCTCCACGGAAAGCGGGGCGCTGAATCAACAGCCCTACGGCTTTAACACCCGTTTTGAAGGCAAAGCCGGTACCAACCCGGAAGAGTTGATTGGTGCGGCGCACTCCGCCTGCTTCTCCATGGCGCTGTCACTGATGTTGGGTGAAGAGGGCTATACGCCGGAAAGCATCGATACCACCGCAGACGTGTCACTGGATAAAGTGGGTGGCGGCTATGCGATTACCAAAGTGGCATTGACCAGCACCGTGAAGCTGCCGGGCATTGAAAAAGAGACGTTTGATAAAATTATCAACAAGGCCAAAGCGGGCTGCCCGGTCTCCCAGCTCATCAGCGCAGAGATTACGCTGGATTACCAATTGCAAAACTGACTGTCGTGAACCCCGCCCGTCGGGCGGGGTGTTCAGCCAGCCCTATTCACGCTTTTCCCGCGTTACCACGACTCCGTTAATTTATCGACAATCACCCGCCCCTGAGCGTCATGCTGGGTAATCCGGCAATCTACCGGGTAGGAGCGGCGCGTATTGAGCTTGTCATACACCGAGACTTTCCCTTTAACCACGCCATGCCGGTCAGTGATCTGGTAGACGGTGATCTCTTCCTGGCCCTGATTCGGCAGGCGCACATGGTCAATTTTTTTAAGGGTATCGCTGTCAGTTAATTGCAGGTGATCTCTTAACATTTTTATTACCTCTTGTTGGGTAGGCTGGCAGTATATGCCTGATATTTATGGTTTCAATCGAATATTTGATTTGATAAACCAGGCTTTAACGAGTAAAGCGCGGCGGGTAGAGTGGCGTAAATTCAGCAGCTTAGGCGTCGGGCGGCAGCAGAAAAGAATATGCCGGTGCAGGCAGGCGAAAAAAAACCGCCTGACGGCGGTTTGGGAAGGGTAACGCTTAGCTGGAGGCCAGTTTTTGCAACAGCGTCAACTGGGTAACGGCTTCGTCCATCGCATCCATGCCCCCGGCCAGCGATTTCAGCTGCCCCAGGTTAGCGGCAATGTCATTACGCTCGCGGCCGGTATCGGCACTCATCGCCGCAATCTGGTCTGCGGCTGAAATGCTCTGGTCGGCCATCCCCTGGGTGGTCTCCACCGTGGTGGTGGCCACGGACCGGATGCGGGAGATGGTCACGACGGCCTCATTGATGTGCTTGCGGGTGGCGTCAGCCTGCTCTTTGGCAGACTGCGCCAGCCGCCGTACTTCACCGGCCACCACCGCGAACCCGCGCCCGGCCTCACCGGCCCGGGCCGCTTCGACCGCCGCATTCAGCGCCAGCAGGTTAGTCTGGAACGCAATGGTGCTGATGCCGCCGGTGATGGTGGTGATCCCGGCTGAGATCTGCTCGAGATCGTTCAGCCCGCTTTCCAGCCGGCCTTGTGCCTCCCGGCTTTCAATCGCCGCATCACTGATGGCGCGGATGCTGCTCTCCGCCAGCGACAGCGTCTCGCTCTGGCTGACGGTGGCATGCTCCAGCTGCGGCAGGGTGGTCATCAACGGGGCCAGGCCATGCTGGTACTCCACCACCCGGCCAATCACCTTCGACTGGATCCCGTGCAGCGCCTCCCAGCGGCGTAAGGCGCGCTGGGTATAGTGTGCCGCGTAGTTGGCGTACTCTATCGGGAAACGGGTCATGGCATTGACCTGATGATCGAAGAACACCAGCGCAGAGAGCGTCTGGTTGATCGGCACCCCCAGAATCTCACCAAAGCTGGAGAACCCGGCTGCCGGCACATCCTCAAAAAAACGTGCGCCGGGCAGCTCGGCGGTATTCCCGACGCGCCGCAGGATACAGTCATTCAGCAGCATGGCGGAGGGTTTGCCGTGCTGGCTGACAAACCCCTGCCAGTCGCGCCGGGTGGTGCCTTTGAAGTCCGTGGCCTTGAGCAGATAGAGCCGGTCACCAAATTCCAGATCGCAGAAAAAGGTGAGATGGTCCGGCTGGAAGGTGGCAATGGAACGGATAAAATATTCATTGTCAACCTTCACGGCAAACGTCAGCCCGGTCAGCCGTTCGCTGACCTGATGCGGCGCGCAGCGCAAATAGGCGGCCAGCGCCTCCAGGATCGGTTGCGGGCGGCCATCGGCATCAAATACCGAACTCAGGGTACGGGCCACCGGGTCAGCCTGGGCGACCAGCCAGCTTTGCGCGGTCGGCTCAAAGTTCTGGCTTTTGAACGGTGCGAAAGATTTCCCCTCCGCGATTTGGCAGAACACAATCACCGCTTTGCCTTGCAGCACGGCATTGCCGGTACCGATATAGGTGCCGTCAAACTCCAGCGATCCCCCGGCCGAGCCGCCGATAGCCAGGCAAGGGAAACGGCCGGAGGCGTACCAGGCCTGCATCAGGAAGCCTTCCGAGGCGGAAAGGCCGTCACAATAGACCATCGCAAACGTCCGGTCCGCGGAGAGCGGCATACTGACGCGCACGCGCTCCAGCTCGCCACGGATGGCCGTGACCCGTTGCCGGGCCGAAAGCCCGTTGCGGACCTGCAAATCGACCACATGCACTTCATGGCGGGTGATCAGGCTCTGCGGCAGCCATAGCCAGCTGCCCTGGCGGCTGTTCTGGTCACAATAGGTGGAGCCTTGCGCCTGGTTGCCCAGCGCCCCGTAGGAGGAGAGCGCCAGCACGGTGCGGTTGGGCGCGGCCAGGCGTTGCCAGGCCGCATTGACGTGGGGGAAATCCGCGCCTGGTGGGGTAAAGGTCATTAACAGGCCGCCCTTATCGGGCAGGCCCAGTGCACTGAGTGAGGCGGGTAACGCGCCGCAATCAAAAACACCGCTGGCCGGCCGGCTGCGCCCTGTGGGCAGCAGCGAGCCGAGAAAATCAGAGCGGGTGCGGGGTGTCGGCATAATGCCCATGGTGTTACCTATTTATTAGAGCGCAAAAAGAGAGCAGGTCCATACCGGATACAGCGTCTGTCTCTCAGGATACCCGCAGGGCAGGCGGCGCCTGTTGGACGCAAACGCATCCTTTCTTCGCCGGCCCTGCGTACTGGTCATGGCGTCATCCTTACAGGTGACAACAAGGGTATCGGCGTGATAGTTCAGTAACGTGAGTAAAATCAGCCCCGGCAGGCGGTTTATTTGCGTATGTTAAGCGTTTGTTTAGAAAGCTTTGCTGGCAGGGAAAGTAATTTGCGTTAAGCGGGGAAAATCAGGGGAATACCTTTGCATAATGCAGGCGAAAAAAAGCCCACAACGGAGAGCGGGCGTAGGGATAGTACCGATCATTACGTGGATCTGCGCCCACCCCTTGATAGTAGACAGCTTACCCGGAGATTGAAACTGGCAGAAATCTCAAAAAAAACCCGCCATCGGGGCGGGCCGGAAAATTATCCGCTACAAGAGGCTCCTATAGCGTGATTATTAAAGGGGGGTAATAATCACCGCGAAATAATAACGCATGTGATATTTAAATCAATAACGCTTTGAAAATAATGGATTTTTAGGATAAATCCGGCTTTTTTTTGCTTTTCATGGCTGAATTTTTTGCGGGAGGGGAAAAGGAAAGTAAAAACCCGCTCATAGGCGGGTTATTTTTTTATATTACTGCTTTTTTTATAATACCTGGTGTGGGGCAGACATCGCGTTTCGTTGCTGTCTGGAAATAGATTGTCATATTTTTGCTAAAGAGGTAAATCGGTTAACGCTATTGATTTAATAGGCGGCTTTAATCAACCCGCCGGCAGGCAGAGAACACCGGCCATAAAAACGGCACCCTGAAGGTGCCGTAAGAGGGGGTGTTTTGCGGCTTAGCGGCCAAAAAGGTCACGTTTGCGCGGTGGGAAGAATTGCGCCACCACCACCAGCAGGGCCACCAGCAGATAAGCCGCGCAGATAACCACCAGCCACTGCGGCATACCGAGTGACAGGAATTCCCATTGCTTCTCGGCGCAGTCACCGGTAGCGACAAACATCCCCGGCACCCATTTGTCCAGCGGCAGCCAGCTGGGGAAGCGGGCGGCAAAATCACAGGTGGTAAAGGGGGAAGGGTGAAGCTGAATCATTGTGTGTTCCCAGGCGAGGCGCAGGCCTTCCCAGGCACTGTAGATCCAGCCGAGCAGCGCCACATAACGCAGCGGTGTGGCCGGGGCCAGCGCGCCCACCACCCCGGCGAAGAACACCCCCAGCAGGGCGCAGCGCTCGTAAATACACATCACGCACGGTTTCAGCAGCATCACATGCTGAAAATAGAGCGCGGCCAGCTCCAGCGCCAGAGCCGTCAGCGCCAGCAGTAACCAGGCACCGCGCCCGCGTGAGCATTGGTTAAGAAATTGCAACATATCGTGGTTATCCCTGCAGTAAATGCCTGATCGGCAGTGTAAACCAATTCAGCCGCGCTGCCAGCTACCGCAAAGCAAATATGCGTAAAAAGCGGGGAAGGTGAGGCCGCCAGCCAGTGTGCTGCGCCACAAAAAGAAAGCGTGACCGCACAAAATCGGGCAGTGACTGTACAGGTTGCCTGAATGTTAGCTTTTGGTGCTATAACCGGCCAAAGACGTCTGGTATGATGAGCTGAATTTTATGGCTTACATTCGTCGCTACGGAACGTTAAACACATGGTTATTAAGGCGCAAAGTCCTGCCGGTTTCGCGGAAGAGTACATTATCGAAAGTATCTGGAATAATCGCTTCCCTCCTGGCTCTATTTTGCCCGCGGAGCGTGAGTTATCAGAGTTGATCGGGGTCACCCGCACCACGCTGCGCGAAGTTCTGCAACGTCTGGCCCGTGATGGCTGGCTGACCATCCAGCACGGCAAACCGACCCGGGTCAATAATTTCTGGGAGACCTCCGGGCTGAACATCCTGGAGACGCTGGCCCGGCTGGATCATGACAGCGTGCCGCAGCTGATTGATAACCTGCTGGCGGTGCGTACCAACATCGCCTCGATCTTTATCCGCACCGCGGTGCGTCAGCACCCGGAAAAAACCCAGGAAATCCTGGCGCAGGCCGGCAGCGTGGATGACCATGCAGACGCCTTCAGCGAGCTGGATTACGGCATCTTCCGCGGGCTGGCTTTCGCCTCCGGCAACCCGATCTACGGCCTGATTCTGAACGGGCTGCGCGGGCTGTATATGCGCGTCGGCCGTTACTACTTCTCCAACCCGGAGGCGCGCAAACTGGCGCTGGCGTTTTATGCCCGGCTGGCGGAGCTGAGCCAGGACAAACTCTACGATCAGGTGATGGAGTGTGTGCGTAATTACGGCAAAGAGAGCGGGGCGATTTGGCACAGTATGCAGGGCACCATGCCAAGCACGCTGACGACCGAAACCCGCCGCTGAGTGTTACGTCCGGCACGTTAAACAGCAAAAAGGCACCCGGGGGTGCCTTTTTTTATACCGGGCGATGCTCCGCGTTACAGCGGTGTGGTTGTCACAACGGTGTCGTTGTCACAGCGGTGTCGTACGCGCCGGGCAGCGCTCCAGCAGCTCGATGCTGCCGTCATCGCCTTTCTGCTCCATATACACGTCAAACCCCCACAGGCGATGGATATGCTTCATCACCTCACGGCGGCTCTTGTCCAGCGGCGCGCGCTCATGCGGAATGTAACGCAGCGTCAGCGAACGGTCACCGCGCAGGTCAACATTCCAGACCTGGATATTCGGCTCATGGTTGCTGAGGTTGTATTGTGCTGACAGCTCCTGGCGGATGGCGCGGTAGCCCTCTTCGTTGTGGATCGCCGCGATCTCCAGGAAGTTGTTGTGGTCATCATCCAGCACGGTGAACAGGCGGAAGTCACGCATCACTTTTGGTGACAGGAACTGGCTGATAAAGCTCTCGTCCTTGAAGTCACGCATCGCGAAGTGCAGCGTGTCCAGCCAGTCAGAACCGGCGATGTCCGGGAACCAGTAGCGGTCTTCCTCGGTCGGGGTCTGGCAGATGCGTTTGATGTCCTGGAACATCGCGAAGCCCAGCGCATAGGGGTTAATGCCGCTGTAATAGGGGCTGTTGTAGGGTGGCTGGTACACCACGTTAGTGTGGCTGTGCAGGAACTCCAGCATAAAGCGTTCCGTGACCAGCCCCTCGTCATACATATGGTTAAGGATGGTGTAGTGCCAGAAAGTCGCCCAGCCCTCGTTCATTACCTGCGTCTGTTTCTGCGGGTAGAAATACTGGCTGATTTTGCGCACGATGCGCAGCACCTCACGCTGCCACGGCTCCAGCAGCGGCGCATTCTTCTCCATAAAGTAGAGTAAATTCTCCTGCGGCTCAGCCGGGAAGCGGCGCGCCACCTCCGGGATCGCCTCGCGCTCGCGGCGCGGCAGGGTTTTCCACAGCGAATTCACCTGGCTTTGCAGGTACTCCTCGCGGCTTTTCTGCCGGGCGCGCTCCTCCTGCAAGGAGACTTTTTGCGGCCGTTTGTAGCGGTCAACGCCGTAATTCATCAGCGCGTGGCAGGAGTCGAGCAGCTTCTCCACCTCTACTGCGCCGTAGCGCTCCTCGCACTCACTGATGTAGTGGCGGGCAAACAGCAGGTAATCCACGATGGAGCCGGCATCCGTCCAGCTGCGGAACAGGTAGTTGTTTTTGAAGAAGGAGTTGTGGCCGTAACAGGCATGGGCCATCACCAGCGCCTGCATGGTCATGGTGTTCTCTTCCATCAGGTAGGCGATGCAGGGATCGGAATTAATCACGATCTCATACGCCAGCCCCTGTTGGCCATGTTTGTAACGCTGCTCGGTCTCGATGAATTTTTTGCCGAACGACCAGTGGGTATAGTTGATCGGCATCCCGATGCTGGAGTAGGCATCCATCATTTGTTCAGAGGTAATCACCTCAATCTGATGCGGGTAGGTATCCAGCCGGTAATGTTTGGCAACCCGGTCAATCTGCTCAAGATAGGTCTGGAGCAGTTCAAACGTCCAGTCCGGGCCATCACTCAGGCGTTCCTGTTTAATCTGCTCTTGCGTCATAGTCATCAGCGCACCCTCATTGTTGTCAGGCCTGATCGTCCGGCCTCCTATCAATCGTAGCTCAAACTTTATGCATCGGGCAGGCCGCCTGCCGGTAAACCAGCCATTCGGCCCGTGATTGCCGTGCAAAAGCAGCCATTTACTGCGGCGGCAGGCTTCCGGCCCACGGCGCGGCAGCCCGCGCCCGGCCGGGCCAGAGCCTATCCTACGCCCTTCACCGGCCGGCTGCCCACCGGCACGGGTATGAAGTGTGGGGAATTAGCGCGCAGAGGCAGCATTTCATTCTGTCGTTAAGCAAATCACCCAGCACTATCTGTGGTGAAACGCGGGGCCGGGCATCCCGATCTGTTTGGTGCGGGCAATGCTGTCATTGCTGTCAAAAAGCGGGGATTTTTCTGCGCGAGTGGCCGTTTCACGGGATCTTATCGCTATTTCATGACGCCTATTGAAAAAGCCGGGGGGATAAAGGATAAATATTTGTGAAAATTATCACGACTATTGCGGATATTGTTGGACGGTCATTTCTGTTGAGTTAATTTAACGTTAACAGAAGATTGTGCTTTTAATGCCTTGAGGTGGAGTCACTATGCGGGTTTTGGTATTAGGAAGTGGCGTGGTGGGCGTGGCCAGCGCCTGGTATCTGGCGAAAGCGGGGCATGAGGTCACCGTGGTAGACCGCCAGCCCGGCCCGGCGGAGGAGACCAGTGCCGGCAACGCGGGCCAGATCTCCCCCGGTTATGCGGCGCCCTGGGCGGCGCCCGGCGTGCCGCTCAAGGCGATTAAGTGGATGTTCCAGCGCCATGCGCCGCTGGCGATCCGCCTGGACGGCAGCAGCTTCCAGCTGCGCTGGATGTGGCAGATGTTGCGTAACTGCGACATGCGCCACTACCAGACCAACAAAGGCCGCATGGTGCGCCTGTCCGAATACAGCCGCGACTGCCTGAAAGCGCTGCGCCGTGACACCGGCATCCGTTATGAAGGGCGGCAGGGCGGCACGCTGCAACTCTTCCGCACCGCCCAGCAGTATGAGAACGCCGCCAAAGATATCGCCGTGTTGCAGGAGGCGGGGGTGCCGTACCAGTTGCTGGAATCCGCCCGGCTCGCCAGCGTGGAACCGGCGCTGGCCGGCGTGGCGCATAAGCTGACCGGCGGCCTGCGCCTGCCGAATGATGAAACCGGGGACTGCCAGCTCTTTACCCGCCAGCTGGCGGAGATGGCGACGCAGGCCGGGGTAAAATTCCTGTTTAACCGCAGTGTGGATCGCCTGCTGGTGGAGGGCAACAGCCTGCGCGGCGTGCAGTGCGGCAATGACATCCTCACCGCCGACAGCTATGTGGTGGCGTTTGGCTCCTATTCCACCGCCTTGCTGGAAGGGCTGGTGTCGATTCCGGTCTACCCGCTGAAAGGGTACTCGCTGACCATCCCGATCGCCGACCCGGATGCCGCGCCATACTCCACGGTGCTGGATGAAACCTACAAAATTGCCATTACCCGCTTTGATAACCGCATCCGCGTCGGCGGCATGGCGGAGATTGTCGGCTTTAACACCGGGCTGGCAAAAGCGCGGCGCGAGACGCTGGAAATGGTGGTAAAAGATCTCTACCCGCACGGCGGCAACGTGGAGCAGGCGACCTTCTGGACCGGCCTGCGGCCGATGACGCCGGACGGCACACCGATTGTCGGCAAAACCCCGCTGAAAAACCTCTACCTCAACACCGGCCACGGTACCCTGGGCTGGACCATGGCCTGCGGCTCCGGCCAGTTGCTGGCGGATATTATCTCCGGCGTGACCCCGGCGATCCCTTGCGAGGATCTGTCGGTGGCGCGTTATCAGCAGGGCTTTGCGGCCGGTACCCCGCCGGGCCGCCCCCGCATTCACCCGGTCAGCTGAGCCGGTGCCTTGCCGCGCGTGCCCGCGCGCGGCGGTTTACCCCTTTTTATTTATCGAGCAGTGTTAACTGAGAGCCTTGCCATGCCCCGTCCGATCGTTGCCACCGTGCACCTTGACGCCCTGCGTCACAACCTGTCCGCAGTACGCCGCCACGCCCCGTCCGCCCACCTCTGGGCGGTGGTCAAAGCCAACGCCTATGGCCATGGCCTGCGCCGGATGTGGCAGGCGTTTGATCAGGCCGATGGTTATGCGCTGCTCAACTATGAAGAGGCGATAACCTTGCGGGAAGCGGGCTGGCAGGGGCCGATTCTGCTGCTGGAGGGGTTTTTCCACGCGGCGGATCTGGCACTGTTGGATCGTTACCGGCTCACCACCGCCGTGCACAGCGCCTGGCAGATTGAGGCGCTGGCCGCAGCGCGGCTGGATGCGCCGGTTGATGTCTACCTGAAACTCAACAGTGGCATGAACCGCCTCGGCTTCCCGCCGGAACAGCTGGCGGCGGCCTGGCAGCAGCTCAGGGCGCTGCCGCAGGTGGGCGCGATAACGCTGATGAGCCATTTCGCCGTGGCTGACGGCCCGGAAGGCGTCAGCCGGCAGTACGCGGTGATTGAGCGGGTGGGGGCGGAGGTGCCGCTGCCGCGCTGCCTCGCCAACTCGGCCGCCACCCTCTGGCACCCGCACACCCACCACGCGGCCGTGCGGCCGGGCATCATTCTGTATGGCGCGTCGCCGAGCGGCGTGGCGCAGGATATCGCCCCGGCCGGGTTGCGAGCGGGCATGAGCCTCACCAGTGAGATAATCGGCCTGCAACAGCTGAGCGCCGGTGACCGCGTCGGCTATGGTGCCACTTACACCGCCACCGGCCCGCAACGCCTGGGCGTGGTGGCCTGCGGCTATGCGGATGGCTACCCCAGGCACGCGCCGACCGGTACCCCGGTCTGCGTGGGCGGCGTGATGACCCGCACGCTGGGGCGCGTCTCCATGGATATGCTGGCGGTGGACCTGACCCCATGCCCGCAGGCCGGGATCGGCACGCCGGTGGAGTTATGGGGGGCGCAACTGCCGGTGGATGAGGTGGCTGCCGCCGCCGGCACATTGGGCTATGAACTGCTGACGGCGGTCACGGCGCGGGTGCCTTTCCGCTACGAAAACTGATGCAGGCACCCGCTGAAGGAGAGGGCGCGGTTACGCGCCCTGGTCTGGGGAGGATGGTTTAGTCAGGGAGGTTAACGTCCCGCGCAGCTGCTTGCTCAGCAGGCGCGCACGCAGCGCCAGCAGGCAACCGGCCAGCATCATCACCGCCAGCGACAGCTTGGGTGACAGCGGCAGCGCCATCGCCGCCAGCCCCAGCAACGAGCCGCCTGCCATCTGCACAAAGCCTACCAGCGCCGAGGCGACTCCGGCCTCGCTGCCGTACGGCTCCAGCGCGTAGCTGGTGGCCGGCCCCATCATAAACGCCAGCCCGGCACAGGCCGCCGCCACCGGCAGCATGTAAACCCACCACTGCACCTGCACCGCCTGCGGCAACAGCAGCACGCCCGCCACCAGCCCCAGCGCACCCAGCAGCATCAGCAGGCTGCCGACCGCCAGGCAGACCGGGCGGCCGAGTTTATGGATCACGCGGTTGGCGAAGAAACTCACAAACAAAATCCAGAAGCCGTTGGCGCCAAACGCCAGCGAAAAGTGCAGCGGCGACAGCCCGCCGGTACCCATCAGCACCGTAGGGGCGAGCGAGACGTAGGTCAGCGCCATGCCCATCGCCCCGGCATTCACCAGGCTGAAGGTGCGGAAACGGCGATCGCGCAGGATGGCGCCGTATTGCCGCAGCGGCAGGCCGCGTACCGGCTGGGTGTCTGCCGGGCGCGTTTCCGGCAGCAGGGTGGCGATCACCACAAACACCACGGCGGCATAGCCGGCCAGGAACCAGAACGGCGCACGCCAGCCAAACGCCTCCGCCAGCAGCCCACCCAGCAGCGGGGCCATCGCCGGCACAATGTTCAGCGTGCCGTTCAGGAAGCCGAAGGCGCGGGCGGCCTCTTCGCCGTTCATGCGGTCACGGATGCCGCTGAACGCCACCACGGCGGTACAGCAGACTGCCAGTCCCTGCACCAGCCGGGAGGCGATAAACATCGCCGGGCTGACGGAGAGCGCCGCCAGCGCCGCCCCGGCCAGGTAGAGGGCAATCCCGGCCAGCGCCACCGGTTTGCGGCCATAGTTGTCCACCAGCGGCCCGGCCACCAGTTGCCCGGCGCCCAGCACCAGGATAAACAGGGAAATCGTTGCCTGAATCACCGCCTGCGGGCTGCCCAGCCCGGCAGCAATGGCAGGAATGGTCGGCAGGTAAAGATCAATGCCCAGAGGGCCAAGCAAGACAATCGAAAGCAGCAGCAGTAAAAATTTTTGCATAGCGTAAGAATAACGTCCTCATCATCATCGTGCCGTAACCGGCAAAAGAAACGCGCCGCATAACAGGCGGCGCGTCAATCACAGAGCGGGGGGTGCCGGCAGCGGCACCTTGCGCTTAGGTTGTTTTCCAGAAGTCGTCAAAGACCGTGACCGGCAACTGGCGTTTGTGCTCGGTGCGGGTATACCAGCGCTCGATAATCTCCGCGACCTTCGGCTCCACCGGTTTGCCTTCCAGGTAGTCGTCAATCATCTCGTAGGTGACACCCAGCGCCACTTCATCCGGCAGGCCGGGGCGATCCTCTTCCAGGTCAGCCGTCGGCACTTTCTTGTAGAGGTGCTCCGGGCAGCCCAGGGCCGCCAGCAGGGCCTTACCCTGGCGCTTGTTAAGGCGGAAAATCGGGTTGATGTCGGTGCCGCCGTCGCCGTATTTGGTGTAGAACCCGGTGACCGCCTCAGCCGCGTGGTCAGTGCCCACCACCAGCCCGCGCGACATGCCGGCAATGCTGTATTGCGCTTTCATCCGTTCACGCGCTTTTTCATTGCCTTTGACGAAGTCCGACAGCTCAATGCCGGCCTTGCGCAGCGCCGCTTCACTGGCAACCACTGACTCTTTGATGTTCACCGTCAGCACGCGGTTGGGCTGGATAAAGGCGATAGCGTCCTGGCAGTCGGCCTCGTCCGCCTGGTTGCCGTACGGCAGGCGCACGCCGATGAATTCGTAGCTGTCGTCACCGGTCTCTTCACGCAGTTCAGTGATTGCCATCTGGCTGAGTTTGCCGGTCAGGGTGGAGTCCTGGCCGCCGCTGATGCCGAGCACCAGCGCCCTCAGTGCCGGGTTAGCCTGAAGATATTCCTTCAGGAAGTCAACGCTGCGGCGGATCTCCTCCTGCGCGTCAATCTGGGGTTTTACCTTGAGTGCCTCGATAATCTCTTGTTGCAATGCCATTGCCACGCCTCCTGAATGCCGGTTAACTGCGGATATCTCTGTTAATTCTAGACATAAAATCATTCATCCCGGAGATAAAACTACCCCGGTGAGGGATAAAGGACAAGGTGAGATCGCGCAGCCAACGGCCGGACGCGCGCAGAGTGGGCAGAAAATCCGCCGTTTATCCAGTGAGTTAGCTATGCTTAACCGGGAGCCGCCCGGCGGAGGCGGTCACTTCCGGATTAATCCGGGGCAACCCCGGCCGGTTTTCGGCGTCACACTCAGGGGTTGATGACAGCTTTGCCCATGATGGGCCAGACAACAAGGAGGATCTATGCAAAGAGCGTTACCCGCGCCATGTGACTTACCGGTTCGTGCCGGAAACAGGGAGGGCGCGCACTGATGGCAACGGCAATTTTTATGGTTTTGATGGTGTGCGGTTATTGGTACACCACCCGCGATGTCTCTTCGCGTTTCAAACTCAAGCGCACCTTTGGCTGGGACGTCTACTTCGTGGTGGCGCTGTACGGCTGTATTTTCGTGTTGCAGGGGCTGCTGGTGATCGCCGTCGTCTACCTGTTGCTGTGGGGCTTCTCCGGGCTGATGAACCAGTTCCCGTGGATAATCGGGCATGACCTCCAGCTGCAACGTGACTTCATCATGTGGAGCTTCTTGGGGATTCAGGCCCCGGTGGTGATCATGCTGGCGGTCTCGGTGCTGCTGTGCCTCTCCTGCACTTCGTGGTCACGCAGTATGCAGCTCGACCCGGCCGGGCGCAAAAGCCTCTACCAGCAGCTGACACGCTCCAACGGCGTGGAAGGGCTGCTCTATCAGTGTATGGACCAGGGCGATTTGGTATTTATTACGCTGCGTTCGCGCCGCGTCTACATCGGCATGGTGCATACCCTGCGCTGCGAGAGCGGCTCCACGGACAACGTGGTATTGATCCCGATGGTCAGCGGCTACCGCGACCCGGAAACCCAGAAGATGCAGGTAGAGCACAACTACGCCAGTTACTACCAGCAGCACGGCATTCTGCCGGATTCTGAGCCGATCTCCGCGCTCTATTTCCGCAAGGTGATCATGCTCAACCAGATCGAGACGCTGTCACTGTTTGACCCGGCCACCGCCACCGCGTTTGAGGCATTGGCCGAACGCGAGCGCGAAGAGGACAAACAGCACGACGCCCTGAAAAACCGCATCCCGTAACCGGCGGCCACAAAAAAGCCGGGCTCCGTTATGGCCCGGCTTTTTTATGCCTGCGGCGATCGGCCGCTGATCATGACGTCAGCCGTTAATCACGACGCCGCCGTTGATGTGGATCGTCTGGCCGCTGACGTAAGAAGAGTCTTTACAGGCCAGGTAGACGTAGGCCGCCGCCAGTTCAGAGGGCTGGCCGGGGCGTTTCATCGGCGTTTCCAGGCCAAATTGTGAGACGTGCTCCTCATCAAAGGTAGACGGGATCAGCGGTGTCCAGATCGGGCCGGGTGCCACGGCGTTCACCCGGATGCCGCGCTCCAGCAGGTTGGTGGAGAGCGAGCGGGTAAAGGCGGTGATCGCCCCTTTGGTGGAGGAGTAGTCAATCAGTTTGGGGTTGCCGCGATAGGCGGTAATGGAGCTGGTGTTGATGATCGCCCCGCCTTCCGGCAGGTGCTTCAGCGCCGCCTGCACCAGGTAAACCATCGAGAAGAAGTTAGTGCGGAAGGTCTTCTCCAGCTGTTCGGCGCTGATCGCTTCCGGCGTCTCTTGCGGGTGCTGCTCACCGGCGATGTTCACCAGCACATCCAGCCCGCCGAAATGGGCGGCGGTTTTTTCCACGGCATCCGTGGCAAATGCCTGATCGCCGAGATCCCCGCGGATCAACAGCGGCTCCGGGCCATACTGGGCCGCCAGGCGCTGGGTTTCACGGGCGTCTTCATCCTCTTCCAGATAAACGATGGCGACTTTCGCCCCCTCTTTGGCATAGGCGATGGTCACGGCGCGGCCGATGCCGCTGTCGCCGCCGGTCACCAGCGCCACTTTCTCCTTCAGCTTGCCACCGGCGCGGTAGTCCTGATCGTCATACAGCGGTTTCGGCTCCATCGGGGCCTCACGGCCGGGTTGCTGGTCCTGGTGCTGTTTGGGCAGGGTGTGTTCGCTCATGGTTCCTCCTTAAAAAAATAGGCGGGGAGGGCGCGCCTCCCCGACACGTCATCAGGCCGGGACGGCGGCCGCCTTGGCGCTGCGTGACCAGATGCGGTGCTGTTCCATGGCATCCAGGAAGCTTTGCAGCAGCCCTTCGGCCTTGGCCCCCTCCGCAATGCCTTCTTCCTGGGCGCTGTCATCAATACCGAGCAGCGGCTTGATGCGGTCGGCATCGCCGCTGAGGCCAATCACCTTCAGGTGCTTGTAGGCTTCCAGCAGGAAGTGGCGGGCGTCACCGTCCAGCAGCAGCGAGTCGATGTTGCCGTTCGGCACCAGCACCGCGTCCACCGTCACCGACGGCGTATTGCCGAAGGTGCCGTTCACCGGCACCGAGGAGCCGTCATCCGCCAGCACTTCACCCATGTGGCGGGCCAGCAGTTTCGGGTGGATACCCTCGGTTTTCAGCGCCTGCAGGATCTCCAGCACATCAGCGGCGTGCACACCGTCACTCAGCAGCACCGCCACGCAGCGCCCTTTCAGCACACCGTCACCGGTGGCGTAAAGGCTCAGGGTCTCATCCTTTTGCAGGCCGTTGACGCTGTGCGGCAGCGGGTATTTCTTCGCGTCATCCGGCAGCCGGAAACCGAGGTTTTTGCCGACTTCTTCCGCCAGGTTGATGTCCACCCGCGCCAGCAGGTCTACCACCCGTTCACGGATGTAGGTGCGGCCGACTTTGCTCAGCTCAAAGGAAAACGCCCCGATAATGTGCTCCTGCTCGACCGGCGTCTGGCTCATCCAGAACAGGCGCGGCTGCGAGTAGTAATCCGCGAAGGATTCACTGCGCTCGCGCACCTTGTGGCCGTCAATGCGCTCGTAATGGCTCTCAAAGCCGCCGCCCGACGCGGCCGGTGGGGTTTCGCGCGGCCAGTTGTTGTTGATGGAGTTCGGTTCATAGCTGGCCGGGTTGGTGTCGATGTCCATCCGGTGCATGCCGTCACGCTGGAAGTTGTGGTAAGGGCAGACCGGCCGGTTAATCGGGATCTCATGGAAGTTCGGCCCACCCAGGCGGCTGATCTGGGTATCGGTGTAGGAGAAGAGCCGCCCCTGCAACAGCGGGTCATTGGTGAAGTCGATGCCGGGCACCACATGGCCGGGGTGGAACGCCACCTGCTCGGTTTCGGCGTGGAAGTTGTCCGGGTTACGGTTCAGCACCATCTTGCCGATGATCTCCACCGGCACCAGCGCCTCGGGGATAAGCTTGGTGGCGTCGAGCAGATCGAAGTCAAAGTTGAACTCATCCTCTTCCGGGATCAGCTGCACCCCCAGCTCATACTCCGGGTAGTCCCCGGCCTCAATCGACTCCCACAGGTCGCGGCGGTGGAAATCGCTGTCTTTACCGGCCAGTTTCTGCGCCTCATCCCACAGCAGCGAGGCCTTGCCCGCCAGCGGCTTCCAGTGGAAGCGCACAAAGGTCGATTTCCCTTCGCCGTTGATAAAGCGGAAGGTATGGATGCCGAACCCTTCCATGGTGCGGTAGCTGCGCGGGATGCCGCGGTCGGACATCGCCCAGAAGACGTTGTGCAGCGTCTCTGGCTGGAGTGAGACGTAGTCCCAGAAGGTGTCGTGGGCGCTGCCGCCCTGCGGCATCTCATGGTGCGGTTCCGGTTTTACCGCGTGCACAAAGTCCGGGAATTTATGGGCATCCTGGATAAAGAACACCGGGGTATTGTTGCCGACCAGGTCGTAGTTGCCCTCGTCGGTGTAAAACTTGGTGGCAAAACCGCGGATGTCGCGCACGGTGTCTGCCGAGCCGCGCGACCCTTGCACCGTGGAGAAGCGCACATAGACCGGGGTCTGTTTCGCCGGGTCCTGCAAAAAGGCCGCCTTGGTGACGTCGCTCATTGACCGGTAGGGCTGGAAATAGCCGTGAGCCGCCGAGCCGCGCGCATGCACGATGCGCTCCGGAATACGCTCATGGTCAAAATGGGTGATCTTCTCCCGCATAATAAAATCTTCGAGCAGCGTCGGGCCACGCACACCGGCCCGCAGCGAGTTCTGATCGTTGGCAATTTTGGTGCCGTGGTCAGTGGTCAGCGGCTGGTTGGCCCCTTGCTTGCGGTGGATCTCCAGCGCATCGAGCTTGGCATTGTGGATGTCCGGGCTTTTCTGGCTGCCGGGGGCGGTAGGCTCCTGGCCGGGCGGGGTAGGCGTGGGGGAGGGCTGGTGCGAGTTATCTGCCGGGGCAAGATCCCCGAGGCCGGGCTTCGCGGCCTGGCCGTCGGTGGCCGGGGCCGTGTGGGTCGCGGTTTTCAGGGTTGTCTGATGACCTGTTGTTTTCGACATTGAGCAATACTCCTCTGGGGCGACGCGCTTATCGGTGCGCTTTGGGATGACCTTCAGATGGTGCAACCACTAACTATAGGACATCACGCTGGCTTAACCTGAATTCTCAGAGAATTCATGTTATCTTGTAGCGGAGGTTATTTTTTAGCCACTCTTACTCCGGCTTGCCCGGCCTGCTCTCTGAATCTTTCACCTTTTTCACGCCGCCACCCCCCGATACGCCGTTGACCGGCCGTATTGCCGGGTTCCTTCAGGGCCAGATGCCCGCTCTTCACCTGTTTTGCTGCCGCCACCTTGCGCGGCGTGCGTCTTTTCCCGGCCTGTGGTTACGGCCCGGCGCATCCTGAAAGGAGAAAGTATGATGTTATCCGGATTACTGTTCACCAGCCGCGAAGGTCGCGGGCCATGGGGCGATCTCCGCCCGGTACGCGGTGAGATGTTCGGCATTGAACGGCTGGAGCAGCACGCGGCGTCGCTGGCGGCCGCGCAGCCGGTGACCGCCCGCCCGCAGGTGGTCAGGCCATTGCAGGCCCGGCTCGACCAGAACGCCGCCCTTTTGCTGGCGGCCTACCGTGACAGTGCAGAAGAACTGGCGCAGGGGCGTCAGGTGGTGCCGGCGGCCGAATGGCTGCTGGACAACTACCACCTGGTCGCGGCACAAATCACCGACATCCACCGCCATCTTCCGCCCGGCTATTACCGGCAGTTGCCGAAACTGGCGGACGGCCCGTTTACCGGTTACCCCCGGGTGTTCGGGCTGGCCTGGGCCTATGTGACGCACACCGACAGCCATGTTGACCCGGAGACCCTGCGCCGCTTTATTAACGCCTATCAGCAGGTTCAGCCCCTGACCATTGGCGAGCTGTGGGCGGTGGCGATCACGCTGCGGATTGTGTTGATTGAGAACCTGCGGCGGCTGGCGGAACAGATCACCCAGGGCCGCCGGGCGCGTGATGCTGCCGATCGGCTGAGCGCCCAGTTGATTACCGGCGAAGATGCCCTGATGGCCCTGGCGTCGGCGTCTGCCGCACTGGGCAACGCGCCGCTGCCGGAGCTGTACGCCGCGCAACTGGTGAAAAACCTGCGCGGCCAGGATCCGGAGACCACCCCGGCGCTGAGCTGGCTGGCGCACCGCCTGCAACAGCAGGGCACCACCCCGGATGAGGTGGTGCTGCATGCCCAGCAGCGGCTTGGGGCGTCGAACGTCTCGGTGCGCAATGTGATCACCAGTATGCGGATGATCTCCGATCTCGACTGGCCCGTGATGTTTGAGAGCGTGAGCCTGGTCGATCGCACCCTGCGGCAGGCCGGGACGTTTGCCGCGATGGATTTCCCGACCCGTAACCGCTACCGCAGCGCGATTGAACAGCTGGCACGCGGCTCCGGCCAGCCGGAGGGCGTGGTGGCGGCGGAGGCGGTGGCCCTGGCCGGCGCGCCCGGTGAAGCGCGATCGCAACAGCAGAACGAGCCGGGTTACTACCTGATTGACCACGGGCGCCATCAGCTGGAGGCGCAGATTGGTTTTACCCCGTCGCTTACCCTGCGGCTGCAGCGCGGCTTCCGGCGGATCGGGCTCACCGGCTACCTGCTGGCACAACTGGCGGTCACGGCCGCCGGGGGCGCGGCACTCTGGGCTGGGCTGGCCGCGCTGATGCCCGGCGGGTTCGGGGCGGCAGGCTGGGTTGCCCTGTTGCTGAGCCTGTTCCCCCTGAGCGGGCTGGCGGGCGTGCTGGTCAACCGTACGATCAACAGCCTGTTTGCCGCCAAACCGTTGCCGGCGATGGCCCTGGAACAGGGGGTGCCCGCCGCGCTGCGCAGCATGGTGGTGGTGCCGACCCTGCTGACGCGGGAAGAGGACATCAATGCGCAGATTGAACAGCTGGAGGTTCACTACCTGACCGGTATCTCCGGCGATCTGACCTTCGCTTTACTGACCGACGGCATGGACGCCGCGACCGAAACCACCCCGCAGGATGCCGCCCTGCTGGCGGGCGCCCGCCAGGCGGTGGCCGCCCTGAATGCGCGTCACGGGCCGGGAAGCCACGGGCCGCGTTTCCTGCTGTTGCACCGCCGCCGCCATTACAACCCGGCAGAAGGGGTGTGGATGGGCTGGGAGCGCAAACGCGGCAAACTGCATGAGCTGAACCGGCTGCTGCGCGGGGCCACAGATACCCATTTCATGGCAGAAGAGGGCAACGCCCCCTGGGTACCGCCGGAGGTACGCTACGTTATTACCCTGGATGCGGATACCCACCTGCCGCGTGAGGTGGCGCAAAAATTGATCGGTAAGATGGCCCACCCGCTGAACCAGCCCCGCTGGGACGCCGGGAATACGCATCTCATCTCCGGTTATGCAATCCTGCAACCCCGTGTCACCATGGCCCTGCCGATGGGCCGGGAGGGCTCACGTTACCAGCGTATTTTCGCCGGGCAGGGCGGCATTGACCCTTATGCGGCCGCGGTGTCGGACGTCTATCAGGATCTGTTTGGCGAAGGCTCCTACACCGGCAAGGGCATCTATGACGTGGATGCCTTTGAGCAGGCGCTGCACGGGCGCATCCCGGAAAACACCCTGCTGAGCCATGACCTGTTTGAAGGGGCCTGTGCCCGCGCCGGGCTGGCCTCGGATGTTGAGCTGGTCGAGGCCCCGCCTGCGCGCTATGACGTGATTGCCCGCCGCCAGCACCGCTGGACACGCGGTGACTGGCAGCTGTTGCCGTGGCTGGTGGGCAACGCCCCGGCCGGGGCAGAGACCCCCACCGGCCGGAGCGGGCTGGATGCGGTAGGCTGCTGGAAGATGATCGATAACCTGCGGCGTTCGCTGGTCACCCCGGCGTTGCTGCTGACCCTGGCCGCGGGCTGGACACTGCCGGCGGCCGCTGCCTGGCTGGTGACGTTGTCACTTCTGGCCGTTATGCTGTTAACGGCCATGGCCCCGCCGTGGTGGGAGGCGCTGTTGCGCAGCCGCCAACCGACGTTATCCGCGGCGGATAACCTGCGGATAATGAGGCAGGAGTGGGCGCTTTCCAGCCAGCAGGCGTTACTGACCCTCTGTTTGTTGCCGGATAACGCCTGGCGGATGCTGGATGCGATTGCCCGCACCCTTTACCGTCTGACGGTGTCACGCAAACACCTGCTGGAGTGGGTACCGGCGGCGCAGCTGGCCGCGCTCCCCTCGCCAACCTTTGCCGGTTTTTACCGGCTGATGATGCCCGGCACGTTGCTGGCCCTGGCGCTCTGCCTGCTGGCCGGGTGGGCCGCCCCCTGGAACAGTGCACTGATTCTGCTGTTTGGGGGGCTGTGGCTGGCCGCCCCGGCGATAGCCTGCTGGGTCAGCCGTGAACCGGCACATACCCGGCGGCTGGCGCTCAGCGCCGCTGACCGCCACGCGTTGCGCCTGATTGCCCGCCAGACCTGGCGCTATTTTGAAACCTATGTCACCGCCGCGGAACACTGGCTGCCGCCGGATAATTTTCAGGAGCAGCCTAAGCCGGTGATCGCCCACCGGACGTCGCCCACCAATATTGGCCTCTATCTGCTCTCCACCCTGGCAGCGCGTGATTTCGGCTGGACCGGGCTGGCGCGCACCGTTGCGCGGCTGGAAGCCACCTTCGGCACGCTGATGCAGATGCCGCGCCATAACGGCCACTTCCTGAACTGGTACGGCACCCGGGATTTACAGGTGCTGCAACCGGCCTATGTTTCCGCCGTGGACAGCGGCAACCTGGCCGGGCACCTGCTGGTGGTGGCGGCCGCCTGTGAAGCCTGGTGCAATCAGAGCGGGGTGGAGGATCCCTACAGTGCGGTGGACGACCACCTGCGGTTAATGGAACAGGCGTTGGCGGCTGAGCCGCTGCCTGCCGGCAACCCGGCGGAGACGTTCCACGCACAGCTGGCAGAGCTGCGCGCCGATCTGGCGCTGGAGGAACCCTGGCCGACTCTGTTAACGAAGCTGCTGCCGCTGAGCGAACCGCTGTTACAGGCGGCACGCCAGGTGGCTCCCATCACGCCGGACGGTGAAGAACCGCCGTTGCTGTTTGCCTGCCGGGCGCTCGATGACATGTTACAAGAGCACGACTACGATCGCCGCCGGCAGGACGGCTCACCGTGGCTGGCCCCGCGCTTACTGCGCCTGGCGCAACAGGCGCGCGATCTGGCCTATGGCATGGATTTCCGTTTCCTGGTCAATACCGACCGCCAGTTACTGTCCATCGGCTATTCCGTCGCGGATAACCAACTTGACAGCAGCTGTTATGACCTGCTGGCCTCCGAGGCGCGGCTGGCCAGCCTGTTTGCTATCGCCAAAGGGGATATTGCCACCCGGCACTGGTTCCGGCTGGGGCGCAACACCGTGCGGTTGCAGCACCAGGCGGCGCTGCTCTCCTGGTCCGGCTCGATGTTTGAGTATCTGATGCCGTCACTGGTGCTGCGTGCGCCGGAAGAGAGCCTGCTGGCGGAAACGAACCGCCTGGTGGTGGCGCAGCAACAGGCCTATGGCCGCCGCCTGGGCATTCCCTGGGGCATCTCTGAATCCGCGTATAATGCGCGGGATCTTGAGTTCACCTATCAATACTCCAACTTCGGCGTGCCGGGGCTGGGGCTGAAACGCGGGCTGGCCGAAAACACCGTGATCGCCCCCTATGCCAGCGGGCTGGCGTCAATGATCGACCCGGCCGGCGCGGCGGAGAACTACCGGCGCATGGCACGGTTGGGGGCTTATGGCCACTATGGCTTTTATGAGGCGCTCGACTTTACCCCCAGCCGCCTGCCGCGTGGTGAGCGGGTCGCGGTCGTCTACAACTACATGGCGCACCACCAGGGCATGACGCTGGTGGCGTTGGCCAATGTGCTGCACAACGGGCTGATGCGGGAACGCTTCCACCGGGAACCGGCCATTCAGTCGGTGGCGCTGCTGCTGCAGGAACGCCTGCCGCAGGCACCGGCGTCAGTGCGGCCGCTGGCCGATGAAGTGCGCGCTTCTGCCGGGAACGACGAGGAAGAGAGCGGGGCTTACCGCCACTTTACCGGCACCCCGCCGGGCGCGCCCGTTACCCATCTGCTTTCCAACGGTAACT
Organism: Chimaeribacter californicus; assembly: GCF_002858675.1. Taxonomy (GTDB): domain Bacteria; phylum Pseudomonadota; class Gammaproteobacteria; order Enterobacterales; family Enterobacteriaceae; genus Chimaeribacter; species Chimaeribacter californicus. The sequence goes on from NZ_PJZF01000011.1 coordinate 64,362, forward strand.
ATGCGGTGATGATCTCGGCCACCGGTGGCGGTTACAGCCGCTGGCACGACATCGCCGTGACCCGCTGGCGTGAGGACAGCACCCGGGACAACTGGGGATCGTTGATCCTGCTGCGCGACCTGCGCAGTGGCCGCATCTGGTCAGCCTGTGCTGCCCTGCAATCCCCGGATGAAACGCCGCAGGAGGGCGGCCGCCCGGCGCGCTTGCTGACGCCGTCACGCCGGACGCCACATCCTGACAACCACCATGCCGTGCTGTTCGGCGAGGATCACGCCGCCTTTACCCGCCACGAACAGCGGCTGATATCGCGGCTGGAGATGCTGGTCTCCGGCGAGGATGACAGCGAGGTGCGGCGCATTACCCTGACCAACCGTGGGCTGCGGCTCCGTGAGCTGGATTTGACCTCCTATATGGAGCTCGTCCTGACCCAGGCCGCTACCGATAATGCCCATACTGCGTTTGCCCGGATGTTTATCCAGACCGAGTTCCTGGCGGAGTATGGCGCGCTGATCGCGACCCGCCGCCGCCGCACACCGGATGAGCCGGTGATCTGGGCCGGGCATTTTGTGGTGGTGGAGGGCGATACGCATAATGAGATCGGCTATGAAACTGACCGCGCCCGCTTTATTGGTAACGGGTATTCGGTGCTGGAGGCGCAGGCCATGCAGCCGGAACAGCCGCTCTCCGGCACCACCGGCACCGTGCTTGATCCGATCTTTTCGCTGCGGCGCAAGGTCAGGGTCGGGGCCGGAAAAACGGTGCGGGTGGCATTCTGGACGGTGGTCGCCGGTTCACGTGAGGCCCTGCTCAGCCTGATTGACAAGCACCACGATCGCCACGCCTTTGACCGCGCCAAAACCCTGGCCTGGACAAAGGCGCAGGTGCAATTACGTCACCTGGCGGTGAAACACAGCGAAGCGGCCGATTTCCAGCGGCTGACCGCGCCGTTGCTGTATGCCGATCCGCGTTTTGGCTCATCGCCGGGGGAGATTATACGGGGGGCCGGGCCACAGGCAGAGTTGTGGCCGCTCTCCATCTCCGGCGATCTGCCGATTGTGTTGCTGCGTATTGATGACATCAGTGATATTGCCCAGGTCAAGCAGCTGTTGCGCGCCCACGAATACTGGCGGCTGAAGCTGCTGAGTGTCGATCTGGTGATCGTGAATGACCGCGCCTCCTCCTATATCCAGGATCTGCAGATAGCGATTGATACCGCCGTGCGCAGCAGTCAGTCACAGCCGCGTCTGGGGGCCGTGGTGCAGGGGCAGGTCTATACGCTGCGGGCAGATTTGATGAGCAGCACCGCCTATGCGCTGCTGGCCTCGGCGGCGCGGGTAGTGTTGCATGCCCGCAACGGGCCGCTGGATCGCCAGCTGGGCTTTATGCCGCCCGTGGCCCAGGAGGCGTATGCGGAAACCGCGACCTTCCATGGCCTGCCTGATCCCCTGCCGGACGATGAGGCACTGGAGTTTTTCAACGGCATCGGCGGCTTCGCCAACCAGGGGCGGGAGTATGTCTGCCGGCTCGAAGGCCGGAATATGCCCCCGCTCCCCTGGATTAATGTGGTGGCCAACCCCTCCTTTGGCTTCCAGGTCTCGGCACGCGGCAGCGGCTACACCTGGGCGGAAAACAGCCGGGATAACCAACTGACCCCCTGGAGTAACGATGCGGTCTGCGATCCTTCCGGCGAGGCCTTCTATCTCTTCGACCGGGAGAGCGGGGCCTTGTGGAGCCCGACCCAACAGCCGATTGATGACGGCGGCCGCTATGAGTCGCGCCATGGCTGGGGCTACAGCCGCTTCCGCCACCGCGCCAACCAGATTGAGACCACCCTGCTGCACTTTGTGCCGCTAGCGGATGCCGTGAAAATCTCACGGCTGACGGTGCGCAACCTCAGTAACCGGCGGCGCGTCATCCAGGTCACGGCTTATGCAGAGTGGGTGCTGGGCAGCCAGCGGGGGGCCAGTGCGCCGTTTGTGATAACCGACCGCGATGCCCGCAGCGGGGCCATCCGTGCCCGCAACCTGTGGGGCATGCAGTTTCCCGGCCGGGTGGCTTTCGGCTGCCTGCGTGAACAGGCCGAGGCCTCGACTGCCAGCCGGCGTGAGTTTCTCGGCCGTAATGGCCACACCGGCTCCCCGCTGGCGTTAATCAGCGGGGAGCCGCTCTCCGGGTTTACCGGCACGCGCACCGACCCCTGCTGTGCCTTGCAGCACACGCTGGACCTGCCGCCGGGCGGCAGTGCTGAGGTGGTATTCCTGCTCGGGCAGGGCAGCAATGAGGAGGACGCCCAGCGGCTGATTACCCATTACCGCCAAACCGATCTGGATGCGGTACTGCAGGAGGTCACTGCACACTGGCTGGAGGTCACCCAGGCGGTCCAGGTGCAGACCCCCGACCGGGCGATGGATATTTTGCTCAACGGCTGGCTGCTCTACCAGACGCGCGCCTGCCGCATTCAGGCCCGCTGCGGCTTCTACCAGACCAGCGGGGCCTATGGCTTCCGCGACCAGTTGCAGGACGGCATGGCACTGACCATGACCCGCCCGCACGAGACCCGGGCGCACATTCTGCGGGCAGCCGGGCGGCAGTTCCCGGAAGGGGATGTGCAGCACTGGTGGTTGCCGCATTCCGGCCAGGGGGTGCGTACCCGCATCTCTGATGACCGGGTCTGGCTGGCGTTTGCCACCGCAACCTATCTGGGCGTGACGCAGGATGAGGCGATCCTTGATGAAAGCCTGCCCTTCCTGGAGGGGCCGCCGCTGGCTGCCGACCAGCATGATGCTTTCCTGCAACCGGCGGTCTCCCTGCAGCAGGCGTCGCTGTTTGAACACTGCGCGCGTGGGTTGGACCAGTGCATCACGCTGACCGGCCAACACGGCCTGCCGCTGATCGGCACCGGTGACTGGAATGACGGCATGAACCGCGTGGGTGAGCAGGGCAAGGGGGAGAGCGTCTGGCTGGGGTGGCTGTTTATCCGGGCTGTCGCGCTGTTTGCACCCTATGCCCGCCGTTACGATGCGCCGCGTGCGGCGCGCTGGGAGGCCCATGCGCAGGCGGTGTTGAATGCGATTGAAACCCATGCCTGGGATGGCGAGTGGTACCGTCGTGCCACCTTTGATGACGGCACCTGGCTGGGCAGCCAACAGAGCGAGGAGTGCCGGATAGATGCCATTGCCCAGAGCTGGGCGGTGCTCTCCGGCAAGGCTGACCCGGTGCGGATGCGCCGCGCCATGGCCTCGCTGTCGCAACAGCTGATCCTGCCGGACGCAGGGTTATCGCTGCTGTTTACCCCGCCGTTTGACCAGACGGCGCACGATCCCGGCTACATCAAGGGGTATCCGCCCGGCCTGCGGGAAAATGGCGGGCAATATACCCACGCGGCGATGTGGAATATCCTCGCCTATGCGGCCCTGGGCGACAGCCAGCGCGCGGCCTCACTCTTCTCGCTGCTGAACCCGATTCACCACAGCGCCACTGCGCAGCAGGTGGCAACCTATCAGGTCGAGCCGTATGTGATGGCGGCCGATGTCTACTCCGTGGCACCCCATCAGGGGCGGGGCGGCTGGACCTGGTATACCGGCTCGGCAGGCTGGATGTACCGGGCCGGGCTTGAGGGCATTCTCGGTCTGACCCGGGCGGGTGATACGTTGATACTGAACCCCTGCCTGCCCGTGGCCTGGCCGGGGGCAACGCTGACCGTCATGCTTGGCCGGCGGCATTGCCGGATCGCGCTCCATAACCAGCGGTATGGGCAGCGCCACGCAACGCTGGATGATGCGCCGCTGGCCTGGGCTGCGGGAGAAAAACTGGTGATTCCGCTGACCGACGGCGATCACCAGGTGGTGGTTTTTCTGTAACCCGTCGCGGCAGGCGTAAATTGTCCTGTAAAGGGCAGGGGGAATAACATCCCTCTGCCCTTATTATTGCTGGCAGGAAAAGAACGGGCGTGTTTATTATTTAACCAGTCAAGATGATGGTGTGTAAAAATTAAGTCAAATTCTGTCTCAGAACCGGCGATTAATTAAGAATAATCTAAAAAGAACCGTAATTTACATTATTCGGTATAATCTGCGGTATATTCCGGCATTGACTTTATCCGGGCGAAAATTTGAAAATAAGCGCCGCGCAGGCCGGGCCTGTGGATATATTTTTATACTGCCGTTTTTTTATTGGGGAAGACATGATTGCCAGTCGGGTTTTACGTTCATTACCACGCTACGCCTTAGTGTGTGGTGCCACGCTGTTCAGCGTTAACAGCTTTGCGGACAGCACACTCTTTACGGCGCTGGACGATCCCTCCACCGCGAAAAAGACCTTTGAAGGCAACGTGCAGGCGGGCTACAGCGCCCAGACCGGCAACACCAAAAACTCCGTGCTGAGCGCGGACACCACCATGACCTGGTTCCACCCGGATACTGCCTACAGCCTGTGGGGCTCGGCGCGCAACGCCTCCTCCAACGATGAGCGCTCCTCCGAGAAGTACCAGCTCGGCGGCCGTACCCGCTACAACCTGTCTGCTGACAACTACCTGTTTGGCCAGGCGAGCTGGCTGAGCGACCGTTACAACGGCTACCGCTCCCGCAGCGTGGCGACCTTAGGTTACGGCCGCCAGATCCTGAACGGCCCGGTACACACGCTGCGCATGGAAGCCGGTCCGGGTGTGCGCCATGACGAATTCCAGCAGGGCGGCAACCAGACCCGCGCCCTGGCCTACGGCGCATTGACCTATGACTACCAGCTCTCTGACAACGCCAAATTCACCCAGGCCCTGTCGGTGCTGGCAAACGACGAAACCACCTTCAACTCCGAAACGGCGCTGAACGTGGCCATCAATAAATCGTTCGCCCTGAAGCTGGCTTATAACGTTACCTATAACACCGAACCGCCGGCCAGCGCGCCGGAAAAAACCGACACCACCACCACCGTGTCGCTGGTGTACAACCTGTAATTGCCCTGGGCTGTCATTGCCCTGGGACAATAAACGCAAAAACCGCCGCGGAAACCGGCGGTTTTTTTATGGGCGGCCCGCCGCCGGGCGGAAAATGCAGGCGGGTAAGCCGGGGGCAGGAAATAAAAAAACCGGCGTCTGTGCGCCGGTTTTTTAATGGTTAACCCGTTGGCCGGGCGGCAAAAATTAATTATCTACCGTCTGGCGGTGGAACAATTCGCGGAACACCGGATAAATATCTGACTGTTCACGGATATGCTGCATGGCAAAATTATCAAACTTCGCCTGCAACGCCTCATATTCCCGCCACAATGTCTGGTGGGCGCGGCGGGTTATTTCGATATAGCTGTAATAACGCACCATCGGCAATATTTTCTTCGCCAGCAATTCATGGCAGAGCGGGGAGTCGTCCGCCCAGTTATCGCCGTCTGACGCCTGCGCCGCATAGATATTCCACTGCGCCGGGTCGTAACGCTCCTGCACCACATCATCCATGAGTTTCAGGGCGCTGGAGACTATGGTGCCGCCGGTTTCCTGCGAGTAGAAGAACTCCTGTTCATCCACCTCTTTGGCCTGGGTATGGTGACGGATATAGACCACATCCACGTTTTTATAAGTGCGGCTCAGGAACAGGTAGAGCAGGATATAAAAGCGTTTCGCCATGTCCTTGGTGGCCTGGTCCATGGAGCCGGAGACATCCATCAGGCAGAACATCACCGCCTGGCTGGAGGGTTCCGGCCGTTTCTCGTAGTTCTTGTAACGCAGATCGAAGGTGTCAATAAACGGCACCCGCGCGATCTTCTGGCGCAGTTCCGCAATCTCTTTACGCAGCCGCTCCTCTTCCAGCAACTGCACCGGTTCCTGGTTTTCCAGCTCGGTGAGATCGGTCTCCAGCGCTTTCAGTTCGCGGCGTTTACCGGCCGTCATGGCGGTGCGGCGCGCCAGGGAATTCTGGAGCGAACGCACCACGCTGATGTTGGCAGGCACCCCGTTGGAGGTGTAGCCCGCCCGGTGGGTTTTGAATTCATTCAGCTGCTTATACTGATTTTTCTTCAGGTTCGGCAGCGCCAGATCCTCAAACAGCAGATCGAGGTACTCATCTTTGGAGATCTGGAAAACAAACTCATCCTGGCCTTCGCCATCCTGGCCGGCATTGCCATGGCCGCTGCCGCTGCCGCCCCCGCCTCCTTGGGGGCGTTCGATCCGGTCATTCTGTACAAAGTGGTCGTTCCCCGGATGGACACGGTGGCGCCGGCCACCCCGCCCCTGATGGAACATCGGTTCATTGATATCATCCGTGGGGATCGACACTGACTCCCCACTCTCCACATCGGTTACCGAACGCTTGTTGATGGCTTCAGCAATCGACTGTTTGATTTGCGACTTATAGCGGCGTAAAAAGCGCTGGCGGTTCACCATACTCTTGTTCTTGCCGTTCAGCCGTCGGTCAATAAAGTAGCCCATATCTCCCCCAAACGACGTTGCCCTGCCTCTTTATGATGACATGGCCGCTGCGGTTATGATGATTTCCTGACCCGCAGATACCATTCGCACAGCAGGCGCACCTGTTTGCGCGTATACCCTTTCTCCATCATCCGGTCGACAAAGTCATCGTGTTTCTTCTGCTCATCGGTCGAGGTTTTGGCGTTGAACGAGATAACCGGCAGCAACTCCTCGGTATTGGAGAACATTTTCTTCTCAATAACCGTGCGCAATTTTTCATAGCTGGTCCAGTTCGGGTTGCGGCCGCTGTTGTTGGCGCGGGCGCGCAGCACAAAATTGACGATCTCATTGCGGAAGTCTTTCGGGTTGCTGATACCCGCCGGTTTTTCAATCTTCTCCAGTTCGGCGTTGAGGGATTCACGGTCAAACAGCTGGCCGGTGTCCGGGTCGCGGTACTCCTGATCCTGGATCCAGAAGTCAGCGTACGTCACATAGCGGTCAAAGATGTTCTGGCCGTACTCGGAGTAGGACTCCAGGTACGCCGTCTGGATCTCTTTGCCGATGAACTCCGCGTATTTCGGGATCAGGTAACCTTTCAGGTGCTCCAGGTATTTCTCGGCCAGATCCTGCGGGAACTGTTCGCGCTCAATCTGCTGCTCCAGTACATAGAACAGGTGTACCGGGTTAGCCGCCACCTCGACATGGTCAAAGTTAAAGACCCGTGACAGGATCTTAAAGGCGAAACGGGTTGAGAGGCCGTTCATCCCTTCATCCACCCCGGCGTAGTCGCGGTATTCCTGATACGACTTGGCCTTGGGATCGGTGTCTTTCAGGCTTTCACCGTCATAGACGCGCATCTTGGAGTAGGTGCTGGAGTTTTCCGGCTCTTTCAGGCGCGACAGAATGGAGAAGCGCGCCAGGGTTTCCAGGGTGCCCGGCGCGCACGGCGCGTGGGTCAGCTCGCTGTGGTTAAGCAGCTTGTCGTAGATCTTGATCTCTTCCGAGACGCGCAGGCAGTAGGGCACCTTGACGATATAGACGCGGTCGAGGAAGGCTTCGTTGTTCTTGTTGTTGCGGAACTGCACCCACTCCGATTCGTTGGAGTGCGCCAAAATAATGCCGTTGAACGGCAGGGCAGAGATCCCTTCCGTACCGTTGTAGTTCCCCTCCTGGGTGGCGGTCAGCAACGGGTGCAGCACTTTGATCGGGGCCTTGAACATCTCCACAAATTCCATGATGCCCTGGTTGGCGCGGCAGAGCGCACCGGAGTAGCCGTAGGCGTCCGGGTCGTTCTGGGCGTGGTTTTCCAGTTTGCGGATATCCACTTTCCCTACCAGCGCGGAGATATCCTGGTTATTCTCATCACCGGGTTCGGTCTTGGCGATGGCGATCTGTTCCAGAATGGATGGCCAGACTTTCACTACCCTGAATTTGGTGATGTCGCCACCGAACTCATGCAGGCGTTTCGCAGCCCACGGCGACATGATGGTCCCGAGGTAGCGGGTCGGGATGTTGTACTCTTTTTCCAGGATATTGGCATCTTCCTGTGGGTTGAACAGGCACAGGGGATGGTCGTTGACCGGGCTGCGCTCGCCGTTGGCACTGAGCACATAAATGGGAACCCGTTGCATCAACGCTTTCAGACGCTCAGCCAGTGACGATTTACCGCCACCCACCGGCCCCAATAAGTAGAGGATCTGTTTCTTCTCTTCCAGGCCCTGCGCAGCATGTTTGAGGTAAGCGACGATTTGCTCAATCGCCTCTTCCATTCCGTAGAACTCTTCAAACGCCGGGTAACGGGCGACTACACGGTTGGAAAACAGGCGGGATAAGCGTGACTCAAGCGCGGTGTCTACCATGACTGGTTCACCGATGGCCGTGAGCAGGCGTTCCGCCGCGTTGGCATAAGCACTGCGATCTTGCCGGCAAATGGTAAGAAATTCCTGCAGTGTGAACTCTTCGTCCTTGGCAGCTTCATAGCGCTGACGGTAGTGGTCAAATATGTTCATAGCGATGCCCGTCCTGTTGTTTTGGTTGGGAACAAAAATTAAGAGCTTCTCTTTTTTGAGTAAAATAATGAAACTCTTACCTTATTGTTATGGACGGCTATCGGCTAAAGAGCAAGTGGCTTTTCCGGCGATAAAATAGGCGGGTTGCTGATTAAATCAGCAAAAAATGGTTACTAAAGCTGCAATTTATCAGGTTTACAGTGGATAGCTCCGAGATATCATCCTTATTTATGGAAATACGCTGACCAATCGAAAGATTCTTTAGTGCGTAAATTTTTAGGCGGACACCAGTTTAGCGGCCTTCATCACACCCGGTTTGAAGCCCTTGTGTTTAGGATTCTTCTTAGGTCGCGGTTGCGCTTATCCGGGGCAAGCCAAGCGGCACAAGGGCTGCAGGCGAAAAGCGCGATCTGCATGACCGGTTTACCGGCACGCTGTAACCTATAACAGGTGGGTGACAACCTGATGACACCGTTTTTACCGCTTTTTTACGCCCGCCTTTTCCGTTTTTTTAGTAAAGGGTGCCGTGGAGGCATCCTCTGTTCGCACACTCATTCAGTTTGTCTTAAAATCCTTGAGGATTTATTGATGACATTAATGGATGAAGTGTGAAAATTACTCGTTTAGCCTTGTTACCCTTGATGACCGGCCTCTTGTGCAGCCAGATGGCGACCGCCGGTACCCTCTCCCTCGGCGCAGGCGCGCTGGTCAGCCCTGACCCTTACCGCAGTAATCAGGACCGCGTTACCCCGGTGCCGGTGATTAACTATGAAGGGGAGAATTTCTTCTTCCGCAGCCTGATGGCCGGCTACTACCTGTGGAAAGATGACACCCACCAGCTCAGCCTCAACGCCTTCTATTCGCCGCTGCACTTCTCCCCAGGAGACAGCGACAATGACGAAATGAAGCATTTAAGCAAGCGTCGCAGTACGGTAATGGCCGGGCTGGGTTACACCTATAACGCGCAGTGGGGCAGCATCCGCACGCTGTTCTCCGGCGATGTGCTGGACAACAGCAATGGGCTGGTGGGGGATGTCGCGTACCTCTACCGTTTCCGCCAGGATAACTGGAGCCTGACGCCAGGCGTGGGTGTGACCTGGAACAGCAAAAACCAGAATAACTACTACTACGGCATCGATAATGCGGAAGCACGCCGCAGCGGCCTTGACAGCTACCACCCGGATGACAGCTTCGCCCCTTATGCTGAGTTGTCTGCCAATTATCAGTTCGCGCCGCAGTGGAATGCGTTTGCCATGGCGCGTTATGTGCGCCTGGCGGATGAGGTCAAAAACAGCCCGATGGTGGACAAATCCTGGACCGGCGTGCTCTGGGCCGGGGCAACCTACACCTTCTGATACCGGGCGGTGTCAGTGGCAGTCATGCAAACGGGGCGCAGGCCCCGTTTTTTATTGCTACGCTTCACCTTTCCCCGGCCAATGGCCGGGCGGATACGCTGAAATGGAGGATATGCTATGGCAGAGCACGTTTTACTTCCCGACGGCACCCGCGTGCCGGCCATCGGGCAGGGCACCTGGTACATGGGCGAAAACCCCTCGCAACGGGCGGCGGAGGTTCGCGCCCTGCAACAGGGGCTGGATGCGGGCATGACGCTGATTGATACCGCCGAAATGTATGCCGACGGCGGGGCCGAGCAGGTGGTGGGCGAGGCGATCGCCGGGCGGCGCAATCAGGTATTTCTGGTGTCGAAAGTCTACCCACACCATGCGGGCGGGGAAAAGGCGGTCACTGCCTGTGAAAATAGCCTGAAACGGCTCGGCACCGAGCAGATCGATCTCTATCTGTTGCACTGGCGCGGCGGTTTTGGGCTGGATGAAACCATTGAGGCGATGGAGACCCTGCAACGCAGCGGCAAAATTGCGCGCTGGGGCGTCTCTAATCTGGACACCGCCGACATGGAGGAGCTATGGCAACTGCCCGGCGGTGACCAGTGCCAGACCAACCAGGTGCTGTACCATGCCGCCTCGCGCGGGATTGAGTATGACTTGCTGCCGTGGTGCCGGGCGCATGCGCTGCCGGTGATGGCCTACTGCCCGCTGGCGCAGGCCGGGAACTTGCGGCATCGCCTGCTCGACGACAGCACCGTTGCCCGGCTGGCCACCGAACATGGCGTGAGCAGTGCAGAAATCGCGCTGGCGTGGGTTACCCGCAGCGGTGGGGTGATTGCTATTCCCAAAGCGGTACAGCCGCAGCACGTGGCGCAGAATGCGCGCGCCCTGACGCTGACGCTCTCACCGGATGACCTGGCAGCGCTCGATCAGGCGTTTCCGCCGCCGTCCCGCAAGCTACCGCTGGATATCGTATGAGGTGAAAAGGAGCCGGGCGGCTCCTTTTTATCAGGCAGATTTTGTGTCAGGAAAACCTTTTCTCAGGCAAACCTCGTCTCAGGCAAACCTTTTCGCAGGTAAACAGCAGGATTATGCCTGGTTCAAGGCGCGCACCCGCAGCGTGGTGGCAAGGCGCGCCGGTTCGCCCGGCTTGCTGACCTGCGGCGTGCTGACGCAGCCGGTTTCCACGCAGACCATGGTTTTATAGCCGTCATCCGTCATGTCACCCATGCTGGTGGAGAGTGCCACACCGGGGTTCCAGGCGATCACATCACTGTGGTGATGGTGCTCAACCTCAATTTCACGGTTCAGGCCTGGGTCAACAATGGTGCTGACCGCCTGCGGCTGGGTATAAACGCGGTCGGTACGGCCGGTAAACACCAGCTCGCCCTGATGCTCGCCTTCCGCGCCATCCAGCACTTTATCAATGTAGCGGCTGCCCAGCCCGCGCACGGCCACGGTGTCGATGTCACCGATCCGGAAATAGCTGTGCAGCGCGGCGGTGGTGGTGAAATCACCGGTGGACTCCAGCTCAATACGGCACTCCACGCCCAGCGTGAAGCGTGCCACCAGGGTAAAGGCGTGCGGCCAGAGTGCCTGGGTTTGCGGATTATCCGTCAGGGTAAAGGTCAGCGTGACGCCTTCACCATTTTCCGTGTGGCTGCTCAGTTCCCACGGAATATTGCGCGCAAAGCCATGCGACGGCGTGCCCGCCGGGCCGAACCACGGCCAGCAGATCGGTACGCCACCGCGGATGGCCGTGCCCGGCTCATAGGCGGAGTTGCCGCTGAGCCAGATAACCGGCTGTTCGCCCGCAGGCTGCCATGCCAGCAGATGCGCGCCCTGCAAGGTGATGGCGGCACGGCAGGCGGGGTGATCCACCACGATGGCCGGCAACTGGCCGATCTGGCGTTCGCTGAGGGTAGGGGTGATCTGTTGTGTTACGGGAAGGGTAAAAATATTCTCATTCATGATCGTGGCCTTCTTAACAGGAAAAATGCCCGGTGTAGAAACCGTACCCAATAAAAAAGGCGACTCAACGTCGCCTTTTCTTACTCTGCTCTGATGCGCACTTATTTGGAGATGTGGGCAATCAGGTCCAGAACTTTGTTGGAGTAGCCGGTTTCGTTGTCGTACCAGGAAACCAGTTTCACAAAGTTGTCGTTCAGGGCGATACCGGCTTTCGCGTCGAACACGGAAGTCAGTTTTTCGCCGTTGAAGTCAGTGGATACCACTTCGTCTTCGGTGTAACCCAGAACGCCTTTCAGCTCGCCTTCTGCAGCCGCTTTAATCGCGTCACAGATTTGCTGATAGGTCGCCGGTTTTTCCAGACGGGCAGTCAGGTCAACCACGGAAACGTTGGTGGTCGGAACGCGGAACGCCATACCGGTCAGTTTGCCGTTCAGCTCAGGGATCACTTTACCTACCGCTTTAGCTGCACCGGTAGAGGAAGGGATGATGTTCTGAGATGCGCCGCGGCCGCCGCGCCAGTCTTTGTGGGACGGGCCGTCAACGGTTTTCTGAGTCGCAGTGGTAGCGTGAACGGTGGTCATCAGTGCTTCAACGATACCGAAGTTGTCGTTGATGACTTTAGCCAGCGGTGCCAGGCAGTTGGTGGTGCAAGAGGCGTTGGAAACGATCTCCTGACCTTCGTAAGACTTGTGGTTCACCCCCATCACGAACATCGGGGTGTTGTCTTTGGACGGGCCGGTCAGAACAACTTTCTTGGCACCCGCGGTGATGTGCTTACGCGCGGTTTCGTCAGTCAGGAAGATACCGGTCGCTTCTGCTACCACGTCAACGTTGACTTCGTCCCACTTCAGGTTAGCCGGATCTTTTTCAGAGGTACAACGAATGGTTTTGCCGTTCACAACCAGGTGACCGTCTTTAACTTCAACAGTCCCGTTGAAACGACCATGCGTAGAGTCATACTTCAGCATGTAAGCCATGTACTCTGCATCCAACAGGTCGTTGATTGCCACGATCTCAACATCAGAACGCTCTTGAGCAGCACGGAAAACAATGCGGCCGATACGGCCAAAACCGTTGATACCTACTTTGATAGTCATATATTCCACCAGCTATTTGTTAGTGAATAAAAGGTTGGTTGTAAAATTACAAAAACCTTATCAAGCGTCAAGCGGAATCGTGTCAATTGTTGCTATAAGTCAAAGCTGCCAGCATTAATCGCACGCTTATCACCCATTCCGTTTTCTGCCGTCTCTCTGGTCACATGGGGGCGGTGAACCCCTGTCTAAACCCCACTCACCGGATATATGTGATCACCGTCACACTATAGGTAAGCGTAGCCTTTAAGGCATCAAGTTTAGGTCAAAATAATCGGCATGGTTGTTAATTTTTTGTTATAATTAAACGTTATTTATTTTGTAACATCGCCAACGCGAGACACATGACCATGACGAAAGAGACTGAACGCGCAGAAAATCCTGTACAACTCAACGAGATACAGCGCTACGTCACCCAGGAGCGCGGCACCGAGGCACCCTATACCGGCAAGCTGCTCCATAATAAACGCGAGGGCATTTACCACTGTCTTTGCTGCAATTCACCTTTGTTCTATTCCGATTCCAAATATGATTCCGGTTGTGGCTGGCCCAGTTTTTATGAGCCGGTACGGGACGATTCAATTAAATATATTGATGATTACTCGCACAATATGCACCGGGTTGAAATCCGTTGTGCGCAATGTGATGCCCACCTTGGGCACGTTTTCCCGGACGGTCCGCAACCCACCGGAGAGCGCTATTGTGTTAATTCTGCCTCGCTCAGCTTCACTGACGGTGAAAACGGCGAAAAAACCGCAGGTTAATTGATAGATCGCAGTAATGGAATCGATTCAGCAAATTATTCATTGTCGCGGTAAAAAGAGGAATAATCCTGTGGAAATAGATGAGCTGATTGCGGTAATGACACCGGAAATTTACCAGCGTCTGCTGCTGGCGGTAGAGACAGGGAAATGGCCGGACGGCGTGGCCCTGACCGACGCGCAAAAAGCGCACAGTTTACAGGCGGTGATGCTCTATCAGGCGCGCCATAACCATGACGCCCAGCACATGACCATCAATACGCAGGGGCAGATGGTGATGAAAAGTAAGCAGGAGCTGAAGCAGGAATTCGGCATTACCTCGCCGCTGGTGACCCTGAAGCCCCAATAACCTCTGGGTTGCTGAAGCAGGCTGAAATAAAAAAAGCGCGCCCTTTTAGGTCGCGCTTTTTTTATCGATGCGGCAACGGTCAGTGTGCGCCCATCTCAAAGGTTTTCAGCGCGATCAGGTGTGCGCCATGCTGCTGCATCTCTTCAAACGCCGCCAGGCTGTCATCTTCCTGTAAATTCACCCCGCGGCACCCGTCGGTGATCACCGAGGTGGTGTAGCCCAGCGCCAGCGCATCCAGCACGCTGTATTTGACGCAGTAATCGGTAGCCAGCCCCATCACCACCAGCGTGGTAACGCCACGCCCTTTCAGCCAGCTGTCGAGCTCGGTTTCCGTGCGGCGGCCGTTGTCGAAGAAGGCGCTGTAGCTGTCAATGTCCGGGTTCTGCCCTTTGCGGAACACCTTATCAATGCCGTCCTGCGCCAGATCCGGGTGAAACGCGGCGCCCGGCTGATCCTGCACACAGTGCACCGGCCACCATACCTGCGGCAGCCCGTTCAGCTCACCCAGCGTGCCCGGTGTCTGGCCGGAATTCACGGCAAAACTGCGGTGGGCGGCGGGGTGCCAGTCCTGGCTGGCCACCACCGGCCAGCCGCGCCGGCGGCACACGGCAATCGCCTGATTGGCCACGGCGATCACCTGGTCGCCTTCCTCAACGGCCAGCGCGCCACCGGGGCAGAAATCATTTTGCAGGTCAATCAGTAACAGGGCGGTACTCATGGGCTCTCCTTGGTGATTCAGCACAACGGAAAGGGGCCGGGGCAGCCTGCACCCCGGCAGCAGGGGTTACGGGGTATCGGTGAGCTCACCGCGCAGGTTTTGTTGCATCTGCAGGCGAATCTCGTCGGCGGTGAGCGGCTGGCTCAGCAGGAAGTGCAGCTTGGTCAGCGCGGCCTCCACCGTCATGTCAAAGCCGCTGATCACCCCGGCATGGGCCAGCGCATTACCGGTGGCGTAGCCCCCCATATTAACGCGGCCGGAGATGCACTGGGTCAGGTTGACCACCACAATACCGCGCGCCGAAGCCTGGCGCAGCTCTTCCAGCAGCGCCGGTTTCTGCGGGGCATTGCCGACGCCATACGAGCGCAGGATCAGCGCCTTGACCGGCTGGCGCAGGAAGTTGCCGACCACTTCACTGGAAATGCCGGGGTAGAGCGTCAGCACGCCCACCGGTTGCGGCGTGATGCGGTGCACCACCAGCGGGGCGGCCGGCATCGGCAAGGACGGCGTCGGCAGGCGGCGGATATGGATGCCCGCCTCCAGCAGCGGCGGCAGGTTCGGCGAGGCGAAGGCGTCAAAGCCGTCGGCATGGGCTTTGGTGCTGCGGTTGCCGCGGTACAGCTTGTTATTGAAGAACAGGCAGACCTCTTTGACCGGGTAATTGGCCGCCAGGTAGAGCGAGTTCAGCAGGTTGGGCTGGCCGTCAGAGCGCAGGGCTTCCAGCGGGATCTGCGAGCCGGTCACGATCACCGGTTTGTCGAGGTTTTCCAGCATAAACGAGAGCGCCGAGGCGGTGAACGCCATGGTGTCGGTGCCGTGCAGGATGACAAAACCGTCATACTCGTCGTAATGGGCGCGGATGTCATCGGCGATATGCTGCCAGTCTTCCGGCGTCATGTCGGAGGAGTCCATCAGCGGCGCATACTCCTGGATGGTGAAATCCGGCATCTCGGGGCGGTGGAACTCCGGCATCGCGGCCAGCAGCCGTTGCAGGTGGCCGGAAACCGGAATGTAGCCCTGTTCAGAGCGCTGCATGCCGATGGTGCCGCCGGTGTAGGCGACGTAAATCGATTTTTTTTTCATAGGGCAATCTTTATTACGCTTACGGGAATGAACCAAAGTATAGGGTGCCGGGCCGCGAAAAAAAGCCCGGTTGCCCGGGCTTCCTCAGCGGAAACGCTGCTACTTTACCTCACCACAGGTCAGGCAGAGCGCATAGCGGTTTTGCGGGTCGTTCAGGGTACCAAACAGGCCCGGCTGATCTTTCATTGACTCGGCCAGCCGGGTCAGCGGGGCCGGAACCCACGCCTGCAACGCCTGCGGCAACACGGCCTGCACCGAGGCGCTCATCTGGGAGAACAGCAGGTCGCTGACGCTGGGGTCTTCAACAAACCAGTTAAGCTGCCAGGCCGGCAGTTTCGCCAGTTCCGCCGCTTTCTTCACCGCGTCATCGAAATCACCCAGCTCGTCCACCAGCCCGTTGCCTTTGGCATCCAGGCCGAGCCAGACGTGGCCCTGGGCAATCTGGTCAATCTGCTCCGGGGTTTTATGGCGAGACTGCGCCACCAGGCCCAGGAAGGTGCGGTAACCGTTCTCAATGTTCAGCTGCATCATCTGCGCGAACTCCGGCGGCAGCGCCTTGGTCACCGCCAGATCGGCCAGCGGGGAGGTGGCTACGCCGTCGGTGTGTACGCCGATGCTGTCCAGCGAGTTCTCATAGGTATTCACCACCCCAAAGATGCCGATGGAGCCGGTCAGGGTGCTGGGGCTGGCCACAATGTAGTTGGCCGGGGTAGAGATCCAGTACCCGCCGGACGCCGCCATGCCGCCCATAGAAACCACCACCGGTTTGCCGGCCGCGCGGACGGCGGCCAGCTCTTCACGGATCACCTCAGAGGCGCTGACGCTGCCGCCGGGGCTGTTAACCCGCAGCACAATCGCCTTGATCTTCGGATCGAGGCGCGCCTGGCGGATCTGCTCCGCCGTGGTGTCGCCGCCGACCGAACCCGGCTCTTCCGGGCCGTCAATGATGGCGCCGTCCGCGAAGATCACCGCAATCTGCGGGTTCTGGTTGGTGGGCTTGGCCGCCGGTTCGTAGTCATAGATGCTGACGGAGTTGAAATCCTTGTCCTGCTTATCCCAGCCGAACGCCTTGCTCAGCTCCGCTTCCACCTGCGGGCGTGAGGCCAGCTCATCCACCAGCTTGTTTTTCAGCGCGTACTGGGCAGTGTCACCGTTGACCGCCTGTAACCCCTGCAACACCCCTTGCGCGCCGGGGAACAGCTGTTCCGGCGTCAGGCGGCGGTTGGCGGCCACGGTATTGAGGTAGTTCTGCCACAGCCCGCCGACCCAGCGGCTGTCCGCGTCGCGCGCAGCGGGGGACATATCATCACGGATCATCGGTTCCACGGCGGACTTATACGTCCCGACGCGGAAGATATGGGTGGAGACCTTCAGCTTGTCCAGCAGCGTCTTATAGTAGAGCGTGTTGGTGGCAAAGCCGTGCAGGTCCACGGTGCCCTGCGGTGACAGGAAAATTTTGGTGGCGTAGCTTGCCAGGTAGTACTGGGTCTGGTTGTAGCTGTCGCCCACGGCGTAGATCGGTTTGCCGGCGTCACGGAACTCCTGCAACGCCTTGCCGATGTAGTTCAGCGACGTCTGGTCGGTGCCGGTGAAATCGTTCAGCGACAGCACGATGCCGGTGATGTTGTTGTCCGTTTTGGCGCGGCGCAGCGTCTCCACCAGGTCAAACAGCGAGTTCTCCTGCAAACGGCTGCTGTTGGAGCCGAGCAGTTCGCGCCCCCACTGGCGCAGCTTGTTATTGACCGAAGGTTTGTCCACCACGGTGCCGCTGAGGTCAACCAGCAACGCGCCTTTGGTGACGGTCTCCGCCGGTTTCGGCTGGAGCTGGAAGTAGATGCCCACTGCCACCACGATCAGCAGGATCAGGAACAGGTTCAGAATGCATTCCCGGATAAAATTGAGCAGGCGCCAGGTCCACCGGAAGAAACCGGCGATAATTCGCCACAATGTGCGCATGGGAACTCCAAAAAGGGGAAAAAGTGTTGCTATCCTAATGACCCGCCGGAGAAAAGTCAGCTTTAAATCATCTCTTCCTGTTGCAGATGTGCAACGGATCGGTGACCGGTAGCAACACGCTTATAACCTATGTTAACGTGGCACCCCTGCAAATGGTTATCAGGAGAAACCCATGGATGCTTTAGATCTGCTGTTGAACCGCCGCTCGGCGTCCCGTCTGGCGGCCCCGGCCCCGGCCGGTGACGTGCTGGAAAATATCATCAAAGCCGGGCTGCGTGCGCCGGACCACGGGGCGCTGCAACCCTGGCGTTTTGTGATCATTGAAAATGACGGCCTGAGCCGCTTCAGCCAGGTGCTGCATGCAGCGGCCGTGGCGGAAAACCTGGATGAAAAAGGGATCGAGAAGGCCACCCAGGCCCCGTTCCGCGCCCCGATGATCATCACGGTGGTGGCGCACTGCAAAGAGAGCCAGAAAGTGCCGAAATGGGAGCAGGTGGTCTCTGCCGGCTGTGCCGTGCAGGCGATGCAGATGGCGGCGCTGGCCCAGGGCTTCAACGGCATCTGGCGCTCCGGCCCGTGGACAGAAGATGAGGGCGTGCGCGCCGCCTTTGGTTGCGAAGAGGAGGATGAAATTGTTGGGTTCCTCTATCTCGGTACCCCGCAGCTGAAATCAGCCACCCAGGTGATCGCGCCGGACAGCAGCCTGTTCGTCAGCTATTTCTGATCCTGCCTGTCCTGGCCCTGCCGCCGGCGGTAAAAACTCTGATAACCGGGGTTTTCCGCTGGCGAAATGAGCGACCTGTCCCGCGCTTCCGCCTTGCCCCTTACCAACCCGCCTGACAGCCGTTACCATAACGGCCAAATGACCGATCCTGAAGGAGCTTCGATGATTCCGTCTGCCCTGATTCTGCCGTTGAAGGCGTCTTCCTGCCGAGTCGCAGGTGCCTGATGCGGCTGTTTATTGCTGAGAAACCCAGCCTGGCGCGCGCCATTGCTGATGTCCTGCCGAAACCGCACCGCCGCGGTGACGGCTATATCGCCTGCGGTAACGATCAGGTCGTGACCTGGTGCGTCGGCCACCTGCTGGAGCAGGCGCAGCCGGATGCCTATGACGGCCGCTACGCACGCTGGTCGCTGGCGGATTTGCCGATCATCCCGCAGAAGTGGCTGTTGCAGCCGCGCCCGTCGGTGAGCAAGCAGCTTAATGTGATCAAAGGGCTGCTGAAACAGGCGGATGAAGTGATCCATGCCGGTGACCCGGACCGTGAAGGGCAACTGCTGGTGGATGAAGTGCTCGATTATCTGGCACTGGCCCCGGACAAACGCCGTGCGGTGCGCCGCTGCCTGATCAACGACCTCAACCCGCAGGCGGTGACGCGGGCGGTGGAGCGGCTGCGTGACAACCAGGAGTTTGTGCCGCTCTGCGTCTCGGCGCTGGCGCGTTCGCGGGCTGACTGGCTCTACGGCATTAACATGACCCGCGCCTACACGCTGCTGGGGCGCAATGCCGGCTATGACGGCGTGCTCTCCGTGGGCCGGGTGCAGACGCCGGTGCTGGGGCTGGTGGTGCGGCGGGATGAAGAGATTGAGCACTTCGTGCCGAAAGATTTCTTCGAGGTGAAAGCCCATGTGGTGACCCCGGCCGACGAGCGTTTTACCGCCCTGTGGCAACCCAGTGACGCCTGCGAACCCTATCAGGACGAAGAGGGGCGGTTATTGCACCGGCCGCTGGCGGAGCACGTGGTGAAGCGCATCGGCGGCCAGCCCGCCAACGTCACCGGCTACAGCGACAAGCGCGAACCGGAAACCGCGCCGCTGCCGTTTTCGCTCTCCACCCTGCAGATTGAGGCGGCGCGCCGCTTCGGCATGAGCGCCCAGAATGTGCTGGATGCCTGCCAGCGGTTGTATGAAACGCACAAATTGATTACGTATCCGCGCTCAGATTGCCGATACCTGCCTGAGGAGCACTTCTCCGGCCGTCAGGCGGTGTTGAAAGCGATTGGCGTGCATGCGGCGGATCTGCTGCCGCAACCGGCGGTGGACAGCAACCGCCGCAACCGCTGCTGGGATGACAAAAAGGTGGATGCCCACCACGCCATCATCCCGACGGCACGCAGCAGCGCCGTGTCGCTGAGCCAGGATGAGAGCCGGGTCTACAGCCTGGTGGCGCGCCAGTACCTGATGCAGTTCTGCCCCGATGCGGTCTACCGCAAATGCGTGATCGAGCTGGAGATCGCCGGCGGCAACTTTATCGCCAAGGCGCGTTTTCTGGCCGAGGCGGGCTGGCGGGCGCTGCTGGGGGCGAAAGAGCGTGACGATGAGAACGAGGGCACGCCGTTGCCGGTGGTGGCGAAAGGGGACACGTTGCTGTGCGAGCGCGGCGAGGTGGTAGAACGCCAGACCCAGCCGCCGCGGCCGTTCACCGACGCGACCCTGCTCTCGGCAATGACCGGCATCGCGCGCTTCGTGCAGGACAAAAGCCTCAAGAAAATCCTGCGCGCCACCGACGGGCTGGGCACTGAAGCCACCCGCGCCGGCATTATTGAACTGCTGTTCAAACGGGCGTTTCTGGTCAAGAAGGGGCGTAACATCCACGCCACGGAGACCGGGCGGGCGCTGATCCACTCGCTGCCGGATATTGCCGCGCGGCCGGACATGACCGCCAACTGGGAAGCGACGCTGACCAAAATCAGCGAGAAGAGCTGCCGTTACCAGGAGTTTATGCAGCCGCTGGAATCCACCTTGCAGGAACTGATTCAGCAGGCAAAACAGAATGGCGCCTCCCCGGCATTCCGCGGCCTCTCACCGGCGCCGTCCGCCGGGAAGGCGCGTAAGCGGCGGACGACCAAATCCGCCAAACCCAAGGAGAGAACATGAGAAACCTCAGCCGCCACTGTCTGGCCCTTTGTATCGCTGCCGGCGCCCTGTTGGCCCTGCCGGTTCAGGCCCACCGCACGCACGAGCCGGTGCCCGATAGCCAGATGACCGATAGCCAGACGACCGGCGGTAACGTGGACGCAATGGTCTCGCTGGATGGCTGGAGCGGGGCAGGCAGCGATAATGCGCCACCGTGCCGCCGCTGCTGCATCTACCAGAATGAGAACTACTCGGAAGGGGCGTTGCTGAAAGTGGACGGCGGCACCATGCAGTGCACCCGTGACCCGCAGGTAGTCGGCACCAATGACCTGATCTGGCTGCGGGTGAAATAACCCGTAAGGCGCGCCTGTTTAGCGGCGCGCCAGGCTCAGCCTTGCTGCGCCCGGTAGGCAGCCAGCAGCGGCAGGTCCGCCGGCGGCAGCGCGTAACCGGCTGCGGCTTCCGGGGTTACCCACACCAGCGCCTGGTGGCAGGTCGGGCGCAGTTCACCGTGGAACTGCGGCACACGCCAGGCGTGCAGGCGGATCAGCCGCTTACCGCTCTGCCAGCTCTGGCTGGCGACGTAGTCACCCACTCCGGCCACAATCCCCAGCTCTTCCGCCAGCTCACGCGCCAGCGCCTGCGGCTGGCTTTCACCGGCTTCCACCTTACCGCCGGGAAACTCCCACAGCCCGGCCTGATCGCGCGATTCATCCCGCTGTGCCAGCAGAATCAGGCCGTTACGCTCAATAATCGCGGCCACCACATCAATCGGCGTCATGGTTCTCTCCGGGAAAGCCCCGCGTCGGCGGGGCAGAAGGCAGGATTACAGGTCAAACGACGCCCAGACCGGGGCGTGGTCAGAGGGTTTTTCCATCGCGCGGATCTCGTAATCGATGCCGGTGGCGGTGCAGCATTCGGCCAGCGGCGCGTTAGCCATCACCAGATCGATGCGCAGGCCGCGGTTTTCGTCAAAGCCGCGTGACCGGTAGTCAAACCAGGAGAAACGGTCGTTCACTTCCGGGTTGGCGGCGCGGAAGGTGTCCACCAGCCCCCAGCCGTGCAGGCGGCCCAGCCATTCGCGCTCTTCCGGCAGGAACGAGCATTTGCCGGTGCGCAGCCAGCGTTTGCGGCTCTCTTCACCGATGCCGATGTCGAGATCGGTAGGGCTGATGTTCATGTCACCCATCACCAGCACCGGGTTGTCACGCGTCAGCTGTTGCTCCAGATAGCTTTGCAGGTCGCGGTAGAATTTCTCTTTGGCCGGGAATTTGGTCGGGTGGTCGCGGCTTTCGCCCTGCGGGAAGTACCCGTTGATCACCGTCAGCACCCCTTTGCTGGTCTGGAAATCCGCCATGATGATGCGGCGCTGTGCCTCTTCGTCATCGGTCGGGAAACCGCGGCGCACCGCCAGCGGGGCCTCCCGCGTCAGCAGGGCCACGCCGTAATGCCCTTTCTGGCCGTGATAAAACACGTGGTAACCGTGGCGGCTGACTTCGTCCAGCGGAAACATATCGTCATGGACTTTGGTCTCCTGCAGGCCGATCACATCCGGCTGGTGTTGTTGGATGAGGGCTTCAAGCTGGTGTGGGCGGGCGCGCAGCCCATTGATGTTGAAAGAGATAAACTTCATAGTCGGTGTCGTCTGGAAGCAGAAAGTGGCCGAATGGTAGCAGATTGGCGGGCGATGATCACCCGCCGTGCCGCCCGTAT
Organism: Chimaeribacter californicus; assembly: GCF_002858675.1. Classification (GTDB taxonomy): domain Bacteria; phylum Pseudomonadota; class Gammaproteobacteria; order Enterobacterales; family Enterobacteriaceae; genus Chimaeribacter; species Chimaeribacter californicus. The sequence goes on from NZ_PJZF01000011.1 coordinate 86,612, forward strand.
CACCTGGCCCAGCGATCGTAGTTTTTCGGCTGGTACGCATCCAGGTGGCGCAACAGCACCTCCGGGGATTCGCTCAGGTGCAGCGTTTGCAGGTAGTCATGGCGTACAAATCCCTGTTGCGCCATGTGCAGCAGCAGCTGGTTCAGCGGCCGGTAGAAGCCGTTGACGTCCAGCAACCCTACCGGTTTGGCGTGGTAGCCAATCTGCCCCCAGGTCCAGATTTCAAACAGCTCCTCCAGCGTGCCGATGCCGCCGGGCAGGGCGATGAAGCCGTCCGCCAGCGCCGCCATCCGCGCTTTGCGGGCGTGCATGTCCGGCACCACCTCCAGCTGGGTCAGGCCACGGTGCGCGGTCTCCGCCTCCACCAGCCGCTGCGGGATGATGCCGGTCACCTGGCCGCCCGCTTCCAGCACCGCATCCGCCAGAATGCCCATCAGCCCCTTTTTCCCTCCGCCATACACCAGCCGGCGCTTTTGCAGGGCCAGCAGGTGGCCCAACGCACGGGCATGGTGGGCGTAGGCCGGGCTTACCCCTTCACTGGCCCCACAAAACACACAAATTGTTTGATGCATACGGACTCCTCACACAAAAGAATGTCACCGATCGTTATCATTTATGTAACAAGGCAGAAATATCTTATCCGGTTTCAGGCCGGATGCCGCGCCCTTTTGTCAGGAATTGCCGGCTATGCCACGCAGCGTATCATCCGCGTGACAGCTGGAAAGCCTGGCTGCCCCCCGCAGACTCTTCGCCACAGCTGGCACAGTGCCTTGTTTCATAGGGAATAAGGGGCAATTAACAGGCTGAAATAGTGTAAAAAAGGGCGGTTTAAGTGATTCGTCGAGAAAAATCGCAGATTGTGTCAACTTTTTGTGACAGATAACTTTTTCCTGGTAAGTCGAAGGAGTATGATGCCGGGAGTGATCCGCACCCTGTTGAAAGGTTAACTGATGCGTTTGGAAGTCTTTTGTGAAGATCGCCTGGGCCTGACCCGGGAGCTGCTTGACCTGCTGGTGTTGCGCAGCATCGATTTACAGGGCATTGAGATTGCGCCAATTGGGCGTATTTACCTCAATTTTGCCCAGCTCGATTTTGATACGTTCCGCGCCCTGATGGCGGAAATCCGCCGGATTGCCGGCGTCACGGATGTGCGTACCGTCTCTTACCTGCCGTCTGAGCGCGAACACCGCGCCCTGCGCGCGCTGCTGGAATCCATGCCGGAGCCGGTGTTCTCCATCGACATGCGCGGCAAAGTGGAGCAGGCCAACCCGGCGGCGCTGGCGCTGTTCGGGCTGGATGAGGATAAAATCCGCAACCATACCGCCGGCAGCCTGATTGGCGGCTTTAACTTCAGCCGCTGGCTGGAGCAGGAGCGCGCCCAGCCGCAGGCGGAGCGGGTGGTGATCCGCAATCAGGATTTCCTGCTGGATATCACGCCTATCTACCTGGATGACGAAAACCGCCACAATGCCGCGGTCGGCGCGGTGGTGATGCTGAAATCCACTGCCCGCATGGGGCGGCAGCTGCAGGATCTGGCCGTCAATGATGACAGCGAGTTCGGCCATATCGTGGCGGTCAGCCCGAAGATGCGCCAGGTGCTCGATCAGGCGCGAAAACTGGCGATGCTCGACGCACCGCTGCTGATCATCGGCGATACCGGCACCGGCAAGGATCTGCTGGCCCGCGCCTGCCACCTGCGCAGCCCGCGCGGCAAGCAGCCGTTCCTCGGCCTCAACTGTGCCTCCCTGCCGGATGACGTGGTGGAAAGCGAGCTGTTCGGCTACGCCGCTGGGGCATACCCGAACGCGCTGGAAGGCAAAAAGGGCTTTTTCGAGCAGGCGAACGGCGGCACCGTGCTGCTGGACGAGATTGGCGAAATGTCCCCGCGGATGCAGATTAAGCTGCTGCGCTTTTTGAATGACGGCACTTTCCGCCGGGTGGGCGAGGAGCATGAGGTGCATGTGGATGTGCGCGTGATTTGCGCCACGCAGAAGAACCTGGTGGAACTGGTGCAGCGCGGCGCCTTCCGGGAAGATCTCTACTACCGGCTGAATGTGCTGACCCTGACCCTGCCGCCGTTACGTGAGCGCCCGGCGGACATCATGCCGCTGACGGAACTGTTTGTGGCGCGCTTTGCCGATGAGCAGGGCGTGGCGCGGCCGAAACTGGCGGCCGGGCTGGCCAGTTTCCTGACGCACTACGGCTGGCCGGGCAACGTGCGCCAGCTCAAGAACGCGATCTACCGTGCGCTGACGCAGCTGGAAGGGCATGAATTGCGGCCGCAGGACATCGCGCTGCCGGAGTTTGAAACCGACCTGGCGATGACCGAAGAGGCGCTGAACGGCTCGCTGGATGACATCAGCAAGCGCTTTGAGCGCTCGGTGCTGACCCGGCTCTACCGCTCTTACCCCAGTACCCGCAAGCTGGCGAAGCGGCTGGGTGTCTCCCATACCGCCATCGCCAACAAGTTGCGGGAGTATGGGCTGAGCGGCAAAAAGCCCGGCACTGCCGACGAGTAAATAAAAAAGACAGAAGGTTTCCCTTCTGTCTTTTTTTTTCATGCTGACAGCGGCTTAACGCAGCATGGCCAGCACTTGCTCATAGTTCGGCTCAGTGGTGATTTCGTCCACCAACTGGCTGTAGATCACGCGGTCATCTTCATCCAGGACAACGACGGCACGCGCCGTCAGCCCGCCCAGCGGGCCTTCGGTGATGTCAACGCCGTAGGCTTGTTTGAAGGTTTCGCCGCGCAGGGTGGAGAGGGTGACCACATTGCTCAGCCCCTCTGCACCACAGAAGCGGGATTGGGCAAACGGCAGATCGGAGGAAATACACAGCACCACGGTATTATCGAGGCTGCTGGCCAGCTGGTTGAATTTACGCACTGAGGCCGCGCATACGCCGGTATCAATGCTTGGGAAAATATTCAGCACCTTGCGCTTGCCGGCAAAGTTGCTCAGTGCCACATCGGACAGATCCTTGGCGACCAGGGTAAAGCTGCTGGCCTGTTCACCCGGCTGCGGCACCTTGCCGGAGACGGTGACCGGATTGCCCTGAAAATGTACTGTTTGGGTCATGCTGCCATCCTTTTACAAGTATTTAACACCGGTTCTCAGTGTATGCCATCACCTGGGTATTGGGTATATAAACTTTTCTAATTAATTGTCTATCCTGTTTTGTTATCCATACTTAAAACAAGATGTTGAGACCGGAGCTGCTATGAGAACCCTGCGTTATTACCCAGAAACCTGGCCGCTGCACACGGCCTTTGTGATCGCCCGCGGCAGCCGTCATGACGCGCAGGTGGTGGTAGTGGAGATCGAACAGCAAGGCCGGCACGGGGTGGGTGAGTGCACACCCTATCCGCGTTACGGCGAGAGCGTGGCCTCGGTAATGGCGCAGATTGCCGCCGTGGTGCCGGAGATAGAACGCGGCGCAGACCGGCAGGCATTGCAACAGCTGTTGCCGCCGGGTGCGGCCCGCAATGCGCTGGACTCCGCACTCTGGAGCCTGGAGTGCGTCCGGCAGGGGGAAAGCCTGTGGCAACGCACCGGCATTGCGCCGTTGCCGGCAATCAGCATGGCGCAGACCGTCAGCCTCGGGTCACCGGAGGAGATGGCCGGCGCGGCGCGGGCGTTACAGGAGTGTGGTGCCACCCTGCTGAAAATTAAACTCGACGATCACCTGATCGCCGAACGGCTGGTAGCGATCCGGGCCGCTGTGCCGAAGCTCTCGCTGATCGTGGATGCCAATGAAGCCTGGCAGCCGGAGGGGCTGGCGGCCCGCTGCCAGTTGCTGGCCGATTTGGGCGTGCTGATGCTGGAGCAGCCGCTGCCCGCCGGCAAAGATGGGGCGCTGGCGAATTTCATCCACCCCTTGCCGATCTGTGCCGATGAAAGCTGCCACACCGAAGAGGATCTCCCGTCGCTGGCGGGGCGCTACCAGATGGTGAATATCAAGCTGGATAAAACCGGCGGCCTGACCGCCGCGCTGGCGCTGGCGGAAGCGGCGCGCGCGCAGGGGCTGGAGATTATGCTCGGCTGTATGCTCTGTACCTCACGCGCCATCCGGGCGGCGCTGCCGCTGGCGGCGGGGGCGCGTTTTGTTGATCTTGACGGGCCGACCTGGCTGGCCACCGACGCCGAACCGCGCCTGACTTTTCATTGCGGCAGCATTGACCTCACCACCCCGTGACGCTCAGTCGTGGCGCAACAGGCCAATCAGCGCCGGGAGGTAACGCTCGCTCGCCTCATCGGCCGAAATCGGCGGCAACTCCACGGTAATGCAGGGCAGGGAGCGTTCAATGCACCAGCTGCCGAAGGAGCCGGGCGTCGGGTAGCCCACGCTCGCCACCATCGGCAGGTCAAAAGCCTGGGAGAGCCACTCCGCCAGCGCGGTGCTGTCCGGGTCTTCAATGCAGGCCAGCGGCTCATGCAGCGACACCACCCAGCGGGGGGCGAGTTCACTAATCAGCGCGCAGAGCGCCTGGGTTTCCGGCTCGGAACCCGGCGCACTGCCGCTGCTCAGCGCCACATCGCGCGCATCGGCATTGCTGTTCCAACGGTAATGCGTCTCCCCCGGTTTCCAGTTCATGGTCGCGAAATTACGGTTCAGATCTACCCCGTTGGCATTGGCACGTAACCCCAGCTGGCAACCGTCCGGGTTGGCGGCGAGGATCACATGGTGGCGCTGCTGTTCAGGCAACAGCGAACGCAACGCGCACGACAGCGCGATCACCGCGGCCGTTTCATCCCCATGGGTACCCGCCAGAATCAGCCCGGTCTCCGGCGTGCTGTGGCTGGCCGGGAACCAGAGCAGCGGCGCGCCCAGGGCCGAACGGCCATACTCCACGCCGGGTACCGTTAACGGCCCGCGTTCACTGCGTAAACGTAATGAGGTCATGGTGTTATTCTCCAGAAAGCGTGTCTTTCCTATTTACGCCTGTTTCTGTGCTGGTAACAGTCTTTTCTTGCACCATGGCTGCGGAGGGGCGGCAGGGCGATGAAGTTGCGTTTTCGTGACAGCGGCCGGGGGATTTTTGTTCTGTCGTGGAAAAAGGAGTGATACAACAGTCAATATAAACAAATCAACTAATTAAGCGGGGTAAAAATTGATGCCAACTCGTTACATTCGCTTTCGCCTGAGCACGGCGGCGCTGCTGATGGCCATACTGCCCGCTGCCGGGGCGGCAGAGGTGCCGCCGGGCACCGCACTGGCTGAAAAACAGGAGATTGTGCGCCACATTAAGGACGAACCGGCGTCACTTGACCCGATCAAAGAGGTGGGCCTGCCGGAAGCACAGGTGGCGCGGGATCTGTTCGAAGGGCTGGTCAATCAGGATGCGCAGGGCAAGGTGATCCCCGGGGTGGCGGTGCGCTGGGAAACCCAGGACAACCAGCACTGGAGACTCACCCTGCGCAAAGAGGCGCGCTGGTCGAACGGCGACCCGGTGACGGCGCAGGACTTCGTTTACAGCTGGCGGCGGCTGGTGGACCCGGCAAACCATTCGCCATCCGCCTGGTTTGCCGGGCTGGCGGGGCTGGAGAACGCCGACGCCATCATCGCCGGCACCTTGCCGCCGGAGAAGCTGGGGGTAACGGCGGTTGACGCGCATACGCTGACCATCCGCCTGACAAAACCGGTGCCGTACTTTATCAGCCTGCTGGCGAATTTCAGCCTGTTCCCGGTGCATCGGGCCACGGTAGAGAAGTATGGTGATGACTGGACAAAAGTCGGCAATCTGGTGGGCAACGGCGCGTTCACGCTGCAACAACGGGTGGTCAACGAGAAACTGGTGCTGGTGCCGAACCCGCATTACTGGGATCACGCCCATACGGTGCTGACCCGCGTGACGCTGGTACCGATCAATCAGGAGTCCAACGCCACCAAACGCTATCTGGCGGGGGACATCGACATCACCGAATCCTTCCCGAAAAACATGTACCAGAAGTTGCTGAAGGATATTCCGGGGCAGGTCTACACCCCGGACCAGCTCGGCACCTACTACTACGCCTTTAATACCCGCCGCGCCCCCACCAGTGATGCCCGCGTGCGCCGTGCGCTCTCTTACGCCATTGACCGCCGCATTATTGCGGAAAAAGTGCTCGGCACCGGGGAAAAGCCCGCCTGGCATTTCACCCCGGACGTTACCGCCGGTTTTCACGCGGATGCCAGCCCGCTACAGCAACTGAGCCAGGCGGAGCGCGATGCGCAGGCCAAAGCCCTGCTGGCGGCGGCAGGCTATGGCCCCGGCAAACCGCTGCACCTCTCGCTACTCTACAACAGCTCGGAGAACCACCAGAAAATCGCCATTGCGGTGGCTTCCATGTGGAAGAAAACGCTGGGCGTGGAGGTGAAGCTGGTGAACCAGGAGTGGAAAGCCTACATCGACAGCCGTAACAGCGGCGATTTCGACGTGGTGCGCGCCTCCTGGGTCGGGGATTATAACGAAGCCTCGACCTTCCTGAGCCTGCTGACCTCAACGCACACCGGGAATATCGCCAAATTCAGCGACCCGGCCTATGACCGGCTGCTGGACACGGCCAGCCGACAGACCGACGCCGCCGCCCGTAATGCCGACTACAACCGGGCAGAACAGGTGATTGCCGAACAGGCCCCGATTGCGCCGATCTACCAGTACACCAACGGCCGGTTGATCAAGCCCTGGGTGAAAGGCTACCCGATCACCAACCCGGAAGATGTGGCCTACAGCCATACCCTGTATCTGCTGAAACACTGATCCGGTGCCGGGCCGCGTAAACAGTCAGTCATACTTCTTACCGGCCCATAACCTTGATCCCCAAGTCCTTAACGCTAGAATGGGGCAAAAGCCGGCGGCACGTGGCCGCGCGGTATGTTTTCTTATGCAGGTGAAACAGTGGATGTAATCAGCGGCAAGCAACTTCAGATCTCCGACGCAGTCTATGCCTACCAACTGGACGGCAAGGGCGGCGCCACACCCATCGATCCCACCAGTGACGTCACCAGCGAAAAACCCTGCTGGATCCATCTCGATTATACGCTGCCGGCCAGCGGGGAGTGGCTGAGCACCACGCCGCTGCTGCCGGACTCCGTGCGTGATGCGCTGGGCGGCGACAGTATGCGCCCGCGCGTCAGCCGCATGGGCGACGGGACGCTGATCACCCTGCGTACCATCAATTTCAATGCTGACTCCCGGCCCGATCAGCTGGTGACTATCCGCGTCTACATCACGGATAAACTGATCGTCACCACCCGGCACCGCAAAGTCTATTCGATTGATGACGTGCTCAATGACCTGCAACAGGGCAGCGGGCCGGTGAACAGCGGCACCTGGCTGATTGAGCTGTGCGACGCGCTGACGGCGCACGCCAGCGAATTCATTGAAGATCTGCATGACAAGATCATCGACATGGAAGACGGGCTGCTGGACCAGCAGATCCCGGAGCGCGGGCAGATGGCGCTGCTGCGCAAGCAACTGATTGTGCTGCGCCGCTATATGGCCCCGCAGCGGGACGTGTTCACCCGGCTGGCCAGTGAGCGCCTGCCGTGGATGAGTGAGGATGATCGCCGCCGGATGCAGGAGATTGCTGACCGCCTCGGGCGCGGCCTCGACGATCTTGATGCCAGCATCGCCCGCACCGCCGTGCTCACTGACGAAATCGCCAGCCAGCTGGCGGATGCGATGAACCGCCGCACTTATACCATGTCGCTGCTGGCGATGGTGTTCCTGCCGACCACCTTCCTGACCGGCCTGTTCGGCGTTAACCTTGGCGGCATTCCCGGCGGGGAGTGGCACTACGGCTTTGCGACTTTCTGCCTGTCGCTGATGGTGCTGGTGGTGGGTGTGGCCTGGTGGCTGAAACGCCGCAAATGGCTCTAGGCGACGGCATGTTATTCCAGTAAATGCAGGCAAAATTGAGCGAAATCAACATTTGTTACGGCAAAAGGGCGCATTATCCCTTCCGCAGGTGAATGCAACGTCAAGCGATGGGCGTTGCGCTCCATATTGTCTTATTTCTTACGTTTAGAATTACTGCATAGCACATATTGATTCATACCATGCCGGTCTTTCAGACCGGCTTTTTTTTGCCTGTTTTTCGCCGCCGTTGGGGCGTTCTCCCACGTTCTGCCATAAAAAAAGCGCACCGGGGTGCGCTTTCTGGCTGCTCAAACAGAACGGCTATTTGATTTCCAGCACGTTCAGGCGTTCCGCTATCACCGGCTCATCCGCGTCTTCCGGTTGCCAGCCCACCGGCTGCAACGGCAACTCTTCGCGGTCAAACGCCAGATCGCCGCCGTCCACCACCGCGCTGCCATGGCGGATGCCACGGAAATCAAACAGGGCGTGGTCTGCCAGGTGTGACGGCACCACATTCTGCATGGCGCTGAACATGGTTTCGATGCGGCCGGGGTATTTTTTGTCCCAGTCACGCAGCATCTCTTTAATCACCGCACGTTGCAGGTTTGGCTGGGAGCCGCACAGGTTACACGGAATAATCGGGAAGGCGCGGGCCTCCGAGAAGCGCTCAATGTCTTTCTCGCGGCAGTAGGCGAGGGGGCGGATCACCACATGTTTGCCGTCATCACTCATCAATTTCGGCGGCATCCCTTTCAGCTTGCCGCCGTAGAACATATTGAGGAACAACGTCTGTAACATGTCATCCCGGTGGTGGCCCAGCGCGATTTTGGTGCAGCCCAGTTCCGTGGCGGTACGGTAGAGAATGCCGCGGCGTAAACGGGAGCAGAGCGAACAGGTGGTTTTACCTTCCGGGATCTTCTCTTTAACGATACCGTAAGTATTCTCTTCAACAATCTTATACTCAACGCCCAGCTGCTCCAGGTAGGCCGGCAGGATATGCTCCGGGAAACCGGGCTGTTTCTGGTCGAGGTTCACCGCGATCAGCGAGAAATTGATAGGCGCGCTCTGCTTCAGGTTCAGCAGGATGTCCAGCATGGTATAGCTGTCTTTGCCGCCGGACAGGCACACCATGATGCGGTCGCCTTCCTCAATCATGTTGAAGTCCGCAATCGCCTGGCCGACATTGCGGCGCAGCCGCTTTTGCAGCTTATTCAGGTTGTACTGTTCTTTTTGATTAACCACGTCTTTCTCTTGCATCGTTATCGCGCCCGCCCGCAGAACGGGGCGGGAGCCGGGGAGTCTGCTGTCAGTAATGCGCTGTATGGTACGGATTGCAGCGGCGAATGCCAGCGGGTTTTGTGCTGTGAACAGGAAAATTACCCGGCAGATCGCTATCCATCCATTGTTAGTTACAACATACTTATTATTGCCAGAATAACACCGGTGCAAACCTCCACCTAAGAAAAAAAGAAAGAGGCCAGGCAGCAGAAAAGGAGAGGGCAGATCTCATGTGATAAAAAACAAAACGCATTGAGGTCAGGAAAAGCCTCTTTTTACCGGAAGTGGATATCCAGGGGATATATCAGAAAAAAGCATCAGGGCGTAAAAAAGACCGGCAAAAGGGTTGGTTTTGCCGGCAGAAAATCAGTCAGTATTAACTGAAAAAACAGTGGATGCTAATTGCTTAGCCCGGGAACTATATAAAACGAGATAATAACCGCAACAACAAAAAATGCCGTGGGCTGTTACGGCATTAGTCAGCAGAAATAAAATGTTACCAGAATGCCCGGCTGGCGCAGCCTGAGCTAAAAAAAGCAGTGGATAGCTGTCAACCCTTTTCAGACATTCCTTACGGGAGTGGTGATGCAGCTAACCGGTTGATCTTGCAAATATTGCGTTATTGGCTTATTTCACCGTGGGCACCTGACGCCGGCAACCGATCAAATCCATATATCAGTATCCATTAATTATTGCGCGGCCGTTATCAATCCCATATTTACTCGCCCGGCAATTAACGCTAAAAATAGCGCTGGGCAGGCTCCTCTCTTCCGTTTACGCCGTCGCCCGTTCCTTTTTCCCTATGCCCATCATGAGCAGGAGCAGGCCAATGAAATTAACCGCCGGTTTAGTGGTTGCAGGCACACTTTTTTTACTGACCGCGTGCAGCAGCCACGACGATGATGAACTCTATTCCAATGAGCCGGTACAGCAGGCGACCAGTGTAAACCCGTCACATTCGCTGAACCGGGCTAACCCGGCTTCAGCCAACTGTGGGCTGGTGGGCGGTACGCTGGCGCTGGCCCGGCAACTGGACGGCAGCACCATCGGCATGTGCCAGTTACCGGACGGCAAACAGTGTGAGGAGTGGGCGCTGATGCGCGGGGCGTGCCCGGCCGGCTGACCGGCCGGACAACGGCATCAGGCCGTCAGCAGGTTAGGGCAGGGTTGGTTATTTACTAACTGGGAAATGTTCTGCAACGTGACCTCGGCAATGCTGGTCAGCGCCTCTTCCGTCAGGAAGGCCTGATGGCCGGTAAACAGCACGTTGTGGCAGGCGGAGAGGCGGCGGAACACATCATCCTGGATCACGTCGTTGGATTTGTCCTCAAAGAACAGGCCGCGCTCATTCTCATACACGTCCATGCCCAGCGCGCCGATTTTCTGCTGCTTCAGGGCCTCAATGGCGGCGGTGGAGTCAATCAGGCCGCCGCGGCTGGTGTTAATCACCATCACCCCATCCTTCATCTTGCTGAAGGCCTGCGCATTCAGCAGGTGATGGTTTTCCGGGGTCAGCGGGCAGTGCAGGGTAATCACATCTGAGCGGGCATAAAGCGTGTTCAGGTCAACATACTCCGCACCCAGCTCCAGCGCCTGCGGCGACGGGTAAGGGTCAAAGGCCAGCAGCTTCATCCCGAACCCTTTCAGGATGCGCAACGTCGCCAGGCCAATTTTGCCGGTGCCGATCACCCCGGCGGTGCGGTTATGCATATTGAAGCCAATCAGCCCATCCAGCGCAAAGTTGGCATCACGGGTGCGCTGGTAGGCGCGGTGAATGCGGCGGTTGAGGGTCATCATCAGGCCCACGGCGTGCTCGGCCACCGCTTCCGGGGAGTAGGCCGGCACCCGCACTACCTGAATGCCCAACTCTTTGGCTGCCTCCAGATCGACGTTATTGAAGCCTGCGCAGCGCAGTGCCAGGATTTTCACCCCCAGCGCCGCAAACTCCTCCAGCACCTCGCGGCCACCGTCATCGTTCACAAACAGGCAGACCGCGTCACACCCCACGGCGGTTTTGGCGGTAGCAGGGGTCAGCAGGAAATCGAAGAATTCCATTTCGAAATTAAACTGCTGATTTACCAGTTCCAGGTATTTACGGTCATAATGCTTGGTACTGTATATCGCCATTTTCATACTGGGTTCTCCGTAAAAGGTCTGAGTCCAACGTAACAGAAGACGGGGCCATCACCAACGGTAACACGGTGTATCGTCACAGGTTTTTGGCGCAGCTACGCACCGGGTACGCCGCCGCGGCGGATGAATAGCGTTAATTATGGTATCTTGCAGCGTTTTTTGGGGAAAACAGGACAGGTAATGAGAAAAGGATGGAAAGCGCTGGGGATCGGTCTGCCGGGCATTGCCCTGGTTATGGGCACCGGCTGGCTGACACTGCCGCGCTGGTTGCCGGCGGTGGTGCAGCACTGGCTGCCGGCAGGCACGCACCTGACGCTGGGCGGCCCCTTATACCTGACCCGCCACGGCCTGCGGTTACCGCCAATGGTGTTCTCGGCCGGCGGGTGCCAACTGGCCAACAGCAGCGCCGCCCGGCTTGAGTACCGGCACCGGCACCGGCGCTGGGTGCTGACTGCCGATCGCCTGACGCTGGACAGCGCCTGCCTGAGCCAGTTGCCCGCCGGCGAGCCGGGCGGTACGCCCTTCTCCCCGGCGGCCTGGCAACAGCGGCTGCCGCCGCTGGAAATTGCCATCAACCAGCTCACCATCGCCCCCTGGCAGCCCTATGCCGGGCGCCTGACCTTCAGCAGCAGCGCGGCAGGCCAGCACCTGCGTTACCTCAGCCGCGAACCGGCGGCAAACGGCGCGCCGCAGCTGGCGCTGGACGCCTCCCTCGATCGCCACCAACAACTGACCCTTTCCCGCTTCGCGGTTACCCTGGCCGGAATGGACGCCCCGCTGACGCTGGCCGGGCGGGTGACGCTGCCTGTCGCGCCGGGCAGTAGTCTGCCGGAGCAGGGCGATTTACAGGCCCACCTGACCCTGGCCGGGGTACCGGCCCCGCTGGTGATGACGCTGAACTGGCAGGCTGCGCAGGGCACACTGGCCGTGTCCGCGCAAGACGCCCCGGAGCCGCTGTTGCGCCTGCCGTGGCAGCTCTCCCCGGCGGCGCTGACGATTCACGACGGCACCTGGCGCTGGCCTTACACGGCACAGCCGCTGGCGGGCGGCCTCAGCCTGACGTTGCGTGACTGGGACAGCCACTTTACCCGTGCCACCCTGGAAGGCCGGGCGAACATGCTCACCCGCGGCCATAACGGCCGCGCCAATGTGGTGCTCTCTGCCGGGCCGGGCACGGTCGGGCTGACGGAGAGCGATCTGCGCCTCCAGCTGACCGGGCAGGCGAACGCCGCCCGCCTTTCGTTTACGGCTTCTCTCCCGGCGTGGCTGCACGGCCCGCTGCTCAGCCCGGCGCTCACGTTGCGCAGCGGCGCGCTGTTGCGTGCCTGGGGCAACCTTACGGATCAACAACGGCTGGAGGAAGCCCGCTGGCCGCTGGCGGGGGTGACGCTGTCGCCCGCCGGGATTAACGGCCCGTTGCAGGCGATTGTGCGGCTGACCGACCGCTACTGGGGCGCGGTTAAACTGCACCTCGACGGCAAAGCGCAGGATTTCTGGCCGGACAGCGGCCACTGGCAGTACAACTTCTGGGGCAACGGCACGCTGCCGCCGTTACAGGCACGCTGGGACATGACCGGCAAAGGGCGCTGGGATGATGCGCGCCTTACGGTTTCTGCGCTCTCCACCGGGTTTAACCAGTTGCACTATGGGCTGATGACGGTGGATAAACCGCGCCTGACGCTGAGCGAGCCGCTGGTCTGGCAGCGCCCGTCAAAGGCCGCTGCACCAACGCCGGAAGACCTGAAAGGTGGGCTGACGCTGGCGGCGGATCGCATCGGGCTGGGCAGCGGTGGCTATCTGCCGCCGTCGTCGCTGACGTTGCAGATTAAAGGCGCGTCGCCGGAGGCGTTCCTGTGGCGCGGCAGCCTGGCGGCGGCACCCATCGGGCCGATAGCCCTGCGCGGCCGCTGGGACGGTGAGCGGCTGCGCGGTGAAGGGTGGTGGCCGGATCAACCGCTGACGGCTTTCCAGTCGCTGCTGGACCCGGCGCTGAAGATCACATTGCGCGATGGGCGGTTCCGCGCCCAGACGGCCTTCTCTGCCGCCCGCGGTCAGGGGCTGGTGGCAGGCGGCCACTGGGTGGTACAGCAGGGCGGTGCCTGGCTGAAAGATAGCGAGGTGAGCGGGGTGGATTTCATTCTGCCTTACCGGCTGGACAACCATCGCTGGCAGTTTGGCGCGCAGCAGCCGGTGTCGCTGCGCATCGGGTTGCTCAGTAATCTGGTGGCGATGAAGAACATCACCGCCGATCTGCAAGGCAATTACCCCTATAGCGAGCACCTGCCGCTGACGCTCAGTAACGTTGGCGTGGATATGCTGGGCGGCCATGTCAGCCTGTCGGCCCTGCGGTTGCCGCAGCATCAGGCCGCGGTGCTGAAGCTGGATCAGGTCGATTTGAGTGAGGTGTTCACCGCGCTGAAGCCGAAGCAGTTTGCCATGTCCGGCAAAGTAGACGGCGAGTTGCCGCTCTGGCTGGATAACCCGCACTGGCTGGTGAAGGAGGGCTGGGTGCGCAACCACGGCCTGCTGACGCTGCGGCTGGCGCCGGAGATGGCGAAAGCGCTGGCCGAGGGCAACCTGACCAACCGGCTGGTAGTGGACTGGCTGCGCTATCTGGAGATTAGCCGCACCTCGGCGCAGGTGAGCCTGGATAACCTGGGCGAGCTGACGCTGGCGGCGAAGATTGACGGCGTCAGCCCGGGCGAAACCCAGCGGCGCAATATCATCCTGAATTATCACCATCAGGAGAATGTATTTCAGCTGTGGCGCAGTTTGCGCTTTGGCGACAATGTGCAGGAGTGGCTCTCTGAGACGCTCTCTCAACCTGCGAGGACGCAACCATGACCCCTTTTTCCGCCCACAGGCTGACCGGCCTGCTGCCCCTGTTGCTGCTGGCCGGTTGCGTGCCGCGCATTGAGCTGGCGACGCCGTCGCAGCCCATCACGATTAACATGAATGTTAAAATTGAGCATGAGATTCACATCAAGGTGGACAAGGATGTGGAAGATCTGCTGAAGAGCCAAAGCGATCTGTTCTGAGGAGCGCGTATGAAGAGACGACACGGCATTATCGGGCTGGCGCTGGCCCTCAGCGCGCTGGGTTTCAGCACCTTATCCCATGCGCTGACGCTGGACGACGCCCGCACGCAGGGCCGGTTAGGTGAAACGCTTGACGGGTATGTGGCGGTGGTGAAGCCCGACCCGGAAGCCGCCGCACTGGCCGATCGCATCAACCAGGCGCGCCGCGACCGCTACCGCGCGATTGCCGAAGAGAACCGGGTACCGGCGGAGAGCGTCGCCCGCCTGGCCGGTCAAAAACTGGTGGCCCGCGCCCGCCCCGGCGACTACGTCCGCGGCATCAACGGCCTCTGGCTGCAAAAAGGGCAACCCGCGTCTGATCCCTGAAATATTCCCCTCACATTTTCTCACTGAGAAAAATGTTCCCCTGCTATTTGCTTAAATATCCTATGGCTTGCATTCCGGTGAGGCGTAAAAATCATAGCCGAGCGGAGCCGCAGGGTATGAACATACCCACGCCCAGTGAAAATAGGCGAGCTACTACTTCCTTACATACCCAAAGATTTGCAGAAGTGGTGGGGGCGTAAAAATCATTGCCGAGTGGAGCCGCAGGGCGAGAATACATGCACATCCAGCGCCACGCCCCCACCTACCATTTCCTTACATACTTAAGGATTTGCAGTCTGGTGGGGGCGTAAAAATCATTGCCGAATGGAGCCGCAGGGCCGGGTGAGCGGGCAGGACGCCCGCGAGAGGGACAGCCACGCTGGGAGCGTGTCTGTACCGGCCCGAAAAGCCCGGAGGCGAAATGAGGGTACCCGCTACGCGGGCAATGATTCAGCCGGGGCACCCAAAGCGCGGGGATGCAAGGGGCGGGCGCTTACGCGCCCCTTGCGCGGTGGCGGCAGCGAGGTCGCAGAATGACTTCACACTCAAGCCAACGCAACAACCCTCGATCCCCGTTCAACGCCCACGTAAGCCAACGAACAACCCTCGATCCCCATTCAACGCCCACGTAAGCCATTACGAATCCCCCGCAAATAAAAAAGGCACACTCCCCAAAGAGTGCGCCCAATCAACCTTCACCCCAACAAAGGGCAAAAAATGAGGATATCTAAACCAATAAAACTTACGCCGCAATAACCTGCTTAATCACTGCCTTCGCTTCTTCCTGCGCTTTGCTGGCCATTTCCGGGCCGTAACCCATGCCTTCTGCGAACACGAACTCAACGTCGGTGATGCCGAGGAAGCCCAGGAACAGGCTCAGGTACGGGTTAACCAGGTCAGCCGGGGTATCTTTGTGGATGCCGCCGCGGGTGGTCAGGATCACCGCACGTTTGCCTTTTACCAGGCCTTCCGGGCCGTTTTCGGTGTAACGGAAGGTCACGCCGGCACGGGCGATCAGGTCAAAGTAGTTTTTCAGCTGGGTCGGGATATTGAAATTGTACATGGGTGCCGCCATAACGATGACGTCATGGGCCTGCAGTTCTTCAATCAATTCGTTGGAAAGGGCCAGCGCCTCTTCCTGACGCGGGGTCAGCGGGGCATCGGACGGGCGCAGGGCACCGACCAGCTCGCCGTCCAGTACCGGTACCGGGTTGGCAGCCAGGTCACGCACGGTGATCTCATCCGCCGCGTGTGCTGCTTTCCACTCTTCGGTGAAAAAGTCAGCCAGTTGATTCGATTGTGAATAGGTCGCCAGGATGCTTGATTTCAGTACCAGAACTTTGCTCATAGGTTATTCCTTAGTTCGTCAGGTCAGGGCTGTATGCCCGTTGAATGATTGCTACTGTAGGGGTAAAACCGCAACGGTAAAAGCGCAATATTTCGAGCGCTATATTCGATTTTATTGAACAAGTAGAAGCGCCTGCCGTGCGAAGGGTGCCGGAGCAGGGCCGGCCTGTGCTACCATAAAAACCAGTATGGCCCGCCAAAGCCGAACTCTTTCAGAATCAAGTGCCTTACCGGGCGCTTGCCAGCAACAAGGAACACCATTGTGAAATCTCCGCTCGCGGCATTGGCCCAGCACCTGCCGGACCTGATGCTCCGTGACCAACAGCGCCTGCAGCGTCGTTTGCAGGGCGCGCGCAAGGTCAGTAATCCGCAGGCACAGGAGGCGATCGCCGCCGAACTCAGCCAGGACATCGACGCAGCCCGCCAGCGGGTGGCCCAGCGTATGGCGGCGCGCCCGCGCATCACCTATCCGGAAAACCTGCCGGTCAGCCAGAAGAAACAGGCGATCCTGGAGGCAGTGCGTGACCATCAGGTGGTGATTGTGGCCGGTGAGACCGGCTCCGGCAAAACCACCCAGTTGCCGAAAATCTGTATGGAACTCGGGCGCGGCATCAAAGGCCAGATCGGCCATACCCAGCCGCGCCGGCTGGCGGCGCGTACCGTGGCCAACCGTATTGCTGACGAGCTGGAAACCACGCTCGGCGGGGCCATCGGCTATAAAGTGCGGTTCAACGATCAGGTCAGCGACACCACCCAGGTGAAACTGATGACCGACGGCATTCTGCTGGCGGAGATCCAGCAAGACCGGATGCTGATGCAGTACGACACCCTGATCATCGATGAGGCGCACGAACGCAGCCTCAATATTGACTTCATCCTCGGTTACCTGCGCCAGCTGCTGCCGAAACGCCCGGATCTCAAGGTGATCATCACCTCGGCCACCATCGATCCGCAGCGCTTCTCGCGCCACTTCAACAATGCGCCGATCATTGAGGTCTCCGGCCGTACCTACCCGGTGGAGGTGCGATACCGGCCGGTGGTGGATGACGCAGACGACACCGAACGCGACCAGTTACAGGCCATTTTTGATGCGGTCGACGAGCTGGGGCGCGAAGGCCCGGGCGACATCCTGATCTTTATGAGCGGCGAGCGTGAAATCCGCGACACGGCGGACGGGCTGAGCCGGCTCAACCTGCCGCATACCGAGATCCTGCCGCTCTATGCGCGCCTCTCCAACAGCGAGCAGAACCGGGTGTTCCAGTCCCATTCCGGGCGGCGCATCGTGCTGGCCACCAACGTGGCGGAAACCTCGCTGACGGTGCCGGGCATCAAATATGTGATTGACCCCGGCACCGCGCGCATCAGCCGATACAGCTTCCGCACCAAAGTGCAGCGGCTGCCGATTGAGCCGGTGTCGCAGGCGTCGGCCAACCAGCGTAAAGGGCGTTGTGGCCGCGTCTCCGAGGGGATCTGTATCCGGCTGTATGACGAACAGGATTTCCTGTCACGCCCGGCCTTTACCGACCCGGAGATTTTGCGCACCAACCTGGCGTCAGTGATCTTACAGATGACCTCGCTCGGGCTGGGCGACATCGCCGCGTTCCCGTTTGTGGAAGCGCCGGACAAGCGCAACATCCAGGACGGCGTGCGCCTGCTGGAGGAGCTGGGGGCGATCCACAGCAATGAGAAGGGGCACTACCAGCTGACCGCGCAGGGGCGGCAACTGGCCCAGTTGCCGATTGACCCGCGGCTGGCGCGCATGGTGCTGGAAGCGCAGAAAAACGGCTGCGTGCGCGAGGTGATGATCATCACCGCCGCGTTGTCGATCCAGGACCCGCGCGAGCGGCCGCTCGACAAGCAGCAGGCATCGGATGAGAAACACCGCCGCTTTGCCGACAAAGACTCCGATTTCCTGGCCTTTGTGAACCTCTGGGACTACCTGAAAGAGCAGCAGAAAGCGCTCTCGTCGGCCCAGTTCCGCAAACTCTGCCGCAGTGATTTCCTCAACTACCTGCGGGTGCGTGAATGGCAGGACATCTACACCCAATTGCGCCAGGTGGTGAAAGAGCTGGGGCTGCCGGTCAACAGCCTGCCGGCGGAGTACCGCGAGGTGCATTGTGCGCTGCTGACGGGGCTGCTGTCGCATGTCGGCCAGAAAGACGCGGAGAAACAGGAGTTCACCGGCGCGCGCAACGCCCGCTTTGCAGTGTTCCCCGGTTCCGGGCTGTTCAAGAAGCCGCCGAAGTGGCTGATGGTGGCCGAACTGGTGGAAACCAGCCGCCTGTGGGGGCGTATTGCAGCGAAAATTGAACCGGAATGGATCGAGCCGCTGGCCCAGCACCTGATCAAGCGCAGCTACAGCGATCCGCACTGGGAGAAAGCGCAGGGGGCAGTGATGGCGACTGAAAAAGTCACGCTGTTCGGCCTGCCGATTGTGGCGGCGCGCCCGGTCAACTACAGCCAGATCGACCCGGCGCTCTGCCGTGAGCTGTTTATCCGCCATGCGCTGGTGGAGGGGGACTGGCAGACGCGCCACGCCTTCTTCCGCGCCAACCTGAAATTGCTGGCGGAAGTGGAGGAGCTGGAGCACAAGTCCCGCCGCCGCGACATTCTGGTGGATGACGAAACGCTGTTCTCCTTCTATGACCAGCGCATCGGCCATGAGGTGATCTCAGCCCGGCATTTTGACAGCTGGTGGAAAAAACAGCCCGCCGATCTGCTCAACTTTGAGAAGGCGATGCTGATCAAAGAGGGTGCGGCCAGCATCAGCGCGCTGGATTACCCGAACTTCTGGCATCAGGGCAACCTCAAGCTGCGGGTCACCTACCAGTTTGAACCGGGCGCGGACGCCGACGGCGTGACGGTGCATATCCCGCTGCCGCTGCTGAACCAGGTGGAGGATCAGGGCTTCGAGTGGCAGATCCCCGGCGTGCGCCGTGAGCTGATTATCGCGCTGATCAAATCCCTGCCGAAACCGGTACGGCGCAATTTTGTGCCGGCGCCGAACTATGCCGAGGCGTTTCTGGCGCGCACCACGCCGCTGGCCATGCCGCTGCTGGACGCACTGGAAAAAGAGCTGCGTAAAATGACCGGCGTGACAGTGTCACGCGAGGAGTGGCAGTGGGATCAGGTGCCCGATCACCTGAAAATCACGTTCCGGGTGGTGGATGAGAAAAACAAAACGCTGCGTGAGGGCAAAGACCTGGCTGCGCTGCGCCAGCAGCTGAAAGAGAAAGTGCAGGAGACGCTCTCAGCGGTGGCGGATGACGGCATCGAGCAGAGCGGCCTGCATCTCTGGAGCTTCGGCGCGCTGCCGGAACGCTACGAGCAGAAGCGCGGCGGCTACCAGGTGCGCGCCTTCCCGGCGCTGGTGGATGAGAAAGAGAGCATCGGCATCCGGTTGTTTGACAGCGAACCGGAACAGCAGCAGGCGATGTGGCAGGGCACGCGCCGTTTATTGCTGCTCAACATCCCGTCGCCGATCAAGTACCTGCATGAGAAGCTGCCCAACAAGGCCAAGCTGGGGTTGTACTTCAACCCTTACGGCAAAGTGCTGGAGCTGATTGATGACTGCATCGCCTGCGGCGTGGACAAGCTGATCGCCGAGTTCGGCGGCCCGGCCTGGGATGAGGACGGCTTCGCCCGGCTGCATGAGTTTGTGCGGGCGCGCCTCAACGAGGCAGTGGTGGAGATTGCCCAGCAGGTCGAGCAGATCCTGACGGCGGTGTTTAACATCAATAAACGGCTGAAGGGGCGGGTGGACATGTCCATGGCGCTGGCGCTCTCGGACATCAAAAGCCAGATGTCCGGGCTGGTTTACCGCGGCTTTGTGACCCGCAACGGCTGGAAAAAACTGCCGGATACCCTGCGTTATCTCCAGGCGATTGAGCGGCGGATGGAAAAACTACCGACCGACCCGCACCGCGATCGCGCCCAGATGCTGAAGGTGGAGCAGGTGCAGCAGGCGTGGCAGCAGTGGCTGAATAAACTGCCGCCTGCCCGCCGTGAGGCCCCGGAGGTGACGGAGATCCGCTGGATGATTGAGGAGCTGCGCGTCAGCTATTTCGCGCAGCAACTCGGGACGCCATACCCAATCTCCGACAAGCGCATTCTGCAGGCTATGGAGCAGCTGAGCTAGCCCCGGCGCGCGGGTCCAGCGCGGTTAACTGCGCCCGGATGGCTGTCACGGCCAGGGCGCGGTTGTCAGCGCGGTAGCGATCTTCCGCCGACGGGGCTGAGCTTTGCACCCCAATCAGCGCCCAGCCGTTTTTCCCCTGCTTCAGCAACAGCGGCGATCCGCTGTCGCCGGGCAGGGTGTCACACTGGTGCGACAGCACGCCGCTCTGCGCCCAACCGGTCACCACACAGTCGCGGTGGCTGTAGAGCGTTTCCAGGTGATCTTCCGGGTAGCCTGCCTGCGTCACTTTACGGTCAGCCAGCTTCAGCGCGGTGGTGAGCTCCTGTTGCGTCCCCTGCCAGAGCGGCAGCGGTTTCAGCGGCACGTTCACCCGCTCCGGCAGGCGGATCAGCGCGAAATCCCAGATGGCGGCTTTCGGCGGCACAATCCAGCCATCTCCTTCGGCCTTGAGTTTCTTGCCCAATTCTTTGTTCACCAGCGTCTGCAACTTAGTGTATTCGTAACGCCATTTGCCGCCCCGGCTGATAAAGCGCAGCGCCACGGCGTGGTCAATCACGCCCGGTGGGGCCAGCACGCAGTGGCCGGCGGTCAGCGCCAGATGGGGGGAGATCAGGGTCGCGCTGCACAGATTGCCGCTTGCGGTCTCTACCTGGCCAATGGCCTGCCACGGCCAGTCGGTGGCGTGGGAAGGGCGGGTACGATCGTCATGGCCAAAGAACAGCCGGGTTTGCTCACTTTCCGGTGAATCTGCGTGTGCCAGTGGCGCGCAGAACCCCAATAAACAGACAACAACTAACGACATGCGCATAACAAGCTGGCCTTGAAAAGGGGATATCCCTAAGATTTTTATATAAGTAACTATAGCTGCATTCATCTTTAGTATGAATTGGCGCCGTTTGATTTTGCGAAGGATTTCTTTCGCTTACCCGGCACCGGTCACAAATAGTCATCATAGATAACAACAGACGGCAATCAGGCCACAGAGGAGCAGGGCGGCCAGGATAATTTCAAACAGGTAGCGGCGCAGCATATCTCTCCTGCCTCATTAACGGGTCCTGATAAAAAAACACCCGGCATAAGCCGGGTGTCAGACGGTAAGACGGGCGGGCACTGTAAGGAGGGCCTCACCGGCGGGGCGGATCAGGCAGCCGGGGTTGCCGTTGCGGCCGGAGCAGCGTGATGTTTTTTCGCGTGCTTTTTCTTGGCGGCCTGGGCTTTCTGGGCCGCCGGTTTTTTGTGCGTGGCTTTTTTGTGTTTCTTCACTGCCTGCGCCTTCTGCTCAGCGGCTTTTTTATGGGCTTTATGGTGTTTTGCCGGGGCAGTATGGGATGCGGTGGCCGGTGCAGCGGTGGTTTCTGCAGCGAACGCGGCGGAAGAGAGGCCCAGGGTAGCGGCGACAGCCAGTGCGATTAATTTTTTCATCGGGTATTCCTCAGTGAACTCGGTAAGTTGCCCTGGAGCAGGGCCGTGAGGTGATACTAGGCCGGTTACCGGGCGCTTTCCGTGAGTGATTGGTGTCGGCGTGTAACCGAATGTACGGCAGGAAAACAGCAAAGAAGCGAGCTGGAAGGCTGGAATTGCGCAAAGTTATCAATCACCTCTCTTATTAGTTACAACATACATATTATTATCATAATATACACACTCAGGCATCAGCAAACGGGCCGATAAACCGGCCCGACATCAATTACAAATAACGGCTTTCCAGGTGCTGACGGAAATGCGCAGGGTTCAACGGCTCCCCGGTGGCACGGGTGATCAGCTCATCCGTGGAGAAGCGGCTGCCGTGCTGCCAGATGTTCTGTTTCAGCCACTCAAACAGGCCCGACAGATTACCGGCGGCAATATCCTGTTGCAGCGTCGGCAGGGCGCGGTTAGCGGCCTGGAACAGTTGCGCGGCATACATCGCGCCCAGCGTATAGGTCGGGAAGTAACCTATGGCACCGTCCGTCCAGTGAATATCCTGCATACAGCCGTTACGGTAGTTCCCTTTGGTATCCTGCCCCAGATAGTGCTGCATTTTTTCATCCCACAGGGCAGGGATGTCATCAACTTCGATCTCGCCCTCAATCAGCGCTTTTTCGATTTCATAACGCAAAATGACGTGCGCCGGGTAGCTCACTTCATCGGCATCTACCCGGATCAGGCCGGCCTGCACGCGCTGGTTCAGGCGCAGGAAATTCTGTTCGCTCAGCGCGTCTTGATCACCAAACGCGGCGATGACCAGCGGGCGCAAACAGTGCAGGAACGGCGCACTGCGCGCCAGTTGCATCTCAAACAGCAGACTCTGGGATTCATGAATTGCCATTGAACGGGCGAGGGCAACCGGCTGGCCCGCCCAGTCGCGCGGCAGGTTCTGTTCGTAACGGGCGTGGCCGGTTTCATGCACAATGCCCATCAGCGCGGTCAGGAACTCTTCCGGGTTGTAACGCGTGGTGATGCGCACATCCTCCGGCACCCCGCCGCAGAACGGATGCGCACTGACGTCCACCCGGCCGCCGTCAAAATTAAAGCCCAGCAGCGCCATCACTTTCAGGCTCAGCCGGCGCTGGGTCTCCACCGCAAACGGGCCTTGCGGCGTCAGGCAGGGCTCGGCGCGCTGCTTCTCCACCACCCGCTGCAACAGATCCGGCAGCCACTGTTTCAGGTCACCAAACAGGGTATCGAGCCGGGCGCTGGTCATGCCCGGTTCATACAGGTTCAGGAGCGCGTCATAGCGGCCGGTGCCGGCGGCTTGTGCGCGGATGGCCGCCTCTTCGCGGCTCAGGCGCACCACCTCTTTCAGGTTGGCCGCGAACCCTTGCCAGTCATTCGCCGGGCGCTGGCTGCGCCACGCATGTTCGCACCGCGCACCTGCCAGGGATTTCGCCTCAACCAGCGACGCGGGCAGCAGCACCGCGTTGTCATAGGCGCGCTGCATCTCCAGCAGGTTAGCGCGGGCCACCTCATCCAGCGTCTCCTGGTGCGCCTGAGTCAGCCAGTCACCCACTTCCGGAGCGGTCAGGATGCCGTGGCACAACACGCTCAGCTCAGCCAGCGCTTCCGAACGCGCCTGGCTTCCCTGCGGCGGCATCATGGTTTGCATGTCCCAGCCGGCGATCGCCGAGAGGTGCCCAAAGCGGGAGAGCCGGGTAAAGGTGCGTTGCAGGTGGGAATAAGCAGAAGTCATCGCGTTCTCCATAATCAATACGTCCTTGATAGAAAGGACATTCTTTAAAAACAGTCAAGGGCGCTCAGCGCGGCTCGGCCGTCAGGCTGAAGGCGGATTTCACCGGCCAGCAGAAACGGAAACAGGCACCGCCCAACGGGCTGGTTTCCACAAACACCCGCCCCTGGAACGCCTGCGCAATCGAAAACACAATCGCCAGCCCCAGGCCACAGCCGCCGGTGGCGCGGTCACGGCTCGGGTCGAGGCGCACAAAAGGTTCGAACACCCGCTGGCGCGCGTCCGGCGGAATGCCGGGGCCATCATCCTCGACCTGTAAACAGGCTTCCTCGCCATTCAGCCAGAGGCTGATGCGCAGGCGTTCGCTGGCGTAGCGCAGGGCGTTATTCACCAGGTTATCCAGCACCCGCTCCATCAGCCGCTGGTCAATGGCCCCGTAATCGCCCTGGTGCGGCATCGCCAGCGTCACCTCACGCTGTGGGTTAACCAGCTGGATATCCTCCACCCGGTCGGCCAGCCAGGCGGGCAGATCCACCGGGTCTAGTTTCAGCGCCACCTGCGGGCGGTCGAGGCGCGCATAGGTCAGCAGTTCATCAATCAATGATTCCAGCTGGCCGATGTCGCGGTTCAGCGCGGTCTGTTCGCTCTCTTCCAGGTTATCACTCATCGCCAGCCGGTAGCGCAACCGCACCAGCGGCGTGCGCAACTCATGCGCGATGCCGTCAATCAGCTGTTTTTTGCTGGCAATCAGGGTGTTGATGTTGTCCGCCATCTGGTTAAAGGCGATGCCGAGCCGGTTCAGGCTGGAGGTGCTGTCAAAATGCGTGCGCTCATCCAGGTGCCCGGCCCCCAGCCGCTGGGCGGCGTTCTCCAGCTGCATCAGGTCGCGCCAGTGCGGCCGCATCCACAAAAACACCGGCAACGCCAGCGACAGCCCGATGAACAGCAGCAGCGCCAGATCCAGCAGCCGCATCTCGTGCAGGTAGAAGAGGTAAGGGATCGGCCCGACCACCAGAACGTAATGGCTGCGCGGCACCCGTTGCAGGAAGGTGTATTCATCGTCCAGCGCCACAATCTCCCCCAGCCGCAGGCGGCGGTCGAGATCCGCGCCCAGCGAGCGCTTACCGAGCGGTTCGATGTGCAGCTTGAATGACAGGTTCAGGTCGAGCGTGGTCAAAGTCTTGTTCCAGTCGCGGATCGGGATCTCCCGCAGTTCGCTGCGCATCAGGTAGAGCGAGCTTTTCATCAGGTCATCCATCGACTGCCGCCCGGCGCGCTCCGCCGTGACCTTGTACACCAGCCCGACCAGCATCGCCATCACCAGAAAACAGACAAACAGCAGCAGGAAGAACTGGATAAACAGTTTTCTCATGGCTGCGCCGTCTCCCAGGCGTTGGGGGCGAACAGGTAGCCTTTGTTGCGCACGGTTTTGATGCGGAACGGCTCCAGCGCGTTGTCATAGAGTTTGCGGCGCAGGCGGGAGATCGCCACGTCGATGCTGCGGTCCATGCCGTCATAACTCACGCCGCGCAGCGTTTTGAGCAGCGCTTCGCGATCCATGATCTGCCCGGCATGGGTCGCCAGCTCCCACAGCAGGTCGAAGTCAGAGGTGGAAAGGGTGATGACCTCACTGCCCAGCGTCACCTGGCGGTTAACCGGATCGATGCAGAGCAGCCCAAAGTGCAGGGCATTGCGGGAGAGCAGCGGCGACTCGTCACGCGCCGGTTGCTGGCTGTGCTGGCGCAGATGCAGGCGCAACCGCGCCAGCAGCACCGCCGGCGGCGTGGTTTTCAGGATGTAGTCGTTCGCGCCCATCTCCAGCGAGAGAATATGGTTCATGTCACTGTCCAGCGAGGTCAGCAGCACGATCGGGCCGGGAAACTCCGGCCGGAGATCGCGGCAGAGCGTCATGCCGTCTTTGCCGGGCAGCATAATGTCAAGCAGCACCAGGTCAGGCTGTTCGCGCGCAATCACCGCCTGGGCAGTATCGCCGCGCGGCTCCACCACCACGTCAATATCATGTTTGCCCAGGTAGGCGGCAATCAGTTTGCCGACGTCCGGGTCATCTTCAACGAAGACTATTCTATTCATAACGTTACACAGATAAGAAAACGAAAGGAGCCGGAACCCCAGCATAACGCGTGCCGGGAAGGGATGCCACGCCGCAATGGTAATAGGGTATGAGTGCGCCGTCGCTGTAATATTCAGGGTGACAATGAATCATTACAGTTTATCCTGTTTTATGAATGGACTGTTGCTGGCAATAACCGGGCCGGTTATGCCATGATAAGCGCCGTTACCTTTGAAACATCTTTTCAATGAATTATTTCAATGCCAGACACCGGCCAGGAGAGGAACAGGGGATGACGACAGATCGTCTTGCATCCGATGCGCGCAGTGAACGCGTCTGCTTCAATTACATGGAGTATCTCTCTGCGTCGTGCAAGAAACAGTGGCGTTTCGTTGATGCGATTTATGGGGTTATGCCCATTTTTGGTCTGGTGCTGAAATCCCGTACGGCCCATGCCCAGTCGCGGCAGGAACAGCTTAAGGAGCTGGCGTTGCAGGTGGTCTCCACCCAGGTCAGTGACGAAGTGAATATTGCCCGGCTGATTTTGCTGGCCAGGCAGCAGGGGTTGCTCTCCGTGGACATCTGCCTGCCCTATGCGCTGACGCCGGAACAGCTGGCGGTAGTGCGTGAGGAGTGCGAACAGGATGTGGTGCTGGTGCAGCATGGCGAATGCCTGACCGTGACCCTCAATCCCGCCACGCATTAAGCGCATGAGCCGATAAAAAAGGCCGTATCTTTCGATACGGCCTTTTTGTTTCCGCCGGATTTACGTTTTAATGCACCATCACCCAGCCGGCCGGCAGGCTCGCCAGCAGCAGCAGGGCAATGCCCGACCACTCCATCCGGTTCAGGGCTTTCGGGGCGGCATGGCCGCGGCGGGCATACAGGAACACCAGCACCCCCGGCGCATACAGCAGCACCGAGAGCAGCAGGTGCATCAGCCCGGAGGCGTAGAGCATCCACAGGCCATAGGCGCAGGCACCACACGCGGCCAGCGTCAGGCGCAGGTCATGGCGCTGGCGGGCCAGCCTGAATAAGAATGCACCCACCAGCAGGTAAGGCACCAGGATCATCTCCGAGGCAATGGTCAACAGATTGTTATAATCGCTGCCGGTCAGCCAGATCAGCACCAGCGCCAGCTGAACCGATCCGTTGGTCATCCAGAGTGACGGGGCCGGGGCACCATAGTTGTTCTGCCCGTAGAAAATGCGTGGGAAGGCGCCTTGTTCTGCCGCCAGCAGCGGCACTTCCGCTGCCATGATGGTCCAGCTCAGGTAAGCGCCGCACACCGAAATAATCAGCCCGGCAGCGATGATAATCTGGCCGGACGGGCCCATCAGATCCACCATCAGCCCGGCCATTGACGGGTTACGCATTTCCGCCAGCTCTGCACGCGGCAGTACGCCGAGTGACAGCAGGGTAATCAGCAGGTAGACGCCGAGCGCGCTGACCACCGCCAGCATGGTGGCACGGCCAACGTCACGCTTGTTCTTCGCCCGTGCTGACACCACCACCGCGCCTTCCACACCGATAAACACCCACAGCGTAAACAGCATGGTGTCTTTCACCTGTTGCCACACCGGGGTGCCGAGCGCCAGGCCCTTGAAGTCCAGCCTGAAGGTATCGAGCTTGAAGGCGAGGGCGGCCAGCACCACAAACAACCCCAGCGGCAGCAGCTTGGCCAGGGTGGCGGCCATGTTGATGCCGGCGGCCGTTTTCACCCCGCGCAGCACCAGCGCATGCACACCCCACAGCAGAATGGATTCGCCAATCAGCGCCTGCCAGGTGTTGCCGTCACCAAAGATCACCCTGTCCGGCGTATCGGTGAAGAAACTGATCGCCGCAAACACAATAACCAGATAGGAGACGTTGGCGATCACCGCGCAGAGCCAGTAGCCCCAGGCGGAACAGAAACCAATCAGCTCGCCGAACCCCTCTTTGGCATAGGTGAAGATGCCGCCGTCCAGATCCGGCCGTAACCGGGAGATCAGCAGCATCGCCAGTGCCAGGAAAAGAATGCCGACGCCGGTAATACCCCAGCCGATCAGCAGGGCGGCGGGGCTGGCAACGGCCGCCATATTTTGCGGCAGGCTGAAAACACCGGCCCCCAGCATGGAGCTGAGCACCAGCGCAGTCAGTGCGGTTAACCCTAGTTTTTTTTCCAATGTCCTATTCCAATGCAGAATAAATGACCAAGTGTTAAATTCAAGTCAGCACAATGTTGATGTGTTGCTTACTTATGTCGGGGGATTGCCCTGAAAAAGTGGGCAGATTCTACGGAGTGATGCCGGAGGATGCAACGATTGCGGCATAAAATTATGCAGGCGATCCGCATAAATAAACACACTTCAGGCGGGTATGCTGCGGAAAAGGCAATAAAAAAGGCAGCCGGGGCTGCCTTTTACACCTGCAGGCGCGTTACTTGTAAAGGTCGGCGCTGATGGTGAGGTTGCCGCCGCTCTGGTTCTGCTCCCACTGGCGGGTGATGTGGTAGAACTTCGCGCCTTTGTCCGCCGCACGCTTGGCAACTTCAGACGAGATGTCCGTCATGCTGCCGAAGTGGCCGGTAAAGGTCACGGAGTCGAACGGCACCATCTGCGCGGCCGTGGCGTTATTCAGCTCCTGGATCTTGGTACCGCTCGGCAGGGTTACGGTATAGCGCTCGCCGGTAGAGGACTGGGTCTCGAAGAAGCGGCCGACTTCACGGCTTGGTGTGCCGGAGGAGGCAACGCCCGGGATCTCAACCTGCGCCGCTGCGGTGCCGCCGGCAGCCAGCGCGGCTTTACCGGCTTCAGAGTTCGCCGGGATCACATCCGGGCTCTGCAGTTTGCGTTCTTTGGCGTCTTTTTTATAGACATAGGCGGTGATGAACTGGTTGCCGCCCTGGTTGGCATCAATCTGGCGGATGATGAAGAACGCATCCGCATCTTTCTTCGCGGCAGCCTTGGAGACAGCATCACTGATGTCCGGCTGGCTGCGGAAGAAACCACTGACGGTAACGGTATCAAACGGCTCCAGGCGGTACGCTTCCGGTTTCGGCAGCTCACGCACGCCGTTGAAAACGCGGTATTCCGGCTTGGCAGTCTCAGCGGCATTGTTGTGGTAAATGTCGGCCGTGACCCGCCAGTTGCCGCCATTATTGCTATTATTGATGTCCTGAATATAGAAGGCATCTGCCCCTTGTTTGTCCGCTTTCCGGGAGACGGCCTCGGCCGCATCATTGATCGCGTTGAACCGGCCGCTGACGGTGATGCGGTCAAACGGTTTCAGGGCTGCGGCTTTCTCTGGAGTAAGTTCCTGCGCGGCGTGAGCAGCAGAGAGCGCAGAAATTGAAAACAGGGCTGATGCGATAATCGTGTTCTTCAGCTTCATAATAAATCCTTTCGCCTTGCGCATTTACATAAGTAACGTGCTGACTTCTTGTTATGTAACAGTAATGTATAACAAAACAGCGATAATTATTACATGTAAACAGGTTGGGTGTCTCAGCTATTTATGGCACCGGCCGCCACAGGCGGTGGTGACGCCCCCGGCCCCCGCTGACGCAATAATGTGGATTAGTTTTATCTATAACGCAATGCGCAGCATAAGCAGCAATAATTAACACTCTTCTAACGGCTAAGCAGGCGGCGCCGCTGACTACACGGTGAGGGATTGTCATCGAAGGGCGAGAGTTTGCAAATATTTAGACAAAATGTTGCTTTTATTTGAAAAGAATATCGCAAAAAAGCGTGCTGCCTTCCATTTTTAACAAAAAAAGCGTGGCCCACCGGGCCATTTATAGATCATAGGTCACATATTCAGTAGGTTATACCGGTTCTGTAACGGGTTATTCCGCAAGCAGACCGGCACTTTCCGCCGGGCCAAAGCGTGCAGTGGCATGAATAACAGGTACCGTTACCACGACTACCTTTACAACAATCACCACCTTTACAACAACAACCACCTCTTAACGGTAAAAGGATCATTATGCGTATTGGTGTACCTAAAGAGCGGGCGGCCAATGAAGCCCGGGTCGCTGCCACACCGAAAACGGTGGAGCAGCTGCTGAAACTGGGGTTCAGCGTCGCCGTTGAACAGGGCGCGGGGCAGGCTGCCAGCTTTGCGGATCAGGCATTTCAGGACGTGGGCGCGACCCTGACAGACAGCCATGAGATCTGGCATGCGGACATCATCCTGAAAGTCAATGCGCCGGACGCACAGGAGGTGGCGCTGCTGCAGCCGGGCACCACGCTTATCAGTTTCATCTGGCCGGCGCAGAATCCGGAACTCTTGCAGCAACTGGCCGAACGCCAGGTCACAGTGCTGGCGATGGACTCGGTGCCGCGCATCTCGCGCGCGCAGTCCATGGATGCGCTCAGCTCCATGGCCAACATCGCCGGTTACCGGGCGATTGTGGAAGCGGCGCATGAGTTTGGCCGCTTCTTTACCGGCCAGATCACCGCCGCCGGTAAAGTGCCGCCGGCCAAAGTGATGGTGATCGGGGCCGGGGTTGCCGGGCTGGCCGCCATCGGTGCGGCCGGCAGCCTGGGGGCCATCGTGCGCGCCTTCGACACCCGCCCGGAAGTGAAAGAGCAGGTACAGAGCATGGGTGCCGAGTTCCTGGAGCTCGATTTTGAAGAGGAAGCGGGCAGCGGTGACGGCTACGCCAAAGTGATGTCTGAGGCCTTTATCAAGGCGGAGATGGCGCTGTTTGCTGCGCAGGCGCAGGAGGTGGACATCATCGTCACCACGGCGCTGATCCCCGGCCGCCCGGCACCAAAACTCATTACCCACGAGATGGTTGCCTCGATGAAGGCGGGCAGCGTGATTGTCGATCTGGCGGCACAAACCGGCGGCAACTGTGAATTGACGGTGGCTGACCAGATCACGGTGACAGAAAACGGCGTGCGCATCATCGGCTATACCGACCTGCCGAGCCGCCTGCCGACCCAGTCTTCCCAGCTTTACGGCACCAACCTGGTGAACCTGCTGAAACTGCTCTGTAAAGAGAAAAACGGCGAGGTGGTGATCGACTTTGAGGACACCGTTATCCGCGGCGTCACGGTGGTCAACCGCGGTGAGATCACCTGGCCGGCCCCGCCGATTCAGGTTTCTGCCCAGCCGAAAGCGGTGGCCGCCACGGCGGAACCCCTGGCTGCACAACCGAAAACGCCGCCGTCTCCGCTGAAAAAATATGCCTTCCTGGCGATTGCCATCATTCTGTTTGGCTGGCTGGCCAATGTCGCGCCGCGTGAATTCCTGTCGCACTTCACGGTGTTCGCGCTGGCCTGTGTGGTGGGGTACTACGTGGTGTGGAACGTCAGCCATGCACTGCACACGCCGCTGATGTCTGTGACCAACGCCATCTCGGGGATTATTGTGGTCGGTGCCCTGTTGCAGATCGGCCATGGCGGCTGGGTCAGCTTCTTCTCCTTTATTGCGGTGCTGATTGCCAGCATCAATATTTTCGGTGGCTTCACCGTCACGCAGCGCATGCTGAAAATGTTCCGGAAAAACTAAGAGGCCCTATATGTCTGAAGGATTGGTTACTGCAGCATATATTGTTGCCGCTATTCTGTTCATTTTCAGCCTGGCTGGGCTGTCGAAACATGAAACCTCCCGCCAGGGGAATATCTTTGGCGTCACCGGGATGGCGATCGCGCTGATTGCCACCATTCTCGGCCCCGATACCGGGCACGTCGGCTGGATTATTGTGGCGATGCTGATTGGCGGGGCCATCGGCATCCACCTGGCGCGTAAAGTCGAAATGACTGAAATGCCGGAACTGGTGGCGGTGCTGCACAGCTTTGTCGGTCTGGCGGCGGTGCTGGTCGGCTTCAACAGCTATCTGGATCACGGCAGCGCGCCGATGATGCCGGTAATGGAGAATATCCACCTCACTGAGGTGTTCCTCGGGATCTTTATCGGTGCGGTGACCTTTACCGGCTCGATTGTGGCGTTCGGCAAACTGCGCGGCAAAATCTCCTCCAAACCGCTGATGCTGCCGAACCGGCACAAACTGAACTTGGCCGCACTGGTGGTTTCCGCGATGATGCTGATCATCTTCGTGCGTACCGACAGCGCCGGCTGGCAAGCCTTTGCCCTGCTGGTGATGACTGTGATTGCGCTGGCGTTCGGCTGGCATCTGGTGGCATCCATCGGCGGCGCGGACATGCCTGTCGTGGTGTCGATGCTGAACTCCTACTCCGGGTGGGCCGCGGCGGCGGCCGGTTTTATGCTGAGCAACGACCTGCTGATCGTGACCGGGGCGCTGGTGGGTTCCTCCGGTGCAATTCTCTCCTACATCATGTGCAAGGCGATGAACCGGTCGTTTATCAGCGTGATTGCCGGGGGCTTCGGCACTGACGGCTCCTCCACCGGCGACGCGGAAGAGATGGGCGATTACCGCGAAACCACGGCGGAAGAGGTGGCGGAATTGCTGAAAAACTCCACTTCCGTGATCATCACCCCCGGCTACGGCATGGCGGTGGCGCAGGCGCAATACCCGGTGCATGACATCACTGCCAAACTGCGCGCCCGCGGCATTAAGGTGCGTTTCGGCATCCATCCGGTTGCCGGGCGGCTGCCGGGCCACATGAACGTGCTGCTGGCCGAAGCCAAAGTGCCGTATGACATCGTGCTGGAGATGGATGAGATCAACGATGATTTCAGTGACACCGACACGGTGCTGGTGATTGGCGCGAATGACACGGTCAACCCGGCCGCACAAGACGACCCGCGCAGCCCGATTGCTGGGATGCCGGTGCTGGAAGTGTGGAAGGCGCAGAATGTGATTGTGTTTAAACGGTCGATGAACACCGGCTACGCCGGGGTGCAGAACCCGCTGTTCTTCAAGGAAAACACCCAGATGCTGTTTGGCGATGCCAAAGAGAGCGTGGACAACATCCTGCGGGCGCTATAACGGTAAACAGATCACGGTAAACGAACCGTAACGCTGAACAGAAAGTAAAAGGGTCGCCGTGGCGACCCTTTTTGCTGCTTTTTGGCGACCGGTTGATAACGGCCCGTCTTTTATAACGGCCCGGCTGCCCTCAGGAGACCGGGTTATTTTCACTGGGCGGGGTAGGCTCCGCCGTCGGCATTTTCGGTTCCTGCTGTTCCAGTTCCAGCGGGCAGACAAAATCATCCGGTTTCAGCGCCAGCAGGTCACATTTCAGGTGGTCAATCACATGTTCCGTGGTGTTGCCGATAAAGGCCGCTGAAATCCCGGTGCGGCCGATGGTGCCGAGCACCACCACCCCGGCCTGAAGGTGCTCGGCCAGATCGGGGATCACCTCTTCCGGCAGCCCTTTTTCAACGTGGGTCATCTCTTCGCCCAGGCCAAATTTCTGCCGCAGGCTTTTCATCGCCAGCAGGTGCTGGCCGCGGATCGCATCGTTATAGACGCTGGGGTCAAAGTCCGGCAGCTCAATCGCGATATTGATCGGCGTCACCGGGTAGGCCCCCACCAGATGCACTTCGGTCTGGTTCACATTTTTCGCCAGCGCCAGGGTTTCGCTCACCAGTTTCAGGTTGAGCGGGTCATGGTACGGCTCCTCACTGGAAAGGTTGACGGCCACCAGCGCCTTGCCGCCTTCCGGCCACGGCTGGTCTTTCACCATCCAGACCGGGCAGGGGCATTTGCGCAGCAGGTTCCAGTCGGTCGGGGTGAAAATCACCGACTCCAGCCGGTCGTGCTGGTGGGTCATTTTCAGTACCAGATCGTGCTTCTCGGCCAGCACTTCCTGGATGATCGCTTCGTAAGGGCGGTTGTGCCACACCACTTTGATCTCGATCGGGACCCCGGCATCAATATAGTGACGACACTGCTCACTGATCCAGGCTGCCCGCTGGCTGATCACGCCCTGACGCATGGCAGTCCGTTCATCCGGCGAAAGCAGGGTGGTCATTTCATACGAGAAATCATAAATGGACAGAAAGGCTTTAATGCGCCCGCCATTGTGCTGCACCAGGTAAACCGCACGCCGCAGGGCGGGCTGGTCATCCTGGTTGGGGTCAATTGCCACCAG
The DNA here is from genome assembly GCF_002858675.1 of Chimaeribacter californicus. Classification (GTDB taxonomy): domain Bacteria; phylum Pseudomonadota; class Gammaproteobacteria; order Enterobacterales; family Enterobacteriaceae; genus Chimaeribacter; species Chimaeribacter californicus. The sequence goes on from NZ_PJZF01000011.1 coordinate 120,001, forward strand.
CAGATGTTGATAATTCGCCATAAGGTCCTCCTCACAGAGCTGTAAAATACAGACTGTCAGCATACAGAGTAACTCAACATTGGCGAACAGGACAGACGGAGAAGTGAGTCGGATCAATAAATTGCTTGAATTTATTGATCCCGACCAATAGACAACTTGTATCAGTAACCGCGGGGGGAAATCAGGCGACCTGACGCGGGTTTCCGGCCAGCTGGGCCAGCGCATCGCCATTTTCGATGGTGATGTATTTGCCTTTCACGCTGAGGATCTCGCTTTTCTGGAAACGGCCAAGCAGGCGGCTGATGGTTTCCACCGTCAGGCCGAGGTAATTGCCGATGTCACCGCGGGTCATGGTGAGGCGGAACTCACGCGGTGAGAAGCCGCGCTGGGCGAAACGGCGCGCCAGGTTGTAAATAAAGGCGGCCAGCCGCTCTTCCGCATTTTTCTTGGAGAGCAGCAGGATCATGTCCTGATCGCCTTTAATCTCGCCGCTCATCAGGCGCATCATCTGCTGGCGCAGGTTGGGCATCTTGCCGGAGAGATCGTCCAGGGTCTCAAACGGGATCTCACAGACCATGGAAGTTTCGAGCGCCTGGGCAAAACTCGGGTGCTGATGGGTGCCGATGGCGTCAAACCCCACCAGATCGCCCGCCAGGTGGAACCCGGTAATCTGCTCGTCGCCCTGCTCGGTGATGGTGTAGCTTTTGATGGTGCCGGAACGGATGGCATACAGTGATTTCAGCTCGTCGCCCGCCTGGAACAGCGCCTGTCCTTTCTGAATCGGCTTCTTCCTTTCGATAATATTATCGAGCTGATCGAGTTCATGTTCGTTCAGGGTAAAGGGAATGCACAATTGGCTGATGCTGCAATCCTGGCAATGGATGGCACAACCGCCAGACTGGATACGTCGAATGATGCGCTGTTTTTCTGGGATCATAATAGTCACTCAGGCAGGAATTGATATTGGTCAATTTTAACATCTTTTTTGGTCACTGATAAGCCACCCCAGACGCGGTGTATGTCAAAAAAATGAGACAGGGCATGGGGTTAGGGATAGGCACATGAAAATAAAGACTTATTTTACATAGGGAAATAACAGGTAGATCTCGGTGCTGTTATTTTGTGCAAAAAAAACGTGACACCAACCCCAAAATAAAAAGAAAAGGGGTGGTGCACACGCAGAAAAAGAGGTGCCGGCGCTGTTTAAGAGAATTTAAATTTAACTTAAAGCAAGCTTAACTGTTGTTTATGCTGTGCCGGGGCATGACCGGTGACCCCCTCATGGTGCAGCAGCCACTGCTTGCGGTTTACGCCCCCGGCATAGCCGGTCAGGGTGCCGTTGGCCCCAATCACCCGGTGGCAGGGCACCACAATACTCACCGGGTTCGCGCCGTTGGCAGTACCCACTGCGCGGGATGCGCCGGGGACGCCGAGCTGCTGCGCCAGCGCACCATAGCTGAGGGTCTGCCCGCAGGGAATGGTGCGCAACGCAGCCCAGACCCGCCGCTGGAATTCTGTGCCGCCGGTCGCGACCGGCAGGGTATCAATGATGCTCAGCTCGCCGCTGAAGTAGGCCTCCAGCGCGGTGGCGAGGCCATGCGGGTTCACCGCCTCCCGCAGCACAAACCCCGGCTTCCCGTAATGCAGTGCCAGTAACCGCTGCATCCGGCCCTCAAACTCCTGCCACTCCACGCTGCGCAGGCGGCCTTGCTCATCCGCCACCACCAGCAGTTCCCCCAGCGGCGTCGGCATTTTCCCGATTAACAGTGTCAGCATCGTCACTCTCCTGAATGCTTGTCAGAACCCCGAGTGTAGCGCGTGCTGCCCCGGCAGTGTGCAGCTTTTCTTCCGGGGGGCTGTGGTTGCACCGTTATCTGCCAACCCGCGGGAAATGCGGGGTGAAAAGGTGGGCAGGGCGCGCCCGGTGGGCTGGCACAGCCTTTGCTTACTCCTTATAACCAAGGCTGAAGCAGCGGCGTCAGCCCGGTCATCACACAGCATCGCATCTGCGTCGCATAGCAGCAGGAGGAGATATCATGGCAGAGCAGGACACACTTCATCACGCCACGGAACAGGCATGGGCATTCTGCGCCCCGGCCCCGCAGCCACGGCCTGCCTCCGCGCGCCGTCCGGAAGCCGCCACGCCGCTGCACCTGCCGGAACGCCGGCTGGCCAGCCATCTGTTTCTCGCCTGCACCCCGGCGCAGGCCGCCGACACGGAGCAACGTATGCGCAGCCTTTACCAGCGTCTGTTGATCGACATCCGCCGCTTTCCCCGGCTGGCGCAACGCCACTCCGACGGCCCACACGCCGCCGAAGGGGGCTCACTTGGCTGGGTAACCCGCGGCATGTTGCCCGCCTGCCTGGAGCGGGTACTGTTCGCGCTGGACGCCGACACCCTCAGCCCGGTGTTCCGCTCGCCGGACGGTTTTCATGTGGTCTATTGCAGCGGCATCCGGCCGCACGGCGTCTGGCTGCCTGAACAGGCGTAACGGCCACATATTTCCCCTTTCCTTGGTCAGGGCGGCTCGCCGCCCGTTATCACCCATCCGCCCTTTGCTGACTTCCTGCCCGTGCACCGTTGTCGCTGCCTAATCGGGAGCTGCATCACACATTGCTGCGGCGCAGCAAGTTTTTTCATACGGGTAGCGGATTTCCCTCTAAATTCCTGACTGCGGCCTGCGTATGTTAGTCAGCAGAACACGGTGTATCGCCCGATTGGTATCCGCATCACGCGGATAGCAGTCATGTTTTACCCTGTGAAGGCGCAGCAGTATCGCGTTACCGGCATAATCATAATGAAAATAAAGGAAGGGCATCATGTTCAGGGCCAATAAAAATTACCTTATGAGTTGTCTGTTCTTTTTCTTCTTTTTTATTTGTTGGGGAGCCTGTTATCCCTATTTGTCATTATGGCTGACCGATACGATTGGCGTCAGTTACAGTGATGTTGGATTGGTTTACTCATTTACTGCCGTTGTCTCAGTCTGTATTCAGCCACTGTTTGGGTTTATTTCCGACCGCCTGCAATTCCGTAAAAACTTAATGTGGATGCTGGCCGTTATTATGGTGCTGTTTGCACCTTACTGGATTTTGGTGTTCGCCCCCCTGATGAAATATAACGTCTTTTTGGGTGCGTTAGCCGGCGGTATTTATATTGGCTTTGCATTTGGTGCCGGGTGCGGCGTCTGTGAGGCCTATATTGATAAAGTCAGCCGGATGAGTGGCTTTGAGTTTGGCCGCGCCCGGATGTTTGGTGGGCTGGGCGCAGCCTTCGGCACCTTTATGGCGGGGGAACTGTACGGCATCAATCAGGACTACATCTTCTGGATGGCGTCGCTGGCCGGTGTTGCTTTGCTGGCCGTGGTGTATGTGACCCGGCCGGAAGCCCCGGCCCCCCTGCACGGACTGGGGGCAGTGACGCGCAAAATTACCCTGACCGATGTCGGTGACCTGTTGAAAATGCGGCGTTTCTGGTTTTTTGCCCTGTATATGGTGGGCGTCGGGGCAGTCTATGAAACCTATGACCAGCAGTTCGCCATTTATTACAGCAGGTTCTTTGCCACCAAAGCAGAAGGGGCGGCGGTCTTCGGTTACCTCTATACCGCGCAGATCTTCCTGGATGCCGTCGTGATGTTTTTTGCCCCCTGGTTTGTGAATAAAATCGGCCCCAAAAATGCGTTGATCTATTGCGGGTTAATCATGAGCCTGCGGATTGTCGGCTCCGCCTATGCCATCGGGCCGGTCAGCATCAGCGCCGTTAAAATGCTGCACGGCTTTGAGAGTTCGGTGTTTCTGGTGGCGGGGCTGAAATATATCGGGGCCAACTTTAATGCCGCCATTTCCGCCACCGTGTATTTAATCGGTTTCCAGTTTTCAAAACGGTTCAGCGAAATATTCCTGTCGAGCGTGATTGGGAAAATGTACAGCACCCTCGATTTCCGTGACACCTATATTATCCTCGGATTAACCGCACTGGGGTTCACCCTGATTTCCTGTGTCACCCTGTCGGCCATTCGCCGCCCAATAGTACAGGATGCCGTTCCCAGCTGATTTATTATTACTAACAGAGAGAAATGACATGAGCAAACTCTATTATGGCGTAGCCTATTATGATGAATATATGCCCGCCGACCGGCTGGCGCAGGATATTGCCATGATGCGCGACGCCAATATTAATGTGGTGCGGATTGCGGAATCCACCTGGAGCACCTTAGAGCCGCGTGAGGGCGAGTATCACTTTTTCCATATTGACCGGGTGCTGGATGCCATGCATGCGGCCGGCATCAGCGTCATCATCGGCACCCCGACCTACGCGATCCCGGCCTGGCTGGCCCGTAAGTATCCCGCCATCATGGTCACCACCCCGGAGGGGCAGCAGAAGTATGGGCGGCGGCAGATCATGGACATCGTCAACCCGGACTTTTTACGCCATGCGGAAACCATTATCCGCACGCTGCTGGCGCATGTGAAAGATCACCCGGCGATTATCGGTTATCAGGTGGATAACGAAACCAAGCACTATGACAATTGCGGGCCGGTAATGCGCGGGAAGTTCGTCCGCCATCTTCAGGAAGAATTTGGTGACACCGATGCCATAAACCGTGCCTGGGGGCTGGACTACTGGAGCAACCGCATTGACGACTGGCAGGACTTCCCGCCGCCGGAAGCCACCATCAACGCCAGCCTGGCCTGTGCTTTCTCACGCTTCCAGCGCCGGTGCGTCACGGAGTATCTGGCGTGGCAGGCCGCATTGGTGAATGAGGTACGCCGCCCGGATCAGTTTGTCACCCAAAATTTTGATTTTGAGTGGCGTGGTTACTCTTACGGTGTGCAGCCCCGGGTCGACCATTTTGCTGCGGCAAAAGCGATGACCCTTGCCAGCGTCGATATTTACCACCCGTCCCAACGCCAGCTAACCGGCAAAGAGATCGCCTTTGGCGGTGATATGGCGCGCGGTATGAAAGGCGGCGGCAACTATTTTGTCATGGAGACGCAGGCCCAGGGCTTCGCACAGTGGACGCCATTCCCCGGCCAGTTAAGGTTGCAGGCCTTCAGCCACCTGGCCTCCGGGGCCAATATGGTCTCTTACTGGCACTGGCACTCGATCCATAACTCGTTTGAGACGTACTGGAAAGGGCTGCTCAGCCATGATTTCGCCGCCAACCCAACGTATCGGGAAGCGGCCACCATTGGCGCAGATTTCCAGCGGCTGGCGCCGCAACTGGCAGATCTGCGGGTCACCAATGAGGTGGCGCTGCTGGTCAGCAACGAGGCGATGGATGCCTTCAATGCGTTCAAACCGCAGGGTACAGAGGGCAATGCCTACAATGATGTGGTACGGCGCTTTTATGATGCGCTGTATGAAGAGAACATCCCGATCGATATTATCAATGACGTGAATGAATCAAGTGAACGGTATAAAGTGATTGTGATCCCCGCGCTGTACGCGGCGGAAGATGCGCTGCTGCACCGGATCAATGCTTACGTGGAGAAAGGCGGCAAGGCGCTGCTAAGTTTCCGCTCGGGGTTCAGTGACGAACAGGTCAAAGTGCGGACATGCGTGCAACCGGGGCTGCTCAGCCACTGCTGCGGCGTCCGTTACAGCCAGTTTGTACTGCCGGACGGCGCCACGCTGCGCCCAAAAAGGCTGGCACTGCCGGAAACCGCAACCCAGGTAGGGATGTGGATGGAGCTGCTGACCCCGGACGGCGCAGACGTGCTGGCGCACTACGACCACCCGGCCTGGGGGGATTATGCGGCAGTGACCGAACACCGCTATGGCCGCGGCACCGCCCTGTATATCGGTTTCCTGCCGCACGGTGATCTGATCAAAATCCTGATGCAGCGGTTGGGCAGTGAGGCGCTGGCATCCCGGCACACCGCACAGGTGTTTCCGCTGGTGGTGCGCGGCGGCGTCAACCCGGCGGGGGAACGGGTGCGCTACTGCCTGAATTTCTCCGGCGAACCGCAACAGGTCACCGGCATAACAGGCCGCGAACTGCTCAGCGGAAACGACATGGACGGCACCTGGGATCTGCCGCCGTGGGGCGTGGCGATCGTGGCTTCCCCGTCATAACCAAAAACAGGAGAGCAGGGCAGATGGACAACCCGGCGGCGTTTAATTTTCTGCGCCATTCACCGCTGATGAAAAATTTCAGCTTCCACGCCTATCTGGTGGCCGGCTTTACGCCGATCGCCGCCGGCAGCGTACTGGATGACCTGATCAACCGCCCCAAGGGCATGAAAGGCTACATCCTGAACCTGACGCTGACCGGCAAAGGGGAGGTGGAAACCTACGACACGCGGCAATATTGTGTACCGGGCGACATGCTGCTGTTCCCGCCCGGTGCGCCGCACCACTATCGGCGGGCGGCAGACAGCGACAGCTGGGATCATCTGTGGGTCTATTTCCGCCCACGCCCCTACTGGATTGACTGGCTGGACTGGCACCAGCCCGGTTTGGGCGTCAAACGGCTGCGGCTGCCGGGTGCGCAGCCGGCGGCAGAAGTGATGACGCTGTTCCAGGCGATCCTGACGTTCAGCGACAGCGGTGGCCACCTTTCTGAAGCATTGGCGATGAATGCGCTGGAGAAGCTGATTTTGTGCTGCCAGCAACTGCTGCCGGCGCAGCCGGTGCCCACCTGCGATCCGCGTATTGCTGCCCTCTGCCAGTACCTGAATGAGAATCTCGACCGGGATGTCAAAATTGAGGAGCTGGCGCAGCGCGTCTATCTTTCCCCCTCGCGGCTGGCGCACCTGTTCCGGCAGGAACTGGACACCACCATCCTCTGCTGGCGCGAGACGCAGCGGGTCAGCCGTGCCAAAAGCCTGTTACAGATAAGCCAATTGCCGATTGCCACCATCGCCAGAATGGTAGGTTATGAAGACCAGCTCTACTTTTCACGCCTCTTCCGTAAACATGTAGCCCTCAGCCCGACCCAATACCGGCAGCAGTTTGACGAAAGTATCCAGGTGCGCAGTGCCTGACTGCCATAAAAAATGCCGGTCAGTGGCCTGACCGGCATCTCTTATACGCTTATTGCGTGACTAAAAGGCTACACGTCACCCGCGTTATCTTTTTCCACCGCGTCGTAGATGCGTTCCAGCATATCCGGGAACGCAGACTGGATGCGGCTCCAGCTCGGGATGAACGGTTTTTCGCTTGGCGTGTCCGTGAAGGCGGCACCCGCTTCCATGATCGCGTTGGAGAACATCTCCACCGCCGACTCTTCGCTGTGGCGGTCGAAGGTCAGGCCATTCATGCGCGCGTCGTGGTCGAAGTCATCGATCATGTCCAGCGCCGTGCGGTAGTAGGTGGCGCGCAGCACGCGGAACGATTCGCTGGTGATCGGCACACCCAGGATCGCCAGTTTGCGGTAAAGCGCCTTGGTGATGTCGATACTCATGCGTTGCAGGCCGGCGGTGGCGTCATCCTCAGACATCGGCTGGTGCTTGTGGTCGTAATTGTCGGCAATATCCACCTGGCAGATACGCTTGGTGGAGGTAGTGCGGTGCAACTCAGAGAGCACGCCGATCTCCAGGCCCCAGTCACTCGGGATGCGCAGGTCATTCAGCACATGGGTACGCATCGCGAACTCGCCGGAGAGCGGGTAGCGGTAGCTGCGCAGGTACTCCAGGAAGTCCGAGCGGCCATACACGCGCTCCAGGGATTTCAGCAGCGGGTAGACCAGCAGGCGGCCCACGCGGCCGTTGAGTTTGCCGTTGGCCACGCGCGCGTAATACCCTTTACAAAAGTCGTAATGGAAGTTCGGGTTGGCGATCGGGTACATCATGCGCGCCAGCATTTCACGGTTATAGGTGACAATGTCACAATCGTGCAGGCCGACGGCGGTGGTGCGGCGTGAGGCGAGGGTGTAACCCACGCAGAACCAGACGTTACGGCCTTTGCCCGGCTCCTGCGGGGAGAGGCCCTCTTTCGCCAGCTCCTCATCCAGCGCTTTCAGGCGCGGGCCGTCATTCCACAGAATACGGTGGCGTTGCGGCAGGCGGCTGAAGAACTCACGGGCAAACAAAAACTGATCGCGGTCAGCGCGATCCAGGCCGATGACGATCTCTTCCAGGTAGTTCACCTTGCACAGCTCATCCACGATGTGCGTCAGTGCCGGGCCTTCCAGTTCGGAGAACAGGGAAGGCAGAATCAGCCCCATGGAACGTCGCCCGGAGAACACCTGCAGATCGTACTCCAGCTCTTCCAGCTTACGGCGGGAAAAGTTATGGAAGTTGGTAATCACACCGTCCTGATAAAAATCACTCATAAACGCTCCACTTTTAGAATTAATAAACGTATTGGGACTTTAGCCGCCCATAAAGGCCGGCGCAGGGCACCTCTGCGGGTGCCGGTATTCCCTTACCCAAAACAGAGAAACGGCAAAACCTGTCCTGAAAAATGGAAGAAAACGCGGCCTCAGACCGGCGCACTCTTCTTAATAAAATGGTCCAGCCCCTGTTTCCAGCCCTGCGGGCCGTACAGGGTGGTGCGGAATATTCTGTCGCTGCCCTCATGGTTCAGCGGCATCGGCTGGTCATGGTGCCCGCGGATCACCACGGCATGGTCTACCGCCTCAAGCATCGTGAGGTCATTCGGCCCATCGCCCAGGCCGAGGGTCACCATCGGGTGGCCGCGCCGGCGGCGGTACTCCCCGGCCAGCCACTGCACCGCCTGGCCCTTGCTGACGCCGGCCCCCATCACATGCCAGAACCGGCCGCCACGGGTCAGCGCCAGGCCTTCCTGGTTCAGGTAACCCTCAAAACGCGTCAGATCCCGCTCATCACCGAACCACACCAGCGGCTCGGAGCCTTCACGCGTCATGGCCAGTTGCGCGTCGTCAAGCGGTAAACCCGTCCAGTCCGCCACCTGCGCGGCGTTGACGTCACCAAAACCACGGCACTCAAAATCATAGCGCAGCCGCAGCGCGTCGATGATTTTTCGGATTTCGCCATATTCGGCACCAAACACTTTGCGCGGATACGCGAGGTGGTCGCCCCAGCTCTCCGGCAGGGCAATCACTGCGCCGTTTTCGGCGATAAACGGCACCTCGGTGAGGTTCAGCGCCTTTTGCAGTTCCGTAACTTCTGCGGCGGTCTTGCTGGTGGTGATCACCACCGGCACCTGATGCGCCGCCAGCTGGTCGAGCCAGCCTTGTGCGGGCTTCCAGCTGTAATCGTCGTGATCCAGCAGGGAGCCGTCCAAATCGGTAAAAATAAGCAGTGAATTATCCAGATACGGCATTGTCGTTCCCCAAATCATGGTCCTGATCGCGCACTCAGCCGATCTCTCTGCGTTCCGTGGACAAGGGAGCCTCCGGCCCCCTGCACGGCACTTTTCTGTCACAGTGACGGTGTGGCCAGTTAAAAGTATATACGCTATTCAGACAGGCAATGGTTCGGCTGTAAACAGACAAATTCTGAATGTTATCATTGCTGTTTTTTGCACCAGCCAGCGTATCCTTTTGCCATAACCCCAAAACGGCGGATAAATCACGCGGCGAAAGGCATTCAGGCGGCTAATCACCGGCAGATGCCGAAGCCGCGCATCCCGAGGTGGAAGTGGTTGGCGTGGGCGGCGTTGTAGTCCGGCCCGAGGGTGTTGCCGAAAAATTGGCAGCTCTGGCTGAACACCTGATGCAGGTAACCGGCCGCAGGGGTGGCCTGCGGCCACTGTTTCAGCACGCTGATGCTGCGCCCGTCCGCCAGGCGGAACCCGGCGACGTCCAGCGCCTCGGCGGTGGCATGTTCACTCAGCCGCGCATGTTCCCGGTGGTAGATATTGCGGCAGGCGTAGCTGCCGAGGTGGTCAATGCGCGTCAGGCGGCTGCCGAGCAGCTCTCTGGCCTGCGGCGCGGCGGCCTGGCTGACGAACATCGCACTGCTGAGCGCCAGCGGGCAACTGGCCAGAAAGCTGCTGCTCAGCGCCACCGGGCCGAAACGGGTGACGCGCACCGGGGCCGGTAACGGGCATTTGCCGCCCAGCGGGGCGGGCAGGGTAAAGCTGATGCGGCCGCGCTCGCGCGCCTGCGTCAGCACCTGCAAACAGGCCGCCGGATCGTTTTGCAGGCGGCGCAATTTAAAGCGGGTCACAAAGGTGGGCGGGTCATCCACCGTCAGCGGCACAAACGGGTTATAACCGGGCGGGATCTGCGCCATGATCCACGGCCGCCAGTCCGGAAACAGCCGCGGCACGGCGATCGCTGCGGCAGCCAATACCCCAATGACCACTCCCCGCCTGATACCTCGTCCCATTGCGCTGCTCCCTGATGGCCCGGCCTTGAGTATAGCTGCTTGCGGCGTACCGGTTTCCTGCGGGCAACATCGTGGCTACACTACACCTCAGGAGGAAACCAGAATGAGTGATGATGATGACCTGTTCAGTCAGGAGATGGCGGGCGTAACGCCGCTGTCAGAGAAGCGCAGTGTGGTTTACCTCAAGAGCAGCAGCCCGGCCGAACGCCGCGAGGCGGAAGAGGCGCGCCTCAAGGCGCTGGACAACCCGCTGACCCAGGGTTTTCTGGATATTATCGCGCTGGATGAGCCGCTGGATTACAAAGACCCCGGCGTGCAGCAAGGCGTACTGGACAAGCTGCGCAAAGGCAAATATCCCACGCAGGCCACCCTGAACCTGCTGCGAAAGCCGGTGGCGGAGTGCCGCCAGATGCTGTTTGACTTCTACCTCAGCGCGCAGGAAAACCAGTGGCGTACCCTGCTGATTGTGCATGGCCGCGGGCGCGACGCCAACAGCCATGCCAATATCATCCGCAGTTACGTGGCCAAATGGCTGAAGCAGCTCGATCAGGTACAGGCGTACTGCGAGGCGCTGAAACAGGATGGCGGGCCGGGGGCCTGCTACGTGGTGCTGAAAAAATCCGCGCAGGCCAAGCAACAAAACTGGGAGCGGCACGCCAAACACAGCCGCTGACCCGCCAAAACCGGCCCCAGGCCGGTTTTTTTCGCTTTGTTGAGGCGGGGTTGCTGCAATTCCCCGCCCGATTTGGTGAAATCAGCGCCTGATTTTTTTGCCGGATAACCTGTTATGCCATTCCCCCTTTCCCTATCTTCCCTTTTTCCCGCCCGCACGTGGGGCCTGCTGGCCGGGGTGCTGCTGCTGGCCGGGTGTGACGGCGCACCCGCCGACCCCGGCATGGTGATTGAGGGCAAGATCATGGGCACCGTTTACCGCGTCAGTGTGGCGGGGGTCGACAAGGCTCAGCGCCCGGCGTTGGCACGCGACATCCTGAACGTGCTGAACACCGACGACCACGAAATCTCCACCTATAAGCCGGACTCGGTGCTGTCACGCTTTAACCGTTACCAGGGCAGTGCGCCGCAGCCGATCAGCGCCGACATGGCGGATGTGGTGGTCACGGCCTTACGGATCGGGACATTAACGCAGGGTGCCATGGACATTACCGTCGGCCCGCTGGTGAACCTGTGGGGCTTCGGGCCAGACAAGCAGCCGGTCAAGACGCCGGATGAGGCACAGATTGCCGCAGCAAAGCAAAAAGTGGGGTTGCAACACCTGACGGTGACCGCGCGCGCTGACGGCCAGTGGCTGCAAAAGGATCTGCCGGGGCTGTATGTGGATCTCTCCACGGTGGGCGAGGGGTACGCCACGGACCACCTGGCCCGGCTGATGGAGCAACACGGCATCAGCAACTATCTGGTGTCGGTGGGCGGCGCGGTGCTGTCACGCGGCCATAACCCGCAGGGCAAACCGTGGCAGGTGGCGATCCAGAAACCCACCGACCGGGAGAACGCGGTGCAGGCGATTGTGGATCTGCAGGGCCACGGCATCAGCACCTCCGGCAGCTACCGCAACTACTATGAGCTGGACGGCAAACGCCTCTCCCACGTCATCGACCCGGCCACCGGCCACCCGATTAACCACAAACTGGTCTCCGCCACGGTGATCGCCCCGACGGCCACCCTGGCAGATACCTGGGACACCGGGCTGATGGTGCTCGGCACCGACAAAGCGCTGGCGCTGGCGAAACAGCAGCAGCTGGCAGTCTACCTGATCACCCGCGAGGGCGACCATTTCGCCCACTACATGTCCCCGCAGTTCAAAACCTTCCTGGTCGAACAGGAGAAATAACCCCTTCCGGCGCGCTAACCGTGGCGCGCCAGCCAGTTTTTCAGTTGCAGCGCGTCACTGTAGTGTGCGTAGCGGTTTTTCCCGCCCATGATCACCATTAACACCGGCTTACCGTGGATCAGTGTGCGCACCACCATGCAGTGGCCCGCCTCGTTGGTAAAGCCGGTTTTTTGCAGCTGGATGTGCCAGTGGTGGTTATGGATCAACCCGTTGGAGCTGTGGTACACCAGCCGCCCGTGGCCGGGGTAGACCACCTCGCCCTGATCGGTTGAGAAGCGGCGGATCAGCGGGAAGTGCCAGGCGGCACGCGCCATCCGGGCCACATCCTGTGCGGAGGCCACATTGCGCGGCGACAGGCCGGTCGGATCAACGAAATGGCTGTGGCGCATCCCGAGCTGCCGCGCCTTGCGGTTCATCTGGCGCAGAAAACCGGGCCGCCCGCCCGGTGCATAACGGCTGAGCGCGGCGGCGGCGCGGTTCTCCGAGGACATCAGCGCAATGTGCAGCATGTCGCGGCGGGACAGCACCGACCCGACAGTGAGGCGCGAATGGGTTTTCTTCAGCAGATCCCGATCCGTGGGGTTAACCTGGAGGCGGGTGGTCAACGGGCGCTTTCCTTCCAGCACCACCATCGCGGTCATCAGTTTGGTCAGCGAGGCCAGCGGGTAGGCGCGGGCGCTGTTTTTGCTGTAAAGCACCCGGCCGGTCACGGCATTAATCACATATACCGAACGCGATTGCAGGCGCGGTTTCCGCGTCGCGGCCTGTGCCGGTGTGGGCGGCAACAGCAGAAATAACACCAGCGGGAACAGGGCAAGCAGCGGGGGTAAACGGCGAAGCAGCGTGGAAAAAAACATGGGGGAAAACATCACCATCAGGTCAGCGGGAAATAACAGAAAGGCAAGTCACTCATTCATAAAGGAAATGCGCAATAAATCAGGCGGGGGACAGTCTGCGGGGCAATTATGGAGAAAAAGTGGATGCGGTGGGCATTCCTGCCCACCGCAGGTAAGCGAGTATGTAGAAATCTTTCAGCCGTGGCCGGGCGTGATGAAAAAGCGCCGGATGCCGCCACAGAAAACGTCAGGCGATCAGGCTTTCTCTTCGTTAAACACGATACCGAGCTGCCGCCGTACCTCGTCCAGGGTCGCCATGGTCAGCAGCGTGTCACTCAGCGGCCGCACCGGGGATTGCAGCAACCCTTCCCCCACGCACCAGGCGAAATGCTCCGCCTCATGGTGCAATTGCTGATAGCGGTTGCACTCCTCTTCCCAGTGCAGCGTCTGGCGGCGGTCATGGGTGGTGAGGGTGAAGGGGCCGGGCGCATAGAAGCAGTCCGGCAGGGTCAGGGTAGCCTCACTGCCGGCGATCAGCGCCCGGTTGGACGTCTGGCTGAACAGCGTGGTATTCAGCACCGACTGTGCGCCGCCCGGGTGGCGGAACAGCATCGAGGCCTGGCCGTTTACCCCGGCCGGGGCCGGTTCGCCCATCGCCAGGATCTGCGTGGGCGCGCCCAGGGTTTTGGTCGCCAGCGCCACCGGATAGGTGCCGAGGTCGAGCAGCGGCCCACCGGCCAGTGAGGCATCCATAATGCGGTGATCGGGGGTGAAAAACTCCCCGTGGTCTGCCAGCAGGGTATGCACTTCACCCAGCATCCCGTCGGCCAGCACCTGCCGCAACACATCAAATTTCGGCAGGAAGTCGCTCCAGAACGCTTCCATACAGAGCACCTTTTTCGCTGCGGCGGCCTCGGCCAGCCCCTGTACCTGTTGGGCATTCAGCGCCAGCGGTTTCTCTACCAGCACATGTTTACCGGCATTGATGGCCGCCAGCGCCGCCGGGAAGTGGTGGTTATGGGGCGTGGCGATATACACCACATCCACATTCGGGTCGTTCACCAGCGCACTGATGCCGCCGCCGTGGGCACGTGGGATGCCGAAATTGTCGGCAAAGGCCTGCGCGTGGTGGCGGGTGCGTGACCCGACCGCCACAATCCGCTGGTGGGAGTGTTGCAGCAGGGATTGAACAAAACGTTCCGCAATCCAGCCGGGGCCGAAAATGCCCCAGCGTAATGCAGGGATCTGAGCGGCCGGCAACCGCCGGGGAGCAGGGAGATGGGTTGGAAGTGGCATAGTAGCGATCCTGTGCTGAGAGAGGTCAAGCCGTTACCTTAGCCACCGCCAACGCTTTTTTGAAATTAAATATCCAATTTCCAACCCAATAAAACAAAAATTCTGAAACAGATCACATTCCGCTGTAACGCACAGCCAGTCATCATGCAGCTATTCATCATGTAAGAATTGACTGGTCAGCGTCGCCTGTAACCCCAGCATCGCCTGCTCAGCATGCTGCATGTGGTCTGTCGTAATCCGGTGTACTGATGGGCCGTCCTGGTCACGCAGGGCCGCAATTAATTGGCGCTGCCATTCAATGCCCTGATGGCGCACCACCGGCCGGGAGAGCAGGTAGATGTCTTTGCAGATCGCCAGCTCCTTCAGCAGTCGTTGTAAAAAACGGCACATAAACGCCAGCAGGCTGTTATCAGAGTAGCTGGCCACCAGCGAGTGAAAATCGAGTTCTGCCATCCGTTGCCGCCAGCGTTCATCATTGTCCGCAGGCTCATGGTCATAGACCGCAATCAGTGCCTCCAGCCGTGCGAACCCCGCTTCATCAATCCGGCCAATCGCGCTCTCAGCCACCAGCGGTTCCAGCGCCTTGCGCAGGGCATAGATGTCCGCAATGGAGATGTTTTTACCAAACAGGTAGTTGGAGAGCAGGCTCATGGCGCGGGATTCAGACATGGTTTCAATAAAGGCACCGCCGCCGGGGCCGGTGCGGGTGCGGATCAGCCCCTGTACCTCCAGGGATTTCAGCGCCTCGCGCACCGTGCTTTTACCGGCAGCAAACTGGTTAATCAGGTCTTTCTCCTGCGGCAGGCGGTCGCCCGGCCCCAGGTTTTGTTCAATGATGTTGTCTTTAATTGCGTGGGCGATTTCATCAGTGCGTTTACGCCGGGCCACGTCTGGCTTGTCGTCGTGTTCAGTCATCATAGTTCCCTTAAAAAACCCATGCCGGACAGCAGGGGGCCAGCCTTGCCCAGTTACATATCGGGCACATACGTTTTTCCGGTTCACGGAAAAGGCATTCTCCTGGGGCTCGTGTCAGGGCCCTTCTGCAATATGCAACATCGGCCGGCAAAGCCAGGCCTGAAAAATTAACGATGGAAAATGCGTTCGCAGCGGCGATATTAACGTATCACCTGGTGAGGGCAGCATGCAGATACGGTCAGCCGGAAAGGCGGAGTTTTCCGGTGCGGATGTGCAAGCCTGGCCAGCATAGAGGGATCACTAAAGGCGGCGAAACACAATACTTAGCATGATGAACTATTTTTATGACAATCATTAGTAATTAGATGCGCTTTTAATATAGATATGTGAGCAACGGCACACTAAATATACAAGAAACCAAGGTTTTGCTAACAAATAGACATGATGTTATTTATAATCATAAATGTTTTAATATCAGGGAACGTTCCCGGTTTTGTCATCAACAACAGGGAAGTCCCTGTAACCCAGCAGGGCAGCCGGGGAGGCTGCAGGACAGCACAGGCAGGATTGGCATGACATTTTCTATTGTGGCGCGGGATGAGGCGACAGGGGCGCTGGGAGTGGCGGTGGCCGCCGGCCAGCCGGCAATTGGCGCGCTGGTGCCGCACGGGTTTTCACAGGTTGGGGTGCTTGCCAGCCAGGGGATGCCGAACCCGCTTTACGGCGCACAAGGGCTGGCGCAGCTTGGTTCAGGCGTCAATGCCGCCTGTACGCTGGAGCGGTTGCTGAGTGCCGATAAGGGGCGGGCCGGGCGGCAACTGATTGTTCTGGATCGTTTTGGCCGTACGGCGGCCTGGACCGGGGCAGAATGTGAGGGGTATGCCGGGCATGTGCAGGCCGATCAGGTGGCGATTGCCGGCAGTTTCCTGGCCGGGCGTGGGGTATTGCAAGGGATGATGAACAGCTGGCTGAAATCCCAGGGCAAACCACTGGCGACCCGGCTGCTGCTGGCGCTGCTGGCCGGTGAACATGCCGGGGGTGATGTGCGCGGGGTTAAAGCGGCTGCCCTGCAGGTGTATGGCGAACGCCGTTACCCCGATCTGGATCTGCGGGTAGACTGGTGTGACACCGCCCTGGTGGCCCTGAAAACCGCGCTGAAACAGGTGCAGTCTGCCGCCCATACGGCGTTTCTGCGCCGCCTGCCGGTGCGCTGACGCCCGGCGGCCGCGTTAAACATTTCATGGCCGGCACAGGCGTTTCATTTATGGCACTTTCATTTACGGGACAGAGGGCACATTCCGCCTTATCCCGCCCGGTTACCCGTTACAGCTCTACGATCGGCAGCTTGCCGCGGACGATCGGCCCGCACAGGATTTTATAGCCGTCGCTGTCAAAGCTTTTGGCCGTGGCTTTCAGGCGCGGCGCATCAGCCAGATCCTCCACTGACCCCAGATAGAACCAGTTATGGATGATGTGGTACTGCTTCATGCCCGGCCGCTCCTCCACCAGGGCAATCGCGCCCGGGTAGGGCCAGCAGACCACCCGCACCGAGGCCAGCGCATCCAGCAGGCGCTGGTTGTGCGCCTCTACCGTCTCCTTACCGCAACAGGCCCCGGCACAGCGCCCCAGGCTGGCGCGGAAACAGGCGCGCCCGACGCGGGTCGCTTCCAGCCCGAGCAGGCCGTGGCAGAGCTGGTGGTTATCCGCCAGCGTCAGCAACGTCTGCTGGGCGGCGCGGCGGCTGGAGTAGAGCCCATACAGCCCCGGCGCGTGGGAGAAGTCGATCTCTTTGGCATACACCACCGTGGGTTTGCCGTCGAGCACCTGCAAAGAGCAGAGCTGGCGGTTATGGCGCAGCCGCTTATTGTGCAGCGGCTGTTGCTGCTTGATCATCTGCGCTTCCAGCAACAATGCGCCCACTTCCCCGGCCGTGGGGATAAAGGTGATATGGCGCGACTGGCGCAGCATCCGTGCTTCCTCCACCGTGCGCAGGTGTGACAGCACCCGGCTGCGGATATTGACACTTTTGCCGATGTAGAGCGGCATCACGTCACTGTCACCGTGAAACACATAAACGCCGGGGCACTTCGGCAGGGCGTCCAGGGAGTCACGCAGATGCTCGGGGTATTGGTAAATTGCCGCCGGTTCAAACTCAAGCCGGTGGGCGGAAGCACGTCTGGCCAAAACATTCACTCCATCACTGTAATTATAACCAGCCTATCAGAACCGATACGATTGAGAAAGAATGTATAAGATTTATCCTGCATTAAGAGGCCATCCTTAACCCTGCCGCCTGCTGCCACCCTGCGCCGGATAGTCTATCCTAACCTGTAAAGCGGGGCGCATCAGGCCCGCGCCCGCCCGGGAAACAGGCGTGTTCCGCCTGCTGCTGCGGCCACAGCCCATGCCGTGAGGAGAGAGTATGTCATTGATTATTACGGAACAGCCGGATCAGGTCGTGTATGGCGTCCGGGTCGTCGGCCCTTATGAGCGCACCATTCCGCTGGGGTTTACCCAACTGACCCGCTGGCGTAAGGCGCGCAATATCAGCGGCGGTGACATCATGAGCCTCTATTGGGACAACCCGCTGACCATTGCGCAGGAGACGCTGCGCGCTGATGTGGTGTTCACCTTTGAAGAGGGCATGACGCTGCCGCCGCCGGAGCAGATGACGCGCGGCAATGTGCGCATTACGCAGCAGGTAATCCCCGGCGGAATCTACGCCATGTGGCGCACCCGGGTGTTCAAGACCGATTTTGTGAAAGCGTGGCGTGAGTTCTACGAGCAGCGCCTGCTGGAGAGCGAATACCGCCCGTGCCTGGGTGCCTGTTATGAGCGCTACCTGAACGAAGGGGCGGAAGCGGACTATTTCGACATCGAAATCCACCAGACGGTCTGCCTGCGTGCCTCGCTGGAATCCGGGGCGGTACAGCCCGCACCGGACAGGCGCTGACGCGCCACCGGGCATAATGCTGAAAACCGGCACCGGCCGGTTGCCTGCCTGCCGGGGATCGGGCAGATTAAGGGGGAAAATCTGCGGCTGTAACCGGATTACCCCCGCCATTCCCGGCAAAGGACAGGTACGTATTTATGCGCCACTATCGCCCGGTCGAGAACCGGCATTTCAGATCACTGCGGATTAAAGATAAACGCATCAGCGGGCTGGGCTTCTACCAGTGCACCTTCGAAGGGTGTGATTTCTCCTCGCTGGCGCTCGCCTCCTGTTCGTTTGAACAGTGCGAGTTTATCAATTGCAGCCTGACCAACCTCACGCACCAGCACCTTTCAGTGCTGTCGGTGCGTTTTCAGGCGTGCAAAGTGCTCGGCATCCAATGGGAAAGCCTCAACTTTCCACTCTCTTTCTGCATGACCGGCAGCAAACTTATCTACAACACTTTCCACGGCAACAGCCTGCCGGAGATTGAGTTCTCCCACTGCAACCTGATCGACACCCAGTTCACCCGCTGTGACCTGCGCAAAAGCAATTTCACCGGCAGCGAGTTCATCCACACCACCTTTGAGCACTGCTGCCTGAACGGGGCCAATTTCCTCGACAGCGAAGGGCTGGTATTGGACGCCGAAAGCAACGCCATCAACGAGGTCTCGCTGCCGCTGGAGGCGGCGCTGGGGCTGCTGCAGAAGTACCGCCTCACGATCCGTTAATCCGTATCCGCCGTTACTCCGTGCCGGGCAGGGTAAGCTGTTGCCGGGCATTGAAGAAGGTGCGGCAGGCGAGGTAACCGGCGATGATCGCCGCCAGGCTGGCGGTGGAGAGCAGCATAAAGGTCACCATGATCTGGTACTTAATCGCCATCACCGGATCGACCCCGGCAAAAATCAGCCCGGACATCATGCCCGGCAGGCTCACCAGCCCCACGGTTTTCGCCGCGTCCACGGTCGGGATCAGCGCCGCGCGGATGCTGCCGCGCAGAATGGCGCGTGACGACTGGCCGGGGGCTGCGCCGAGGCTCAGCATCTCCAGCACCTGTTGTTGCTGGTCGCGGAAACGCTGGCGGAGCTGGGTATAGCAGAGGCCCACCGCGACCATCGCGTTACCGGCGATCATGCCGGTGATAGGGATCACCTGCATTGGCAGGAAGGCAATTGCGCCGCTTTCGAGCAGCAGCGCCAGCGTCAGCCCGGTGGCCACCCCGATGGCCGCAAACGAGATCGTGAACGCGTGCGGCAGGTTACGGCTGCGCTTGCGCGCATTGAGCGCCGCGTTGAAACAGATGAACAGCACCATCAGCAGCGTCAGCCAGGTGTTGTCCAGCGCGAAGAGGGTTTTCAGCACGTAGCCGACCAGCACCAGCTGCACCACGGCCCGGATGATGCTCCAGATCATCTCTTTTTCCAGCCCGAGTTTTTCACGGCGGCTGACCAGCAGGGCAACCAGCACCAGACCCAGTGCCATTATCAGGGAACTGTTGGTTATCGCAGGGTGAGTCATGGTTGCTCCACGGCAGAGGGGGGAAGGTCAGTGACGTGCTGGTTTTCCAGCCACAGCACCCGGTCAGCCTGGCATTCTTCCTGCCGGTCGTGGCTGACCCACACCACGGCGGTGCGGTGTTGGCGCGTCTCGTGGCGGATAAACGCGCCGATCCGCTGTTTGTTCTCCTCATCCAGCGCGCTGGTCACTTCATCAAGCAGCAGCACGCGCGGCATACACTGCAGGTTGCGCAGCAGCGCCACCCGCTGTTTTTCACCGCCGGAGAGCGCCGTGACCGGCTTCGTCAGGGTCGCCTCCGGCAGCGCGGCCTGCGCCAGCCCGTCACGGATCCTCGCCTCATCCACCGGCAGGTTGCGGATCAGGTAAGGAAACGCCAGATTGTCCCGCACGGTGTCGCCGAACAGTTGCGGCGACTGGAAACCGTACGAGACCTGCCGCCGGTAGGCGACCGGGTCAAGCGCGGCGATGTCCTGCCCGGTAAACAGGATGCGGCCGCTGTCAGGCGTCAGCATCGAGGCCATCAGCTTCAGCAGGGTACTTTTGCCGCTGCCGGATGGGCCGCGCAGCATCACAAACTCGCCGGGGGCAAGGGAAAAGGAGAGGGCCTGAAGCAGGGGGCGATCGTTAAGGCGGTAACTGACGCTGTTTAGTTCAAGCAGTGCGGGGGGAACGGGCATGCAGACTCCTGTTGCCGCTGAATAAAGGGCGACAGCATAGCGAATATTGCGCCTTTACGCTGGAATAAGAATCCATGAATACCCCTACCTACTATTTCCTTACATACCAAAAGATTTGCAGAGGTGGTGGGGGCGTAAAAATCATTGCCGAATGGAGCCGCAGGGCCGGGCGAGCACACAGGACAAATTGGCCGGGAGCCAATTTGAACAACGCAAAGCGTTGGCCCCGAAGGGGTGAGCCCCATGGATGGGGCGAATAATTCCGCGAGAGTCGCAGCCACGCCGGGAGCGTGTCTGTGTAGTGGCTTAATAGATTTAGACACGCTCAGAGGTTATAACTGACATAACTAATGAGGTGATTATAT
>NZ_PJZF01000119.1 GCF_002858675.1 Chimaeribacter californicus
GTTTTGTCAGAACAGACCACTGTCATTGCCCCCAGCGTCTCTACCGTGGGTAACTTGCGGATAATGGCATGGTTGCGTGCCATCGCCTGTACGCCGAGCGACAGGATAATCGAGATGATCGCCGGTAACCCTTCCGGCACCGACGCCATGGCCAGGCTGATCAGCGCCAGCAGCAGCTCGCCCAGCGGCATATCCCGCAGGATAAAGGCAAAGAGAAACAGGAAGGCCATCATCAGCAGGATAAGCCCCAGAATGCCTTTGCCGAGGCGATCCATCTGTTGCAGCAGGGGCGTGCGCTGGGCTTTCGCCTCACCCATCATCTGGTTGATCCGGCCGAGTTCGGTGGCCTGCCCGGTGGCCACCACCAC
>NZ_PJZF01000120.1 GCF_002858675.1 Chimaeribacter californicus
GTTAAACGCCGTTCCCTGTACCAGCAGCACTTTTTCCTGCAACAGCAGATCCAGCACCATTTTCTGGTCGTCATGGATATTAAAGCGTTTGGCATCAATGCGCGGGAACATATACAGCGCGCCGCGCGGTTTCACGCAGGAGACGCCGGGGATGTCATTAATCAGTTCCCATGCCCGGTTGCGCTGCTCCACCAGGCGGCCACCCGGCTGGATAAACTCGCTGATGCTCTGGTAACCGCCCAGCGCGGTCTGGATGGCATGTTGCATCGGCACGTTGGCGCACAGGCGCATCGACGCCAGCATCTCCAGCCCTTCGATATAGCCTTTGGCGTGTTTTTTCGGCCCGTTCAGCACCATCCAGCCCTGGC
>NZ_PJZF01000121.1 GCF_002858675.1 Chimaeribacter californicus
GGTGAAGATCGGCCGGAAGTCGCCATCGACGGCAGCGCCTTAGGCTCCATGTATGGCGGCCGTATTCAGCTGATCAGTACGGAAAGCGGCGTGGGCGTGCGCCACCAGGGCAGCCTGGTGGGGACGCGCGGCGTTGAAATCTCTGCCGACGGCGACCTGATGCTGAGCGGCATTCAAAGCGATCAGGGCAATGTCACGCTGGCGGGTAACGCTATCTCCGTGCAGAAGCATGATGGCTACGGCGGCATCGCCAGCCAGGGCGATTTGGTTATCCGTGCACTGTCCCACCTGATGCTGGGGGCCGATGCGGTCTCTGAACAGGGCACGATCCGCATCGATGCCGGCTCTATGCTGCAAAGCGCCGCAG
>NZ_PJZF01000122.1 GCF_002858675.1 Chimaeribacter californicus
ATCCCGTTTGTCGGGGCCGGGGTGCTGGGTTCGGCGCTGAGCATGGACAAAGACGTCACCAAACGGCTGCTGCGTGACGCCGGTCTGGCGGTGGCACCCTTTGTCACGCTGACGCGGCGCAATGCCGCGCAGCACGATTTTGCCCGCGTCAGTGAGAAACTGGGGCTGCCGCTGTTTATCAAACCCGCCAACCAGGGCTCGTCGGTGGGCGTCAGCAAGGTACGCAGCGCGCAGGAGTATGACACGGCGCTGGCGCTGGCCTTCCGCTATGACCATAAAGTGCTGGTGGAGTCCGCCATCGCCGGCCGGGAGATTGAGTGCGCGGTGCTGGGCAACGACCACCCGCAGGCCAGCGTGTGCGGCGAAG
>NZ_PJZF01000123.1 GCF_002858675.1 Chimaeribacter californicus
GGTGACCGCCTCACACACCGCCTGCCACAACTTCCTTTCGGTGAAAATATCCCTGGCGGCGGCAATGGGAATATAGCTTAGCTCGCACCGGGTTTCAGCAATAAAATAGTGGCCGGTGTTTTCATAAATGGCATTCGCCAGGCCCAGGATCGTTCTTTCGATATTGACTTTGACATACAGATCATTATCTCCCCTGACCATCGACATGGTGCCTTTTTTCAGCAAGAAGATATAGTTAATGCCCTGGCGGAAATCCAGCGTCATGCCTTTTTCAAGGGCAAAAGAAAAAGATTTTGGCTCGAGGGCGTTAAATATCTCTTTGACTGACGAGGGTTTGCGGAGCCTGGCACGGTCTGTTTTAATAC
>NZ_PJZF01000124.1 GCF_002858675.1 Chimaeribacter californicus
ATTACGGCCTGCTGCCGGACGTAGTGGTGAACGCCACTATCAGCTTCTATAAGTCCACTGACATCCTCTATCTCTACATCTGCTGCATTATTGTCGGCAGCATCATGAGCATGAACCGCGAGGTGCTGATCCAGGGCTTCCTGCGGATTTTTGTGCCGATGCTGTGTGGCGAGCTGGTGGGGATGCTGGTGGGGATGGCGGCCGGGTTCGCGTTGGGGCTGGACCCGTTCCAGACCTTCTTCTTCCTGATTCTGCCGATCATGGCCGGTGGGGTAGGGGAGGGGGCGATCCCGCTCTCCATTGGTTACGCCGCGATCCTGCATATGGATCAGGGCGTGGCGCTGGGGCGTATCCTGCCGATT
>NZ_PJZF01000125.1 GCF_002858675.1 Chimaeribacter californicus
GGCCGGAAAGGTGACTGCGTGGAGGCTCTTCCCCTGCGTACACAATCAGAGCAGCAGGGGAAGAGTATATCAAAAAATCGTTATTGTGGTGTAAAGCGCCGTAAATGTTGCACCGTGGCAAGCCACGCGGCGACCCAGCCAATCATCGCGGCAATCAGCAGCAGCAGCAGGCTTTCGTCCCAGCCCAGCCCATGCAGGGTGAAGGTGGTACCGAACACCGCGGCAACATGCAGCACCACGCTTTCCAGCCGCATGACCAGCGCCTGAGAGAGCACCAGCGACAGCAGCGCCCCAAACAGGCCGAGCATCGCGCCGCCATTCAGGAACGGCCGCAGGATAAAGCCGTCGGTTGCGCCAATCA
>NZ_PJZF01000126.1 GCF_002858675.1 Chimaeribacter californicus
GGCAACTTCTTACAAAATACTTTCAGCCTCCGGTAATAACCGGCTGCACGGCGTGGCAGAAATTTATAAGTAATTTGATCTATTGAGGCCGTACTGATGGGGCGGCTTCATCCACCGCCCTGTTTTTACGCCGTTACAGCACCAATCGCAGGGCGTTAATCCGCTCCCACAGCACAAAGCCCAATGAGGCCCTCACCCACGGCTCACTCACCTGCAACATCGCGTGCGCCAGCGCCAGCGCCCGGCACTGCTCCGCCAGCTCCGACGCCGTCAGCGGCCGGTGGTCATAAAGACGTTCATCAAAAGGATAAGGCGACGCGGGCGGGTCGAATGGCCGATCGAGCGCGGTGTCCAGC
>NZ_PJZF01000127.1 GCF_002858675.1 Chimaeribacter californicus
CTGCCCAAGCTGGGTGACCGCCTGATCCAGCGCTTTTTGCGCCAGGTCGCGCAGGGTGCCCATCGGGGAGAGACTGTTCATCATGGCCTCACAGGAAAAAACGGGTTGCCGGTCAGTTCGGCAACAGAGTGTTCAGGTGGTCGCAGGAGGCAGTAAAGTCGCTCTGCTCATGAATGCCTTGCTGCAACAGCGCTTCCATCTGCGGGTAGAGGCGGATGGCGCGGTCAAGCAGCGGATCGCTGCCGGCGGCATACGCCCCAACGCTGACCAGGTCGCGGTTACGCTGGTAACTCGCCAGCATCTGTTTGAACTGGCGCACCCGGCGGTAGTGGGTGTCATCAATCAGTGAGGTCATC
>NZ_PJZF01000128.1 GCF_002858675.1 Chimaeribacter californicus
CTGGATCTACTCGATGATCGTCAACCTGTGGCCGCAGCATTTCCCGCCGCAGGCGCGCCATCTCTATTACGAAGCCAGCGTGATGATCATCGGCCTGATTAACCTCGGCCATGCCCTCGAACAGCGTGCGCGCCAGCGATCCTCCCAGGCGCTGGAGCGGCTGCTGGACTTGACCCCGCCCACCGCACGGGTCGTGGACGATCAGGGCGAACGCACGCTGCCGCTGGCGGAGGTACAGCCCGGAATGGCGCTGCGGCTGACCACCGGTGACCGGGTTCCGGTAGACGGTGACATCGTGCGCGGCGAAGCCTGGGTAGACGAAGCCATGCTGACTGGGGAGCCGGTGGCGCAACACA
>NZ_PJZF01000012.1 GCF_002858675.1 Chimaeribacter californicus
TCCCCATCGGGGCGCCGGGGTGGCCGGATTTGGCTTTCTGCACCCCATCCATGCTCAGCGCACGGATAGCATTGGCAAGCTCTTTACGAGAGGACATGTTCAACTCCAGGTCGGATTAAAAAAGCGATCAAGTCAGGCATTTTGTCAGAGTCGGCATTAAAACGGCAATCGTTAAAACCATTTGTGAAGGCGATCACAAGTTGTCAGCCATTCTGGTGCACTTTTTCGGAAAAATGGTCTATGCCGGTGCAGCCCCATTACTTACCTTAACGCTTTCTTTACGTTTGGGGTATGCTGCGCCCCGGTTCCCTTGTTATGTCACAGGAAGATAACTCTATGAAAATGCGCCCCGCGCTTTTAGCGTTCAGCATGGCTGCCCTGCTGAGCGGTTGCCAGAACATGAATTCCCAGTCTTTGCTGCAATCCGGCGCGCAAGCCTACCAGGCGGCCACCCTGAGTGATGAGCAGGTCAAAACCCTCAGCGTGCAATCCTGCGAAGAGATGGACAAAAAAGCACAGATCGCCCCGGCGGACAGCGAATACAGCCAGCGGCTGGCGAAGATCGCCGCCGCGCTGGGTGACAACATCAACGGCCAGCCGGCGAACTACAAGGTCTATGTCACCAAGGATGTGAACGCCTGGGCGATGGCCAACGGCTGCATCCGCGTTTACAGCGGGCTGATGGATCTGATGGACGACAACGAAGTGGAAGGCGTGCTCGGCCATGAGATGGGCCACGTGGCGCTGGGCCACACCCGTAAAGCGATGCAGGTGGCTTACGGCACCACCGCCGCGCGTACGGCGGCCTCGGCGCTCGGCGGCATCACCGGCGCGCTCTCCCAGTCTCAGCTGGCGGACCTCGGTGAGAAACTGGTTAACGCGCAGTTCTCGCAGAAGCAGGAGTCCGAAGCGGATGACTACTCCTTTGATCTGCTGAAAAAACGCGGCATCGACCCGATTGGGCTGGCCACCAGCTTTGAAAAGCTGGCCAAACTCGAACAGGGCGGCGGCCTTGACTGGCTGAGCGATCACCCCTCTTCTGAGGCGCGCGCCAGACATATCCGTGAGCGTATCGCCGCCGGTAAATAAGCGCGGTTCACAGGCATAAAAAAAGCAGCCAACCGGCTGCTTTTTTCTTAGGGGCAAAATAGCGCGATTACGCGCCTTTTTTGTCCGCCTGCACGTGGAGCATCTCCAGCGCCAGCGTCGCGGCGGCCAGCGCCGTGATCTCGGACTGGTCGTACGCCGGGGCGACTTCCACGATGTCCATGCCGACGATGTTGATGTCGAGATCTTTCAGGCCGCGAACCAGTTTCAGCGCGCGATCGGAGGTCAGGCCGCCGATCACCGGTGTGCCGGTGCCCGGTGCGTGTGCCGGGTCCAGGCAGTCGATGTCAAAGCTCAGGTACACCGGCAGATCGCCGACGATCTGTTTCACCTGCGCCAGGATGTCGTCCACGGTGCGGTCGTTGACCTGTGCCGCGTCGAGCACGGTGAAGCCCAGATCTTTGTCGAACTCGGTACGGATGCCGATCTGCACGGAGCGGTCAGCGTCAATCAGCCCTTCGTTCGGCGCATGGAAGAACATGGTGCCGTGGTCGAATTTGCTGCCGTTGGAGTAGGTGTCGGTGTGCGCATCGAAATGCAGCAGTGCCATTTTGCCGAACTGTTTGGCGTGGGCACGCAGCAGCGGCAGGGTGATGAAGTGGTCACCGCCGAAAGTCAGCATACGCTTGCCGGATGCCAGCAGTTTTTCCGCGTGGGCCTGCAGCTTGTCGGTGAAGTCCTGGGCGTCGCCGAAGTTAAACACCAGGTCACCGCAGTCCACCACGTTCAGGCGCTCGCGCAGGTCAAAACTCCACGGCCAGCGTTTGCCTTCCCACGCCAGGTTTACCGACACCTGACGGATCGCCGCCGGGCCGAGGCGGGAGCCGGAACGGCCGGAAGTCGCCATGTCGAACGGCACACCGGTAATGACCCACTCTGCGTCGCTGTCATACGGCTGGAAGTTTACCGGAAAACGCAGAAAACCAAATGCATTGGAAACCAGAGAGTTATCGGGTTGATGTCCCAAAGTGCTCATCGTTCATCCTCTTTATTATCCACCCCGGCGCGGCCGGGATGCGGGTGTAAAAAAATTCCCTCCCCGCCCGCAGGCGCGGCAGAGAGGGGACTGTTATCAGGTTACTCGTCTTCCAGGTAGGTGTAGCCGTACAGACCGGCTTCAAACTCTTCCAGGAATTCGCTTTGCAGCGCGTCATCCAGATCGGTCTCTTTGACCTGATCACGGAAACGAGCCAGCAGCACTTTCGGGTCAAGTTGCACATATTCCAGCATGTCGGCCACGGTGTCGCCGTCATCGGAATGCTGCACTTCAACATTGCCGTCCGGGAACACAAACACATCCACTGCGGCGGTATCCCCAAACAGGTTGTGCATGTTGCCCAGGATCTCCTGGTACGCGCCGACCATAAAGAAGCCCAGCACCGGCGGGTTCTCCGGGTCGTAAGGCGGCATCGGCATGGTGGCGGCCACGCCGTCACCGTCAACATAGTGATCAATGGTGCCGTCGGAGTCACAGGTGATGTCGAGCAGCACGGCGCGGCGCTCCGGCGGCTGGTCCAGCCCTTCCAGCGGCAGCACCGGGAACAGCTGGTCGATCCCCCACGCATCCGGCATTGACTGGAACAGCGAGAAGTTGACGTAGAACTTGTCCGCCATGCGCTCCTGCAACTCATCGATAATCGGGCGGTGCGCACGGTTGCTCGGGTCAAGCTGCTGCTGGATCAGGTTGCAGATGTTCAGGTAGAGCTGTTCAGCCCAGGCGCGGTTGGTCAGGTCAAGCATCCCGTGGGCATACTGGGTGTGGACGTCGTGCAGATCCATCTGGCTGTCATGCAGCCATTCGCGCAGCGAGCGGCGGTTGGCCGGGTCGTGCATCTCCTGCCAGGTGTTCCACAGGCTCTCAAGCGCACGCGGCGCATCTTCCGGCGGCGGCAGCGGATCATCACTGAACTCGTTGCGCTCCACGCCAATGACGTTGGACACCAGCACCGTGTGGTGCGCGGTCACGGCACGGCCGGACTCGGTGATCACCGTCGGGTGCGGCAGGTTATGCTCATTACAGGCTTCGCCGATGCCCCAGATCACGTTGTTGGCGTACTCATTCAGGCCATAGTTCACCGAGCAGTCAGACTGCGAGCGCGTGCCTTCATAGTCTACGCCCAGGCCGCCGCCGACGTCGAAGCACTGGATGTTCACGCCGAGTTTGTGCAATTCCACATAGAAGCGCGCCGACTCACGCACCCCGGTGGCGATGTCACGGATGTTCGCCAGCTGCGAGCCGAGGTGGAAGTGCAGCAGTTGCAGGCTGTCGAGGCGGCCGGCCTCACGCAGGGTTTCCACCAGCTTCAGTACCTGGATCGCTGCGAGGCCGAATTTGGATTTTTCACCGCCGCTGGACTGCCACTTGCCGGAGCCCTGGGAGGCCAGGCGGGCACGCACGCCCAGGCGCGGCACCACATTCAGGCGTTCCGCTTCTTCCAGCACCATATTGATCTCAGACATCTTCTCGATGACCAGATAGACCTTATGGCCCAGCTTCTCGCCAATCAGCGCCAGGCGGATATATTCGCGGTCTTTGTAGCCGTTGCACACAATCACTGAACGGGTCATGCCGGCGTGCGCCAGCACTGCCATCAGTTCCGCCTTGGAACCGGCCTCCAGCCCCAGCGGTTCGCCGGAATTGATCAGCGACTCAATCACGCGGCGGTGCTGGTTTACCTTGATCGGGTAGACCAGGAAGTAGCCGCCCTGATAACCAAACGACTCGCGTGCGCGTTTGAACGCCGCATTAATCGAGCGCAAACGGTGTTGCAGGATCTGCGGGAAACAGAACAGCGCGGGCAGGCGCTGGCCATCTTCTTCACGCAGCTCCTTGACCAGCTCTGCCAGGTCAACCCGCGCTTCAGGCACGTCCGGATCCGGGCAGACACTGATGTGGCCCCGTTCGTTGACGTCATAATAGTTGTTGCCCCAATAGGCGACATTATACGTGCGCAGCATTTTGCTGGCATTCCGGTCATTCACGGCAACCTCCTGCATGGAGCGCAAAGAAATAGGTTCGCCCGACAAGGACGGACGGTGGTGCAACATATCATCAGACATCATTTGCCTCTTATTCTGTACTGACAACATGGCCAGCCACTATCACAGTAATAATCGATGAGAACAACCCACACCATGCCCCTCCACGCAGGATAAAACGCTGCTGGGAAGGCGGTGTAAGGGCGTTAACACCCCTTTAAGTGTAAAACACCTGCTTCAAACCTCGACTCTCGAGGCGAATTATTCCGGCGTTATGCCGGTTATACGGAAGTTGAAGCGTCAGAAACGACGTCTCCGGCCTGCGGGGATAACAGCGCAGACTAAAGGTTCAGGGGAGTGATCCAGGCTTGCCGGCCCGGGAATCCTGGGTTGCACCCAGAGGGGGATAACACCGTTCAGATGTCGAAGACAAAGAGGAGAGGCAGGTTGCCGTGGCGAGTGACATCACGCGATGCCGCAGCTGCATAAATGTAACAACCGGTAAACAGCGGGTCATTAATCTCACCACCTCCACGCACGCTGCCGGGTTGGCAGCCAAGCCTCTAAGAAATAATTAACAGGGTCGGACGGGTGCCCGATGCGCGCTGGTTATACCGGTATCAGCCTGAAAATGCAAAATGAAAATGTGTGCCGCAACGTTTCAGGCGACGCCTTGTGCAGCGGCGCGCGCTTTGCTGTAACAACCTTGCAAAAAAAGCACTGGCAATCCGGCCAAAAGCTGACCTAAAATAGCCGTCCAGATGTTAATCCGTCTATCGTGGTTAACCAATGAACTGTTGATCGGCTCGTCTGCGGGCAGTGCGGGATGCATTTCAGACCCAGGGGAGCTGCGCTCACCTCTTATCCGGCATGCCCTGTGCCGCACAGTAATTACTTAACCCGTTTCTCAAGGTGAAGAAGATAATGGCTAAACACCTCTTTACGTCCGAATCTGTTTCAGAAGGACATCCGGACAAGATTGCCGATCAGATTTCTGACGCCGTTCTTGACGCCATCCTCGAGCAGGATCCGAAAGCACGCGTGGCGTGTGAAACCTATGTCAAAACCGGCATGGTCATGGTAGGCGGCGAGATCACCACCAGCGCCTGGGTCGATATCGAAGAGATCACCCGTAACACCGTGCGTGAAATTGGTTATGTTCATTCTGACATGGGCTTTGATGCCAACTCCTGCGCCGTATTGAGTGCCATCGGCAAACAGTCCCCGGACATCAACCAGGGCGTTGACCGTTCTGACCCGCTGGAACAGGGTGCCGGTGACCAGGGCCTGATGTTTGGCTACGCCACCAATGAAACCGACGTGCTGATGCCGGCCCCGGTCACCTATGCCCACCGTCTGGTGCAGCGCCAGGCTGAAGTGCGCAAGAGCGGCATCCTGCCGTGGCTGCGCCCGGATGCAAAAAGCCAGGTCACCTTCCAATATGACGGCGGCAAAATTGTCGGCATCGACGCCGTGGTGCTCTCTACCCAGCACGCAGAAGAGATCGGCCAGAAAGAGCTGCAGGAAGCGGTGATGGAAGAGATCATCAAACCGGTTCTGCCGGCAGAGTGGCTCAGCACCAGCACCAAATTCTTCATCAACCCGACCGGCCGTTTTGTGATCGGCGGCCCGATGGGCGACTGTGGCCTGACCGGCCGTAAAATCATCGTTGACACCTACGGCGGCATGGCCCGTCACGGCGGCGGTGCCTTCTCCGGCAAAGACCCGTCCAAAGTTGACCGCTCTGCGGCCTATGCGGCGCGTTACGTGGCGAAAAACATCGTGGCGGCCGGCCTGGCTGACCGTTGTGAGATTCAGGTCTCCTACGCCATCGGCGTGGCGGAACCGACCTCCATCATGGTTGAAACCTTCGGGACTGAGAAAGTGCCTACCGAGCAACTGACCCTGCTGGTGCGTGAGTTCTTCGACCTGCGCCCTTACGGCCTGATCCAGATGCTGGACCTGCTGCACCCGATCTACAAAGAAACTGCCGCCTATGGCCACTTTGGCCGCGAGCACTTCCCATGGGAAAAAACCGACAAAGCCGCGCAACTGCGTGATGCTGCCGGCCTGAAGTAAGTTTCTGCATGAATGATGACCCCGGCAGGGAACTGCCGGGGTTTTTTATTATTTATTGCCCGGCTTTTTTCAGGTGGTTGGCGGCCTAGGAAAGGGGCAGCTTTTGATTTCCGCCTTTTTATTCCCCTTTTTTACCCATTAATAAAAAAGGGAATATTTACGTTTTCCCATGCCCTTTTGCGTATTTCTCTGATAACTGAAACCGATTACACATAAAAGTCACTTATAAAACAGGGAATTATATTTTTCTTTTGTAAGCTTTCGTCAAAATCTGATTGCTCTTTCATCGCGCTTCAACGAATAATCTGCGGCGCGCATTTCGTCCCGTTATTTCGGGCGCGAAGGCTCGATTAATCAGCAATATACCTGGTTATAATAGGTGTAACCGATTACATAAGTGTGATCTGGCGCACTTTATCAACGAGACTGGGCAAATAACATAGCGACCTAATTAATACATGCCATCTTGGAGGCCCAATGAGTAACATTACGTTAAGCAAAGAAAGGAATGGCTCTAGTGCCAGAATCACTTTCTTTGTTTGTTTTCTTGCCGCACTGGCTGGGCTGCTGTTTGGCCTGGACATCGGCGTTATCGCCGGGGCGCTGCCGTTTATCAGCAATGAGTTTCAGATAACCAACCATCAACAAGAGTGGGTGGTCAGTTCCATGATGTTCGGTGCCGCCGTAGGCGCCGTCGGCAGTGGCTGGCTTAACTTCCGCATTGGCCGTAAATACAGTCTGATGATCGGCGCAGTGCTGTTTGTGATTGGCTCTCTGGCTTCCGCCCTGGCCCCGAACGTGGACGTGCTGATCGTTGCACGTGTGCTGTTGGGCCTGGCCGTGGGTATCGCCTCCTACACCGCCCCGATCTACCTGTCGGAAATCGCACCGGAGAAGATCCGCGGCAGCATGATCTCCATGTACCAGCTGATGATCACCATCGGTATTCTGGGTGCCTACCTCTCTGATACCGGCTTCAGCTACACCGGCGCATGGCGCTGGATGCTGGGCGTGATCACCATCCCTGCCCTGCTGCTGCTGATCGGCGTTTTCTTCCTGCCGGACAGCCCACGCTGGCTGGCGGCCCGCGGCAGCAATGAAAAAGCGCGCCGGGTGCTGGAAAAACTGCGTGACACCAGCGAGCAGGCAAAACGTGAGCTGGATGAGATCCGTGAAAGCCTGAAGATCAAGCAGTCCGGCTGGGCGCTGTTCAAGAGCAACTCAAACTTCCGCCGCACCGTGTACCTCGGCATCCTGTTGCAGGTGATGCAGCAGTTCACCGGGATGAACGTCATCATGTACTACGCGCCGAAAATCTTCGGCCTGGCCGGTTTCGCCAGCACCAACCAGCAGATGTGGGGCACGGTGATTGTCGGGCTGGTCAACGTACTGGCGACCTTCATTGCGATTGGCCTGGTAGACCGCTGGGGCCGTAAGCCGACCCTGAAGCTGGGCTTCCTGGTCATGGCGATCGGCATGGGCGTACTGGGTACCATGCTGCACCTCGGCGTGGAGACCATGGCGGCGAAATACTTCGCTATCGCGATGCTGCTGATCTTCATCGTCGGCTTTGCCATGAGCGCCGGCCCGCTGATCTGGGTATTGTGCTCTGAGATCCAGCCGCTGAAAGGGCGTGATTTCGGTATCACCGTCTCTACCGCCACCAACTGGATTGCCAACATGATTGTGGGCGCGACCTTCCTGACGATGCTGGACACGCTCGGCAACGCCAACACCTTCTGGGTGTACGGCGCGCTGAACGTGGTGTTCATCTTCATCACCATCGCGCTGATTCCGGAGACCAAAAACGTCTCGCTGGAACACATCGAACGCAACCTGATGAAAGGCAAAGCGCTGCGCGACATCGGTGCTCAGGACTGATTATCGCGGCTTCTGCTGACAGGGCGCCCCACGGGGCGCCCTTTTTTTATTGCCGGAACCGGCCGGCTTCACTATTCTGCCGGATATGAAACCAGTACGAATCCCGATCGCCCTGCAACAGGCGGTGATGCGCTGCCTGCGCGAGAAATTGCAGCAGGCCAACCAGCAACTGGGCACCGATTACCCGGAGCCGGTGCTGCTCTACCAGCAGCGCGGCACTTCGGCGGGCACCGCCTGGCTTGACCGCTGGGAGATCCGCCTCAACCCGGTATTACTGCTGGAGAATGAGCAGCGCTTCATTGATGAAGTTATTCCGCATGAACTGGCGCACCTGCTGGTGCACCGCCGGTTCGGCCGCGTGCCGCCGCACGGCAAACAGTGGCAGTGGATGATGGAGAGCGTGCTGGGCGTTCCGGCGCGGCGTACCCACCAGTTTGAGATTGCCTCCGTCCAGAGCAAAACCTTCCTCTACCAGTGCGGCTGCCAGCATCACGAGCTGACGCTGCGCCGCCATAACCGCGTGCTGCGCAACGAAGCGGAGTATCGCTGCCGCCGCTGCGGCCGCACTCTGCACCCGGCCGGGGATACACCCACCTGACCTTGCGTGACCGCGCCGTAAAAACGGGGCCGCTGATTTGCCACCGTGTTACACATCCGTTACTCTCGCACTTTTCCCCTCAGGCAGTTTTGGAATATGTCCCGCAAAATTATCGTTACCCTGCTTCTTACCGGTGCCCTGTTGCCGCTTACCGGCGTCAGCAAAGAGATTAACAACTTCAGCCAGGCCAAGGCGGAAGCGGCAAAGATTCACCAGGACGCGCCCGGCGATTTCTACTGCGGCTGCAAAATCACCTGGCAGGGCAAAAAGGGCATCCCCGATCTCGCCTCCTGCGGCTATCAGGTGCGCAAAAGCGCCCTACGCGCCAACCGTATTGAATGGGAGCATGTGGTGCCGGCCTGGCAGTTCGGCCACCAGCGCCAGTGCTGGCAGGACGGCGGGCGTAAAAATTGTGTGAAAGATCCGGTCTACCGCCAGATGGAAACTGACCTGCACAACCTGGAACCGTCCGTCGGCGAAGTGAACGGCGACCGCGGGAACTTCATGTATAACCAGTGGCGCGGCGGTGAAGGCCAGTACGGCCGCTGTGAAATGAAAGTAGACTTCAAAGACAAGAGCGCCGAGCCACCGGCCCGCGCCCGGGGTGCCATCGCCCGTACTTATTTCTACATGCGTGACCACTACCAGCTGCGCCTCTCCAGCCAGCAAACCCAGCTGTTTGACGTCTGGAACCGCCTCTACCCGGTCACCGACTGGGAGTGCACGCGGGACAACCGCATCGCCGCCGTACAGGGCAACCACAACCCCTATGTGCAGCAGGCTTGCCAGCAGCGAAAAGGCTAACCTACACTAGGCATTCCGCGCGCAGGGCCAGAGCCGCTGCGCGCCCGTTGCGCCGTACTGCGGCCTCCCTTATGTCACACAGGACGTTGAACCCCGTTATGCGTATTCCCCGCATTTATCATCCGGAACCGCTGCACTCCGGCAGCACCCTCACGCTGAGCGATGAGGCCGCCAACCATGTCGGCCGCGTGCTGCGCATGACCGCAGGCCAGCAACTGCACCTTTTTGACGGCAGCAACCAGGTCTTTCCTGCGGAGATTACCCAGGTAGAGAAGAAAAGCGTACAGGTACGCCTGGGCGCGGGCGTGGTGCAGGATGTGGAGTCACCGCTTGACCTGCATCTCGGCCAGGTGATGTCGCGCGGGGAGAAGATGGAGTTCACCATCCAGAAGTCGATTGAGCTGGGTGTCAGCACAATTACCCCCCTGTTTTCCGAGCGCTGCGGGGTTAAACTGGACGGCGATCGGCTGGCGAAAAAGATCCAGCAGTGGCAGAAGATCGCCGTGGCCGCCTGTGAACAGTGCGGCCGTAACCGCATTCCGCTGATCCGTGAGGCGATGACCCTTGAGGCGTGGTGCCGCGAGCAGGATGACAGCCTGAAGCTGAACCTGCACCCGCGCGCCAGCCAGAGTATTAACACCCTGCCCCTGCCGGTGAAAAAAGTTCGCTTGCTGATTGGCCCGGAAGGGGGATTATCGTCAGACGAAATCGCCATGACCGCCACGGTGGGCTTTACCGACATCCTGCTGGGGCCACGCGTTTTACGTACCGAAACTACCGCGCTCACAGCGATAACTGCACTCCAGGTGCGCTTTGGCGACCTGGGTTAAAGGAGAGAGAATGATCAAGCTCGGCATCGTGATGGACCCGATTTCCTCCATCAACATTAAAAAAGACACCAGCTTTGCCATGCTGCTGGAAGCACAGCGCCGCGGTTGGGAAATCCATTACATGGAAATGAACGACCTCTACCTGCGCGGCGGTGAAGCGCGGGCGCGCACCCGCCTGCTGAGCGTGGAGCAGAATTACGAACAGTGGTACCAGTTTGGCGGCGAGCAGGACATCCCGCTGCACCAGCTGGACACCATCCTGATGCGTAAAGACCCGCCGTTCGACACCGAGTTCATCTACGCCACCTACATCCTGGAGCGCGCGGAAGACAAAGGCACGCTGATCGTCAACAAGCCGCAGAGCCTGCGTGACTGCAACGAAAAGCTGTTCACCGCCTGGTTCCCGGAACTGACGCCGGACACGCTCGTCAGCCGCGACAAGGCGCACCTGCGCAACTTCCACCAGGAGCACGGCGATGTGATCCTCAAGCCGCTGGACGGCATGGGCGGTGCCTCCATCTTCCGCGTGAAGCAGGATGACCCGAACGTATCC
This sequence comes from Chimaeribacter californicus, assembly GCF_002858675.1. GTDB lineage: Bacteria > Pseudomonadota > Gammaproteobacteria > Enterobacterales > Enterobacteriaceae > Chimaeribacter > Chimaeribacter californicus. The sequence continues at coordinate 10,832 of NZ_PJZF01000012.1, forward strand.
GTGATCATCGAAACCCTGACCGAGCACGGCAGCCGTTACTGCATGGCGCAAAACTACCTGCCGGCCATCAAGGAAGGCGACAAGCGTGTGCTGGTGGTGGACGGCGAGCCGGTGCCTTACTGCCTGGCGCGTATTCCGGCACAAGGTGAGACGCGCGGCAACCTGGCGGCCGGTGGCCGTGGCGAAGCCCGCCCGCTGAGCGAATCTGACTGGCAGATCGCCCGTACTGTGGCGCCGATCCTGAAGCAGAAAGGCCTGATCTTTGTGGGTCTGGATATCATCGGCGATCGCCTGACGGAAATTAACGTCACCAGCCCGACCTGCGCCCGTGAAATCGAAGCCGCGTTCCCGATCTCCATCACCGGGATGCTGATGGATGCCATTGAGAAGCGCCTGGCCGCCCGCTAACGCCTGAAAGCCCGGAAACTGGCCGCCTTTTCAGAATGCGGCCAGTGACTTGCTCTGCCATACACCGCATACTACAGATCGTGTACCCTTTAACCCCGCGAAACCTCCAAACTATAATGAATTTACAGCATCACTTTCTTATTGCCATGCCCTCTTTGGACGATCCGCAATTCAAACGTGCCGTTGTGTATATCTGTGAGCACAATGAAGAAGGCGCGATGGGTCTGGTGATTAACAAGCCGATTGAGCAGCTCACCGTGGAAGGTGTGCTGGAAAAACTCAATATCGCCCCGGTTGCCCGCGACCCCGCCATCCGCCTGGACAAGCCGGTCTTTTCCGGCGGCCCCCTGGCAGAAGATCGCGGCTTCATCCTGCATACCCCACGTGAGAGCTTCGGCTCCAGCATCCTGATTTCTGACAAGACGATGATCACCACCTCCAAAGACGTGCTGGAAACCCTGGGCACCCTTGACCAGCCGGAAGAGGTGCTGGTGGCGCTGGGTTACGCCAGCTGGGAGCAGGGGCAACTGGAGAAAGAGTTGCTGGAAAATGCCTGGCTGACCTCCGAAGCCAGCGTCGATATTCTGTTCACGGTGCCGGTCGCTGACCGCTGGCGTGAAGCCGGCCGCCGTCTCGGCATCGACATCACCAACATTGCGACCCAGGCGGGCCACGCCTGATGAGCCAGCGCACCTTAATCGCCTTTGACTTCGGCACCAAAAGCATCGGTGCCGCCATCGGCCAGGAGATAACCGGCACCGCCCGCGCCCTGTCCGCCTTCAAAGCGCAGGACGGCACCCCCGACTGGCAGAAGATCGAGAAGTTGCTGAAAGAGTGGCAACCCGATCTGGTGATCGTGGGCCTGCCGCTGAACATGGACGGTACCGAGCAACCGCTGACCGCCCGGGCGCGCAAGTTTGCCAACCGCCTGCATGGCCGCTTTGGCGTGCAGGTCGAGCTGCATGATGAGCGGTTAAGCACCGTAGAGGCCCGTGCCCACCTGTTCAGCAGCGGCGGTTTCCGCGCGCTGGACAAAGGCAGCGTGGATTCCGCCTCCGCCGTGGTGATCCTCGAAAGCTGGTTCGAAAACCATTACGGTTAACCTCCGGTATCAGCGCGCCGTGTGCCTGCCGCCGCGCTGACTGCCGTTTTCAGCCACCTCTTTTCTAACGCCTGTTCCCCCCTCACCTCGTTTCCATCACCCCATTTCCAGCGCCTGTTTTCCGCCCTTATCAGCCCCTTCCTCCCGCCCGTTCACTACTCAGCGAATACCACGCCTTCGGCTTCCCGCTGTTTCCGGTGCTGGGCGAAGGTCTGCATCCCGGCCTGCGCGCCGGTCTGTAACAGGCCGGGCAACTGGTGGGTTTTGCCCTCGCGGATCAGGTTGCTTACTGCCGGGGTGGCGGCCAGCGTCTCAAACAGTGCCGTGCGCCCGCCGCCCGCCGTGGCACACAGCATCTGCGCCACCACCGCCCGCAGGCTGCCCGCCAGCTGCGCGCGGGCAAAGGCTTTCTCCTCTGCCGGGAACACATCCACCAGCCGGTCTACCGCCTGCGCCGCGCTGCGGGTATGCAATGTTGCCAGCACCAGGTGGCCGGTTTCCGCTGCCGTCAGCGCCAGCCGGATCGACTCCGCATCCCGCAGCTCGCCGAGCAGAATCACGTCCGGGTCTTCCCGCAGCGCCCCGCGCAGCCCCTGTGCAAAGGTCGCGCAGTGCAGCCCGATCTCCCGCTGCTGGATCAGGCAGCAGTCGCTTGGGTGCAGGAATTCGATCGGGTCTTCCAGTGTGATGATGTGCCGCGCATGGTGGCGGTTGAGGTGGCCGACCAGCGCCGCCAGTGTGGTGGATTTGCCGCTGCCGGTGGCCCCGGTCACCAGGATCAGCCCATCCTCCGCCGTAACCCACTCCAGCAGCACCGGCGGCGCGCCCAGGGCAGCGGGCGTCGGGCAGGCCACCGGCAACGGCCGCAGCGCAGCGGAAAGCCCGTTGCTTTGGTGGAACAGATGCGCACGGAAGCGCTGCCCGCCCGGCAACGTCAGCGCGGCATCAAGCTGGCCGTGGGTCTCCAGCGCCTGCCGCTGCGCCCCGTCAAGCCAGGGTTCACACCACTGCGCCAGCTGGGCGGCGGTGAGCGGGGGAACGCCCTCCCCGCACCGCAAGCTGCCGTCCTGCCGCCAGATGGGCGGATGTCCGGTACAGAGGTGCAGATCGGAGGCATTATGCTTTACACTAAGGGCCACCCATTCATTGATATCCATGTCACGACGCCTGAGCCACTATGAGTACGATTGAGCACAATCTACAGGATGTTCGCCGCCGTATCGCCGCCGCTGCCGCAGAATGCGGGCGGGATGCCAAAGAAATTACGCTGCTTGCCGTGAGTAAAACCAAACCTGCGAGTGCGCTCGAAGAAGCGATGGCTGCCGGGCAGCGCGCCTTTGGGGAAAACTATGTGCAGGAGGGCGTGGACAAGATCCACCACTTCGCCGGACACCCGCTGGCGACAGAGCTGGTCTGGCACTTTATCGGGCCGCTGCAATCCAATAAAAGCCGTCTGGTGGCGGAGCACTTTGCCTGGTGCCACACCGTAGACCGGCTGAAGATCGCCACCCGGCTGAATGAACAGCGCCCCGCCTCACTGCCGCCGCTCAATGTGCTGATTCAGGTCAACATCAGTGACGAAGCCAGCAAGGCGGGCATTCCTTTATCGGAATTACCTGCACTGGCTGACGCGGTGGCCGCGTTGCCCAACCTGCGGCTGCGCGGGCTGATGGCGATCCCGGCCCCGGAAAGTGACTACGCGCGCCAGCTGGCGGTGTTCCGCGGGATGGCCGACGCGCTGGCGGCGTTACAGGCGCGCCACCCGCAGGCGGACACGCTGTCGATGGGCATGACAGACGATATGCCCGCGGCGATTGCGGCGGGCAGCACTATGGTTCGCATCGGCACCGCGATTTTCGGCGCGCGGGACTACGGCGCGCCCCAGTAACCTCACCCTGACCGCGCCGGGATGATGCCCGGCGCGAAACTGACTAAGCGGCATAACCCCAACAAGGAGTCCCATGCAACATCGCAACATTGCCTTTATTGGTGCTGGTAACATGGCGGGCGCCATCGTCGCCGGACTGGTGGAAGGCGGCTACCCGGCCGATCTGATCAGCGTCTGCGCCCCGTCCGCTACCCATCGCGATGCCCTGGCAGAACGCTATGGCGTGCACAGCCGCAGCGACAACGCCGCCTGCGCCGCCGAGGCGGGCGTGGTGGTGCTGGCAGTGAAACCGCAATTGATGGCGGAAGTGTGCGGCGCGCTGCGCAGTCAGGTGGACTTCAGCGGCAAGCTGGTGCTGTCGATTGCCGCCGGGGTCACGGTGGAGCGCTTCTGCGCGCTGCTGGGTGAACAGCTCAATATCGTGCGCATCATGCCGAATACGCCGTCTTTGGTCGGCAAAGGCATGAGCGGCTTGTACGCGCCGGAGTACGTCACCGCGGAGGATCGCGATTTCACCGCCGCGCTGATGGAATCCGTGGGCAAAATCTGCTGGGTAGAGGATGAGCACGGCATCAATCAGGTGATCGCCGCCGCCGGCAGCGCCCCGGCCTACTTCTTCCTGTTTATGGAAGCGATGCAGCAGGAGATGGAGCGCCAGGGCTTTCCGGCAGACAAAGCGCGCCTGCTGGTGCAGCAGGCGGCCAGCGGGGCAGCAGCCCTGGTGGAAGCCAGCCCGGAGGTTTCCATCGGCACGCTGCGCGAGCGCGTGACGTCGAAAGGCGGCACCACGGCGGAAGCGCTCCGGGTCATGAATGAGCAGAAATTGCCGGAGATCGTCGCCAGCGCCATGCAGGCCGCCATCGCCCGCGCTCAGGATATGGAAAAACAGTTTTAATCACAGGAACAAGGTAATTTATGCTGACGCTGACTTTTCTGGTCAAAACCCTGGTCGACCTCTACGTGATGGTGCTGCTGCTGCGCATCTGGATGCAGTGGGCGCGCACCGACTTCTACAACCCGTTTTCGCAGTTTGTGGTAAAGATCACCCAGCCTATCGTCGGGCCGCTGCGCCGCGTGGTGCCGTCCCTCGGGCCGGTAGACAGCGCCTCGCTGCTGCTGGCGTTTCTGCTGATGACCATCAAGTACCCGCTGCTGCTGTTGATCCAGGTCGGCGGCATCTCGCTCAGCCCTTATAATCTGCTGTTTGGCCTGATCTCGGTGCTTAAGTCAGCCGGTTATCTGGTGTTCTGGATGATCATTATCCGCTCGATCATGAGCTGGGTCAGCCGCGGCAGCAGCCCGATGGACTACGTGCTGATGCAGCTGACCGAACCGCTGATGGCCCCGATCCGCCGCGTTATCCCGGCGATGGGCGGCATCGATTTTTCCGCGATGGTGGTGGTATTAATTCTCTATATGCTCAACTACCTGGGCATGGATCTGTTCGGGCAGCTCTGGTTCCTGCTGTGAGTGCAGTGACCGCGCAACTGGACGGGCTGGTGCTCAGGCTATATATTCAGCCGAAATCGAGCCGCGACCAGCTTGTCGGGTTACATGGCGACGAACTGAAAGTCGCCATTACTGCCCCGCCGGTGGATGGGCAGGCCAATGCCCATCTGGTGAAATTTCTCGCCAAACAGTTCCGGGTGGCCAAAGGCCAGGTGATCATCGAAAAAGGTGAGCTTGGCCGCCACAAACAGGTCCGCATTATTGCGCCGCAGCAGATCCCGGCTGACGTGGCCGCGCTGCTTGTCCCCTGATGCCGCTCCGGCGGCATCCCTATTTAACGCAGGATACCCCATGCAAAAAGTTGTTCTCGCCACCGGTAACGCCGGCAAAGTGCGCGAGCTGGCCCATCTGCTGGCCGGGTTTGGCCTGGATGTGGTCGCCCAGACCGATCTGGGTGTTGAGTCGGCGGAAGAGACCGGCCTGACCTTTATTGAAAACGCGATCCTCAAGGCGCGCCATGCGTCCCGCATTACCGGCCTGCCGGCGATTGCCGACGACTCCGGGCTGGCGGTGGACGCCCTCGGCGGCGCGCCGGGCATCTACTCTGCCCGCTACGCCGGTGAAGACGCCAGCGACCAGCAGAATCTGGAGAAGCTGCTGGCAGCGCTCAGCGATGTGCCCGCCGGGCAGCGCCAGGCGCAGTTCCACTGTGTGCTGGTTTACCTGCGCCATGCCGATGACCCGACGCCGCTGGTCTGCCACGGCAGCTGGCCGGGTGAAATCACCTTCGCCGCCGAAGGCACCCACGGCTTCGGCTACGATCCGATCTTCTTCGCGCCGGAAGCGGGCAAAACCGCCGCCACCCTGACGCGAGAAGAGAAGCGCGCCGTGTCCCACCGCGGCCGGGCGCTGTCACAACTGTTGGATGCGATGAAACATGCATAACCTGCCGCCGCTCAGCCTCTATATCCATATCCCGTGGTGCGTGCAGAAATGCCCCTACTGCGATTTCAACTCCCACGCCCTGAAGGGCGAGGTGCCGCACGACGACTACGTGGCGCACCTGCTGGCGGATCTGGACATGGACGTGCCTGACGTTGCAGGACGCACCCTCAGTACGATCTTTATCGGCGGCGGCACGCCGAGCCTGTTAAGCGCCGAAGCGATGCAGACGCTGCTGGACGGCGTGCGTGCGCGCCTGCCGCTGGCCGCGGATGCCGAAATCACCATGGAAGCCAACCCCGGCACCGTAGAGGCTGACCGCTTCAGCGGCTATCAGCGCGCCGGCGTGAACCGTATCTCGATTGGGGTGCAGAGTTTCAGCGCCGAAAAGCTGACGCGACTGGGCCGCATCCACGGCCCGGACGAGGCCAAACGCGCCGCCCGGCTGGCGGAAAGCCTCGGCCTGCGCAGCTTTAACCTCGATTTGATGCACGGCCTGCCGGACCAGTCGCTGGAAGAGGCGCTGGACGATCTACGCCAGGCGATCGCCCTCAACCCGCCGCACCTGTCGTGGTACCAGCTCACCATCGAACCCAATACGCTGTTTGCCTCACGGCCGCCGGTGTTGCCGGATGATGACGCCCTGTGGGACATCTTTGAAAAAGGGGATGAACTGCTCACCGCGGCGGGCTACCGGCAGTATGAGACCTCGGCCTATGCCAAACCGGGTTACCAGTGTCAGCACAACCTCAACTACTGGCGCTTTGGTGACTACCTCGGCATCGGCTGCGGCGCACACGGCAAGATCTCCCTGCCGGACGGCAGCGTTATCCGCACCAGCAAAACCCGCCACCCGCGCGGCTATATGCAGGGGCGCTATCTGGACAAGCGGCAGCCGGTGGCGGCAGCCGACATGCCGTTTGAGTTCTTTATGAACCGCTTCCGCCTGCTGGAACCGGCCCCGCGCGCCGAGTTCGCGGCCTTTACCGGCCTGCCGGAGAGCGTGGTGCGCGCCCCGCTGGATGAGGCGCTGAAGCAGAATTACATCACCGAAACCGCCGACGCATGGCAGATCACGCCGCACGGCAAACTGTTCCTGAACTCGCTGCTGGAGCTGTTCCTGCCGGACGAGGCGTAAACCGCACTGAGACAAAAACGGGCGTCCTGTGAGGGACGCCCGTTTTTTATTGTGCGTTATCCGGCGGGTTATTTCAGGCTGCTGAGCAGCCCGGCACGCTGGTTTTCCAGCGCGGTGACGCGGTTACAGACTTCGTGGCCGAACTGGCTGAAATCCTGCTCCTGATTGCTCCACTCGGCCTGAATCGCCTGTTGCAGGCCGCCCAGGTTGCCCATCACCGCCTGCAACGGGTTGTCGGAGGAACCGGACGCCTGCTTGACGCCCATTTCGTTCAGGCTGTCCTGCAATACGCCGCCCATGCTCTGCTGCACAATGCGTTTGCCGTCCTCTTCGACCTGCGAAATCGCCTGGTGGTGGAACACCAGCCCACCGTCGCGGTGCTCAAGGATGCGGTTCATCTGCTGCTTGAGCTGGCCGTTCAGGGTCGTCAGGCGGGTGCGCACATTGCTGTCACTGCCGAGCTGCTCGACGATCACCTTGTCCAGCGCCACGCGCGCCTTCTCCAGATGCTGTTGCGCACCGGTGTCGATCCACGGCAGGTCACGGCGCAGCGCGCCCTGATAATCCACCGCTTTCTGGCGTTGCAGCGTGTCCAGATCCATCCGCTTGCCGTTGTTGTTGATGTCACCGGTCGGCGAAATGGTAAAGTTGCCGCTGGCCCCCACCACCTGCACCGTTTGCGGGGTGATGACGATGTCATCCTGCGGTTTGACGTTGCACTGGTATTCCGCCTGCGCCTGCACGGCAGTCAGCATTGCGGCGGCACACAGGCCATATGTTAATGCGCTTTTCAGTTTCATCGTTCTCCCTCTCCTGTCGCCCCCAAGGCGGCAGATTAAAAAATTGAGCGGCCAATCCGCTGCGCCAGCTGTTCTAAGGCAGCGGTGCCGGCCAAAGAGTTCCCTGCCGGATCGAGTTCCGGCGACCACACCGCAATACACATCTCATCCGGCACCACGGCGATGATGCCGCCGCCAACGCCGGATTTGCCCGGCATCCCCACGCGGTAGGCAAACTCCCCAGCCCCGTTGTACATGCCGCACGTCACCATCAGGGCATTGATCTGCCGGGCCTGGCGCGGCGACAGCAGCGCCGTCTCTGAGGCCAGCGGCCGCCCCTGGTTCGCCAGGTAGACGAAGGTGCGGGCCAGTTCACGGCAGCTCATGCGCAGGGCACAGTAATTAAAATAGGTCTGAAGTACCGAAAGTACCTCATTCTCAAAGTTGCCGAAGGATTTCATCAGGTAGGCGATGGCCGCATTGCGGTCACTGTGCTCGAACTCCGAGCGCGCTACCCGGGTGTCGTAGACGAGGTCAGGCTGCCCGGCGAGTTGCCGCACCACTTCCAGCATCCGCTGGCGCGGGGCGCTGAGGCGGGTCTGCAACATGTCGCACACCACCAGCGCGCCGGGGTTGATGAACGGGTTACGCGGCTTGCCCTGCTCCAGCTCCAGCTGCACCAGTGAGTTAAACGGCTGGCCCGACGGCTCCTTGCCGACGCGCTGCCAGATCTCATGCTCCTGATAACGCGTCAGCGCCAGCGTCAGGCTCAGGACTTTGGAGATCGACTGGATGGAGAAACGCTCCCCGGCGTCCCCGGCATAATATTCCCGCCCGTCAAGGGTACAGATGGCGATGCCCATCCGGTCTGCCGGCACTTCCGCCAGCGCCGGAATGTAGTCCGCGACCTTGCCCTGCCCAATCAGCGGCCTGACCTGCTGCACAATCTCCTCCAGCAGGGCGTTGTCCAGCTCTGTCATCACCTTGGGTGCTCCGCGCACGTTACTTCTCCCTCGCTATAAACATCTCTCTTTCCCACACTGCCTGTCACGGCCGCTACGTTAATGGTGGCTTAGGTTAATGTGGCTATTGTACTCATCTTCACACGCCGGATGCGTTGCTGAATCTTTCTTATTTTTTCTTTTAAATGGCACGCTATTTCCCGCCTCCTGACACGTTTCAGCTAAAGATGAATATATTTAGCAACTTATAAAAACAGCGGAAAATCAGTCAGATAACCCTTAAGAGTTATCAAACATCGAACTTGATCTGCATCAATAAGTGCCGCTGCCAACGCGTTATGGTGAGCGCAATAAATAAGAATGTGGGGCAAAAATGAGCAAAGTCAGACTCGCTGTCATCGGCAACGGTATGGTCGGGCATCGCTTCATCGAAGAACTGATGGAGAAAGCGGAGCCGGGCCAATTTGAGATCACCGTGTTTTGTGAGGAACCGCGCCTCGCCTACGACCGGGTGCATCTCTCCTCCTACTTTTCACACCATACGGCGGAAGAGTTGTCACTGGTGCGCGAAGGCTTCTACGAGAAGCACGGCATTCAGGTGCTGGTAGGCGAACGTGCCATCACCATCAACCGGCAGGAAAAGGTGATCCACTCCACCAGCGGGCGCACCGTCTGGTATGACAAACTGGTGATGGCCACCGGCTCCTACCCGTGGATCCCGGCGATTCAGGGCGCAGACACCCAGGACTGTTTTGTCTACCGCACCATTGAGGATCTCAACGCCATCGAAGCCTGCGCCCGGCGAAGCTTTCGCGGCGCAGTGGTCGGCGGCGGCCTGCTGGGGCTGGAAGCGGCCGGGGCGCTGAAAAACCTCGGCGTGGAGACGCACGTGGTGGAGTTCGCGCCGGTGCTGATGGCAGAGCAGCTTGACCGCATGGGCGGCGAACAGTTACGCCAGAAGATCGAACGGATGGGCGTACGGGTGCATACCGGCAAGAACACCCAACTGATCACCGATCAGGGCCGGGAGGCACGTAAAACCATGCAGTTTGCTGACGGCAGCGCGCTGGAGGTGGACTTTATCGTCTTCTCCACCGGCATCCGCCCGCAGGACAAACTGGCGCGCCAGTGCGGCCTCGCCACCGGGACGCGCGGCGGCATCACCATCAACGACAGTTGCCAGAGTTCCGATCCGGACGTCTACGCCATCGGCGAGTGCGCCGCCTGGAACGAGCGGGTCTATGGGCTGGTGGCACCGGGCTACAAAATGGCGCAGGTGGCGGCCGATCACCTGTTGGGGCGTGATAACGCCTTCAGCGGCGCGGACATGAGCGCCAAGCTGAAACTGCTGGGTGTGGATGTTGGCGGCATCGGTGACGCGCATGGCCGCATGCCGGGCGCGCGCAGTTACGTCTACCTCGATGAAAGCAAAGAAGTTTACAAACGGCTGGTGGTCAGTGCCGATAACAGCACGCTGCTCGGCGCGGTGCTGGTGGGTGACACCAGCGACTACGGCAACCTGCTGCAACTGGCGCTCAACAAGATCGCCCTGCCGGAGCACCCGGATACGCTGATCCTGCCGGCCCATGCCGGCAGCGGCAAACCGGCGCTGGGCGTGGATTCCCTGCCGGAAACGGCGCAGATTTGCTCCTGTTTTGACGTCTCCAAAGGCGACATCATGCGCGCGGTACAGGGCGGCTGCCACACTGTGGCCGCGATCAAAGCCGAAACCAAAGCCGGTACCGGCTGCGGCGGCTGCATCCCGCTGGTGACGCAGGTGCTGAACGCCGAGCTGAGCAAACAGGGGATCGAGGTCAACCATCACCTGTGTGAACATTTTGCCTATTCGCGCCAGGAGCTTTACCACCTGATCCGCGTGGAGGACATCACCTCCTTTGACGCCCTGCGGGAGAAATACGGCAAAGGCTACGGTTGTGAAATCTGCAAACCTACCGTGGGGTCACTGCTGGCTTCCTGCTGGAATGAGTATGTGCTCGCGCCGCAGCATACGCCATTGCAGGACAGCAACGACATCTTCCTCGGCAACATCCAGAAAGACGGCACCTACTCGGTGATCCCGCGCTCGCCGGGCGGTGAAATCACCCCGGAAGGGCTGCTGGCGATTGGTGAGGTGGCGCGTGAATACCACCTCTATACCAAAATCACCGGCTCCCAGCGCATCGCACTGTTTGGCGCGCAGAAAGATGATTTGCCCGCCATCTGGCAGAAACTGATCGACGCCGGATTCGAAACCGGCCACGCCTACGCCAAGGCGCTGCGCATGGCGAAAACCTGCGTCGGCAGCACCTGGTGCCGCTTTGGCGTGGGCGACAGCGTGGGCTTCGGCGTCGAGCTGGAGAACCGCTACAAAGGCATCCGCACCCCGCACAAGATGAAGTTCGGCGTCTCGGGCTGTACCCGCGAATGTGCCGAAGCGCAAGGCAAAGACGTGGGCATCATCGCCACGGAGAAAGGCTGGAACCTTTACGTCTGCGGCAATGGCGGCATGAAACCGCGCCATGCCGACCTGCTGGCGGCGGATCTCGACCGCGACACGCTGGTCCGTTATCTCGACCGTTTCATGATGTTCTACATCCGCACCGCCGACAAATTACAGCGCACCTCGTTGTGGCTGGAGAGCCTGGAGGGCGGCATCGCTTACCTGCGCAGCGTCATCATCGATGACAAACTCGGCCTGAATGCACAGCTAGAGGCGGAGATCGCCCAGCTGCAGGCACGGGTGGTGTGCGAATGGCAGGAAACCCTGCACCATCCGGAACAGCTCTCCCGCTTCGCCCACTTTATCAACAGCCCGCAGCGTGACCCGAACGTGCAGGTGGTGCCGGAACGTGATCAGCACCGCCCGGCGCGGCCGGAGGAGCGCATCCCGGTGCGGCTGGTTACCGCGCAAGAACAGGAAATGGAGGTGAACCCATGAGCCAGTGGACAACCGTCTGCCCGTTAGAGGCTATTTTGCCCGCCACTGGCGTCTGTGCGCTGGTAGGCGGCCAGCAGATCGCCCTGTTCCGCCCCTACGCGGACGACCAGCTGTTTGCCCTGAGCAATATTGACCCGTTCGCCCAGGCGAGCGTGCTGTCCCGCGGCATCATCGCCGAGCATCAAGGCGAGCTGTGGGTCGCCAGCCCGTTGAAAAAACAGCGTTTCCGCCTGCGTGACGGCCTCTGCCTGGAGGATGAGACCCACTCGGTGCCCGCCTGGCCGGTCAGGGTGCAGGACGGCAACGTGCAGGTTAACGCCTGATTGTCAGGGGCCGCATGGCCCCCTTTTTTACCTTTCTCTTACCCTCTGGGATACCACCATGTTTACCGACACCCTGAATAAATGTGCCGCCAATGCCGCACGCATTGCGCGGCTGGCCAAAGAGACGCCGCTGAGCTTCTGGGTCAGTTCTGCGATGGCCGGGGCCTACGTGGGCCTGGCGATTATTTTGATTTTCACCCTCGGCAACCTGCTGGAGCCGGCCGTGCGGCCGCTGGTGATGGGCGCGACCTTCGGCATCGCGCTGACGCTGGTGATCATCGCCGGGTCTGAACTGTTTACCGGCCATACGATGTTCCTGACGCTGGGCGTGAAAGCCGGCACCATCCGCCCCGCTGAGATGTGGGCGATCCTGCCGCAAACCTGGCTCGGGAACCTGCTCGGCTCGGTGTTTGTTGCCCTGCTCTACCACTGGGGCGGCGGCAGCCTGCTGCCGACGGAATCCAGTTTGCTGCACACCGCTGCGCTGGCGAAAACCACTGCCCCGGCGATGGTGCTGTTCTTTAAGGGCGCGCTCTGCAACTGGTTGGTGTGTCTGGCGATCTGGATGGCGTTACGCACCGAAGGCGCAGCGAAGTTCATCGCCATCTGGTGGTGTTTGCTGGCCTTTATCGCCTCCGGGTATGAGCACTCCGTCGCGAACATGACGCTGTTCGCCCTCTCCTGGTTCGGCCACCACAGCGAGGCTTATACGCTGGCCGGTATCGGCCACAACCTGTTGTGGGTGACGCTCGGCAATACGCTCTCCGGCGCGGTGTTTATGGGGCTGGGTTACTGGTATGCCACCCCGCGCGCCCAGCGCCCGCAACCGGCCACCGTGACAAAACAACAGGCGGCCTGACCATGGATTACCTGCCGATTTTCTGCCGGTTACACCAGCGCGCCTGCCTGCTGGTGGGCGGCGGCGACGTCGCCGAACGCAAGGCGCGCCTGCTGATGAACGCCGGGGCGCAGCTCACCGTCTGCGCCCCGGCGTTCACCCCGCAATTTCACCTGTGGGCGGAGCAGCAGGCGCTGACGCTGGCCGCCCAGCCGTTTGACGCCGCGCTGCTGGCGGATAAATGGCTGGTGATTGCCGCCACCGATGACATGGCCGTCAACCAGCAGGTCAGTGACGCGGCGGAGGCACAACGCATTTTCTGCAATGTGGTGGATGCGCCTGAACAGGCGGGCTTTATTATGCCGTCGATCATCGACCGCTCACCGCTGATGGTGGCGGTCTCCTCCGGCGGGCGGGCGCCGGTGCTGGCGCGGTTACTGCGTGAGAAGCTGGAGGCGCTGTTGCCGCAACACCTTGGCGAACTGGCAACGCTGGCCGGCAGTTTGCGCCAACGGGTCAAGCAGCGCTGGAAAAGTGCAGGCGAACGGCGGCACTTCTGGGAGAAGCTGTTTGACCACCAGCCGCTGGCGCACGCCGTGGCCGCGAAGGACAGCGCCCGCAGCACGCAACTTGTTGAAACCCTGTTCAGCGAGCCGCTGGACCACCACGGCGAAGTAGTGCTGGTGGGTGCCGGGCCGGGCGATGCCGGGCTGCTGACGCTGAAGGGGTTGCAGCAACTCCAGCGGGCGGACATCGTGGTGTATGACCGGCTGGTGTCGGATGAGGTGATGAACCTGGTGCGGCGCGATGCGGAGCGCATTTTCGTCGGCAAACGCGCCGGTTACCACTGCGTGCCGCAGGAGGAGATTAACCAGATCCTGCTGGCGCAGGCGCAGCGCGGCAAACGCGTGGTGCGGCTGAAAGGCGGCGATCCGTTCATTTTCGGGCGCGGCGGCGAGGAGCTGGAAACCCTGTGCGATACCGGCATCCCGTTCTCGGTGGTGCCCGGTATTACCGCCGCCTCCGGCTGCGCCGCCTACAGCGGCATTCCGCTCACCCACCGCGACTATGCGCAGAGCGTGCGGCTGGTGACCGGCCACCTGAAAAAAGAGGGTGAGCTGGACTGGGCCACGCTGGCCGCCGGGCAGCAGACGCTGGTGTTTTACATGGGGCTGGCGCAGGCACCGGCGATCCAGCAGCAGTTAATGGCGCACGGCATGGCCGGCACGATGCCGGTGGCACTGGTGGAGAACGGCACTTCGGTGAAGCAGAGGGTGGTCAGCGGTGAGCTATGCCATCTCGCCTCTCTGGCGCAACAGGTCAGCAGCCCGAGCCTGATCATCGTCGGCCGGGTGGTGGCGCTGCGTGAGCGGCTGAACTGGTTCCTCTCCTGAGCGGAAAACGCCCATAAAAAAAGCGCCGGAAGGCGCTTTTTTCAGGCAGGAAAACTTATTCCCACCAGATGTCGAACAGGTCACTGACCACCACATCGGTCATGTTGTGCTGCTCAAGCCAGCTTTTCACCAGCTGGCGGTGCTCATCGGTGCAATGGCCGATCTTTTGCAGGCACACCAGCCCTTCCCATTGCAGGTAGCCGCCGCCGTCAAACGCCAGGCCGTTCGGCTCAATCACTTCATTGATGAAGGTGTCGAGCGTTGCGTCGATCACATCAACGGCGGTGTCATCCGGGAAGGTCCATTTCACCGAGAAGCCCAGCTCCTGGAACTCGTCGATGTGTAACTTTTTGCGCAAACGGCGGCTGCGTTGTGTGGCCATTACTTTGTCCTCTCAAACATAAGATCCCATACGCCATGGCCAAGACGATGGCCACGCGCTTCAAATTTGGTCAGCGGGCGTGATTCCGGCCGCGGGACATAGTCGCCGCTTTCGGAGACGTTTTTGTACCCGGCAATCTGGTTCATCACGTCCAGCATGTGCTCCGCGTAGGCTTCCCAGTCGGTCGCCATGTGGAACACGCCGCCCAGCTTCAGTTTACGCAGCACCAGCTCGGCAAACGGCATCTGGACGATACGGCGCTTGTTGTGGCGCGCCTTGTGCCACGGATCCGGGAAGAACAGCTGCACCATGGTCAGCGCGTTATCCGGGATCATATTTTCCAGCACTTCCACCGCGTCATGGCACATCACGCGCAGGTTGCTGACGCCCGCCTCGTGGGCGGTGCCGAGACAGGCCCCGACGCCCGGCGAATGGACTTCAATGCCCAGGAAGTTCTGGTGCGGGTTGGTCTGTGCCATGGTCACCAGCGAGGCGCCCATGCCGAAACCAATCTCCAGCACCGTGGGCGCTTCGCGGCCAAACAGCGTCTCCAGGCTGATCGGCGACGTCTGGTACTCCACGCCCATTACCGGCCAGAAGTTATCCAGCGCGTGTTGCTGCCCTTTGGTCAGGCGGCCCTGACGGCGGACAAAGCTGCGGATACGGCGCAGCGGGCGGCCGTTTTCATCGAATTCCGGCGAGATGACGTCATTAATCATAGTGCGTTTCGTCTGTTTGGCTGTGAATAAGGAAAGGCGCATTATCCAAAGATACCCTGCTTTAGCAAGCGCCGCGTTGCTCCGGGCCGGTTTAGCCGGAAAGTTCCGGTTTACTCCGGCGGGGGTCTGTGCTGGAATCGCAGGCTACTCTTTTTCTGAGAAACCGATCCCACTTATGATGGAAGCGCAACTGTTCGCGCGCCTGGTACTTGACTGGTACCAACGCTGCGGCCGCAAAACCCTGCCGTGGCAGCTTGAAAAAACGCCTTATAAAGTATGGCTCTCTGAAGTGATGTTGCAACAAACCCAGGTTGCCACCGTGATCCCCTATTTTGAGCGCTTCATGGCCCGCTTCCCGGATGTGCAGGCGCTGGCCGCCGCCCCGCTGGATGAGGTGCTGCACCTCTGGACGGGGCTGGGTTACTACGCCCGCGCGCGCAACCTGCACAAGGCGGCGCAGAAAGTGGTGGCGGAGCACGGCGGCATTTTCCCCACCACCTTTGACGCGGTGGCGGATCTGCCCGGCGTCGGCCGTTCTACCGCCGGGGCGGTGTTGTCGCTCTCCCTGGGGCAGCATCACCCGATCCTCGACGGCAACGTCAAGCGGGTGCTGGCGCGCTGTTACGCCGTGTCCGGCTGGCCGGGCGAGAAAAAGGTGGAGAACCGCCTGTGGCAACTCAGCGAACAGGTGACCCCGGCCGATGGCGTGCAGCAGTTCAACCAGGCGATGATGGATCTGGGCGCGATGGTCTGCACCCGCTCAAAACCGAAATGCGAACTCTGCCCGCTGAACCGCGGCTGCGAGGCGTATGCCCACCACAGCTGGGCGGAATACCCCGGCAAGAAGCCGAAGAAAGTGCTGCCGGTACGCACCGGCTGGATGGCGCTGATTGAGCACCAGGGCAGCATCTGGCTGGAGAAGCGCCCGCCCTCCGGCCTGTGGGGCGGCCTGTACGGCTTCCCGCAGCATGAGAGCGAAGCCGCGCTGGATGCCTGGCTGGCAGGGCTCGGGCTACAGGGCGCGCCGCGTGAGCAGCTGATCGCCTTTCGCCATACCTTCAGCCACTTCCACCTGGATATTGTGCCGGTGCACATAAGCAGTGCATCCGCACCGGGCGGCATGGATGCCGGCGACGGTCTCTGGTATAACTTAGCGCGGCCGCCGTCGGTCGGGCTGGCCGCCCCGGTTGAGCGCCTGCTGGCCGAGCTGGCCCGGCACGCCCCCACACAGCAATCATTATTTGGCCATCGCGCCGCAGATGAGGAATAAGCATGAGCAGAACCATCTATTGCACCTTTTTACAACGCGATGCCGAAGGGCAGGATTTCCAGCTCTACCCTGGTGAACTGGGCAAGCGCATCTATAACGAGATCTCCAAAGAGGCGTGGGCGCAGTGGCAGACCAAGCAGACCATGCTGATCAACGAGAAAAAGCTCAGCATGATGAATGTGGCCGACCGCAAGCTGCTGGAGCAGGAGATGGTGAAATTCCTGTTTGAAGGGCATGACGTTCATATTGAAGGCTATACGCCGCCGAGCGAGTAAGCCGGAACGCACATTTTCAGGGCTGGATTGGCCCTGCTTCTTTCATCACGACACGGCATTTAAGATGAAGAAAATTTTAGCGCTGATGGTCATTGCGCCTTTGCTGGTCTCTTGCTCCAGCGACAAGAAAAGCGATGCGTTTAGTGAAGCCTTTGTAAAAGATACCAATGGGTTCGATATTCTGATGGGGCAGTTTGCCAATAACATCGAGAATATCTGGGGCATGAACGAAGTCCTGATTGCCGGGCCGAAGGACTACGTCAAATATTCGGATCAGTACCAGACCCGCAGCCACATCAACTTTGACAGCGGTACCATCACCATTGAGACCATTGCCGGCACCGATCCGGCGGCGCATTTGCGCCAGGCGATCATCACCACCCTGCTGATTGGTGAAGATCCGGACGGCGTGGATCTCTACTCCGACGCCAATGACATCCAGATCAGCAAAGAACCGCTGCTCTACGGCCAGGTGCTGGACAACAACGGCGAGCCGATCCGCTGGGAGTGGCGCGCCGCGCACTTCGCCGACTACCTGTTGCAGAACCGCCTGCAAAAACGCGAGTCCGGCCTGCATGTGATCTACTCGGTCACCATTCAGCTGGTGCCGAACCACCTCGACAAACGGGCCCACAAATACCTGCCGATGGTGCGCAAAGCCGCCGCCAAGTATGGCGTGGACTCGTCGCTGATCCTGGCGATTATGCAGACCGAATCGAGCTTCAACCCCTACGCCGTGAGTAACTCCGACGCGCTGGGGCTGATGCAGGTGGTGCAGCACTCCGCCGGGGTAGACGTGTTCAAGATGCAGGGCAAGTGGGGCAAACCGAGCCGCAACTACCTGTTTGACCCGGAGAACAACATCGACACCGGCACCGCCTACCTGTCGATTTTGCAGAACAGCTACCTGGGCGGCATCAGCAACCCGACCTCACGCCGTTACGCGGTGATCACCGCCTACAACGGCGGCGCAGGCAGCGTGTTGCGCGTCTTCTCCAGCGACAAGACGCGGGCGTTCAACATCATCAACAGCATGGCACCGGGCGACGTCTACGCGACCCTGACCACCAAACACCCGTCAGGCGAATCGCGCCGTTACCTCTACAAGGTGAACAACGCGCAGAAGAGCTACCGCCGCGGCGGCTGATCCGCTGTTTTCTGATAAAAAGAACCCATAAAAAAACCCGCCGAGGCGGGTTTTTTTTATTGTCAGCAGAGAGATCAGTGCGTCAGCACGTAGCCCATAATGCGCTTCCAGCCCTCCGGCTTTTTCTCCACATACACGCCCTGTAACTCCGGCGAGAAGCCCGGCAGCCGGTTGATGCCCTCTTCCAGCGCCATGAAGTAGCGTTGCACCGCCCCGCCCCACACTTCGCCCGGCACCACGCAGAGCACGCCCGGCGGGTACGGCAGCGCACCTTCCACCGCCACCCGGCCTTCCGCCTCGCCGATCGGGATAAGCTCGGCGTTGTCGCGGATGAACTCATTGTGCGCGTCCTGGGTATTCATCCTCACCTGCGGGAAATGCGCCTGGCGGAACATCTCTTTCTGCAACTGTTTCACATCAAAGCTGACGTAGAGATCGTGCATCTCCTGGCAGAGCTGGCGCAGGGTGTAGCCCCGGTAACGCGCTTCATTTTTGCGATAGACCGTCGGCAACACCTCTTCCAGCAGCGCATCTTCCTGCACATAACGCTCGAAGCGGGCGATCTCCTCCACCAGCTGCACCATCTTGGCATCGCTCTCCGCCGGGGTGAGCAGGAACAGGATCGAGTTGAGATCGCTCTTCTCCGGCACGATCCCGTTCTCACGCAGGTAGTTGGCAAGGATCGTGGCCGGGATGCCAAAATCGGTGTAGTTGCCGGTCGCCGCGTCGATGCCCGGCGTGGTCAGCAGCAGTTTGCACGGGTCAACAAAATACTGGTGCTCGGCGTACCCCTCAAACGCGTGCCACGTCTCGCCCGGCACGAAGTCAAAGAAGCGCCCATCGCTCGCCATCAGGTCGGTGTCATGATCCTGCCAGGGTTTGCCGTCCACCACCGGCGGCACAAAGGGCTGGATCATCGAGCAGCGGTTGAGCAGCATTTTACGCGCCTCAATACCGGTTTTGACACACGCCAGCCACATATGGTGGCCGCTGCCGTTGGCATGCATCCGCGCATTGACGTCCAGCGCGGCAAACAGCGGGTAGAACGGGCTGGTGGAGGCGTGCAGCATAAAGGCATTATTGAGCTTTTTATGGCTGACGTGGCGCTTCTGCCCTTTGATATGGTTATCTTTTTTATGGATTTGTGACGTCTGCGAGAACCCGGCCTGCTGCTTGTGCACCGATTGGGTAACGATGATGCCCGGATCGTTCTCATCCAGATCCAGCAGCAGCGGCGAGCACTGCTGCATCATCGGGATGAACTGCTCATAACCGACCCACGCCGAGTCAAACAGGATGTAGTCACACAGGTGGCCGATCTTCTCCACCACCTGGCGGGCGTTATAAATGGTGCCGTCATAGGTGCCGAGCTGGATAATCGCCAGCCGGAACGGGCGCGCCTCCGCGGCACGCTGCGGGGCAACGCGGGCAATCTCCCGGCGCAGGTAGTCTTCATCAAAGCAGTGCGCATCAATGCCGCCGATAAAGCCGAACGGGTTGCGCGCCGTCTCCAGGTAGACCGGCGTCGCCCCGGCCTGGATCAGCGCGCCGTGGTGGTTGGACTTATGGTTGTTGCGGTCAAACAGCACCAGATCGCCGCGCGTCAGCAGGGCGTTACACACCACTTTATTGGCGGCAGAGGTGCCGTTCAGCACGAAATAGGTTTTGTCGGCGCTGAAGACTTTCGCCGCGTGCTTCTGCGCATCTTTGGCACTGCCTTCGTGGATCAGCAAATCGCCCAGCTTCACATCCGCGTTGCACATGTCAGAACGGAAAACATTTTCCCCGAAGAACTCATAGAACTGGCGACCGGCCGGGTGGCGGCGGAAGAACTCACCGCCCTGGTGGCCGGGGCAGGCAAAGGTCGAGTTCTGCATCTCAACATACTTTTTCAGCGTGTCGAAAAACGGCGGGAACAGCGCAGCCTCGTAGGCAGCGGCGGCGGCTTCCAGCTGTGCGCCATAGAACGCCTGGTTGGCATCCGACAGGGAGATAACGCCCTTCAGCTGCGGCAGGTAGTCCGGCGAAATCGCCTCATCCCCGCTTATCGCCACAAAAGCCGGGATGGCAAAGCCGGTCTGCTGCACCGCATCCAGCCGGCCGGCGCGCAGATCCTGCGCCGAGACCACGATGGCGGCCACCTCGGTGTAGTCAGCGGACTCTAACCCGATGACATCACGCGGGGTATCGAGGCGGGGGGCTACGTCAGCACTTGCTGCTATTTTCAATGATTTCATCTGCAACTCTCAAACGGTTAAGGATGAGGGGGTGCCACACTGGCACGGCAATAGGACAAGGCAAATACGCCCTCTCCCGGCAAAGTGATATCGGTATCGGTGACAACGGCTTACCGTCAACCGGGGCAACGCACCGGGCACAGGCAGTAAACTGGGATCGGCACCGTCGATAGACATCAGTAAAACCAGAGGCGCACTCTGTTTTTAATCATGCCCAACAGCCGGTACAGGGGGGTAACTTCACCGCATGGTGACGTCGGAGATAACGCTGGAAAGGATCGAACAGGAAAGACGAGCCGGGCGCAGCCGGGCAGGCATCAAAGGGGCGGCGATAAGCGCCGCGCGGCAGCACCGGAAGGTGCGATGGGATAAGCCTGTCATGCCGCAACCCTCATAAGCTGTCGCGTAAAACGGAAGTCAAAATTTGCGCAATCATGGCATTTTTTCTGAGGCGCATCAAGCCACAATTCCGGTGGCCAACCCACGCCCGGCGCGGTGCCGTCCGCCCTGCCCGGCGCTTTTTGATGTAAAAATCAACGCTTGAACCACAAACCGGGAAAAAGCCGTTGACGCTTCCCGGCCAATACGGTTTAATGCGCCCCGTTGCCCGGATAGCTCAGTCGGTAGAGCAGGGGATTGAAAATCCCCGTGTCCTTGGTTCGATTCCGAGTCCGGGCACCATCATTCAGAGCCTGTTGGTTAAGATTTACGGGATGTAAATCCAGACCGGCAAGAGATGGGCCAGAGGAAGCAACGATAGGTATCATTACCTGATTGTCAGAAAATTTGGCTCTTGAAGAACCCACCTGCTCTAACAGGTGGGTTTTTCGCGTGCGATATTTGCAGCTTTGTCTACAAATGTCAAACTCTGTCAGGCAGTACCCTGCTTTGTTATCAGTTGGTTACATCAACTCCTGCTCTAAAATCTCGCGCAGTGCATCTACATCCTCATCAATATATTCCATTGTCGACATGATACTGACATGCCCCAGTAGCCGTTTGACCGCCTGTATATTCCGGTCAGGGGATTTCATCATGTGGGTGGCAACCGTATGCCGGAAACGGTGCGGACTGACCGGGAAGCGGCAGTCTTTAGATAAGCGCCGGAAGAAAGCCCGCAGCGGATAGATGCTCATCGCGCTTTTTCTTCGCCGTACATCAAACCGGGCAACATCAAAAAGAGGATCGGTCAGTTCAGCACCGGCCTCCAGAGAACGGGTCACCAGTTCGTGCAGCCGTGGATATAACGCCCTGATAACCGGCACCCGATGCTCACAATGGTTTTTTGCTCCCTCAGTACGGAGATCAACCCACCGCTCTTCAAGATTGACGTCCCCAACACGTATATGTTGCAACTGGTTCTGCCGGATAGCGGTGTAGCGCAACATATCCAGGACGGTCATCCAGAACCACGCCGGGTAGAGCGCACACTTTGAACTTCTTCTGTGCGACTGAGCCAGCTGTTGCTCTTGCTCGTAGTATTGCTGCATCAACAGGTAGATTGCCTCTATCTGGCCTTTGGTCAGCGTTTTCTTTTTCTTCTTTCCTGCCCGTACCACGACCCCATTAAAGGGATTTTTCTTGTGAGTTAATACGCCTTCGTTTATGCCGAAATTAAAAATCGCTCGCATATGGGCCACCTTATTATTCCAGGTGCGAGCCTCGAGCCGTTGCCCGGTCAATACCTCTCTGCGCCAGGCCAGCACCGTCTGGCTATCTACCTCCCACGGCTGTTTTTTCATGTCCTTTATAAAGGATTTGACGACTTTTCGATAACTCCATTGTGTGGCAGGCCGCAGCAGCTTGACGTGAAAATAGTGATCCAGTAAATCATCAAACGTTATATTCTCCATACTATCCCCTTCCCTGGTGAATTATTAACAATGGATTCTCTTTAGGAACATGTGTGCTCTTATAAACTTTATTCACTAAAATGAGATAGCCATTCAGCTTTTTAAATCGCCCTTCTCTCTGCTCGTTTTCATAGAGATGGCCGGTATAGAGCGCCTTCTCATCCTGCCGGTGATGCCCCAACCGCTCAAACGCTTTTTGTAGTGTTGATTTGCTGACATCTGTTACCCCACTATCTGATAAGTATTGGTGAAATACCTTGGGTGTCTGGATAAATACAAACCCGGCGATAAGATGGACGTATGATTGCGATGTATTCACTGTTATTTTCCCTGTTTCACAGCCTTCAGTGAGCCATTGCCAAAACGCTTCTCCCATTTCACGATTCGAAGAAGAATGCTTTGTTTCTGCTGAAGCATCAGTGTTGGTGTTATAACCCAACACGGACAATAATCCTTCGGTATCATCTTCTGATGGCTCCAGGGAAAGAGTGTTGACGTCCGTTATATTTTCTTCTGAAACCTTAGCTATATCGCCATTTTCTAAAGGCTCGATGTGTGATATTTCCTGAGAAACCGGGGATTCGATCAAAATATCGTCAACAATATTCTGAGGATGAGATGAGTGCTGTGTTTCGACCTCGCCCCTCGCCACCTGCACCGCCTCTGAGATAATGGCATTCACTACTCCTGACTGCGTGTGAAAGCCTGTCAGGTAAGTTGATAATGTTTTAATTGCATCAGGCCAGGTACTTAACCAGGTAATCGCCGCTTCCGGGAGGATCTGCCAGGCAAGCATGGCGGCAAAACTTTGCACTCTCTCTGGAGAGGTTTCCGGAACAAAGCGGAAGCGATAGGGTTCGGCAGGCGGCTCCCGCAGGGGTACCCAACATTTCCCATTTGCCAACTCGACCTCCAGATGGCAGAGGTGTGCCAATGAAGACAACATGGCAGCATACACCACGACCGCGTTCCAGGCTGCGCTTTGCTCCGCCTGTTCTTCCGGTGGCGCACCCACAGGCAACATATAACTTTTCGATAACCGGATGGCATACGCGGTGGACTCCAGCATGTAATCTGCCATACCTCCCAATCCGGCATGATGACCGGATTCAGACAAAGGGAACTGTTGCATCAGAGTGATACAGCGCTCCAAAGGAACCAGGTAGAACTGGTGATACATCTCTTTAGGCAGGGATGAGTAATCCCATAGCGTCTGAAGCCATTGCTGACGTTTGACGGGGGCAAGCAGCTCTGCCGGTGTCAACGGAAGGTGATAGCCGGGAGGTGCGATCTGAGTATTGGCAACGGAGATATCGACTACCGTGAGGCGCTCACGGCCCAGACGAAGAAGGCGTTTTAACATAGCGGGAACCTGTCAGGTGACAAATTCAGCTACTGTAAGTCCCTATGGGATGGCTACAACGAATAACTCTAAATCCATCAAAATAATTCCCTAAACTTAAACTATTACTCATTATCTTTTTATAGCGTATCCAAATCATTCCTTTTAAGATGATAGTTCTTATACTTTCTCACCTTAAAACCATCAAAAAACTAGAATTTTCAAGGGACATATATGGATAAGAGATATCAGGTTTTTGTCAGCTCAACCTTTACTGATTTACAAGATGAACGTAAAAGCGTCATTCAGACGCTTATGGAGATGGATTGCATTCCCGCTGGAATGGAGCTATTTCCAGCAATTGATGAGGAGCAATGGGAATTTATAAAAAGAATTATAGATGATTGTGATTATTACCTTCTTATCATTGGTGGACGTTATGGCTCAATGGCAGAGGATGGTCTAAGTTATACAGAAAAAGAATTTGATTATGCAGTATCAAAAGGGATGAGAGTGGTTGTTTTAATTCATGAAAACCCCAGTGAATTGCCTATTGCAAAATCAGACATCAATCCAGAGATACGAGAAAAACTTTCTAGATTTATAGAAAAAGCATCCAGTGGCAGGCTTCGTAAAACCTGGTCTACAGTTCAAGATTTGCCAGGACTAGTGGCATTAAGCATGACTAGAACAATCAAAGCCTACCCTGCTGTTGGTTGGGTTAGAGCTGATAAAATAAGTAATGAATCGGCTTTGAGCGAGTTAAATGAATTAAGGAAAACAAATGAAGAATTACAGAAAAAAATTGCTTTATATGAGAACCCTATCGACTTCATTGAACCTGAAAACTTGGCAGGGTTAGAATATAACTTCAACCTCTCATATCAAACTTTCGAGTATGATGCAATTTATGAAAGAAACGTCACTAATAACAGGACAATACTGATAAGCCTAGAGCGAATTTTCTTTTTAATATCCCCTTTCATTATTGAAGAAGCTAGAGAAAATACAATTATAGACATTCTCAAAACTGAGATTGACAAATCATCAAATTCAGTATTTGAATATATTTACTTAGACACGCAGGATATTAAAACAATATATCTAAACTTCAAAGCATTAAATCTTATCTCTCATAATACACCTCTTTGGAAGTTGACTCCTCGGGGCGTAAAACTAATGATGGAATTACGTTCAATTAAAAAACAATAAAATGCATTTCTTATGACCAATCCTCAGAGAGAATATTTCTCTGAGGATTGGTAAGTTATGACATCAAATTAAGTAAAGATAGCTCACGCCGCAGCCAGCGCCTGCTCACGTAACACCAGATACTCAAACGCCTCCCGGGCAAAACGTGCCGCCCGGAATACCGCCCGGTTATCTTCCTTCAACACACGCAGCCAGGATGCGATATAGCTGTCATGTTGCACGTCGCCCTGAATGCCCAGTTCAGCACACAGGAAAGCAGCCCCCATTTCAGCGACCAGCTCCTCGAATCCATAAACAGGGTCGCCAAAGGTATGCGATGTTGATGTAATGCCTTCACGGGCCAGCCGTGATGCATGGCCGGTAGAATGCACCAGCTCATGCAGCAATGTACTGTAGTAGTCAGCCGGCTGGGTAAATTGCCCGGCTTCCGGCATGGTAATTTGATCTAAACCTGGGCTGTAAAACGCCCGGTTCTGATACCGATGGATAACCGGCACACCACTGCAAGCAACCAATTGCTCGGCCCTTGCCACTCGCTCTATTTCGGTCGTGACCGGCAAAACAGGGGAAAGGTGTTCCGGTAAGTTTTCGCACTGCTCAACGTTGAACAGATGGAAACTGGTCATAAAGTTGTGGCGCGATATTACTGCGTCACCGTTCTCATCAACGACAGGTCGTCCCTGGTCATCAGTAGCTGGCTTTTGAAAAGGTTTATACAACGTCACCAATGACGATTTTTCACCTTTCCGGACGTTGCCGCCGGCATCCTGTGCCTGCTTGAACGTCAGCCAGCGTGAAGAGCGAAAGCCCTTCTCTTCCATGTCGATCCACAACAGCATGACGTTAATCCCGCTGTATGACCGCCCGGTTACCGCATTGGCCGGCAAGCCTGGATTAAGCCCGCGCTCTGATGTCCAGGGCTTACGCCAGGGAGATGTCCCTTTCTCCAGGGCTTTGATGATTTTGTCCGTCACTGTCTGAAACAGATCCGTGGACGCTTTACGTGAAGTTGATTTCTTAGTCATGGTTAATCCCTATCCATAAAAAACAGGGATTGCTGCCCATGCGGGAAGTCAATCCCCGCTTGGGTTACTTAAAATCAGTCAATAGCTGCCAGAATGGCGCCTGACTCACTGTGCTCCAGCGCATAATCACGCAATGTGTGGTACGCGCTGATATCGCTGTCCATCTCTGTGATATTGGCAATATGGCCTAAAGCAAATAACGACAGCGTGATGCCAAAGGCTTCTGCCGTCATCACACCATCATAGCCATTACCCACAACACAGACCCGATAAGCATGGCGTGCAACAGGTACAAGATAATAGCCGCCGTTTGACAGCATTCGGCCTGCCCATAAACCACCATCATAGTCATCGCTTAAACGACCGGCCCAGGATAAAAAAATAGCTTCGCGGGCATAAGCGTCAGGTAGTCTGAATAAAATAGTGCCGACGCTAACTGGCCGCATAGTGATAGCTGACATCGTATTCTTCCTTAAATTAAAAAAGAGGGAGAACACGCCCGGAGGGTGTTTTCCCTCCGGGTTAGTCAACATTGATAAGTGGTTTAAGTAGGTATCAGTTACCGTTCCTGAGCAGCCGTGATGCGCCTTCAGGCAAAACGGCCAGACCGGTGTAATTCAGTTTCCTGCCCAGCCATAGCGCCAGGACTAAGAGGTGACGATTCACCCGATTGCGGAAACGGCCGGCCTGAAAGCGCCCGGCTAAAAACAACACCAGACGCTCCGCCCGTAACTGTCCATGAAGCGATGCACCTGATAACCATGCATCAACCAGTATTCCGCGAATGTAAGCCAGATTAACGGCCAGCATGATGCAGACGCAAAACAGCACCACCAAGTCGGCCACAAACGGCACCAGACGTCGCATGATCCAATCGCGGCAGATAATGATGTGTTCCATTGGTTATTCCCCCAACGTCACAACCAGCGCATTGTCACTGTACCTGGCAATAAATTGCTGGGTACGTTCGGTGAGTTCAGTCAGAGAAAAAGCGACCTGTTGTACCCGACGGGCGGAACGGCTATTCCACGCTTCTTGTGCTGCGTTGATCAATGCCCGTTGCCGGGTTTCCCATTGGGAAATACCAAAAGGTTCAACGGCACAATCCCAGGCGGAAAGCGTGATCGCGACAGGCAGAGAGGCCAAAGTATGTGTAGTCATCGGTGTATTCCTTGCATAAAAAAGGGAACACCGATCCCATAGGGAAGTGTGTTCCCTTAGGGTGAGTAACAACGTAGAGCGCGGGAGATCCGCTGTTTTGAAAAGGCTATTTCTTGCGGGTTAAAGCAGAGCGATCAGGCAAAAAACTTCATTGCTCCGAGTGCGCCAATAATGAATACCGCAATGGCCCCAAAACGCAGCGTCAGACGGTTTTCAAGCTGGGCAATGTCATGCTTCAACTCAGATTTCATGATCCGCATGTCGGTTTGCAGTTCGGCTTTGACCATCTGCAATTCCGTACTGGTGGCAAGCTGCGCATTCACTGACTTCTGAAAATTCACTAACGCCTCCACCTGCACATCACTGAAACCTGCCTGTTGCAGGATGATGGCAGCATCATAAGAAATGTTATGGTTCATCATGTGTCTCCTTGTTAAATAAAAAACGGGAGACACATCCCATAGGGAGAGGTGTCTCCCGCAGGGTGAGTAAAAGTGTACCTTTATCGCTGTTACGATCATCGTTTTCAAAGGCTAAACGATGTTACCGCCCGAAGGCTTCGTCTCTCAGGTCATGACGAGTTTGGCTGGCAATCACCCGAAGGCGTTCCTCTCAGATTACCGGAACATTGGCTGTTGTCAGAGACAACGGATTAACCCGGTAATATTACCCAACCACGGACGTCTATTCCACATCAACATCAGGCTTATTATATACCCGCTCCACATAGCGCCCTCGCCCATCGCCATGCCCCAGATCCATCGATACCATTGCCCTGGCTTCTTCCTGGCCCAGCCCGCGCTGTTGATAGTATTCCATCGCTTCTGTAGCCCAGGCATAGCGCAAGCTGTGAGGGGAATATTTACCTGACAGCCCTGCTTCTCTAACGACATTGCGGTATCGGTCAATCGCTGACTGTAAGTTAGGTTTATCAATGAGCTTCCCATTATGTTCGTCGGCATACTTCAACGCATAATTGACGGCCGATAACACCTGCTCACGGTGTAATACTGTGGTATCGCGTGGCCGCCCGCCTTTAGTGCCGAAAACTATCCGTAGCCGATCCTCACCTTTTAGCAGCGCTCGCTGCCAGGTGCGTAAAGACTTCGCTGACTGCACGGCTTCTTCCGTTCTAAGCCCCATGCAACGGGCCAGCTGCATGGCGGCGGCGACGCCTACGTCCTGACGCTCTGCATAAGTGAACGCAGCGAGATAGCGTTCGCTGTTAATGGCAAGTTTAGTTCCGTCACGGCTGGCTTCCGACAAGCCGAGTGCTTTATTGCTTAATTTTTCATGGTTCGGATCGGCCAGCTTATTTCTGCCTGCCGCAGCACAGATAGCCCGAATCGCCGCCATCTCATTTTGAAGAGTCCGTTTAGAGATATTTTCTGCCTGACGGCTTTTGATATACAGCTCAATATGGTTCGTCTTGATATGTTTCACATCCCTGATTTGGATATTTAATTTAGCTATTCGTTCTGCGACGCGATCTGCGATCCGGGAACGATCGGCCACTGTTTTAAAACTTCCGCCTGCCTGCCGGGATAACGTCACTAATTGCTTACTGAGCTTTGACATACTAACAACACCTTTTAAAACGAGGGACAGAACACCGTCGATATGTCATGCCACCTTTATATAATCAACAAACAACTATTAAAACTGAGAAAATAGTTTCTCATTGGATTCCTTTTAATTTACGAGTGAACTCTTCATGTCATCACAGCAATGTTTATTGATGGCAGAACCCCCTTCTGTAAAATTTTTTGGATTCTAAAGATGAAAATACGTTTTAAGCGCTCTTTATTGGCTTCTGCCTTGATGGTGATTTCACATCATAATGCGTATGCTGCACATAACTCTCCTACTGCCTTCGGTGATAATGCTATAGCTGAAATTGCCGGCACAGCTATTGGCAATGATGCTTATGCTGCTCCTGGAGGAACTTCTATTGGCTCGAATTCAAATGCCAGCGGCCAATCCTCCGTTTCTATCGGCGGCCAAGGAGGAGGAGGCGGAGCTTTTGGCGATCACTCAATTGCCATCGGTGGCATTGCTAAATCAGAAGGAGAGAGCAGTATTGCAATGGGAATAAGGGCAACCTCCACCGCCGATAACAGTATGGCAATAGGCGCATATTCCACGTCAACCGCTGAAAATAGTGTGGCACTGGGTTCAGGTTCGGTAGCGGATAGGGAGAATGTAATATCGATAGGTGCAGCGGGTAATGAACGGCAAATCACCCATGTTGCTGCCGGCACCAGTGATACGGATGCCACCAATGTGGCACAAGTGAATACAGCAAAAAATGAGGCTATTAATACCTCGACCAGTTATACCAACAATCAGATCGCTCAAAACAATCTGGTCATCAACCAGTCCATCGACAATGCTAAAAATGACGCCATTAACACATCTAATAGTTACACGGACAGTAAGATTACTGAAAACAACACCGTGATCAACCAGGCTATTGATAACTCGAAAAACGAAGCAATCAACACCTCTAATAACTATACAGAAAGCAAAATCAACGAAAACAACGAGGTAATCCACCAGACTATTGATAACTCAAAAAATGAAGCGATTAACACCTCTAACCACTATACGGATAGCAAGATCACTGAAAACAACACAGTAATTAATCAGAATATCGATAACTCAAAAAACGAGGCAATTAATACGTCCAATCATTACACAGACAGTAAGATTACCGAAAACAACCAGGTAATAAACCAAACTGCCAATAACTATACAGATAACAGGATTACTGAAAACAACGAGGTCATTAATCAGAACATCGACAACTCAAAGCATGAAGCCATCAGTACCGCCAATACTTATACTGATAATAAATCAGCCCAGACCCTGATAGAAGCGAATACCTATACCGATAATAAGTTCGGCGAGTTTAATCAATCCCTCAACAAGCTGGATAATAAAGTTGAGAGAAACGAGAAGCGTGCGAATGCAGGCGTTGCGGCTGCAATGGCAATGACGACGATCCCGTTCGTGGATGCGCAGACCTTCAGTGCAGGTATTGGCACTGGTACATACCGGAGCGAAACGGCCTTAGCGGCCGGGATGCAATATAAGATCTCGCCGAACGTAAATACCCGGCTGAATTTTTCCTGGGACACCTCTGACGGCGTGGGTGTAGGAGCCGGCATCGCGGTAGGCTGGTAATTCCCCTCTTTATTGGTCATTCCCCTCTTCTTCCCATACCAAAACCACGGAGATCACTCCGTGGTTATCCGCTATTCATCTTTTCAAAAACGCTTAGCCCCGACGGCATGGTTAAGTTTGCGCTTCCTGCGGCTCGGCTGGTATCTGTGCATCGGGGTGGCAAATGGTTGAGTTATTGCGAGGTTCCCCAGCTCTCTGAGCTGTTCGCGGCATATGCCGTCCTGACTGTCGTCAGACTACCTCCATACGTCAGTTTTCACTGGCGTTGCCATCGATACCGAGTCGATTTTTCTCCTGAGTGAGGACGACTGGCGAGTTCTCCAGGTCGTTATGGTTAAGGGTTTCCTTCCTGCGGCTGAGACTACGTGTGTCAGAGCGTACAGGTTGCTGCCAGACCGCGTGCCGTCTGGTAAGACGGTGTGTCTTCGCGCAGCGTCACTTGGTAATAGCTTCGCATTTACACAAGTGACGCTGCGCATATCCCGCCGCCAAATGCTGCTCTTGCAGATGCCAAATGTTCCAATTGGCATAGCAGAGAGCCGCAAATGTTGCCGGGATAGCTGGACGTAAGCCCAAGGAACGAGAGAGTTAAAGACGCAGGCATAAAGGATGCCCGAAGGTGAAGTGTGCCTTGATTGCATCTGCAACTCCGGCTTTCAAAGGCTAAGCCGGATTACCGCTCGAAAGCGTTGCCTCTCAGGTTATAGCAACATTGGCTGCGGCCGCCCGAAGGCATCAGTCCCAGGCCGCGCTTCTTTCCCTATGATTTTGGCTGTGCAATCACCCGAAGGCGCTTCTCTCAGATTGCAGGCCGCACTCCTTGCGCGCGAAGCATTGGCTGTTGTCGGAGACAACGGTGTAACGTGCGGATAATAAAAAAAACATGCCATAATATCAACGAAATTTAATATAAATATTCATTTGCCACTTACTCTCTTAACCTTTTCTGGGATTCAAATAATCGGCAACTCTTGCTCAATATTAATTACTCTGATCACTCTTATTCCCGCCTGCTTTAACACTTCATCAAGTTTATTGTCTCTTTCTATACGAGCAGGTGCTGAATGGGTACTGTCATCTAACTCTATTACAGCAGCAACTTCTTTTTCTTTTCTTGAATAAAGTACAAAATCAACCCGAAGTTTATTTACCATGCTAAAAATAATTTTATTTTCATCACTCCCATAAGCATACCGTTCACCAGGTGCAACTAATGCACCCAGGCTAACCTGCGAGTGTATAGAAAATTCTTTACCATAGTTTATAATCAACTTATTAAAAAATTTAGCTTCTCTCTCAGTAAGGAATTTCTGCCTTTTAAAAGCCCCACCACCTTTTGCCAACTCCCAAAACTTTTCATCCCAATTTTTAACTACAGTATTTGTCTTTTTCTCATGATTAAAAACCCTCGCGGGGTTTTTATTATAAATATCATTTTTCTGATACTCTCGTTTCTTATCCCCTAGCGATGAATATCCTTTATAAAATCCAGCGGTATTATTTTCTTTTTTGTTAACTCGATCTGACGAATTTTCACTATAGCGGTTATCACCTTTACCTTTATTAAATAAGCTTAATAAATTACTTAACAACCCTAGCAATAACAATATAACGATAATTATAATAACAGAATCCATATTAATACCCTTTTTTAAATCCCCGCTACATTTTTAAAACTATACTTATTATGAATACAAACAGTGTCAAAGATCACAAAAACAAAAGCATTTGTAATTGAGAAATAAAATATAATGCGAAAACTTAAATTTTAAGCCATGAAATAAAAAGCATTGAAATATATAGATTTAACATTAAATCATGTGAAACAGTTAACATTATGAAGGTCTTTCCGTGCAAGTTAATTAGCTTAAATTCCCTCGCCAACCCAATCACTGAACGATATAGTAATTTTAGAAAGATATCTTTATAGAGGACGACATAGTGGATAACAGAGGCTTTGATAAAGAGGATGTTCAGGAGATTATTTCCAGAAAGGCAATGACGTCTAAGCTCAACAAAGCTGATTACCAAGAGATAGGCCGCAATGCGGCTCACGGCACGGTAGAGGTAGTAAAGGCAGCTTTAGCGTTGGTGGGTGTTGTTGCAGAATTTATACCTGACGAAAGCATAGAAAGGAAAGATGGCTATAGAGACGGCTGGCAGGGATATGGTCATTATATTTCTGATGTCAGAGTAGATTCTGAGCCTTATGAATAAGGGCTGCCTGCATTGCAGCCCTTTTGATTTATTATCCTTTTTTAGTGGCTGCTTTTACTGCTACCTTTGCTGCACCTTTTCCAATTTCACCTCCCTTCTCCCCCGCACTTTTAGAAGGCGCTGACGCTTTTTCCATCGCGCCAGAAAATGCCTGTCCTGCTTTTACGCCCGCCCAACTCAGTGTTCCCATCCAAAAAGCCGGAAGTACCAGATACATCGCGCCTAGGATCAGATTCATGATCCAGCCGTCCATTGTCGAACTGATGAACGTAGAGAACGGAACATTCGAGCCTGCGCCTTTTTCATCCATGCTGGTATAGAGAATACGTACCAGCCGGTCATCCAGCCAGCCGGCCAACTCCCACCAGAACGACACAAAGATCAGCGCGAATAGAGCAAATGACACGGTGACTACAGTCTTCGGATCAAACGCACTAAACAGCAGCACGATGGGGATGATGATGATCAGCGCCATTAACAGTAATGCCTGAATAATCGGGAGCGCGGTTTTCATCGCATCAAAGCCCGGTAACGCGGTGGTCTGCGTAACAGCAACGCCTATATTCGCCAGCCCGTGTGTCAGCCCGGCAAAGGCTCCTCCGGATGCGTCGTTACCCGTCATATAGCTTTCGCCATTCCCGGAAATCGCACTGTTTTTCGGGCTGACCAACCAGCGCAACGCCGTCTCTTCCCAGCCCTCGCCCAGCGTGGCCCGCATCCCTTTCAGGGTTAAGTCGCTGTAGCTTGCCATCACGCGGGCTTTCAGCCCTTTTGTCGGGGTGCTCCACCACTCTTTACAGGTTGGATAACCACCACGGCCTACATTTGCATAGCCGCTGTCTCGGCTTTCATTGTACGGCCACTGGGAGCGCGGTGTTGTGGACGTGTAGTAGTCGTAATAGCCGGGCGTGTTGAGGAAATAGCTGGAGCCAATCCAGCCCACTGAATCAATCGTGGCGTCAGTAAGCTTGGTATTGGTCGATTTCAACCTGAAGTAGGCTTTGGAATAACACTGGTTGGCAAACTCCTGTACCTCCTCCCGGATGACCGGATCTTTAAGTTCCGTGTGCTGCACTTCAAAACGGAGCTGGCGCAGATTCTCCCCGCATGGGATCGAGGCAATAGCCGCCCGTGTCACCCCTTTAGAGAGACTGTGCACCAGATACCACCAGTATGGCACCTGAGCTGTCTTGCCATTAAAGTCATTGATCAGCGCGGCATAACCGGTGTTCTCCGGAGAAGGTATGTTCAGGCTGCACTGCTTCGAACGTTCCTTATCAAAGCGGATGGTGTGAATATCAACGGGCTGCATGGGTATCGCACAAAACATGATCACCACAAAAGCCACGTAGACCACATGCTCCATGCGCGGCAGGGCCAGCGCGCCTTTGTTCCCTTCGTCATCCCCCTCTTCACGTACCGTAAGCCAGACATTGCACAACTTAAAAGCCAGCGGCAACGCAAACAGGCCGGTCGTCAGGATGATGTCCCAGATGGCGTTATTCAGCAGCCAGCCCAGTAACACCACAAAATATTCCAGATAATTATCAGCGCTCATGAGGCGGCTCCCTGAAACAGTTGATGGTGATGAGCACCCAGCTCAATAAGGACGAACAGCATGAGCGTCAGCAGTTCTAAACGACGCACTTGCCGAATGGGTAGCTGTAACAGGAAACGCCCGCGAACCCGGCTGAACCACAGCCCAGCCATCAAGGCATACAGCACCAGCCGCCAGAGCTGGAGCCAGGGCCTGGCTGTGTCCAGCCACGCGGTGAAGGCCGCCTGGCTGCCGGTCACTTTTATCCCGAGCCAGGCAATGCCGCAGCCGGTGAGTAATATCGCTACACTGCCGATGACCCACTTGCTGCCCACAGCCAGCGACCGCAACCCAACGATTATTTTCCGCTGCATCATCATTCTCCTGTGGCCTCGTCCAGTTGATCGAATCCGCGATCTTCGCCACCCGCTTGTTGCTGCATACGGTTATTCAGGTTGCGTTCGTTCTGGCGGGTTAAGGTCGTCAGAATGGAGTTGTTACTGATCGCCTTCCGGATCTCCATCTCGTTTTTTAGTGCCTGGATCTCGCGATCCAGAAACTCCAACCGCCGGTCAGACTCGGCCAGCGCCATGGGTTGATCGGCCGCATTGGGTTCTGATTGCCCGGCCATCAACATGCGCCGCATCCCCAATGCCGTTGAAATGGTCTCCGACATCGCCAGCTCACCGGCCAGCCGCTGCACCAGGGCGGCGTTATCCGGGTCATCTTTTAATGCCTGAATCACACCCCGTGAAACGCTTAAATCACCGGTTTTCAGCGTTGCCAGGTTGGCACTGTCTGGCGGCAGTTCGCCATTGACCAGCTTGACCAAAATCTCCAGATTCTCTTTGCTGGTCTCTTCCAGCATTGGAGAAAAACCGACACCCGCCGTTGATGCGCCGGGTTCATTCTCCAGCCCACCGCTGGCGCATTCACTGGATTCAGAACAGGTGCGTATCGAGCGGTCACCCAGTACTTTCACCACTGCCGCCGCAGCTTCTTCACTGGTTTTGTATTTCCGGCATAACGCGCCGTTGCACGCTGAACCACTCACGCCGCCGTCACTGGTCACCGGCTGCTTGTTGAGAATATTGAAACCAGCCTTCGCCAGATCGTGGGTTGGCTGAATCGCCGGTTGCCCGCTGCCACCGCGTTTCTGCCCGCCAATCCACCGCACACCCTCTTTACCTGTTGCCGCTTTCAACTGGTTATCCGCCTCCACGGCATCCGGCGTGGTTGCCACAATATTTTTAAACTCTTCGCCTATTGCCGCCTGCGTCCACTGGTTGGAAAGCGCGTAGTCGCGCATCTTCTCCGACATGCTCCGGCAATTAAGCTGCGCCTTATCAAATGAGACGTTGGCCTGAAGCATTCCGTTGGTCAGCAACTCATACAGCCCCGGATTGGCCCGCTGGATGATCATCGCGGGCAGGCTGGCCACCGCGCCGGTGGCACTGCTGATCACATTGCTCATCATGTCCTTGAACCCGCTGGTCACGCCGTTAAGCTGGTTTTTTACGGTGGTATCCAGGTCAAAGTTCCCGCACATCAGGTCACTGTTCCAATTGATGCCTAACCCCATTTTTTGCATATTGTTGCCGCTGGGCGGCTGGGAAATAACCGTGCCGCCGCCAATGGTGTAATAGAGGTTGTCGTTGATCGCGCCCTTCACCCCTTTACCGTAATCGGCATCAATGACTTCGTTATCCAGTTCAAACCCGGCATGTACCGGTTGGCTCATCACCAGGCTGACAGCAAGCAATCTCCAATAAAACTTGTGTTTAATCATCGTTTTCATACTCCTTATTACTCAATACCTGTGCTGTAGAGGAAGGTTTGCCCGCGTCGTTTACAGCAGCTATAGGGTTGCCAGAGCGCCCAGGCGTAACGGCTGTCAGCGGCAATAGGTTGATGGTTGTCCGGGAACACGGCACAAGAGCGGGACAGCTCAGGTGTGAGCCGCTGCCATTTATGGTTACGGCTGTTTTCTTTTACCGGCCCCGGCGGCCAGTAGCCGGGCCGTGGTGTAGCGGTCAACGGTTGATAGACGTGGAGTTGCCCGGCCCGGGTGATCACGTCTGCGGCACGCTGCGCGGTGACCGCTGCGGCTTTGTAATCGTCTGTCTGGGTCACAAAGCCACTGCGCGGGTAGACGTTGCCCCACATCGCACCGCCCAGCGTTGAGCCGACTTCGCGCATACCGGGCGTCAACGCTTCCGGATAAAAAGATTCCGGCAACCCACTGCGCCACGTCAGGGCATCCAGATTGCTGAGGAAGTACGGCATCATCGCGGTGGCAGAACCCGGACAGGTTTGCCCCATCCGTGCCATAAATTGATTGAACAACGGTGAGGCGAGCGCCGGGTGACCTATGGCGTCCGCGTTCTTAAATTGCAGATTATCTTTACGTTCGACTCGTTTTTGCTGGTTGGCTCCGCCCCCCTCCGCTACCCCGGAAATGCCGGTACCCAGCACCGCCACCTCTTCCCAGGGATTGCTGCCCATCTGGCTGTAACTGGAGACCACCACATTAGGGACGTAATGCCGGACTTTGACTGACGTCTCGACGGTGCAGCCAACAGGTGTGCAGAGCAGCCAATAGCAAAGACCCACCACTTTGTACTCCAGACAGTCAGGAGACAGCGCGCTGGCAACAATCTGTACTGAGTTAATTGCGCCGGCAGCGAACGGCTGGGCCGCACATCCCCAGACCATTGCCAGCGCCAGACGGTGCGGCCGTAATCGTCTCCGGATCATTGTGCCTCCCGGAACTCAGCCAGCCGGCTCTCTGCCAGGGCAACGTCTGTGGTGCCGTACACCACGTATTTGTCGTCAAAAACCACGGACGGATACTTCTCCAGTTTCAAGCTGTATGCCTGAAGCACGCCCTGATACGCCTGCGCGATCTGCTGTTGCTTCTGCGGCCAGTCCGATGACTGGATAACGGCTTTTGCAGCTCGCTCAGCCTGAACAGGATCTGATGGAAGTTCGCCAAAGATCTGGCGCTGCGCTGTCTGGGGCGCATCCAGGTAAACCACCTGATGACCGGCGGAAAGGTTAAGCGGCGGGTGATGGCTATCGGTGTAAACCACCGTGGTAGCTGATACTGGGATGGCAAAGGCAAGCAGAGGAAGTAAACGTGTTTTTGGGGTCATGATGCACTCCTGTGACGGGGAAAGTCACAGGGTGCATGGGAGGAGATAAGGAAGCAGCAAACAACTCTATTTTGCCTTTTTAAATTTCTCTAATCTCACAAAAATCTTAAACATCCAAGGATATAAAAACTCACGTGCAATGCATCCACACGTGGAATATTATTTACTTGTTAGGAATGGATCTTTATTTTAAATAATTGTTGCCAATACAAATAAATTTTAGAAATAAGGCTCATTTAAAATAAAAGCATTGCGCAAAATATGGCACATCTTTTTAGTAAAGCGTGGCAACAAAAAGCGTTTCCTGGCTGATGCTTAACACTAAGCAATTAATGGCAAACCAGTCATAAATCAATCTCTGAATCAGATTATTTTCTCCTATTTAACTTTGTACATCTATTGTCTCAGACATCACTATCGGGTTTTTACATGAACGAAAGCTACTTTTCTTTAAAATCTCATAAGGTTCCGTGTTAACAATATCCCTCCCTCTATTTGTAAGCGCATAATCAGCAACAAAAAGCACTTCTCTAGTGATTACCCAACGATAATGAGCATAAATGCTATTTGATTTAACAAGCACATAATCCATGCTTTTTTGGTTCTCTGGCGCACCAATAACCCCCATCCCCTTAAATAAAAGGAAAAATTTCATATTTCTAATATGTTCAAGTATTTCACCTTTAGAATAGATCAACCATATACGTTTATCTATATCATTGCCAGCATAAATTTTTGGGGATGGATTAATCGCCCAAGCTTGTTTAATATAATTTTTAGTGAGTGAATCCTTAGTTACATGGACTGCAAGAGCGCCACCAAGAGAAATACCAGAAACAATTATTTTCTTTCCTATAACTTTAGGGAATTTCGAAATCTTTACTACATAGTTTCTAGCTTCATTATATTGATCTCTGCTTTTTCCAAAGTTTGTTTTTTTCCAATCCAACCATTGATCAGATCCTGTAAAAGCAATTACAATTTCATCATGCCCATCGGTCTCAAGAGGTTTGATTAAATAGGTAATCGCTTTAAAACCTGAAGGGGAGCTTTCTGGAGTGTCGATAACCTGCATTCTCTCCGGCTTGTAAAAAAGATGAGCATTGCTTTCATTATTATTCTTTTGTAAAGCTAAAGCGGCTGCGA
Organism: Chimaeribacter californicus; assembly: GCF_002858675.1. Lineage (GTDB taxonomy): Bacteria > Pseudomonadota > Gammaproteobacteria > Enterobacterales > Enterobacteriaceae > Chimaeribacter > Chimaeribacter californicus. The sequence goes on from NZ_PJZF01000012.1 coordinate 48,857, forward strand.
GGACATAAATATACCCCTTAATAGCAGCCTGTTCTTCTCTTATACCGAAACGATCTATACCGCGGTTACCAAGAAAACGCTCACCACACCAGAAATGACCACTTTCTCCACGTGTAGAGTCTCCAGAGATAGAGAAAAATGGGACGCATAGGAGTAAAGTTGCAATTATCAATCTACTCATGTTCATGCTGCCGTTGATTTCTATATTTTTAATTATAGTTTACCTTGTGCTATAGCATAGAAAAAAATAAGAAGTCGCTCACAAAACACAAATTATGGTTAGTAATTAATTTTAAGGGCGGCCAGGCATGAGTTGTGCAATTGAGTAGTTAGAAAGAAAATTTACTCTGATGCCTCTAGGTATAACAGCGGCAAGCAGATATAGATGAAAGCAGTTAGCTTGTACTACCGTTGTCGCCAATGTCAGCATAGCAAGCGCCAGCAGGAAGGTATAGGCATCTTAGTAGCATGGTACACCCCATTGACGAAGAAAATCATAGGGCGCAGTACCAGAAAGTCGAAAAAATCTGGAAATAGGAACCTGAAAATCTTAGTATGCTTCAATCAGTATGAATTTTAGGCTAAAACTTTTGATGATTAACCCTGACAGGGATAAATAAAAATGGAAAAGCTTATCGAAAGACTCTTAAGTGGTGAGTTAACATTTGAGAACATCAGTATTTCTATACTGGCCTTAACTTTTTTGTTATGGATATGCAAAAGGCTGGCTGAGTCGCCAAGAGGGGCAATTGAATTTATAGATTATTTACAAAACAGAAGGATAAGCAAACTGACGCAGGCAATCCAATCCTTTGAAACCTCTGCTGCTCATAAAGAATTACTACAAAAAGAATTAACTATCCTTTCCAATAAAAAACTGACTGGCATAATTAATGCCAAAGTGCAGGAGGATTTAATAAAAATATTAAACAATGAACACCCTAACTTACCCATAAAATACTTTCAGGCATACTCCGGCCGCATTCATAAAAACGATCAAGGCAAGCTTTCCTTCCGAGAGACATGGGATGTATGGGTTTTTGAGTGTTTCTTTGTTCGTGTGATTGCCACATGCGTTATTCTTTGCTTTTCTAGCCTCTCATTTTTGGCAATCGTGTCACCAAAAATACCTTATAACACTTACCCAGTTTTTTTGGGTATTTCTATTTTAGGAGTACTGTTTGGCGTGGCGATCTGGCGAAGTAGCACTTCTCGTAAAAAAATAGAAGATCTTAAAACAACACTAGACAAGTATAATTCATCAATCGCCTGAAGAAGAGAGAATAGCCAGTATCTTAACTGGCTATTTTTATATATCAGATTAACTCAGTGTCTCCGCCAGCTCCCTCACCAGATACACCGCATCCACCGCGTCGGGTACGTTGATGTACCAACGTGGTGAATGGGCATACTCTTCCGGCTGCGGCCAGCGTAAATTGCCGGTAACGGTCAGTAAGAGGTTGACCGTGCCTCTGTCCCCGCTCAATTTGACCGCCAGGCAGCTATGCCCGGCGATACGATGAGGCAGGCAGGAGAACGTGATGCTATCGCCCGCGTGCTGATGGATCTGGCGGTATAGCTCTGCCAGATGCGCCTCGTGTACCTGGCTGATACGCGGGCCGCCCTGGGGTGGCGCATCAAACAATACTGATGAGTTGATGCCTCCGCTGCTGACGATCTCCAACCTGAAAGGTTTACGCTGCATCATGCGGTGTAATCCTCATCGGCTGTGATGCCCCGGGCAATGTCCAACTGGTGAGCTATCCGCTTCGCAGCATCCAGTTCGCTAAGGCCGTGCTCCACCATCAGCGCCCGGCGGGCTGCCTTTTCATCCTTCTCGGTCATGCCCAGCGCCAGATAGAGGCTCGGCGGCACGGCGCGAAACAGTGCTTCAATCCGGCTTGCCAGCACGACCCCTTCGGTATAACAGCGAGGGGTTTTGGTGGCAGACAACAGCATCGCTTTCTGTTCACTGGTCAGCTTCTTAAAGCGGGCGATCTCTTCCACCTCCTCCGGCGGCATCACCAGGCACAGCCACCACTCGATCATGTTCAGCATCTTCTTGGCAGTGGCAGGGAAGTCCTCCAGGTTCTGCGTTGCCAGCCATAACCATGCCCCCAACTTACGCCACATCTTCACGACCTTAACCACATATGGGGCCAGTAATGGGTTGGTGGTGATCATGTGTGCCTCATCGGTGGTAAAGACGATTTCCCGGTCAAGAAACTGGTCACGCTCAGCGATGTTGTTAATGGTATTCACCAGTGAGGTATAGGCCACGGCCAGCGGTGCTTCATACCCTTCCCTCGCCAGGGTGCCGAGGTCGATCAGCGTGACATCCGCTTCCGGCCAGTTCTGCCCGGGCCGGTTAAACAGTTCACCCAGAAAACCTTGCATAAACACGCCCAACGACTCTCCCATATTCTGCGCCCGGGCACGCCGCACCTCAGGGCGGGACGTATCCTGCGCGAAAGCATAGAAGGCGTTCTGTAAGTCAGCGGTAATCATCTGCCGCCCGGCATCCCAGGCAGCACGTGCCGCACTCAGAATCGCCTCGCGCATCATGCCCCGGTCAGCACGCTCCAGCCGGGCTTCTTCTTTCGCCTCACCACCGGTCACCATCAGCCGTGCCACGATCTCCAGTTCGCCCAAAATATCGCGTTCTTCTTCCCCTTCGCTTTCATCGACTTCGATACGCTCACTTAAGGTAGCTTCATCCACAACTTTAACAGGCGCTTCAATCAGCTTATGCGCATCCGCAAATGGAGCCAGCGAGATACCACAGCCGGGCTTGATGCTGATTTTATTTACCGTCAGTTCCAGTTCCGCACAGTAATCAGCAAACAGTCCAAAGGAGTTACCCGCCTCCGCGATAAACAAGCGCGGGCGATGGATCGCCATCAGTTGAGCGAACAGGCTGTTTAGCGTGGCCGATTTGCCGGAACCGGTGGGGCCGAACAGTACCAGGTGCGCGTTCTTGGAGCGGTCGGCACTGTTGAGCGGATCGAAGGTCAGCGGTGCACCGCCCCGGTTAAAGAACGTAAACCCAGGGTGGCCGGTGCCGGTATCGCGGCCGAACACCGGCAGCATATTCGCCATGTGCTGCACAAAGGTCAGCCGGGTATACCAGTTTTTCTTGTCCAGTGCCGGGTTAAAGCACATCGGCAGCGCCCGCAGGTAACCGTTCAGCGGTGCCACGTCATACTCTGGTTTAACCGGCTGTAAGCCGGCATTCAGCAAGGCGGCGGTTAAGTCGCGCTCACGGCTGTTAAGCGCCTTCAGCGTCGGAGCCGTCAGAAAAAAGGTCATGGCCGCACGGTAGAGTTTATGCCGTTCGCCAAGGTAACTTTTGGCCGTTTCCGCATCGTCGCGTACCCGTTCAGACTCGGTATTTTCACCGATGGCGTTTTTCGCCAGATGGTTAAAACGCTCCTCTAGCACATCCTGCGGCTGCACAACCAGCGTCAGGGAAATCACGATGCCTTCAGGCAAGGTATCCATCAGAGCATTGATTTTCTCGCCTTTCACCGTTTCACCAGTCAAATGCCCGACAGAGGGCGCACGCCGGAGCCGGTCAATCTGTACCGCTTTATGGGGGCGTTCATCAAACCACCAAATGCCATTTTCCACGTCTGAACGCGGCGGCGTAAACATCAGGGTCTCGCTGAAATCATTCAGTATCGGCAGTTCGCCTTCACGCGCATCCACATGTGCTGCCGTACGGTACAGCGTCTCTTTGTCTATCCAGTCCGGGGCGGGATTAAACCAGCGTAATATCCAGGCATGGATCTGCTCACCGTTTTGCCTGACCAGTAATACTCCGGCACCGGCCAGGGCAGACGACAACCGCTCACAGACCTGATTCAGCTGTTCCTGCGCGCTATACGGCTCGGAAACCTTAGGGTTGATATAGCGATAGATCACCATCCGGGTACGGCGCTGCTGGCCGCGCCACGGTACGCCGGTTACGGCTTTGTCGATGAACAGCCCGGTCGGCACCGCGATGCCGCGCATATGCCGTGCCATCTCTTGCAGATACGCGGCGGTAAACGCCGTGCCCTGCGCCCAGGGTTTGACGTAGCCCCGTAGTGTGTCGAGATACCCGGTGACGTCTGTTTCATCCTGGCAGAAAAACTGGATCACCCACGGATTGCTGTCGCGCTCGTCAAAACTGTCCTGAAAGGCATCCTCCACAACGTCGCGGATCTCTTCCAGCCGCGCCTCCGTGCGCCCTTCTGTACCCACCGGCACTACTTCAAACACCGCGCCGACCGATACCCCATCATCCAGCAGCAGGCTCTGGCTCTCCGGCAAATACTCCACCCACGGCAGGTAATCGACAAAAGAGGGATTATTAGGATAGAGCGCACGCACATCATTATTTGTCAGGTTGCAGCTCTTTTTCAGTACCGGCCGGGAGGCAGTGCTGGCAGCCGGTTGCGGCTGCTTTTTAGTAAACAGGCTGAACATCAGAGTGCCTCCAGACGTTCGCCCGGCAACGCGTATTGCACCCGGCTGTAGAATGGAAATACGGAGCTGTAACCCGGCACCGGCGCAGGTTCACTACCGGCGAGATGCGGATAGATATAGATCACCATATCCGGGTTCGGCAGCCGGGGGAAAAGCTGCTGGATTTCGTTTTCAGCATGGCGGGTATAGCTCTCCTCCAGCGTTTGCCGGGTCTGACTCTCTTGATCGGTCAGGCCACGCCGCAGCACAGATCGGGCTTCTGTGGTGGTACGGGCGCTGCCGGCGTTGTGTTGCCAGATGTCCAACATGGTGGCATCACCGGGCGGCAGGATTTCTTCTTTCGAGGTGCTGCATCCTGCCAGCAACAGCGCGGCCAGCAGGGCAAACAGACAATATGTTTTCATGGCGTATCCTTAATCCAGCTCATGCGGCTGACCGGCATCAACATCGTATTTAACCTTGCGGCCCAACTCTTCGTAATCAATCGGGATCTGGCGGCTGATATGTACCGCAACCTGCGCCCCAGGCGGGACATAGACGGCATCAAACATCTGGCCGTAGCGGGCTTTTACCCACTCAGCCAGCTCACTGGTGCCGCCGGATAAGGCTTCCCCAAGTACCGCCTGACCCGCGCTGCCGGTGAGCGTACTGGTGATGGACGTGCCGTCTGTGGTGGTGGTGTTCTGGCTGTCAGCCATCGCATCCGACGCCGCCCCGGCGGCAGAAAGTGCAAACAGCGTCGGCAGGTAAGTGGCGGCATTGGTTTTGCGCGTCCCGGATAAACAGGGAATGCCGCTCGCATCGGATAACCAGCCGATACTGCCGCCATTACGCTCAGCTTTACCGTTGCTGCCGTCGCTGGATTTTTCGGGCCGGGGCACAGTGCGCACAGTGCCGTCAGTAAACACAAAGGTGATGGAATGCACCTCACCGCGCACGCAGGAGAGCACCCAATCGCCGGTGGCCGTACCGGACACCACCGCGCCTTCAACATCCGGCAGTTCGATGCCGTTAGCTGTCAGGTTCTCTTTGCCGATAAGCACTTTGAACGGATAAGGGTCAGTGACTTTGCCATCAATCGGTACGCGGCCCAGTAAAGCAGTCATCGCCCGGCTGCCGACCAGCGTGGCGTTCTCCGGCAGGGTATAGACCGGCTGCTCCGTCTCTTCGATGCTCTCCTGATTTTTGGCAACCCGATCCAGCTCGGATTTTTGGCGGGTGATCTCATTCTCCTTCAGGCCATTAAACGCCGTGGGGAACTGGAAGGTGCCGCTGCCGAGTACGGCGGCACCAATGATCGGCTTGCCACTGCGATCACGTTGCACGCCATCCTGCGGTTCTATCCAGACCGTGCCCGGCGTGGCAGCGCTCTCTGGGGCTGCCTCTTCCAGCCCCAGCCCGACCGGCAAGTCACTGTTACTGTTTCCCGGCACAGTAGCGGGAACACTATTTTTCAACGAGTCCAGCAGCCCGGCCAGCCGCTGTTGCTCGGCCTGAAGTTTTTGTTGCGTCTGAGCGTTCTCCTCCTTCACCGCATTGACCGCCTCCTTAATCCGCCCCTCCACCCGGTCGCCTTTGCTTTTCAGTTGCGCATTCTCTTCCACCAGTTCGCTATTCTGTTTCGCCAGCGCTTCCTGGTGGGTCTGGATGGTCTTAATGCGGCCGACCAGTGTGCGCAGGGTGTCCTGCGGGGTATCTCCCTCAATCCCGAGGAGTTGCAGCTCCTCTTTGGTTAGGTCAGCCGCCACGTTGTCCGGCGTGCTCCGGGTATTTTTAGCATCGCCGCCACAGGATTTAACCCCGATGCCGACCGCTGACAGCAACACCACCGGCACCAGCACTTTCAGCAGAGTATTCGATTTAATCTGCATCTCTTTTCCCTCCTTTCGCGGCCTGACCTTTCGGGTCAGCCGGGGCCGGTTCGGGAATAAACGCCGCATCCGGCCGCCCTTTGGTGACCAGATAGAGCGTGGTGGTGTCTTCCGGCGTACCCTTCGCGCCAAGCCAGCGATGCTGGAATGTCGCGCTGTAGAAACTGCCCTGAAGGCGACGCGGATCAAGCACAACTTTGTTGGTATGCTGATTACGCAGGCGTAACGCCACCACGCTGTACCCCTGCAAGCCCCAGGCGGCCAGCGGTTTCACCTCGACCGGCTCTGAGGGTAATAAGGTGGTCAGTTGGGCAGGCAGCGACAGTGAAACCGAATGCACACCGGGCAGTGGTTCCAGCGTACGCGGCGGCGCGTAGAGGCTTTGAGCCGCGTAACGGGTGAGCACTACCGGCAGCGGCGTGGCAGGTTTTGTTTCTTTCGCTTTTGAAGAAGGCTTTGCAGCAGGCTCAGACGTGTCTTTCTGGTTGCTGTTCGTGGCCGTGAAGACGTCGCCCTGATAGACGATGCTCACCGGCTCCAGTGCGTTTTTCCCCTCGGCCGCGCTGACATCCAACAGAATCAGTTCGCCATTTTCTACATCCTGTAACGCGAGACGGGTACGGGCAAAACCGGCACTGGGATGCAGATACACCGCCCCGCCACTGCTCTGAATCCGTAACTTACCGTTGAGTTCAGGCGGGAAGCCCACGCGGACATTGCGGTTCACAAACACGATCCGCTCCTGCCCCACATGCAGGGCGACCGGCAGCGGAATCCGCTCCCATTTGACCAGCTCCACCGCCTGTGTCGGCAACATCACCGCGCAGGCCAGTAAACACATCATTTTCAGGCGCATCAGTTAAGTACTCCCTTTTTTTCAACCGGGGCCACCGGGGCCGCTTCCAGCCGTTGCGGCACATCGGAGAAGCAGTCCAGCGCCAGGCCAAACGGATTGGCCTCCGGGTTTTTATCCCAGCGCACTACCTTCAGCGGATAGCGCACCAGGGCGCGCTTAACCGGCTCGGTGTTGTAATATTCGTCGGCCACCAGATCGAGCCGCACCCGCCAGTTATCCCGGTCAACCACGGTGACGCTGTCCTCCCGATAGCCACGCCCCGGCACTTCAGAGACGCCGCGCACCCGTTCACGCAGTTCACCCTGATCCTTGCGCTGTTTCGCATCCTGGCGCAGCAGCGCCTCGCAGGAAGGCGTCAGGTAGGCCGCCAGGGTAGTAATGCGGTAGGGATAATCGCTGTCGCCATCTTTCGGCCAGCTATTAAGTTGCTGAAAAATATAAAAGCTGAAGGCGTAGACTGTAGAGGGTGGGATCTCCCACCAGGCGCGGGTACTGCCGGAACGCAGGTCAGGTGGGTTATGAATGGTCAGATTACGCGGCGATAACATCCAGCCACTCAAGGCGACCAACAACAAAAGCAGCAATATTCCACACCCGGCACGCAGGGTGCGGATGTGGTAATCACGAGCGTTCAGGGCATGTTTAAACTTACTCATGGATCGTCTCCTGACGGCGGATGACCGGCCGCAGACGTCGCAATGCCCAGCGTCGGCTCTGCAATACCATCCCCGCGCCGCCGAGGCCGTATCGGCTCAGCAGCAGACTCATCTGCCGGTAAAGGTAGTTTTCCGGTTTGCCCCGTTTGAAGCGGGCCATCAGCCTGCCGCCAAAGATAATCGTGACCAGCGGCATCAGCAGAGCCACGGTCGGAAAGGCCAGCCAGCCCAGCAGCGGCGCAACAGGTATGGCGACCACCAGGCCGCCAAGTACGCTGAACAGCGCCGTAAACCCTAGTTCCGGCGTGGTAAAGCCGCGGAACACCACCGGTTCGGCATTCAGCCGGTCGGGCATAAACTCAATTGTCGCCATACCGTTTCCACCTTAGCCCAGCAGCACCGTGGCCGCCTGAGCCGCCAGCCAGATTACCGTCACAATCAGGATGACCCCGACCACACACAACATGCCGAATTTGGCCCAAGTGGCTTTGTTGTCCCGGACTTCTGCAAAGGTCGCGATGATGGCGTTGCCTACGGCCAGCATGGCAACCGCTGCCAGGATTAGACCGCCAAGCACAATACCGTCATTGAGGTAACCGGACATCTGACCGTAAAACGAACTGTCGGTACTGCTTTTCGGGCCTTCTGGGGTAGGTAAACCCGCCCGAGCCGTAGCGTTGCCGGACAGGCCGACCAGCATGACCCGGGCAGCCAGATGACGAATACGTGATAAATATGACATAGTTATTTCCTTTTAAAATAATGAGAAAGAGAGAATTACCCGGCAAACAGATAGAGGCTGATCACGATGAGCAGGACTAGCCGGATGACAAACCGCGCCATCGTCTGTTCCTGGATTTTTCCGGCGGCATAGCCACGATAGACATGCACCAGCCCCCACCCGGCCCACAGGATTAACAGGGCGATCAGTGCGCCGATAAACAGGGTGTTGAGCAAAGCAGGTTCCGCATTGCCGCTCGCCACCTTAAAAGCACTGGTCTGGGCATCGGTCACGGATGACGCTCCTGCCGGTATTGGCCGGAAAATGCAAAGGGCGCAACAGGCTGGGCGCGGGAGGGTTCCAGGTAGACCCCAATCCCTTGCCGGATAGCCTTGATGTCGTTTGTGGCGCGCAGGTAATCGAAATAGAAACGTGTGTGCTGCCCATCCTGAACCGACACCACACGGGCGCGATCCAAGGCAGCCTGTAGCTGATCGAGTTGTTTTATCACCAACGCCAGCTCGTCAGACTCGGATGCCTGAACACCAAAACCGATCAGACCCGCCGCCAGACAGAGTGCGTGTGTTATGCGCATGAAAACCTCCTTTAATGCGATTGCATAAGCAGAGGGAGAGTGGCGAAAAGCAGGATGCCGGGCAGCAAACAACTAGAAAGGGAAAGGTGAAAATTAAGGAAGGATTAACAGCCTGGCGCGGGCCGCGCCATCGGGGTTCTTTGCCACCCCGGCACAAGCAAGCTTGTGCGCCCCGCAAAACCGAATGCAAGGCAAGAAAGACACGGTAACGTACTATCCCTGCCTTGCATTCGGTCAATTAAAACTTATAAAATCAATAAATTAACTTCGTTATAAAATATATTAACAGTAATAGATTATCTTTTTGTAGAATGGCTCAACAACACGATTAGGATCTAAATCTATGTCAATTTATGCAGTCTGGAACAACAAAGGTGGTGTTGGAAAAAGCTATCTAACTTTTCAGCTGGCTTCTGAATATGCAAGGCAGCACCCACAAAAAAAAGTGCTGGTTGTAGATCTTTGTCCGCAAGCTAACTCATCATCAATGTTATTAGGTGGGATGATTAATGGTGAACAACAATTAACAAACATTCACTCACAACAGAATAATAGACGCACCATTTCAGGATATATCGAAGAGCGCATTCGTAGTCCGTATATGTCACCTAATTCTGGTGCAAATTATGTTACACAAGTATCACAGTATAATAACCGAATTCCTAGTAATGTATTCCTAGTGGTTGGTGATGAGCAACTTGAAACCCAATCATCACGAGTTTCTAGTGCAACCAATCCTGGCCCTCAAGATGCATGGAGAAGTGTTCACTTATGGATTAGGGAACTTATCGATGATATTCAGTTATCGTGGAATGATGCGGAGAGCTGTGTATTCATTGATTGCAATCCAAGTTTTTCTATATATACAGAGTTGGCATTGACTGCATCTGAAAGATTACTGATTCCTTTTTCTGCCGATGGTTCATCAAAGCGGGCCGTAAAAGCAATACTGTCTCTTGTTTACGGAGTTCAACGTCATATTGGTGATCCAGTATCTGATTTTGTAAACGAGGCTCGTCGTTTCAGAATGCAAGTGCCACAAATATATATGTATATTGGCAATCGGCTTACACAGATGAACAGTTCTTCGGCCTCAGCATTCAGAACAGTGGTTAGTGAGATTGGAGATGAGATTTGGAATGTTTGGCAAACGACACCGCAAGTTTTTTGCATTCATCCGAATGGTGCTGCAACACCGAGCAACAAACGAGCGTTTAAAGCTATGTTCCAATATGAAGTGAATGATGCTAATTCTGCTTCAGTGGTGTCTGGAGCCTTAGGTATTCCTATTGCTTCGCTCACAGCAGGCTCAAAAAACGTGGCGGGGAAAAATATTTCTGTAAACCAGTCTCAACTAGACAAACAAGTTCCAAATATACGGGACTTAGTTCAACATATTGAATGAATAAATTAATCCGGGGTTATCCCCGGATTTTTTACAATCACAAATACTTCTTAAAGCTCCCCATCGTCACCGAGATTGCAGCGCCTGTCAGCAGGGCCGCCGGCAGCAGCAATAAGTTTGGATATACCGAGAACGGCGCGGAAAGATAGAGCACACAGGGAATGTACGCCGCAGGTTTTACGAAACGTTTCGCATGGTGGTACAAAAAACTCGATTCATAAGCTGCGCCATAACGTCTTAAGTCCCGTCGTACCATGCCATCCGCGACGCCCACCACGGCCGTCAGCACAAATAGCGGGATCGACAGCACCAGGATCATTACCCGCATCAGGAAGACCAGTGAGACATACACAGACGCCATCAGGTATTCATGGCCCATTTGTATTGCCTGGGCGCTCCAGGCGTTGAGGCCATCGGTTACGCCATTACCGGTATGCCCGGCCGGAGTCTGGATTGTCTGCAACCACGCCATAAATCCGCTGTCCACGAACAGCCATTGATACCCGGCGGTGACCCAGTTCTGGACGGTTACCACCGGCGCTGACAGCAGCAGGCTTTGGGTAAAACCTTCCGCAAAATAACCGCTCTCGATCACCATCACCTCCCGGCTGTGTGCCGCGCCCTGTTCCGGCCAGAAAAAAGCGATGCCGATATACTCCACGACCAGGCTGAAAAGCAGGGAAACCAGCAGCATCCCGATAATGCGCCACGGCGTATCCCACAGCAGTACGGTAAAAAAGCCGTGAGGTTTTGGCGGTGCAGGCGGTTGTGAAGGGGCAGACGCAGTATTCTCTTGTGACATTTCTTCCTCCTCACGCTTCATGGGCCATGTGGTCGCCCGGCAGCGCCGTGCCAGACCACCAGACATCGCCGGTGCGGTAATTACGCTGCATATACTCCGCGATCTGCCCGATGCTGTCCGGCATCAGCGCATCTGCCCCGGCAGACGGCAATGGCATCCGGATTTTCCAGAGCCTGCCGCCCTCCAGCAGCGCAAAAGCCTGCCCTTTCGGCAGATTAATCACGTTGGCCGCCGTGATAAGCGGGGTACGCACGGTACTGACCCTGTCCTGTGTATTGGAGGTGAAGTCACTGCCCATTTCCGGGTTGGAAATATCAGTCACCCCGGACACCAGCGTTTTGGTATAGACCTCTACTTCCGGCAGTTGCCGGGTCAGTAGCTCCGCCGTTTCGGTATGCCGCACCCGCAGCATCACCAGGTTGTTGAAGTTGCCGACCACCTGCGCCGCCTTGGCCGCGTTACCCAACCGCGCTTCGATATCCGGCAGGGTCTGGGTGTAGGCCGTCACCTCTATCCCGGCTCCGCCGCCTTTGTTGATCAGCGGAATGAACTCATCACCCATCAGCTCATTAAACTCATCGCAGTGCAGGCTGATCGGCGTTTTGTTCGCATCATCACCGGGTAACCCGTCATTGACGCCAAACTTGTAGATATGCCCCGCTACTGATACCAGATCAGCAAACATCGAATTCCCGACCGCCGCCGCAACTTCCGGATCGGACAGCGCATCCAGCCCGATATAGACCACGCCCTTCTTTCGGATCACCTGTTGCCAGTCGAAGATCGGACGCGGATCGGTGAGGTCGGTATAGTTGGGGGAGATCAGTTGCGCGGTTTTGCCGGAAGTGAGTTTTTCCAGCAACGGCAGCAGGCTGGCGACAATCTTGTCGTAGTATTTCTGGTCATAGCGCACAGATGAACGCAGCCCATCCAGCACCGGATCGTAAATCTTTTTGCCTTCATCGCTGTTAAGTACCTGCTCAATCGCTACCACCCGCATCGAGCGCCCCTCCATATGCCGGGGCACATCACGTTCAGTAAGGATTTGCGCCAGATTCTCCACCTGACGCCACAGCGCCGGGGCGTGCTGTGTCAGCCAGGTCTCAGCGTAGGTTTCAAACAGCTCACCAATGTTGTTCACGTAACGTTGGATCAAACCGAAATCTGGCCGCTGGCCCAGTGCGACCAGCCCCCAGGCAATGATGTTAACGAAACGCCAGGCGAACTCTTTAAATGCCGCGCTGTTCCCTTCACTGCTGAGCTGCCCGGCTACCCTGGACGCCACTTCCGAAATGCGGCCGAAACGCCCCACTGCGTTATAACGGGCGCTGATGTCCGGCCAGCCCAGATGAAACACATGGAACTCACCTTCCCGCCCGGCCCGATGCGACTCGGCATACATCCGTTTAAGCAGGTCAGCATCTCCTTTAGGGTCAAATACAATGGTGACGTTGCCGCGCCGGATATCTTGCGTGATCAACAACTCTGCCAGCCGCGTTTTCCCGACCCGCGTGGTGCCCAGCACCAGCATATGCCCGACGCGCTCACCCAGGCTCATCGAGACATTGACCTCATCCGGCTCGATGCCGTGTAGCGCCGGATGCCCACCAACCGGCGGCAGCGGGCGCACCGGGTTCAACACAGAATCACGGGCGAGTAATTTGCACAGCGCCGGGAAGCGATGCTCATAGTGTTGCTCAAAGCGTCGCGCCGCCTGATACAACGCCGGGGGATTCACGTAACCCGCCACTTCCGGGCGCAACGTGTCCAGCAAACGCTGGGTATGTTTCTGCTCCCACATAAAGCCTTTACCGAGAAAAAGCCGCTGATGGCTCACCGGCACTTCCGCACTGGTCACCACATAACGCGGCAGACGACGGATATTGCGGCGGTAACGCAATATCCTTAAGCCTTGCCTGGCGCGTGTAACCGACAGCACAACAAACCCCGCCGCCGTGACATAACTCACTGACGGAGCCAGCGCCACGGCCCACGGCGCGGTCACACAGATGTACCCGGCACAGGCGGCGATGACGGCAGTGTTCAACTCCACCGCCGGGCGCAGCATCGCTTCGATGACATAGCGGTCGCTCATTGCTCTATCCCTTTTTCACTGATCAACACCGGGTAATGTGAAATACCCAACCTCGTCGCCAGATCGCTGCCGGAGACCGGCACCAGCTCCAGCCCTTCAGCATGGGCTTTCAGCGTGTTCAGCGCGGATGCCTCACTGATGTTCACCACATATCCCACGGCGTTCAGCTGTAATAACCGATCGCGACGCAGTGCCAGCCAGCGGCGTGACAGGTCATCATCCCCAATCAGAAACGTGGCGCGCATTCCCGGCAGAAAAAGAGGTTGCTGCTCGACCGGCCCCGGCGTTAACTCAGGTGTGGTGACCGGCAACATGGCCGCTACCGTCGCCGGTACCGTGGGGGTAGTGAGGGACTGCGGGGGAGCCTGTTCCCCGGCCGGATTATTGATTGCTGCAAAATAGTCTGAGGTCGGTTCCCCACCAAGATCGGCGACAACCGTCAGCGCTGCTGACACCGGCAACGAGACGGCGATGACCAGTGGAATACTGCATAAAGCACGTTTCATTGAATTTCTCCTGTTGCCGGCTGGCGGTTCAGCGCCAACGTGTTGAGGTGCCGTGTCACGGCTGATTGGTAGGTTCGGGCCGCCTTGCCGCCAGTCGGATGGTGATAACACCCCGCCGCCTGCAACCAGCTTCCCGGATTGCGCACATAGCAGGCCCGCAAAATCTGCGCTGCGACATGGAGGTTGAGATAGGGATCAAAGGCGTCCCAGGTGGAAGCGAAGTGATGGCCGTTCCAGCCCAAATTGACCTGGGCGATGCCGACATCAATCCGTTTAAGCGGGTAACGCTGCATAAACCCCATCAGAGCGTGATAGGCGTCCCGGCGCGAGGCATAGCGGTAACCTTTTCCGGCCACGTTGATTGTCCACGGCCACGGGCGCACCCCGTGCGCCAGCTTGCGTGATGACTCAGTCAACGCCAGGCTGTAGAGCGCTTCGGCAGGCACATTCTCCTGCCGGGCGATGTGCAGATAACCGGATGGAATAACCTGCCCCGCCTCACAGGTGACAGAGACCAGACCGGCCAGCATTAACACCCTCAGTTTGCCGGTTGCCATCCGTTGCCCTCCTGCTGTAACACTACCGGCATCAATCCATTGCCGTACTTCAGCCATTTGCCGCCGTCATGATTTAGCGTGATGCGGCGTGATTTCACCTTATCAGCCGGGATATTGTGTTTCTTCGCCCAGGCGCGTACCGCCTCATCTTTGCCGCCGCTGCCGACCAGATAGATATCCAGTGGCCGGTTAGTTGCCAGCAACTGTGTGAGTTTTCGGTCACACGGCGGGCACTCAGCCCTGACAAACAACGCCAGCCGACTCTCATCGTCCTGAACCGGCAGAATGCCGGGAAACAGGCGCGGCCAGGCGTCATTCACTTCACGCTGAAAGGCCAGCTCAGCCTCAACCCGCTGGTAATCCTGCTTCACCGTCAGCTCTGCGTAGTGTCGGCGCTCTTCATCGGTGCGTGCTTCAATGCCCAGCATGGTGAGCGGATCTAACCCCGGTGAGAGCAGCCCGCGCCGCCCTTGCTTCAGTTGTTCATAGCGTTCCCACTCCTCCACACTCAGCCCCCACGCTTGCGCCTGTTGTTTCATTTGTTGCTGCTCCAGCGCCTGTAAGGTAGTGGTGACAACCTGGCTGCTTTCTTTTTCCTGACTGACCGAAGGGGACGCCTGCGCAAGTGTTGCCAGTGGCAACACTCCACAGAGCAACAGAGGGATCATATGCTTCATGCACTGCTCCTTATTTCACTGACAGCGTGCGGGTGGTGCCGGCCACGCTGAACTGTGCCTGCTGCCCGGCAGCGGATAACAACGTCCAGCCCTGCCGGCTCTCACCCACAGTCATCAGGGCCACGTCTGACAGGCTGGAGGTGTACAAAGGCGCAATGGCGGCAAAAACCATGCCGCCGCGCCGTTCAATGCCGGTCAGTAAAAAGGGAGCGGTATGCTTTATTGCAACAGGTTTGGCGTTAATGGCTGGAGGCGTGACCAGGAACCGTTGCGGCGCAGGGTGCGCAGGTAACACGGCCGGTTCAGCGGGCTGGCGGTAGCCTTCACGCAGGGAGTGGCAAACAATCCTTTGCACATCATCCACCTCAACCTGCCAAGCCGGGCCAGCCAGGATCTGTAATGCCTGGCTCAGGCGCATCGGCCCGAGATGGTAATGCACCGCAGGCAGGGGCTGCATGTACAGCACCCGGTTCGCAGAAGTGGTGCCGCATAACGCATACCCGGAAGTACGTAGCACATAGCGCAAGGCATCAGCCACCGTAGGCGAGAAAGAGGAAGGGATACGGATATCAATCATCTGCTCCAGCGGCGCACGTTGTGCAGCCTGCGGTGAGGTATCAATCAACAGATAACGGTCATAGCGCACCACTTCTGGTGCAGGACGAACATTGCTGTTTAGTGGTTTCTCAGGTTGTGAGGCTTTTTGTACAGGCGCACAAGCGGTGAGCATACCGGCGGCCAGCAGCCCGGCAGTGAAATAAAAAGCGTGGGAAGGTTTCATGTATATCTCTCGTTAACATTAAAAACGCGTTAACTGTGCGAAACCGGGGAATTCCCCTCAACGAACAACTGATTTCCGAATCCCAAAAAAAGCGCAAAAAAAACGCCAGATAACTGGCGTTAAAAAGGACACAGTAAACACTTATTTTTATACGGCGGCAGATTCAGGTTTCTCAGCTTTATACACCATTTGCTGATCGACCTTAATCCAACTGACTTTAAGCAGTCTTGCCCGCAGTGACGGTCTTGCTTCACCCGCGTGCACGCCTTTGGTTAAGGTAAACACCTCGGCTGTCAGGTTACTGAGCTTGAAACCAACCAGTACCTTTTTCTGTTCATCCACCGCTTGCCGACAACGCCGGATCAAGGAGCTGGCTTCTTTGCCAACCACGGTGACATCAAAGCGTGTGTACTCAGGTTTCTCTGTAGAGCCGTGTAAGGCATTAATCACACACGTCAGGAAAGAGCCGTTTGGCGTAGTGATCTCACGAAGATTACTCAGGTAACCCAACCCATCGATATGAAGGTTGAAATAACCTGGCTGGTTTTGCTGTGAGGTCGGTTGAGGCATTGCTGCCGCAGGTGCTTCCTGGCTCACCGCTTTTGCAGCTTTCGATGCTCTTGCCACTTTTGGTGCTTTGACGGTTTTTACAGCGTTGGATGTAGTTTTATCAGACATGATGTTTCTCCTGGGGAATAAAAAAGTAGGCGGAGAAACAGCCCAACCGGGAGTTTTCCCGCTGGGGTAGAGTCTGTGGTTAAGAAGTGTACCTTTATCGCGTTTGCGATCCCCACTTGCAAAGGTTAAGTGGAGTTACCGCTCGAAAGCGTTGCCTCTCAGGCTACGGCAACTTGGGCTGGCAATCGCCCGAAGGCGCCCCTCTCAGATCGCCGGGACATTGGCTGTTGTCGGAGACAACGGGGCACCTTAAAAAGACTGCTACAGGTCAATACATATCTTGTAATATAAGAAAAAATCGGAAAAAAACATAATGATTTTTATTATATTGGATTGCTAGTGTCAGTAAACGCCAGGCACTTGGGGATACTTGGCGTTCATTTACTAAATCTTAAAGAATTTGTTACTTTCACTTAGTTTTAGCACAGTATTATCTTCAATAAAACCATTATCTACAGATGATAATTTATCTTGAAGGATAGCTAATATATATTGCCCATCAATCCCTGCCGCTATATCAAAGAGGGTTTTTATTTGATTTGCATGAATTGCTTCAATGCCATCGTGTGCTACAAACCTTAATGTTTTAGCTCTCTTTTCTTCGAGAGAAGACAAATAAGCCAAGTCTAAAGCCGTTACTTGAGCTTTCTTTTTACCGTCACCCTGATTACCTTTAGTTTGGATAGCACCTAATGGTTCCAACTTAAAGACATAATTTTCTTTATGTACTTCATAAGCTAGGATGAACTCATCATTATATAACTCGCGAGTATACTCCGAGAAATACTTATTGAAAGTTGAAAGGTTGTCATTGAAATTATTAATTTCCTTTTCAATTTCCGTAGAAATAACCTGCAATTTCATTTGTAATGATTCAATCCTAGACTCAAACTCTTTGATCTGCATTAATGAACTTTCAAAGTCACCCTTACTTTCATATAGCTTATTCAATTCCTTATGAATTATTTGCAAATCATTTAATGAACCCAACTTTGATAATTCTTTTAAGATATATGATTCTTTTTCCAGCCAAGAGGTTAACTCAGCTCTGGTGTTATCAATTGACTTGGCCAGATATGACATTTGGCTTTTAATAAAATCGGTTTTCTTAATCAACATTTTGTTATGAAAGTTTAATGCCATTTCAAATGTTTTACTGAGCTGACCAATTCTTTCCGTAGCTTCTACATAAAGTTTTTTAAGCTCATTAGGATCAGTTTTATCCTGTTGAGTTACGAGATTATCAATAGCTTTATTATTAAGCATACGCTTCATCTCAAGTGAGGATAAATATTGAGACAAGTTAGATATTTCCCCCCTAATTTCATTTAATTCTATGATCTGTGAAGAGTAGCTATCACTAAGTTTAAATTCTTCTGCATCCCGTTCTTTATTCTCTATGTCTCGAACTATAACAGCAAGGGATTGTTCTAAAGCATTCTTAGATCTGATTTTAAGTAAAACATCATATTCTTTTTCTGTTTTTTTTAATAACTTAACAATATGCTGTTTTTCACTAAGGACACTTGCATCGTTAAATCCAAACAAAAATAGATTTAGTGTCTCATAATCTGCATTCGAAGCCATCGTCAAAGTACGTAAAGCATTTGACATTTTATCAGATGAACTTCTAATGAAACGGGTGATTATTTGGCGAAAACTCGGCTTGCTTGATGAATTCATGAAGAGCAATGATTTTAATGAATCATGAAAACTTTTTAAATTGGTAAAAACTTCCTCATCTATGACTGCGTATGTTTTTGATCCAGACATAGCCTTTCGCGAGATTTTTGTTACTTTTCCATTCAGATTTACAACCTCTAAATCAAAAGTAACTTCATTATTTATAAGATAATCTTTAATGAGAGTATCTTCTGTTTTGAACTCAGGATCAATATAAAAACCATCTTGTTTGGCACCTAAGCAAAAATCAATTGCACGAAGAGCTGTGGTTTTACCTACACTATTTCCAGTTTCAGTTCTTTTTTTGACACTTCTATCAATTATTAAATTAACCCCTTTATGAAAGGTTATGTCTCTTATAATTCCAAGATTTAAGGATTTAACAACCAATCTTTTCAAAAACATACAATGATGTCTCCTTCATCGTTTACCTCTATCATATCTAAAAGGTATAACCAGTCTAAAGTAAACATGTACTGTGTAAAAGTTACCCTAACTGACAAGGAATTTTTAAATATTTCGAATAGCTTAAGACTGTCAATCACTTGAGAAGGTTGTTTTTTCAAGCATGAAATCAAAACACCACCCAAATAATATAATGTTTGATTTGGCTTTATACTGTTAGATAAAATCATTATGGTTTTTCCAATACTTTACATTCTACAAAAGCATGGAAGACAATTAGCTCAGAATGATTTTGAATTTCTTCAATTGAACATTGGGTTGCTGTTAGAGATTTACTACACGTACTTTGGACATGATTAATAACACAATCAATGATTGAATCAGCATATTGTTGAATCAATTCAAGCCTAAATCTCTCCCGTTCTTCACGGTTTTTATTCGTGAGTGATATTTTATTTTCTAATAAAAGATCCCCTACGCAATTTTTGTAACATGAATTTATATTATATAATGCCGTTTCTCTTGCAGAAGGACTCATCTCACATAGAGTTTGGTAAGCATTATCGATCATTGATACATACGCATAATAAGACTCAATTTTCTCACGATGCTTGATAACAAAATTATGCTCAATTTTACTTTCTATGTTATATTCAACAAAATCATCTGAAAGATCACTTTGACTAGGTTGAGTAGCTAGTATGGAAACTAACTCCATAAATATTGAAGGTGATCGCACTATGTCAACCACAGCATCATTAAATACAACTTGCGTATTTCTCGACCCAAAGCCCCCACGTTGAGAAATTTCTGTCATTTATTTTTATCCTTCGCAGAAGGGGCACCGATATTTACAGATTGATTATTATGCGAGAAAGCGCCTCCTTTTTGAGTTACTGTATGACCGGTTGAAGAGCTTTTATTTACTACAAATGTGCCAATAAAAGTAATTAAAAAAGCAAGGGCAGTAAAATACCATGTATACGTTTGATATTTCCAGGCACAGAAAAATGCGATAATAGCTCCTAACAAGCTAATGATTCTAATGATTATTTTTGCCATGTGCTTTACCCATAAAAGTTGAGTAGTTTATATGTGTAAATATGAAATTATATTATTAAGCAAAAAAACTGTTAAATCAAGTGATAACGCGAACACTCAGCGGTTTTTGCTAGAGTTATTTCATTGATATTAAAAGTAATTTTTAAGTTCCAAATGTAATGAACCAGACCATTCGGAAGAGCGTCATGTCAGTCCGTAATGTAAAATTAGTGATAGATATGGTGGGCGGTTATGTGATTCTCAACAATGACCGCTTCTGGCACATAGCCGACCGTCAAATCTAATAATACCAAACGTATCAGATTAAGTATGAGTCAGTACATATAAAAACAAGCACGATCCCATCCAGAATCGTGCCTGTCGAACCTGTACCACGGGTTCATCGTCAAGTTCGCTGCTCCGGGCCAGAGCCATCGGGCCGGTGTGTCTTCACGGAGGGTCACACCTTACGTCCTCACCCCAGGTAAAAAAGTGGGTCGCCATACTGTAAAGTAACCAACCTGCATTTGAATCAGTTACTCCTTTCCGCAGTCACGGGGTACTTCAGAGCCATTGGCAAAATAGCAAAATCCCGGCGTCAGTCGCAATAACAATAAGAACGTTCTTGTGCACTAATTGCCATTTTTACCGGGGCTTTTTTTCCGGCGAGTTGGTTTTTGTTTCGGGAACTTCTCCTCAGCATTCACGATGCCCTTACAGCCGGGGTAATGGATACATCCCCAGAATGTGCCGGATTTACCGGTACATTGGCGGGTAGGCCCGCCACAGACTGGGCAGGGTGGCGACGGCGGCAACGTGATTTTCACAGTCTGCTGACGGCCTTTATCCACTAGTTGCTTCGTCCAGGCTGACTGCTTCGTCATAAAGTCATCCAGCGTCATCCGGCCCGCCGCGATATCATCCAGTGCCTGTTCCCACAGTGCGGTCATCCCAGGATCTTTGAGCTGGGCCGGCAGCATATCCATCAGGTCACCAGCGACGGGCGTAGCCAGCAGGTGCTTACCCTTTTTCACCACAAAGCCACGCGATAACAGGGTTTCAATCACCCCGGCCCGGGTCGCCTCTGTGCCCAATCCAGCGTTGTCCTTAAGGATCTTTTTAAGGCGCGGATCGGTAACAAACTGCGCCGCATTCTTCATCGCCGCAATCAGCGTGCCCTCGGTATAGTGCTCCGGCGGCTTGGTTTGTTGGGCTTTGGCTTCAGCCCCTGTTACCCGGCAGACATCACCCTGCGACATGACCGGAAGCTGCGTTTTATCTCCCGCCTCCTGCCCGTCTTCGTCGTTCTCCCTCTCAAACAGGCTTTTCCAGCCGGTGACAACTATGACTTTACCGCTGGCTTTAAAACGTTGGCCGCCGCAGTCAAGAGAAATACGGGTAGCGTCTACTTCGTGGTTCGCCAGGAACTGAGCCAGGTAGTGCAGCCGGATCAGCTGATAGACATTGCGCTCCGGCTCGCTCATCTTCGCCATATCGCAGGGCTGTTTTGTGGGGATGATGCCATGGTGGGCAGTGATTTTCTTGTCATTCCAGGCACGGGAAACGTAGTGCATATCAAGCCGGGAAATCACTGCCGACAATGTGGGATCAGTGTGTTGCAAGGCCGTCATCACCTGCTCCACCTCTTCACGCATTGAGACCGGCAGGTAACCGCAATCGGTTCTGGGATAGGTTGTTGCTTTGTGGGTCTCATAGAGCGATTGGGCAATATCCAGCACCTGTTGGGCGCCATAACCGAAGCGCCGGGAACAGGTTTGCTGCAACGTGCCGAGGTCAAAAGGCAGCGGCGCGGAGAGGGTTTCCCGTTTGGTTTCCTTCTCTGTGACTGTCGCCTGCCCGGTTCGCTGACAAAGCTGCACAACCTGTTGCGCGGCGGTTGGGTTGATACAGCGATTCTCTTCATCGCAATATGTCGCCGCAGGTACCCACTGAGCCTGAAACGCAACGCCTCCCGCTTTCAGACCAGCAACCACATTCCAGTACGGCTTTGGGGCGAACTGTGCAATGTCGCGGTCACGTTGAACAATCAGGTTCAGCGTCGGCGTCTGCACCCGACCCACCGACAATACCTTACCGTAGCCGTTTTTACGTGCTTTAACCGAATAAAGACGGGTCAGGTTCATCCCGATTTGCCAGTCGGCACGGGCGCGGCCCAGCCCGGCCAGGTAGTAAGGCAGCGTCTCGCTGCCCGGTTTTATTGCTGCCAGTGCCGCACGCACACTGGCGTCATCCAACGCGGAGAGCCATAAGCGCTCAACTTTTCCCTGATAGCGGCAGTACTCCAGGATCTCGCGGGCAATCACTTCCCCTTCCCGGTCGGCATCGGTGGCAATCACTACTGTCTTTGCCTGCTTCAGTAAATTCTGGATCACCGCAAACTGTGCAGCGGTATCAGGTTTGATCTGCATTTGCCAGGCAGAGGGTAAAACCGGCAGCACCTCAACCCACCAGGGAACGCCATACTGTTCGCCGTATGCCTCCGGGCTGGCCTGCTCCAGCAGGTGACCAAATCCCCAGGTAACGCACACACCATGACCAGACAGGCAACCGGGCATTTTCTTCGTTGCGCCTAAAACCGCCGCAATGTCCCGCCCCTGGCTGGGTTTCTCACACAGAAATAGCCTCATGCTATTTTCTCCCTGCTTTTTTAGATTTCAGGGCTTTGCTCAATAACTTCAGGCTTTCCGGGTTGGCAGGCGGGGAAAAGCGGGAACGCCGGGTACCCAGCAAAACAGCGGTTTCCAGCTCACCAAAATGTGCCGCCGCCTGGTGTGCAATCTCGGTGTCACCGGCAATATCCAGACGCGTGACCGGGAACGAACGGTAACGCAATGCCGCCGTGAATATCCGTCGAATTTGATGGCTACCGCGATGCAGCCACTCTTTGCGGGTCTTCAACGACATCAGCCCATAGTGATGAGCCTGAAATACGCGCAGGATCAGCTGGTCAAAACCCACCAGAAGATACACACAGCGATATCCCAGCGGGGTATGGCTATGAACGGCGATATCCAGCGGTGCAGTGGAAGCTACGCTGGACACGGAAACAGGGCCGGGGAACTGGCTGGCAAGTAAGCCATTAATCTCGTCCAGCCAACCCTGAAACTGTTGCGCGGCGCTGTCCAGCATCGCTTCAATCGCGAGTAGCGCCGCATCTGCATACGGGTTATCCGCTAGTGAATCCCGGTTAATTTTTGAAATCAGGCGGAAGAATAGCGGCATACCGATCAGGGATGGTTTGCCCTCTGAGGCAGGTCTTCCCGTCCAGGTGTTAATGGCATATTGCGTGTGCAGTTCAATGCGCAGCTCGGAGTGCAGCGCACCCGCTTTCTTTGTGTTCTCGGTCATCATCATCCATCCGTTGAAGGTTAACGTAATGGAGATGGTTATGGATTGCCGAGGTCAGGGACAATGGGAAACTGTTTTTACAAAAATTAAATAAAACCGCCTAAATCAATGCTAACCCAAGCCTACCTATAACAATTTTTTATCTATTCGTAGAGTTCATAATACAGTGATGTACCAAACAATTGAGGCTGATCATAAAACCAGTAAAGTATATTTTTTGATCTTGCTTAGCGTCCCAATTATCGTTAATTTTTCTATATGTAGTGCAAGCTTAGTGCACTACATATGCATCCAACTTCTATTGGAAAAGGTAAAAAGCATATGACAGATAACAAAAAGCAGTCATCAGATGACGTTGCACAAATCGCTGCCAAAACACTTGGTGACCCGAGTGCATCGGCAATTCAGAAAAGCTTAGCGGGCTCAGTACTCTCGCAAACTGGAACAAAGAACCAAACAGGTGCAGATATGGAAGCTAAAGCATCTGCTGCATTAAAAAATGCGCGTTCTAGCGAAGTAACTAAGACTCTCGCTGGATCAGTCGTTTCGCAGTCCAACAAAAAGCGTTAAATATAATTTAAAATTTGACGCATAACGATTAAGAGATTGTTAATCTCTTTCCTATAATTTTAAAAAGGGTTCAATATATTATTTGAACCCTTTTATATTTTTTAGTCCTTCGTATTATTACTACCCTAAACATTTTATAAATTGACCTAAGAGCACTGTTGCCACTGTCAACACTGTCCACTTCTTAACCGTTGTTGCCACTGGCAACAGCACTCAATTTTCATTCACCGCAAGTAGGTGGCCCGGATGTCTGCCAGCAGACTGGCGATGTGTGCCGGGTCAGCACGTTTTACACGCGGCTTAACGGCAGCATCAGGGGCTGGTTGAGGGCGCTGCTTAGGCACCGCCTCCTTGGGAACGGTTACGCTTCCGGCATTAAATTGCCCTGCCCGCGCCCGCTTCAGGTTTGCCAGCAGGTAAGCAGCCACGTTTCTGACTTCGGTGGTTTTCATGCGGTTCGCCAGATCGTCCAGCACCTGTTGCCCAAGCCCGTCTGGCAATGCGCGCAACTGCCCTTCCAGCATATCGCGGTCGGCCGTGGTCAGCCGTTCACGTACTGTGCCCGGCCACTTCAGGTACTGATGCGCATCTGACCCTACGTACGTATCTTTTACACTCTGTGTAAAACTACGTACGTAACGGTTCGATTTTCGAACCAGGTCGCCATCCCTGGTATTCCGGCTTAGTTCGGATTCCGAACCCGGTGATTTCTGCCCTGTTGAGGTACTGAGTTCGGATGCCGAACCAGGGGCTTTTTTACTAAGTTCGGTTTTAGGATCACGGGTGTTCTTCTGCCGCAGCGTTAACACGTCCAGCGGGGTTTGTGGTGCCGATAAACGTGCTTCGATCAGCGCCACACGGGAATGACGATGGCGCATACCGGTATCCGATTTGATCTCCTGCAATACGGCCAGCGCCGTCAGGCGGATGGTTTTATTGGTGTGGCGGCAGGCGTCCGCCACGGCATCCAGCCAGCCTGGGTCAAAATACTCTGCATCACGCAGCCCCAGCGGCTCATCATGCTGAGCGTAAATGTTCCCTCTGATACGCCCGGCTTTATCCCTAACCCGTTTGCACAGGCTCAGCCAGCCGGTGAGACGCAGCATTAACAAGGCACGGCTGATGGTCTCCCGGGAGGCTTTGTCTGAATGGGGCAAGGCAAGCTGGCACTGCAACTCATCGTAGGTTGGAAAAGCAGCCCCGTCGTTTTGCTGGGCATAGAGACGAATCATCACCCAGGCCATTTTATCCAGCGGCGATAACCGGCTATCGAGAAATAAGCGCCGGGGGACGGCATCATGCACGTTCCCCAGATAGAGCAGCCCGCTTTGCTCATTGGTTTGCTCACCGGATTGCGCCTTTTGCGCGATGCGGCTCTGCATTTTCGCCAGCGTCCGCTGGATAACACTATCGACGGGTAATGCCATTACACTACACTCCTTTGCGGCTGTTCCGACCAGCCTCGCACCAGCGCCCACACGGTGGTCAGCGAAATATCCTGCTGTTCAGCAATTAACATCATCGCTTCCAGCGCATCCAGTGACTCCAGGTTATCTATGTTCGATGCCTTCCATTGCTGCCACACAGAGAGTTCCTGCGCTTCCGTTGGCGTCTGGTTGCGCCCCGGCCGGGTAACCACGCCCGCCAACCGTCGCCGGCAGCCAACTTCTACCGCCGTCAGTCCGAAAAAATGCTGCATCAACTCAATCGAGCCGCCCAGCGTCAGCGCACGGTCAATGCGTTGTGTGCGTATCTGTTCGCGGCGGGCCTGCGCCAGCATGGTGTTCAGGTTGGTATGGTTGATACTGATAGTCAGAATGGACACCGGGGTACTCACCAGATAGTGCAGATCTTCTACCGTGATCTGATTCAGCGCCTGAATCTCTGCCAGCGTCAGGCCCATCGCTTCACAGCGCCGGATGTTGCCGGATTTCAGCTCCATCAGGAGCTGAGTCAGCATCGCGTTAGTGGTTATCCCCTGTATGTTCATCAGTACGTTCCTCCCCATGCGTGCACCATCCAAATCACTGCAATCCAAGCCAGCGTACATAATGTAAAAAGCACCCTGTCCCCCAGACCTATCGCGTCTCTTTTCATATCGTCCGCCCCGTACCACACCGCACATTAAACTCCCGCACTTCCTGGCACCCGACACAGAGCCTGACACCGGGAACGGCGCAGCGTCGGGCTTCAGGGATGTCATTGCCGCACATCTCACACTCTGCCAGCGACACACCGGCGCAACAGAGCGAATTACGGATGCGGTTAATCTGGTTCTCCGCCAGGAGCTGCGTCACCTCCTGCGCTTCATCAACCCAATCAGCTTTCATAGGGCGTCCTCCTGATCATTCTGGCGTTGTAGTTCACGTAACCGGCGTAGTACGCGAAGTAAACGAAGGAATTTGACGGCAATGCGATCCTCCAGCGGCGGAGCATCAAGGGGATTAGCGGAGCCTGTCAGCATGGTGCTTAATAGCGACAGCGTTCCCGGCAATGCGGTGTCACCACACAGCGCCATCAGTAACTGTTCCCCCGGTTGTTCCTGACAGGAGACGGCATACCCTGCGCCCTGAGGGCTTTTGTCTTCCAGGATCGACGCCTCACCCCCCATCGCTTCCGAGATTTCAAACGCCAAGCGGAAGGCCATATCTTGCAAATGCTCGATATCGTCCTGTAGCGAGGCGATATGCCAGATGTCCATTACCGGCTCCAGGCCGCTCTCTGCAAAGGTAAGCGAGGCAAGATCGTCCAGCTTATTCTCAGGCGGCTCGGCGTGCTCTGGAGGCGTGTACTCCTCCTCCTGAAGCGTATTGGTGTCAGGGCGGCAGGACGCTTTTTTTGATGAAGTTTCCATAGGGGAAAGCGCTGTTTTTGGCGGAGAGGGGTTGCGAGGCTTGGCTTTCTCAGCCGTAAAAATGTCAGGCGCAGGCAGTGTGGCGTCATCTATCACAGGAGGAGCCACCAGCTCCGGTGCGCCAAACAACTTACGCCGGTTCAGCTCTTGCGGGTCGAGTTCTATCAGCCAGCTATCGTAAGTGTATTGCGGGTCGGGCAATGCCTTCAGCAGCGCGCCAATCAGTTCATCTTTAAGTACGTCATGGGAAAAACTGTCCGGATCATCCAGTGACCGGCATACGCCGCCAAATACCTCATCAAATGTCTGTTCCAGCGTGACATCCGTGGCCTGGCTAAACGCGGCCCAGGCTTTCTCCGCTGCGGTACGCAACGCGATAAGCTGGATAACCTGCGGCCGCCCCAGACCTGACTTCAGTAAATCGGGCATATAAGGATAAAGGTGCTCAACCGCATAGGCCATGCGGCTGATGCTGGAGTGGTTGACCGGGTAGCCGTCCGCTTTTAATAGCTCGGCCAGCTCCCGCTGGCTGACCGTCCGCCCCAGTTGTTCCTGATAGAGCGTCCGCGCATTTTCGATCCCCAGCGCCTTCTCAATAAACGTCAGATCGCCGCGCACATCATTTTCGGCAAGATGGCCGACCACGCATTTAATCCGCCCCGGCCACGGTTTCACCATGCACGGGACGCGGTAGAACCGCTCATCGCCGGTTTGCTGATACAGCTCTAAGAGGATCGCGTAACGGGTATTTCCGCCATCACTGAAGATATAAAAATCATCCGCGCTGTCCGGATCTTTGGTCACTTTCGGCACCGTATCCAGCCCGCGGGCGTGGATAGAGGCTTTGATATCCTCATATTTCGGGTTGCGCGACGTGCGCGGGTTATCCGGGTTTGGACGCAGTTGATCCAGCGTCAGCACCATCGGCATCTCATTTACCGGCAGCATGTCTGTGACCTTGGGTGAGCGGCCTCGCTGGAGCAGTTTCGCCCCCAGTGAATCAGAAGTCATAGCGGCCTCCCGGGAAGTCTTCAAACCGGGTGATTTCCGCCTGATAGCTGACTTTCACTATGCCGACCGGGCCGTTGCGCTGCTTGCCCAGAATAATTTCAGCGACGCCTTTATCCGGCGAATGGGCATCATAAATTTCATCGCGATAAACAAACATGATGAGGTCGGCGTCTTGCTCCAGTGCGCCGGAGTCGCGTAAGTCACCGTTGTTCGGCCGTTTGTCGGCGCGGCTTTCCAGCGCACGATTAAGCTGAGAGAGCGCCACGACCGGGCAATCGATCTCTTTTGCCAGCGCTTTGAGGGAGCGGGAGATTTCCGCGATCTCCTGCGTGCGGTTCTCCTGTCCCGGGCAGCGCATCAGTTGCAGATAGTCCAGCAGGATCAGGGAGGGCTGACCGTACTGGCGCACGTTTTTACGAACGCGGGAGCGCAGGAGTGCCGGCGTCATGTAACTGGCATCGTCAATAATCAGGCGATCTTTCCACTCTTCCAGCAGCACTTTCATTGCCGAACTGACCCGCGCCCAGTCTTCCGTATCCATATTGCCGCTGCGTAGATGCTGCATCGGCACGCGCCCTAGCATGGCGACAAAGCGCGTCAGTAACTGTTCTGTCGGCATCTCCAGGCTATAAATTTGCACCGGCCGGTTATCGCGGCTGAGTGCGCCTTCACAGAAAGACAGCCCCATCGCCGTTTTGCCCATCGAGGGCCGCCCGGCCAACAGGATAAAGTCGCTGGGTTGAAACCCGCTGGTCATCTCATTCAGTTCGTTAAACCCTGTCGGCGTCCCGGTGATCAGGTCTTCGCTGCCGCATCGTTGTTCCAGCCGGTTAAGGAAGGCGGCCAGTGAGGTCGGCAGGTCAGTGGTGCCTCCGGGCTGATGCTGTTCGGCAATAGTAAACAGCCGCTGTTCCGTCTCCTCCAGCAAGGTAGCGAGGTCGCTTCTGACGTCGCCGGCTTGCCGGATAACATCGTGCCCCAGCGCCAGTAATTGCCGCTTCTGCCCATAGCTGGCGACGTACTCCGCGTAAGCGACGATATTGGCCGCGCTCGGCGTGTTCTTTGCCAGCTCCGCCAGATAGGCAAAGCCGCCGCACTGCTCCAGCGTGCCTTGCTGCTCCATTGCTTCTGACAGGGTAATGAGATCGATGGGTTTTCCCTGCGTCAGCAAGGTCTGCATGGCAGTAAAAATCAGCCCATGTGGCCGGGAGTAAAAGCTGCCGGCAGAAACAATCGTCGCGATATCATCCCAGCGGTCGTTGTCCAGCATCAGCCCACCCAGTACGGACTGCTCAGCGTCGAGGGAGTGCGGCAATGGAGGATTATTCATGCGACACCTCCGCCAGTGCGCGGTATAAGCGCTGTAGGTTCACAGGTGAGACCAGGAACAGCGGATGCCCCTCCTCCGTCACATTGATGTAAGCGGGCGCCGGGCCTGCCCCGGTCTCAAACAGCTTCCAGTCACGCGGCGTTTCGGCATCGCTCTCCAGGATCAGTTCATGTTCATCTTTAAGGTTCCAGCAGCCGATAAACGACTCTCGGCATCCCCAGATCTCCGCCAGCAGCCGCACGATTTTCTTGGTAGCGCGGGCATAATCGTCAGCCTCAAAAAACACCATGACGTCACCAGTTCGCAGGGCTGGATCAGGGTACGTACAGCGGCAAATTGCCCGAAAAAGAGTGGGATAGGTCTGGCTCATTGCTTATTCCCCTTCGGCTGATTGATCAGAACGGCATCAAACCGATCGCGCCATTCGGGGAAGAGTTCGCAGGCCAGGTCATGCATGGTGTGCGCGGCAGGCAGGCTTTTACGATCAGAGGCGTATTCGAGGCGGTGAGCGGGCTGTCCCAGACTGTGCCCGGATTTATAGACATCCAGATCGTAGATCTGGGTCGTCAGCAGCGTAACGGGGATTTCTGCGGCGCTGTATGCGCCCTCCTCGATGATGGTTGTCAGTGCTCCCAGTGCCTCTTTTGCCAGCGAGGTGTAGTCCATGCAATTAACCAGTACCTTCACCGGCGGCAGTGTGATACCGAACCCTTTGTAAGGCAGCAGCCCTTCCATCAGTGTGATAGTTCCCCGCAGGAACTCGCGCACATCCGGCACCACAGGCTTCACCATCGCCACGGCCGTATGCGTGGTTGCCAGCAAAACCAGCTCCAGCATGATGGAGCGCGCACCTTGCGAGTCGATGATGATCACGTCATACCCGGTAAACAACGGGTGCTGAAGCAGGTTGCGCAGGCGAATGCGTCCGTCCGGTGCATGCATCATGGCGGTTTTCAGCTGCTCATGGGGATCGTTGGAGATAATCAGATCGAGGTTATCAATACAGGTATGGGAGATGAGTTGCGCCGGCTGGTTGAGATCAACCGTCTGCATCAGCAGTTCATATAAGCCGCAGGGAGCCTCATAGCGGAGGGAGTAGTAACTGGAGGTGGTAGGCTGGGCGTAGTCGCCGTCAATCAACAGCGTTTTCAGACCGGCATCAGCGCAGATGCCGCCAAGATTCGCGGCATGGGTAGATTTCCCCTCACCGCCTTTCGTAGAAACTATCGATATTACATGCATATACATTACCCTTAGCGTGCGGGTAATGAACACCTATGCACCAGGCCCTATGGGGATTGAAAATCCCCGTGTCCTTGGTTCGATTCCGAGTCCGGGCACCATCATTCAGAAAACCCAGCCAATGGCTGGGTTTTTGCTTTTCTGCGTCCGGGCTCTCCATCGGACTGCGTTCGATTATTCGGGCTGCGCCCTCACCCCTTTGGGGCCAGCGCGACAAGCGCGCTGTGCAACACGCCTGCGGCGTAGCACCAATAATAATAAACTGATTAATTGATTTTACTGACAGCAGCAAACCCTGTGGTTTTTTTAAAATTCATTTCATGAACAAAATTTCGCATTGCGTCAGAGGGATCTATCGTATGCATATTGAGTTTATCAAGATCTTGCCGGTTTATAGCTACGCTTAGAATGGATTGCTCTTCCTCATGCCCCGTCGCGGTGTTTAGCAATTTATCAATCGCAGTCACAATGATTCGGTCATCGGGTAATATATTGAGCAATTCTCGGGCAACACGTAAAACACAACTACATATATAATCCTGAAGAATTTCGTTACGTTTACCCACCGGCATTTTTTTGACGGACAACTTTCCACTCTTTAGCAATGATTTAACATCTTTTGGAATTACATGTTCTCCACGAACATAAAGTGTCGCCTGAACCCGATTCGTGACATCATTAATTTCAACATTGATTCTTGCGCCTAACTCATCTATATCACTAAAAGGATCAATCTGCTGGATTGCATCAATCTTTGCTTTTGCTTCATTTGCTAATATACGTGACGCTATATCAGTGATGTTCTCCCAACTATTATACTCCTGCTGCCATTCAACATATTCTTTAGCAAATTGACGCCTCTCTTCATCAGCTGCCTTCTCTATTTCTATGGCTAATTTATTCCTGGCCTTTTCTTCTTGTTTAAAAAGGCGAGTGAAAAAACCTGGTTTATAATTTTCCAGTCGTTGAGTCGCTAAAGATGACTTCTGGGTACATAAGGCAGGTTGTTCGGGTGCCTCCATAGAAGCCATGACGTCCCAATTTATTTTTTTCCCACAACCTTTATGAACAGATTGTAAAACTTCAATATGGTTATTCCAGACATCAACTTCATATTCCGCTTGTTCACGCTCCATCATTTTTGCATATTCTTTCTCTTTTCTCTGCAATTCGCGCTTCCGCTTTTGTGATTCACGTTCAGCTCGCCTCGAGGCCGCTTTCAGCGAACGCACTGTACCTTTCCATCCCATTTTAACCGCTCCTTAGATAGTAATTATAAAATCATTGACTTATTTTATAATTAAATGGAAAATAAAAAATCTGATTGCTTCACTAACATTAACGCTTTTTACTTGAAAACTTTCCCTTGACCACTCTGCTGACATAACTATTACCAGCATAAACTTCCATTTAAAGGCTAAAAATAAACATGTGAATACTCGCCGTTACTATCACGCTATTTCTTATGATATTCAGTGATGCAGATCAATCTTATAATTCATTGACCCCGTGAATAAACCCCCTCACACTATCACTTAAATAGTTTATTTTCATCCTAAAATTATTATATAGCCAATATTTAAACGTATGGTTTTCATCGCTATCCGACAAACCTCTCTTTAGTATAAGAACTCACGATAAAATAGTTAATTAATGTTATTTTCTACTTCATCCCCTGAAATGAAACCATAGAAGCTATATTCTCATAATGAAAAGGCATTGCAGAATGACAAATAAAGCGGATTTTATACCGCTGACTGAGGTGACAATGCGGGCAACTGGATGCACTCTAAGGGTTTCTTAAAAAAAAACCCGCCTTATGGCGGGTTCTCGCTTTTCTGGGTTTGAAAGCTCCATCGAACCGTGTTCGATGCGTCGGCCATCACCCCCTCCCACTTATTTACCTTTCAACATTGAAGGCGCATAACCGAACTTGCGCTTGAACGCCTTACTGAAGTGAAACGAATCAAAAAAATTCAGCATATCGGCCACTTTGCTTATGCTGTAACTCCCCTGCTGTAACAGGGACAGCGCCAGATCAAGACGCGCATCCAGATAGTAGGCTTTAGGGCTTTTCCCGGTGTATTTCATAAATAACCGCCGGAGATACTGTTCGCTGCACTGCATCCATGCGGCCATCTCATCGACCGTCCAGCGCTTCTGAATATCGGTATGCAGTTGGGACAGCAACTTCTCTATTTTAATCAGACTGTCTTCTTTGGTTCCCGCCTGCACAATCAGATAGACCCATTGATAAATCAACTTCGTGATAAAGGCAACGGCCAGGCTGTCACTCAACGAATCCTCAAGGCCAATTAAACGGGTCACCTCGCACAGATCTTTATTAAATACTTCACCATTATAAATAACGGCTTTCTGAGATAACGGGATTCTCATGGCGCCAGTGGGAATAAACTCCATCCAGTACTGCTCCCAAATCAAGCCGTCACAATAATATGACTGTATCTCGGTGGGTTTTAAAAATATGACGCAATTGCCGTGCAGCGTAATATGGGAACGATCGCGCAGGATTATTTCCCCACAACCTTGCAGGGTATAGACCACCACCCAGGAGTTCTCAATCAATGGTTTCTTTTTATCACGCGGCCAGACCACCTGATAACTCTCATCCGCCAGGGTATGCCAGAGTGAGATCAGTGTTATCCCGCTTGAGATCACATTTTCGTGAATAACCAACGGAATATTATAGGTTGTTTCGCTTTTTACATCACAGAGACTCTTTTTTCCATTCATTTATATTCCCCGTTAGCGTCTGATGCTCACACCGAGCGGTTTTCATTTATCAGCCTGTTAAACCGCCTGGTCAATACCCTCTATCGAAAATAGCCTGTCGCCCTGCAGACGCGCCACTCTATGTCAGCACATCGCGCACCAGGGCATCATGATAAATAAGGGCAGTGAGATGAACATTCAGCAAATTGTGAGTTTCTTCGCTTTTACCCTTCTGGTGGCGTTTATTACCTGGTGGAAATTGCGGAAAGCGGATACCGGTTCGCAACAGGGTTATTTTCTTGCCGGGCGCTCACTGAAAGCGCCGGTGATTGCCGCCTCCCTGATGCTGACCAACCTCTCTACCGAACAACTGGTGGGGTTAAGCGGCCAGGCGTATCACAGCGGTATGTCGGTAATGGCATGGGAAGTGATTTCAGCCATTCCCCTTATTTTTCTGGCGCTGATTTTCCTGCCGAAATATCTGCAACGCGGCATCGCCACCATCCCGGATTTTATTGAAGAACGCTATGACAAACCCACCCGCATTATTGTTGACTGCTGCTTTCTGGTGGCGACCGGTATCTGCTTTCTGCCCATCGTGCTCTATTCCGGTGCACTGGCGTTAAACAGCCTGTTCCATGTCGCCGAATCACTGCACATTTCTCAGGGTACGGCCATCTGGTTGATGGTGGCGCTGCTGGGGCTGGCCGGTATCGCCTATGCGGTGGTGGGCGGGCTGCGAGCCATCGCCGTGGCGGATGTCATCAACGGGGTCGGCCTGATTATTGGCGGCCTGATGGTGCCGGTGTTCGGATTAATGGCGATGGGCAGCGGCAACCTGCTGCGCGGCATTGAGCAGCTCACGACGGTGCATAGTGAGAAACTGAATGCGATTGGTGGCAGCAATGACCCGGTGCCGATTGGCGCAGCGCTGACCGGCCTGATTCTGGTGAACACCTTTTACTGGTGCACTAACCAGGGGATTGTGCAACGCACGCTGGCCTCCAAAAGCCTGGCCGAAGGGCAAAAAGGCGCGCTGCTGACGGCGGTACTGAAAATGCTCGACCCGCTGATCCTGGTTCTGCCGGGGCTGATCGCGTTTCACCTTTTCCAGGATCTGCCGAAGAATGACATGGCCTACCCGGCGCTGATCAATAAAGTGATGCCCCTGCCGCTGGCCGGCTTCTTCGGCGCAGTGCTGTTCGGGGCGATTATCAGCACCTTTAACGGTTTCCTGAACAGCGCCAGCACCCTGTTTAGCCTGGGGATTTACCACCGCATCATTAACCAGGACGCCTCGTCCACGCAGTTAGTCAGCGTCGGGCGGAAGTTTGGCTTCGCTATTGCGCTGGTTTCCGTGCTGGTCGCCCCGTGGATCGCCAACGCCCCGGAGGGCCTGTATAGCTGGATGAAGCAGCTGAACGGCATCTATAACGTGCCGCTGGTGACGATCGTCATCATGGGCTTTTTCTTCCCGCGGATACCGGCCATCGCCGCGAAAGCCGCCCTGCTGTTTGGGATTTGTAGCTATATCATCATCAACTATCTGGTCTCGTTCGAGATCCACTTCCTTTATGTGCTGTTTTTTACCTTCTGTATCAACGTATTGCTGATGCTCACCATCGGCTTGCTGAAACCGCGTGCGACGCCCTTCAGGTTCCAGGATGCGTTCGCCGTGGACAGAACCCCCTGGCGTGACGCCCACATCGCCTCAGTGGGCGTGCTGTTCGCCATGATCGGCGTGTACGCCGGGCTGGCCCAGTTTGGCGGCTATCACACCCGGGCGCTCACCATCGTCAGTTACGGCATCGTGGCGGCGGTCGTGGTGTATCTGATCTATAGCAGCCGGCGTCAGCGCCGGGCCGGCCTTGTTATCTCCTCTTCTGCCCTTAAGGATAAGTAATGGATCGTCCTAACATCCTGTTTATTATGACCGATACCCAGGCCACCAACATGGTGGGCTGCTACAGCGGCAAACCGCTCAATACCCAGCATATCGATAACCTGGCCGCAGAGGGCACCCGCTTTACCTCGGCCTATACCTGCGCCCCGGTGTGTACCCCGGCCCGCGCCGGGCTGTTTACCGGCATCTATTCAAACCAGTCCGGGCCGTGGACGAATAACCTCGCGCCGGGCAAAAACATCGCCACGATGGGGCGCTACTTTAGTGATGCAGGCTATAAAACCTGTTACATCGGCAAGTGGCATCTGGACGGGCATGACTACTTCGGCACCGGCATCTGCCCGCCGGAGTGGGACGCGGAGTACTGGTTTGACGGGGCGAACTACCTTGCCGAATTGAGCGAAAAGGAGATCGGCCTGTGGCGCAATGGGTTAAACAGCGCCGACGATCTGCGGGAACACCAGATCGATAAAACCTTCACCTGGGCGCACCGTATCAGCAACCGGGCGATCGATTTCCTCGCCCGGCCGCAGCGTCTCGACGCCCCGTTCCTGATGGTGCTCTCCTACGACGAACCGCATCATCCGTTCACCTGCCCGGCGGAGTACATTGAAAAGTATCAGGATTTCTATTACGACCTGGGTGAGAAAGCATTTGATGATCTGGCGGACAAACCGCTGCACCACCGTTTATGGTCGGCGGCGATGCCTTCGCCGGTGGGCGCGGATGGGCGCTACCATCACCCGCTCTATTTTGCCTGCAATGATTTTGTCGATGATGAAATCGGCCGCGTGCTGGCGGCGCTCACGCCTGAGCAACGGGCGAACACCTGGGTGGTGTACACCTCCGATCACGGTGAAATGATGGGTGCGCACCGGCTTATCAGCAAGGGGGCCGCCATGTATGACGATATTACCCGTATCCCGCTGATTTTCCGGCCACCCACGGGCCAGGCGGTTCCCGCCCGGGTGGATACGCCGGTCAGCCATATCGATATTCTGCCGACGCTGCTGTCGCTGGCGGGCATCACTCAACCGGAGAGTTTGCCCGGCGACAATCTGTTTGCCGTGGATGATGCGCGCGGCGTGATGGTGGAATTCAACCGTTACGAAATTGAGCATGACAGCTTTGGGGGGTTTATTCCGGTGCGCGCCTGGGTAACGCCCCGCTTTAAGCTGGTCTTGAACCTGTTTACCAGTGATGAGCTGTATGACCGGCAACATGATCCGGACGAAATGCACAACCTGATTGACGACCCGGCCTGCGCGGCTCAGCGTGATGCACTGCATGACGAATTAATGGATTACATGGATAAGATCCGCGACCCGTTCCGCTCTTATCAGTGGTCATGCCGCCCCTGGCGCACAGGCGCGACACCGCGCTGGATGGGTGCATTCCGCCCGCGCCCGGCCGATGGCTACTCGCCGGTGGTGCGTGATTACGACACCGGGATGCCGACGCAAGGGGTCAAAGTGGAAGAGAAGAAACAGAAATTCTGAGGTGCGCCCTTCACCTCAGGGGCGCCCCTCAGGCAACACCGCAAAGGAAGCACGATGAAAATAGCAACTGTGGGCGAAGCGCCGGATTACCGCTTTTCCCTGGCGAATGAACGCACCTTTCTGGCGTGGATACGTACCGCGCTGGGCTTTCTGGCGGCGGGTGTCGGGCTGGATCAGCTCGCGCCCGGTCTCGCCACGCCACTGCTCCGCGAAGCCCTGGCGCTGCTGCTGTGCCTGTTTTCCGGAATAGTGGCGATCTATGGCTATGTCCGCTGGCTGCGTAATGAAAAAGCGATGCGGCTGAAACAGGATTTACCCTATACCCGCGGCCTGCACATGATCAGCCTGGTCATGGCTGGTGTGGCCGCCCTTATGGTGGGGCTGGTGCTGTATGCCGGATAAACGGATGCAACGGCGCACGCAGGATCCGGGTTTACAGCCGGAGCGCACCTCTCTGGCGTGGTTTCGCACGCTGCTGGGTTATAGCGCCCTGCTCGCCCAGGCACTGCGCCACAGTCTGCCCTTTGCGGGGTGGATTTTCTGCCTGGTATTTATGGGGTGCTCGGCGGCGGCGATGGTCATTTATTACTACGCCCGGCAGCGCAATCTGATGGATACCGCAGCCGGTGATATTACGGCGGCGTGCGCGGTACGGGCAAAATGGCTTATCGCCCTGGCGGTAGGCGGCCTGGCGCTGTTGTTTGCAGCGTCACACTTACGTCAGCTTGTGCTGCTGTGGAGGATAACGGAATGAGGAACCGCAAGGAGAGTGCGCGCGGGCGCGGATGCCATGTGATGGCGAAACCCATGAGTTCACGCTGCAACCTCCGCTGCCGGTACTGCTTTTATCTTGAAAAACCTACGCATCCGGTCATGGATGACGCCACGCTTGAAAGGTTCATCCAGCAGCATATTGCTGCACAACCCGGCGAAGTGGTTGAGTTTGCCTGGCAAGGCGGGGAGCCGACGCTGGCAGGGTTACCCTTTTATCAGCGTGTGGTGGCGCTGCAACAGCGCTACGGCGCAGGCAAACAGATCCGGAACAGTTTGCAGACCAACGGCATCCTGCTTAATGACGCCTGGTGCCGCTTCTTACGGCAGCAGGGCTGGCTGGTGGGCATCTCCCTCGACGGCCCGGCCGATCTCCACGACCTTTGCCGCCGCACGCGCAGCGGAAAACCGACCCATCACCGGGTTATCGCTGCCATCCAGCACCTGAACGCGCACCAGGTTGAATTCAACCTGGTGACAGTGATAAACCGGCACAACAGCCGGCAACCGGCGCGTCTCTACCGCTACCTGAAAAACCTCGGTACCCCGTTTCTGCAATTTATCCCTCTGGTGGAGCAAGATGAAACCGGCGCTGTCACCCCTGACTCTGTGCCGCCAGAGCAGTGGGGCGATTTTTTGACAACGGTGTTTGACCTGTGGGTGCAGGAGGATATCGGGCGGGTGTTCGTGCAACTCTTCGACTCCACGCTCGGCGTGTGGAGCGGTTACCCCGCGCAGATGTGCGTCTTCAGCAAACGCTGTGGCCACGCCTTTGCGCTTGAAGCCAATGGGGATCTCTATCAGTGTGACCATTACGTTTACCCGGCGTACAAAC
Organism: Chimaeribacter californicus; assembly: GCF_002858675.1. Classification (GTDB taxonomy): domain Bacteria; phylum Pseudomonadota; class Gammaproteobacteria; order Enterobacterales; family Enterobacteriaceae; genus Chimaeribacter; species Chimaeribacter californicus. Next base: position 86,773 of record NZ_PJZF01000012.1, read on the forward strand.
TGGGCAATGTGCATCGTCGTTCACTTCATGAGATAAACCAAAGCCAGGCCGCCATCCGGTTTGGTGAAGATAAACATCGTCTGTTAGTGCAGGCGTGCCGGGTCTGCCCGGTGCAGCCTTTATGCCGGGGCGATTGCCCTAAACACCGCTTGCATCAGGGGAAAAGCTACCTCTGCGCGGGTTATTTTCGTTTTTTCACCCACAGCGCGCCCTATATGGCCCTGCTGCGCGACCTGATTGCGCAACGCTGCCCTCCGGCAGAATTGCGTTCGGTAATGCATGCGTTAGCCTCCCGGCGTCTCCGGGAGCAGGCCAACGGCTGAGCGCCCCTTTCCCCCCTCCTAAGGCCTCTGCCCCGTAAGGTCTTTGACTTTTTCTGCCTTATCCCCGCCTGCCTCTTCCCTCTTGTCACACTTCCGCGCCATTATCGTTATCCCTATTGCTCAGCAGAAGGCAGACCCCATCATGTCGGAAAACAGCTATCAGCCCCCAAAAGTCTGGACCTGGAACCAAAGCGATGCCGGAACGTTCTCGAACATCAACCGGCCCATCGCCGGGCCAACCCATGACAAAACACTGCCGGCAGGCAACCACCCGTTGCAGCTTTACTCGCTGGGCACGCCGAACGGCCAGAAAGTGACGATCCTGCTGGAAGAGTTGCTGGCGCTGGGCGTCAGCGGCGCGGAATATGATGCGCACCTGATCCGTATTAACGAAGGCGACCAGTTCTCCAGCGGTTTTGTCGAGGTGAACCCTAATTCCAAAATCCCCGCGCTGTTGGACAACTCGGCTACCCCGCCGGTGCGTGTGTTTGAGTCGGGCGCGATCCTGCTCTATCTGGCGGAAAAATTTGGCCACTTCATCCCTGAAGATCACGCAGGCCGCACCGAAACCCTGAACTGGCTGTTCTGGCTGCAAGGGTCTGCACCCTATCTGGGCGGCGGTTTCGGGCACTTCTACAACTATGCACCGGTAAAAATTGAATACGCCATTAACCGCTTCACGATGGAAGCCAAACGCCAGCTGGACGTGCTCAACCGGCAACTGGCTGACCACCGCTTTATTGCCGGTAATGACTACTCGATTGCTGATATCGCCATCTGGCCCTGGTACGGCAGCCTGGTAAAAGGCAGTGTGTATAACGCCGCCGAGTTCCTGGATGTGAGCGCGTACCCGCACGTGCTGCGCTGGGCTGATGAGGTGGCAGAACGCCCGGCGGTGAAGCGCGGCCGCATCGTTAACCGCACCTGGGGCGAGCCCTCTGAGCAGTTGCATGAACGCCATGATGCGTCCGATTTTGAACTGCGCACCGAAGACAAACGCAACCCGTAATCTGCGGCCGCGTCACGGGGCCGGTGCACCACCGGCCCCCCTCTTCACGCCAGGTATTTCCTGAACCAGTCAATCGTCCTTGTCCAGGCCAGATCCGCTGCCGCTTTGTCGTAACGCGGCGTTGAATCATTGTGGAAGCCGTGGTTTACGCCGGGGTAGACATAGCCCTCATAAGTTTTATGGTTGGCTTTCAGCGCGGCCTCATACGCGGGCCAGCCCTCGTTGATGCGTGAATCCAGCCCGCCAAAATGCAGCAGCAACGGTGCCTGGATGCGCGGCACATCCTCGGTTTTTGGTTGCCGGCCATAGAACGGCACCGCCGCCGCCAGCTCCGGGTAGGCCACCGCCGCCGCGTTTGCCACACCACCGCCGTAGCAAAAGCCAGTAATGCCGACTTTCCCGGTGGTCGCCTCGTGGTGCATCAGGAACTCTATCGCCGCAAAAAAATCGTTCATCAGTTTGGTGGGGTCAACCTGCTGTTGCAGTTCCCGGCCCTTCTCATCATTGCCGGGGTAACCGCCTACCGAACTCAGCCCGTCCGGCGCCAGGGCAATGAACCCGGCTTTTGCCACGCGCCGCGCCACGTCTTCGATGTAGGGGTTCAGCCCGCGGTTTTCATGCACCACTACCACCGCCGGCACCTTCGCGGCAGCCTTGGCCGGTTTCACAAAATAGCCCTTTACGCTGCCGTGCCCGTTGGGCGACGGGTAGTGGATATATTCCGGCAGAATGTCGGGATCGGTGAATTCCACCTGCTGCGCAAACGCATAGTTCGGCGTCAGCAGCGTGCCGAGTGCCACGGCGGACAGGCCTCCCACCACAAATTTTGACGCCAGATCGAGAAACTCGCGTTTGCTGATTTTGCCGTGCACATAGAAATCGAAGTATTCGAGCAGTTCAGGCGGGAAATCTTTTGCAGTCAGTCTGGTCATAAGGCGGCCCTTTTTCGTCAGTGGTGGTGAAATAATGGCCTGTGATAGCACATTTTTCCTGCTGATTGGGGTTTATCACGATACCTGACCTTGCCTGCGCTGCCCCGTATTTCAAATCTGCTACACCGGTCATGCCGATCTGCCGATTTTTGCCATCTGTCAGGGGCAAATGGCAGCCAGATGAAGGTGATTTCGCGCCGGGTGCGTCATGTTGGCAACCAAATAACAGAAACCTCTCTGTTTATTAACATGACGATAAAATATTGTTTACGGAGATCCTGCCATGTCCCCAGTTCAGCAACAGATGTACATCAACGGCCAGTTTGTGGAGAACCGCAGCGATAAGTGGATTGAGGTGATCAACCCGGCCACCGAAGAGGTGCTCTCGCGGGTGCCGGAAGGCAGCGCCGAGGATGCACGCCGCGCCATCGATGCGGCCGAGGCGGCCCAGCCGGGCTGGGAAGCGCTGCCTGCCGTGGAGCGCGGTAACTGGCTGATTAAAATCGCTGCCGGCATCCGTCGCCGCGAGCCGGAACTCACCGCCACCATCGTGGCCGAGGGCGGAAAAACCCAGGCGCTGGCGCAAACCGAAGTGCTGTTCACCGCCGACTATCTGGAGTACATGGCCGGCTGGGCGCGCCGCTATGAAGGGGAGATCGTGCAGAGCGATCGCCCGAATGAAAATATCCTGGTGTTCAAAAAAGCGATTGGCGTGACCACCGGCATCCTGCCGTGGAACTTCCCGTTCTTCCTGATCGCCCGCAAAGCCGCACCGGCACTAGTGACCGGCAACACCATCGTGATCAAACCCAGCGAACTAACGCCAAATAATGCGGTGATCTTCGCCGAAATCGTCGATGAAGTCGGTTTACCGGCTGGGGTGTTTAACGTGGTGACCGGTTACGGCCCGGTGGTTGGGCAGGAGCTGGCGGCTAACCCGAAAGTCGGCATGGTCAGCCTCACCGGCAGCGTGAATGCCGGTATCGCCACCATGCAGGCGGCCGCCAACAACGTCACCAAAGTGTCGCTGGAACTGGGCGGCAAAGCCCCGGCGATTGTGATGAACGATGCCGATCTCGATCTGGCAGTGAAAGCGATTGTCAGCTCGCGCGTGATCAACACCGGGCAGGTATGTAACTGCGCCGAGCGCCTCTACGTGCAGGAAGGGGTGTATGACGAATTCGTGGCGCGCCTGACCGAGGCGTTCCGCCAGGTGAAAGTGGGCAACCCGGTCGAGCAGGCCACGCTGGACATGGGGCCGCTGATCACCCGCGCCGCGCTGGAACGCGTGGAGCAAAAAGTCGCGAGCGCCGTGGAACAGGGCGCAAAAGTGGAGATTGGCGGCAAACGCATCGGCGATCGCGGCTTCTTCTATGAGCCGACGCTGCTGACCGGCGTGCGCGCCGATATGGCGGTGATGAAAGAGGAAACCTTCGGCCCGGTGCTGCCGGTAATGGCGTTCTCGACGCTGGAGGAGGCGATCGCGCTGGCGAATGACAGCGACTATGGCCTGACCTCGTCAATTTTCACCCGTGACCTGAATGTCACTATGAAGGCGTTAAAAGGGCTGAAGTTCGGCGAAACTTACGTGAACCGTGAGAACTTTGAAGCGATGCAGGGGTTCCATGCCGGCTGGCGTAAATCGGGCATCGGCGGCGCGGATGGCCGTCACGGGCTGGAAGAGTATCTGCAAAGCCATGTGGCTTATTTACAGTATGAATAACAAAAAATAAGGCGTGGCACGGGCGGTTTTGCGCCCGTGCCGCAGCGGCTTAACCGGGGTAAATACCGCGATCTTTACGCGCCATCAGGATGCGTTCACAGGCGACAATGTAGGCCGCGGTGCGCAAACTGCACCCCTTCTCTACTGCCTTCTCCCAGACGTGCACCATCGCGTCGGTCATGATCTTGTCCATGCGCACGTTGATCTCCTCTTCACTCCAGAAGAAGCTGGCCATGTCCTGCACCCACTCAAAGTAACTCACGGTCACGCCGCCGGCGTTACACACCACATCCGGCACCACGGTGACGCCGCGCGCTTTCAGGATGTCATCCGCTTCCGGGTAAGTCGGGCCGTTCGCCCCTTCCAGCACCAGTTTGCAGCGCAGCTTCTCCGCCCGCTCGCGGGTGATCTGCCCTTCCAGCGCGGCCGGGATGAAGATGTCCATCTCCACTGACCAGAAGGCTTCACTGTCGATTTCTTTCGCACCCGGGAACCCGGCAATCTGCTTGTGTTTGTGCTGCCAGTCGCTCAGCGCATGCAGATCAAGGCCGTTGGCGTTGAACAGCGTGGCGGTATGGTCCTGCACCGCCACCACGCGCGCACCTGCTTCCACAAACAGACGGGCCGCTTCACTGCCGACGTTACCAAAGCCCTGCACCGCAACGTTTGCCCCCTCAATCCCGATGCCCGCCCGGCGGGCGACTTCTTTGCCGGTCACGAACACGCCGCGGCCGGTGGCCTTTTCACGCCCCAGTGACCCGCCCAGGTGGATCGGCTTGCCGGTCACCACGCCGGTGATGGTGGTGCCGTGGTTCATGGAGTAGGTGTCCATCATCCATGCCATGACTTTCGGGTTGGTGCCGACGTCCGGCGCGGGGATATCTTTCTGCGGCCCGATAACCAGCCCGATTTCACTGGTGTATCGGCGCGTCAGGCGCTCCAGTTCACCGTCAGACAGGGCGAACGGATCGACGCGGATGCCGCCCTTCGCGCCGCCATACGGCAGGTTGACCGCCGCACATTTGATGGTCATCCAGGCGGAGAGCGCCATCACTTCATTCAGGTCCACATCCGGGTGGTAACGGATGCCGCCCTTGCCCGGCCCGCGCGACAGGTTGTGCTGAACGCGGAAACCTTCAAAGTGGCGGATGGTACCGTCATCCATTTGCAGCGGGATGTCGACAATCAGGGCGCGTTTGGGGTGGCGCAGGGTATCAATCCAGCGTGACAGGTCGCCGAGGTAGGGTGCGACGCGATCAATTTGTTGCAGGTAAGTGGACCAGGCTGATGTGCTGCTTTCAGACACGTAAGATAGCTTTTCCATGACAAACCTTTTTAAACAAAGTTATTTGTGTTGTTAAACCGTGGAAGTGACCTGCATATCACTATGCGCTTTTACTCTAGCACCAAAAAATAACCGGGAAATGTTTAATTCAGTGCCGATCTTTTTTTTCCGCCGGTTTATTCATTTACGCAATGAATAATTAATTAGCTTTTTATACCCCCATAGGGAAAGCATTTTTATGCATGTTTTATGCAGTTAAAGTGCATAAACCATGAATTTTTCCTATTTATCAGAAGCTTGAATGTGATCAAAAAGTGAATTTTTTGTCGGGAAGTGTGTTGACAATGTTATGGCGTGCCGCCAGCATTGAGGTCAATCACTGACCGGCCCCCCTGCCGATACAGCGCGATAATCCGGGAGAAAAACCCTTTATTTCTATCATGTTAACCATGTAAGGCCGCCCCACATCTGCCGATCGCCGGCAGGGGATGATGTTAAAAACAGCGTCCGGGGTGTAAACAACGTGTTTCCGTATTAACCAGGACTTTTCCCTTAGCAATTAAGGGGCGGGATGGCTTTGTCTAAAAAAAGATAATGGGAGAGAAATGTTATGGCTGAGAAAATTACACGCGACTGGTTTGATCATTATATGGTGCCCTGTTTTGCCCCCGCGCCGTTTATTCCGGTCAGGGCGGCGGGTTCCCGCGTCTGGGATCAAACCGGCAAAGAGTATATTGATTTAGCCGGCGGCATTGCCGTGAACTCCCTGGGCCACGCCAATGCTGACCTTGCCGCCGCGCTGGTGGAACAGGCCGGGAAGCTCTGGCACATCGGCAACGGCTACACCAACGAGCCGGTGTTGCGGCTGGCGAAACGGCTGGTTGACGCCACCTTCGCTGACAAAGTCTTTTTCTGTAACTCCGGCGCGGAAGCCAACGAGGCGGCGCTGAAGCTGGCGCGCAAATATGCCCATGACCACCACGGCGCGCACAAGCATGAAATCATCGCCTTCACCAACTCCTTCCACGGCCGCACGCTGTTCACTGTCACGGTAGGCGGACAGCCGAAGTACTCCGCCGATTACGCCCCGCTGCCGCCGGGCATTACCCACCTGCCCTACAATGATCTTAAGGCGGTGGAGAATCATATCTCTGACAACACCTGCGCGGTGATTGTGGAGCCGATTATCGGCGAAGGCGGCGTGATCCCGGCTGACCCGGCCTTCCTCAAAGGGCTGCGCGCCCTGTGTGATAAACACCAGGCGACGCTGATTTTTGATGAAGTGCAGACCGGCGCCGGGCGCACCGGCGCGCTCTACGCCTACCAGACCTATGGCATCGAGCCGGACATCCTGACCAGCGCCAAGGGGCTGGGCGGCGGGTTCCCGATTGGCGCGATGCTGACGAAAGAGGCGTGGGCACAGGTGTTCCAGCCCGGTACGCACGGCACCACCTTCGGCGGCAACCCGCTGGCGGCCACGGTGGCAGACAAGGTGCTGTCACTGCTGGATGCCGATGTGTTGCAGGGGGTGCGCGAGCGTCACGACATGATCGTCAGCCGCCTGGAACAGCTGAATGCGCGTTACGGGCTGTTCAGCGCGGTGCGCGGCAAAGGGCTGCTGATTGGCGCGGCGCTGGCGGAACGCTGGCACGGCAAGGCGAAAACCCTGACCAATCTGGCCGCCGAAGAGGGGCTGATTGCGCTTATCGCCGGGCCGGATGTGCTGCGTTTCGCCCCGGCACTGGACATCAGTGCTGAGGAGCTGGACGAGGGCTTTGCCCGCCTGGAACGCGCCGTTGCCCGGTTTGTGTGAGACGTTGAGGAGCCTGCCATGATGCTGTTTCGCCCGGTCAGAGAGACTGACCTGAACGATATCCTTGACCTTTCCGCCCGTGCGGGCGTGGGGCTGACCTCGCTGCCGAATAACCCCGACCGCCTGCGCGCCCGGATTACACGCAGCCTCGAAACCTTCGCCGGGCTGCGCCCCAAATCACAACAGGGGTTCCTGTTTGTGCTGGAAGATACCGAACTGGCCAAAGTGGTCGGCGTCAGCGCCATTGAAGTCGCCGTGGGGCTGGATGAGCCGTTCTACAATTTCCGCATCCAGCGCACCGTGCGTGCCTCGCGTGAGCTGGGCGTCTACAAGAACCTCGACACCCTCTATCTGAGCTATGACCACACCGGCCACAGCGAACTCTGCACGCTGTTCCTTGACCCGGCCTACCAGCGCAACCGCAACGGGCTGTTCCTCTCCAAGGCGCGTTTCCTGTTTATCGCCGCGTTCCGCGAGTTCTTCTCCTCGCACCTGTTCGCGGAGCTGCGCGGCGTGGTGGACAACGGCGGCCGCTCGGCGTTCTGGGATGCGCTCGGCCACCACTTTTTCGAGATCCCCTTTGCGGAGGCGGATTACCTCACCGGCATCGGCTCCAAAACCTTTATCGCTGAGCTGATGCCCTCCTACCCGATCTACATCTCGCTGCTGCCGGAACCGGCGCAACAGGTGATTGGGCAGGTACACCCGCAGACCGCCCCGGCGCGCGCCATTCTGGAGCGTGAGGGGCTGACGTGGCGCGGCTCGGTGGACATTTTTGACGCCGGGCCGGTGCTGGAGGGCGAGACTGACGCCATCCGCGCGGTGCGCGCCAGCCGCGTGTTGCCGGTACGCCATGGTGAGCCGGCCACCGCCGGAGACACGCTTTGCATCGTGGCTAACCAGCACTTTGAGGATTTCCGCGCCCTGCTGATTGAGGCCGACACCGACGCCCCGGCGCTGGATCTCACCGGCCCGATGATTGACGCGCTGCACCTGGCCGACGGCGATGCCGCCCGGCTGGTCAGCCTGCTGCCTGAGGAACTGCCCGTATGACGCACGCTGCACACTTTATCCAGGGAACCTGGCAACCGGGCAGCGGCCCGCGTTTCAGCAAGTTTTCCCCCAATGACCAACAGGTGCTCTGGCAGGCGCACAGCGCCGGGGCGAAAGAGGTTCAGGCCGCCTGCCGCGCCGCCCGCGAGGCGTTTTACGGCTGGTCGCACCGCCCTGCCGCCCAGCGCATCGCGATGGTTGAGCGCTTCGCCGCGCTGCTGGCCGACCACAAAGAGGCGCTGGCGCGGCTGATTAGCCAGGAGACCAGCAAGCCGCTGTGGGAAACGCGCACCGAGGTGCAGGCGATGATCGGCAAGGCCGCGATCTCCATAGAGGCCTGGCAGAGCCGCACCGGCGAGCGCGAAACCGCAATGCCGGACGGCAAAGCGCTGCTGCGCCATAAACCGCACGGCGTGATGGCGGTGTTCGGCCCCTACAACTTCCCCGGCCACCTGCCTAACGGCCACATTATCCCGGCGCTGATCGCCGGCAATACGCTGGTGTTCAAGCCCAGCGAACTGACCCCGGCTACCGCCGAACTGACGGTGCGGCTGTGGCAACAGGCCGGGCTGCCGGACGGCGTGCTGAACCTTGTCCAGGGCGGCAAAGAGACCGGCAAAGCGCTGCTGGAAGACGCCGACATTGACGGCGTGCTGTTCACCGGCAGCGCGGCGGCCGGGTTCCACTTCCACCGTTACCTCGCCGGGCAGCCGGAAAAAATGCTGGCGCTGGAGATGGGCGGCAACAATGCGCTGATTGTGGATGGCGTGGACGATCTGGACGCAGCAGTGCATGTGATTATCCAGTCCGCCTTTATCTCCGCCGGGCAGCGCTGCACCTGCGCCCGCCGCCTGCTGGTGAAAGCCGGGCCGGAGGGGGATGCGCTGATCGCCCGGCTGGTGGAGGTGAGCCGCCGGATCGAGGTCGGCCACTGGAATGCAGAGCCGCAGCCGTTTATGGGCGGGGTGATCTCGTTGCAGGCGGCGGAGTCGATGTTGCAGGCGCAACAGCAGTTGCAGGCGCTCGGCGGCCGTTCGCTGCTGGAGCTGACCCAGCCGGACGCCAACGCCACGCTGCTGACGCCGGGGATTATTGACGTCACCGGGCTTGAGGTGCCGGATGAGGAGTACTTCGGCCCGCTGCTGTCAGTTTCGCGCTACACCACCTTTGACGAGGCGATCCGCCTCGCCAACGCCACGCGCTACGGGCTGGCGATCGGCTTGATCTCGCCCGATCCGGCACGCTTCGCCCAGCTGGCGGATGACGCCCGCGCCGGGATTGTGAACTGGAACAAGCCGCTGACCGGCGCCTCCAGCAATGCGCCGTTCGGCGGCGTCGGCGCTTCCGGCAACCACCGGCCAAGCGCCTATTACGCGGCTGACTACTGCGCCTGGCCGATGGCTTCGCTGGTCAGTGACCAGCTGGCGCTGCCGGGCACGCTCAATCCCGGTTTGAAATTCTGATCCGCCACCACGCAGAGGGTTGTTATGTCTGGTTATGAAGCAAATTTCGATGGCCTGGTCGGCCCGACACACCACTATGCCGGCCTGTCGGTGGGCAACGAGGCGTCGCTGAACAATAAAGATGGCGTCTCCAACCCGCGCAAGGCGGCGTTGCAGGGGCTGGAGAAGATGAAAGCGTTGGCGGATACCGGGTTTGTGCAGGGCGTGTTGCCGCCCCACCCGCGCCCGAATGTCGCGGCGCTGCGGGCGCTCGGCTTTGGCGGCAGTGATGAGCAGATGCTGCAACAGGCGGCCGCCTACTCGCCGCAATTGCTCTCGACGCTCGGCTCCGCATCAGCGATGTGGACGGCCAACGCCGCCACCGTGTCGCCGTCAGCCGACAGCGCGGATGGCCGCGTGCATTTCACCGTCGCTAACTTAAATAACAAGCTGCACCGGTCGCTGGAAGCGCCGACCACCTCGGCGATCCTGCGCGCCACGTTCGCCGACGACGCGCACTTCTGCCACCACCACGCGCTGCCGCAGCACGGCGATTTTGGTGATGAGGGCGCGGCCAACCATAACCGTTTCGGCGGTGACTACGCGACGCCGGGCGTACAGATGTTTGTGTATGGCCGTCGCGCTTTCGGCTCCGGCCTGCAACCGCAGCGCTACCCGGCGCGCCAGACGCGGGAGGCGAGCGAGGCGGTGGCGCGGCTGCACCAGCTCAACCCGGAGCGGACGCTGTTTGTGCAGCAACACCCGGCGGCCATCGACAGCGGCGTGTTCCACAACGACGTGATCGCCGTCAGCAATAAAAACGTGCTGTTCCACCACCAGCGGGCGTTCGTCGATCAACCCACGGTGCTGCGCACGCTGGGCGAAAAAATGGCGGCGCTGGGGCAGGATTTCATCAGCCTTGAGGTACCGGAAGCGCGCGTCAGCCTGGCGGACGCGGTAGCCTCCTACCTGTTCAACAGCCAGCTGCTGAGCAAACCGGACGGCAAGATGCTGCTGGTAGTGCCGGAGGAGTGCCGCCAGCGGGAGAACGTCTGGGCCTGCCTGAATGAACTCACGGCGGCGTCCGGTTCGCCGGTTAATGAAGTGCGGGTGTTTGACCTGCGCGAGAGTATGCGCAACGGTGGCGGCCCAGCCTGCCTGCGGTTGCGGGTGGTGCTGAACGAGGCGGAGCGCGCCGCCGTCAACCCCGGCAGCCTGCTGGATGACGCGCTCTACCAGCGGCTGACGGCGTGGGTCAACGCCCACTACCGCGACCAACTGCTGCCCGGCGACATGGCCGATCCGCAACTGCTGCGCGAAGTCTATGTGGCGCTGGACGAGCTGTCGCAGATTCTGCGCCTCGGCACCGTGTATGACTTTCAGCGCTAAGGGGGCGACATGCAGCCATTAACCGATCAACTGTTGCACTGCACCCTGCCCGATCTGCCCCTGCCCGCCGCCCTTCACCCGCGCTGGCTGGCGGAGGGCGTGCTGGAACTGCGGCCGGAGCACGCCCGGCGGGCGGTAGTGGTGTCTGCGGGCATCCACGGCAACGAGACCGCGCCGGTCGAGCTGCTGCTGGCGTTGGTGGCGGCGATCGGTGCCGGGACGCTGTGCCCGGCGACTGACCTGCTGCTGGTGTTCGGCAATCTGCCGGCGATGCGCGCCAACCGTCGCTACCTGCACCATGACATGAACCGGCTGTTCGGCGGCCGCCACCGAACTGCCCCGCGCAGCCATGAGGCGACGCGGGCGGCAGAGCTGGAAGCGGTGACCGCTGCGTTTTTTGAGCACACCACTGCCCCGGCAGGTGAGCGCTGGCATCTGGATATGCACACCGCGATCAGGGGTTCGCTGTATCCGCAGTTCGCGCTGGTGCCTTTCCATGCGCATGCGTACTCACCCGCCTTTTTTGATCTGCTGGCGGCGGCGGAGCTGGATGCGGTGGTGCAGCACACCCAGGTGGGCGGCACCTTCAGCCACTTCGTCAGTGAGCAGTTCCAGGCGCAGAGCGTGACGCTGGAGCTGGGCAAGGCGCGGCCGTTCGGCCAGAACGATCTGCCGCAGTTCGCGCCCACCGGCCGGGCGATCCGTGCCCTGATCACCGGCGCGCCGCTACCGGAGCGGCAAAAACCGCCGGTGCATCACTTTACGGTGGCGGAGAGCATCATCAAAACCAGTGAGCAGTTCACCCTGAACCTGCCGAATGAGGCGGAGAACTTCACCTGCCTGCCGCCCGGTTATGAGATCGCCGCCCAGCCGGATCGCCGCTGGGTCGTCAGTGACACGGCACGGCATATCCTGTTCCCCAACGCCGGGGTAGCAACGGGCCTGCGGGCCGGGATGCTGCTGGCACCGGGTGCGCCGCGCCTTTCCCTATCAGAGTGACAGGACCCCTATGACTGAAAAAAAATCACAACGGCCACACACCCCGGCCGGGGATCAGCACGGCCCGGAGACCCTGCACCGCGGCCTGAGCGCCCGCCACATCCAGCTGATTTCCCTGGGGGGTGCCATCGGCACCGGCCTGTTTATGGGCGCCGGGAAAACCATCGCCGTCTCCGGCACGTCGATCCTGATCACTTATGTGGTGGTCGGCTTCTTTATGTTTATGGTGATGCGGGCGATGGGCGAGCTGCTGCTCACCAGGCTGGAGTACCGCTCGTTTGCGGATTTCGTCTCGGACTATCTCGGCCCTAAGGCCAGCTTTTTCCTCGGCTGGTCTTACTGGCTGAGCTGGGTGGTGACCTGCATCGCGGATGTGGTGGTGTGCGGCGGGTATGTGCAGTACTGGCTGCCGCACCTCTCGCCGTGGATCCCGGCGCTGTTCACGCTCGCGTTGCTGTTCCTGTTTAACCTGCTGTCAGTGAAGATGTTCGGCGAAGCGGAGTTCTGGTTTGCCCTGATCAAGATCATTGCGATTGTCGCGCTTATCGTCACCGGCATCTGGATGGTTGCTACCGGCTGGACGTCACCAGACGGCGTGCGTGCCTCGCTCGGCAACCTCACCGATACAGCGGTGTTTATGCCGCACGGCGTGGTGGGGTTTTTTGCCGGTTTCCAGATCGCGATTTTCTCCTATACCGGCATTGAGCTGCTGGGCACCATGACCGCCGAGACGCGCGAGCCGGAGAAGATTCTGCCGAAAGCGATCAACGCGATTCCGCTGCGCATCATTCTGTTTTATGTGCTGTCGATGGTGGTGATTATCGCCGTGACCTCGTGGCAGCACATCTCGCCCGACACCAGCCCGTTCGTCACGCTGTTTGCCAAAGCGGGGCTGCCGGCCGCGGCGGCGGTGATTAACTTTGTCGCGCTGACCTCGGCGATGTCGTCGGCCAACAGCGGCGTCTACTCCAGCACCCGGATGCTCTACGGCCTGTCGATGGAGAAGCACGCGCACTGGCAGTTCCGGATTCTGTCGCGCACCACGGCCATTCCGGTACGCAGCCTGATCTTCTCTATCTTCTGTATGCTGAGCGGCACCCTGCTGCTGTTCCTGGTGCCGAACGTGATGACGCTGTTCACCATCGTCTCGACGCTGGCCGCGATTCTGGTGATCTACAGCTGGGGGATGATTCTGGTGGCCTATCTGGTCTACCGCAAGCGCAGCCCGGAGCTGCACCAGCAGGCGATTTTCAGAATGCCCGCCGGTATTTTCCTCTGCCGCCTGAGCTTGCTGTTTTTCCTGTTTTCGCTGGTGATCATGGTGTTCGACCCGGACACGCGCATCGCGCTGTTCTCGATGCCGCTCTGGTTCATCCTGCTGGCGGTTATCTGGCGGATTAAGGTGAAACGGGAAAACACGAAGCTGTATAGGCTGGAAGGGAATATGTAGGGGGCGGGGAACATCCCCATAAAAAAGCCGCCCACATAGGGCGGCCATTTAATTAGGTTACGGTATATTAAATAGCCGTCAATTCCAGCCGCTTACCAAGCGCAAGCAGCGCTTTTTGGATCGTATCGATCTTTGTCGTGTGATGCAGATCGAAGATACGTGTCACCTCTTGCTTTTTAGTTTTCATGCGGCTTGCCAGTTCAACCTGAGTCAAGCCATCATCAATAAAGGCATTAAGCAGCAGGACTTTAGCAGCAACGCTTAACGGCACCTCTACAAAATCGCCGGTGACTGTACTCGGGGCCGGTACTTTTTGATTATCCTCAAAATAAAATTCAAAGGCAGTGACCAGCGCATCCAGCCCCATTTCCAACGCTTCCTCGCGCGTGTCGCCCTGGGTCAGCGCCTCCGGTATATCCGGGAACGACACGACGTACCCGCCATCACACGGCTGTAAATCAATGGGATATCGCATAGTGATTAAGTGAATCTCCGCGAGTACCAGCCCCGAAGGGCTGGATTTTTATAGGCCAAGCTGCTTGATGATGGCCCTTCGCAATGGCTCTTTTAACTCAGCGCCGGGATGCCGGGGCATTACACTCCGTTTACCCTGGTATCTCAGTTTCAAATGGTTTGTGCCGTTTGAAATCTCCACCCCTGAGATTCAAGCCACCGCCTGAACTCGCTTTGCTTCACCTCTCCTCCTGTCTGTTGAACACGCAAAGATAGTAATCAAAAATGCTTACCTAGTCAACATTTTTGCTTACCTTAAAGGGGTGCTATGATGTATTACCCTGGAGGTTTACCGATGGTGATGCTGAAATTCTTAACCTGGAGGATTACCACTAATGAGAATGGCCAACCCCGCCCATCCTGGCGAAATCATTGCTGAAGCGCTGGAGGACATGAATGTCAGCCTCCGTCAATTTGCGAAAGCGATGGAGATCGCGCCTTCCACGGCCAGCCGGTTAATTTCCGGGCATACTACCGTCACGCCAGAAATGGCCCTTAAACTTTCCGCCGTAATTGGCAGCACGCCGGAAACCTGGCTAAAAATTCAGGCCACGTATAGCCTCTTTATCGCCAGACAGCTAACAGATGTCAGCCATTTACACAGGCTGGCTTTCGCCTGAAGGCGAGAAGTTATCCCCGCGAAAGCGGGGGAAGACATGGTCAGTACAAAACTGAGCAACCGGCGACACGGTTTATCCCCGCTCTCGCGGGGAACACTCCGTGAGGCGCTCCTCATCGCCCTCCAGCCCCGGTTTATCCCCGCTCTCGCGGGGAACACTTACTCCAACCAACCGGAGAGGGAGTGATGAACGGTTTATCCCCGCTCTCGCGGGGAACACCTCCGATTTCGCAATCCTGCCGTGCAAGTCGCCGGTTTATCCCCGCTCTCGCGGGGAACACTCTTCGGGCATTCCATTGATTCTCTGCACCTTTTTCAGGCGAAAAAATTCTACCAAATTTTCTTTGTTTTTTATGAGAGCTAAGTCATTGATCCTGTAGGACGTTAAAAATCCGGTATTCCCTTTTCCCGTTTTCACCGGCCGGAAAAAGAAAAACCCCGGCGGGCCGGGGTTTTTAGCGTGTGGAGGCGAGCATTACTTCTCTTTGGCGGGGAACAGCACGCTGGCGAGGATGCCGAGGCCCAGCACAATCAGCACGATGTAGAGGCTGGTATTGATGCCAATCTCGTAACCGTGGTGCCAGAGGTGATCGCTGGCATTCAGGCCGAGTTTGAAGGCGATGAAGAACAGCAATACCACCACCGCTTTCTCCAGATGGGAGAGGTAGCGGCGCAGCGCTTCCAGCACAAAGTAGAGCGCGCGCAGGCCAAGGATGGCGAACATCATCGCGGAGTAAACAATCAGCGGCTCACGGCTCACGGCGATCACCGCCGGGACGCTGTCAAAGGCGAACATCACGTCCGACAGTTCGACTACCGCCACACACAGCAGTAGCGGCGTGGCGTAGCGTGCGCCCTTCTTCACCGTAAAGGCGAAGCCCTTGTTCTGCGGCTTCTCCAGCTCGGCGGTCACTTCGCCGGCTTTCAGCAGGAAACGGTCACCGGCCAGTTTCGGCCACACCGGGAAGAAGCGGCGTACCAGACGGTTGGCGAAGTGATCGGAGTAATCGTCGATCTCTTCATCATCTTCACCGGAACGCAGCATCATCACCGCCGTCCAGGCGACGATCACCGCAAACACCATCTCCACCCACGGCCCCAGTGACAGCAGCGCGGTGCCGAAGGCCACAAAAATACCGCGGAACACAATCGCCCCAATCACGCCCCAGTAAAGCACGCGGTGGCGCAGGCCATCCGGCACCTTAAACCAGGCGAAAATCGCCATCATCACGAACAGGTTGTCCACCGACAGCACTTTCTCCAGCGCATAACCGGTAATAAACAGGTTCGCGACGGCCGCACCATGGTGAATATAAAGAAAACCGGCGAAACCCAGGGCGGTAGCCACCCAGAAAATCGACCAGCCTACCGCGCTTTTCAGGCTGATGGCGTGGTTACCACGGTGGGCAAACAGGTCAATCAGCAGCGCGGCGACCGACAGGCCAACAAATACGCTGACCGTCTCCAGAGGAAAACCAATATGAACAGACTCCATTATCTCTTCTCAACTCAATATGTTACCTGAAACGGTAACCAGGTTAGTTTTTATAAGTGTGCCGCGGCATTGTGCGCGACGTCACTATTTTAGCAGCAGCGCGCCGATCATCAGACATAAACAACATGAAACTATCAACGGCATAAAGGGGGATGCAGAGGGGAAGGCCTGCCGCGCGTCAGTTAACGGCCGCAGGCCGGGCAATCAGAGGTTTTTCAGCGCCTTCACGGTCTCTTCAATATCAATCTCCAGCTCGGAGAAAGTGAAGGTTTTATTCTGGAAGGTGGTGACGTTCAGCATTTCCAGCGGGCGGGTTGCGCCTTTGTCGGCCTCTTGTTTCGGGCGGATGCGCTCCATCAGCAGCCCGGCAGAAAGCACCGCGTTCTCTTTATCAATCTGCGCCTCAACCGGCACCTGTTTGGTGAAACGGTTGAACGACTTGATGCTGGTGATTTTGATGCGCTCACCGGCAATGTGGATGTATTTGCTCTCTACCGCCACTTTCACCGCATAGGCCGACAGCCCTTTGTTATTGGTGGTCGGCTCAAACGTCACGGCGGCATTCTTTTTCAGCAGCTCCGGATTCGCCACTTTGACAACGTGAAAATACCGGTTGTCGCCGTTTTCATCTTTAATAAATCCGAATCCTTTGTCTTCGAAATATGTCGTAATTGTACCGTGCATCATAGTTACCGCCTGACCTGTCAACAAAACGCCTATTTTAGTCGAGCCACACGCAGAAGTCGCCTGCTTTACCGCACTTCCTGCCCGGTGCGCGGCCATAAAAAAACGGCCTCCGGGGAGGCCGTTTTCCATGCGGGGCGGGCTTACTGCGCGCCGGTGTGCTCCATGCCCACCAGCCCGACTTTGAGGTAACCCGCCTGACGCAGTGCGTCCATCACGCCCATCATCGTTTCGTAATCCACGGATTTGTCCGCGCGGAAGAAAATGGTGGTCTCTTTGTCGCCGTGCGTCTGCTGCGCCAGTTGTGCCGTGAGCTGCTCACGCGGCACCGGCACATCACCGACAAACAGCTGTTTCTCGGCGTTGACCGTGAGGAACAGCGGTTTTTCCGGGCGCGGCGACGGCTTGCTGGTGGAGGCCGGCAGGTCAACCCGCACGTCCACCGTGGCCAGCGGCGCGGCCACCATAAAGATGATCAGCAGCACCAACATCACGTCGATAAACGGCGTCACGTTGATCTCATGCATCTCCCCGCTTTCATCAATATCGTCATTCAGACGCATCGCCATCGTCAGTTACCCCACGCGCAGTTGCGGATTGGCGCGTTTGCTGCCGGCGTTGGCCGCCAGATCCAGATCACGCCCCTGCAACAGCAGCAATTGGGCAGCAACGTCCCCGAGCAGGTGGCGGTAGGCGGCAATCAGGCGGGCGAAGATGTTATAGATCACCACCGCCGGAATTGCGGCCACCAGGCCGACGGCGGTTGCCAGCAGCGCTTCCGCGATGCCCGGTGCCACCACAGCGAGGTTGGTGGTCTGGGTTTCGGCGATGCCGATAAAGCTGTTCATGATGCCCCAAACAGTGCCGAACAAACCAACGAACGGCGAAATCGCGCCGATGGTCGCCAGGAAACCGTTGCCGCGCCCCATGTGGCGGCCGGCCGCCGCCACGCGGCGCTCCAGGCGGAAGCTGGTGCGATCTTTAATGCCGGCGATGTCTGCCGATTGCGCTGACAGCTCCAGCTCGTTTTGCGCATCCGCCAGCAGCCGGGCGCTGAGGCTCTTGTCATCAAAGCCCTCTACCACGGCGGCGGCTTCGTCCAGCGAGGTCACGGAAGCCAGTGCGCGCAGTTCACGGCGCAGGCGGCGTTTGGCGGCAAGCAACTCGCTGCCCTTGGCGAACAGGATCGCCCAGGTGACGACCGAAGCCAGCAGCAGGCCAATCATCACGGTTTTGACTACCGCGTCCGCGTGGTGATACATGCCGAGCACCGACAGATCCTGTGGGATCACCGGCTGGGCCGCAGGGGCGGACGGCTGCGGGTCAGCGGCCATCACCGGGGCCGCCGGCGCAGCGGTTACCTGCGCGCTCTGGGCGGCCGGGGCGGTATTGGTGGCTGGGGCCGCCAGCGCCGGGCCGCTCAACCCGGCCAGCAGGCACAGGGAGGCCAGCGCCAGGCGCCCACGGCGTTGTGTGGTGTTTTTTACTGCTACGGCGGATGTGGGCATCCCCAACTTCATCATCATGCGAGCCAATTTGCTACGCCTCCACCCTAAATCATCAACGTTGGAAGAAATAAATCAGTGCGGGATCATATCAAACACAGCAGGGATTGATAGTGGTTCTCATTATTATTTACGCACGCAAGAGATCAAGGTCAAGGCAAGTGAAATATCCATAAGGAAAGTGAGCGGCAGGCAGAAGGGAGGGCGGGAACGCGCCGATGCAAGCGCTGTTTTTTTAGCCGCATCACAAATCCGGGGGCCGCGCCAGCGCTGGCCGTGACGCAGATCGGATTTACTTTAAAAAGCCATTTCAACAAATTTTCAATACCATTTCAAAGTGTATAATCGCGTTAATAAAATGTTTCAAATTTAACAAGACCCCCTTTTTCCTTTGACGTTTCCCGGCCTTCCCCTGCCCCTGGAGAGAACCATGACACTGCGAAAATCCCTGCTGGCCCTGAGCCTGTTTTCCGCCACGCTGTTCATCAGCCCTTCGTCCCTTGCCCAGACCATTAAGGCCGCGGATGTGCACCCGCAGGGCTACCCGAATGTGGTGGCGGTGCAGCATATGGGGGAAAAACTGGAGAAGGCCACCGACGGGCGGCTGGAGATTAAAACCTTTCCCGGCGGCGTGCTGGGCGATGAGAAACAGATGATCGAGCAGGCGCAGATTGGCGCCATTGATCTGATCCGCGTGTCGATGGCGCCGGTGGCAGCCATTCTGCCGGAAATTGAAGTGTTCACCCTGCCCTATATTTTCCGCGACGAAGACCATATGCATAAGGTGCTCGACAGCCAGGTCGGGCAGGAGATCGGCAATAACATCACCAATGACCCAAAATCCCGCCTGGTGTTCCTCGGCTGGATGGATTCCGGCACGCGGAACATGATCACCAAAACCCCGCTGACCAAACCGGAAGACCTGAAAGGCATGAAGATCCGCGTGCAGGGCAGCCCGGTGGCGCTGGCCACGCTGAAAGCGATGGGTGCCAATGCGGTGGCGATGGGCGTGAGTGAAGTCTTCAGCGGCATGCAGACCGGCGTGATTGACGGCACGGAAAATAACCCGCCGACCTTTGTCGCCCATAACTACCTGCCGGTGGCGAAATATTACACCCTGACCCGCCACTTCATTATCCCGGAGCTGTTCCTCTACTCGAAAGCGAAATGGGACAAATTAAGCAGCGAGGATCAGCAACTGATCCTGAAGCTGGCCAAAGAGGCGCAGACTGAACAGCGCCAGCTGTGGGCCGCCTATAACGAAAAAGCGCTGCAAACCATGAAAGCCGGCGGTGTGAAATTCCAGGAGATAGACACTAACTATTTCTATAAGGCCACCCAGCCAGTGCGCGATCAGTTCGGCAAAGCCCATCAGGATCTGGTGAATAAAATCAACGACGTGAAATAAGCCTGTTCACGTCCAGCCTGTTACCCGGGGGAAATTATGGCCCGTTATTACCTGTCGTCGATGGATGTGCTCTACCGGCTGGCAATGTGGATTTCCGGCATTGCGCTGCTGCTGATGGTCGCGGTGATCCCGGTCGGTATTTTTTACCGCTATGCGCTGAATCAGGCGCTCTCCTGGCCGGAGCCGGTGTCGATCATCTGCATGGTGACCTTTACCTTTGTCGGTGCGGCGGTGAGTTACCGCGCCGGATCGCACATCGCCGTCGGTATGGTGACAGACCGGCTGCCGCCGGTGTGGCAGAAAGTCGCGGCGACGCTGGCTGACCTGCTGATGCTGGCGCTGAGCCTGTTTATCCTGGTCTACAGCACCACCCTGTGCCGCGAACTCTGGGAGCAGCCGGTGGCGGATTTCCCGGTGCTGACCGCCGGGCAAACCTACCTGCCGCTGCCGCTTGGCTCGGCAATTACCCTGCTGTTCGTGCTTGAACGGCTGATGCTGGGGCCGCAACACCATCGCCGGGCGGTGGTCTTCGGCACCTCGGAAACCTGATACGGGGCGACTCTGATGGATGCATTTGTTCTGCTGTTCTCGCTGGCCGTGCTGCTGGCGATTGGCGTGCCGGTGGCCTATGCCGTGGGGCTGAGTGCGGTGGTCGGCGCGTTGTGGATCGATCTGCCGCTGGAAGCGCTGATGATCCAGCTCACCAACGGGGTGAACAAGTTTTCCCTGCTGGCGATCCCATTCTTTATCCTGGCCGGGGCGATCATGGCGGAGGGCGGCATCGCCCGGCGGCTGGTAAGCTTCGCCTATATTTTTGTCGGGTTTATCCGCGGTGGGCTGTCGCTGGTGAACATCATGGCCTCGACCTTCTTCGGCGCGATTTCCGGCTCCTCGGTGGCGGATACCGCCTCGATTGGCTCGGTGATGGTTCCAGAGATGGAAAAAAAAGGCTATCCGCGTGATTTCGCCGCCGCGGTGACCGCCAGCGGCTCGGTGCAGGCGATTCTGATCCCGCCCAGCCATAACGCGGTGATCTACTCGCTGGCCACCGGCGGCAGCGTCTCGGTGGCGGCGCTGTTCATCGCCGGCGTCCTGCCCGGCATTCTGCTCTGTTTGTCGCTGATGGTGATGTGCGTCGGTTTTGCCCATGCCCGCGGCTACCCGAAAGGTGAGCGGGTGCCGTTCCGCGAGGCGCTGAAGATCTTCATCGACACCCTGTGGGGGCTGATGACGGTGGTGATTATCATGGGCGGCATCCTGAGCGGTATTTTTACCGCCACGGAGTCGGCGGCCATCGCCTGCCTCTGGGCCTTTTTCGTCACCATGTTTATCTACCGTGATTACAAATGGTCTGAGTTGCCGAAACTGATGTACCGCACGGTGAAAACCGTCACCATCGTGATGATCCTGATCGGTTTCGCCGCCTGCTTCGGCGCGGTGATGACCTTTATGCAGTTGCCGACCCGCATCACCGATTTCTTCACCGCGTTCTCTGATAACAAATATGTCATCTTAATGTGCATTAATATCATGCTGTTGCTGGTCGGCACCTTAATGGACATGGCACCGATTATCCTGATCCTGACGCCGGTGCTGCTGCCGGTGACCACCTCGCTCGGCATTGACCCGGTGCACTTCGGCATGATCATGATGGTCAACCTGGGTATTGGGTTAATTACCCCGCCGGTTGGCTCGGTGCTGTTTGTCGCCAGTGCGGTGAGCAAGCAGAAAATTGAGGCGGTGGTGAAAGCGATGATGCCGTTTTACATCGTGCTGTTCATTGTCCTGATGATGGTGACGTACATCCCCGCGATTTCGTTGTACCTGCCCACCCTATTTGGTGTGCACGCCGGTTAAGTGTGACTCCCCTTTGCCCGTGTCGCGTCGTGACGGGCTTTTTTCATTTCCCATCTATTCTGCCGGAGGTTTTTTCTCTTCTCCGGCAGAATGCTGTCTGAATCTGCTGTTTTTCCGTCCGGCGGGGAAAAGCATCCCCCGCCTGCCCGGCTGCGTGGTAAGTTAGGCGGAAGTTCGCAACATTAACAACAGGTAACCGGGCAACATGGCAGGAAAACATCGTGATACCGCGCTGGTCAGCGCCGGACGGCAGAAAAAATATACCCACGGCTCCGTGAATGCCGTGATCCAGCGGGCCTCTTCGCTGGTGTTTGATTCCGTGGCAGCGAAAAAACACGCCACCGCCCACCGTGCGCAGGGCGAGCTGTTCTACGGCCGCCGCGGCACCCTGACCCACTTCGCGTTCCAGGACGCGATGACCGAACTGGAAGGCGGTGCCGGGTGCGTGCTCTACCCGTGCGGCGCGGCGGCGGTGAGCAATGCCATCCTTTCGTTTGTCAGCGCGGGCGATCACCTGCTGGTGATTGGCTCCGCCTATGAGCCGACGCAGGATTTCTGCAGCAAAGTGCTGGCGAAAATGCAGGTCAGCACCACCTATTTCCCGCCGATGACAGGCGCCGGCATCGCGGAACTGGTGCAGCCCAACACCAAAGTGCTGTTTCTGGAATCCCCCGGCTCCATCACCATGGAAGTGCCCGATATCCCGGCGATGGTCAGCGCCGTGCGCGCCGTCGCCCCGGACATCGTGATCATGATCGACAACACCTGGGCGGCGGGCATTCTGTTTCCGGCGCTGGCGCATGACATCGACATTTCGATCCAGGCCGGCACCAAGTACATCATCGGCCACTCCGATGCCATGATCGGTACCGCCGTCGCCAATGCGCGCTGCTGGGAGCAACTGCGCGAGCACTCCTACCTGATGGGCCAGATGGTCGATGCCGACACCGCCTACATGGCGGCGCGCGGCCTGCGCACGCTGGGCGTGCGGCTGAAGCAGCATGAGGCGAGCAGCCTGCGGGTGGCGCGCTGGCTGCAAACCTGCCCGGAGGTGGCGGAAGTGCGCCACCCGGCGCTGCCCGGTTGCCCCGGCCATGAATTTTTCCAGCGTGATTTCAACGGCAGCGCGGGCCTCTTCTCCTTTATCCTGAAAGATCGCCTGAGTGATGCCCAGCTGGCGCACTACCTCGACCACTTCACCCACTTCAGCATGGCCTACTCCTGGGGCGGGTTTGAGTCACTGATTCTGGCCAACCAGCCGGAAGAGTTGCAGGCGATCCGCCCGGCGGAGACGCTCCCGTTCAGCGGCACGCTGGTGCGGCTGCACATCGGCCTGGAAGATTGCGACGATTTAATTGAGGATCTGGCAGCCGGGTTTGCCCGTCTGCGTCCGGCCTGATCGCCTGCCGCCCCCGGCGCACTATAATGAGAGTAGACTGACGGCGCGTCGTCGGGCCCGATCGGCGCACGTTTTATTCGCAACGGGAAGAACAATGGAAGTACTGAGACACATCCTCCACGCGCTCTGGCAACAGGACTTCAGCGCGCTGGCCGATCCGGGCGTGATCTGGATTATCTATGGCGTGTTGTTTGCCACCTTGTTCCTGGAAAATGGGTTGTTGCCGGCCTCCTTTTTGCCGGGCGACAGCCTGTTACTGCTGGCCGGGGCGCTGGTCGCCAAAGGGGTGATGAGCTTTATCCCTACGCTGCTGATCCTCACTGCGGCCGCCAGCCTCGGCTGCTGGCTGAGTTACCTGCAGGGGCGCTGGCTGGGCGATACCCGGCTGGTGCGCCGCTGGCTGTTGCAACTGCCCGCCCATTACCACCAGCGGGCGTTTCATATGTTCAACCGGCACGGGCTGATGGCGCTGCTGGTGGGGCGTTTTCTGGCCTTTGTGCGCACCCTGTTGCCGACCATGGCCGGCATCTCCGGGCTGAGCAATACCCGCTTCCAGTTCTTTAACTGGCTGAGCGGCGCATTGTGGGTCAGCGTGGTGGTGACACTCGGCTTCGCTTTCAGCCAGATCCCGCTGGTGAAGCGCCATGAAGATGCGGTGATGGCCGGGCTGATGGTATTACCGATGCTGTTACTGGTGCTCGGGCTGGCCGGTGTGGTGGTGATGTATATCCGTAAAAAAAGAGCCACTGCGCGGTAACGTGAACACGTAACACGATCCTTTAATAAAAACCCCGCCGGGCAACCTGTCCGGCGGGGTTTTTATTTATTCATCAAATCTAGAAAATAATAAAATTCTTACGCGCCAGATCTATTAATTAACCCCAGATTAATTACTCATTAATAAACCATAAATTGAAAATTATGCCGAACAACGATTATATAAAGCGCGAAAAGTTCAATTTAAAAAATATTAAACCGTCCCTCCCTAATTAATAAGAGTCACCTCGATTAAGAAAGGATCTCCTATGTTTAAGAAAAATTTGATAGCAATGGCGCTTCCCCTGATGCTGGCAACTGCCGGTGCACAGGCCACTAATCTGTACGACAACGAAGGCACCAAAATTGATTTCACCGGCTCCATCCGGTTAATGATGGAAAACTCCGATTCCCGCGATCAATATAATCCGGGTAAAGATTCCACCCAGCTGAAAGACCAGGATTCCCGCTTCGGTTTCAGCTTTGACCACGCCTTTAACCAGGGCCAGGCACACGGCATCGGCTATCTGGAATTCGGTAACGATACCCAGAAAGGCGAAGGCGATTTCGAAATGGCGAACCGCCAGGGCTGGGCCGGTTTCCGTATGGACGGCATCGGTGATTTGACCTTCGGCCGCGTCACCTCCCCGTTCGATGACATGGCACGGTCTGACTTCACCTATGAGTACGGCGGCGCAATGGGCTTCGGTGCCTATAACGGCGGCTTTATCGGCCGTACCAGCGGCACCGGCACCGGGGAAGATGAGTTCATCTCCCGCGTTTCCAATACCATCCGCATCATGAGTGCCGACTTCGACGGCTTCAGCTTCGGCGGCACCTACACGATGCAGACCGAAACGGATGACGGCGATACCGGCCTGCAAAACGCCTACACGCTGGCGGCGTTCTACAACTTTGGTACCGACAACCTGGATATGTACGTGGGTGCCGGTTATGGCTATGCCCATCTGGATGAAAATGGCGCAACGCTGGCCGGTCAAGAGGGTGTGCCGGGCTATAATTATACGGCGGTTTCTAACGGCAGTGACTATGACGGCGAAGACGGCACCGAGCAAATCTGGGGCCTGGCCGGTAAGCTGACCCACAAACCCACCAACCTCTCCTTCGCCATCGACGTCGGCCAGGTCTATATGGATAACGTGATTTCCGGCGACGTAGGCTACGACGGCAACCAGAACGCCGATAAAGCGCTGTTCTACGTAGGCGACACCGCCACTGTGAACCTGTTTGGTCTGGGCGTGAAATGGGCCTATGACGGCGACAGCAGCATCTACGGCGGTTACTACCTGAAAGACGCTGATGACGAGCTGTATAACTGGAAAGAACAGAAATACGTGATCGGTACCGATTACTACTTCACCAAAAACGTCGTGGTGTGGGGTGAATATGCCTATATCGACACCGAGTCTGAAAAATGGACTGACGCTAATAACGTGAAACATGATTTCGCTACGGTAGGTGATGACAACCGTATCGCTGCCGGTATGCGCATTTACTTCTGATGAAATACCATTTCTGATGACGTAA
The DNA here is from genome assembly GCF_002858675.1 of Chimaeribacter californicus. Taxonomy (GTDB): domain Bacteria; phylum Pseudomonadota; class Gammaproteobacteria; order Enterobacterales; family Enterobacteriaceae; genus Chimaeribacter; species Chimaeribacter californicus. Next base: position 111,975 of record NZ_PJZF01000012.1, read on the forward strand.
ATAACCAGGTTAGTGCCCGTTACCCTCATAACGGTATTAACAATAACCACTGTTATTTTTCCTTGATTTATTTTACGGCGCTCTCTGTGGCGCCGTTTTTTTATGCTGCGAACCGGCGTTTTTTTATGCCGTGAACCGGCGTTTTTTTATGCCGTGAAACGGCGTAATTGGCCCCTCCAGTCAATCTCTGCCCTATGCGCACACCGGCAATCTGACGCTGTCCGTTACGGGCACCAACCACCACAGCAAGTCATACCATCTTGACTACACTAATAGGTCATCCGCACTCTGTTCCGTGTTCCACACGGGAAACCCGCATAAGGAGATACCCATGACGCAACCCATCATCAAACTGCACGATGGCAACCTGATGCCACAACTGGGCCTTGGCGTCTGGCAGGCCAGCAACGAAGAAGTGCTCGTCGCCATTGAGAAAGCCCTGGAGACCGGTTATCGCCATATTGATACCGCGATGATCTACAAAAATGAGGAAGGGGTCGGCAATGCGCTTCAGTCAGCCTCGGTGCCGCGTGAGGAGCTGTTCATCACCACCAAGCTGTGGAATGACGACCAGCAAAACGCGCAGGCGGCGTTGGAAAAGAGCCTGGCGCGTTTAAAACTCGATTATGTGGATCTCTACCTGATCCACTGGCCGGAGCCGAAACAGGATAACTATGTTGATGCCTGGAAAGCGCTGCTGAAACTGAAAGAACAGGGGCTGACCAAAAGTATCGGGGTCTGTAACTTCCACATCCCACACCTGCAACGTCTGCTGGATGAAACCGGCAGCGCGCCGGTGATCAACCAGATTGAGTTGCACCCGCTGATGCAGCAACGCCCGTTACACGCCTGGAACGCCACGCACAATATCGCCACAGAATCCTGGAGCCCGCTGGCCCAGGGTGGTGAAGGGGTGTTTGACCAGCCGATCATCATGAAGCTGGCCGAGAAGTACGAAAAAAGCCCGGCGCAGATCGTCATCCGCTGGCACCTCGACAGCGGCCTGATTGTCATCCCGAAATCGGTAACGCCAAAACGCATCGTGGAAAACTTCGATGTGTTTGATTTCCGCCTGGAGAAAGAGGAGATGAGCGAGATCGCCAGACTCGACAGCGGCAAACGCCTCGGCCCGGACCCGGACACCAAATAACGCCGGTGACACACGTAAAAAGAGCCTCCTTGGAGGCTCTTTTTTTATTCCCTGCGGCCCTTAATGGGCGGCGCTGGCGGTGCCGGCTTCCTCCTGGGCCACCGCGGCCTCTTCGGCTTCCTGTTGCAGCAGCTGTTTTTCATAGACTTTAAAGAACGGGTAATAGACCACGGCGGACACCAGTGCCAGCACCACCACCAGCAGCGCGGCGCGCAAATCCCAGCCCGTGCCCCAGGCGGCACCGATAGGTGCCGGGGCCGTCCACGGCACCACGGAAATAACCCGGCCAATCAAATCCATTTTTACAGCGGCATAGGCGATCACCGAGTTCACCAGCGGCGCGACGATAAACGGCAGGAAGAACGTCGGGTTCATCACTATCGGCGTGCCGAAGATCACCGGCTCGTTAATGTTGAACGCGCTCGGCACCAGGCTGAGTTTGCCGATTGCCCGCAGGTGCGCACTGCGGCTGCGCAGGTAGAGCAGCACCAGCCCAAAGGTGGCCCCGGAGCCGCCAATCACAATAAAGAATGACCAGAACGCCTCCATAAAGATGTGCGGCATCGGCAGCCCGGCGGCCAGTGAACTCTGGTTAACCCCCAGGTTGGTCAGCCAGAACGCCTGCAACATGCCGGAGACAATCACCGCCCCGTGAATACCGGCAAACCAGAGCAGGTGCGCCAGCAGCACCGACAGCAAAATGGCCGGCAGCGAATCCGCCGCGGAGATCAGCGGCTGGAAGATCGCCATAATCGCCTGTGGCAGCAGCATCTGGAACTGGTCCTGGATCAGCAGGCTCAGCGGGTAGAGGGTCAGCACCACCACCAGAATCGGGATCAGCAAATCAAAAGATTGTTTAATTTTGGCCGGTACCTGATCGGGCAGGCTGAAGCCGATGTTGTAGTGCTTGAGCAGCCGCACCAGCTCGGTGGTATAGAGCGCCACCAGAATGGCGGTGAAGATGCCGATGCCGCCCAGCGCGCCGGTCGGCAGTGCCTTATCCACCTGCGGGGCCGCCACCAGTAAAAAGGACATCAGCGCCAGCATCGCTGCCATAAACGGGTCGAGCTTATAGCTCTGCGCCAGGTTATAGGCGATGGCGGCGGTGATGTAGATCGACATAATCCCCATCGTCATATTGAACGGCGTCAGGATTTCAGTTTCGTAATTCCCGGCAATGGCCAGCCACCAGCGCGCCAGGCTCCAGCCGCTTTCGGCCGAAAAAGGCGGGTAAGCAAACACCAGTAAAAATGAACCGACGATCATAAACGGCATCGCCGAGATAAACCCGTCCCGGATCGCCATCACATGGCGCTGGGTGGAAAGCCGGCCCGCAATCGGGCTGATGCGTGTTTCAATAAAGCTGAAGATAGACTGGCTGACGCTCATGTATTCAACCCTCTGAACCGGACAGAGATACGATCCCGCTCGGCGGAATCACCCATGTTTCATCACGAACCTGCCCTACTGGAAGGCAGGGCAGTATGGTGTTGACAGGCAAGAAAAAAGTGATGCATACCCATGCCGGTTTTTATTGGAATTCCATTTCATAATGAAAGGCTTGGGGTGATTTTTTTGCTGCCAACCAAGAACAGGGAACGGCAGCCGGTGCAGTGAAGTATGGTCAGTAAAACAACAGGGCTGCAACCGGTTTCAGTAACCGGTTGCCGTTTTTAGCGGGTTCTGTGAGTCAGATCCAGAATTGTTCTGACGGTGTGACAGCCGCGATTTCAGGCGTTGCGCGGCGGCTCGCAAAATCCCCGCCGCCCTATTTCATTCTGCGGCCGGCGGGTTTGGCGGCCGGGCGGGCCTGATTGGCGCTATGCCGGGTCAGCGCCGGTTGGGTACGGCGCAAGGCCGTTTTTGCCGTCCGCTGTTCGGCCAGGGTTGCGGCCGGTACCAGGCACTCACGCCGTGGGCCGATCAGTTGTTTCAGCCCCATCTCTTCCAGGGCCTGCCGGATCAGCGGCCAGTTGGCCGGATCGTGGTAGCGCAGCAGCGCTTTGTGCAGGCGGCGCTGGCGATCGCCGCGCGGCACCGTGACATCGGCACTGTTATAGGCCACCTTCGTCAGCGGATTTTTGCCGCTGTGGTACATGGTGGTGGAGGTCGCCAGCGGCGACGGGTAGAAGTTCTGCACCTGATCCAGGCGGAAGCGCTGTTGCTTGAGCCAGCGCGCCAGATTCACCATGTCCAGATCGGTGGTGCCGGGGTGCGCCGCGATAAAATAGGGGATCAGGTACTGCTCTTTCCCCGCCTGCCGCGAGTAGGTATCGAACAGCTCTTTAAAGCGGTGATAGCTGCCCATGCCGGGTTTCAGCATCATCGCCAGCGGCCCCGCTTCGGTGTGTTCCGGGGCGATTTTCAGGTAGCCGCCGACATGGTGGGTCGCCAGTTCACGGATGTAGCGCGGATCCGCTACCGCCAGATCGTACCGTACCCCGGAGGCGATCAGCACTTTCCTGATGCCCGGCAGGGCGCGGGCGCGCCGGTAGAGATCGATGGTCGGCTGATGATCGGTGTTCATGTGTGCGCAGATTTCCGGGTAGAGACAGGAGGCGCGACGGCAGCTCTGCTCCGCTTTCGGTGAGCGGCAGCGCAGTTGGTACATGTTGGCGGTCGGTCCGCCGAGGTCGGAGATTACGCCCGTGAAGCCGGGCACGCTGTCACGAATGGTTTCGATCTCCTGCACGATGGAGTCTTCAGAGCGGCTCTGGATGATCCGCCCCTCATGTTCGGTGATCGAGCAGAAAGAGCAGCCGCCATAACAGCCGCGCATGATGTTGATCGAAAAGCGGATCATCTCATAGGCCGGGATGCGTGCGTTGCCATAGGCCGGGTGCGGCACCCGGCGGAACGGCAGCGCGAAGACGCTGTCCATCTCTTCGCTGCTCAGCGGCATTGCCGGGGGGTTGATCCAGACGTAGCGATCGCCATGTTTCTGCATCAGCGCCCGCGCGCAGCCGGGGTTGGTTTCATGGTGCAGAATGCGCGAGGCGTGGGCGTAGAGCACCTTGTCCGCTTTCACTTTTTCATACGAGGGCAGCAGCACATAGGTGTTTTCCCACGGCTTTGCCGGGGCAGCACGCACCGTTACCGGCTGGGCGGCGTCGTTGTTTTCCCCGCACCCTTCTGCCCCGCCATACGGGTGAGGTAACGGATCGATACGGCCGGGGGTGTCCAGCCGGGTGGAGTCCACCCCGCGCCAGCCCGGCGGCGGCTGGCGGCACATCACGGCGGTGTTGCGCACATCGGTCAGCGCGGTCACCGGCTCCCCGGCAGCCAGCCGGTGCGCCACCTCCAGCAGCGGCCGTTCGCCGTTGCCGTAAATCAGCAGATCGGCTTTGGCATCCACCAGCACCGAGCGGCGCACGCTGTCTGACCAGTAATCGTAATGCGCCACGCGGCGCAGGCTCGCTTCAATGCCGCCCAGCACCACCGGCACCTCCCGGTACGCCTCTTTGCAGCGCTGGCTGTAGACCAGCGTCGCGCGGTCGGGCCGTTTGCCGCCGAGGTTGCCGGGGGTGTAGGCGTCATCGTGGCGCAGTTTGCGGTCGGCGGTGTAGCGGTTGATCATCGAGTCCATGTTGCCGGCAGTGACGCCGAAAAACAGGTTCGGCCTGCCGAGCCGCATAACGTCGTTTTTGCTGTGCCAGTCCGGCTGCGCGATGATGCCGACGCGGAACCCCTGCGACTCCAGCAGCCGCCCGACAATCGCCATGCCGAAGCTCGGGTGGTCAACATAAGCGTCGCCGGTGATCAGGATAACGTCACAGCTGTCCCAGCCGAGCGCGTCCATCTCATCGCGACTCATCGGCAAAAAGGGCGCGGTGCCGAAGCATTCGGCCCAATAACGGGGATAAGAAAAAAGGTCGCGTTCAGGGCGCAGCAGACAGGTGGCAGGCATGGGCAACTCGCAGCAGGGGAAAAGGGGCGAAATTATAGGGAACGCGCCGCCGTCGCTGCGGCCTATTCGCCCTTTTCCTGGCCTGGATCAATAATTCTCTGCCGCCTGCCTACACCTTCTCAATCTGCACCCGGTTACTGTGCTGCGGGTTGCCCTTCGCCAGCGGGGACGGGCGCAGGCCGGTCAGGGTGTTGATGCAGCCGCCGTGGTCAATTTTGTCACCGGCCATGTTGGCCTGATGCCATGCGCCCTGCCCCATCGCGGTGACGCCCGGCATGATGCGCGGCGTGACTTTGGCCGGCAGCCGCACCTCGCCGCGTGCGTTAAATACCCGCACCAGATCGCCCTGCGCAATCTGCCGGGCGGCGGCGTCAAGCGGGTTGATCCAGACTTCCTGCCGCGCCGCCGCCTGCAACAGCGCAATATTGCCGTAGGTGGAGTGGGTGCGGGCCTTATAGTGGAAGCCGAACAGCTGCAACGGCCAGTCAGCGAACTGCGGATCGTCCCAGCCCTCAAACGCCGGGTGGTAGATGGGCAGCGCACTGATGACCTCATCCGGTTTCAGCGCCCAGGTGGCGGCGATCTCCGCCAGTGCCGCCGAATAGATCTCGATTTTGCCGGACGGGGTCTTCAGCGGGTTGGCAACCGGATCGTGGCGGAACGCCTGATACGCCACGTAGTGCCCGGCCGGGTCACGCCGCTTATAGATGCCCATCGCTTTCAGCGCATCGTAACCGGGCAGCAGCGGATCTTTTTCCTGCATCCTGCCATAGAGATAGCGTAACCAGTCGGCCTGGCTGCGCCCTTCGGTGAAGCGCTGCGCGACATCAGCGCCCAGCCGTTCGGCCACGCCGGTCAGGATCGCATAGATGCTGCGCCGTTCAAATTTGGGCGTGGTCGCCGGTTGGCCGAAAATCAGGTAGCCCATGTTCCCGGCGTAGTCGTTCGGCACAATGTCTTCCTGCTCGGTGGTCATCAGGTCGGGCAGCAGCAGGTCAGCATAGCGGGCGGAGGCGGTCATAAAGTTATCAATCACCACGATGGTTTCGCAGCGCTGGTCATCCTGCAAAATCTTATGGGTGCGGTTGATGTCCGAATGCTGGTTAATCAGCGTGTTACCGGCATAGTTCCAGATGAATTTGATCGGCACCGTGAGCGCAGGTTTGCCGCGCACGCCGTCGCGCAGCGCCGTCATCTCCGTACCGCGCTGGATGGCGTCCGTCCAGCCAAACACCGGGATGCTGGTTTTCACCGGGTTCTCCCCCACCGGCATCCGCTCAATGGTCATCGTGTAGGTGGATTCGCGCGCGCCGCTGTTGCCGCCGGGGATGCCGACGTTGCCGGTGAGAATAGGCAGCATGGCGATGGCGCGCGCCGTCAGTTCGCCGTTGGCCTGCCGCTGCGGCCCCCAGCCCTGCACAATGCAGGCAGGCTTGCTCTGGGCGATCTCACGCGCCAGCTGAATAATGCGCGCCTGCGGAATGCCGGTAATGCGCTCCGCCCACGCCGGGGTTTTGGCGGTGCCGTCCTCGCCCTGCCCGAGAATATAGGCTTTATAGTGGCTGTTGGCCGGTGCCTCCGGCGGCAGGGTCTTTTCGTCATAGCCGACGCAGTAACGGTCAAGGAACGCCTGATCGACCCGATCTTCGGTGATCAGCACATACGCCAGCCCGGCCACCAGCGCCGCATCGGTGCCGGGGCGGATCGGTATCCACTCATCTTCACGCCCGGCGGCGGTGTCGGTGTAACGCGGATCGATCACAATCATCCGCGCATTGCTGCGTTCACGCGCCTGTTGCAGATGGTAGGTGATACCGCCGCCGCTCATACGTGTTTCCGCCGGGTTGTTGCCGAACATCACCACCAGGGTGCTGTTGACGATGTCCGAGGTGCTGTTGCCCTCGTTGCTGCCGTAGGTGTAGGGCATGGCGGCGGCGATTTGGGCGGTGCTGTAAGTGCCGTAATGGCTGAGGAAGCCGCCATAGCAATTCATCAGGCGCGCCACCAGCGAGGCGTAAGGCGAGGAGCGGGTGATGTTGCCGCCGACAATGCCGGACGAGTAATTGATGTAGACCGCCTCGTTGCCGTACGTCTCCACCGTGTGCCTGAGCCGCTGCGCCAGGGTGTCCAGCGCCTCGTCCCAGCTGATGCGTTTGAATTTGCCCTCGCCGCGCTTGCCGACCCGCTTCATCGGATAGTTGAGGCGCGCCGGGTGGTTCATGCGCTGCCGGATGCTGCGCCCGCGCAGGCAGGCGCGTACCTGATGGTCGCCATAGCTGTCCTGGCCGGTGTTGTCGGTCTCAACCCAGACCACCTCGTCATCCTGCACATGCAGCCGCAGCGCGCAGCGGCTGCCGCAATTCACCGAGCACATGCTCCAGACCACCCGTTCATCGGGGATGCGGGCCGGCGGCGCAGCCTGCGCCTGGGCAAAGGGCAACGGCACGCCCCCGGCAGCAAAGGTCAGGGCGCTCAGGGCGCTGCCCTTGAGCAACGTGCGGCGGGTGACACCGCCGGGTGCGGCGTGTTCGTCGTGGTTCATCATGTTTCGCCTTCTGGTTATCAGCCTGTGGGCTGGAGTAACAAAAACGGCGCAACGCGATCTTGCTTTTTATCAAGCGGAGGGGGATCAGGCACAGGGAAATATCAAAACGGCAGGGCGGGATCGCACTGCCGCAGAGGGAAAATCAGACGGAGGGCTGTACCACCAGCTGGCCGGCGGAGCCGCGGTCGGCCATCTCCAGCGTCTGGCTGTGGTAAAGGAACGGGAAATGCTCAAACGACGGCTGGTTGAAGTAGACCAGCAGCTCGGCCTCGCCATCTACCCACACCGTGTCTTTGAACCCGGCGTCTTCCACCAGCGGCGGGCCGCCGTTGACGCTTTTCACCAGGAACGACACGCCCTGAATATGGAAAGATTGCGGCATGTCGGCGTGTACCGTCCAGCGCTCCCAGGTGCCCTGAAGCGCCTGCACGTCGATGCGGTTCATGTCCCAGATGGCGCCGTTGATCCCGGCCAGATTGTCGCCCAGCCGGAACTCCCGCGACCGCACCACGCTGCCTTCCAGCAGTTGATCGGCCAGCAGGCGCATCGGCAGGTTATCGGTGACCAGCGGCAGCAGGCCGGTGGGTTTGAGCGTCAGCACCAGCGTGGAGATCAGAATACTGGACGGCTCAAACAGCCCGCGCAGCCGGTCCATGATCCCGGCGGACTCCCCGGCGGTGATCGACACTTCATCACCCTGCGACATATCCACCAGAATCTCCCGGCGTTCGCCCGGGGCCAGCGACAGGCGCGACACCGCCACCGGCGCAGGCAGGAAGCCCTGATCGGCGGCCACCACGTGGAATTGCCGGTTGTCGCTCATTTGCAGCATAAAGCGGCGGGAGTTGGCGGCGTTGAGCAGGCGCAGGCGCACCCAGCCGCGTGACACCTCGACATACGGGCTTTCGACGCCGTTAACCAGCAGGTTATCCCCCAGGAAGCCGCCCTGTGCCGGGGCGTCATACTCCGGGGTGCCGAAGTTATCCAGCCGCTTGTCCTGAAGGATCACCGGAAAGTCATCCACCCCGTAGTGGCTGGGCAGCGGCAGGGCTTTGCTGACGCTGTCTTCCACCAGCCACAGCCCGGCCAGCCCGTTATAGACGTGCGGGGCCATGCGGTTCGGCGTGTTGGCGTGGTACCAGCAGGTGGCGGCGGGCTGGCGGATCGGCAACACCGGCGACCAGTCCACGCCCGGCGACATCATGCGCCCGGCGCCGCCGGTGAGCGTGCCCGGTACCTGCAAGCCGCTGATGGTCATCGCCACCGGCTCCGCCAGCCGGTTGCTGTAGATCAGTTTGACGTCATCACCGCTGAAGACGCGCACCGTCGGCCCGAGATACAGCCCATTGATGCCCCAGACGTTGGCCTTGGCCCCGCCGGTAAATGACCAGTGGGCGCGTTGCAGGGTTAAAAACAGCGGCTGCCCGCGGCGGGATTCCAGCAACGGCGGCACCGGCAGCGCCACCTGCGCGCCGCCGGTGCCCGCCTCTGCCCTCAGCGGTAGGGTACCGGCAGCCAGTGCCATACCCGATGCCTGTAAAAACTGACGCCGACTGAGTGACATATCTTCTCCATGAAAAGCAATATCAAGACTGTGTGCAAAACCCGGCCACAGGCCGGGTGAAAATGGCGCAGCGACGGGCTGCACGCAGGCCTGATCCCCAGGCCGGAAGGGCATAACAGTGGGCGGCGCGTGTGCCGCCGGGCTAGTTGCCTTTTTTGGCGGCGGCTTCGCGCTGGGCGACTTCCGCATCCAGTTCGGCAATTTTAGCCTGCATCTGTGCCCGGCAAAGCTCGGCCAGTTCACGAACGCGATCTTTGCCGTAACCGGTGGTCTCGATGGGCGGCAGCATTTCGATAATCACCAGCCCGTTTGACCAGCGGTTCAGGTTGATTTTACCGTGGGTATTGGAAACGCAAATCGGCACGATCGGCACACCGGCGGCAATCGCCGCATGGAACGCACCGGTCTTGAACGGCATCAGGCCGCGGCCGCGGCTGCGGGTGCCTTCCGGGAACATCCAGATGGAGATATCGCGTTTTTTAAACTGCTCCACCACCTGCGAGATGGTGCCGTGCGCTTTGGCGCGGTTGTCACGGTCAATCAGCAGGTTACCGGTCAGCCAGTAGAGCGGGCCAAAGAACGGCACCCATAACAGGCTCTTTTTACCCACGGTGACGGTACGCGGCTGCACCATGCTGGAGACGGTGACCATGTCGTAGTTATTCTGGTGGTTGGCAACATAGATGCAGTTGCCGTACTGCTCTGCGCCCGGCGGCAGGCGCTTCTCAACGGTGATCCCGAAGAGGGTGGACATCCGCCCGAACAGGTGGCCGAAACGGGCCACGTGGCGCGGATCACGCGGGCTGAAAAGACAAAAAATCGATCCGAAAATACAGACCAGCAGTGAATACACTACGGCCAAAATGGTACGCACAATCAACAACATAACAACCTCTTTAGCGTATATCCGGCCTCTGCCGCGCGGTGGCGGTCTGCACTGAGTGCCGGTCTCCTTGCTTCCTGATGAAACAGCGGGGTTTCTTTGTAGCGAAGAAGGTGCCCTGCTCACCCGATGTTCACTGATAACGCGTGCACCGGTGGCCGCCAAAACGTTCACCGGGGTGATACAACGGCTATATTAATGCATACAATGAATATTCACCGAAAAAAACGTCAGAGAAGAGAGGCTTGGCACTTTTTGTGCCGCCCTGCTCCCTCTGCCGCCCGGCGCAGAACGCATCACGCCCCGGCGCTGTCTGCTCCGGGGCGCGGGTCATGGCCGGCGGGAATTACGCCTCGCTGTTGCCGGGGCTTTCCGGCCGGGCCGGGGCATCCACATCCACCCGGTCAATCCGTTGCAGGCCGCGCGGCAGCAAGGTGCCTTTACGGCCCCGTTCTGCCCGGTACTTCTGCAAATCTTCCGGGCGCAGCGTCAGTTTGCGCTTACCGATGTAGAGCGTGAGCGACGTCTGCGGCGGCAGCACAAACAGCCAGGCGAGGCGATCTTCCCCGGCGGCGGCCTGCGCCGATGGAATAGAGACGATCTTATTGCCTTTGCCCTTGGAGAGCTGCGGCAGATCCGCCACCGGGAACATCAGCATCCGGCCTGCGGCGGTGATGGAGAGCAGCATGTCATCCTCGCCGTGGATCTCCAGCGGCGTCAGCGCTTTGGCGTTCTCCGGCAGGGTGATCATCGCCTTACCGGCGCGGTTACGTGCCACCAGATCGCTGAAGGTACAGACGAAGCCGTAACCGGCGTCCGAGGCCATCAGCAGTTTCTGCTCGTCCGGTGCCATCAGCACCTGCTCAATCACCGCACCCGGCGGCGGCGTCAGTTTGCCGGTCAGCGGCTCGCCCTGCCCGCGTGCCGACGGCAGCGTGGTGGGTTCCAGCGCATAACTGCGGCCGGTGGAATCGATGAACACCACCGGCTGATTGCTCTTGCCGCGCGCGGCAGCCAGGAAGCTGTCACCCGCTTTGTAGCTCAGGCCGGACGGGTCAATGTCATGGCCTTTGGCACTGCGCACCCAGCCCATCTGCGACAGCACAATGGTCACCGGCTCAGACGGCAGCATCTCTGTTTCGCTCATCGCTTTGGCTTCATCACGCTCATGCAGCGGCGAACGGCGGTCATCACCGTAGGCATCGGCATCGGTCTGGATCTCTTTGCGGATCAGCGTGTTCAGCTTGCGCTCAGAGGCCAGCAGCGCCTGAAGCTGATCGCGCTCTTTGGCCAGCTCATCCTGCTCACCGCGGATTTTCATCTCTTCCAGTTTGGCGAGATGGCGCAGCTTCAGCTCCAGAATCGCTTCTGCCTGGGTTTCACTCAGGCCGAAACGCTGCACCAGCACCGGTTTCGGCTCATCTTCACTGCGGATGATGTGAATCACCTCGTCGATATTCAGGAAGGCCGTCAACAAGCCTTCGAGAATATGCAGGCGCTTGAGCACCTTCTCCAGCCGGTGGTTCAGGCGCAGGCGCACGGTGTTGCGGCGGAACACCAGCCACTCGGTGAGGATCTCCACCAGCCCTTTCACCGTCGGGCGGCCATCCAGCCCGATCATGTTCATATTAACGCGGTAGCTTTTCTCCAGATCGGTGGTGGCAAACAGGTGGTTCATCACCTGATCCATATCCACCCGGTTGGAGCGCGGCACCACAACCAGCCGCGTCGGGTTTTCGTGGTCCGACTCGTCGCGCAGGTCTTCCACCATCGGCAGTTTTTTCGCCCGCATCTGGCTGGCGATCTGCTCGAGCACTTTGGCCCCGGAAACCTGGTGCGGCAGCGCGGTGATCACCACGTCGCCCTCTTCTTTCTTCCACACCGCCCGCATCCGCACCGAGCCGCGCCCGGTCTGGTAGAGTTTGCGCAGCTCGTCACGCGGGGTGATGATCTCTGCCTCGGTGGGGAAATCCGGCCCCTGTACGTGGGCCAGCAGCTCGTCGAGCTCAGTGTTGGGTTTGTCCAGCAGCAGCACCGCCGCTTTGGCCACTTCGCGCAGGTTATGCGGCGGAATGTCGGTGGCCATGCCGACGGCGATCCCGGTAGTGCCGTTAAGCAGGATGTTCGGCAGCCGTGCCGGCAGCATTTTCGGCTCGTCGAGCGTGCCGTCAAAGTTCGGCACCCAGTCCACGGTGCCCTGGCCCAGCTCGCGCAGCAGCACTTCGGCATATTTCGACAGGCGCGATTCGGTGTAACGCATCGCCGCGAAGGATTTCGGGTCATCCGGCGCGCCCCAGTTGCCCTGGCCGTCCACCAGCGGGTAACGGTAAGAGAACGGCTGCGCCATCAACACCATCGCCTCATAGCAGGCGCTGTCGCCATGTGGATGGTATTTACCCAGCACGTCGCCCACGGTACGGGCCGATTTCTTGAATTTCGCGCTGGCATTCAGCCCGAGTTCCGACATCGCATAGATGATCCGGCGTTGTACCGGCTTCAAACCGTCACCGATAAACGGCAGTGCCCGATCCATGATCACGTACATGGAGTAGTTCAGGTAGGCGTTCTCAGTAAACGTGTGCAGCGCAAGGCGCTCAGCACCGTCTTGAGTCATATCACTCATTAATCATTATTCCTCAGACCGTGTTGTCTCTTTATGCCGCAACCGGCAGACATTGCCAGCGATAGTACCTTATCAGGCCGTACGCTGTCACAGCGATGTCTGCGCGCTACGCGATGTTAAAAGGGTATGGAAACGCAGGATGGCGTGGCGGCCGGGCTGCGGCTGCCAGGGATTTGTATGGCGCTAATGATACCACAAAATCCCCCCCGCCCGCGGCTGCTGCACAGGCGGCGATTCCGGCGAAAAATGGGGGATTAGCATGCTGATTATTGCTGTTTAAGCAAAAGTTTTGTGACTCATCGCTCATTTTTCCCTGGCATTTTCACGCGTACACTCACTGAATCAGCTATTACGCTTACCAGACATCAACCGGAGAGATTCCATGAGCACTATCCTGATTTTGAATGCGGCAAAAGAGTTTGCCCACTCCAAAGGCGCACTGAACAACACCATGACGGACGTTGCCGCCGCTTTCCTGCGTGACAGCGGCCATGAGGTGCGCGTTGTGCATATCGACCAGGGCTATGACGTGGCCACCGAAGTGGAAAACTACCTGTGGGCCGACACCGTGATCTACCAGATGCCGGGCTGGTGGATGGGCGAGCCGTGGATCATGAAAAAATACATCGATGAAGTCTTTACCGAAGGCCACGGCAAGCTCTACGCCAGCGACGGCCGCACCCGCGCTGACGCCGCGAAAAAATATGGCTCCGGCGGCCTGCTGCAGGGCAAAACCTACATGCTGTCCCTGACCTGGAACGCCCCGTTGGAAGCGTTCACCGACAAAGAGCAGTTCTTCCACGGCGTCGGGGTGGACGGCCTCTACATGCACTTCCATAAAGCCAATGAGTTCCTTGGCATGGCCGGTCTGCCGACCTTTATCTGCAACGATGTGATCAAACAGCCGGACATCGACAACGATGTCGCCCGCTACCGTGCGCACCTGGATCACGTGTTCAACATCTGATCGCAGGCGGTGAAATCAGACGATGCCCGATGGCATCTTTTGACAGCAATGCCCACACTGTAAGCGTCAGTGTATGACGAAAGGGCCGCGACGGAGTGCTGCCCTTTCCCTCCCCATCCGCACGGATGCCGACGAGGTCACTCATGATTACTGTTATTGCTGAAATCAAGGTCAGGCCGGGGCGCCGGGATGCGGTGCTGCAACAGATTGAAGCGTTACTGCCTACCGTGCGCGCGGAGCAGGGTTGCGGCAGTTATGTGCCGATGATCGATTTCAACGGGCAGGTGCCGTGGCGTAAAACGGTGCCGGACTCCATCTTTATGCTGGAGGAGTGGGAGAGCCTGAACCACCTGGAACAGCATCAGCAGCAGGCGCATATGCACCACCATCGCGAAGCGATTAAGCAGGATGTGGAAGAGGTGGTGATCCACATTCTCGACAAACCCTGATGTTGCCCTGTTTTGCTAAGCACCCTTTTGTTAAGAAGCCGCATCACGCGGCTTTTTTATTCCCTTTTTTACCGCCCCTTCAGAGCAGCCCCTCGCCCATCTGTTCGCTGAGGTAATCCAGAAAACAGGTGATGCGCGCCACCAGTTGGGTGTTCCGGTAATACACGGCGTTAACCGGCTGGCTTTCCGGCTCGGTCAGTGCCGGCAACACCGGCACCAGCCGCCCCTGGCGGCAATCTTCACGCGTCATGAAATCCGCCAGTTGCACAATCCCTTCCCCCTGTAATGCCAGGTTGCGCAGCGTTTCGCCGCTGGAAGCAGAGAGCGCAGGCGTAATCATCAGCCGTGCGCCGTCAGCGGTACGGACTGGCCACTGGTTCAGGGACTCCGGCTGCGTAAAGCCGAGCAGGCTGTGGCTCGCCAGATCCTCCACCCGCTGCGGGGTGCCGTGGCGCGCCAGGTAACCGGGGCTGGCCAGCAGCCGTAACCGGCTGCACCCCAGCAGCCGCGCATGGATGGTGGAATCGCGCAGCGTGCCGATGCGGATCGCCACGTCGGTGCGCTTCTCCAGCAGATCGATTACCTGGTTGTCGGTGTTCAGCTCCAGCGTAATCTGCGGATAGCGGCGGCGAAAGCCCCCGACCAGCGGCACGATCACATGCTCCATAAAGGGCGCAGCGGCATTGACGCGCAACCGCCCGGCCGGGGTTTCGCGCCGCAGGGCGATCTGCTCCTCCGCCAGCTCCACTGACTCCACAATCTGGCGCGCATGGGTCAGAAACAGCGCGCCCTCCTCTGTCAGCTCCAGGCGGCGGGTGGTGCGGCGCAACAGGGTAATGTCGAGTTTGGTTTCCAGGCGGCTCAGCGCACGGCTGATGCCCGACGAGGTCTGGCCCAATTGTTCGGCGGCGGCGGTAATCGAGCCGCTGTCGGTCACGGCCACAAAGGCAGCGAGTTCATCAAGGGTGAGTTTCATCGGCAGGCCCTGCACAAAAGAAAACGGCCGCCACAGGGGCGGCCGGGAGAGGCATTATACGGCCAGTTCGGCCTTGTCACCTTTGTCCTGTAACCAGTTACGCCGGTCTTCGGAGCGCTTCTTCGCCAGCAGCATATCCATGATGGCCATGGTCTGGTCCACGTCCTCATCGCTGATGGTAAGCTGCACCAGGCGGCGGGTGTTCGGGTCAAGGGTGGTTTCACGCAGCTGCAACGGGTTCATCTCGCCCAGCCCTTTGAAACGCTGCACGTTCGGCTTGCCCTTCTTGCGCTTAAGCTGCTCCAGCACCCCGGCTTTCTCCTCTTCGTCCAGCGCATAGTAAACCTCTTTGCCGAGGTCGATGCGGTAGAGCGGCGGCATCGCCACGTAGACGTGGCCATCTTTCACCAGCGAGCGGAAGTGGCGCACGAACAGCGCGCACAGCAGCGTGGCGATGTGCAGGCCGTCGGAGTCCGCATCCGCCAGGATACAGATCTTGCCGTAACGCAGCTGGGTCAGGTCTTCGCTGTCCGGGTCCATGCCGATGGCGACAGAGATGTCATGCACCTCCTGCGACGCCAGCACTTCGTCAGAAGAGACTTCCCAGGTGTTCAGGATTTTGCCCTTCAGCGGCATGATCGCCTGGTATTCGCGATCGCGCGCCTGCTTGGCGGAGCCGCCTGCCGAATCCCCTTCCACCAGGAAGAGTTCGGTCATGCTGAGATCCTGTGAGGTGCAGTCCGCCAGTTTGCCGGGCAGCGCCGGGCCGCTGGTGAGCTTTTTACGCACCACTTTCTTGGCGGCGCGCATCCGGCGCTGGGCGCTGGAGATCGCCAGCTCCGCCAGCTGTTCCGCGGCCTGCACGTTCTGGTTCAGCCACAGGCTGAAGGCGTCTTTCACCACGCCGGAGACAAAGGCCGCGCACTGGCGCGATGAGAGGCGCTCTTTGGTCTGGCCGGCGAACTGCGGGTCCTGCATCTTCACCGACAGCACATGCGCGCAGCGATCCCAGATATCCTCGGCCGACAGCTTCACGCCGCGCGGCAGGATATTGCGGAACTCGCAGAACTCACGCATCGCGTCCAGCAGGCCCTGACGCAGCCCGTTGACGTGGGTGCCGCCCTGCATGGTCGGGATCAGGTTGACGTAGCTTTCCGTCAGCAGCTCACCGCCTTCCGGCAGCCAGAGCAGCGCCCAGTCCACCGCTTCGGTGTCCCCGGCGAACGAGCCGACAAACGGCTTTTCCGGCAGCGTAACCAGCCCGTTAACGGACTCCATCAGGTAGTCGGTCAGGCCATCTTCATAGCACCAGCGTTGCTCGGTGTTGTTAAGCTTGTCTTTGAAGACAATCTCCACTCCCGGGCAGAGCACCGCTTTGGCTTTCAGCAGGTGCGACAACCGGCTGACGGAGAAACGCGGGCTGTCAAAGAAGCTGACATCCGGCCAGAACTGGACGCGGGTGCCGGTGACGCGTTTCGGGCAGGTGCCGGTGACCACCAGATCCTGCACTTTATCGCCATTCTCAAACGCCATCTCATACACCTGGCCGCCGCGCTTGACGGTGACCTCGACGCGGGTCGAGAGGGCGTTGACCACCGAGATCCCCACGCCGTGCAGGCCGCCGGAGAACTGGTAGTTTTTGTTGGAGAACTTGCCGCCCGCATGCAGGCGGCAGAAGATCAGCTCCACCGCCGGAATACCCTCTTCCGGGTGGATGTCCACCGGCATGCCGCGGCCGTCGTCGATCACTTCCAGCGACTGGTCAGCATGGAGGATGACTTCGACCTTGCGGGCGTGGCCGGCCAGCGCCTCATCGACGCTGTTATCGATGACTTCCTGACCAAGGTGGTTGGGACGCGAGGTATCGGTGTACATGCCCGGGCGACGGCGCACCGGCTCAAGGCCGCTGAGTACCTCAATGGAATCTGCGTTATAACTTGATTGACTCATCTTTGATTACTATTCGTGGCCAGTTGTTGGTGGGCTGGCGGGAACCGGCGCGGCGGCCGGTCAACCGCCCGGTTCGCGGCGGGCTGTGACACAGGGCGTCAGTCAGACGCCAGCCCTAAAAAATCCACAATCGGAGAGTAGAAGCGTTCGAATCCGGTAAAGGTGTGGTTCCCGCCTGACTCTACCGTCTGGCGGCAGGCAGTATAATAGGCCACGGCCTGACGGTAATCGAGAATCTCATCTCCGGTCTGTTGCAGCAGCCAGAGTAAATCCGGCGACTCCAGAGGATCGACCTGCATGGTTTTCAGGTCGTAGACGTGGCGAGACTCTAACACATATTGTTGGCCGGTGTAGGGGTTCTGGTTCTGTCCTAAATAGTCGAGCAGCAGCTCAAAGGGGCGCACCGCCGGGTTGACCACCACCGCCGGCAGCGCAAAGCACTGCGACAGCCAGGTGGCGTAGTAACCGCCCAATGACGAGCCGACAATGCCGAGGTTTTCCCCGGCGCGCGCCATCACCAGGGATTCCAGCTGCTCTGCCACCGCATCCGGGAAAGGGGCCAGCTGCGGCACCACCATGTCGATATGCGGGTGGTGCACTGCCAGCCACGCCTTCAGGGCCGAGGCTTTGGCGGACTGGGGCGAACTGTTGAAACCGTGCAGGTAGAGTAAGGTGCTCATTAATAGCCGTCCGAATCCATGTCAGGGCAGAACTCATGGGTGTCGAGGCGGTGAACCTCCGTCTCCAGCCGGCCATCCGGGTAGAGATCGAGGTAGCGCCAGCCGGGTGCCGCGCTGTCGATGGTAAAACTGGTGCAGTGCGGTTTGAACTGCACACAGGTAGAGGGCGTGGCCAGCAGGCGGCGGCCGTGCCACGGCTCATCCATCTCCTGATGGATATGCCCGCACAACAGCGTGTTGACCTTCGGGTAGTGCACCAGCAGCGCCGCCAGTTCGTGGGCGTTGCGCAGGCTGTGCTGATCCAGCCAGTTACAGCCGGAAGGCAGCGGGTGGTGGTGCAGCATCAGCAGCGTGTAGCGCTCCGGGTAAGCCGACAGGCAGCGCGCCAGCCACGCCAGTTGGTAATCGCTAAGCTCACCATGCGGTACGCCAAACACCTGGGTATCAAGCAAAATCATCTGCCAATGGTCGCCCAGCAGCGCATGCTTGGAGGGCGCAATACCCGCCCCGGCCAGCGCGTCCACCATCGCCGGCTGGAAATCGTGGTTGCCCGGCAGCCACAGGCAGGGCGCCGGGAAACGCGTGATCCCGGCGGCAAAGTGACGGTACGCCGCCAGCGAATGATCCTGGGCCAGATCGCCGGTTGCCGCGATGATATCCACCGGCCGCTGCTGCGCGGCAATGGCATCGAGTACCGCGTGATAACTTCGCAGGGTATTCACGCCCAGCAAGGTCTCATGTTCACCGGCAAACAGATGCGTATCGGTTATTTGTAATATCCTGACCCTGGCGTCACCGGCCACAGGCAGCGTAAACAGGCTTTCCAAATGGTGTCCTTTGTTATCTCATCGTCTGTCTAACAAACCGGAACCGCCATCGCTCCATGCGCTAAACAGTAGCGCAACCAATCAGCAAGAAACTGGTTAATTTGATGCTTTTCATCGCGTTGATGCAACTTTTTATTCGGATAATCATAACGTGCTTTGAAGCGGTAGATCTGCTGGCTTGAACACACTTCAGCCACCATTGCATCATGGTAGAGCCGCACGGTCATGGCCGGCAGGCTCCAGTAGCTGACGGCCGGGGCCGTCTGCTGGATTGCCACCAAAGAGGTATAGCGTGTCGATTCTGCAATCGTCAAACGGTAGGTGGCGCCACTCACCTGATAACTTACCGTCTCCCCGACGGCATCGTTGCGCGGCAGCAACCGACGTAATTGGGCAAAATTGGTTTCGCACAGCCGCATCATCTCAGGAAAATCAGGGGTATAGCGCTTAATCATCTGTTGACCACTCTTTTCGTAACGATTCATGGTGCAGCGCCAGCCATTGCAGGGCAATGATTGAGGCCGCGTTATCAATAGCTCCTTCTTCTACCCAGCGACAGGCCTGCTCACGGCTGACCACATGTACCCGGATATCCTCGTGTTCATCCGCCAGCCCGTGCAGGCCCTCTGCCGTCGTGGCATCCACTTCACCGACCATCACCGATAACCGTTCGCTGGTGCCGCCGGGGCTGGCCAGGTAACTCAGCACCGGTTTGCAGCGGGCCACGGTCAGGCCGGCCTCTTCCACCGCCTCACGGCGGGCTACCTGCTCCGGGCTTTCACCCGGTTCAATAATCCCGGCCACCATCTCCAGCAGCCACGGGGTCTCGCTGGTTTCCAGCGCCGGGAAACGCAGCTGTTCGACCAGTACCACTTCATCACGCACCGGATCATAGGGCAACAGCACCGCCGCATGGCCGCGCTCAAACACTTCACGGCGCACTTCGCCGCTCATTTCGCCATTGAACAGACGGTGACGGAAACGATAGGCGGTGAGCGAAAAAAAACCACTATAAAGTGACTCACGTGCAATAATTTCTACATCATTTTTGGTGAAAGTGACCGGCGAAGCCTGATTGGATAAAGCCATGATGTTCCCTCTCTGGTGAGTATAACGGTACCCTTGACCTGTTTTAGGTCAATACCGTGAATGTTCATTAATTATACGCGGACATGATTGTGGTAGATTGACACTCTTCAAGGGTGATGGCACGTTAAGCCACCTCGCCAGTGTCTAATACTCTGATAGAATCGGCAAAATTTTAGCTCTCGACAGCACATACATAATAAGCACCAATGCTGCACAACAAGGAATGCAAATGAAGAAACTGCTCCCCTTTCTTATCGGACTGAGCCTGACGGGCCTGAGTTCCGTGAGCCAGGCTGAAAACCTGCTCCAGGTCTACCAGCAGGCGCGCGAAAGTAACCCAGATTTGCGCCAGTCTGCCGCCGTGCGCGATGCAGCCTTTGAGAAAATTAATGAAACGCGCAGTCCGTTGCTGCCGCAACTGGGGCTGGGTGTGGATTACACCTATACCAGCGGTTTTAAAGACGCCCGGGACACCGAGAGCAATGTCACCAGCGGTGCATTGCAGCTGACCCAGACGATTTTTGATATGTCCAAATGGCGGGCGCTGACGCTTCAGGAGAAGCAGGCCGGCATCCAGGACGTCACCTACCAGACGGCCCAGCAGAACCTGATCCTGAATACGGCGACCGCCTATTTCAACGTGCTGAGCGCCATTGACTCGCTTTCTTATACTGAAGCGCAGAAACAGGCGATTTACCGCCAGCTCGACCAGACCACCCAGCGCTTTAATGTCGGCCTGGTGGCGATCACCGACGTGCAGAACGCCCGCGCCCAATATGATAGCGTACTGGCCAGCGAAGTCACGGCCCGCAATGATCTCGACAACGCGCTGGAAGCCCTGCGCCAGGTCACCGGCCAGTACTACCCGGAGCTGGCGTCGCTGAACATCGACACCTTCTCCACCCAGCGCCCGCAGGCCGTGAACAGCCTGCTGAAAGAGGCGGAAAGCCGCAACCTGAACCTGCTCTCCGCCCGCCTGTCACAGGATCTGGCGCGTGAGCAGATCCGCTACTACCAGACCGGCCACATGCCGACGCTGGACCTGACCGCCTCCAGCGGCATCAGCAACAGCAAATACAGCGGCTCGCGCAACGTCAGTGATGACAGCGACGCCGGGCAGAACCAGGTCGGCCTGAGCTTCAGCCTGCCGCTCTACAGCGGCGGCGCGGTCACCTCGCAGGTGAAACAGGCGCAGTTCAATTTTGTCAGTGCCAGCGAGCAGCTTGAGAGCGCCCACCGCTCCGTGGTGCAGACGGTGCGTTCGTCCTTCAATAATATCTCCGCCTCTATCAGCAGCATCAACGCCTACAAACAGGCGGTGGTCTCGGCGCAAAGCTCCCTGGATGCGTCAGAAGCGGGTTATCAGGTCGGGACGCGTACCATTGTTGACGTGCTGGATGCCACCACCACGCTCTACAACGCCAAGCAGCAGCTCTCCAGCGCACGTTACAACTACCTGATTAACCAGCTGAATGTGAAATCTGCCCTCGGTACGCTGAACATCAGTGATTTGCAGATGCTGAACAACGCACTCGGCAAGCCGGTACCCACCACCCCGGAAGCGGTAGCCCCGGAAAATGCCCAGCAGGATGCGAACGCTGACGGCGGCGTGAAAGCGGAAAGCGGTGAAGCGGCTATGCAGGGCCAGTCCTCTGCCCGCCCGGCCAAAGCCGCCGCTCCACGCAGTAGCGCGGCCGGTAATCCGTTCCAGCACTAATCTCTGCCCTGCCGCAACGGCACCGCGCCCCGGCCGGTGCCGTTTTCTTTCCCCCCTCTCTATGTTTGGGCGTTGCTCCGCATTGCAATGGCCACTTGCTTTAAAAACACCCAGCTTTCACCTATCCTTACGCCCACTGGGAAGGGCTTTTCGCTCTTAAATTAAGGGGAGAAATAATGATGAAACGGACTCAACAGATTAACTTATCGGCGTTCCGCAAGTGCTGCCGGATGGCACCGCTGGCGCTGGCGGTGGGCGCGGCTTTTGCGCTGGCCGGCTGTGAACAGGCCGACGAAAAAGTGTCGATGTACCAAAATGCCGACGACTGCACCAACGCTAACCCGTCCAACGCCGCACAGTGCAAGGCCGCCTATACCGAGGCGCAGAAAGAGGCGGCGCGCACTGCACCGAAATATGCCAGCCGTGAGGATTGCGTAGCCGAATTTGGCGAAGGGCAATGCACCCAGACCCCGGCGCAGGCCGGGGCGGTGGCCCAGCCCCACGAGAGCGGCAGCTTCTGGATGCCGCTGATGGCCGGTTACATGATGGGCCGGATGATGGGCGGCGGCAGCTACGCGCAACAGCCGTTGTTCACCTCCCGCGCGCCCGGCAACCCGGCTAACGGCAAGTTTGTGGATGCCGCCGGCAGAAACTACGGTTCGGCCACGCCGGGCCGCACGGTGACGGTGCCGAAATCCGCGCTGGCACCGAAACCGGCCACCACCCGCACCATCACCCGCGGCGGGTTCGGTGAGACCGTGGCCAAACAGGCCACCGCACAACGCAGCAGCATGGGCTCCGGCTCACGCTCATTCGGGGGTTAGCCTGCATGAAACGACGTCCCCTGCCGGAGCGCCCGGACTGGCGTGAAAAAGCCGCCGAATTTGGTTTCCAGTTCCACACCATGTATGGCGAACCCTACTGGTGTGAGGATGCCTGTTACGAGTTCACGCTGGCCCAGGTGGAAGAAGTGGAGGCGGCCACCGCTGAGCTGCACCAGATGTGCCTGAAAGTGGTGGACAAGGTGGTCAGCAGCGATGCGCTGATGGACCGCTGCCGCATTCCCCGCCACTGCCGGGAGCTGGTGCGCACCGCCTGGCGCAGCGGCCAGCCGTCGCTCTATTCCCGGCTCGATCTCGCCTATGACGGCGTGAACCCGCCGAAACTGCTGGAGAATAACGCCGACACCCCTACCTCCCTGTACGAGGCGGCCTTCTTCCAGTGGCTCTGGCTGGAAGATCAGATCGCGGCCGGTCACCTGCCGCCGGAGGCGGATCAGTTCAACAGCTTGCAGGAGAAGCTGATTGCCCGCTTTGCCGATCTGAAAGCGCGCCACGGTTTCAGCCTGTTGCACCTCACCTGCTACCGTGACAGCGATGAGGATCGCGGTACGGTGCAATATTTGCAGGATTGCGCGCAGGAGGCCGGGCTGCCCACGGAATTCCTCTATATCGATGAGATCGGCCTGGGCGAAAAAGGGCAATTCACTGACTTGCAGGATCAGGTGATCGCCAACCTGTTCAAGCTCTACCCGTGGGAGTTTATG
This sequence comes from Chimaeribacter californicus, assembly GCF_002858675.1. Taxonomy (GTDB): domain Bacteria; phylum Pseudomonadota; class Gammaproteobacteria; order Enterobacterales; family Enterobacteriaceae; genus Chimaeribacter; species Chimaeribacter californicus. The sequence continues at coordinate 134,848 of NZ_PJZF01000012.1, forward strand.
TTCCGCGAGATGTTCGCCACCAAGCTGGAAGATGCGGGCGTACGCTGGCTGGAACCGGCCTGGAAAAGCATTCTCTCTAACAAGGCGCTGCTGCCGCTGCTGTGGGAGATGTTCCCCAACCACCCGAACCTGCTGCCGGCGTACTTTGCGGATGAGGATCACCCGCCGCTGGAACACTATGTGGTCAAGCCGCTGTTCTCCCGCGAGGGCGCCAACATCAGCATCTTCAAACAGGGGCAACAGGTAGCCCACGTGGACGGCCCTTACGGCGAAGAGGGTATGGTCGTCCAGCAGTTCCACCCGCTTCCGAAATTTGGCGACAGCTATGTGGTCGTCGGCAGCTGGCTGGTGGACGATCAACCCTGCGGCATGGGGCTGCGTGAAGATCGTGAGCTGATCACCCAGGATCTCTCCCGCTTCTACCCGCACACCATTCTCGGCTGACCTTTTCTGCACCCCACCTCACAGCGCGCCCTCAGGCGCGTTTTTTTTGCCCGCTATCACAGCGGTTAATCGATTAATCTCTTATGCTGGCGGCGTCTGTTCTCCTCGGGCGGAGCAACCAGATATGAACCTGAAAACACGATTACCGCGCCAGCTTGACCTGGCGTCCGGGCAGTTTATTGCTGCCGATCATCACGAACACACCACTACCGCCGGGATGCTGGCCGGGCTGTATGCCGATCGGGACGCCTGGGCGGCCCTGCCGCCAGAGACGCCGATCTATACGGTGGCGATCCTGCCGGCCCCGCAACAGGAGGGTGAATTGCTGGCCGGTGTGACCCACCTCCACCCCGGCCGGGTCGGCCGGGAGTTCTATATGACCCGCGGCCACGTCCACCAGCGCCGCGAACAGGCGGAATACTATATTGGCCTGCAGGGCCACGGCCTGCTGCTGCTCCAGCAGGCGGGCGACTGCGTGCTGGAGCACGTGTTCCCCGGCAGCGTGCACTATATTCCGCCTTTTACCGCCCACCGGCTGATCAACACCGGCAGCAGCCTGCTCTCCGCGCTGGCGGTGTGGCCGGCCGTCGCCGGGCACGATTACCAGGCGTTGCAGGAACAGGGGTTTGGGGTGCGGGTGATGGCAGACGGCGATGGCTGGCGCGCGGAGGTACAGCATGCCTGACGCCCTTTCAATGGCCCATTACGGGCTGGATGTGCGTGTCTCCCACGCGCCGCTGGGCTTCGGCTACGGCGGCGATGTGATTGGCCCGCTGCCGGAGATCCGCATGCTGGATCAGATCCGCCCTTCCCTGCGCGACCCGCACTGTGACGGGCCGGAACAGGTGTACGCCATTGCGATGGACGTCGCCCGGCAGCCGCATCTGGCGGAGTTGCAGAAACGGATGCTGCTGTTCGGCATCGTCACCTACGCCGGTGGCCGCCTCGGCGAAGAACCGATACGCAGCCAGGGGCATATTCACCGCGTCAGCGCGCACAGCGGCTGGTCGCCGCCGGAGCTGTATGAGGTGTGGCAGGGCCGGGCGATTATCTACATGCAGGAGCGGGTGATGCACGATCCCGGCCGCTGTTTTGCGGTGTGTGCCGGGCCGGGCGATCGGGTGCTGGTGCCGCCGGGCTGGGCGCACGCCACCCTCTCTGCCGACCCGGCTACCCCGCTGACCTTCGCCGCCTGGTGTGACCGGGAGTACGGGTTTGAGTATCAGGCGGTGCGGGCACATCAGGGGTTGGCGTGGTACCCGCTGTTGCAGGGTAACCACATTGTCTGGCAGCAGAACCCGCGCTACCGGCCCGGCCGCTTGCAGGTGGTGTCGCCGCGCCGCTATACCGAATTCGGCCTGACGGAACAGCCGATCTACCGGCAGTTTGAGCAGTCGCCGTCACGCCTGCAATTTATCTCGCAACCGGCGCGCATGGCGGAAAAGTGGGCCCATTTCGAGCCGTGATCCGGTACGGCCCGGCGTCTGCCGGGCCACTGTTTCCTCTCTTGTAAGAGGTCAGGCAAACAGCCCGCCCGCCACCCCAACGGCGGCCAGCGCCAGCAGCCCCAGCATCGCCTTCACCGGCGACAGGCCGCGTTTGCTCATCAGATACCAGGTCACCAGCACCACCAGCAGCGGCAGCAGTTGCGGGAAAATGCCGTCCAGCATCTGTTGCAGGTGAATGCTCACCCCCTCTTTGGTTGACAGCGCCAGCCCGGTCGAGAGTTTCACGTAGCTGGCCGCCACCCCGCCCATCACAAACACCCCCAGCAGCGAGAGCGCCTCGCGCAGGCGTGCAGAGCGGCTGCTCACCAGCATCTCCACCGAACCGGAGCCGAGCCGGTAGCCTTTCATAAACAGCCACCAGGAACCGGGGATCACCATCCCGGCGTAGGCGATGATATAGAACAACGGCCCAATCACGCTGCCGCCGGCCGCCAACGCCATGCCGATGCTGAGCAAAATCGGGATCAGCATCCCCGGCAGCATGGAATCCCCGATGCCTGCCAGCGGCCCCATCAGCCCGACTTTCAGGGTGTTGATGGTCTCGCCGTCCACCGGCTCGCCGTTGGCGCGCTTCTCCTCCAGCCCGACCGCCATGCCGTTGACGATCGCCCCGAGTTGCGGCTCGGTGTTGTAGAACGAGGCGTGGCGGCGGATCGCCTCAATGCGTTGCGGCCCCGCCGGGTAGAGCTTGCGCAGTGCGGGCAGCATGCCGAGGCAGAAGCCGTAAGACTGGAGCCGTTCAAAGCTCATCGACGACAGGTTGTACATCATCCAGGCGCGCCAGCAGCGGCGCAGATCCTGTTTCGTCAGGGTCACAGGGGTCGTCTCCATCAGAACTCCTCCTCATCCGGTGCCGCGACAGTGGCCGGTTCCGGTTTGTAGCTGTAGTGGATCAGGGCCAGCAGCGCGCCGACAATCACCAGCGCCACCATATTCAGCTTCAAAAACACGATGCAGATGAACCCGACCAGAAAGTAGATCAACATACTGGCGTGCCGGATGATCTGCTTGAGCAGGATGGCAATCCCCACCGCCGGCAGAATGCCGCCCAGCACATTCATGGTGGTCAGCACCATCGTGGGCAGGGCGTCCATCACCCCGCTGATGTAGCGCGCACCAAAAAACACCGCGACAAACGAGGGCACAAAACGCAGCAGGAAATTGGTGGCCTGCGGCCCGATGGCGCTGTTGAGGTAGATGCCGCGCTCATCGCCCTGCTCCGCTGCCACGTCTGCCCGGTGGTTCCAGTAAGAGTTGAGCACCATCATCGCGTTAAACAGAAGGGTGCCGAGAATGCCGATAGTGGCCGCCAGCGCTACCGCCACCGCCGTGCCCTGGCCGGAGAGGATGCCGAGCGCGATCGCCGGCCAGGCGACAAAGTTCAGGTCAGCGGGCATCGAGCCGCCCGGCGTCACCATCGCGATATAGACCGCCTGCACCGCCACGCCGATCACGATCCCAGTCTGGATATCCCCGAGGATCGCTCCCACCACCATGCCGGAGACCAGCGGGCGGCTGAGAATATACCAGCCGCCGGTCAGCCCCAGCAGCCATGGGCTGCTCAGCGCCCCCAGATAGCAGAACACGCCGATAAGCGTTGCTTCAAACCACATCATGCCTCCTCGCCGTCAGGCTGACGGCTTCACCTTTTTTTGCGCATCCTGCCAGCTGAAACAGCCGGCATCCGGTACCAGCCGAAACTCAATCGCGTAACCGCACGTCGCCAGAAAATCGAAGGCGTCACGCTCCATGGCGGTCACCGACTGGTTGGGGCCGATGGTGACGGTCTCCGCCCGCGCCGACATCGGCCCGACGTTGATCCGCTGGTAGCGGTTGTGCAGGTCAATGCCCGCCTCTGCCAGTTGCCGCAGCGTCACCGGGGATTTACCGATCACAAAATAGTGCTTGCCGCTGGCGAGCACTTTCGGCAGCTTTTCAATCGCCTGCGCCACGGTGAACAGCCAGACCGGGATGTCCTGAATCGCCCCTTTCATCACCGAGGCCAGCAGCGCATCGGCGGCCACCTCATCATCAATTGCGATGATGCCGTCGCAGGGCAGCTCCTTCGCCCAGCGGGTCACCAGTTGCCCGTGGATCACACGGTCATCAATACGTACAAACGAAAGCGCCATTCTTTTCTCCTCAGAACATGTCGGGTTGCGGGGCGGTGGCCGGGCGGAAAGCGGTAATGCCCTCCCGCGCCTGCGCGATCAGCCGGCGCGCCGCCTGGTGCACATCCGGCTCCTCCAGCAGTTCGGCGCTCATCAGCACCATCGGCAGGTTAACCCCGGCCACCACCGCCACCGGGGCTGGGTGGCCCGGCGTCATCGCAAAGCGGCTGGCCAGGTTGCAGGGCGTGCCGCTCTGGAGATCGCACAGCACCAGCACCCCACTGCTGTGGTACACGGCGTCCGTGAGTTCAGCGTTAAACGCCTGCTGAAAGGCGGTGATACCGCCGTTTTCCTCCAGCGAGATGCTGCGGGTGCGCGGCAGCTCGCCCCAGATCATGCGGGCGCTGGTCAGCAGGGCATCGGCCAGGGGGCCGTGGGTGGCGACAATCACGGTCAGCATACGGTTTCCTCCTCACGCACCCAGGCTTTCAGGGTGCCCAGGCGTTGGCCCAGGCTGCGGCCGCTGGGCCGGATGCGGTAGGCACCCACGGCGGCCGGGATGATAAAGGTCTCCGCGAAATGCACGACGAAGGGGGCAAAGTGGCCGGAGGGGCTTTCCACCACCGCCTCCTCCCCTTCAATCAGGTTCAGGACGTTGACGCGCCCTTCGGTGTGGTGCAGCACCGGCACGCTGAACCAGTGGCGGCGGGTTTCAATAAACTGGCCCGGGTGCAGGCCGGTGCGTTCCTCCTGCCAGCCCGGCCCGGCGGCCACCGGCTCCACGCGGTTCACCAGCTCGCGCGTGACCCAGGCGGTGTCGCGCTGCCAGTCAATCACCTCACGGCCATGGTGCAGGTGCAGCGGTCGCGGGCGGCCATCCAGCCCCAGCCGCCCCCAGTCCCATAATTTGAAGGTGAAAATGTAAGGCGTGGCGCTGATCTCCAGCACCACGCTGCCCGCCCCGGCGCAATGCACCGTCCCCGCTGGGATCAGGAAATGATCGTGGCGGCGCGCCGGCAGGTGGTTGATGAAGCGGCGATCGTCAAAGTCATTCCCCCCCTGCCCGGCCTGCGCCAGCGCGGCGGTCATCTCGTCGGGTTGGGTGCCGGTTTTCACCCCGAGGCAGACGCTGGCTTCCGGTTCTGCCGCCAGGATGTAATAGCTCTCATCCTGCGTGTAGGTCATGCCGAACTGCTGCCGGATATAGGGGGGCGTGGGGTGAACCTGAAGGCTGAGGTTCTGGCCGCCGACGGTGTCCAGCAGGTCAAAACGGATCGGGAATTCCGCGCCGAAGCGCGCATACACTGCCTCACCCAGCAATGCCTGCGGGTAAAGCAGCACCAGATCCAACGCGGGGATCTCGATCCGGACGTCGCCAAAACGCATCAGCAGGCTGTTTTCCTCGGGCACGCAGTCAAAACACCATGCGTAGTTGGCTGCCGCCGGATCGAGATCAAACTGGTGTTTCATCCATTGCCCGCCCCAGACGCCGGGGTCGAAGAACGGCACCACGCGGAACGGCTGGCGGGCCACTTGCCGCAACCCGGCGTGGAAC
>NZ_PJZF01000129.1 GCF_002858675.1 Chimaeribacter californicus
CGTGCTGGCCAGTGCCATCAGCACCCCGACGCAGCGGCGCAGTGGCCTGGGTGACCGGTTAATGCAGGCGCTTCAGGCGGCTTCCTGACGGGATTCAGGCTGCGCGGTGACTGTATTTGCGACGGTGACTGTATTTGCGCCGGTGACTGTTTTTTGCGGCAATGACTCTCTTTTTCAGCGAGGGCTGTTTTTTCAGTGAGGCTGTTTTGCAGCGGTTGACGTTTTTCGCAAGACAACACGCAAGCCGGGAGAAACGCCACGCCGACGGCGAACCGTCGGCGTGGGCAGGCAGGAAAAGCCGGCGTTACAGATCGGCCAGCAGGATCTTGGAGCGGCGCTGGTAGTTATAGAGT
>NZ_PJZF01000130.1 GCF_002858675.1 Chimaeribacter californicus
CAAAACGGCGGCGGCTAAAATCCACCAGGACGCACCCGGCGATTTCTATTGCGGCTGCAAAATCACCTGGCAGGGCAAAAAGGGCATCCCTGACCTCGCCTCCTGCGGCTATCAGGTGCGTAAAAGCGCCCTGCGCGCCAACCGCATTGAATGGGAGCACGTGGTGCCGGCCTGGCAGTTCGGCCACCAGCGCCAGTGCTGGCAGGACGGCGGGCGCAAAAACTGCGTGAAAGACCCGGTCTACCGCCAGATTGAAACTGACCTGCACAACCTGCAACCGTCCGTCGGCGAAGTGAACGGCGACCGCGGAAACTTCATGTATAACCAGTGGCGCGGCGGTGAAGGCCAGTAC
>NZ_PJZF01000131.1 GCF_002858675.1 Chimaeribacter californicus
ACAGAAAGAGTCCCCGGATAACTGGCTGGAATATGGCAACCCGTGGGAGTTCCCGCGCCACAATACCCGTTATAAAGTGCGCTTCGGCGGCCGCATCCAGCAGGAGGGCGCGAAAACCCGCTGGCTGGAGACGGAAGAGATCCTGGCCTGCGCCTATGACCAGGTGATCCCCGGTTTTGACACCGATGCCGCCAACACCCTGCGGCTGTGGGGCGCGCAGGCGAGTAACGAAATCAACCTCGGTAAATTTAACCAGGGCGACTACTTCGCGGCGGTGGAAGACAAAAACCATTCCGAGAACGTGTCGCGGGTGCTCTACCCGGATGACTCCACCTATTCCGGGCGCGAACT
>NZ_PJZF01000132.1 GCF_002858675.1 Chimaeribacter californicus
AATGGTTAGCATCACCAGACTCAGCACTTGTCATGTACTTATTAAGAATTATAAAAAACCAAAAAAGCTGTTTATGGGACGAACAATCTCTTCAAAGCAACAATTTTGGTGTGGTTTTTTATAGTGCTAAGCGGTGAAAATTGCGCACAGTATCGACCTAAGTCAATAGCATTGCTCAAAATAACAGCAGATAACAAAGGCTTATCGAAGGAAGGTTTGATTAAGCTTAAGCCTTACTGGGTGGTGAAATAAAATGATGAATGAAAATGATTTCAAAGAGTTATCTCCGAGAGTTCACGAAGGACTGTTTAACTCCGCGCATGTGAACTCAGGCGTTCCCATCCCAAAAAC
>NZ_PJZF01000133.1 GCF_002858675.1 Chimaeribacter californicus
GCAGTAACGATGGGCTGTCGCCCATCGAAAAAGAAAGGCAGAAAATAAAACCGCTGAACGTGTCCTAAATAACTGGACCACTACACTGCGGCGGCCCGATTAGCCCGGAGGCGAAATGAGGGAACACGCGGGAGCGTGCAATGATTCAGCCGGGGCACCGAAAGCGCGCGGGTGCAGGGCCTGACGGCTCCCCACAAAAACAAGACAGACACAGGAATTTGTGATCTCATTATTGCGCCAACAAATCATGAGAAATCCCTGTGTCTGCATCTCTAGTGT
>NZ_PJZF01000013.1 GCF_002858675.1 Chimaeribacter californicus
ACCAGGCGGGCCGGTTTAAAGTCAAACCAAGCGGCTTCGTCGGCGATTATGTGCTGACACTGGGGGACCCGACCAAAGCCCACCAGTGCCAGCAGCACTTTGATGTCTTCCAGCGTTACCGTCGGGTTGAGCAACGTCATTTTCAGGCAGGTGACGCCGTCAAATTCCGTTACGCCCACGTTGGCACGCCCGGAGTCCAGCAGGGCATCGCCAATCCGCTGGTTGAGCAGCGCGATGGCGGCATTGTCTGTACCGGCCAGCGCGGCCGGACGGTAGCGGAACAGCACGCTGGCCAGCTGCGGCTGCATCACCAGCTCCAGGGCCGGTTGCTCAGCGACATAGGCCGCGACCTGTTGCGCCAGGGTCACGCCGTGGTCGATGATCTCAGCGTATTGCTTCTGACCCAGCGCTTCCAGGCCCATCCAGAGTTTCAGGGCATCGAAACGGCGGGTGGTCTGCAATGACTTGGAGACCAGGTTCGGCACACCCTGCGCTTCATCGAACTCGGAGTTCAGGTACGCCGCCTGATAGCGCATCAGCTCATAGTGGCGCGCCTCTTTCAGCAGGAAAGCCCCGCAGCTGATGGTCTGGAAGAACTGCTTGTGGAAGTCCAGGGTGATGGAGTCCACCAGCTCAATGCCGTCCAGATAGTCGCGGTACTTCTCAGAGAGCAGCAGCGCCCCGCCCCAGGCGGCGTCCACGTGCAGCCAGATGTCGTGCTCAGCCGCCACGGCCGCGATGTCACGCAGCGGGTCGATAGCACCCGCATCGGTGGTGCCGGCAGTCGCGACGATCGCCAGGATCTGTTCGCCGTTGGCCTGTGCCTGTGCCACTTTCTCTTTCAGATCGCTCAGATCCATACGCGCAAAGCGGTCAGTTTTCACCAGCGTCACGGACTGGTAACCCAGCCCCAACAGCGCCATGTTTTTCTGCACCGAGAAGTGGGCATTTTCAGAACAGAAGACTTTCATCTTTCTGAGGTTGCCCACCAGCCCATCCTGCTGGATGGAGTGGCCCTGGCGGGCGAAGAAGGCGTCACGCGCCAGCATCAGGCCCATCAGGTTGCTCTGGGTGCCGCCGCTGGTGAACACCCCGGCGTCGCCCGGCTGGTAACCGACCTGGGTACGCAGCCACTCAATCAGCTTCATCTCAATGATGGTGGCTGACGGGCTCTGGTCCCAGGAGTCCATGCTCTGGTTGGTGGCGTTAATCAGCACTTCAGCCGCCTGGCTGACGACCAGGCTCGGGCAGTGCAGGTGCGCCACGCACTGCGGGTGGTGTACCGACAGGCTGTCTTTCAGGAAGTACTCAATCGCGCGTTCAATCGCGGCCTGGTTGCCCAGGCCCTGCGGATTGAAATCCAGCGTGATGCGTTCACGCAGTTCCGCAACGCTTTTCCCCTGATACATCTCAGGCTGTTGCAGCCACTGCACCACGGCTGCGCTGCTCTGGGCGATAGCCTGCTGGTAGGCCTCGGTGCTTTGCGCGGAGGCCGCCAGAATCGGGTTGGTCATGTTCTCTTTTCCACTCAAACCGGTTTAACGCCGGCAGCCAACAGGGCGTGTTCGAATTTATCCAGGAAGATCTCCAGCTCGTCGTTGGTGATCAGCAGGGAAGGCAGCAGGCGCAGTACGCAACCGTGGCGGCCGCCGCGCTCCAGGATCAGCCCGGCTTCGAAGCATTTTTTCTGCAACAGGGCAGAGAGCTCACCGTCAGCCGGGTAGCAGCCCATGTGATCCTGCGCTTCGCCGGGTTTCACGATCTCGATGCCGATCATCAGGCCCAGGCCGCGCACGTGGCCGATTACCGGGTAACGTTTCTGCATCTCAGCCAGTTTGCCTTTCAGCCACTCACCCTGAGCCGCCACTTTGTCAGCCACCTGGTTATCTTTCAGGAACTTCAGGGTGGTCAGGCCGGTGGCCATCGCCAGCTGGTTGCCGCGGAAGGTGCCGGTGTGGTGGCCCGGCGCCCAGGCGTCGAACGCTTTCTTGATACCCAGCACGGCCAGCGGCAAACCGCCGCCGACGGCTTTGGACATCACGATGATGTCCGGCTCGATGCCCGCGTGCTCGAAGGCAAACAGTTTGCCGGTGCGCGCAAAGCCCGCCTGAACTTCGTCGATGATCAGCAGAATGCCGTGTTCCTGGGTCACTTTACGGATGCGTTGCAGCCACTCGACCGGGGCCGGGTTCACGCCGCCTTCGCCCTGTACCGCTTCCAGGATCACCGCCGCAGGTTTGCGCACGCCGCTCTCGACGTCGTTGATCAGGTTTTCGAAGTAGTAGGTCAGCGCTTTCACACCCGCTTCACCGCCGATGCCCAGCGGGCAGCGGTACTGGTGCGGATAAGGCATGAACTGCACTTCCGGCATCATGCCGTTGACCGCTTCTTTCGGGGAGAGGTTACCGGTCACCGCCAGCGCGCCGTGGGTCATGCCGTGGTAGCCGCCGGAGAAGCTGATGACGCCGCTGCGGCCGGTGTGTTTCTTGGCCAGTTTCAGGGCAGCTTCTACTGCGTCCGCGCCGGACGGGCCACAGAATTGCAGGCAGTACTCCTGGCCCGCACCCGGTAATAAGGAGAGCAGGTATTCGGAGAACTGGTCTTTCAGCGGCGTGGTCAAGTCCAGTGTATGTAACGGCAAGCCGCTGGTAATGACATTTTGGATGCTTTGCAGTACATCAGGGTGGTTATGGCCGAGCGCCAGCGTACCTGCGCCTGCCAGGCAATCAAGATATTGATTGTTTTCAACATCGGTGATCCAAACGCCCTGGGCTTTTGCGATCGCCAGCGGCAATTTACGGGGATAACTCCTGACATTCGATTCGAATTCAGCCTGACGCGCCAAATAAGTTTCATTGTTACTGTTTAATGAATTAGCACCTAAAGTATCAATACGGACTTTATCCGTCATCATATCACTCCTACAACCAGGGTTATTGTGAATGCCCTGATTGAATAATTGAATTAAAAAAAGGCGTAGCCATGGGTAAAGCGCGGCCAATATAGGTTTTTTTACCCCGGTACTCAATACTTTATTTTGTTTAGATTTGTTTACATTTTTTATCCTATTAATCAACAGGTTGGTGAGTTAATCGCCACCCAAAATGTTATCATTATGTTACACATATTCCGTTAACCGATAAAAACCGCTTTTTATTGCCTATCAGGAGGTAACGGCTGCCATGCAGTACCGCTATCCATTGCCGGCGAAAGCGCAATAAAGTCAAATTTATTATTGCTGTTGAGCAAGGGCTTATTTAACGCTCTGCAACTGGCGGGGAAACGGGGGGAGCTTTTTTAACCGGCACCGGCAGAAGAAAATGGCGCAGGGTCGCCATGTGTTTCATCTACCCTTCCGGCTTATTGCCCTGCCCTTCACCGCTGCGGCCCTGTCTGCCCCAAAAACCGGATCGCACAAAAAAACGCAGCGCAACCACCTGTTAAATAATAAAAAACATCACAAGAACAACCTGGTAACACTTTGTCGTATAAATTCCCGCGCGCAACGCAGGTGCTTCTGGCAGGATACGCGCCACTTAGCGTGCACCGGTACGATCCTTCCATGAAGTGGCTTTCAAAAAACGCAGTTCTGTTCTCTGTAAAAACCTGTCTTGCTGCCTTTCTGGCCCTGTTTATTGCCCTTGAACTTAACCTCGAAAAACCGGCCTGGGCATTGACCACGGTCTATGTGGCATCACAGCTCTATTCCGCTTCGACGCTCTCCAAGTCAGTGTTCCGCCTGCTGGGCACCTTGCTGGGCGGGCTGTTTATTTTCCTGATTTACCCCATCACCGTGCAAAGCCCGATGCTGTTTAGCCTGTGCGTCTCGTTGTGGGTGGCCGTCTGTCTCTATCTCTCGCTGCATGACCGCACGCCGAAAAGCTATGTGTTTATGCTGGCCGGTTACAGCGCAGCGATTATGGGCTTTCCCAGTGTCGCCTCGGCCGGTTCCATCACCACCACGGTGATTTCACGCATTGAAGAGATCACGGTGGCGATTGTGTGCAGCTCCCTGGTACACCGCCTGATCTTTCCGGTGTCGATGCGCAGCCTGCTGGAGCAGAGCGTCAGCGTCTGGTATCAGAATGGGCGCAAGCTGTGCAGCGAGCTGATCACCGTGTTACCGAAAGACAAATCCCTGGCGCGGGAAGATATCCTGATCCAGATGGCGAATTTCCCGCTGAACGTCGAAACGCTGATTACCCATTGCGTTTATGAAGGGGATGCGGCGCGAAAATTGATCCGGCTGGTGAGCGTGCAGTATCAACACCTCTCCTACCTGATCCCGACACTGACGGCCATTGAGGTGCGGCTGAACCTGCTGGGCGAACAGCAAATCCGCTTTCCGGAGCCGGTGGCGCAGGCATTCGGGCAGTTTCTGCACTGGCTGAACGGGGGGGACACCCAGCATGAGATTGACGCGATAAAAGAGACGCTGCACGGCTGCCAGACGCAGCTGCAACACGCCTGGCAGCAAGGCACGCTGAGCACGGAAGAGAGCATCCTGCTGATTGGCCTGCTGGAACGGCTGGCGGACTTCGTGCGCATTGCCGGGGCCTACCAGAGCGTCAGTGTGCTGGTCAGCGATCTCTCCGGTGATACGCGGCTGGCGAAAAAGGCGCGGGCGCACCGCCACATTGATAAGGGGATGTTGCTGCTCTCGGCGTTAACGGCTTTCCTCGCTACCTTCGGCTCGTGCCTGTTCTGGATCGGCAGTGGCTGGGCGGATGGGGCCACCGCACCGATGATGGCGGCGATCCTGAGCTCCTTCTTTGCCGGGGCCGATACGCCGCTGACCCCGATGAAGCTGTTTATTAAAGGGGTGCTGATCGCCCTGGTGGTCAGCGTGCTTTATATTGCACTGCTGATCCCACAAACGGTGACGTTCGAGGCGCTGCTGATTTGCCTGACGCCGGGGCTGATGGCGCTGGGGCTGGTGATCGCCCGGCCCTCCACCAACATGATTGGGCTGAGCGTTGCCACGCAACTGCCGGGGTTTATCGGCATGAGCCACCACTTTACGCCCAACCTGCCGGGGGTGATTAATACGGCGATGTCCGCCATGGTGGGGATTCTGTTTGCGGCGACCATTACGGCAATCATCCGTAACAAGCGCCCGGCCTGGACGGCCAAACGTGCGCTGCGCAAAGGGCTGCGTGACCTGCTGCGGTTTATCAAAGAGATTGAGCGCAACGCCTCATCCTTGCTGGCGCGTCAGCAGTTTATCGCCCGGACGCTGGACAGGGTGAACATTATCCTGCCGCGCAAGCGGCTCGACCCGGACGCTGACCTGGAATCCGGTGGGAACCTGATTGCAGAGGCGTGGATGGGCGCCTACTGTTACGATTTCTATGCCCGCCACCGCGACGTGCTGGAGCAGCACCACATCGACAGCGGGCAGATGTTCCATGAGCTGGGGCTGTACCTGAAACGGCGCATGAAGTCATTACAGGCCGCCCCGCACCCGGCGCTGCGCGAGGAACTGGACTTGCTGCTGTTCCGGCTGGAGATGCTGGCCGCCCGCGACGACCGCGCCTTTATGCCGATGTTCTACCTGTTCAACATCCGGCTACTGCTGTTCCCGCAGTTGCGCTGGCCGGGCCATGAACAGGAGCCCCACGAACCGGCCTGATAACGCCCCCAACCTGCCCGGCGGGCGCGACGCCTGCCGGGCTGCCCTCATGAAAAGTCATAAATCAGTTTAAAGAAGTTCTCTTCATTAAAGGGCGTGACGTGATGCGGCTTCTGGTGGTCAATAATCGCCCAGTTTTCAAAGTTCGCCCGGCTGTCCTGCATACGCAGTTCGAAAAGTTTTTTATCACTGCGGTCGTTGCCGATCGAGACCAGAATACAGCCTTTCGCGCCGCCAAAATAATACAGCCCCTGCGGCACAATATAGAGACTTTTGTTGCCGTGGGTCAGGCACAACTCCTGAATCTGATAGCGGGCGTGAGGCGCATTTCCGGCGGTCAGAAAGATCTCTTTCCTTTCGCACCGGACCCCGGAATCACGGAACCATAACTCAATGTTTTCAAAAAGGAAGGCGATTTCACGTTGAAATACTGTAATATCGTCTTTCACCGCGTCTACCGCTGCCCTCTCCTCTTCCACGTTTTCCCGCATTTTTTTAAAGAAATCATCTTTGGCTGACATAGGAGAGCTCCTGTATTTTTTGCAGGCTATGGATATTTTTACAGAATAAACCCGGGCCGGGTTAAACGCATTTACCAGCATGTCATTTCATCTCACTGATGTATTTATCCGCCATCCTGACCTCTCTTTTTTCTCATTTATACACCGGCAGGCAGCGGTTATTTACCGGCACAGTCAGGTATGGCGGCAGGCGGGGGATCGCGCTCCTCATTTTTACTCACAAATGAGTGTAAGCCGGTAACAAAGCCCCGCACGCGGCGCGCTACTGCCCCCTGTGATGAAGGGCGCAGCCTGCGAAACCCGGCCGCCCCGGGCATGGCTGAGCACACCGGCCCGCTTTTTTTGTTATATAACATGGGGTACAGCCAGTGGCCCATCAGCGTTATTTTTCCGAACGCTAAAGAATACGCACTTTTTAAAAAAAGCGGGTTGACATTATAGTTAAAAATACTACATTTAAGATGACGATGAGATGACAAATGATGAAGACACAAAACGTCACTGTGTTGTTGTTTATATCTTGTTGTTGCAATGTGTAATAGTGAAGTGATGTGCGATAAAGGCCACGAAGTGAATGTTGTATGGGAAGGTTACGCCTGGGGAATAATCCCGGTGTTTGATAACGTAACCACGCTTTCAGGCCATGTAACAGCAGTTTATCATCGCACGCAGGGGGAACTACCGCGATAATCAGGTTCTTTATTGCCGTGGTGTCTTTCGCGGCGCGGTAATATTACGTAACGGCTGCACCATTATGGCCGTGAAATAAAGAATGCCTATCGCAGGGCGGTGTACTGAGCCAGCCAGCATCCGGGCTGGGGGTATAGTGGAGTATTTTCCTACGCGTTTATCTTTTCCGACGCGTTATAAAGGAGGGCATAGTTATCGGGTGTCATATATTCCTGTTATCGCAGTGCACCTCATAAGATGTGCAAATTGAAGTATCATGTTGTTAAGTCATTGAATGTTAATTAGTCAAAATGCAGTACCCTAAAGGCTCCCGCTACACAGTGGGGGCCTTTATCATTTCTGCTTTCTGCCTGGGGTTAAACGCCTGTCCCTGTAGAAAAACCGCACCACACCCTCTTCATACAAACCATTGAATCTTCAAGACAAAAACTTTAACCCTTCTCCTGGCGCTGTTTAACCACCGTGATATTACTCACAGATTTATATCAAGTTTTTCTTGTGGATGCCGATTTAGTGAGCCTCGGCGAGCGTAAAAATTTCCTGCCGCTATTGGCCGGGGCGCTGCCGGTGGGCACTGTACTTGGGCGTTATCCGGGCATACCCGGCATTAAAGGGTGACCGCGCTGCCGCATTCTATTTTAAAGGGGAAGAAGTGATGGTTTCAGTGAAAAATATGAGAGTGGGCCTCCGTCTGGGTGCCGCATTCGGGTTGGTCATCCTGCTTTTGATCATCGTCAGCACTACCGCCATCGTGAAAATCGGCAATATTAATTCCGCCGTGGACAGCATGGTCAATGACCGCTACATCAAGGTCAGGCTGGCGTTTGATGTCCGGGACGGCGTGAACGATCAGATTAAATTCTTGCGCGGCATCGTGATTGATACCCCTCGCCCGCAGTTTAATGAAAAACGGTTTGGCCAGCTTGCGGCGGCCACCACCAGCACCAACGATGCCATTGAGCAAATTGCCCGGTTGCAGACTACCGTCGTCGGCAAGCAGAAAATCGCCGCCGTCAAAGAGGCGGCTGACGCATTCGAAAAACAAAAGCAGAGCCTGCTCACCCTGGTGCGTGCCGGAAATGAAGAAGCCGCCGCCGAATATGTCCTGCTGAAAATTACCCCGGCGCAGAACGCGTTTCTGGACAGCGCGGTGAAGTTTGCCGATTCCCAGTCCGGCCAGTTGCAGTCTGAAGGGGCAAAAGCGCTCGCAGACGGCAGAACAGCCATTAACGTCACCCTGATTTTCTCCGCGCTGGCGATTCTGGCCGCGCTGCTGCTGGGTTATCTGCTCACCCGCTCCATTGTCAGCCCGCTGCGTGATGCCGTCCGTATTGCTGAAAATGTGGCCGCGGGCGATCTGCGCACGGTGATCCGCGTGACGTCCGCGGATGAAACCGGCCAGCTGATGCAGGCGCTGAAAAATATGAACGATAACCTGCTGAAAATCGTTAACGAAGTCCGTAGCGGTACTGACCTGATCGCCACTGCGTCCGGTGAGATTTCCGCCGGGAACATGGACCTGTCGGTACGCACCGAACAGCAGGCCAGCTCGCTGGAAGAGACAGCCTCCGCCATGGAACAGATGACCTCCACCGTGCGGCAGAATGCCGACAACGCCCGTCAGGCCAACCAGCTGGCCGCGCAGGCCTCGCGGGTGGCGGCAGAAAGCGGGGATGCGGTGAAACAGGTGGTCAGCACCATGACTATGATTAACAACTCCTCGAAGAAAATTGTCGATATTATCAGCGTGATTGACGGCATCGCCTTCCAGACCAATATCCTGGCGCTGAACGCCGCCGTCGAAGCCGCGCGTGCCGGTGAACAGGGTCGCGGATTTGCCGTGGTGGCGTCTGAAGTGCGCAACCTGGCGCAACGTTCCGCCTCGGCGGCCAAAGAGATTGCCCAGCTGATTGAAGATTCCGTCTCGAAGGTGGATGAGGGCGGCAAACAGGTCGCAAAAGCGGGGTCGACCATGGAAGAGGTGCTGGCCAGCGTGAAAAGCGTGACGGAAATCATGGGTGAAATCACTATCGCCAGCGCGGAACAGCGCACCGGCATTGAAGAGATCAACACCGCCATCACCCAGATGGATCAGGTCACCCAGCAGAATGCGGCGTTGGTGAATGAGTCTGCCGCGGCGGCCCAATCCATGCAAGCGCAGGCTGACCAGCTGACCCGGGCAATCCGGGTGTTTAAGGTTAAGGCAGGCGCTCACGCCTGATCGGCTGGCACAGCGTTTTACGGTTTACACCGGCCGGTCAGCTGACCGGCTTTTTTATTGCCAAAAAAATGCCTGTATATTTCTTAACCTTTTGTTTACAGGTACCTCTTTTTGCTATAGCGTTTTTTTGAACCAAAATGGTACTTATTAAGCATCATCTTTACACTTTTTTAGTACCAAAAGAGTATCTTTTTCGGTGGTGGGCTCTACGCTTAAAGCAAGGCTCGTCTCTTCAGGCCGGACAGAAAAGCCATTGCCTCTTGCCTGCCCTTCCCGCTTCTCACCTGCCTATGAATGTACATAATTTAACCTACCCACTATCTTAGTAGATATCGCTGGTATTTCCCGCACACGCGCATAAACAACAATAGTCACAACACGTTATTACCCGTACAGTTTGTCGGGCAGCCGCGTGTGACCGGGCGATCCCGGAATTAGACTTACCGCCTCACCTTTGATGTCGTTTGACGAACACAGCGCCTGGTTTTCCGATCAGGAAAGAAAAGTGACCCTGGTCACTCTGTTATGGGGCAGCCTGCCGGTTGGTATGGGCTGCGTCTGTGAACCACCTAACACGCGAGAGTCGCCATGTTCTATCGACGTTTAGAAAGGTTGATTGATATTTTCCAGGCTGCACCCAGTGAGGCGCCCCCGAATAACGTCTTGTCTTATTACCTCTACTACCTGCGCCAGGTCTGGCCGAGCTTTACCGCACTGATGATTGTCGGCCTGATTGGCGCATTGATTGAGGTGATCCTGTTCAATTACCTCAGCCGCATTATCAACATCGTCAGCAATACGGCGGCGGTGGATCTGTTTGACGAGTATGGCGGTGAGCTGATGTGGATGGCGGTGGTGGCGCTGGTGCTGCGGCCCCTGTGCGTTGGGCTGCATGACATGCTGATCCACCAGACTATCAGCCCCGGCATGGGCAGCCTGATCTGCTGGCAGAACCATAACTATGTGATCAAGCAGAGCGTGGACTTCTTCCAGAGTGATTTTTCCGGCCGCATCGCCCAGCGCATTATGCAGACCGGCAACGCCCTGCGGGACTCGGCCGTGCAGGCGGTGGATGCCGTGTGGCATGTGATTATCTTCATCATCAGTTCGATGATTTTGTTCGCCACCGCTGACTGGCGGCTGATGCTGCCGCTGATCACCTGGCTGCTCTGTTACACGCTGACCCTCTGCTACTTTATCCCGCGGCTGAAACAGCGCGGCGTGAAATCGTCCGCTGCGTATTCACGGCTGGTGGGCCGCATTGTCGACAGTTACACCAACATCACCACAGTAAAACTTTTTGCGCACACCTCGCTGGAACAGCAATACATCCGCAAAGCCATCAGTGAACAGACGCAAAAAGCGCAGCAGGCCGGGCGGCTGATCACCGGCATAGACCTGCTGATCACCGTGCTGAACGGGCTGCTGATTGTGGCGACCACCGGGCTGGCGCTCTGGCTCTGGACGCAGTCGCTGATAAGCGTCGGCGCGATTGCGCTGGCGATCGGGCTGATGCTGCGGATTGTCAGCATGTCCGGCTGGTTGATGTGGGTAGTGAACGGCGTGTTTGGCGGCATCGGCGTGGTGCAGGACGGCGTAAAAATGGTTTCGCAGCCGATCAACGTGGTAGACCGCCCGCAGGCCCCGCCGCTGGCGATCCCTCGCGGGGAGATCCGCTTTAATAAGGTCAGCTTCCGTTATGACAACTACAACGCGGTGATCCAGAACTTTAACCTGACCATCCGCCCCGGCGAAAAGATTGGCCTGATTGGCCCGTCCGGGGCCGGGAAATCCACGCTGGTGAATCTGTTGCTGCGGTTTTATGACGTCGAGGACGGCGCGGTGCTGATCGATGACCAGAACATTGCGGATGTCAGCCAGGAGAGCCTGCGCGCGCAGATTGGCATGATTTCTCAGGACACCTCCCTGCTGAACCGTTCACTGCGTGAGAACCTGATGTACGGTAACCCGGCGGCCACCGAAGAGGCGATTATGCATGCGCTGCGGCAGGTACATGCTGATGAGTTTATCGGGCGGTTGTGTGATGCCGAAGGGCGCACCGGGCTGGCGGCGCATGTGGGTGAACGCGGCACCAAGCTTTCCGGCGGCCAGCGCCAGCGCATCGCCATTGCGCGCGTATTACTCAAGGATGCGCCGATTCTGATCATGGATGAGGCGACCTCCGCGCTCGATTCTGAAGTCGAGGCGGCGGTGCAGGAGAACCTGGAGCCGATGATGCAGGGGAAAACAGTGATCGCCATTGCGCACCGCCTGTCGACCATTGCCCGCATGGACCGGCTGATTGTGCTGAACCAGGGGCAGATTGTGGAGATGGGCACCCATCAGGAGTTGCTGGCGCAGAACGGCCTCTATACGCGGCTCTGGCAACACCAGATTGCCGGCTTTGTCGGTGGGCCGTAAGCGTATTTTTATGGTGCCATAATGATGCGTTAGTGACACCAAAAGAGCACTTTTACAGCGCCTTATTGGTACCAATAAGGCGCTATTTTTATACAACTTAACTATGCCCTGCTGCCTGCGTCCGGGCTTTTAAAAAATCGATAAACGCCCGTACTTTTTCCGGTACGTGGCGGGTATTGGGGTAGAGGGCGGAGATCGCCTGCGCCGGGAAGCGGTGATCGGGCAACAGAATGGTGAGCCGCCCCTCATCGATCAGCGTTTGTGCCAGCCAGTCCGGCAGCAGGGCGACCCCGCTCCCCTCTAGCGCGAATGTCAGCAGGGCCGCAGCGCTGTCCGCCAGCCACGCTGCACCGCCCGCGACCTCAAACGTCATGCGGTTGCCCTCCGGCGTTGTCACCGGCCAGCCCGCGCATCTCCGCCGCTCCACTGTGGTTTTCAGCCACACCAACGCCGGATTACTGTGGCGCCATCTGCATGAAACACCGGCCAGCACAGCCTGACAGGATGCGATTAACAAGATACTAAAACCACACTTAATTAGCACCAAAAAGGCACCTTTTTGGTGCCTTTTTTAGCCTTTTTCAGTACCAGATTAGTGTGATGCACTAAAGGCGGCGAGCACCTGCCGGGTGGCGGTCGCCAGCACATCGCGGCGGGCTTCGGCGTCCGCTTTTGGCTGTGTGAAATAGATGGCCAGCACCAGCGGTTTACCGTGCGGCGGCCAGATAATCGCCAGATCGTTGGTGGTGCCGTAGTCACCTGACCCGGTTTTATCGCCGACCTCCCAGCCCGCCGGCACCCCGGCGCGGATACTCTTCGCACCGGTCTGGCTGTTTTTCAGCCAGCCAATCATCTGCTGTTGTTGGGCCGGCGGCAAGGCGTCGCCCAGCGCCAGGTGTTGCAGGTTGCGCGCCATTGCCTGCGGCGTGGAGGTGTCGCGTTCATCACCGGGGATGGCGGTATTTAATGCCGGTTCCCAGCGGTCAAGGCGTGTCTTGTCATCATGCAGACTGCGCGCAAGTTTGGTGATGCGCTGTGGCCCGCCGATCTCGGTTAACAGTAGGTTAGCCGCCGTGTTGTCACTCCACTCGATCGCCGCCGCGCAAAGCTCTGCCACCGTCATGCCTTCCGCCAGATGTTTGCCGGTCACCGGCGCATAACTCAGCAGGGCAGCGCGGTCGTAACGGATACGTTTTGCCAGGAGATCGGGCTGCGTGACGCTGTGTTGCAGCACCGCACCCGCCGCCAGCACTTTAAACGTACTCGCCATCGCAAAGCGCTCCTCACCACGGTAGGTGATTTCCCGCTGGCTGCCGGTATCAATCAGCGCCACCCCGAGCCGCCCATTGGCGCTGCGCTCCAGTTCCGCCAGTTGTGCTGCCAGCGTATCGGTGGCGGCGGCCGCCTGAAAGACCGCACCGGAGAGCATCAGCCCAGCGGCGAGCAAAAGGGTACGGCGACAACGTGACATCAGGTTCATCCATTTCTTTCCTTGTATTAAGTATAATAACAACACTAAAAAGGCGTAAATTTAGTACCAATTAAACGCCTTTAAGACACTATAACGCGCCTTTTATACCGGTTATCTTTCAGGTGCGCCTCTCCCGTTTGGCATTTCAGGATTATCCTTAGAAGAGGGTGACAGCACATCACCCTCCCCGCTTCTTTTTGACGAGTTATGACAATGAGCAAGAAACAGCCCGATCAGATTCAGTTGCTGACTTCCCCCGGCGGCGCGCCGGTAAAAATGTGGACACAGGGCGTGCCCGTCGAGCCGGAAGCCAGGGCGCAGTTACAGAACACGGCAAAGATGCCGTTCATCTTTAAACACCTGGCGGTGATGCCGGATGTGCACCTGGGCAAAGGCTCCACCATCGGCAGCGTGATCCCTACCCGAGGGGCGATTATCCCGGCGGCGGTCGGCGTGGACATCGGCTGCGGCATGATTGCCGTGCGCACCTCATTGACGGCGGCCGATCTGCCGGACAACCTCGCCGGGCTGCGCAGCGCCATAGAGCAGGCGGTGCCGCACGGGCGCACCACGGCGCGTTCCAAACGGGATAAAGGCGCGTGGGATCGCACACCACAGGAAGTGGACAACCACTGGTCAACGCTCGCCCCGCGCTTTAAGCGCCTGACCGACAAGTACCCCCAGTTGCTGAAAACCAATAACCACCAGCACCTCGGCACGCTGGGTACCGGTAACCACTTTATTGAGGTCTGCCTGGATGAGCAGCAGCGGGTTTGGGTGATGCTGCACAGCGGGTCACGCGGGGTAGGGAATGCCATCGGCACGCTGTTTATTGCGCTGGCGCAGAAAGATATGCAGCGCCATATCGCCAATCTGCCGGATCGCGATCTCGCCTATTTTGAAGAGGGCAGCCGCCACTTTGAGGACTATATGGCCGCGGTCGGCTGGGCGCAGGATTTCGCCCGCCATAACCGTGAGGTGATGATGGCGCGGGTGCTGGCGGCGCTCTCCCAGGTGGTGCCGAAACCCTTTTTGACCCAGCAGGAGGCCGTGAACTGCCACCACAATTATGTGCAGCGGGAGAAACATTTTGGCGAAGAGGTGCTGGTGACGCGCAAAGGGGCGGTGTCGGCCCAGAAGGGTGAGATGGGTATTATTCCCGGTTCGATGGGCGCGAAAAGTTTCATTGTCCGCGGGCTGGGGAATGCGGAGAGTTTTTGCTCATGCAGCCACGGCGCGGGGCGGACGATGAGCCGCACCGCCGCCAAAAAGCGTTTCAGCGTGGCCGACCAGATCCGCGCCACCGCCCATGTCGAGTGCCGCAAAGACAGCGAGGTGATCGATGAAATCCCGATGGCCTATAAAGATATTGATGCGGTGATGGCCGCCCAATCCTCGCTGGTGGAGATTGTGCATACCCTGCGGCAGGTGGTGTGCGTGAAAGGTTGACTGACACCAAAAAGGCACCGTTAAAGTGCCTTTTTGGTACTATAAAAACACCTTTTTTGCACTAAAAAAGCATCAGAATGAACAGGGATATGCTACTGCGGCGTGATCTCCCCGCTTTGCAGGTTAACCCGGAAATTGCGGCTGGGTTGGCCGTGCAGGTATTTATCTATCACCCTGAAAAGCGTGCCGAACCGCAGGCGAAATATCTCGTCAACACTGCTTTTTTCATTAACTTTTCGGGTGACCGGCGGCAGGGTGGCGGCAAGCGTGCCGGTTAACAGCTGGTACTGCTTCAGCCGTGTTTCAGAGATATCCCGTAACGCCAGTTCATCCGCATTACGCAGGCGGTAGAAATCCACGGCCAGGTCAAATCCGTTCCAACTCGCAAAATCCTCTAATTTCAATCCCGCCCGCTGTGCCAGTGCCTCCGCTTTCTGTTGGGCGTTTTCCCATGCCGCGCGCTTTTCCTGGGAATAACGCCGGGTAATATCCAGCTTGCGCGGCGTGCTGCCGGGCGCACACTGCGCAGGACCAACGCTCAGCGGCTCTCCCGGCACATCGCGCCAGGCCGGCAGCCCCTCTGCCTGGCTCAGGATGAGCATCTCTTTACCCGTCAGGTTGAACAGCATTTGCCGGATGTCACACGGCCACTCTTCGGGGAGAAAACGCAGGCGGGTCAGCTCGGTGATATGCCATTGTGTGAAGGCATAATAGTTTTCCGCGTTGAGAATGGCCTTATTCCAGAGATGCGGCGAGTGGCTGGCGTTCAGGGAGTCCCACTCTTGCTGATAGTGTTCAAACAGTTCATTGAAACGCGGCACACTCTCCAGGATCACGGTCTGAACCTCCATTTCTGTGCGGTTTTTGATGCTGAGGATTTTATAGGCCGGAACATAGGCGGCCAGCGACGGCGCCTGAATATTGACCAACATGCTGCCGTCAGGGTAGCGGCGAACGCCGGTGTCATTGAAGTGCATATGCCCGCCGACATGAACGCCAATGCCGGTTTTCGCCAGCGCATAGCTGGTTTCTTTACTGGGTGCCCGAGTTAGCTGGAGTTTTCCTTCGCCGAACAACGTTTCAATATCCTGCGCTGCGCCGTTATCGAACTCCACCATCGGGAAGTGGCTGAAGGCCACCAGCGTTTTATTTTGTGCTTTTGCACGCTGTGCGACGGAGGCCATCCAGGCCACGGTCTGCTGTTTGTGGGTCAGCATGCGGTTGTAGCCTGCCTCTCCGGAACCGGCAAAATTACCCGCCGCCCCGGGTTTAGCGGCATCGGCTTTTTCAGCGGGCACATAGACATTCGCATCCACGGCCAGTAACCAGAGGCCGGGAACAGGCTCGGCCAGGTAGCTGCTGTCTGCCACCGTAAAACAGGGGCCATATCCCGGCTGTTTATAGTTCCCGCCGGTGCCCTGGGCACAAATTTCATAGTGCCGGCGACGGAAATCACTGGCCTGTAATGCGGCCTGATAACGGTAAGGTTGCTGGTGGTAACCGGCGTAGGGGGTTTCCCAGTAACGGTCGGCAGGCGAAGGGTTAAGGCCGAACGGCCCCATCGCGTTCATGACATACTCATAACCGCGGCTGGCCATCTCTTCACTGCACAGGGTGGGCAACCCGGTGCCGGTGTTGATGAGGGCGGTACTGCCCGCGTACCCCCGGCACTCTTTCGCACCCCGGCTGAAAATGCGTTGGGTTTGCCCTCCCTTGCCCAGGAAATCCTCCTCGCCGCCCGGCGTATCAAAGGGGCGGTTGGGATCATGGTTGCCCGGTGTGGCAAAGAAACGCATCCCATAACGCTGCTCATACTCATGCAACAGGGAGACCAGCCCGCGAAGATGCAATGACTGCCCGTCATCGCTGAAATCCCCCGGCAGCGCAACCAGTTTAATGCCTTTACGGCCGGCGTCATCCAGGGCGGCCCGCAGCGCGAAGTAATTTTCATTAAACAGCCGCGTGGAGGTCAACTGGGCGTACATGGTGCGGATCACCGCCGACCGGCCACTTTTGCTGTTTTTCAGCCCGTTAAATGCCCCATCGGCAAATTGCCCGTACACATCATGAAAGTGGATATCCGGCATAAAGGCGATGCGATAGGAGTAGGGTTCAGCTGCGGTGACGCTTCCGGCCACGACAGTGAGTAATGCCAGACAATGCTGAATGATTTTCTTCATATTTACCTCGCGACATGCAACGGCATGGTTTGTTGCTGAGAGGGTTTGCACACTGTCGGCTACGCATGTGCGCTGTCGCTGCCCAGTTCGGTTTGCAGGAACGCCACCAGTGCCTCGGGTGCAGGCGCATTCATCAGTTGCTCACGAAAAGCGCTATGCATCAGCTTGCGTGCCAGCGCGGAAAAGATTCGCATATGCTCGGTTTGTGCCTGCGCGCTGAGGGTGAGCATGATCACCAGCCGCACATCCACGCCGTCACCCCAGGGCAGGGGAGCCTTCAGGCGCAGCACGGAGAGGCTGTTGTGGAGGATGGCGGGGGATTTGCAGTGCGGGATCGCCACAGAGAAGCCCAGCGCGGTGGAAAATACTGCCTCACGCTGCCAGACAGCCCGCTCAGCCTCCACCCCGGACACCACACGCCGGTGACGATCCAGATTATCGGTAAGCCGTTTAATCGCCTCGTGCTTATCGGCGATTGTCTCATCGAGCAGTATCAGCGAGGGGGCCATGAGCGGCACAGGGGCAGCCTCCGCGCCCGGCAGATGCTGCGGTTTGTCACGCTCCAGCATGAACCATCGCCCGGCCACCGCATCCGGGTCAGGAATCAGCACCCCGTAGCGCGTGTCCAGCAACACGGTTTTCGCCTGCTGCATCTGCGGGTGTGTTTCCGGCGGCACACAGAGCAAAGGAATAGAGAATGCGCGGGCGAGGATGGCGGTATGGGACGTTTCCGCCCCCGTCTCCATCACGATGCCGTGCAGGTGGGGGCCGCGCAGCGCCAGCAATTGCCCCGGCGTCATGATGCCCCGGCAGATAACCACCGCCGCCCCGTGCAGCACCGGCACCTGCAATCGCGGATCGCGCGAGAGATGCGCGGCCAGCCGGAAACCTACATCCTGCACATCCAGCTCGCGCTGGCGCAAATAGTCACTGTCGCTCTGCCGGAACGGCAAACGAAGCGCGTCGATGGCGCTGGCGAGCGCGGCCAGCGCATTGGCCGCGCCGCGCTGGCTGAACAGCGCCTCTTCCACGGCTTCATCCTCCAGTAACTGGCTATGCGCCGCCAGGATCTGCGCGGCCTCGCCTTGCGCTGCGGCAGCTTCGCGCTCAAGCTGCCCGCGGGCACCGTGCCACGCCGCCCGCAGTTGCTGATGCTGCGTGGGTTGGTCAGCGGCAGGCTCAGAGTGCGCCAGCAGGTGAAGATCGGCGGGCGTAAAGGTCACCGGCACGCCCTGCGCCATCCCCGGGCTGATGCCTTTCCCACGCAGAACCGGGGAAGTGGTGCGCGCAAGGAAGACCGGCAGCGCACCGTCACTGCCCGGCTCACTCTGGGTAAACGGCGTGTCGCAACCGGCCAGCTCATGCAGGATAAAGTGGCTCAACGCCTGATGGGCCGCCTGCGCGTCCGGCCCGTCAATCTGTAACCGGCAGGCATCCTTCAGGGCGACATCCGCCCCCACCAGCGCCAGCGCACTTTTGGCATTCGCCTGACGTGAGTTACTGCGGTTCACCAGCGTAACCGACGACTGAAAGCGGGCGGCGCAGCGCGCCAGTGCACCGGCAGGGCGGGCATGGAGGCCATGCGCTAACGGGCAACAAAATGAAATAGTCAGCATAGGGTTCTCATCCAGTGGCATTAATCGATTAACCAGGAAACAGGGGTACCGGCGGTCACAACCTCATCCGTTTCCCCGGTGGGTGTTTCTGCCAGCGTGACCCGCCGGCATGAACCTTCGGCCACCGGTTGCCCGCAGTGCAGCGGCGTGAGGCCGGGGTTCCAGCCACGCAGCAGCAGCGCGTTGCCGTGCTGGGCTTTTTTGAGCGTGCTGAAATGCAGCCCGCAGTCCCATGAGAGCAGGCTGTAACGCGCCGGAAAGTGCAGCCCGTGTGGATTGGTACGAAAGCGTGACCAGCCGGTATCGAGATAGCCGCAGGCCGGGGTGCGCCACTGCTCAACCGCCCGCCAGAAGCTGGCATTTTGCCCCTGCGCCATGGGTAACACCGCGAAATGGGCGCGATACAGGCCGGGCAGCTGCGAGTCAGGCGTCGGCAATGCCATGCCGGAGGCGCGGCCCGGGCGCCACAGCAGATCAGGTTTGCCCAGCCAGCCCACACTGCGGAACAGGGTGATCGCCAGCGTCTCCGGCTGGTGTGCCGGGATTTCATACTCCCGCAATCCTTCGGTGACGACACACAAACCGCGCGTCTCGTTATGCAGCATCACCAGGCTTTGCATCGGCCAGAGTGACGCCGGGGCCTCTGTCCAGTTTTCCGCCTGCCAGTGCCGTAAAGCGGCTGGCTGGTTTTCCCGTTCAATCAACCCAAACGGCTGATCGGCAAAGTGGAAGGCCTGGCTGACCCCGACCGGGATCTCGACCTGCAAACGGTGGTCGCGCAGCGTGTTGTTGACCTCAATCTCGACATCCAGCCACGGCTGGTCATGGGGAAGGATAAGGATCATGGTGACCTCGAGCGCGGCATTACACTGGCGCGCCTCGCGGGCTGCGGCATCCCGCGGGGCCGGGATGCGCCAGGTGAGCGTCAGGGTGTCGTTCAGCGGCCCGCGCACCCCGTGCCGGCCGGTCAGGCAGCCGTCGCTGCTGATTTTCCAGTCTTCCGGCGGGGGCGAATAGTTGTAGTTATCCCCGGCATCGCCGCCATCCACCAGGCGCAATACGCCGGGGTAGCGCTGCCCGCTGCGTTTATCCTCCAGCGTAAGCTGTCCGTGGATGAGTGCCAGCCGCAACCAGCGGTTCTCCAGCACGTCGATGGCGTCTGAGGCGGTGTCAAACCCGGCCGCCTCTCCCTCCTGTAAAAACAGTGTCTGGTAGCCGCAGGCGGGCAGCGCCTTCACTTCCAGCAGAATGTCGCACTTGCGGTACCAGGTGGTGGTGGTGCTGTTTGCCAGCTCCTGCACGATGAGGGACATATCCTGCGGGGCTTCATGCAGCAATTGCCAGCGGCAGGCGACCCCGGCCTCATCCACAATGCAGAAGTCCGGCTGGGGCGTGTAGAGGGTCAGGCGGACATGCGTATCGCGCTCATAGGGCAGGGCGTTGAACACGATGATTTTTTTGCCCTCACGACAGGCCGTGATGCCGCCTGCCAGCATCGCCATGTTCAGTTCAAAAAGCTGCTGCGCGCTCTCCAGCCCGTCGCACAGGCGTGCTTTTACCATGCGGTTTACGCGGTCAGCATTGCAGCCGCCGATGCTGTCATGCGCCTGGGATTTCATCGCCCCGCGCCAGATATTTTCCAGCGCCTGTTGCGGGTAGGGCAGCCCCAGCCGCCCGTTCATGGCCAAAAGCGGCTCCAGCGTCTGGCTGACGAACTGTTCCAGGCGGGCGTTAAGCTGTTTTATGTCCATGCGGGTGGAGTAAATTCCGCGATGGACACGCATATATTTTGGGCTGAGCAGTTCCCCGCGCCATACCGGCAGCGGGCAGCCGGTAGCCTGCAAGGCGCTGAAAAATGCGGTAAAACTGCTGCGTTCGAAACGATAGGCCTGCTGGCGGTGATTCAGGGTGTCCAGCATCGCAGGTACCGCATATTCGCAGGGGGACTGGTCGTTGCCGTTGGGCAATAACAGATTTCCGGTCAGGGAAAAACGAGCCTGTTTTTCGAGGATGGCAGGCAGGTGCTGTGCCGCCTGCGCCGCGTCCACCGGCAGCCATTTGGCGCAACCATAGCCCCAGGGCAGCACGGCCGTGGTCACGCGGCTGCCGTTTTGCGCGCACCAGGTAAATTCACTGGCGGGGACATCATGTTCGCACCAGCCGCGCCAGATCACCGCACAGTCAATGCCGAACTCGCGCAGAAACAGCGGAAGCTGTGCGCTCTGCCCAAACGAGTCCGGGACATAGCCGACCGGCATATAACCGCCCCATGCCTCGCCGTCTGCCTTTCCCAGCAGCAGGTTGCGGGTAATGGATTCCGCGCCCACCACCATAAAATCGGTCTGGGTATACCAGGGGCCAATCAGGATACGCCCCTGACGGATCAGCGTTTGCAGGCGTTCACGCTGTTCCGGGGCGACCTGTAGATAGTCTTCCAGCACCACGGTTTGCCCATCAAGCATAAAAGGGCCAAGGGCACTGTCCTGCTCCAGGCGGGTAAGCAGATCCTGCATAAAATAATACAGCAGGGTTCTGGAATCATTTTCAGTGAAATACCATTCGCGATCCCAATGCGTATGCTGAATCAAATGCACGATTTTCATTATTCCCCCTTTAGGGTATTACGGGTTTATTCAGGGCGAGTGCAGCCCCAGAAATAACGATTTCTGAAAAGATGCCCCGTCTGAATTAAATAACGCGGATGATTAACGCCCCGCTTTAAATTTAGGCGCGGCAGAGACGTTTTTCTTTTCCGGCAATGTTTCCCCACGGAATATCAACAGGGAGCCGGCAGTAATAATGCCCGCCCCTGTTGCAATAGACAGGATATAAACCGGCCAGTTTTCCACCGCCAGCCAGCCATAAAAACCCGAAATCGGCGCATGGTTCACCGCGCCCAGCCCTACCGCCATCGCCGCACCCACGGCAGAGCCTATGACGTTGATCACAATGATTTTGGGGTTGGACAGCGCAAACGGGATCGCACCTTCCGAAACACCGATAAGCCCCATCAGCGTGGAGGCTTTCCCCGCTTCCCGCAGGGCAGCAGGAAAACGTCCGGCCCAGAGTAAGGTGGCGACGCCCAGGCCGATGGGCGAGACAATGATGGCGACCTGGGCCGCCGTGTTAGGGTCATAAATGCCTGATGCCAAAAGCGCCATGGCCGTCGTGACGGCCGCTTTGTTGACCGGGCCGCCCAGGTCGAACCCCACCATGCCGCCGACCACGGCAGCCAGGATCACCTTATTGGTGCCTGACATGGCCAGCAGCCAATTTTCCATACCGTGGTTCAGCGCCGCCAGCGGCGTGCCGATGACAAACGCCATGACACTACAGGTCAGGAGGGTTCCGCCCACCGGCAGGATAAAAATAGGCCCGGCTGAGGCCAGCGCTTTAGGCAGGGTAATCGTCGCGGCAAGCATCCGCACGATATACCCCGCCACAAACCCTGCCGCCAGGGCACCGAGAAAGCCGGTCCCCAGGCTGTTTGCCAGCAGGCCGCCCACCATTCCCGGCGCCAGCCCGGGCTTATTGGCCAGCGCAAAACTGATATAGCCTGCGACCACGGGCAACATCAGTGACAGGGCCATCCCCCCAAAACCATCAAATTTATGCAACAGCTGCACCACCAGGCTGGCAGCCTGTGCATGCCCGGCATCCCAGATATTATCAATGCCATACAACGAGGCCCCGATGCGTGAAATCCCCATGATGACCGCCCCGGCGATCACAAAAGGCAGCATCCAGGATACGCCGGTCATGATGGCCGTTTTGATCTCACTCCCCAGCGGGGGCGTCTGCCCTTCGTTAAACTTAGCCATGCGCCACCTCCTGTTCCAGCGCCTCAAACACCGCCTCGCCAAACTTGATCGGATCGGCGACGCGGCATTCCAGTTTGATCAGGCCGTTGAACCGCTCTTTATTGATAATGGCGACATCTGCCGCCAGGATAACGGCGTCTGCCCGCGCAAGATCGGCCTCCGTGATGCCATTCTCCACGCCCATGCTGCCCTGGGTTTCGACTTTTATTTCATGGCCCCGCTGCTTGCCGAGCATTTCAAGGGCTTCAGCCGCCATATAGGTATGGGCCACCCCGGTGGGGCAAGCCGCGACACAAACAATAAACATAACAACTCCTTACCGGGTCAGTTTCAGGCAATAAAAAAAGCACAATGGCGAAAGGCGCATTGTGCTTTGCAATAAAACAGAGAAAGGTAAAGCGGCATCATCAGCTTCACCACTGGCGTGACGGCACATCATTAAATGATGCAGGCTACTGATAAGAAAAAGGAAATCTAGCTCATCACGTTTATGGCTGCGCAGCCGGACAGGGTGCCCGGTATTACGCTGTGCTTTCGCGGGCGGGGCAACGGGAGACGACGCGGGAAGGCATAATTTCCCGGCACTGCCCCATAATTGTGTCCAGCTTGCGGCGATATCTTCCTCTGCGTCTTTATTAACGGGGGATTCTTCTTCCGTTAATGCGGACAGAGAGGTAAACCAGCAAATACTATTCAGCAACGCTCTGATCCTGCTGTCGGCATGACAGCAAAAATGCAGTGGTATTAAAAGAAGCCGGATAATATAAGCAGGCATTATTTCCTCCCCAAAAGACAGGGTGAGTATAAGGCAGCGGTAAAATAACGAATGTGACTTTCCACACGTTTATTATCCGCAATTAAAATTCCATCCATGGCGTAATAACGCCCCCGGCAGGGGAAAGAAAGAGAGGGTTGCCATCATTTTCTGCACCTTCACGTCAAACAGTCAGCATGCACCGGCCTTAGTGATTAAGCGGCAATAACCCTTCACCAACGCCAGGAAATAAAAAAGGCACCTTCAGAGTGCCTTTTTGGTACTCTTTGAGCGCCTTTTTGGTACTGCTTAAACACCTTTTTCACACTAAAAATGCGGCGTCATACCAGGCTTGCCGCATTGATGATGCAGTCACGTCCGGCGCGCTTGGCGGCGTAAAGCGCGGCATCCGCGGCCTGTTTCAGGGTGGTGGCATCATCACCGGCTGCCGAGGTACTGATACCGGCGCTGAGGGTGATGATTTTATCCGGCAGCGACGACGTGTGGTGCGGCAAGGCCGCCTTGTGTATCGCATACCGGATGCGCTCCGCCACCTTTTCCGCCTCATTGGCCGGGGTGCCGGGCAGGATAACCGCGAACTCTTCCCCGCCGTAACGCGCCACCACATCGGTGCCGCGGCGCGGCAGATATTTCAGCACATCCGCCACCCGCCGCAGGCACTCATCCCCCGCGACATGGCCGAAGGTGTCGTTGTAGCTTTTGAAAAAATCGATGTCGCACATAATTAGCGAGACCGGTGCGCCGGTGAGCGCTGAACGTGCCAGGCACTGCTCCAGGTAGATATCAAACTGGCGGCGGTTACCCAGCCCGGTCAGGCTGTCAAGCAGCGCCAGATCCTGCAGCGTCAGGTTGACGCGGGTCAGCTCATCCTGCGTCTGCATCAGTTCCCGCCGTTGTTTTATTGTTTTGCGGAATTGCCGCAGCACCAACATCCCAAACAGCGAAATGGTCATCAGCAGCAGCACATTCAGGCAGATAATCGCCAGGTTATTTTTAATCCACTGGGTTTTCAGCAGGTCGCGGTCAATCCCCACTGCCACCACCAGCGGGTAGCTCTCAAGCTGAGCATAGCCAAAGATGCGCGTAACCCCGTCAATCGGTGAGCGCCAGGTGCCGCCGCCCTGTGGCGAGGCTTTCAGCAGGCTGCGGTAGAGTGGGGTGGCCGCCATGCTCTGGTTAATGATGCTGTCCGGGAACGGGCGCACATACATTACCGTGGCATCCAGGTGGGTCAGGCCGAGGATATCCTTCGGCGACATCTCATAGTAGCCGTAAAACTGGCGGAAAAAATCGACCCGCACAGTGCCCAGCACCACGCCGCGGAACTGCCCCTGAGCATCATTCAGCCGTAAGGAGACCGGAATAATCAGATCCCCGGTCGAGCGGCTTTTGATCACATGGCCGACGTGCACCTGATCGTCGTTATGCGTCCGGTGCCAGATAAAATATTCGCGGTCGGCATTATTGGCCTGCGGGTACATTTGCCGGCCGGAAGTGGCCAGCCAGTTACCTTGTGCGTCATAGACGAATAACCCGTGCAGCTGCGGCAACCGGCTTTTTTGCACACCCAGCAGCCCTTGCGGGCCGAGGTAGCTCGCCGGGTTCGCGAAGATGTCATCCCCATGGCGGACAATGTCCTCCAGCGTGATCTGCACTTGCAGAAAAGTGTCTTCTGCCTGGCGGGATAACGAGACCGACTGGTTTCTGGCCTGCTTTTCGGTGTCCTGCAATGTGTGTTGCCAGGATTGCCACATTGACCAGCCCACCACGAAGATCACGGCAACCGCAATGATAAGCAGGAAAACCGCCATGATGCGATCAGGCGATTTAAAGCGGGATAAAGCCAAGACTCCTCCGGAGATTAACGGTGTTACTGCATCAGCTTACTTGCTCTCAGCCAGGGCAAAGGGGGGATAAACAGCCATACAGGTAGCTAATCCCCGCGCTCAGGCGCCAGATACTTCAGGGGCGCTGATGCATTACGTGATTTGGGTTAAATCACTCTATCAGAGATAACACCTTATACTGGTAGGTTGAGCAGAGCTTCTCCCGAAGTTATCCACCGTTTCTGTGGATAACCTTCAGCTTGCCCCAGGGCGTCAGGGTAGGAAAGGGATAACATCAGGGGTAAAAAACAGGTAAAAAAGGTACCTTAAAGGTGCATTAGTAGTACCAAAAAGGTATTTTTTTGATATAAAAAAGAGCCATTTTTAGCACCTTGCCGCTTCCGGGTGGTTTTAGCGCTTCGTTAAACGGATAAAAAGTGTTTTTCACCCCTCTTCTGCTTCAGCCGGGGTAATGTGGGAAACCCGGTTCAATAAAAATGAGGGGTGCGGAAAGAGGCGCCGGGGCCAAACCGTGTTGCCCGGGTGAACTCAGCCTGCTGTATTGCGATCGGCAACCTGCATCAGTTGCGCCACCATCCGCAACACACTGAGCAGCAGCATCCGCTGACGGGGCGGTAACCGCAGGTATCGCCGCAACGGCGGCAGGCGGCACACGACGTCGCTGGCGGCATATGGCTCGATTTCACAGCGCCAGCGTCCTGCAGCCAGAGAGAGGCTGAAATGGCGGTAGTCAAGCTCACCCAGTGTCTGTGCCAATACCGGGTAAGCGGCCAGGAAGGCCAGCAACGGTTGCGCGC
Organism: Chimaeribacter californicus; assembly: GCF_002858675.1. Lineage (GTDB taxonomy): Bacteria > Pseudomonadota > Gammaproteobacteria > Enterobacterales > Enterobacteriaceae > Chimaeribacter > Chimaeribacter californicus. The sequence continues at coordinate 25,442 of NZ_PJZF01000013.1, forward strand.
CCGACGGTGATGAGGGCGCGTGGAAGGTTACCGGCCGACGCTGCAGCCAGCCGGGTTGGTGCGCCTGCACCTTCAGGGTTTCCTGCCAGCAGCATTCGCCCTCGGCCACAAACCGGGCGCTGTTGATCTCTCCCATAAACAGCCTGCGCCGCCGCGTCATGATGGTGATATGCAACTGCTCATCAAGGTGCAGCCGCATTGCCTGTGGCCCTTGCGCCGTTACCGGCCAGCCGCCGAGATCATGGCTCAGCCTGCGCAACAGCGCATTGTCATAACAATGAACGCAGGACATCCGGCACCTCGTGTTCCGTGCGGTCATGGGCGGCAAACGCCCGCTCGAGCACTGCTTCCACCTCAAGTGGTCTGAAGGGATTAACGCGTTGCACCAGCAGTGTCCAGCCCAATGCATAGGCCGCCGTCAGCCCCAACATGATGCTGAATGGGATCAGGATATCGCTGCTATGCATGCCGGGTGGCGTGATATAGCAGATGGCTAGCACAATGCCCGTGCCTGAAAGGATTTGCGGCAGCGGAAAAAGGGGCGCGCGGTAAGGGCGCGGCAGATCGGGCCGGCGGAGACGCAACAGCACCACGGAAAAGGTCACCAGCAGATAGGAGACGCCCCAGGCACACACCGCCGCCAGCACCATCGGGACAATCCGGTTCAGGTCACCCTGAAGGATAAAGGCATGCACGCATGGGATCGCCACGGCGATGACGATCGCAATCACCGGCGTTTTGAAACGCGGATGGAGCCAGGTCAGGAAAGCAGGCAAAGCGCCATCCAACGCCATGCCGTAGAGGATGCGCGGCACTGCGGCCATCAGGGTATTAAGGGTGGCGGCCCCGGCCAGCAGCAATCCTGCGCCAAGCCAATATTTTCCCCACGGCCCCATCACCCGTTCGGCAAACACCGGGATCGCCTGCGGGGTATCGAGCAGATGTACACCTGAGGTGGCATCCACCAGCACATTGCTGACCTGTCGGTTAAGGGCCGCCCCGTACAGGAACATACATCCGGCTACGCCGCTCAGGCCCAGTGCCATCGCACGCGGGATCGTGCGGTGTGCCTGTTTGATCTCCGGCGCCATCGGCGTGACCAGCTCGCAGCCGACAAACATAAACATCGCCATCCCGACCATGCCAAACAGCGCAGGCAGGCTGCTGAGGTCAAGCGGGGTGCCGAACCAGCCGTCGAGCGATACCGCCGGGGCGAGGATCACCCCGGCAATGCCGAAAAAGGTCAGGGTGCTCCACATCACGAACGTCAGGATCACTTCAACTTTACCGAACGCCTCAATGCCCACGGCATTCAGCAGGCCAAACAGCATCACCATGCCCACGCCCACCAGCCACGTCTGGTTATGCGCCTCCAGATGGGCGTTCACGGTGTCAAAGTTCACCAGCGCCATCACACCGGAAAGAATGGTTTCGGCTGTACCGGCAAAGATATGCACAATCAGGTAGGCGCACAGCGCGCCGGTAATGGCAAAAAAGCGGCCCATTCCGCAGGCGATATAATCGTAGACTGACCCGGTAGTAGGCAGCATCGCCGCCGCCTCTGAGAAGGTCATCAACTGCGCCTGCATCATGATAAAGGCAATCAACACCGCCAGGGCAAAGGTGTCGCCGCCCATCCCGAAACCGTGGGTGACAGTCAGGATCACCGGGCTTGCCATGATTAAACCAATGGAGCTGGCCAGGGTAGTTGGGAACCCCACCGCCCCACGGGCCAGATGAACAGCCAGTTTGTCTTTTAACATGATATCGCCTCGCCACTGACGGATAGAAGGTAAACGCAGGCTTCGCGCCGGGTGAACGCCATGTAAGCAATCTTTCTCCAGGCCGCATATCGTTCAAAAGGACGAGGACAAGGTACTTTCATGAGATTTTTATGTTATTTTACAAAGTGTTAAACATTAATGCGCAAAACATCACTTTTTCATATGAATGTGACGGCTACCAGGGTTGGCATAATGGCGTGATGCATTCAGCCAGCAGAAAATGGACGCCGCTCACGTTATTAAAATGTTTAAATTGTGTTAATAAAAAACGAAATATAGGGTGAGGAACGTCTGAAGAGCGTGGTCTGCTGCGATAAAAACAGGGTGAGGAGAAACGTGAATGACTTGTGTTGCATCGGCAATTACCGGTGATGCTTTTGTCCATACCTGCCTGGAGGCGTTGACCCGGCTGATCCCCGGCTCAACCGGCGTCTATTATTTGGTGGATGACAACCTGGTGCCGGGCCAGCATATACTCGCCGGTATTTCGCCGGAAACCCATCAGGCCTATCTGCGGCATTTTCTGCTGATCGACCCACTGCACCCACAACGTTATAACGATCAGCCTGTTACACTGGCAAGGATGGATGAATCGATCCGTCGCTCCTCCTATTACCGGCAATTTATGGTGCCGAACGCGATGGGGGATATGACGGAAATTTTTGTGCGCCAGCGCAAACAGATTGTGGCCGGTCTGTCACTAATGCGTGATAAACCGTTCAGCCTTCAGGAGCAGCAACGGTTGCGCGCTGCGCTGCCGTTGATTGAACTGGCAACAGAAGAGCTGACCCCCGCTGCCGCCGGCAGCCGGCTGACGCCAAAAGAGCAGATGATTGTGGGTTTGGTGCGTGAAGGGGCCTGCAACAAGCGTATCGCCAGCCAGTTAGGGGTATCGCTCTCTACGGTAAAAACCCACCTGCGTAATATTTTCAGTAAGACCAACGCCAGCAACCGGACTGAACTGGTGGCCGGGTTGCCGGTTTCCCACGACCGCCACTACCTGAACTAAAAAGGCGATGAAATCATCGCCTGGGTAAAGTGAAAAAGGCGATGTCGCCATCGCCTGCCAGCCTGCCTGCTCAGTAACGCACCATCACGGATTTCAGGTTGGTGTAATCCTCAATGAAGGCGCTCCCGAATTCACGGCCAATGCCGGAGTCTTTCATGCCGCCAAACGGCACGGCCGGGTCGAGGAAAGTATGCATGTTGATCCAGACCATACCGGCTTCAAGCTGTTCGCTATAACGCAGCGCCTTCGCCATGTCGTGTGTCCAGACGCTGGCGGCCAGCCCGGAGGGTGAGGCATTGATCAATGCCAGCGCGTCCGCGTCGTTTTCATAGGCGATAAAGGTGCCGACCGGGCCAAACGTCTCCTCACGCATCAGGGTCGCCTGTGGGTCGGTCACGCGGATTGCCGTCGGCGCAATATAATACCCGTCACGATCCAGTGCATAGCCACCGCAGATAATCTCGCTGCCCTCCTGTCGCGCCTGCGCGAACAGGTTCAGCAGCTTTTCATACTGCGGGCGGTTAGCCACCGGCCCCATCTCTGTGCCCTCATCCAGCGGCGAACCGATACGCATTGCCTCTAGTCTCTGACGAAGCGCAGCCAGTACCGGATCCATTTTCCCCACCGGCAGATAGAAACATTCCGCTGCCGCACAGATCTGCCCCTGATTGAGGTACCCCGCTTCAATAATGCCGTTGACGATGGCGTCAACCTCCATGTCCTCCAGGAACAGCGCCGCATTTTTCCCGCCCAGTTCCAACGTGACCCGCTTGCCGCCGGCCATTGCCGCCTGGCTGACGGCCTGGCCGGTCACCACCGAGCCGGTAAAGCTCACTTTGGCGCAATGCGGATGTGCAATCAGCCGTGGCCCCAGCGTTTTGCCGTCGCCGTTCACCACATTAATTACCCCCGGCGGAATACCGCAGCCGGTAGCCAGTTCGGCCACACGCAGCAGCGTCAGCGGCGTAAACTCGCTGGGCTTCAGTACCACCGTGCAGCCACACACCAGCGCCGCTGCCAGTTTCCAGATGGCGATCATAATGGAGAAGTTCCAGGGAATAATGCCGACCACCACCCCAACCGGCTGGCGGCGGGTAAATGCCGTGTACTTTTCGCCGTTGAACGAGGGCAGGGAAACATCCAACGTTTCACCGCTGATTTTCCCGGCCCAGCCGGCAAAGTAGCGCAGGAAAGCCACCGATTGTTCAATCTCCAGCATCCGCGCCAGCATCAGGGTCTTGCCGGAACAGAGGCTTTCCAGCTGAGCCAGCTCCTCACGGTGGGCGGCCAGCGCATCGGCCAGCTTCAGCAATAAGGTGCCGCGCGCCAGCGTCGGCATCGCCTGCCACCCTGCCAGGGCCGCGGATGCGGCCTCCATTGCGGCATCCGCCTGGGCACCGTCTGCCGCCCTGACCTCGGCCAGCGTCTGCCCGGTAGCCGGATTGATCACCGGAAAGGCATCACCGTTGCCGGTTACCGCCTGCCCATCGATATAATGCCCCTGCGGGTGTGCCAGTGCGGCCCGCACTCCCTGAAGTAATGCCACATCACTCATGGGAACTCCTTAACGATCTTCGACATTGGCCAGATAGTGTTTGACAAAATGGTCAGTGAGCACCCGCCAGGTGGTGGGTGTCCCTTGTTCCACAAACCAGCCGTCGCCCACTTTATAGCGTTCTGACTCGCCGGTCAGCTCATTGGTGATCTCGACTTCCCCTTCCAACATCGTGGCGTGTTCGGTGAAGGGGTACGTCATGCGGAAGGCGCCGCGGGTTGAGGCAAACAGCCCACAGGTGAACGCGTCTTGCGGTTCGCCGTAGATCATCGCCACCGACACTTGTGGGTCACCCTCCACGACGGTGGCACCCAGGTTGCTGACGCTGCCGATGGCGGTAAGGGGTGGGGTGGCATGGTTTAGTTTCAGGGGGTTCATGGCTATCCTCTCAATAAGATCAGTTGCGGCCTTTCCAGAAGCCGGAGGTTTGATGCATCAGTTTGCCGGCGGTCACCAGCATGTTGCGCAAGCGGTCACGCCCGTGAATGGTGGCGTGGGGAATGCGGCTCATCAGGTCATAACGCGGCGATCCACCGTTGATGCCTTCTGCCAGCACTTTGCAGACGATATGTGACGGTGTGACACCGAAGCCGGAGTAACCCTGCACATAGAAGACGTTGCGGTGATCGCGCAGGGTGCCGATCTGCGGGAACAGATTGGCGCTGCACGCCATCGGCCCGCCCCAGGCGAAATCGATGTGGGTATCACGCAAGCAGGGGAAGATCTGCAGCATCAGCGTGCGGTTCCAGCGGGCAAAGTCGCCCGGCATATATTCCAGATAACGTGTGGCGCTGCCGAACAGCAGGCGGTTTTCCCGCGTGACGCGGTAGTAATTGATCACCGGGCGGATGTCACTGTACGCGCCGCGGATAGGGCTGATGCGGTTGACCATCTCCTCTGTCAGCGGCGCAGTGGCAATCTGAAATGAGTAGGTTACCAGAGTCCTGGCGTGGATCTCCGGCTCCAGTTTGTTAAGGAAACTGTCGCAGGCCCACAGCAGTTTGGCCGCCCGCACCGTTCCCATCGCGGTACGCACGGTTACACGCGGCCCATAGGTGACGTTGAGCACCGGGGAGGATTCATAAATCTTCACCCCGAGCGAATGGGCGGCCTGCGCCGAGCCCAGCAGCATATTCAGGGAGTGGATCTGCCCGCCGCCCATATGTTTCAGCGCCGCGCAGTAGGCATCGGAGCCTATCACCGTTTTAACGTCAGCCCCGGTATACAGGGCAATCTCCTCATCCGGCGTCACCGACCTGAACTCTTTTTCCCACTGGTGCAGCGTCTTGGCCTGCCGGGCGTTATAGGCGAGGTAGCCATAGCCGGGGATGAAATCTGCATCAATTTGATATTTGGCGATGCGGTCGCGGATGATCCCGGCCCCCAGATTCGCCATTTTGAACAGGGTTTCCATCCCCTCTTTACCGACATGTTTACTGACGGCCTCGATGTCATGGCCGATGCCCGCCATCACTTGCCCACCATTGCGCCCGGTGCCGCCATAGCCAAGATGGCGGGCCTCCAGCACAGCGACATTTGTGATCCCTTTTTCTGCCAGTTCCAATGCAGTATTAATGCCGGAGAAGCCACCCCCAATAATAACGACGTCAACGTCGATATCGTCTGTTAATGAGGGGAAATGCAGGTGATATTTTTTTGTCGCTGCGTAATAGGTCAGCGCATCGAGTTTATTGTTCATCGCTTTGCCTTTGCGTTATTCAGTCTCTGACGGAAGAGGGGGCTGAAAACATAAAAACATTGCAGGTGTAAGAAAACTATCGTCCTTAAGGATGAGCAGGGCAGGAAGGAATATAAAAAATCAAAAAACAGCGGCCTGCATATGGAGGCATTTTTTTGATATTAAAAAGGCACTTTAAAGGTGCCTTTTTGGTACTAAAAGAGAGCTAAAAGAGTATCAGGGAAGCTCGTTCTGACCATGCTCTGCGTAAAACGCCAGCGCGTAACGGATCATATTCAGCTTCGAGCGCTGCGTTTTTTCACATAGGGCTTCAAGCTGCGCGAACTCATATTCGTTAAAGGGGACGCGAATCGCTTTGTAATCACGCTTGGCATCTTTATCGTGCATGGGTTCTGCCGTGACAATATGGTCGGCCTGGGCAGCAAACGCTTCTATTTTTTTATCGACTGGAATAGCCGGGGCTTCGCGGCGTTTTACCATGAGATCAGCTCCTGTACCAGGCACTGAATTTCCGCTTTCGCTTTGCCGTTATCCATTTCCACCACGCCTTTGCCCTCAGACATACAGTCACGGTAAATTTTACGGTCACGGATGACGGTATTCAGCAGGTTAAGGATGGGGAAGTCCGCCAGATAATCTTTGGCTTCCTGTGTCTCATTAATCACCGGGTTGGTCGGGGCCATGGTCAGCATCGCGCAGGGGCGCAGCGTCTCGTTGATGTCCAGCGCCTGAGTGATGATGTCATTGAGCTTCGGCAGGGTATCCAGATCCGGCTGTGAAGGGCGGAACGGCACCAGCAGCACATCGGCCGCGGTCATGCCGGTACGCAACTCCCGGCTGTCACGCCCGGCGGAATCCACCACCACGTATTCATACCGTTTAGCCAGGTCGAGCAGCGTTTCGCGAATATTGTCAAATTTCTGGATGCTGTGAACCACCGGCAGGCTTTCCTGCCCGTTCCGGTCTGTTACCCAGTTTGAGGCCGTGCCCTGGCGGTCTGCATCCACCAGAATGACATCCTTGCCCTGGCGGGCCAGCTCTGCACAGATATTGGCCGCGGTGGTTGACTTGCCGCATCCGCCTTTCTGGCTACCGATGAGTATAATCATGATACCTTCCTGGAGTTAATTAAGTGCTGAATTGGTACCAATTGAATATCAAAACGGAACACAATTCAACCCTGTTTTCAGTGGGTAAGGAAAGGCGGCTTATCCCTCTTCTATTAAGGAAGGGCAGAGATGGGAGTTCACCCGGCTCTCTACCCGGAGAGCCTCTGCACTGTCTGTGCAGCCGGGTAGTTCACTGAATGCGGTCATGGCGCTCGTTTCCCTTCCTTTATACAGATCAATAAACAGGTAGAGCGAACATTTCCCGGCGGCGGGCCGGCTCAAAAAGGTAATCTGTGAAACGTGATAAGAATTGCGGTGCTTTTTTGGTACTAAAAAGGGATATTTTCAGTGTGTTTAACATACTGATACGGCATCAAAACAGCACCAGATTTTTACCGGGTAAGCGGTGCAAACGTGATAAGTTTTGCGGTGCTGAACATGGGCGTTCGCCCGCCTTTTTGCCTGTGCGGCGGTGGCGATACAGGCAAACCCGGCGGCCTCAGCCCTGCAGACGCCATCACGATGCAGGCCAGCTGATGCAGCCAAAGCAAGAGGACTGTTTCTCAAAAAACGCCTTTTATCTGAACCTTTCTTCTGCGCTTTCCCATTTCTTCCATAAAACACGGCATGGTAACTCGCCTTCAGATTCGGGTCAGTATCAAACCGGCATCAAAATAACGCCGGTTAATGCCTGTTTTGGTACCAAAGCAGTATCTCTATGACACTGCTTTTTGTCTTAAGGTGATAAGATTTGCGGTACCATTTATCCGGAACGTCAGCGCAGGCGGTGAAGAGTCTCCCAAACGTGATATGTTTTCGGGCGAAGTCAGATATTTGAAATAAACTGCTATTTATCAAAGAATTATATAGGTAAGGGGACGTCCTTAAACGTGATACCTTTTGCGGTGCATTTCTGGTGCCGCGTCCGGATTGGGAAACGCATACGTGATAAGTTTTGCGGTTCATCCGCAGGGATGCGCTATTTCGCAGCGTGATAAATCACGATCCTGGGGCTGGGATCCTGGGGCGAAGCATGATCCGGCAGGCAGATGGGCAAACGTGATAAGATTTGCGGTCTTACTTTCCTTATTATCTATTACAAAACAATGAAATACCGAATTAATCATTGTTGAATAGCCTTGTTTTGCAATTATGCTGAAGTTGATTGATCTCACAATCTTCAGATCTTAAAAAACAAAGCGAAGCTGCGTTAGTTTGTTTTTTTCTTTGTTTCTTGTTTCTATTGTTTCTTGTTTCTAGGGGCGTTTTTCACTATTTAGTTCAAAGGCTTACAGAGGGATACGTGATAAGATTTGCGGCTTGACGTGATAAGATTTGCGGTCTTACGTGATAAGATTTGCGGCTTAACGTGATAAGATTTGCGGCTTAACGTGATCTCAGGATCTGTTGATAACTCGGTTTTTAAGGTGATATATTTTGCTAAAATATCACCTGTCGGAAAGCACATGGCTAAGCTGGACGTTAAAAAACTGTATGTTACGCAGGATAACAAGTTGCTTGAAGGTGCCTACAGCGCCACACTCGATGAGATGCGTCTGCTCTACTTAGCCCTGGTCCAGATTGACAGCAAAAAAGTACAGCCGGATGGTCTCTACACACTCTATCCTGCTGATTTTGAAAAGATGTTTGGTGTTCACCCCTCACATACCCATCAGCAGCTCAAAAAAGCCGCCGATTCGCTGGGCAGCAAACCGATCATCACCTACGAGTGGGATGAGAAAAAAAAGCGCCTGGACAAGGTCAAACGCTTTTGGTTCTCTTCGATCCGTTACGATGCCTCAGACAATACCGCCGATGTCACCATCCGTTTCTCACCGGATGTTGTTCCCTATCTGTATGATTTGAAAAAAGAGTTTACCCAGGTTGACTTCGAGCACGTCTCCCGGCTGGACACGCCTTTTGCCTTCCGGCTCTACAGCTGGCTGGTGAAGTTCCGCAACCTGGCGCGTAATTCCCGGCAGAACGGGATCATCGAAACCGATCCTTTCGAGATCGACTGGATGAAAGAGCGCACCGGGCTGGTGGGCAAGTACGAAGAGTACCGTTTTTTCAAGCGTGACGTGCTGGTGCCGGCGGTAGAGCGGATCAACGCCAATACGGATATTTCCGTGAGCTGGCAGCCGGTCAAAGTGGGACGTTCCGTCACGGCGATCAAATTTTTCTATGTGATCGAGTCAGGGCAGCGCGCGGCCAAACCCCTGCGCCCGCGTTTACCACGCCGCCCCCACGCGGTGGCCGGATCGGATCTGGAAGGAAAATGGGCGCGCCGGTGCATCAGCCTGATGAAAGAGTACCGCCAGAAACTTGAAGCATTTGATTCTTCTGAAAAAATCACCCTGGCCGATCTGCGTAAATGGCTGGACTGGTACACGATCACCGGTGATACCGCCAACATCAAACAGTTGCAGGCAGAGATCAAAAAGCGCAGCACCCGCAAAAAAGCCGCGTAAAACGCGCTGGAACGCATGCAGAGCGGCGAGACGATCCTTTTCGATCCATCCTTGGATCGTCTCCCGGAACGCCGTAAAACGCGTTCTGCTGCGTTTTAGCCGCCAATAACAGGCTGATAACATCCCGCTTCCGCGATCGGTTGGGTTCACGCTGGATCCTGCTGATAAGCCAGGCAGGATCGCGTCAGAGGATCTTCTGGGCCTGTTTCCGCAGCCCGGAGAAAATCGGATCGCTGATGAATGCCGGGAAACCGTTCGGCAGGTGGCGTTCTACGCGGGTAATGACCGCCTCGGTTTGTGCTGCCATCTCCTCAAGCAGATCGGCGGCCCGCGCGGCAGAAAACGCCACGCTTTTTGCCATCGCCACATAGTGGCGCGGCAGGATCGTCGCCCAATGGAAGTGACGGTTTTTGCCTCTTACCGCCATGGCCATTTTCGCTTTTTGCGGGGCGATACCCGACGGGGTCATCAGCGGGTAGGCGGAGAGGATGTCATACAGCGGGGCCAGCCGGTACGCGCTGCCCGGCTCCAGGAACAGGCTGAAATTTTTGGCGTGCCCGTCGATGGCTGCCAGCAGCCAGAACAGGATCTGGCTGCGGAAAAAGGTCTCCCGGTCCGCGATCGCCTGTTGGGAGCCAAGCAGCAGTTTCATGCCGGCGGCAATGCCCGGCCCGCCGTCAGCCTCATATTTCAGGGCCGGAGCCACCCCCAGAGCCTGGCAGAAGTCCTCTTGCGGCAGGCGCATCAGCCAGCTGCCGTCCTGCGACCAGCGCCGGTCAAACCGCTCCACAATCAGCGCTTTCTGGTCATCAAAATGCGCGATTTCCGCATCCGGAACGCGGAAACCAAAAGCCCGCGCCAGTTGCAGGCAGAGCCACTCGTTTTCACAACTCTCGCTGAGATCGATGTTATTCGCCACGATATACCCGACCGGCAGCTTGAAAATATGGCTGGTCGGCGTACTGCCCCGCGGCCGGTACCATTGCTGGCGATAACGGAGCAGGGCGGTTTTTTCCTGCGCACCGGCGAGTGAAATACGGAAGTCATCACTCTCAGCCTCCATGCCCAGCGGGGCATACTGATAGCCCCGTAACAGTGCGGCGATCTGCGGTTCGCTGAGCGGGTCGGCATGAATTTCAGTGACCGGGTTAATAAACGTGCCGGTGGGGTAGAGCTGGATCGCGCCCACGCAGTCGCTGCCGATGCTGCTGAGCAGGTCAAAAGGCTGGCGGGTCGGGGTATGGAAACGTGCCTGAATACGGCCGCGCACGCGCTCATTATCGGGCAGCAGGTTATCGAAAAAGTTGTATACCACGTCCCCTTCAAAGCGCCCGGCCTGCAACGGCAATGAGAGTGAAATCGCCCGCGCGCCCGGCCGTGCCAGCCAGCTTTCATCGTAACGGAACGTCATGCCGCCACGTTTTTCAAGCTGCCCGACCACCAGCCCATTCAGGGCCACGGTGAGTTGCTGGCTTACCATTCCTGATCCCACTGGGTTGGGGTGCCGGCATCACGCTGTTGCAGGTGCAGTTCAAGGTCTAATGCAGCCAGCAATTTAAACAGCGTTTCCAGCCGGGTGCCGCCCGGATGATTTTCAAACGCGGACAGCGTGGCCTGTTTGACACCAATAGTGGCGGCCGCCGCCTGTTGGCTGAGGTTTTTGGCTTTACGTTGGTTATGCATGGCCTGCGCCAGCATTTCTGGAGAGGTAATGTTCATCGAAACACGCTCATTATCCGGAATAGGGGATAAGCATGATTTTATCCCCTTTAGGGGATAACACAAGTTTTATCCTCTACAAGGGATAATCAGGGTTTTTTAGGTAAATTTAGGGCATCATGCCGCTAAAACAGATGAAAATGGCCATGATTTCCTTCATGGGCTTTCTCGGGTGAGTTACGTTATTCCTCGATTAACCTGCGTAATAATCCGGCGACCAGCGGTAATTCACAGAAGCCGTCGCGGTCAAGAAAATGACCGCTCTCCGGCAGCCCATAAAACGGCGCATTAAGCTGCTGGCTGAGGCGCAGGGTCAGGGCAGGCGGCACAATCTCATCGTTCAGCGAGGCTATCACCATCCGGTGGGGCACATGCTCGATGATGTGCGTCGTGTCGAGTGGGGCACGGGTGAACGCGTCCAGTTCCGGCAGGGCAGGCACCGGCTCACTGAACCCCGATACCATTATCACGCCGCCGGCATGGTTGCCGGGCGGTTGTTGGTTCAGGTAGCGCAGGGTGGTAATGCAACCGAGGCTATGCCCGACGAACCAGGTCTCGCCGTCAACCTCACCGACGGCCGCCTGCAAGGCAGAAAGCCATGCGGCGTCGTCCGGAGCCATCGGATCAGGCGTCGCCGGGACATGCACTGCCATCCCCAGTAACTCAGCCTCTTTTTTGAGCCAGCCAAACCAGTGGTGATCGGGGCCAGCCATAAAACCGTGCACAATAAACAGCCTTTTTGACGTCATCTTTCCGCTCCTTGTGAGACATTCCCTCTGAAACGTAACGTAATTCGCAGGCCGTTTCATCAGGAAGCTGAACATCAGCAGCGGCACATATCCTTTTCAGAAGCGGTCAAACCGGTACAGAGACGGATCGATAAGAGGGGCCTGGCCGGACACCATATCCGCCGCCAGTTGCCCGGCGGCGGGGGCGGTGCCGAAACCATGCCCGGAAAACCCGGTGGCGACCGTCAGGCCGGGCAGGGCGGCGACCGGCCCGATCACCGGGTTGGAATCCGGCGTGACATCAATCACGCCCGCCCAGGCCTCTTCAATTTCCGCCCGTTCAAATGCCGGCCACGCCGCCATCAGGTTAGTCATCGCTTCCCGGTTAAGCACCGGGTTAGCCTGCGGGTCCAGGGTGCGGACACGTTCAAACGGTGAGGCTTTTTTCGTGCCCCAGCGGCGCGGCAGGGCCAGATCTTTCAGGAAATCTTTCCCCAGTGAGATACGCAGAAAATCCCGCTGCGTGCGGAGCTGGGGCAGGTAACGCGGCCCCAGCAGCAGGTGATCCAGCGTCAGGGAGGCATCAAGCGCACCCCGCTGGGTGATGATAAAACCGCCGTCCTTGTGCTTACGGAAGGAGAAATCGGGCGCGCCCACCGCAATTTCGGTCGGCCCTGCCATGGGTTTGGTGCGCAGCACGGAGCAGATAAGCGGCAGCGTCGGCAGGGAAATGCCGAGGTTGCCGAGGAAGCGCCGCGACCACAGCCCGCCCGCCAGCAGCACCTGTTCACAGCGGATCTCGCCTTGTTCCGTGACCACACCGCTGACCTTCCCGCCTGCTGTCGTGAGGCTGCGCACCGCACAGTTCTCCACGATCACCACGCCTCTGGCGATGGCCGCTGCGGCAATCGCGCTGGCCGCCAGCGTTGGCTCTGCCCGCCCGTCGCTGGCGGTGTAAATCCCACCGGCCCACTGCCCGCGCCCCCCGGGTACACGGGCAGCGATCTCCGCCCGGCTCAGCAGGCGGGAGTTGAGCGAAAGATCGCTGACTGAGGTCAGCCAGTTCTCATGCATCGCCATCTGCGCCTCTGTGCGGGCCACAAACATAATCCCGGCCTGCCGGTAGCCTACGTCGCGCCCCACGCGTTCAGGCAGCGCGGCCCAGAGCCGGTCAGCGGCCAGCGCCAGGGGGATGTCCCCGGCGTGGCGGCTGGTTTTACGCACCCAGCCAAGGTTGCGTGATGACTGCTCCCCCGCCAGGCGGCCTTTTTCCAGCAGTACCACCGGAATATTGCGCTCGGCCAGCGTCAGCGCGGCGGTCAGGCCGACGATGCCGCCGCCAATCACCACCACGTGGGTGGACGCGGGGAACCCGGTGGCGGTGCGCACCGGGGTAATAGCTGGAGCCATAAAACACCTCTTCAAATCGGGTTGCCGGGAGGGGCAGGCGGAGCTTACAGGGTAATGGTTTCCACATCGGCCTGGGATGCGCCGTGGTAAGCCGTGACCTCGATTTCAACCTTGTAGACCGTTGAGCCGAGCGGCGGGCAAGTCACGGTGGAGGCCGGGTTAATGCCGTGGAATTTGTCACCGATGATCGCCATCACCGCCGGGACATCGGCCGGGTCCTGGATAAACACCCGGGAGGCGATCACATCGGCCAGCGTGGCGCCCACGGCCGCCAGCGCGGCTTCGATATTGGCAAACACCTGGTGCGTCTGGTCGGTGACCGCCTCCGGGATGGTTTTGGTCGCGGGGTTGCGCCCGGCAGTATTGGAGACGTAGATCCAGTTATCGACGTTGACGAGGCGTGAATAGCTGGCTTTTTGCTCAAAAACAGAACCTGTAGTGACTTTGGTTATTTTGGTCATGGTGTTTTCCATCAGATAAAAGGGCAGCGCCGCGCACTGCCGGAATGTATATCGGCAGGGTGATACGTTTCAGCGTAATGCAGGGGATTCCCACAGGTTGAGGGTGACGCCGATGCCTTTCTCTCGGGCATTGCGGTAGACCACCGTGCCCCAGGCCACATCCTCCACCGGCATACCGCCCACGGACATCAGGATGATTTCGTCGTCGTTCAGGCGGCCCGGCGCGTCACCGGCGACGATTTTGCCGATGTCCTCCAGCTGGTCGCGGGTTATTTTCCCCTCGGCCAGCATGTCCATAAACCGCACGCCGATCACCGGGATAGTGTGGTGCGCCGGCTTCGGCACTTCGTCATACCAGGCCTGGTACAAGCCGGTGTTATCCAACACCTTACGTACCTCAGGCTGTTCCATGCCTTCATCGATATTGCACAGGGCCGGCATAGCGAGAAACGCGCCCGGCTTCACCCATTCGCGTTTTACCAGCGGGTAGGTGGCCGGGTCACCGACTTCGCCTGAGCTGCAATAGGTGACGATGTCCGCACCGCGCACCACCTCTTCCAGCGTATCGACCACCCGCACCTGGGTAATCTGCGGGTAGGTCTGGCTGACCCAGGAGAGAAAGTCATCCAGATTTTTGCGGCCGCGCCCTTTCACCTGAAGGGTATCGATCTGCGGGCAAACCGCGATAAACGCGGCAACGGCGGTTTTCCCCATCACGCCCGGCCCCAGCAGGCCAATCACTTTGGCATCACGGCGCGCCAGGTGGCGTGCGCCCACCCCCGGCACCGCACCGGTACGGTAGGCGGAGAGCAGGTTGGCAGACATAAATGCCAGCGGCGCGCCGGTGTCGGCGTCGCTGAGGGTGAACATCAGGATGGAGCGCGGCAGCCCTTTCTGCCGGTTCTCGATATTCGAGCCGTACCATTTCACCCCGGCGGTACAGAAGCTGCCGCCCAGGTAGGCGGGCATCGCCATCATCCGGCGATCGGCAGTGGGTTTCGGCATGGCGGGAAAGGGCGAGTGCTCAGGAAAGGTCACCATCGCCCCGTGTGAGTCGTTATTCGGCCCGGCCATGCGGTAGTCACCCCGGTAGAGCAGGCCGAACATCTCTTCCATGGTATCCACACAGGCTGCCATATCCGTGACCCCGGCGCGGATCATGTCCGGCTCGGAAAGGTAGATAAAATCAATGTGCGTCGAATCTGTCATGCCGGTACCCCTGTTTCAGTGAGTTGCGCCTGGTCAGCGCGATGAACGGGGTTATCAATAACGCGGGCGGCAACCGGCTGTATTGAAGATTTGCGACAAGGCAAACAGTGGCAGCTGGCATCCGGCTTGCATGGTTCATGGTTATCGCCCCGCTACCCGAGAACCTGACAATGCCAGATGCCCTGCTTACCCGCCGCCATGCCGTTATCCACCCTGAGCAGCCCTGGTTTGTGCTCAGCGCTGCCCGGCACTACACCGTCATGGGATCCGAGAACCCGGCGATCTCCCATTTCTACCGGTTTGACAGGGCACCCATGGCCGGCATGACGCTGGCGATCCCTGACGGCTGTGTGGACATCCTGTTTGACTGTGACGCCACCCGGCCGATGGCCAGGGTGTGCGGCACCACGCTGGAAGCGCGCAGTGCCGAGCTGAAAGCGGGTCATCACTATTTTGGGGTGCGCTTCGCCCCCGGCGTGATGCCCGATTTCCTGGATGTGATGGCGGAAGAACTCACCGACCGGGAGTTCGGTTTTCTGGACGTGATCCCCGGCGCGCGCCCGGCCTTTGAACACATTGTGGAAAATACGCTGTTTTCACAGCAGGTGGCGCTGTTTAACCACTACTTCACCCGGCGGCTGACCCGTAAATCCTCTGCCGTGACCTCGCAGAGCCTGCGTGCAATCCGCGGGCTGCGGGGCAACATCCGGGTTGAGCAGCTGGCGGCGCTGACCGGCTACACCTGCCGCACCCTCCAGCGCCAGTTCCGGCAGGACACCGGCCTGTCACCCAAAGCCTTCAGCCGCATTATCCGCTGCCAGTCCGCCCTGAACTGCCTCCACCAGCCGGAATCGCCCGCCTGCTCCGATCTGGCGCTGGATCTGGGGTTCAGTGACCAGTCCCACTTCCTGCGGGAGTTCAAAAAGCTGGTCAGCACCACGCCGCTGGACTACCAGCGCCGTATCCTGCACGAGGCTTACCGGGAGCGCCTCTGCTACCACTGACTGCCCTAAAAGGGTGCGGCCGCTGCACCTTTGCGCTGTCCGATTTTTTCTATCCCGGCCGCACGCGCTGATGAATGATTCCGGTGAGTCACCTGCCTCAGGAACCAACACCTGAGTAACTTCTCACTGACAGGAAAGGCACCGGCGATGAGCAATGTAATTGATTCAGATAACACAGCGGCTCCGGGCGTCACCGGCAACGCGCAAGCCAGCGGCGGTTTACGCAAGAACACGCTGGGTCTCTTTTCTCTGGTTTTCTTTGTGGTGGCGGCCGCCTCGCCCCTGACCGGGGTGGTCGGTGGCCTGCCGGTGGCGATTTTTACCGGTAACGGTGGGGGCATTCCGGTGGTGTACATCGCGGCCTGCCTGATCCTGATGCTGTTCTCGGTGGGCTACATCGCCATGAGCCGCCATGTGAAAAGCGCCGGCGCGTTTTACACCTACATCGCCACCGGCCTGGGGGAACACTGGGGCGGCCCGGCGTCAGTGCTGGCGCTGCTGGCGTACTGCGCCATCCAGACCGCAGTGGTAGCGATGCTGGGCTTCTTCACCCAGCTGTTTCTGGCACAGCACCTGGGCATAGAGGTGCCCTGGTGGGCGCTGAGTATGCTGTGTGTGGTGATCGCCTGGGTGCTGGGGATTAAGCGGGTGGAGGTCGGCGGAAAGCTGCTGGGCGTGCTGATGCTGGCGGAAGTGGCGATTGTGCTGCTGACCGACGTCATGCTGCTGGTCAACAAGAGCGGGCCGCTGACCTTCGCCTCCTTTCAGCCGTCGGTATTTCTGCACGGCAACTTAGGCATCGCCTTTATCTTTGCCATTGCCGCTTTTATCGGGTTTGAGTCCACGGCGATCTATGCCGAAGAGTGCCGCGACCCACAAAAAACGGTGCCGCGTGCCACGGTCTGCGCCCTGTTGCTGATCACTGCATTTTTCTGCTTTACCAGCTGGGCGCTGGTGCAGGCCTACGGTTTTGACGAACTGGTGACGATCGCCCGCCGCGACCCGGGGAATTTCGTGTTTGACATCACCCGCCAGTATGTCGGCCAGTGGGCGGTGGACACCATGTCCGTCCTGCTGATCACCAGCCTGTTCGCTGCGGCGCTGGCTTTCCATAACAATATTTCACGCTACATTTTCAGCATCAGCCGTGACGGCCTGATCTGGAAAGAGCTGTGCCGCACCCACCCGACCAACGGCACTCCGCATAACGCCAGCCACCTGCACAGCGTGATCCTGCTGTTAATGCTGGTGGGGATGGGCAGCACCAACCTGGACCCGATGGTGCACATTTTCGCCTTTGGCTCGGCTATCGCGACCCTGTGCATTATGGTGCTTCAGGTGGGCGTCTCGGCGGCAGTGATCGTGTTCTTCCGGCGTACTCACGCGCCGGGCAGCAGTGCATGGCGCACCTTCTGGGCGCCGTTGCTGGCCCTGACCGGCATGTCCGCCACCCTCATAATGATGGTCATGAACCTGCAACTGCTCAGCGGCAGCGACTCCCCGCGGGTGCAGCTCATCCCCTGGGGGATCGCCGTCTGCGCCGTCGCTGGGTATGTGCTGTCCCGCCGCCGCCGGGTCAGTACCCCGCCCTGATTTTCCCCCGACGGGCGCGGCCGGTAGTCAGGGCGCGCCCGCCCCTGTGGCTTCCCCACGATAAACAAAGACCTGCGATCAAGTGTCTGGTATCCTCTCTAAGATTATTCCTAATACACTGCGGTGTGCGGCGGTTTGCCCGCTGAAAATAGCCTGGAGCTGTACCATGTCATCTGTCCCTGCATCATCCTTTCCTGACTTGCTGAACCCGCAGGATATCCGCATTCAACGCCTGTTCGTCACGCCGCTGGCGCTGGTCGAACACCCCGCTGCGGCGGAACTCAATGCGGCGCTGAAAGCGGAAATTGCCCAGCGGCAGGCAGAGGACAACCTTGGCGTGCGGCACAGCAACGTCGGGGGCTGGCAGTCCGCCGCTGATTTCACCCAGTGGCCGGGTGCCGGGGCGGTAGCACTGACGGCATTTGCCCGCGCGCTGGCCTACGAGCTGACGGCCGTGCAGCACCCGGAACAGGGGCTGGTGCTGCCGGAGTTTGACTGGAAAATCAACGCCTGGGCGAACGTTAACCAGGCCGGCAATGCCAATGCCCTGCACGCCCACCCCGGCGCGTTCTGGTCGGGCGTCTACTGGGTGGATGACGGCCACAGCGGGGCGGAAGAAGCGGCGACCGGCGGCGAACTGGAGTTCCACGATCCGCGCGGTGTGCTGCCTTCCATGTATAACCCGGAGCTGCGGATGCGCATCGCCGACTGCCTGAGCGCCGGGTTAACCACCGCCATCACGCCGAAAAGCGGCACCCTGGTAATGTTCCCCTCGTGGCTGCAACATGCCGTCACGCGGGTCACCGCCACCCGCCCACGCATCTCCATTGCGTTTAATTTCAGCCTGTAAGGGCCGCAAAAACCTGGAGAACGGATATGGCTCATCCCGTTCGTTATTCCAGCTTTTTCTTACGCTTCTCAAGGTACATCGAGCTGTCGCTCTCTTTGACCATATCCAGCAGCGAGCCATATTCACCTGAATCGCTGTTAAGGGTGCCGTAGGAATAATTGATGTTATAAGGCTTGCCGGCGTGCTGGTTATGCACCTCCAGACTTTCACGCAGTTTATTCAGGAAGAGTTGGGTATGGCTTGCTTTCGTCAGCAAGACGGCAAACTCATCGCCGCCAAGTCGCCCGACGATATCTTTAGGGCTCAGATGCCGGCTCAGCTGTGCCGAAAAAATCTTCAGCACCTCATCGCCTTCGGTATGTCCCCACAGGTCATTAATCGGTTTAAATTTATCAAGGTCGAAATAGATAATGCTGAACCGCGCTTCATGACGCCGCAGTTCCTTAAAACGTTTTTCTCCGCTGTGGTAAAAGCCACGCCGGTTGGGAATACCGGTCAGGCTGTCGGTCATCGCCATGTTTATCACATAAAATTCATCTTCCACCACAAGCGCCAGATCTTTTAGTGAGGCGATATCATCGTCGTTAAAATCACGCGGCGTGGAGCTTATCAGGCACAGTGTCCCTACCACAGCGCCATCCGGCAGATGTACCGGGTAACCCGCATAGAAACGGATAAATGGCTCGCCCGTCACGAGCGGGTTATCGTGAAAACGCTCATCGAGACAGGCATCCTTCACGATAAATGGCCCTTCCTGCAAAATCGCATGGCCACAAAACGAGACATCACGTGTGGTTTCACGTGTGTTCAGCCCCTGGCAGGCGAGCAACCACTGGCGATCGCGGTCGAGCAGGCTAATCAGCGCGACCGGCACCTGGAACAGCTTTTTCCCTATGCGGGTTAAACGTTCGAAGCGCTCATCATCCCTGGTATCAAGCAGATCAATCATATACAGCGACTTCAGCCGCTCTTCTTCATTTTCAGGAATACCAGGAAATTTCATCTTCTATCTCCACGTTAACCGCAGTGCGTGAGCCCGCTTTTTGGCAAAGGTTATTCTCTCAAAAGAGATATGTGTTCATACAAAAGAGTATAAGAGAGAAGAAGAGAACCCTCTCTGAGGTGATAACAGTGCGCTTTCGTGCACCCGAAGAACCGGTGCCCGCATGTTTCTTAAAGTTTTCCCAGGGCGCGGAACCAGGCGTAATCCAGCGGCAGCAGCACCAGAAAGGTGACCACCGCCAGCGCCAGGCACAACAGCATACCGGCGCGTACCGGCACCTTGCCCAAGGCCATCGCCACCACAATCGGCGAGGCCTGATAGGGCAGCAACGGCGTGGAGTAGCCCAATACCTGAATCATAATCACGGACAGCAGCGGGAAACCGGTGGCATCCGCGAAACTCTGTGCCAGCGTGGTGTAGAGCGCCGGCACACCGTTGGCGGTCATGATGAAATTCAGGACGCTGGTGATGCCGGTCAAGGCCACAAAGCTGGTGAACGGGCGAGCCGGGTCCAGCGGCAGGGCGTGCAGCAGCGCCTGCCCCACCGCATTACCGATGCCGGTCTGCGTCACGGTCACGGCCAGCCCCAGAATCCCCGCCACATAAATACAGGTGCGCAGGTTCACATCCGCCGAGAACTCCTCGCCGGTAATAAACCCCACCCGCGGCAGCAGCGTGATGCAGGCGGCAGCCAACCCTGTCCAGGCCGGGCTGATGCCGTGCCAGCTTTCGCTGACCCACATCCCGAGCACTGCGGCCAGCAGCCAGGCCAGCCGCTTCTCTGCCGCGCTCATCGGCGTCACCGGGGCAGGTTCACGCGGAGGGGACGGCTGCCCCGGGAAGAGGCGGTGAATGAGCAGGATCAGCACCAGCCCCTTCAGGATGCCGAGCACCGGCGTGTGCAGCAGCAGGTAGGAAAGGTACTCAAGATGAATGCCGAATGCCCCTTCCGCTGCGCCGCTCATCACCAGGTTGGGCACGTTGGCGGGCAGAATGGTGGCGGAAAGCTGGAAGGTGCCGAACCCCACCGCCAGTGCCAGGCCGTGCCAGGCGCGGGTGCCTTCCTCAATACCGGCGCGTGCGCCCATAGCCGCCACCACCGGCATCAGCAGCGCAATGCGCCCCATGTTGGACGGCATCACAAAGGCCAGCGCGTAACTCAGCAACACCACGGCCGCCACCATCCGCAGCCAGGAGTCCGTCAGCCTGGCGGACAGCATTCCCGCCACCCGGTCTGCCAGCCCGGTTTTACGGATCGCCACGCCCAGCACAAACCCGCTGAACACCAGCCAGAAAGCCGACGAGGCGAAGCCGCCGAAAATGACGCCCGGCGGCGCGATTTTTGCCGCCATCGCCACGGTGAAAAACAGCAACGCGGTGATGAACTCCGGCAGCAGCGCGGTCGCCCAGAGCAGAAGGGTGACGCCAACCACCACCGAGGGCAGGAAAAGAGGGTGTGATAACCAGAGTGACATCGTGTTCCCTTGTCTGTTTTTCTGGGTGACGCGGCGGTCAGCGGCCGAAGCAGTGTTGCAGGGCCAGATGGGGGCTGGTCAGGGGGCGCCGCTGTGGCGGAAAAAGGCGCACGGCCGGGGTCATGGAGACCTGCGCCAGCGCCACATTCTCTGCCCCTTGCTGGTGGGCCTGTTGCGCCGCCTCCGCAATCCGTGACAGATAATGCGCGTGGTCACCCGCCTTAAACGCCTCCCAGGCCCCGGCGATAAGCCGCACCTCCGGGTGCTGTTCCGGCGCGAGGCCGGGCGGGCAGAACAGCGCGGTGGTGGCGGCAAGCGTTGAGGGGGCCGCACACAGCACCACCGATTTCCCCGGCAGCCTGTGCAGGGCGTCGGTCAGCATTTTATCGGTTCTGAGCACCGGGCAGGGGCCGTCGGGGAAATCCTCCGCCACCGGCCCCAGGGTAGAGCAGGTTATTAGGATCGCCTCAAAAAACGGGGTCAGGCTCCGCAGGAAATCTGCCAGCCTGGCCCGCTGTTCCGCCGTCAGGCCGCCGCTTTTTTCCGCCTCCTCCAGCCAGTGCGGCATCACGATATGGCTGAGGCGGGTGGCAGCAATGGCCAGCGAGTTCGCGGCTTCATCAAACACAGCAATATTGCTGGCGGCGGTATGTAAACAGGCGACGGTCATGGCAACTCTCCCGGGAATGCGGCGCGTTTTCAGCTGGCAGTAGAAAACTCTCTGTCAGCAGACATTATCTATTAGCAGAAAACGTAACCGCCCGCCGGATTGTTTTACCTTTACGTCCGGCAGGTCTCTTTGGCGATCCACTTGCCGCGCAGGGCGTCCCACAGCCAGTTCCAGGCCAGGGTATAGGGCAGGAAAAACAGGAAAAAGGCGATCTCAATCAGGAACGCTTGCCACAACGTAATTGACAGCATACAGGCCGCAATCGGCAGGCCGATCAGGATAAACCCGCCTTCAAACCCCACCGCGTGGCAGGCCCGCAGCCCCAGCCCGCGTTTTTTTGCCGGCGGGAAAACGCGGTCAAACAGCGCGTTGTACACCATGTTCCACAGCATCGCGACCGTGGAGAGCGCAATCGCCAGCGCCCCCATCTCAAACAGGGGCTTATCCATCACCCATGCAGCCAGCGGCGACACGGTAACAATTGCCGTCACCTCAAACCCTACCGCATGTAAAATCCGCTCTTTCAGTGAACGCGTCTGCATACTCCCTCCTGTTCATTCATCAGGCGCATATTTTCATCGTTTTTTATGCCAGAATAAAATGAGTTATCATCGGAAAAAGCGATAGACGAGATGCGGTATTCACCGGAAGCGTTAAATGCGTTTGTACAAACCGCCGGAAGCGGCTCCTTTTCCGCCGCCGCACGGGCGCTGGGCAAAAGCCAGTCCACCATCAGCACCGCCATTGCCAATCTGGAGATCGACCTCGGCTTGCTGTTGTTTGACCGCTCAGGCCGCAAGCCCCGGCTCACCGACGCGGGCCAGCGCGTGCTGGCGCAGGCGCAGGAGATCCTCCAGGCGGCGCAGCGGCTGGATGAACTGGCGCTGCGGCTGGCGGATCATGTTGAGCCGAGGCTGAGCATGGCGACCTCGGATTTCTGGCAGGCCGATCACCATGAGCTTCTGCTGCGCCGTTTTTCTGAACGTTACCCGGACATTGAGTTTGAGTGCATGATTGCCGAAGATGAGGATGTGCTGGCGCTGTTGCAGCAGGGCAGGGCTCATCTCGGTATTATTCGCAGCCAGGCGCAGCTTCCCGGCGATATCGCCATGTCACGGTTGCAGATAAAACCGGAGATCGCCGTCTGGCTGCATCAGTCACACCCGCTGGCAAACCAGCCGCAGGTGACCATGGATCAGCTGAAAACGGTGCGCCAGCTACGCCTGAACACCTGGCTGGATAACAGCCGCCAACAGGTGGCGGGGCGCGTCTGGTCTGCGCCCTCTTACCTGTTATTGCTGGAGATGGCGGAACAGGGGTTTGGCTGGGCGATATTGCCGCGCTGGCTGGTGCAGCAATTTGGCCATCACGTCTTGCGGGAGTTGCCGGTGCCCGGCTGGCCGCAACAGATAACAGTGGATGCGGTCTGGAGCCGGGTGGCCCCGCCCGGCCCGGCGGGGCAATGGATGCGCGATCAGCTCTGCGCGCAGCGCGCAGAAGAGACCGGGCCGGGCAGCTGAGCCGGCTGCCGGAGGCCGGGTGTTTCAATGATCGCTTTCGCCGTGTGGGGGAATAGCCCGCCACACACCGCTTATATTTGCAGGCTCCACTGATTATTGTTCTGCGCGAGTGCCGGAAGGACGGAAGACCACTGCGATTTTCTTTCAGGCTCCGGCAACTGACTAATCTGGCGCTCAAACGCTGTGATTTTGACTGCAATAGATTTTAATGCATGCTCAAGCGCATCATATCCTCCTTTAAAATATAATCGGCCTCCCTGAGTCGCTATTACCCCATGACGAGACAAATATCGGAATAACGCGACTGACGAGCGCGCATCATAGTTGTCTTGCGGCGAAGCCTGCAGAGGATATCGGATAAGTCTTTCTGCCAGAATATACTGCACCGCAGCACGGAGCTCAGGTTCTCTCGAGCGTAGTTTTATCAAGGCCAGCAAAGAGAGAATATCGACCCGAAGCTCTTCTGCGCCTGCGCCACTGCGTGAACTTTTCGTTTTTAGATGACCAGGCAGAGGAAGATACCCCGTACGATGAAAATGTTCATGCAGATGAACCCAGATAGCGCTGGCGCTGGTGAGCAGCTTGTCATCGGCATCGATAATTTCTGCAAAAGCCGTAGGGGACCAGAGGGAATTGATCGCCTGACGCGTATAATTTTTAAACCTCAGAACAAATTTGTCGATCAGGTAATAAGCTTTGTGGTGTTCTTTTATCACCGCTCCCCGATAATTTTCAGCAAACACCGCAACCGAAAGCGGATTATTAAACCCTTCGCTACAGGACTGCATAATAACCGGCAGCGCTTCCGAGACGGGAACCATATCAGTGACCACATCGGGAATGGGTATTTTCTTAACGTACATCGCTTCCAGAAACGCATCGGGATTATACGGGATATCAAAAAAACCCACGATCAACTCAGGGTCGTCAAAGCAAGACCGATCAAGTAAATTTCCGGAGTCAAAAGTTCCGCAGCGAATGTTTTCAAGAAGTGTACTGACATGAATATTGTCCCGATAAATCCCCAGGTTCTTTACAGCACAATCATAAATACTTTTTATATCAGTAGGTTTTCCTTCGCGTAGCAGATTCTCACGGCAACGATTAATCGCCGTAACAATGTTGTTTTTCATTTTTATTGCCTCTGGAAAATTCTGGATTAAATGGAGGATGGAACCGGTAAGGCATCATTCGTGTTTCTTGGATGCAACCGTGCCAGATGGCGGATCAAATTCAGTTTATAATCGTCTGTAACACCGGCATCATGGGCACCCTCCAGCAGAAGCTGCCGGTAACGCGGACTTGGGAGGGCTTCTGTTGGCTGTGTGACCTGCGCAAAATAAGTGTCAGCGATAATTTTCTGGCCATCTTGTAAAGTCACCCAGACCCTCTGACGTTTATAACGCTGAAGGGACACGCCTTCCCGTTGGTCAACTTTTTTTAACAGTTCAGCGGGTAAATGATAAATCGCGCCTTGTACACTTTTTCCCATCATAGGGATAATATTGGCGCAGCACACCGGCTCATTCAGAGAGGGGTAATTAAACATTAACCGATGATTTTTCAATATTCCTGGGCCAACGAAATAAGGGTGGCTGGCGCAGCCTAATGTGTTATCCAGGCTTTTCTGATTCATGCAGGAGCCATAGGCAAAAAGATACGTACGCGATGTATCAGACATTATTTCAGCCCTCTGCCTGTTCCAGGATATAACTATCATAAACCGAATTAATGTTTTTAATAGCCGAAATTGAAAAATCGCCGATATGAATTTCCTTGTTAAGTGTTTCTTCCAGGTAGATAACAAATTCAACAGTATTCAGGGAGTCGAGCAGACCGGAAGAAAATAAATCCGTATCCACATTAAACGCTTCCGGAAGGCTTTTATCCGATGAGATAAAGTAGTGTCGGATTATCTCAGTGAGGGCGTCTAAACTTAGTAAAGCCATTGTGGCCTCCTTTCGAACAGAAAAATTAAGTCAGATCGTTATTTCTTCGGTCGCAAGCGTTTTTAATACAGCGGGCCGCTTCCTCATATTTTCCGTATGGCGTTGCCAGCAGGGAAAAGCACTCATATCAAGACCGAGTAAATCTCCCCAGCGGTAAAAGATCATTAGCATCGGATCAACAACGGTAAAGCGCTCACTGACTGCCCACGTTTTATGCTGAAGTTTCTGCTCAACCATCTGATAAAAACTTTCACATTCAGCCTGACCTCGCGCCTGAATTCCTGCCCAGGCTGACTGCTCATCCGTAAAACGATAGGGATGGAGCCTGAGAGCAATGCTTGCCGGTAGCATACTGCTTAGCCAGTTGAGCCACTCCACCACCTGTGCCTGGCCCACGGCAGCATCAGGCAGAAGATGCTCCCCGGGATAACGGAGTGCCAGATACATCAAAATAGCTGATGACTCGGTCAGTATTCCCTCTGCTGTTTTTAATACCGGTACTTTCCCTTTGGGGTTGACGGCGCGAAACTCTGCCTGGGCGGTGTCGCCACTTTTAATTGATAGACAGCGGCGCTCAAAGGGAAGACCAATTTCATTTAAAATGACATGCGGCGCAAAGGACATGTGTCCAGGGCAGTAATAAAGCATTAAAGGGGATGACATGAATTATTTCCCCATGTCGAGATCAACGTGGCGCAGCCAGGGAGCCGTCAGCGCGTCCGCATGTCCGGCCTGAATCATGCCAAGTGTGTTTGCCAGTAATTCCGACAGGGCAGGTGAATTCGCGGTATAAACCTCTGACCATCCGGAACTGTCGTAGCGGGTATATGCCATGACGGGGCCCCAGCCTTCAAACACCGGCGACGGCGTACTGTGAGGCGAGACCTTTTGCTGTAATACCATAATATGCCTTCTCCAAAGGATGTCGTCGTTAACACATCGTCCCTGACGCGGGTTTCCTTAAGCACCCGCTAGGCTTTACCGTGCCCTTGTGAAAACGGCCCCCGGGCGAACTCTTGTAAAGCGTCTTTATTCAGTTCAAAGCCAAGGCCCGCTTTTGACGACATGATGACGCTCTCCCCGCTATGCTCAGGCAGACCAATGAAGAGTTGGTGGCAGATATCGGTCACCGCGACGTGAAATTCCACCATCCCGCCGTTCGCCACACCAGCATGAAGGTGCATATTTTGATAAGGGAAGGTTCCGCCGTTATCAATGGGTACGCCGAAAGCACGCGCCAGGCTTGCCACCCGCAGGCCCGCGGAAAAACCCCCACATACGCACACATTAGGCTGGAGCACATCAACCGCATTGTTCATCAGCATGTCGCGGAAACGGAACAGCTGGCCTTCGCTCTGACCCGCGGCCACCGGAACCGCGATCTGACGGCGCAAATCGGCAAGTTTGTGGGGATCGTTATCGACGATGGGTTCTTCAAAAAAAGCGATATCACACTCTTTGAGCCACTGTGCCAGACGCAATGCGTGGTAATGATCGAGCCCGCAGTTCGCATCGATGTAAATCTCAGCCTCATCGCCCACCGCTTCCCGCACAGCACGCACGCGACGTGCATCCTGGCGGATCACGCTGTCCAGCGAACGTCCCTGATCGCGACGGGCCATGGCGTGGAAACCTACCAGCATTTTTATCCGCTTATGTCCCTGCTTTACCAGCGTCCGGGCAGCATGCGCCAGTTGCTCGTCATCAAGGGAAGGGAAACCAAACGTGGTGTAATGCATGACTTCTTCGCGGGCGCCACCCAGCAGCTTCCATACGGGCAGGCCCGTGGCTTTGCCGGCAATATCCCACAGCGCAATGTCGATGGCCGAAATAGCATGGCTTGCATAGCCGGTCTGGCCACGTGGCGTCAGCAACCAGTACAACCGCTCGATAATAGCTTCACGCTGTATGGCATCCATACCTATCAGGTTGGGTGCGACAACGGTTTTAATCACCGCAGCGGTCACTTCTTCATCCGTAATAGCCGTAAAGCCATGACCGGTAATGCCTGCGGCCGTTTCTATTTCAACGATCATGCCGGAGAGCTTTCCACTGACCGGCACCCCGCCAATTTCAGCGTTTCCGGACATAAAAATGGGTGTTGCTTCAATTCTGATGATGTTCTGTTGCATAACTTTCCTTATTTTCAACATGAAAAGAGACAACCGGTGTTTACGCTGCTTTTAACTGGCGCTGACGTAAAAAGAATGTCATCGCCAGGCCGGCGACCAGTCCCCAGAATGCGCCGCCGATACCGAAGAAGGCATGCCCACCAATAGTGATTAAAAAGGTAATGACGGTGGCATCCCGGTTTTCTTTGTCTGACAGAGCATTCATCAGCGAGTTGCCTAACGCACCCATCAGCGCCAGACCCGCGACGGCCTCTATCAGGACTGGCGGAGAAATGGAGATAAAGCGGGTCGCTGCGCCGGCAGCCAGACCATAAAATAGGTAAGCTACGCCACAGACGATGCCGGCCCAGTAACGTTTACCGGGATCTGCACCTGCCTCTTCCCCTGCACATATGGCGGCGGTAATGGCGGCCAGGCCAATCGCCGGCCCACCGAAAGGGGCAGCGAACAAACTGCTGACGCCGGTACTGGTAAACAAAGGCGCGGCGTCAGGCTTATAACCATTGACGCTTAATACAGCCATGCCGGGAATATTCTGCGAGGCCATGGTCACAATAAAAAGCGGCACAGCAATGCTGATGAATCCGGAGAAAGTAAATTCAGGTTTAACCAGAATAAAGTGTGGCATGATATCGCCAGCGTGAATATTCCCCACTTTTGCCGTGAAATAAATGACGGCGAGTGTGGTGATTGCCGCTGCAGGTATTGCCAGCATGCGTTTTATTTTCAGCATAATTAACCAGACGATAAGCACAGGCGCAATATACAATGGATAAGCAGCCAGCGCATGCACCGGGGCTACGCATAAGTTCAGAATAATGCCGGCCAGCATCGCATTGGCAATGCCGGAAGGAATTTTGTTTATCGCTCTGCTGAGAGGCTTCCATAATCCGGCCAGCGTCAGCATAAAAGCAGCCATGATCAGTGCGCCAGTGGTCGTAGAGAATCCACCTTTTACGACACCCAGCCCAAGTAATAGCGCAGCGCCGGGTGTGGACCACGCCACACTGACAGGCATGCGGTATTTAAAACTGAGTAGGATACCGGCCAGCCCCATAGCAATCGACACCGCCATCAGGCCGGTAGCCGCCTGCTGCTGCGTGGCGCCTGCATTGATCAACGCCTGCACAATCAACGTAAATGTTGAAGCGAACCCGACAAAAGAAGCAAGTAAGCCGGCGCCAATAGCATGCCAGGAATAGGTAAATTGATTACTTTCCCTAAAGGTATTTATTTCCATTTCAACTCCTGAAATTAAAGGTATTTTTATTCAAGACAGACAGGCATGCCTTGATGCTCAGCATTATTATTTATTTGGATTATTTATCGAGGGGGCTTATTGGTCGTGGAAGGCCTATATTTTCACGCAATGTGTTTCCTTCATATTGAGTCCGCATCAGGCCCCGGCGCTGTAACTCAGGTACCACCATAGTGATAAAATCGTCATAGCCATCAGGAACCGTGTGAAACACGATAATATAACCGTCACAGCCTTCATTCATTAACCAGGTTTCCATCTGATCGGCAATCTCCTTTGCAGTACCGACCAGCTCCCCGGTGCCGGACTCCGCGGCTCTCTTGGCCAGTTCCCGCACCGTGAGCTTTTCCCGCCTTGCCAGGGCAACCCATTCTCTCTGGTTACCCTGTCCTTGCTCGGTAACAGGAAGTTCAGGCAGTGGTTGATCCGGATCGAAACCGGAACAATCTACGCCCAGCCGGATAGACAGGTTGGGGATGTTGCTTTCAATGTGTACCAGATCGTCCATATAGCGTTTCTTCGCCAGGGCTTCCTCCCGGGTTGCGCCGACATAGACCTGGCACGCCGGCAGGATTTTTATCTCGTCAGGGTTGCGTCCCAGCGCACGTGCACGCGCTTTCACATCACGATAAAACTGTTGTGCAGTTTCAAGACTGCGTGCATTGCCAAACACCAAATCTGCTGAGCGGGCTGCTAAATCCCGGGCCCCTTCAGAAGCACCCGCCAGAGCGATAACTGGCCAGCCCTGAACCGGCCTGGCAATATTCAGAGGCCCCTGCACTGAGAAAAACTCCCCTTTATGGTTAAGTGGGCGAATTTTTTCCAGGTCGCTGAAAATCCCGCTTTCTTTGTCCATTGTTAACGCCTTATCTGACCAGCCATCCCATAATCCGGTGACAACGTCAAAAAATTCCTCTGCACGGGCATAGCGGTCGCTATGGCGCAGCGCATTTTCCAACCCAAAATTACGCGCGGCCTCGGGGTTAACCGTCGTCACAATATTCCATCCTGCCCTGCCGTTACTGAGATGATCCAGAGAAGCAAAACGCCGTGCCAGTAAGTAAGGATCTTCATAGCTGGTTGAACCGGTTGCGATAAGCCCGATATGTTCTGTACAGGCAGCGATAGCAGAAAGCATGACCAGAGGATCGTATGACGTTACCGTTGCACTTCGCCGGAGAGCCGCAGGCGGCATCGGCATCAGCGCCAGATGATCCGCGGTGAAAATGGCATCAAAACAGGCATTTTCCAGCTTCTGGGCCAATGACTTGATCGTAGGCCAGTGAAAATTGGCGTTAGCAGGCGCAGAGGGGTGCCGCCACCAGGCCGTGTGCAGGCAGACAGGGCGCATAAACCCGCCCAGACAAAGTTGTTTGCTCATAACATATCCTCAGAAAAGTGCCGGTACTTAGCGGGCAGCCTTAAATCGCTGTAAGCCTTGTTCTAAATCGCGTTGTAGATCGGCAACGTTTTCCAGTCCGATATAGAACCGGATGCAGGGCCCGACAGGTTTTCTGGCAGGAAAATGCCGGTATTCGGAACAGTCAAAAGGCAGGGCCAGGCTTTCAAAGCCGCCCCAGGAGTATCCCAGGCCGAACAGTTCCAGCCCTTCCAGAAAATGGGCGACGGCATCTGAAGAGGCGGGTTGGAGGATGACGGTAAACAGGCTTGCGGCTCCGCTGAAATCACGCTGCCACAGGGCGTATCCCTCATCGCTCTCCAGAGCCGGATACCAGACCGCCTGAACCTCATCCTTTTGGGCCAGCCAGCGGGCAAGGTGCAAGGCGCTCTCCTGATGCTGACGCAGGCGAACGGCCAGCGTACGCAGCCCGCGTAGCGTCAGCCATGCATCATCAGGGCTCACACAAACGCCGGTATCACGATGAAACTGCTGGAGCGCAGGTAAAAAGCGTGACGAGGCCGAAACGATGCCGAGCATGACATCAGAGTGGCCCGCAAGGTATTTTGTGGCGGCCTGAATAACAATATCTGCGCCGTGAGCAAAGGCATCAAAAAAAAGCGGCGTTGCCCATGTGTTATCCAGGATAACGATCAGATCGAATTCGTGCGCCACAGCAATCAATGCCGGTAAATCAGACATTTCCATCGTCTGAGAACCCGGTGCCTCAAGATAAATAGCCCGGGTCGATGGGCAAATCATCTCGCGCAAGGTTGCGGCATCCGTCCGATGATCAAACCATTCAGTAACAACCCCTGTTTTATGCAAAATTCCTTCACACAACCGCCGGGCCGGACGATAGGCAACGTCGCTCATAAGAAGCCGATCGCCAGGGCCAAGCGTGGCCTGTAACGCCAGGGCTATCGCGGCCAGCCCGGAAGAACAGAGCAATACGCCTGCGCTGCCGTCCAGCTCCCGTACCGCATCCTGCAGTGCAGCCGTTGTCGGCGACCCCAGCCTTCCATACACAAAAGGTTGCCGGTAGTTAAGCAGATCCTCCACAGAGGGCGCGAGTACGGTCGAACCACGAAAGACGGGAGGATTGACGAAACCGTAATGGTCTGTAGACGCTCTGCCACCCTGAACCACCCGGGTATCAAACCCTTGCGTTATCGCCGCCGGTTTCATTCTTCGTCCTCAACCTTGCGCACTGCGCCAAAGGCAGCACTGGAGGTCATCGCGGCATAGGCTTTTAACGCCCCGGAGACACGCCGCTGCCGCTCAACAGGTTTCCAGGCTTTCTTCCCCCTGGCTTCCATTTTTTCGCGACGCAGCGCCAATTCGTGATCGTCCAGCTTGAGGTGAACAGAACGATTAGGGATATCGATTTCAATCAGGTCGCCATCTTCGATCAGGGCAATATTGCCGCCTTCGGCCGCTTCCGGTGAAGTATGCCCGATGGAAAGACCCGAGGATCCCCCGGAGAAACGCCCGTCTGTGATCAGGGCACATTTCTTGTTCAGCGCTTTCGATTTCAGATAACTGGTAGGATAAAGCATCTCCTGCATACCGGGGCCGCCGCGCGGGCCTTCATAGCGTACCACCACGATATCACCCGCTTTAACTCTATCCGAAAGGATGCCCTCTACCGCTTCATCCTGCCCTTCAAAAACCCGCGCGCTGCCGGTAAAGCGTATCATGCCCGGATCCACGCTGGCCGTTTTCACGATACAGCCATCCTGAGCAATATTGCCAAACAGTACCGCTAAGCCGCCATCCTGCGAAAACGCGTGCTCCCCGCTACGGATACAACCTGTCTGACGATTAGTATCCAGAGCCGGGTAATAATTATTCTGGCTGAAGGCAACCTTCGTCCGTACCCCACCCGGTGCAGCCCGATAGAACTGCCGGATGTGTGGATCCTCGCTGCTTTTGATATCCCATTTCGCCAGTGCTTCACCCATTGACGCCGCATGTACCGTACCCGTATCGGTATGGATCAGTCCGGCACGATTCAGCTCTGCAAGCACGCCCATAACGCCGCCGGCGCGATGGATATCCTCCATATGCACGTTCTCCACGGCAGGAGACACCTTGCACAGCACCGGGACCCGGCGCGACAGGCGATCGATGTCCGCCATATGAAAATCAACCTGCCCTTCATGCGCGGCGGCCAGCAAATGTAAAACCGTATTGGTTGATCCCCCCATGGCGATATCCATCGCCATCGCATTTTCAAAGGCTTTAAAACCGGCGATTGAACGCGGCAGTACGCGGGTATCGTTTTGCTCATAATAACGGCGGCAGAGATCAACAATATGGCGGCCGGAATCGAGAAAGAGTTGTTTACGCAGCGCATGCGTAGCCAATAACGACCCGTTCCCGGGCAGGGCCAGCCCCATTGCTTCGGTAAGACAATTCATTGAATTGGCGGTAAACATGCCGGAGCAGGAGCCACACGTCGGGCACGCCACATTCTCGACCGCTTTGACTTCTTCATCGGTCATGCTGCTGTCAGCTGCCACGACCATGGCATCGATCAGGTCGAACGCGCGTTTTTCACCCCTTAAGGTCATCTTACCCGACTCCATAGGGCCGCCGGAAACAAAGATGACCGGGATATTCAGGCGCAATGCCGCCATCAACATGCCCGGCGTAATTTTGTCGCAGTTAGATATGCATACCATGGCATCCGCACAATGGGCATTGACCATGTACTCAACGCTGTCGGCAATTAATTCCCGGGAAGGCAGGCTATAAAGCATCCCTTCATGTCCCATGGCAATACCGTCATCGATAGCAATGGTATTAAATTCTTTCGCTACGCCACCGGCTTCTTCAATCTCACGTGCCACCATCTGACCAAGATCTTTAAGGTGCACATGGCCCGGGACAAACTGGGTAAAGGAATTCACCACGGCGATAATCGGTTTATCAAAATCGGCATCCGTCATGCCGGTTGCGCGCCATAAGCTACGGGCGCCTGCCATATTACGGCCATGTGTTGAAGTGCGGGAGCGATACATTTATCAAAAGCCTTAAAAGAACAGATAGGGCCTGATAATAGAATGGACAAAAATCACAGTGAAATATATTCTTCTGTAGCCATTAAGTCGTCAGGGATATTAAAACATGAATGTTCAACAACTGAAACATTTCGTTACTGTTGCGGAGACGCTGCATTTCGGGAAAGCGGCTGAGCGGCTCAATATGACGCAGCCGCCGCTGAGCCAGTCAATAATGGCGCTGGAGAGGGAAATTGGTCATGCCCTGTTTTCACGGACAAAAAGAAAAGTTGAGCTGACGCCTTTTGGTGAGCAGTGGTTATTTCACGTAAAGAATACGTTAAGCAGCCTTAATGCCTTACCGGACATCGCCGACAGGTTAAGTAAAGGCGAGTCCGGCACTCTGTCCCTCTCTTTTATCAGCTATGCGGGATATAATATTCTTCCCCGGATAGTCAGCCATTTCCGGCAGCGTTTCCCCGCGGTAGAACTGGTACTACAGGAAGCCACCAGCGACCTTCAGGTAACCGCCCTGCTTAATGAGAAGATTGACGCCGGCATTATCATACCGCCGGGCGAGGGGAAATTGCCCGCCGCGCTGGAGTACCAAAATATTATGTCGGAGCCGTTGATTGCCGCCGTCCCGCAATCATGGCTGGACGACGGCAAAATCTGGATGACGCAGGGCAAGCTCTGCCCCCGGTTCGTCATCGACTCCCCCCTGATTATTTTCCCTCAGAAAGCGGCCCCCTCGTTTTACGAGCTGGTCATGAATTATTATCAGGAAAACGGCGCACAAGCCAACATCATTCAGGAGGCGATCCAGATGCAAACTATTATCAGTTTAGTCTCATCAGGTATTGGTATTGCTCTGGTGCCGGATTCATTACGTCATCTGGCACGCAGTGGGGTGGTCTATCTTGATTTGCTGGAACATCCGCCGAAACTTGATATCGGTTTTATATGGCGCAAAGATAATAAGTCACCGTTATTAAAAAGACTGCATTCACTGAATGAACAGGGAAATAATTCAGAACTTTTATAAATTCGCAGATCTACACTATTTATATGTGAAATTATCACTATAGTTTATATCAGGCTTGGTTCGCCTGTTTTTCATTTTAGGGACACCAGGTGAGTTTGAAAATTACTCTCTGAAGAGTGCTGAACGCCACGAAATGCTTCAGGAGCAGGTGTTTTAATCCGCAAATTTACTTTTTAATATTTATATAAGCTAATGTATTTAGAATCGCTATGCATAATCCAGACACTTCCGGGCCGTTGGAAATAGTGATGTCCATATTCCGCCGATGACATCTCAGCACCCGAGCCATGCTGACGCTTACTGTTATAAAACATTTCGAAGTAATCAAAAATATCGCGCCGGGCTTCTTCCCGCGTTCCGTAGATCTTTTTCTTTATCCGTTCCGCTTCACCAGCCGCCAGACCCGGTTCACTCCGCACTGCTGACCGCTATCTCGCAGGCTCAGAGGGATCTTGCGATAGCCATAAACGCATCCCGGTTCCAGCCAGAACTGGTTGATCTGTCCCGTCAGTCTCAAATCTGCCTGATGGCGTGGTGAAAACGGCTGCTGAAGCCAGGCGGAAAACCCACCCGGATGAACATCCAGCACCCGACAGAGCAGGCGGACAGGTCGGCAACCATTGTTGTCACGGATAAAGGCGTACCTCGGCCGAACAGCTTTACGAAGTACGCCGCGGCTTTTTTAATATGTCCTGTTCGTCAGTCACCCGCTTCAGTTCCTTCTGAAGACGGTGGATCCCGGCCTGAGCATCTGACGGTTCTTTGTTGGTGGAAGAGGCCGGGCCATACTTCTTTATCCAGGCGTAAAGACTGTGGGTGGAGATATCGAGACGTGTTGCAACGCTGGAAACAGAATGACCACGATCAACCACCTGTTTGACTGCTTCAATTTTAAATTCTTCAGGACAACGCTTACCGCTATGGGCACCTCTCTTTACACCATCTTAAATGGCTCTGAGGTGCGTAGCGATTCAGGTTACATCGACATCTGCTGGGCGGCCTTCAGGTGCTGCTCAACGACCGGGGTATGCGCGTCAGCCAGGGCCTTTACATCCGGATCCTTGATATTCTTGGCGTCACTCTGCAGTTTCGACAGCACCATCTTGTGGTCTTTGGTGCCGGCGTTTTCCATATACATCTTGTCAAATGCGCTGCCGCTCTGCTTCTCTAGTTTGGCTGCCATGGTTTTGTGTTTAGCGTCCGGCTCAGTCGGCAGTGTGACGCCTTTTTGCTGGGCGACCGTCTGTACTTTGGTCAGGGCACTACCGTGGTCTTCGACCATTTTCTGAGCGAAGGCTTTGACGTCGCTGCTTTGGGCCTTGCTCAGCGCGATTTTGGCGGCGGCGATTTCATTGATATTGGCCTGCGCCATGTCTTTCAACGCTTTTTCATCGCCGGAACTGAGTTTGGCGCCCGATGCAGTCTGGCCTGCGGCACTGGTCTGCGCGGCGCTTGCCGGCGTCTGGGCTTGCACGCTGCCAATGCTGAACATCGCTGCCACTGCTGATACGGCCAGCATCCCTTTCAAGGTTTTATTCTTTTGCATGTTGTTCTCCTGACGGTCATAGGTAGGGTAGGGGTTAGGTCATTCCCCGTGCGCAGCCTCGTAGGTAAATGACGGCTGCACTGGTCAGTATAGATGAACGATTTGAGACAGCAGAAATGACGGAAGTGGGGGCTGAAGAACGCGGACCGGACTTAATTGCCGGGCTAAACCTCAGCGATAATCATCCGGCAATAGGGCAGTCAGACGAGTTGCGGCGCGCTTACTCCCTTCACCGGCATTACTACCCGGGAAGAACTCATGCCGAACGTCCGCGTGTCGCACATAGCGGACTGCGCGCCTGCGTCGTGCCAGAGGCGGACGTTGCTAACCTGCGTAATATGTTAATCTGTAGGGAGCGGATCCTGGGAGGTTCGAATGCTCTATAGCTGCATGAATAATACAAAATGGAATGAGATCCGTCAGGCGATGGTTAACATGGCATCGCCTCCTTTATGGAAAACTACCTCTCTTAATGGCTACGAATCCGCAGTTGATGGCGAGTGGTTTTACCATTTCAGTGAAGGTGGCTATTCGGATATCCAGTATCTTGATGTTTTGACAAATTCAATTGAGCAGCACGCGGCAGTTGGAGCACTTCTTCGGGCTATTCATCTCCCGGGCATTGAAATTTCAACCGGTTATAGAATTTTTGGATACACAGATTCGGCCAGCTATGTGGGTTATCTTTAACTGGATAGAATCATTAAGCGGCCCACGGAATTACTTTAATAATAGTGTGAAGTTTAAGTTCGGTTCTCGCTCAACACTACCGAAAAATCAACGTGCGATAGTTAGTATGACTAAATTGCGATTGTCAGTTGATGAGAGGAAAATTTATTTGAGAGCAAAATTATGAAACATGAGCTTTGGACAAATGAAGATGGTTTGGATTTCTTTTGTCTTGCAGGTCCGCAGGGGGACGCTGCTCGTAAATTACTGGAGCCGTGCTACAGATTAGTGTGGACATGTGATGCAGATTCTCACCTTGAAGCAATGACAAGATATTATGCGTTTCGTAATTGGGGCGAATATCAAGCTGATTTCCCTGAACAAGATAGTAAGACCTACAAAGAAATGGGGTGGGAATAAAAAAGCATGGCAGCTATAACATAGGGACTCGGTGTTCTAATGTCTCTATGACGCCCGCTCCTTGCTCAACGCGGACATCACTCTGCGAGCCAGTCCGCTCTATACCAGAAGCAACCACTGACCCCTTCATGATTGCTTGCCGAGATCATCCTTTGAAGACTAAGTGCGTTTAAAGACGATGTGGGCGCGTTGCGAAGAAGACCACTGCTGCTCCGAGAGCGACGATGAGCGTATCTTCAATCAGGCCACTCTTGGTCTGCCCCATCCCTGCCATGGCCTTTTTGCGTGCCGCAAGCGTGACATAGGCAAGCGGCACAGCGGCAGAGATAGCGACCGCTGCCCCGGTTTTTTCTTCTCCGCGGGGTGCCAACGCGGCACCCGCAATCCCTGCACTGGCCACGCGTGCTGACAAGCCCAAAAACACGGTGCGGTCTGGCGCTGACTTCATCTTGTCGCCAACGAGTTCACCCACACCCATCGCTAACGCGCCGTATTTGAATAGCGGCCGGTCCAGCAGCAAGAGACTGCCTGATGTGTCGCGCCCGGTAACGCGTGCTGCAGCGATGGCCGCCATCGGCGTCATGGAACGGCAGCTGGCGACAAGGCCAATTAAGGCAGAATAAACAAAATCGGTTATTTTCATTAGTTATCTCCCGGCTAAATAAAATTTTTTAATTCTTTACGCTTTATTAGGGTGTGAACCAGGAACACGCTGTTTAATTAACGCATTTACACAATCACGTCATTTAAACGCGTTTCCTTTGAGCGCTGAGCCGCATCTTGCAATGCCACAAGGATTTTTGCGGCCGGTGCGCAGCCTCACAGGTGAATGACGACTGCTCTGGCCAGTATAGATGAACGATGTAAGAGAGCTGAAATGACGGAAGTGGGGAGCTGAAGAGAGATCAGCGGCGCGCCGGATAAGCCGGATACTTAACCCGGCGCCGGCGGCAAGGCATCCCGCCATCGCAAGAAGCGCGACGATAAAGGCATGTGTGATATCTGCTCCGCTGTCACTGTTGCCCAACATGCTGTAAAAAATCCCGCCGATGACGGCGACGCTCAGCGCAGTGCTGATTTGTAATGCCGAGCTGGTCACGCCGGCAATCATACCTGAAAACGCTGGCGCAACCCGGCCGGTCACGCCGCCTGGCAGGTAATCACGAACGTCTTGAAGGATTATTGCGGATATCTTCAGCAGAGTGGTTTGCTAACTATGTTCTGGCACCTGTTCTGGGCGAACTGACGCGCTGCCATCCGGCGATTGTGCCCAAGCTATCGCTTGATCAATCTGTCGCGCCTGGATGCCCTCTCAATGTCACCTCAACACGAAGACCACTGAAAAAAATAATAGATAGCTTGCGATATAATAGTTTACAAAGGTTTATTTACGTGACACAGTGGCCCTCATCATATAGCGCACTACTTAATAGCGAACACCACAGGAGCCATGTTATGAAACTGAAACTCATCGCCAGCGCATTGCTGTTAGCTTGTCAGGCCACGACGGCTTTTGCCGCACCCACTGAAAACCTGCCTGCCCCTACGGCCGGAGTAGCCGGCTTTCTGAAAGTGCTGAACAGCGGCAATGGCAAACCGATTGAACAGCTTTCGCCAACCGATGCCCGCGCGGTACTGGCCGGTGCGCAGAAGGGGGCCGTGCTGCCGCCCGCACAGGTCTCAGAGAAAATCATTACGGTACTGGGTAAGCCATTGACGCTCACTGTCGTAAAACCTGCGAACGCCACCGGTACGCTGCCGGTGTTTATGTTCTTCCACGGGGGCGGCTGGGTACTGGGCGATTTTCCGACGCATGAGCGCTTAGTACGCGACCTTGTTAATGAGTCAGGCGCTGCTGCGGTGTTCGTTAATTACGATCCGTCACCGGAAGCCCATTATCCTGTCGCCATCACACAGGCTTATGAAGCAACGAAATGGGTGGCCGGGCACGGTGCGGAAATTGGCGTAGACGGCAAACGTCTTGCCCTGGCAGGCAATAGCGTGGGTGGGAATATGGTGGCTGCTGTGGCGCTACAGGCAAAACAGTTTCATACGCCGGCCATCCGCTATGATGTGATGTTGTGGCCGGTGACCGATGCGCGTTTTGATGACGCGACCTACAACCAGTTTGCGCAAGGCTATTTCCTCACAAGGAACATGATGAAATGGTTCTGGGACAGCTACACCCCTTCTGAGAAAGATCGTAATAACATTCTGGCATCACCCCTGCGTGCGACCACTGAACAGCTGAAAGGGCTGCCGCCGACGCTGATTCAAACGGCGGAACTGGATGTGCTGCGCGATGAGGGAGAGGCCTTTGGCCGCAAGCTTGACGCCGCGGGCGTACCGGTGACGGTGACGCGCTACAACGGGATGATTCATGACTACGGCCTGCTCAATGCCCTCAGTCAGGAGCCCACGGTGCGAACGGCTATTCATCAGGCTTCTTCTGAATTGAAGTCTCACCTTGAGTAATCCCCTCAGCCAGCCATCGGGGCTGGCTTTTTTCTCCCGCGTTGGCCGGCCAGTGGTTGCGCGATCGGCTCTGTGCGCCACACGGGAGAAAAGGGTTTGCGTATATGGTGTGCGAACTTCCGGTCTGTGCCAGAAGCGGACGTTTGCCACATGGTTCAAGCCCATTGAGTGGGAGAAATTCTTGCACATATGAGCTGAATACTGGACGTTACAAACGTCCTTGTTGTGATCTTCTCAGATGAGGGTATAAGTGTTTTAGATACTAAATCCCTGCCCTTTGAACATCATTAACTATTTAAATGTAATAAAGAAGCAGTGTGCTCCCTAAAGCTTGAGATTATTTCATTAATTTCCTTTTTCGCTAGAGTTATATCTTCTATAACAGGATGCTTTATGTCTTGCCAATTGCGTCTCTCGCCACAATCAACTAATTCAGACACTTTACCACCTAATACTCTAACAAAATCTTTATTCGAAACGGCAAAAAAACATGCTCCAGATTCTAAAATTATTGTGGGTGAAGCTTTGAACTTGCCAATACCCTCAGGATATTCATCTTCTGGCGTGGGCTGTGGATAAGCTATTTCATACAGATATTTAAAAGCTTTATCTGTTGGTGCATTAAATATTTCGTCATCGAATGGCATAGCTACAAGAGCATTTTCATGATCAATAACATCATCATAATCAACGAATAAGGTCGATGTGCGGATGTCATTAGGATACATATTGCCGTTCAAAAAGAAATAAAAGAAACCATTCTTTATAGACTCGCCCCACTGCGGAACATGTTCAATCCAGATTGCAAAGCGATAGGGATCACCGAAAATCATAATATTCCTCTTTCGAATCGCTTACCGATTTCGAGAATTTCTGCTCGCAGCACATCAATACTCCCCCTAATTCTTAGTGTTTTTATATAGTAACCACTCATTCCAAACATTTTCTGCATCAATATCGGGATAGCCTCGGCTTTTGATCATGTCTCTGGCAATCTCTGCAGGTAACTCAATAGCAGTAGCATTATCTCGTATTGACTCAACATCCTCTCGGGTCAATTCTCGTCCGGAGTCCATCTCTTTAGCTTCAAGCAGCGCAGCAAGAGCAGGAATAAAAACAATAGCCATGATTTGCCAGACTTCATAAATGATTTAATTTGTTCAATTTTGGCACAGATAACATGTCAATGCATACCCTCAGAGCCACTACATAATTGAAAAAAATTCATATTTAAGTCTGTTCGTGGGGTGCAAATGTCCGCTTTTCGCTCTAAGCGGACGATGTCTGGCCCGTAGCCGCTGTAACCAAACGCCGGGGAATGATCTGTCGATGGCAAAACTGGGCTGCATCCGGCTCTTTTACAAAAAGTGATGCAATTAAGGGATGCAGCCTGGGGTGGGGAGAGCGTTTATTTCAGCGGTGCCGCCAGCGTGATAATCCACAACTCGCTGTCCGACTCAGGTTTCTTCAGCGGCTTTATGCCGATAGTCGTTGCAACCGGCTTATCATCTACCGTAAGCGTCCCCTGTTCGGTCACCCGATAATCCTTACGCTTCTTACCTTCAACCGGATTTTGCATGACCGTTCTCACGCCGAAGTCATTGTCATTGGTGACGGCCAGCGTTTTATTGTCGATCAGCGCCAGACCTTCGGCCTTCTCCTGCTGCCAGCCGAGTTGACGTAAATCGACCACCAGCGTTTTAGCGGCGAGCTTAATGCCGCGCTGCGCCAGCGCTTTCTCGTCGTCAAACTCCGGATACTCGCCAGGCTTATCGAACGCTGTAAGCTCGGTAGCCGGGCTAAGATCCACCTTATAGATAAGATTGCGCATCGCATCGTCTTTGTCGCTGCCTTGTTCAATCAGCAGGATATGCTGATTGTCGAGCGCCACGATATCGCCGATTTTTGCGTCGCTGTTTTTACCGTAAGCGGCGCTGTCGATAGGGTAACCATACATCGCGGTTTTCCCGGTCGCCGGATCGAAGCTCACCAGGCGGGTAAAGCGCGCCTGCTTTTTACTTTTACCGTTGATATCCAGCGTGCTCTGCACCGCGGCGATGATACGCCCGTCCGGCATGCGGGTGAGCCCTTCAAATCCACGATTTGGCTGACGCCATTTGAGAACGTTCGGCAGACCGCCCGCGATGGATTTCTCCCCCTCTGCTGCCTGCGGCCCGTGAATTGTCAGGATCTTGCCGCGCGCATCAACGTTAATCAGGAACGGACCATACTCATCGCACAGCCAATACCCTCCCTTGCCGTCCGGCGTAATGCCTTCCGTATCCAGACCGCGGTTATCGCCATGCAGCACTTTCAACGTATCGTTTAGCGCGATTTCATTGGTTGCTCCGATGACGCCATCCTGCAGCGGCAATCCGTTAATATTGCCCTTATCGTCATGCAACGGTCGGGCGTCCGTGGCCTCCGCTTTGCCGTTCTGCACCCGAATATTCATCAGCAGTGGGGCGAACTCTGGCGTGACGAAAATTTTTGCCTCTCTCTTACCCACATCAGGCGAGTCAGCATTCGGCCCGCGATCGGTGACGGTTGCGAAGGTGAACGCATCCCCCTGCTTGCCGGTAAACAGCAAACCGGAGCCAATCCCCACCGGCAAACCATTTGGAAACGCGCTGGCAAACGCGCCGTTGTAGCTTACGCGTGTACCTTCGGGAAAACTGACGATATAGCGCTCGACCTGCGGCTGCGCCGCGAGCGTTGATGAAGAGAGCGCACAGCCGACAACCAGAGAAATCGCTTTTATTTTCATATTGTTACTATCCATATAGGGGAGCTAACAGCGTAAAGAACAAAAATGACAGAAAAATGAAATCTCCGGGAAATAGTGGCGGTTAACAGATTGATTTCTCCACCGTTGAGAAAGTGGGTGGTAAGAGAATGGCCTGTATGTTGAGATATTGCTCAGACCTTTTTAAGCTACGCTGAACCGAATTATCTTGAGTAAGGACACAACTGATATGAAAGTTATTGAAAGCGGCATTCGTGACGTAGAACAAGGTGAAAATGTGAAAGTAGTCATGCCGGTAAACATCTATGAATGTGAGCTAGGCGATGATGTTTTTATAGGGCCATTTGTAGAGATACAAAAGGGATGCGTTATAGGCGACAGAACCAGAGTGCAGTCCCACACGTTCATCTGTGAGAACGTTACCTTAGGCAATGACTGCTTTATAGGTCATGGCGTAACCTTTGCTAATGACCTTTTCAAAAGTGGTGGTCCTGATGCTTCTGCAGACAGCTGGATACATATTGTATTAGGCAACGCAGTAACAGTGGGCAGTGGAGCAACAATTTTAACAACGAAAATTTGCAGTGGTGCCGTGATTGGTGCAGGCAGCGTGGTTACAAAGCCTGTGCTGGTAAAAGGGGTGTATGCAGGGAACCCGGCCAGACTTTTAAGAAAACTTTAAGCATTACTTTTGCAAATTCTTAGCCCAAACTGATGTTCCTCTTAGGCCGGTAACGTCCGCTATTCGCTCATAGCGGACGCTGAACCGGGCTAACGCAGCCCGAGCGCCTCAACCACCGTGGCGATCTCCGCGCAATACGCTGCGGAGAGCGGTTTCAGCGGGCGGGGTAAGCAGGCGGGGCCGGTCAGCCCTAAAATACCTGCCGCCGCGGCCATCACGCGGATGCTGCCGCCATGCCGGCGGAACAGCGCCCACAACGGCGCAAGGCGCTCCGTGAGGACGGTCACCTGCGCGTTGTCACCCCTGGCAGCAGCCTCGGCGATCGCTTTTGCCGTATGGGGGAACAGCCCGCCACACACCGAGTACCAGACGTCACAGCCCGCATTCAGCCCCAGCCCGGCAAAGGCATCCCCGCTGACCCCGATGGTGACGCTGGCCGGTATCTTTTTACGCAGCTGCTGCACGCGGGCGCTGGCCGCCGCAGGGTCTGCCGGCACGCCGGGGATCTTGATAGAACCGATGCGCGGCAGCGCGGCAATACGGCCATGCAGCTCATCGGAGAAGGTGAAATGGGTGGTGCCGGGGTTGTCATAGACGCAAACCGGCACGGAAACATGACGCGAGACGGTGTCAAACAGCTCGTAAACCTCATCTTCCGTCAGCGTCTGGTAAGACATGGCCGGCAGCAGCAGGCCATCCGCCCCGGCGTGCTGGGCATCGTCCGCCAGATCCAACACCTGGCGGGTGCTGATTGCGCCGACAGAGACCATCATCGGGATCGCCCCGGCCTGCGCTTTTGCCAGCGTTGCCACCCGCTTGCGCTGTTCACGGGTCAGGTAGGCGTAGCTGCCGGTCGAGCCGAGCACACCCAGTGAATCTACTTCCGCACTGACCAGGCGTTCCAGAATGCGCAGGAACGCGGCCTCATCAATGTCGCCGTCCGGCGTGAACGGCGTCAGCGGAAAGGCACTTAACCCTTTGAACATGGCAAATTCCTTCTTTTCAGTGGGCGGGGCGCGGGCGCAGATCAGCGCCCTTTTTTCTTGCGGCCGGGCTGGGCAAAGCGCTTGCGCCCGGCCGGAGCACCGCCGGATTTCTCCGCGCTTTTCGGCGCACCGGTGGCGGGCCTTTTGGCGGCCTGCGGTTTGGCCGGGGCTTTTTTCGCCGGTTTAT
The DNA here is from genome assembly GCF_002858675.1 of Chimaeribacter californicus. Lineage (GTDB taxonomy): Bacteria > Pseudomonadota > Gammaproteobacteria > Enterobacterales > Enterobacteriaceae > Chimaeribacter > Chimaeribacter californicus. The sequence goes on from NZ_PJZF01000013.1 coordinate 69,210, forward strand.
CTTCGGAAGAGGAGTGCTCAAGCAGTTTGAAGAGGTCGATCAGCTCATCGTCGGTTAAATCGCGCCATTCGCCCAGCGGCAGCCCTTTCAGGCTGATGTTCATAATGCGCGTGCGTTCCAGTTTGGTGACTTCATAGCCAAAATGTTGGCACATGCGGCGGATCTGGCGGTTAAGCCCCTGCACCAGTGTGATGCGGAACACCATCGGGGCTTCTTTTTTCACTTTGCACTTTTTGGTGACCGTGCCGAGCATCGGCACCCCGGCACCCATGCCGCGGATAAACTCATCAGTGACCGGCTTATTCACCGTGACCAGATACTCTTTTTCGTGATCGTTCCCGGCGCGCAGGATCTTATTGACCAGATCGCCGTGGTTGGTCAGCAGAATCAGCCCCTGCGACTCTTTATCCAGCCGCCCGATAGGGAACACGCGTTTGCTGTGGTTCACAAAATCAACGATGTTGTCCTGCTCACCCTCTTCGGTGGTGCTGACGATCCCCACGGGTTTATTCAGCGCGATCAGCACCAGATCTTCTTCATTGCGCGGTTCGATAAGCTGGCCGTTCACTTTCACCACATCCCCGGCCGAGACCTGATCGCCAATGCCCGCCCGTTTGCCGTTGATAAACACCAGCCCTTGTTCGATGTAGCGATCGGCTTCGCGACGGGAGCAGATACCGCTCTCGCTGATGTATTTGTTAAGACGCGTGGTTGAGTGGGTCAGCATGGTTCCTCCGAAAAAAACGGACTATACCTCACCCCCGGCAGGTTGCGAAGCCTGGCCGGGGGGAAATCCGCGCAGGCGGCTGAAGCGCATACAGGCGCGGCCGCCCGCTTATTTTTGCTGTTGCCGGAAGCGGGCCACTTTGGCGCGGTTGCCGCACAGCGCCATGCTGCACCAGCGGCGGCGGTGCGCTTTGGTTTTGTCATAAAACCACAGCGTGCATTCCGGGTGCTCACACTCCCGCACCCGTTCAAAATGCGCGTCTGCCAGCAGGGAGGCCGCCAGTTCCGCCACCGGCCCCAGCTGTTGCGCCGGGGCCTGGCCCGGATACGCGCGCGTGATACGCAGTGCGCCGTCTTCACCGGCCACCAGCTGGTTTACGCCCCCGGCGGCGGCCAGCGCCCGGTTCAGCGGCGTGACGTCCAGCGCGCCGCCGGCTTTTTTCTGCGCCACCAGCGCGCGGATGCTGCTGCGCAACTGCCGCGCTTCATGCAGCAGTTCACCGGCGGGGCCTTTTGCCGCGGTGCCGGTAGCCAGCCCGGCCTGTGCCAGCCAGCGGCGCACATCCTCATCGGACTGCCAGACGTCATGGGGCGCGCCCCCGGCCTGAGCCACGGTGTTTATGAAATCCAGCGCCGGGTGGTCGGCCAGAAACCAGGGGCCGGTGGTAGTGGGTGAAAGAGACATGGGGTTCCTCGGAGAGAAGCGAATACAGTGACTGTAACGGATAATGTAACCGTTTAAAAGAGTGTTGACAGGTTACGAGATATCGCCATACTGAAAATGTAACCTGTAAAACGCATTTTAACCGTTACTCTCTGGAGCCGCTTATGACCACGCCTGATGACTTCCCTGTTCGTTACCGGTTTGCCGACGCTGATGGCGTCCGGGTGTTTTACCGTGAAGCCGGTAACCCGGCTAACCCCACGCTGCTGTTGCTGCACGGTTTCCCCAGTTCGTCGCACCAGTTCCGTGACCTGATCCCGCTGCTGGCAGACCGTTTTCATCTGGTGGCGCCTGACCTGCCCGGATTTGGTTTCACCGAGGTGCCGGAAGCGCGCCACTACCGCTACCGGTTCGATTCGCTGGCGGAGACGCTCGCGGCGTTTGTGGATGTGCTGGGGCTGGAGCGCTATGCGCTGTATGTGTTTGATTACGGTGCGCCGGTGGGGCTGCGGCTGGCGCTGAAATACCCGGAACGGGTGACCGGGCTTATCTCCCAGAACGGCAATGCCTACCTGGAAGGTCTGGGCGAGGCGTGGGCACCGGTGCGTGCCTACTGGGCCGAGCCCTCAGACGAGAACCGGCAGGCGATGAGCGAGGGGATGCTGACGCTGGAGGCCACGCGGTGGCAATACCTGCATGGCGTAAAAGACCCGGAGCGCGTGGCCCCGGAGGGGTACTACCTCGATACGCTGCTGATGGAACGCCCCGGCAACCAGGCGATTCAGCTGGATCTGTTCCTGGATTACGCCAACAACCTCACCCGCTACCCGGAGTTCCAGGCGTTTTTCCGCCAGACCCAGCTGCCTATGCTTATTATCTGGGGCGAGCATGACCCGTTCTTTATCCCACCCGGCGCGCACGCCTACCAACGGGACAACCCCAACGCGGTGGTGGAACTGCTGGACACCGGCCACTTTGCGCTGGAAACCCATGTGCATCATATCGCTGCCCGCATCCGCGCCGTGATCGGCAGCGCGATCACAAACCCGCGCACCGGAATCCAAAATGCGCCGTAATCCGCTATGGTGTGTGAAGGGCGAAAAACACGCCGTTTCACACCAGGCCGGGTTGCGGCCGTTACTTGGGAGAATGAGCGTTGAAACAGAGAACATTCGGCAACACCACGCGCAGTGTGTCAGAAGTGGGCTTCGGGGCCTGGGCGATAGGCGGCACCTGGGGCGAAGTCTCCCATGCGGATGCCAAACAGGCGCTGAACGCCGCGCTGGACGCCGGGATCACCTTTATCGACACTGCGGACGTCTATGGCGATGGCCGCTCGGAGAAGATCATCGCGGAAGTGCTGCGCGAACGGGGTGGGGCATCACCGTTCATCGCCACCAAACTTGGGCGGCGGCTCGACCCGCATGTGGCCGCGGGTTACAACAACGCGCAGCAGCTCAACGACTTTGTGGATCGCTCACGCGAGAATTTGCAAATCGAGACGCTGGATATGGTGCAACTGCACTGCCCGCCGACCGAGGTCTATTACCAGCCGGAGGTGTTCGGCATCATGGATGAGATGGTGGCCGCCGGGAAAATCCGCGCGTATGGCGTCTCGGTGGAGAAAGTGGAGGAGGGGCTGAAGGCGATTGAGTTCCCGAACGTCTCCTCGGTGCAGATTATCTATAACCTGTTCCGCCAGCGCCCGGCGGAGCTGTTTTTCCGCGAGGCGCAACGGCGTAACGTCGCCATTATTGCGCGGGTGCCGCTCGCCTCCGGCCTGCTCACCGGCAAAATGCGCGCCGACACCGCATTCTCCGCAGACGATCACCGCGCCTTTAACCGCAACGGTGAAGCCTTTGATAAAGGGGAAACCTTCTCCGGGGTGCCGTTTGAGGTGGCGCTGGAGGCGGTGGAGGCTGTCCGCCGTTATGTGCCGGGTGACGCGACGATGGCGGAGTTCGCCCTGCGCTGGATCCTGATGGAACAGGCGGTGACGGTGGTGATCCCCGGTGCGAAAAACGCCCAGCAGGCCGCCACCAACGCCCGCGCCAGCACGCTCCCGGCGCTGGATGAGCCGACCCTGGCCGCCCTGCGCGACCTCTACCAGACGCAAATTGCCCCCTGGGTGCATCAGCGCTGGTAACCCGTCCCGCCAGAAGGCAACGCGCGTTAGGCTGAGGTGCTGGGCGCGTTGCCTTCGGGTATCCGGGCAATCACTTTGATTTCAAAATCGAAACCGGCAAGCCAGGTGACGCCTACCGCTGTCCAGTTAGGGTAGGGCGGTTGCGCAAAGATCGCCTGCTTGACCGCCATGATCGTGGCAAACTGATTTTCCGGGTCAGTATGGAACGTGGTCACATCAATCAAATCATCAAACCCGCACCCCGCCGCCTTGAGGGTCGCCCCGAGGTTGTCAAATGCCAGCCTGACCTGCGCCGCAAAATCGGGTTCCGGTGAGCCGTCCTCCCGGCTGCCGACCTGGCCGGAGACAAACAGCAAATCACCGGATCGAATGGCCGCCGAGTAGCCGTGCTCTTCGTACAATTTATGGCGGTTCGCCGGGAAAATGGCATGGCGGTTCGCTGGAAAAATAGCCTGGCGATTCGCCGGGAAAATCGTTTCACGTTCAGTCATGGGTCACCTCATTTTTGCGGGTACAGGGCGGATGCGTAAAACACGCCATTCATTTAATATACAGGGCGTATGTCAAATTAATCACAGATACGGCGCGTATGTCAAATTAATATACGCGGCGTATATGAAATAAGGAGGAGCGGGGATGGCAGTCGGGCGTCGTGCGGAAATGATGGAAGAGAACCGGAATAAACTTATCGCGGCGGCGCGTAAGGCCTTTGCGGAAAAGGGATTTGCCGCCGCGTCGATGGATGAGCTGACGGCCAGCGCAGGGCTGACCCGTGGCGCGCTGTACCATAATTTCGGTGATAAACGCGGGTTGCTGGCCGCGGTGGTGGCGCAGGTGGACGGCGAAATGGCACAGCGGGCAAAAGAGATGGCCGGTGCGGCAGAAGAGGGCTGGGATCGTTTACTGGCGGAAGGGATTGCCTATATAAAAATGGCCTGTGAACCCGAGGTGCAGCGCATCGTGCTGCTGGACGGCCCGGCCTTTTTGGGTGATCCCTCCGGCTGGCCCAGCCAGAACGCCTGTTTTAATGCCACCAGCAGCACGGTGGCGGCGCTGATTGAAAAGGGCGTACTGAAGCAGGTTGATGTGGAAGCAGCCGCCCGGTTGCTTAACGGTGCGGCGCTGAATGCGGCCTTGTGGGTGGCGGCGGCTGAACAACCCGATATCACCCTGCCCAAAGCCATCGAGGCCTTTGTGCTGATGGCCGGGGGCCTGCGCCGCTGACGGCCATCGGTGTAGCGGGCAGTGGTCATTCACCGGCACAAGGGCCGCGCATTATTGCCGGTGCCCCCTGTGTCAGGCAGCCGGGATGCCAGTAACGGGTGAGGAAATACCGGGGCAGCCAGAGGTTATTTCGCTCCGTGCACCTTTACCCTGCTGGGTCACTACGGTGGCATAGCAGGCTCACCTGTCTGAGTTCCTGTAGCGAACGGCATCCTAATTGCGCGACGGTCCGGTCGATCTCCTCTATAAGCGTATGTAGTGTTGAATCGACACGCGGTTCCCCGCCACAGGCCACGGCATAAAGCAGGGGGCGCCCGAGCAGAACCGCATCCGCGCCCAGGGCCAGCGCCTTCACCACATCGGTGCCGCGTCGGAAGCCGCTGTCAATCATCAGCGTAAAGTCTGGCCCTGCCGCGTGGCGGGCCGCCTCCAGAATCAGCATGGGGCTGATGCAGCCGTCCAGCTGCCGGCCGCCATGATTGGAAAGCACCACGCCATCTGCCCCGGTCTGCTTAGCCGCGATGACATCTTCAACGTGGGTTATGCCTTTTACGTAGAGCGTGCCCGGCCACAGGTCGCGTATCCACGCCAGCGTCTCCCAGCTCAATGTCCTGTCCATTTGGCTGGCGAAATAGGCCGCCGCACCCATGCCTTTTTGGTATTCCGGCGGCAGATAGCGCGTTAAGTTGCCGAAGCCCGGCATACCGTGCGGAATCAAGGTACGGCATAGCCAGCCGGGATGGCAGGCGATATCGAACAGGGAGGTGTACGAGAGCTTCATCGGGCGGCGATAATGCGCCTTATCGCGCTCCCGGTTGCCGAAATGTACCGCATCCACAGAGAGCACCAGCGCCTCGCAGCCTGCCCTGAGCGCCCGTTGCAGCAGATCCCGGGTGACGTCGCGATCCTTCAGAACATAGAGCTGAAACCAGCGCGGCCCGCTGGAGGCCGCTGCCACGTCTTCAATAGACGCGGTTGATACTGTGCTCTGAATATGGCCGATGCCGTGTTTTGCGGCCGCGCGCGCCAGCATCAAATCCGCCTGATGGCGCAACATGCCGTTGTAACCGGTGGGGGCCACCAGCAGCGGCGCGTTCAGCTGGCTGGTGCCCAGCCGGCAACGGAGGTCGCGCCGGCTGGCATCTTTCAGCACTGACGGGGCAAACTGCCAGCGGTCAAACACCGCCAGATTGTGCGCCAGCGTTTTCTCATCATCCGCGCCGCCATCGACGTAACTGAACGCGAACGCCGGCAGCGCGCGCTGCGCCTGGCGGCGCAGTTCCTGCCAGTTATGCATCATGGCGGCGCAGCCCCCTATACCCGTTAGCTAGGCTGCATAGCCCTCTGACCGTTATCGCTTGCGCCAACCTGCGAAACGTGGCGGCCAAATCGGCGCGGCGCTGTTTTTCACTTATCATCATTGACCTTCGTGGGGGAGGGGCTTATTACGCGGTTTTACCAGCTGCATCGCGGAGAACAGCACAATCACCACCAGCAAGACGACGGTAGAGGCCGCGGCCAGCGTCGGGCTGACCTGCAGCAAAATGTCATCCCACATCTGTTTAGGGATCGTGGTTTTCATGCCGCCGCCCATAAAAAGTGCCACCGTCAGTTCTTCGAACGACGTCAGAAAACCGATCACAAATGCCGCCGCTAAACCGCCTTTGATTGAGGGCAGCGTGACGCGCCACATCACCTGCCATTTCCCGGCACCGAGCGTTGCGGCGGCATGATCGAGCCGCCAGTCGTGCCCCTGAAACGTGGTAAGCAGGATGATGAACACCATGGGCAGCGCAATCACCACATGACCAATGGCAATACCGGTATTGGTCGCCACCAGGCCAAGCTGGGCCGCGAAGTAAAACAGGGCGATGGCTATCACAATCGACGGAATCATCATCGGCAGCAGGAAGAGAAAGAACAGCACGCCGCGCGCCCGGCTCTGTGAGCGCGACACACTAAACGCCGCCAGCGTGCCGAGCAGGCAGGTGACTAACCCGACCACGATGCCGATACCGAACGAGCGCAGGGTGGCGCCCACCCACAGCGGCGAATCCAGCCACACTTCAAACCATTTCAGGCTGAAGCCTTGCGGCGGAAACGTCAGGAAACTGGCGCTGGTGAAGGACATCGGGATCACCGCCAGCACCGGGAAGAGCAGCACAAAAATGATCAGGCAGGCGTAAACCGTCAGCAGATTGATGCGCAGCAGGCGGCCCAGCGTGCGGTCATACCCCGCCATCACCCGCGAGGAGATCGTCGCCAGACTGTTGACCAGCCACAACCCGATGCGGCGCAACACGCGGCTGTGTGAAGAGCGCGTCTGGTGGCTTTCCCCCGCCAGCGATGACAACCCAAAGATCAGGTTATAAAGAATACAGCTGATCAGGGCCGCCAGTACCAGCACCACCGCCAGCGCACTGCCCAGCTGCCAGTTCTGGAGTTCGTTAATCTGCATGATGATCATCTGGCCAAGCATCATTTCATGTGGGCTGCCGAGGAAGGTCGGCGTGATAAAGAAACCGAGGCTGCTGATAAACACCAGTAACCCTGCCGCAGCCACACCGCGCATCGACTGCGTGAAGAACACGCGCCAGAACGCCTGTGCCCGGTCGGCCCCCAGCGTCGCCGCCGCCAGGGTTAAACCGCGATCGAGCTGGTTCATCACCGGCAGCATGGTCACCACGGCCAGCGGCAGCAGGGTATGCACCATAGCAAAAATAACGACACCGCGATTAAACAGCAGATGAAGGTCGTGAAACCCTACCGCCTGCAGAATGTTTTCGGCAAAGCCGTTGCGGCCCAGCAGAATTAACCAGGTGAAATTTTTTACCAGCGTGCTGCTCCAGAAAGAGAGCAACACAAACAGCGACAGGATTTGCTGGCTGCGCTTCGGCAGGCCCGCCAGCCAGTACGCCAGCGGGTAGCCCAGCAGCAGACACCAGGCGGTGGTCCAGAAGGCGATGTTAAAAGTGTTGAGAAGCACCCGGTTATACACGCCCGGGCCAAAGAACCGGGCAAACGCGGCAAACGACAGCGCACCGCTGCGATCAAACAGGCTCAGGCTGAAGATGCGCAGGGTGGGCCAGATGAGGAACAACAACAGGAACAGCACGCCGGGCAGCGCCAGCCATAATGCGCCCAGCCGCGGCAGGTGCAGCATTCTTTGCTCTTTCTTGCTGATTTCAACCAGGCTGGTCACAAAGGATTCCTCCAGAGGTTAACGGCTGTGGCGGTTAACCGGACGCGCTAACCCCAGATTTTCACGGAGTGTGCTGCCGGTGTATTCCGTGCGATAGATGCCGCGACGCTGCATCTCCGGTACCACGTGCGTGATGAAATCAGACAGATCGTCCGGAACGACATGGAAGCTCATCATGAAGCCATCTGCCGCGTCGCTCTCCATCCACTCCATCATGTGATCGGTGATCTGGTTTGCCGTGCCGCACAGCGTCACTTTGCCGCGCTCGTAGCTGGCGTAGAGCTGGCGCAGCGTGAGTTTCTGTTCCCGGATCAAGCCGGCGATCTGGTTAAAGTAAGCCTGGTGAAAATTGGCTTTTGCCGGGATCATCTCCACAGGGACGGGTTCATCAAGCGGCAGTGCGCTGAGATCGGTTTCCAGATCGGCGCTGAGGCGCATACGGCCCACATCCGGATGAATCAGACGCTGTAATTCCTGATATTTATCCTGCGCTTCAGCCTCGCTCTCACCCACCATCACCGACAGGCCCGCCATGATTTTCAATTCACTCTGGTCACGGCCAAACTGCGCCATACGGCCTTTCAGGTCTTTATAGAATTTTTTGCCCGCCTCCAGCGTCGGATCAGACGCGAACACGACTTCCGCGGTTTCGGCCGCGAAGTTTTTCCCGGTTTCGGAGGAGCCCGCCTGAATAATCACCGGGCGACCCTGCGGCGTGCGGCGGATGTTCAGCCCGCCGTATACTTTAAAATATTTGCCGTTGTGATCGGTGATGTGATATTTGCCCGGATCGTAATAGGTCACCGATTCCTGATCATAAAGAAACGCATCGTCTTCCCAGGTATCCCACAGGCTTTCGACCACCTGGTAGAATTCACGCGCTTTAACGTACCGTTCATCGTGCGGCGGTAATTTATCCAGCCCGTAGTTGCGCGCGGCGTAATCGTTGGCGGAGGTCACAATATTCCAGCCTGCCCGGCCATGAGAAAGATGGTCGAGCGACGCGAACAGGCGCGCGATGTTATAGGGCTCGTAAAAACTGGTGGAGGCCGTTGCGCCAAGGCCGATATGTTTTGTCGTGCCGGCAAGGGCGGAAAGCAAGGTAATAGGTTCGAAGCGGTTATTGTATTCCGGGTTACGGCTGTGAACGTGCAGGTTGTCAGTGCGTGTTGCCGGCGTATCCGCAATAAAGAAGAGATCAAATAACCCCTGCTCGGCAAGTTGGGCCACTGAGCGGTAGTAGTCAATATTCGTTGCCGCATCCAGAGGCGCGCTGCTTTTCAGCCAGCATGCCGGATGATCGCCGTGCGGCTGGGCCAGCAGGCCCAGGTGAATTTGTCGATGAGTCATGGTTCAATTCCTGAATTGATGATGAATCAGCCCTCAAGGAGCCACTCCTGAAAACGTTCGTTGACGGCGTCGTAGTTTTTCGACCACCACACTTCATCACGACGTTGCAGACCTTCGAGGTTTTTTGGATAGGTGGTAAGCAGTTCAGCCTTGCTCTGCTCGATTTTCTGCAAAGCATTGGCGTTGCTTGGGCCGTTACTGGTCATCGCGGAATAGACCGCCTGACGATCCGGATGCATACAGAAGCGCACAAACGCCTGCGCCTGTTTGAGCTTTGGCGTACCGGCAACAATCGACCAGCCATCCACGCTGTAGGTGCCTTGCCAGTCAATCTTCACCGGTGCCCCCGCCTTAATCGCGGCGATGGCGCGCGCATTCCAGGTGTCGGACATATCCACTTCGCCGCTCTGCAGCAATTGGGTGTTTTGCGCCCCGTTGGACCACCATACGGACACTGACTGGCGGATCTTGCTCATCGACTTCATGGCACGTTCAATATCCAGCGGGTAGAGGTCTTTGGGTGCCACGCCATCGGCCAGCAGCGCCATCTCCAGCGTGCCGCTCGGCGAGCGGTACAGTGCGCGACGTCCGGGGAATTTCTCGGTATCCCAGTAATCTGCCCAGCCTTTCGGTGCTTCGCCTTTGAATCTGTCAGTACGGTAGGCCATCACCGTTCCCCACACTGAGAAACCGAACCAGTTCCCGGTCAGCATGCCCGGCAAAATGTCTTTACTGTCAGTGATATCCAGCGGGGCGATGTAGTTTTTATCCTGCGTCAGGCGCTGTACGTTGTCCGGCGTGACCATGGCCAGATCCCAGATGTGCGAACCCGCATCTACCGCGACTTTGAACTGGGTCACCGGCTCGGATTCATGTGCCACATTGGTGATACGGATGCCGGTCTCTTTCTCGAAAGGATCGTAAAAAGCGGCGCGCAACGCGGGCGCAATCGCCCCGCCGTTGTCGGCGATAATCAGGGTGTTGTCCGCCGAGAAGGCGCGGGGGATCCACAACGACGGCGCTGACAGCGCTGCCCCGGTCACGGCAACGGTTTTAATAAAATCTCGCCGGCTGGCGGGTTTCTTGAACATGACTCGTGACTCCGTATGCTGTTGAAAAAGTAGAGGGTCAAACGAAACGTGCTGGTATTGCAGGGGTTAGCCAGGGATAAGGCGGGCATGTGAGGGCTGCCAGTGCAGGAACACGCGCTCACCTAACTGCCGCGGTGTGTTACCGGTGCTTTGCCGCGCCGTCATTAAGGCTCCGCTGGCAAGTTTGATGAGCAAACGGGTTTCCGAGCCGACATAAATCGTCTCTACCACTTCGCCATGCAGGTAGCCGCTGTGCTCGGTGAGTTCGATATGCTCCGGGCGGATCACCATAACCGCATGCTGATGATCACGCCCGGTGGGCGGCGCAGGCAGCGGCAGTTGTCCGTCCGGGCACATCAGGTGGCCGCCGGCGGTAATCTGGCCGCTGAGCTTATTCGAGATGCCGATGAAATCGGCGACAAAGGCGGTGCGGGGGCTTTCGTAGATCTCAACCGGGGTACCAATTTGCTCAATACGCCCGGCGTTCATCAGGCAGACACGGTCGGAAAGCGCCAGCGCCTCTTCCTGATCGTGCGTCACAAAAATGATGGTGGCACCGGTTTCGCGGTGGATGCGTTTGATCTCCACCTGCATGTTCTCGCGCAGCTGGCGATCCAGCGCCGAAAGGGATTCATCCATCAAAATCAGCGAGGGCTGATACACCAGGCAGCGCGCCAGGGCGACCCGCTGTTGTTGCCCGCCCGAGAGTTCACGCGGGAAACGGTGCCCGAAGCCGGCAAGCCCGACCATGTCCAGCGCGCGGGCCACTTGCGTACGGATTTCCGCTGCATTAACCCGGCGCATCTGCAGCGGGAACGCGATGTTTTCTTCCACGGTGAGGTGAGGAAAAAGTGCGTAGTTCTGGAACACCACGCCAATATCACGCTGGTGGGTAGGGGCCCAGGTTTTATTAATGCCATCAATGAACAGTTCACCCCCGCCCGGCTCTGTTAATCCGCAGATCAATTGCAACAGCGTGGTTTTACCGGAACCTGAAGGCCCCAGCAGCGTCAATAGTTCACCGGTATGCACGTTAAGATCGACCGGGTGTAAGGCCGTGGTTGCACCATATTTTTTCATTAACCCTTCGGTGCGCATTTTTATTTCAGGCACAACGGCAGATGAATGGGTTTCATCCTTATGAGAGAAATAAGGCATTTAGCACTCCTGGCGCAGGTGATGAAAAATGTATTTATTACTTGCGAATGAAACTGACTACTTATAATTATCCTTACACCCAATCCTGAATTTTAATTTTGGGTTAACTATTGTTTTTTCCCTGAATTCACTATGCATGCGCAACATTGGCGCTTGCAACAATTAAATATATTCTCTGACCCTCGGAAAAATCTATCCAATGATTTACGGTGGTTTTTCAAAAGGATGGGTGATTTTTGCGTATTAAAATAGGGCATATTTTAAAATATATGTGATTCAGGGGGATTATATTCCCCCTCTGATTAATCGCGATAAATAAACGTGCGCACTAAAAAAAGGCAATATGCGTTCTTTGATGATGCAGGGCATGTCAACATAGTGCAGTCATGTCAACATAGTGCAGCTCTGTCAATGTAGTGCAGCCCTGTCACGTGATAAGGAGAGTTAATAACGTGATGAAACTTGATTATAATACTTACTTATAATAGTGGTTACACTCTATTTATAATGCCCGGCGGCGTTAATAAGCAGTGCATCCGGCAGTTACGACAGCCGCTTGCCGCTCTCTTTATCAAACAGATGCAAATGCGTGACATCAATGGCTAATGCCAGGGGATCGCCCGGCTGAGCCGTAATACGCCCGGCGAACTGCACATGCAACGGCAAGCCCTGCCAGTCAAGATGCAGTAAGCTGGATTCACCGGTTATCTCAACAATTTTCACCGTGGTCTGTAAGGCGGGCGCATCGGCCAGAGCAAAATGGTGAGGGCGGATGCCCACTGACACGGACTTATTTCCCTGACGTGCAGCGGCGTCATGCCACGCCTCCGGCAGCGGTAAACAATACCCGCCAATCACCACGCTCCGGATGCCGTTCTGCTCCGTCAGCGTGCCTTCGAGCAGGTTCATCGGGGGAGAGCCAATAAAACGGGCGACGAAGGTATCGACAGGGCGATCGTAAATCTCTAACGGACTGCCCTGTTGAACAATCACCCCTTCGCGCATCACCACAATCTGGTCGGCCAGGGTCATCGCTTCCACCTGGTCATGGGTAACGTACACCATGGTCGTTTTGAACCGCTGGTGAAGGGATTTGATCTCCGCCCGCAACTCCATGCGCAATTGCGCATCCAGGTTAGAAAGCGGCTCATCGAACAGGAAAACCTTAGGGTTTCTCACCATGGCCCGGCCCATCGCCACGCGCTGACGCTGGCCGCCGGATAACGCGCGGGGATAACGGCCCAGCAATTTATCTATCCCGAGAATGCCCGCAATACGCGTGATTTTGCTTTGTTGCTCCTCGCGCTTAATTTTTTTGGCCTGCATATGAAATGCCAGGTTTTCGGCCACGGTGAGGTGGGGGTAGAGCGCGTAACTTTGGAATACCATGGCGATATCACGGTCGGCAGGATCGCGATCGTTGATCTGCTGGTTATCCATCAGAATGGCCCCGTCAGTGACGCTGTCTAACCCTGCCAGCAACCTGAGCAGGGTGGACTTCCCGCAGCCGGACGGGCCAACGAGCACCGTAAAGCTCCCGTCAGGGATGGTCAGATCGAGCGGCTGCAACACCACATTTTTGCCATAACGGCGTGAAACTTTTACCAGTTCAACTCTTGCCATAATCATTGTTCCCCAAAATGTCGCGCTAACCTTTGCTGCCGCCGCTGGCCAGCCCACTGACCAACGATTTTTGTAACCAGATGGCGATGAGGAGCGGCGGTAATGAAGCCAGGATCCCCACTGCCGCAATCAACCCATCATCCGTGGCTCGCCCGGCGGTGAATCCGGCAATGGTCACCGGCAGCGTTTGTGCCGTGATATTGCTGGTATACAACAGGGCATAGAAAAACTCGTCCCAGGCCATCAGCCAGCCGAACAGGGCCGACGCGCCCAGCACGGGTTTCGCCAGCGGCAGGGTGATGCGCAGCAACACCTGCCAGAAACGCAGGCCATCCAGCCGTGCCGCCTGCTCTATGTCCTGCGGCAAGGTGTCAAACTGGTTCTTCAACATCCAGGTCAGGAACGGGAGTATCAGCGAGCAATACACCAGAATCAGGCCGATATGGGTGTTAAGCAGGTTCAGCTGTTGCAACACAAAGTAGAGCGGGAGCACGAAGGCGACCGGCGGCACCATGTAAATCGCCAGACAGGTGAACAACCAGCCATCGCGGCCGCGATAACGGGAAAAACTGAACGCCGCAGGCACCGCCAGCAGCAGCGACACCGCGGTTGCACCACAGGCCACCAGCAAACTGTTGAGCAAAGCCTTTAAGAACAGCTGGCCCGGCTGACCGGGTGCCAGGGATAACAGGCTGACATAGCGGGAAAAATCCCAGTGCTGCGGCAGCCACCTGAGGGGGATGCGGGTCAGGTCAGCGGTTGAGCTGACGCTCATTAAAAACAGCCAGGCCATCGGTGCAAGGATAGTGAGCGCAATGAATAACGCGGCCGCATAGCGCAAAACAGTGTGAATGTTACGTTTCACTGGCGTTACTCCGCTGGCGTTGACGCAGCAGCATCAACATGTAAAGGGCGATCAGCACGCTGCACATCAGCGTCATCAGGATGGCGTACGCCGCCCCGCTGCCCGCACGCAAATAACTGAATGACTCCTGATAGACGAAGAAACTCAGCGTCTTGGTGCTGTCCACCGGGCCGCCGCGCGTCATGACATAAATGATGTCGAACACTTTAAAGGCGTCGATGGTGCGTAACACCAGGGCCACACTGAGCGGCCCGGCAATCGCGGGCAGGGTGATTGCCCGGAATCGCCGCATCGGGGAGGCCCCATCAAGCCGGGCCGCCTCATAAAGGTCTTCGGGAATGGATTGCATCGCCGCCAGCACCAGCAAGGTGATCAAGGGATAGTTCTTCCAGATATCCGCCAGCATGACCGCGTTGAGCGCAGAGTCGGGCGTACCCAGCCAGCTGCGGTAATGATCCAGTATCCCCAGCTGCGTCAGCAGCGCATTGATACTGCCGTAATCGGGGTTGAAATTGAGCCGCCACATCATCGCATTGACGATGGTCGGCAGCGCCCACGGCAGGATCACCAGCACGCGCAGGATATTGCGGCCATAAAACCGCTGGTTGAGCAGCAGCGCGACCAACACCCCGATGACGCCTTCAATCAGTACCGACACCACGGTGAAATATAACGTCCTGCCCACCGAGGCCAGGAAATCGGGATCGGTCAGGGCGAAAAGATAGTTATCGATGCCGACCGGGTTGACACTTTCAGCGCCGGCGATCAGCGCGGCATCCGTAAAGCTGAGCCATATCGTGCGGAGCAATGGCCAGCCGGTAAGCAGAAACATCATCACCAGCATGGGTGCCAGCAGCACCCATGCCTGACGATGCTCACGTTGTTGCAAACTGAGCATGAACTTTCCTTACCGCAGGCGTGCCGCGCTTTTTGTCATTTCCTGCATCCCCGCTTCCGGCGTTGTCTGCCCCATCAGGATCTGCTGGAGACGCTGTTGCAGCATATTCGACAGCTGTGAGTAAGCGGGAATAATCGGGCGCATCAACATCACGTTGAGCGCCTTGTCTGCCGCATCAATCAAGGCTTCCTGGCCCTGGCGCACCGCCGGATCCTGATAGGATGATTTCCAGATAGGCAAGCTCAGGCGGGCATAGTTATTCTGGACGGGTTGTGAGGTCAGATAGGTAATATAATTCCAGGCTTGCTCAGGGTGGGCGCTGGCCTGCGTTACGCCCAGGCCCATGGAGCCGTTCATGGAGGCCACGTCCCCCGGTGATTCGCCGGGTGCCGGCATAATGCCGATGTCACCGGCGACCTTGCTCTGTTTAGGATCGTTGGCAAGGTTGTACATATAGGTCCAGTTAAGGGCAAAGGCGGCATCGCCGTTGGAGAACACCTTGCGGACATCCTCTTCCAGATACTCATTGGAGTTAGGGTTGGTCACCCCTTTATCCAGCGACGCTTTCATAAAGGTCACGGCTTTCAGTGCGCCCGGCGAGGTAAAGGTCAGCTTGCCATCCTGATAAAACCCGCCCTTAAACGCAGAAACCATGGTCGTGTAATCACAAATCAACGCTTCCGCCTGTGACCAGCTCCAGACAAGGGGGTACTTAACAATGCCTTTCTGCTTCAGGATCGCCGAGTCTTCTATCACCTGCGCCCAGCTGGTGGGCGGTGTGGTAATACCCGCTTTTGCCAGCATGGCTTTGTTGTAATAAAGATATTTGGTATCAAGGATCCACGGCATCCCGTACTGTTTGTCTTTCCAGGTCACCGTATTGAGCGCCCCGGTGAATATTTTGCTCTTAATCTCCGGCGTAAAGTCTGCAGAGACATCTTTCAACATATTGAAGCGGCTGAATTCTGCCGGCCACATATCATCGAATAACACCACATCATAGCCATGGCTCCCCGCGCCCCGGGCGGCAACAATCTTGTCGTGCAGTGCCTCGTAAGGCACAAATTCCAGGTTTATGTGCACGTCTGGGTGCTGCTTCTCGTAATCAGCGGTCATCGCGCGGATATCGCTCTCACTGTACGCAGACTGTGACATAAAGAGTGCGCTGAGCTCCGTTTTGGCGCTGGCATAGCCGGAAATCAGCAGTGCGGCCAGACATCCGCTGAACTGCAGGGTGACGCGTCTTTTCATTCTGACTCTCCAAATACAGGTGAAGTAGTGGCCGGTGAAGAGGAACTTCATCAGCCCTGGCCGCACGATGACGTGCAATAAAGGTTACGGATGAGGAAGCCTGATCGTCGGCAGTAACGCCGCGCCCAGTGCGCCCGCCACATCGCCGAGGGAAGACGACATAATGTTTTCCGGCAGGCGGTAGCCGGGTGCCCTTTGCAGGGCGGCGTCTAAGCCGTGGCTAAACAGCGGTAACAGCGCAGCGGCACTTCCGCTTAATACCGTGAGATCGGGCCCATAGAGCGTCAGCAGGGTAGACAGCCCGCGGCCGACGCGTTCGCCATACTCGTGCAACAGCGCGGCGATGCGCGGCTCCGTTGCCGATTTTTCTTTCAATACCTCAACCGTCAGCTGGGGCCAGTCGAGCGCCGGCATCACCTGCCGCAACGCCTCTTGCAGCCAGCTGCGTGATGCCTCCTGTTCCCAGCAACCCGTCACGCCGCAGTAACAACGCTGCCCGTTGCCTGACACCGGGATATGCCCCGCTTCAGGATGGCGGTCATCAGCGGTACGGAAGGGGTGCCCGTTGTCCAGCAGTGCAACGCCGATGCCGGTACCGAGCGTGACCATCAACATGCGCTTGCTCCCCACCCCAGCACCGGCGTGATACTCCCCTAATGCCGCGACCACCGCATCGTTATCAATGGCTGCGGGCACATTGAGGCGCTGCTGCATCTCGTCGAGTAAGGGGAAAAAAGAGAAACAGGCGAGCGTGTCATCATTTTCAATCACGCCGCTGCGGTTATTAACCGGCCCGCTTGCGCCAATCCCCAGCGACACGATCTGCCCATCCGCCGGGCAAAGTTGCTGTAACCGGTTTACCAGCTCACCGCTGCGTTGGGTTTTGGGTAACGCCTCAAACGATGCCGTAGGCAGCGTCAGGCCAGCCACTTCACGCAGCCCCTCCAGCAGAATAAGCCGGGTGCCGGTGCCCCCCATATCAATGCCGGCGCGCAGCAGGCGAACTGGCGTAGTCATAGGGTTACCGTGATTTTTTTGCCGAAAAGAAACTCTCCCGGCACCATGCCGTTACCCCTGGCCAACACAACGGTCAGTTGCTGGACATACAGCATGGCGTAGAGTAACCGCACCAGCTCATCATCGTCAGGCGTCGGCAGCAGTTCACTACCGGCGTAAGCGTGGGGGCCAACGGAAATGACCTGCGTGCCGTTACGTTGCAAATCTTCTGCCAACTGAATTAACGTCGGCTCGCTGCCGTCACCAAACAGCAACGCCGTCATCTGTTCGCCGGAGGTCTCCATCGGGCCATGCCGGAACTCGCCGCCAATAAACCCTTCCGCACTGACTTTTGAGGACTCCTTGGTAATCAACGCCCCGGTCATCGCGGTGGCTGCATCGGCACCGATACCAATCATCGTTAATTTGGGTTGGGTACGAAGGAAGAAGCCGTCAGCAACCGGCTTGATGAGCGGTGGGTGTGCCAGCCACTCAGCGATGGGTGTGAGATGTGACGCCAGTTTATCCACCAGGGGTTGATCGCGCTCACCGGACAAAATGGCCAGGATGCGATAGGCGGCAACCAGCGTATTGAGGTAACTTTTGGCGCTGACCGTCGCTTCATCGCCACTGCGCAACTCCACCAGAATATCGGCCCGCTTAGCCAGTATGCTGTTGATATCATTGGTCACGGCAATCAGCGTGCGCGGTGTGGTGATGATATCGAGCAGTTTTACCACCTCCCCGCTCATGCCCGATTGCGAAGTCACCCACAGGAGGCTGTCAGCGGTGATCAAATCGGGCATATCGAGCAGGCGACCGGCATCAATGCGCCAGACCGGCAAACCCCGGGCAATCAGTGCCCGTTCAACCGGGATCAGCGCATAGTCCGAGGAGCCCATCCCGGCCAGGATGATCCGGTCATACTGCTGTAAATCCAGGTCATGAAGTTCAGCAGGGAGCGTGTAGTTCAGCTGCTCGCGCAGGGCGTCGGGTTGCTGAAGAATATCTTTCTCATAAGCACTAAGAACGGACATGGGTCATTCCTGATTGATGAAATATGCTTCAACATACACTGCACGAATTTGTGCAGTCAATGCATGGTTTCATTCAAAAAACTTATGACAGCGAAAATAAGCGCGGCATGGCTGCACGCTTTTAGTGACTTTTGAGCGAAAAAAGGGATACTATGCACACATTCGTGTATTAAATGGAGTTGACAGATGACCGCCGCGGAGCGACGTAAACAGATCCTTGCGATGACTAACGAGAAGGGATACCTCAATGCCGCCGAGCTGTCGGCCCATTTTGGGGTAGACAGCTCCACGATCCGGCGCGACCTCTCCCTGCTTGAGAAGAGCGGGCACGTTATGCGTACGCATGGCGGCCTGTTGCCCGTGGAGACATCCAGCCACGCAGACACGCCTTACAGTGTGCGGCGGCAGATGAACGGTGGGGCGAAACGCGCCATTGGCGAGTATGCCGCCAGCCTGGTTCAGGATGGGCAATCTTTAATTCTGGATAATGGCTCCAGCGTATTTGAGCTGGCCCTGGCGCTTAAAGACAGGAAGAATCTGACGGTCTTAACCAATGATATTTATACCGCGTTTACGCTCAGCCATTACCCCGGGATTACCCTGCATGTGACAGGCGGCGTCATGCTGGATAACGTCTATACCCTGGTGGGCCAGGATACCCTCAATAAAATCGACAGCATGCACGTTGACTGGGCATTTTTAGGCGCTGAAGGTGTTCATCATGAACGGGGTTTAACCAACATCAACACCGTGGAAATTCCCGTGAAACAGGCGATGATCCGGGCAGCGGATAAAACCGTCGTGCTGGCTGACAGCAGTAAAATAGGGTATCGCGCCCTGTCACACGTGTGTGATTTAGACGAGATTGCGCTCATTATTTCTGATAATAGCCAGCCGATTAAGCAACGTGCGCACTATGGCGATAAGCTGCATATCGTGCCGCTATAACCTCCCCGGCGGCGGCCTGTGACTTCCCCTTCAGCGGTTGCCCCCGCCCAACCGGGCGGGGGAGCCGTCAGGCCGCATTTTAATGCAGTGCACCATGTTAACTCCCCGTTTTAGTGAAACCCCCCTCCCGGTAACGCCTTATTTGCCGCCTGATTAAGGAAAAAATTGTGGCATGGCCTTTGCTTGATAATTTTAAAGCAGCGCAACATACAATTTGTGATTGACCAATAGCTGGCTAGGGTTCCGGTTCACGCAGGTGAATGTCTGGTCCGAGAGCCGGCGACCTCCACAGAGGTTACACGGCGGGACAAAAACCCGGGAGACAGCAGCACCCTATGGTGTCGCGCTGCTCCCGTTTTTTTGTGCCAAACCGAGGTCAACATGAAATCTTCATCATTAATGCGTTCCTTTATCCTGTCTGTTGCGCTGATTACCAGTTTTCCCTCCTTAGCGGCGGCTAAAAAAGAATTCAATATCTGCTGGACGATCTATGCCGGATGGATGCCGTGGGGCACCCTCAGCAACGAGAAAATCATCGATAAATGGGCCGACAAATACGGCATCAAGATAAATATCGTGCAGCTCAACGATTACATCGAATCCATTAACCAGTACACGGCCGGCCAGTTTGATGGCTGCACGATGACCAACATGGACGCCCTGACCATCCCGGCGGCCGGCGGCGTCGACAGCACCGCGCTGCTCACAGGCAGCTACTCCGAGGGTAACGATGGCGTGGTGCTTAAGGGCGCAGGCAAAACCCTTTCAGACCTGAAAGGCATGAACGTGTATTTACCGGCGCTCTCGGTTTCGCACTACCTGCTGGTGCGCGGGCTGGAAAAAGCCGGGCTGGCGGAGAAGGACGTGAAGGTGGTCAACACGTCCGATGCCGATATCGTCTCTGCCTTTAACACCGGCAGCGTCCGGGCCGCGGTTGCCTGGAACCCGCAGTTGTCGGTAATCAAAAGCGTGCCGGACACCACGGAAGTCTTCAGCTCTGCTCAGGTACCGGGCGAACTGATTGACATGATGGTAGTGAATACCCAAACCCTGAAAGAAAACCCCGCACTCGGCAAAGCCCTGACCGGCGCCTGGTTTGAAATCATGGCCAAAATGCAGGCGGGTGACACGCGGCTGTTAAGTGCCATGGCAGCGGACTCAGGCACTGACCTTGCGGGCTATCAGGCGCAGCTGAAGACCACCCACCTTTTCTGGACGCCGGCCGAGATGATGACGTTTATCACGGCCAAAGATCTGCCGGACGTCATGCAGCGCGTGGCTCAGTTCTCCTATGACAAAGGCTTGCTGGGCGAGGGCGCACCGGGTGCTGACTTCATTGGCATGACCTTCCCCGGCAATGTGACGCTGGGCGATCAGGGCAATATAAAACTGCGGTTCGACAGCAGCTTCCTGAAGATGGCTGTCGCGGGTCAGCTTTAATTCATGACCACGGGAGCCCATGCCATGAGATATATCAACCGGCACCCCCGGAAGGGGGCGCAAATTATGCTGATGCTACTGCCTTTCGTGCTGATCATCGCGGCCTGGTTCATTGGGTCGGCCGTCCGGCTTGAGGCTAACCCGCATGACAAATTGCTGCCGGGCCTGACGCAGATGGCAGATGCCGTAGAGAGAATGGCGTTCACGCCGGACAGACGCAGCGGTGACTACCTGTTATGGGCAGACACGGCGGCCAGCCTGCTCCGCTTGCTGGCCGGCCTGGCCCTCTCTTCGTTGCTGGGATTAAGCATCGGCATTATTGCCGGCGTCTTCCCGGTTTACCGTGCCGCGCTGTCGCCGCTGATGACGGTGGTATCGATGATCCCGCCGCTGGCGATTCTGCCCATGCTGTTTATCGTATTCGGCCTGGATGAGCTGTCCAAGATCGTACTTATCGTGATTGGGATCACGCCGATGCTGGCCCGGGATCTGGAACAACGGGCACGGGAGATCCCACAGGAGCTGTTTATCAAAGCGCAGACGCTGGGTGCCAACAGCTGGACGCTGATTTTACGCATCGTATTGCCGCAACTGCTCTCCCGGCTGATTACCTCGGTACGGCTGTTGCTGGGTTCCGCCTGGTTATTTCTTATCTCTGCAGAAGCGATATCCGCCACGGCCGGTCTCGGTTACCGCATTTTTCTCGTGCGCCGGTATATGGCGATGGACGTGATTATCCCTTACGTCATCTGGATCACGCTGCTGGCCTGGCTGATGGATGTTGCGCTGCGGAAGCTGCACAACCTCTGTTTCCCCTGGGCCGAAGGGGAGCGGAAATGAGCTTTATTACGATAAAAAACATCTGGCAGGAGTATGGCGACCACGTTGTGCTGGAGCGGATCAATTTACAGGTACAGGCGGGGGAGTTCTGCTCCATGGTGGGGGCCTCCGGCTGTGGGAAATCCACCTTCCTGCGCCTGCTGCTGGGCCAGGAGCGTGCGACGCGCGGCGAAATCCTGCTCGACGGCGTCCCGCTGAACGCGGAGCCGGACAGGAGCCGGGGCGTGGTTTTCCAGCGCTATTCCGTCTTTCCCCACCTGAACGTGCTGGACAACGTGGCAGTAGGCTTTGAACTGCCCGCTTCGCCCCTTTTCGGCCGGCTGTTCGGGCAACGTAAACGGGCGGCGCGCGAACGGGCTGCCGGGATGCTGGAGAAAGTGGGGTTAAGCCATGTGCTTTCCCACTACCCGGCGCAGCTTTCAGGCGGCATGCAGCAACGCCTGGCGATTGCCCAGGCCTTCGTGATGCAGCCGCGCGTTCTGTTACTGGACGAACCTTTCGGCGCGCTCGATCCCGGCATCCGCAAGGATATGCATGCCCTCCTGCTACAGCTCTGGGGCGAAACGAAAATGACGGTATTTATGGTCACGCACGACCTGCCTGAAGGGTTCAATCTGGGCACCCGCCTGCTGGTGTTCGACAAGCTGCGGCACGACCCGCAGGCACCCAATGCGTACGGCGCGGGCATCACCTACGACATTCCGCTCAATGAAACCCGGCTGTCGGAGATGCTCGCCGCCCGCGCTGACCACCATCTACATTCCCTGAGGAGTTAACACATGCAACCCACGCTTCATACCGGCCCTGCTCTGCGTGAAGAACATCTTCCCGGCGGCGGCCACTATTCCTTTATTTTACGGCGCGGGCAGATCCTGCGCATGACGGACATTGAAGGCGGCGCCAACGTCAGCATGATGATGCTCAATGCCCATGAAAAAAGTGAACGCCTGAACCTGCCGGACACCCTGAAAGGCCAGCACACCGCCCGCCTGACCACCGGCCACTGCTTCTACTCCGACATGGGGCGCGTGCTGGCCGGGATTGTGGCGGACAGCTGCGGCTGGCACGACCCGTTTGGCGGGGTGCTGAATGCGCAGGAAACCCGTGAAAAGTATGGGGAAGGGCGCTATCAGGAGCAGCGTAACCATTTTTACCGTAACGGCACGGATAACCTGCTGGTGGAAATGGGCAAGTGGGACATGCGGCTAGAGGATTTGCTGATGGTCATCAACTTTTTCAGCAAGGTGACCGTGGATGACAGCGGCAACTTCGCCTTTTACCATGGCCACTCCGGCCCCGGCAGCTATGTTGAGCTCTTTGCGATGATGGACACCCTGATCGTTCTCACGGCGTTGCCGCACCCGCTCGACCCCGCCACGCAGTATGCGCCCCTGCCGGTTCACCTGAGCTGGTATCAGGCTGACGATGAGCAGGCCGCCATTCAGCGGCTGCATTCCCGCCCGGAAAATCAGCGGGCTTTTGCGAATACCGCGCTCTGGGCCAGGTAAAAGGAGATCATGATGAGTCTGACCGTTAGCCCGTTAAATCCGGCGGAAGCCCTGTTCCGCCATACCATCCCGGCCGGGGAACCCTACCTGTTTGAGGTGAAAAAGGGCCAGACCGTACGCCTGCATGACCTCGAAGGGAATCAGGCGATCGATACGCTGTTCTATAACGCTGATGAGCCGCGTGAGCGTTACGACCCGCAGCGCACCCTGCGCCGTCAGGGCAATGCCTACCTGACCACCGGCAGCGTGTTGTACTCCAATCTCGGCAACCCGCTGCTGACCATCACGGCCGATACCTGCGGCAGGCACGATACGCTCGGCGGTGCCTGCTCCCAGGAGAGCAATACCGTGCGCTACGACCAGGATAAGCGCTATATGCACAGCTGCCGGGATAATTTTCTCTGTGCCTCGCTGCATGATGGCCGGCTGCAAAAGCGCGACATCGGCGCCAACATTAACTTTTTCATGAACGTGCCGGTCACGCCGGAAGGCGGCCTGACGTTTGCGGACGGCATTTCTGCACCGGGCAAATATGTTGAATTGCTCGCGCACGGTAACGTCATTGTGTTGATCTCCAACTGCCCGCAGCTCAATAACCCCTGTAACGGCTGGAACCCGACCCCTGCTGAAGTCCTGGTCTGGGGCTGACCCCTTCAGGACGGTGGGGAAGATTTTTTAGCCGGTTTTCAGGGCGCGGGCCTGTACCCGGCATATAGGCATCAACACCGGGCAGTGGTTTACTTTTCCTTGCTCATGCCCCCCTGTGGACGACCTCAGGGCGAATCAATTTTTGCGGGACGACCCGCCAAAATATGAGTGCGCTCCATGTTCAGCAAACTTCTTATTGCCAACCGCGGTGCGATCGCCTGCCGCATCCTCCGGACCCTGCGCGGGATGCAGGTACCCGGCGTTGCCGTCTATTCCGAAGCGGATCTCAGCAGCCTGCATGTGCGTGAAGCCGATGAGGCTATCAGCCTCGGTGAAGGGCCGGCGGCACAGACGTATCTGGTTATCGAAAAAATCATCGGGGCCGCAAAGCGCAGCGGCGCTGAGGCGATCCACCCGGGTTATGGCTTCCTCTCGGAAAATGCCGCCTTTGCCGAAGCCTGTGAAGCGGCGGGCCTGGTATTTATTGGCCCCACGCCTGCGCAGTTACGCACCTTTGGCCTCAAGCACACCGCCCGTGCGCTGGCTAAAAACCAGGGCGTGCCGATGCTGGAAGGCACCGGTCTTCTGGCTGACAGCCGTGAAGCCTGCCTCGCAGCAGAAACCGTAGGCTATCCGGTTATGCTCAAAAGTACCGCCGGCGGTGGGGGTATCGGGATGCGGGTATGCCATAACGCCGCAGAACTGACGGAGGCTTTTGCCGCCGTACAACGCCTGGGCCAGAATAACTTCAGTGATGACGGCGTATTCCTGGAAAAATACATTTCCCGCGCCCGCCATCTTGAAGTGCAAATTTTTGGGGACGGCAACGGGGCGGTGATCGCACTGGGTGTGCGTGACTGTTCGGTTCAGCGCCGGAATCAGAAAGTCATCGAGGAAACGCCTGCGCCCAATCTGCCTGAGGGCATGGCAGAAGCGCTGTGTGACGCCGCCATCGCGCTCGGCAAGGCGGTAAATTATCGCAGTGCCGGCACCGTCGAGTTTGTTTACGACAGCGCGGCAGAGACGTTTTATTTTCTGGAAGTGAACACCCGCCTGCAGGTTGAGCATGGCGTCACGGAGCAGGTCTGGGGTGTTGATCTGGTTCGCTGGATGATTGAACTGGCCGCGAATGCCTTACCGCCGCTTGATACGCTTTTCAACGGGTTGACGCCTCATGGCCATGCGATACAGGCGCGCCTTTACGCGGAAGACCCGGGCCGCAACTTTCAGCCTTCACCCGGCCTGCTCACCGAGGTGGCCTTCCCGGATGCTGACGGCAAAACGTTACGCGTTGATCGCTGGATTGAAGCCGGTTGTGAGGTTCCCCCCTTTTTCGACCCCATGCTCGCGAAAATCATCGCCTGGCACCCAAGCCGCGACGCGGCGATTGAAGGCCTGTCCGCGGCACTGGCCGGCACCCGGTTATATGGTGTGGAAACCAACCGCCAGTATCTGCAGCAGATCCTCGCCTATGCGCCTTTCAGTGAGGGCATTGCCTGGACACGCTGCCTGGAGCAGCTGAGCTATCGGGCCTTAACGGTGGAGGTGCTGTCGGCGGGGACGCAAACCACCCTGCAGGACTACCCAGGGCGGCTGGGATATTGGGCGGTGGGGGTGCCGCCCTCGGGGCCGATGGACGATCGCGCATTGCGTTTGGGCAACCGGCTGCTGGGCAACCCGGAAGGGGAGGTGGCGCTGGAAATCACGCTCACCGGCCCCGTGCTGAAGTTCAATACCCGCACCCTGGCGGTGATCAGCGGGGCACCGGTGGCGGCTTCGCTGGACGGGGAACGGGTCGCCATGCACCGTGTCTTCGCGATCCCGGCAGGCGGGACGTTACACATCGGTGCGGTGGAGGGCGCGGGCGTCAGAAGTTATCTCTGCCTGCACGGCGGCATTAAGGTGCCCGGGTATCTCGGCAGCAAAAGTACCTTTACGCTGGGCCAGTTTGGCGGGCATGCCGGGCGGGCATTGCGCAGCGGTGATGTGCTGCACCTGTCAGACGCGGGGGACGGCCAGCCAGGCGCCGCGCTTTCCCCGGCACTGTACCCCCCGCTGCCTGCCGTGCGCACCCTCAGGGTTATTTACGGGCCGCACGGCGCGCCTGAATTCTTCGCTGAAGAGTATATAAAGACGTTCTTTGCCACCGACTGGGAAGTGCATTTCAACTCCAGCCGGACGGGCGTGCGGCTGATTGGCCCCAAACCGGTCTGGGCGCGTGAGAGCGGCGGCGAGGCGGGCCTGCACCCTTCAAACATCCATGATAATCCTTACGCGGTCGGTGCCGTGGATTTTACCGGGGATATGCCGGTGATCCTCGGGCCGGACGGCCCCAGCCTGGGCGGGTTTGTCTGCCCGGTGACGGTGATTGAGGCCGATCTCTGGCAACTCGGCCAGCTTAACGCCGGTGATAAGGTGCGCTTTGTCCCGGTGGATCTCACCACGGCACGCCAGCTGGCCAAAGGCCGTCGGGAAGAGCTGGCGTCATTAACAGCAGTTGAGACACCGTGGCAGCCGGCACCGCTGGTCTCCCCCATCATCATGACGCAGGGTGAGGCCGATAAACGCCTTATTGCCCGGCTCTCCGGGGATACGCATGTCCTGCTTGAAGCGGGCGAGGCTGAACTGGATCTGGTGCTGCGTTTTCGTATTCACGCCCTGATGCAGGCGCTGGAAGCGGCCTCGCTTGAGGGCATCATCGACATCACGCCCGGCATCCGTTCCCTCCAGGTGCATTATCAGCCCGAGACACGGCCGCTGAGCACGTTACTTGATGAGATTTTCCGGCAGTGGGAAACGGTCTGCATGACCGACGATTTGCAGGTGCCCACACGCATTGTGCATTTGCCGCTGTCATGGGACGACCCCGCCTGCCGTACCGCCATCGAAAAATACATGACCACCGTGCGGCGGGATGCGCCCTGGTGCCCAAGTAACCTCGAGTTTATCCGCCGCATAAACGATTTGCCCGATGAGCAGGCTGTCTGGAACACGGTATTTGATGCCAGCTATCTGGTGCTGGGGCTGGGGGATGTTTACCTGGGCGCACCGGTGGCCACGCCCCTGGATCCACGCCACCGGCTGGTGACAACCAAATACAACCCGGCACGCACCTGGACGGCAGAAAACTCGGTGGGCATTGGCGGAGCGTATCTTTGCGTTTATGGCATGGAGGGGCCGGGCGGCTACCAGTTTGTCGGCCGTACGCTTCAGATGTGGAACCGTTATCACGAGGTTGCGGATTTTGCGGGCAAACCCTGGCTGTTGCGCTTCTTTGACCAGCTGCGTTTTTATCCGGTGTCGGCCGAGGAGCTGCTGGCGATCCGCCGTGATTTCCCGCTCGGGCGTTATCCGCTGCGTATTGAGCACAGCACCCTTTGCCTGTCGGATTATCAGCAGTTCCTCTCACGTGAAGCCGACAGTATTGCGGCCTTCCGGGACGGTCAGCAGAAGGCATTCAACGCCGAACGCGAACGGTGGATAGCCAGCGGGCAGGCGCATTTTGACAGTCAGGAGGTGCAGGCTGAGCCGGAGGAGGAAGTACCGCTGGCCGCCGGCCAGCTGGGTGTGGAAAGCCCTGTCTCCGGCAACGTATGGCAGGTACAGGTGCTGCCGGGCCGTAAAGTCCGTGCCGGTGAGGTGCTCATGATCCTCGAGTCCATGAAAATGGAGATCCCGCTCACCGCCCCCTGTGACGGCATTGTCCAGCAGATCGGTATCCAGCCAGGTGCGCCTGTCCGCGCCGGGCAGCGTGTGATGGTGATCACCGGGGAGAAGATCTGAGGACAGCCACGTCGGGGCGCCGGGGCACCCGGCGCATTGGCGTCACGACGAGCGCATCACCTGCGCCCGTCGCTGGCGCTGCTCGCTCCAGACGGCAAAGATGCCCGCCAGCGCCACAATGGACGCCCCTGCCAGGGTGGACGGGCCGGGCAAGCTGTCAAGGAACAGGTAGCCAATCACCATCGACCACACCAGCGTGGTGTAGTCGAACGGCGCGAGCAGCGAGGCATCAGTGTAACGCAGGCTGAGGGTAATCAGGATTTGTGCCATACCGCCAAAAAATCCACAGCCCATTAACAGCAACAACTGTAAGGGCGTCGGCATCACCCAGCCAAAACAGAGGGTAAACAGCCCAATCATCATGGTCATCAGCGAAAAATAAAAAACGATCGCGCCGGGCTTTTCAATGCCGTTAAGGAAGCGGATCTGCACATTCGAGGTCGCTGAACACAGCGCGGCGACCAGGGCAAACAGCGCGCCCAGGCCCGCACCTGCGCCGGCACCCTGGGCGGCAAATAAAGCGCTGCCGGCGGTCAAATTCGCGGAAAGCATGATGATAATCCCCGAAAAACCCACCACCACCGCCAGCCAGCGGGAGATGCGCACAGTCTCTTTCAACAACAGGGCCGCCATGATCACGGTAAATAACGGGGCGGCGTAACTGATGGCGGTGGCATCGGCCAGAGAAAGATAAACCAGCGCCATATAGTTAAAATACATGCCGCCGGTGCCGGAAAAGCCCCGGATTAAATGGCCGCCGATATTTTTTGTTTTAAGGCTCTCCATCATGTTGCCCTGAATCTTCAGCCAGATGAGCAAGGGCATCAGGGCGACAAAGGATCGGAAGAAAATCACCTCACCGGTGGGGATAGCCCCCTGCAACCCTTTGACACAGGCCAGCATAAGTGTTGCACAGAGGGCCGAGAGTATTTTTAGTGAAATCCCTATTCTGGCATTCATTCTTTTACCTGCAGGTTTACCGGGGGGCGCAGCGGGCGCGCTTTACCGGGGTACCTTATGGCGCAGCCGCGTGTCAGGGTTAAGATAATTTCGTTCTGCCCGGATAGTTTTTGCTTATCACCGCCGGTCATATAAATCCCCTATCTCCCGACACGGTTTCCCTCTTACCGGTAAAAAAGCGACGTCGTTATAGTCAGAAAACCGCCTGATACCGCGTTTAGGTAAACACTCACCACCGCCGCTGCGGCAGACCGATACTCATGGGGAATTCAGAATGACAATCAAGAAATACTCGTCTCTTGCGCTGGCCTTGCCCGCCCTGCTGGCCTTCTCATCGGCACAGGCGGATTTACTCTCTGAGGTGAAAGCACGCGGGGAATTGAAATGTGCCGTCTACTCTGACGTGCCGCCGTTCTCCTCACCCGACCCCCAAACCCGCCAGCTGGTGGGCATGGATGTCGATTTGTGCCACGCGCTGGGCCGGCAGATGGGGGTGAAAACCACGCTGATGCCCACCTCCGTCGAAGCGCGTATCGCGGTAATCGCCACCGGGCGGGCGGATGTGCTGATCGCCAACCTGGCGTACACCAAAACACGCGGTAAACAGATTCAGTTCAGCGACCCGTACTATGTGGCGAAAGAGATGCTGCTGGTGAAACAACCGAACGCGGATAAAACTCTGGCAGATTTCAAAGGGAAGCGCATCAGTGCCACCAAAGGCACCACCTCTGAGCAGTCCATCCACCTCAAGGGCGGCAAAGCGGTAACCTTCCAGGATTCCGCATCCGCCTTCCTGGCGTTGGAGCAGAACAAAGCCGTGGGCTTCGTCACCAACACCATGACCGCCATAAAAATGATCAACCAGGCGAAAAAAGGGGGGGTCGCCCTGGCGATGGTCAAAGAGCCGATGGCGCTGGAGCCGATTGGCATCGGCATGAAGCGTGATGAACCGGCTCTGCTGGCCAGCGTCAATACCAGCCTGAAAGCGATGGATGATAACGGCACCATCGACAAAATCTGGGCAACCTGGATCGGGCCGGACACCGAATACCGCATGGTGCGTGAGGAGCGCGTGCAACCGCTCGCCAGCCTGAACTTTGAACCGCTGGAATAATCATGGTGCTGTCACGCGCGGATTCCCGCGCCCTCACCGTGTTGCCTGTACACGACAAGGAGGGCATCCGGCTCTCCACCATGGGCAGCCGCGCCTGGCTGGCAGAAACCACCGGCGCGTTTGACCTGCACGCGCAGCGCCGCATCTGGTCGCTGGCGCGGGCGCTGTCACACTATGATGACGTGGAGTCGCTGATCCCGGGCGTCACCAACCTGTTGGTGTTATTGCGCACCACACCGGCCGATCCTGATGCCATTGAATATCGCCTGCATCAGCTGTGGCAGCAGGCGCAGGCCGTGGAGGCGCAAGGCAAGCTGATTGACATCCCGGTCTGCTACGGCGGTGAGCACGCCTGCGACCTGGAGGCCGTATGCCGCCATACCGGCTTCAGCGCGCAGGAAGTGGTCCGCCGCCATTATCAGGGGGCGTACACGGTATGCGCGCTCGGCAGCGCACCGGGATTTGGCTATCTCCATGGCCTTGACCCGTTGCTTGCCACGCCACGTAAACAAGTGCCGTCGTTACATATGCTAAAAGGCACCGTCACCATTGGCGGGCCACAGGCGGGTGTCTCGGTGCTGACCGGGCCGAATGGCTGGAATGCAATCGGTTATGCCGAGATTACGGTATTTGATCCCTGGGCTGACAGCCCGGCGCTGATGGCACCGGGTGACAGGGTTCGCTTCGTGCCGGAGAGGATTGAGCTGTGATTGAGATTGAACAGAGCGCGGCCCTGAATACCGTCCAGGATTTGGGGCGTCCCGCCTTTCGCCACCTGGGGGTATCAGTGAGCGGGGTCATGGACCCGCTGGCGCTGCGTGCCGGCAATATCCTGCTGGGCAACGATGAAAATGCCGCCGCGATTGAAGTGCAGATGTTCCCGTTCCGCGTGCGGTTTGCGGCCGATACCTCCATATCCCTTACCGGTGCCGACTGCCGCGCCCGGCTGGACGGCGTTGAACTGCCGGCATGGTGGGGCTGTGCGGTAAAACGGGGCCAGGTGCTGGAGATGCGTTACCCGCGCCACGGCGCGCGCGGCTACCTGTGCGTGGCAGGCGGTATTGATGTGCCGCCGGTGCTGGGCTCGCGCAGTACCGCACTGCGCGGCAGCTTCGGCGGGTTTGATGGGCGTCCGTTACAGCGCGGAGACCGGCTTGCCACCGGCATCGCCACCGCGCCGCCGCTGTCGCCCGGCGGCATCGGTATTGAACCGCCGGAGCAGGCGATGCCTCAGGCATTTACACGCAACAGCGCTGGGCTGGTCACCGTCCGTGCCATTCCGTCGGGAGAGTATCCGCTGTTTGCCGCTGATGCCGGACGCTTCTGGCAACAGCCCTGGCAGGTCTCCCGGCAGAGTAACCGCACCGGCTACCGTCTGGCCGGTGCGCCGATCTTCCCGGCGAAAACGGTGGAGATGCGCTCCTATGGCCTGATCCCGGGCATTGTGCAGGTGCCGCCCGCCGGGGAGCCGATTATTCAACTCAGTGATGCCAATACCGCAGGCGGTTACCCGAAGATCGCCTGTGTTATCGAAGAGGATTTGTGGCGGCTGGGCCAGGTGCAACCCGGCCAGTCAATTCAGCTGGTCAGGAGTGACGCGCAGGGCGCGATTGCCGCTCGCCAGGCGATTGACCACTGGATTGCAACCGTGCGTGACAGCGTCTCACTGTTCTCATCTGTAGCCAATTTTTAACAGGACAACCGCATGAAAATTGACATAAATTCTGATATGGGCGAAGGGTTTGGGGTGTATCAGCTGTGTGATGACGCCGCCCTGATGAAGAGGGTGTCATCAGCCAATATCGCCTGCGGCTTTCATGCGGGTGACCCGGCGATCATGACGCGTATGGTGCGGCTGGCGAAAGCGCATGGCGTCGGCATCGGTGCCCATCCCGGGTTCCCGGATCGGCAGGGTTTTGGCCGCAAAGCGCTGCCTTTCAGCGCGGATGAGATCTGCCAGCAGGTCATCTACCAACTCGGGGCGCTGCGTGCCATTGCTCAGGTGGAAGGCACACGGGTAGCGCATGTCAGTTTCCATGCAGCGATGGGCACGATGATTAACCGCGACGCGGCGTTGGCCTCACAGGTCATGCAGGCGATTGCACGTATTGATCCGATGCTCATTATCTTCTCACAGCCCGATACCCTGATTGAACGCGCCGCCGCCGCTGCGGGCTTGCCTGCCATGACGCTATTTCTCGCTGACCGGGCCTACGATGCCAACGGCGGGCTGGTACCGCGTGGCGTGGCGGGGGCGGTTATCACCGGGGAGCAGGCAGTGCGGGCGCGGGTCCGCCAGTTTTTGCAGCACGGCACCGTAACCACCCTTGAAGGTGAGTTACTGCCGATCCGCGCACGCTCTATCCTGATCCACAGTGATACGCCGGGCTCGGTCGAACTGGCTGGCGTGGTACGCAGTGAAATTGATGCCAACGGCGATTGCATTGCCCCCGCCGCTGACGTGCTGGCGCAGTAATAAAGCAGGAATAAAAAGGGGACCGCCCGGCCCCCTCTCTTCCCCCACGGTACCCTTAACGGCAACCCGCGCAGAAGGCGGCGATCCGGTCACAACCGGTGTGCAGCCGTTCCATGCTGGTGGCGTAAGAGAGCCGGAAATAGGGGCTCATGCCGTACGCCGCGCCCGGTACCGTCACCACATGCTGCTCTTCAATCAGCGCCATCACGAAATCCGCGTCATTGTTGATTTTACGCCCCGCCGCGCTGGTTTTCCCGATAACGTCTGCGATATTCACAAACAGATAAAACGCGCCCTGCGGGGTATGGCAACGCACACCGGGGATCGCGGCCAGCCGTTCCAGCACGTAATCACGCCGCTCGCGGTAAATGGCCGCCCGTGCTTTCAGCAGATCCTGCGGGCCATCCAGTACCGCGACTGCCGCCGCCTGCGTCAGCGTGGTGACGCCCCCGCTGTTCTGGGTGTTCACATTGCTCATCGCGTTGATTAACGGGGCCGGGCCGCCACAAAATCCCAGCCGCCAGCCGGTCATGGAATAGGCTTTCGACACGCCGTTAACCGTCAGGACACGGTTGTAGAGGCGCGGTTCAACCTGCGCCAGCGTCCAGAACGTTATGTCGTCATAGATCAGGTGTTCGTAGATATCGTCAGTCAGTATCCAGACGTGCTCATGGCGCAGCATCACCTCCGCCATGGCACGCAGCTCATCAAGGCCGGCCACCGAACCGGTAGGATTGCTGGGATAGTTAATCAGCAGCCATTTGGTCTTCTGGGTGATAGCGGCCTCGAGATCGGCGGGCAGCGGCTTGAAGCCGTGTTCCTCGTGGCAGGCCACCGGCACCGGCGTCCCCCCGGCAAATTTCACGATATCCGCATAGCTTATCCAGGAAGGAGTCGGGATCACTACCTCATCGCCGGGATTGAGGGTTGCCATCATGGCATTAAAGATAATCTGCTTGGCCCCGCCGGCGGTGAGGATCTGGCTGATGTCATAATGCAGTTCATTATCACGCAGGAATTTGCGCTGAATGGCCGCCCGTAAAGCGGGCGTGCCGTCCGTGGGCGGGTAACGCGTATCGCCTGCGCGTGCGGCGGCATAGGCGGCCTCTGTGGCGTGTTCCGGCGTCGGAAAATCCGGCTCGCCGGTGGAAAGCCCGACAACATCGACGCCCTGCGCGGCGAGATCGCGCGCTTTTTGCGTCATGGCAACGGAGGCAGAAACAGAAACATGGGTTAAGCGATCGGCAATATCAGGCATGGCGCACTCATTCCAGGTGGCTGGTCAGAAAGCCGCGGGCGAAAGCCTCTGCGGCAGCAAGGTTCAGACCGAGAATAGGGCGGGGGCGGCGGGGGCAGATAATAACGCTTTCCTGTGGTGACATAACCCAATGCAATAGGTCATGCCGGGCGCTGCACAGGTTTGGTGCAGCCCGCGCCGGTTTACCCGGCCCTGTTCCGCTTTACCTGGCATAGAGTAAAGAGAACACCGCGCTAAGCGGCTGTATCTGCCGGTCAGCGCGTTCTGGCACCGATCTTGCGTGTGATAAAGACATGTTATGACACGAGAACCCGCCCATGAACCTTCGTCGCCTGAAATACTTCATTAAAATTGTGGATGTGGGCAGTCTGACGCAGGCCGCTGACATCCTGCATATTGCCCAGCCGGCGTTGAGCCAGCAGTTAGCAACGCTGGAGGGCGAAGTCAACCAGCAGCTGTTGATCCGCACCAAGCGCGGCGTGACGCCCACCGAGGCAGGCAACATCCTCTATGCCCATGCCCAGGCGATTTTGCGCCAGTGCGATCAGGCGCAAAGTGCGATTGACGGTGCGGGGCGGGCGCTTTCCGGCCATGTTTCCGTGGGGCTGGCACCCGGCACCGCCGCCCAGCAACTCGCGCTGCCGCTGATGGCGGAAGTCCAGCGGCGGCATCCCGGCATCGTGCTCTACTTCAATGAAAACTTCGGCACTACGCTCAGCGAACTGATCATGAATGGGCGGATGGATATGGCAGTGATCTACGATAACCGCAATATTCATGGCCTGCGTTTCATCCCGCTAATGAAAGAAGAGCTGTATTTTGTCTGCCCCAATGCGCTGGGCAAACCCCAGCATGAAATCCGCCTGGCCGACGTGGCAGGCTATGACCTGTTCATGCCGCGCATCTATAACATCATGCGCAAAGTGGCTGATGATGCGTTCATCCATGCCGGGCTGACCTACCGCGTGAAGTGCGAAATCGAATCCCAGACCACCCTCAACGCCGCGCTGGCCGCCGGCATGGGCTGCACCATCATGCCGGAATCGGCGGCACGCGGCATGCTGAAAGCCGCGGATGCCTGGATGGCGAAAATCATCGCCCCGGAGGTGCTGACCTCGCTCTCGTTCTGCATGTCCGATCACCTGCCGCTGTCGCAACCGGCGGAGGCGGTAAAAGATATTCTGTTGCAGCTGATGGCCCGCCGCACCGTCGATAACCGCCCGCTCACGCTGGTGGGCTGATAAGCGCGGCTTATTACCGTAAAGCGAAAGCCTCTTATGGCAGGGATGCTGCCCCGCGTTAGAGTCACTGCTCCGGCGCGTGGGCGATATGGGCCCAGCGCGCCTTAACTGCTGGCCCGCAACGGATGGGATATGGAAAAGAACGCACTCGCCCTCGATCACATTCGCCAGCTGGCGAAAAAAATGCATGCGTCGGGGCTGCACGAAATCGAACTGCACAATAGCCACTGGTCACTGACACTGCGCTACCCGGTGCGCCCCGCCGGTACGCCGCTGCCCCATTGTACGTCGCCCAATTGTACGCCGCCCGGCAACAATGCCCCCCCTGAATTCACACCGCTCCCTGCGCCGATGCCGGGCAGGGTGGTGCTGCGCCATCCCCAACAGGATGCGGCCTGGGTCCAGCCGGGCCAGAGGGTAAAACAGCATGAGCTGCTGGCGCTGCTCAAAGTCGGTGCGCTTTACCTGCCGCTGCGCAGCCCGGTTGGGGGCGTGATAGCGCGTATTACGGTGGAACAGGATCAGGCGGTGGAATTTGGCAGCCCTGTCATGCTGATCGCGGCGATAGCCGGAGCGTGATAAGTCAGCCTTATTGCCTCAGTGCGTTTATGTCTTATACCCGCCGGGCAGAACTGCATAGAGTCAAAAAACAGGCATTAACCGACCGCGCGACCTGTCGCGCAATATACCGAGGAGAGGCGAGATGCCATTTTCAGATTACAGAGTGGCGCTGGTGACCGGCGCATCCGCCGGGATGGGCGAAGCGATTGTGGAGCGCCTGTGCCGGGAAGGTATCACCGTACATGCGGTGGCGCGGCGTAAAGATCAGCTGGCGGCGCTGGCTGACCGTACCGGCTGCATCCCGCATGCGCTTGACGTCGCGGATTTACCCGCGCTGACTGCCCTGTGCCGCGATATGCAGGTGGATATTCTGGTGAACAATGCCGGGGTGTCCCATCCCGGGTCGATTCTTGAGGCCGATGAGGACGTGGTAAACACCCAGGTGGATGTCAACCTGCGGGCGGTGCTGCACCTGTGCCGCCTGTTGGTGCCGGGCATGGTGGCGCGCGATTGCGGCCACGTCATCAACATCACTTCCATCGCGGCGATCTATAACTTCAACGGCAATTCGGTCTATCACGCCACCAAAGCGGGCGTCCACGCGCTATCGCGTCAGTTGCGCGTCGACTGCTACGGCAAACGGGTCCGCGTTACTGAGATCTGCCCCGGCCGGGTTGCCACTGACATTTTCGGCAATGTGTCGGGGGACCATGAAGAGGCGCGACGCCGTTTTATTGACGGCTTTGAGCTGCCGCAGGCAACGGATATCGCCGATTGCGTGGCCTTTGCCCTGTCCGCCCCGATCGCCGTCAATATCGGCAATATCGAAATCACGCCCACCCTTCAGGTACCGGGTGGCCTCTCCACCCTGCGCCCCGGTGATAGCCTGAACTGACCAGGAGGATTGACCATGGCACTCGATTTCAGCACCGTGATGAGCGGCCACTATGGCCAGATGATCATTGACGGCACGGTGGTCACGCTGGAACTGGCGTTGGGTGCCTGGCTGCTGGCCATGTTCATTGCGCTGATCCTGGTGGTTATCCGCCTGACTCACAGCCGCAGCGCACAGTGGCTGGTGTCGGCGTACGTTTCCTATCACCGCAATGTGCCGACGCTGATTCAGCTGATGATGTGGTACTTCGCGATCCCGACGCTGCTGCCGGATGCGGTACAGATGTGGGTGAATGAATTCAACGCGGAGTTTCTGTTTTCGCTGTTTGCCCTGGGGTTGTGCCAGGCGGCCTACTTTTCAGAGGATATCCGCAGCGGCCTGCGGGCGATCCCGGAGGGCCAGACTGAAGCCGCCCGCGCGCTGGGCATGGGGTATGTGCGATCAATGCGGCTGGTGATTCTGCCGCAGGGCATACGCAATGCGCTGCCGTCCGTGATTAACCACAGCGTGTTACTGTTCAAAAATACCAGCCTGGCGATGGTGATTGGGGTGGCCGATCTCACCTACGTCACGCGTGACATTGAAAACCAGACCTTCCGCACCTTTGAAGCCTATGTGATCGCCACTGTGGGTTATCTGGCCTTCTCCTTACTGTTGATGGGCGCAGGGGCATTGCTGGCGCGCCACTTTCAGCGTGCCTATGCGAGGTAACCACCATGTTTGATATGTTCACCATTTTGCATGACAACGGCCTGTTGCTGTTGATGGGGCAATACCCCAGCGGCCCGCTCGGCGGCGTGCTCTGTACGTTGCTGATTTCTGTGCTGGCGGTGCTGCTGGCCTTTCCGGTGGGGGTGCTGCTGGGGCTGGCGCGGTTGTCGCCGTGGCGCTGGCTGAGCTGGCCCGCCGCCTGCTGGGTCTACCTGTTGCGCGGCATCCCGCTGATGATGGTGGTGTTCTGGACTTATTTCTGCGTGCCTTTGCTGATCGGCCATACCATCAGCGGCTTCACCACCATGCTCTGCACGCTGGTGATTTATGAGAGCGCCTATATCGCGGAAATTGTGCGCGGCGGTATTCAGGCGTTGCCGTCAGGCCAGTATGAGGCGTCACGTGCGCTGGGCATGGGCCACATGAAAACCCTGCGCCTGGTGATTTTACCGCAGGCGCTGTTCAACACGCTGCCCAGCCTGGTGAGCCAGCTGGTCTCCATCATCAAAGACAGCACGCTGGGTTATGTGATCAACGTGCCGGAACTGACCTACGCCGCCAATCAGGTGAGTAACCAGTTGCTGACCAAGCCGTTTC
Organism: Chimaeribacter californicus; assembly: GCF_002858675.1. Lineage (GTDB taxonomy): Bacteria > Pseudomonadota > Gammaproteobacteria > Enterobacterales > Enterobacteriaceae > Chimaeribacter > Chimaeribacter californicus. The sequence goes on from NZ_PJZF01000013.1 coordinate 106,421, forward strand.
AGGTGTTCGCTATCGTGGCGCTGAGCTACTACATCATCTGCTACAGCCTGACCTGGCTGGCGAACCGACTTGAGGCGCACATTGCCCATAAACGCCGTAATGAACGCCCCGAAGCGGGCGGCACCGCCGCACCGTTGGTGCTCAGCAAAACGCAACCCCAATAAGGAGCAGCCATGCGCCCGATGATTATGTTTAACCAGGTCAATAAGTGGTACGGCGACTATCAGGCGCTTACCAACGTCAGTGCCGAGATCAAAACCGGCGAAGTGGTGGTGGTGTGCGGGCCGTCCGGCTCCGGCAAATCGACGCTGATCCGCACGGTCAACCGGCTGGAGCCGATTGAGCAGGGCGAAATTCTGTTCGATGGCCTGGACATTCACGGCAGCAGCACGCGCCTGAATCAGTTGCGCACCCGCATTGGCTTTGTTTTCCAGAACTTCAACCTGTTCCCGCACCTTTCGGTGATGGAGAACATTATGATGTCGCCGGTGAAAGTGCTGGGTGAGAAGCGTTCAGCGGCGCGGCAACATGCAGGTATGCTGCTGGAACGGGTGGGCTTGTCACATAAAGCCAATGCCTACCCGGCGCAGCTTTCCGGCGGGCAACAGCAGCGCGTCGCCATTGCCCGTGCGCTGGCGATGAAACCGCCGGTGATGCTGTTTGACGAACCCACTTCCGCGCTGGACCCGGAAATGGTAGGCGAGGTGCTTAACGTGATGCGCGGCCTGGCGCAGGAAGGCATGACCATGATGTGCGTGACGCACGAAATGAATTTCGCCCGCGACGTCGCCGATACCATCTGGTTTATGGATCAGGGGCAGATCCTGGAAAAATCCACGCCGGACGCCTTCTTCCGGGCGCCGCAGCACGCCCGCGCCCGCCGCTTCCTCAGTGACCTGCTGGTACATTAAAGGCGCTGCACCTGATGGCGGGATATAAAACCCGCCTTCCTATTTAACGTTTTAGCGTCAGGATTTAGCGTTAGCGGGGACGCGGGCAGCGGGCATCATGCGCCCTAATCATTAGGTAAAGAAATGCAAATGCCGGCAAAATAGATTTTGCTTATGGCAGAATCCATACACCCACAACAACTGAGGACAATTATTCATCCACACCGAGGAAAAGCAACAACGTGGATAAGTTGTAAAATTATGGACAAAATGTTCACCCCTGGCCTGTTTACCCCTGCTCTCCTCTTTTCTGATTCCTGCGGCCTGCTCTGCGATCGGCACTGGCGTTTTGCCCTGTAGCCCCGTTCTCTCCTTTCTGATTTCTTTTATTTCATTTTCGCGCAGCGTTTGACGCCCTGTTTTGCGTCATGGCCTGCGTGCGTCACGATGATGTCTCTCAGGAGAGAACGTATGCGGTATTGGATGTTATTAACGTTTGCCATTGCGGCGGAGATTATCGGCACCCTGTCGATGAAGTGGGCGGGTATTGAGGGCGGCCATGCAGGCTATGTTTTTATGCTGGTGATGATTGCGCTCTCCTATATTTTCCTCTCTTTTGCCGTGAAGCGGATTGCGCTGGGTGTGGCGTACGCCATGTGGGAAGGGATCGGCATTCTGTTTATTACGCTGTTCAGCGTCACGCTGTTTGACGAAACCCTGTCTGCGATGAAAATTGCCGGGTTACTGACGCTGATTGCGGGCATCGTGCTGATTAAATCCGGCATGCAGGCACGTAAGGAGCTGCGCCATGGCCACATTTGAGGGGATGCATATTGCCTGGCTGGCCCTGGCCACCGGGCTTGAGATCGCCGGGAATATCCTGCTGAAATACGCTGACGGTTTCCGCCGCCCGCTCTATGGCCTCTGTTCGCTGGCCGCCGTGCTGGCCGCGTTCAGCGCCCTGGCACAGGCGGTAAAAGGGATCGATTTATCGGTCGCCTATGCCTTATGGGGCGGGTTTGGCCTGGCGGCGACGGTGGCCGCGGGCTGGATTTTATTCGGGCAACGGTTAAGCCGCCGCGGCTGGCTAGGGATGGGGCTGTTGGCCACCGGTATGGTACTGATCAAATTTGCGTAAGGGGCAACCTGTTGCTGCCTGGGGCATCCCCCTCTCATCACCTGCGGGGCGGGATGCCAAACAGCCTCCGCCTGCGTCACCCGATGAAGTGAGCCAGCTCTTCAGCGGTGCCCCGGGGGAAGTTTTTCTTCAGGTAGGCGAGGAAAGCGGAGACCCGCGGGCTAAGCAAGCGGCGCGAGGGGTAGAGTACCCATAGCGCCGCTGCCGGGCCTTCACTGTCACCCCATTTAACCAGCCGGCCGGACGCCAGATCGTTAAATACCAGAGACAACGGCAGGCAGGCCACACCGGCATTCAGCCTGACGGCATCACGCACCATAACCATCGAAGAGAGCGAAAGCACTGGGTTAACGGCGAGGGTTAAGGGCCCCGCCGGGGTCATGACCGTCCAGTGGCTTTGCTGCCCGGTTGCCCCGCGGATGACCACCGGGACACTCACGCCCTCAGCCGGCGGCGCCCGCTCTGGGCTGGCCACCACCACCTGCGGGTCATGCAGAAACGTCCGGCCAATCAAAGTTTCATCCTCTTTGGGGTTGACCCGGATCACCAGATCGTATCCTTCGTCGATCATATCGACTTCACGATCATCGGTGGTGACCTCCAGCTGCACATCGGGATAGTCCCGCAGAAAGCCTGCGGCGAGTTTCCCCATGGCCGCCTGCGCAAACAGCAGGGGAGCACTGATCCGCAACCGGCCCCGTGGGGTGCTGCCGCCGGAGGCTATCGCGGAGGCGGCTTCTTCAAGCTCAGTCAGCAACTGCCCGGTACGCCCGTGCAGCGCCTGCCCTTCCTCCGTCAGCCGGAGGGTACGGCCGCGCTCAAACAACCGCACACCAAGGCTTGTCTCTAATTCTGTGACGCGCCGTGACAACGTCGCCTTGGGGCGCCCGGTGGCGCGGGCCGCCTTGCCGAACCCGCCATGCCGGGCAACGAGGTTAAAATCGTTAAGTGCCAGAAGGTCCATCTGTTCCACCAGTGAGACGCCATGTCTGATTATAGCGGCTATTCGCCTGTATTTGGATCAGGGATACTCAGGGCGTCGATAACGATAACCTTCTGGAGAAATACCATGACTATTCTCGTCACAGGTGCAACGGGCCGCGTTGGCCACCATGTCGTTGAACAACTCGTTAACCGCGGCGCGGCCGTCCGGGTGCTCACCCGCGATCCCGCGAAGGCGCGGTTTCCGGCAGGCGCAGAGGTCGTGCAGGGGGACATGCTGGACATTGCTGCGTTACGCGCCGCCTTCGCTGGTGTGAGCGCGCTGTTCCTGCTCAATGCGGTCACGGGTGACGAATTCACCCAGGCGATCATCACCCTGAACATCGCACGTGAATGTGGCGTCCGGCGGGTTGTCTATCTCTCGGTGCTGCATGCCGATCGTTTCGTGAATGTGCCCCATTTTGCGGTGAAGGCGGGGGCTGAGCGGATGATCGAACAGATGGGGTTCAGCGCCACGGTGCTGCGCCCGGCCTACTTTATGGATAACGATCACCAGATTAAGGACGTCATCACCCAGCACGGCGTCTACCCGATGCCCATCGGCACGAAAGGGATAGCCATGGTTGACGTACGGGACATCGCGGAGGTCGCGGCGATTGAGCTTATCCGGCGTGACCAGGCGCAGGGTGATCTTCCGTCCGGCGTGATTAACCTGGTGGGGCCAGACACCCTGACCGGGCCGGGCGTCGCCGCGCTCTGGTCTGAAGTACTGGGCCGCCCGGTCACGTATGGCGGAGATGACCCCAGCGGCTTCGAACAGAATCTGGCGGCGTTTATGCCAACCTGGATGGCCTATGAAATGCGTCTGATGGCCGAACGCTTTGTCAGTGACGGGCTGATCCCGGAAGCGGGCGACACCGGCCGCCTGACCGCCCTGCTGGGACGTCCGCTGCACACCTATCGTGAGTTTGCGGCCGGCGTGCTTTCTGCGGGCTGATGCGTGACGGAATACGGCCCGTCATCGCCATATTGCCGGGCCGGGTTACCTCTTTTCGGCCAGCAGGGTTTGCAGCAGCGTCACCAGCTCCTGTTGCTGTGGCGTATTTAGCCGGGCAAGGAAGACGGAATCCACCGCGTCCGCCACCGGGCGGGCCTGCTCAAGCACGGTCGCCCCTTTTGGCGTCAGGGTAATCAGGCGGCGACGCCGGTCAGTCTCACCCGGCGCCCGGTGAACCAGCCCTTTTTGCTCCATCCTGACCAGCAGCTCCGCCAGGGTGGCTTTGGTCATCAGCGCATCCCCCATTAACGCCATCTGCTCAATCGCGGGTTTTTCCGCCACCGCACACAGCACCGAATATTGCTGCTTCGTCAGCTCAGGCAGGGATTTTTGCCATAGCGCGGTATGCTCCTGAAACAGCTGCCGCATCAGGTGAAAGGGGATATTGCCAAGGTGATTTTTCATGTAGGGATACCGGTGCCGGCCTGTAAAAGCGCAAGAATACCTTATTCCGTAACTCTACCGGAACCGCCACGTCCGGTGCCCGCTGAAACATTCGTATGCGAACTTTTTTACTGGCCTGATATTGTCAGCGTCGCAATTCGGCGTTAGGTTAATTATATAGTTCGCACACGAACATATTAATCTCAATGTTGCGCAAGCGCAGCGCGAACCTGTTTCATCGCCGTGCGCTAACCAGGAGGCATCACCATGGCATTTGATGATTTACGCAGTTTTCTTAAGGCACTGGACGAGCAAGGGCAGCTGTTGCACATCGACGAAGAAGTCAACGCCGAGCCGGACATCGCCGCCGCTGCCAACGCCACCGGCCGCATTGGCGAAGGGGCACCGGCCCTGTCATTCACCCGCATTAAAGGGTTTAACCATGCCCACGTGGTGATGAACACCCTCGGTTCGTGGCAAAACCACGCCATTTCACTCGGCCTTCCGCCCAATACGCCGGTTAAACAGCAGGTGGATGAGTTTATCCGCCGCTGGGATAACTTCCCCGTCGCGCCTGAGCGCCGGGACAACCCCGGCTGGGCAGAAAATAGCGTAGACCATGATGAGATCAACCTGTTTGATATCCTGCCGCTGTTCCGGCTCAACGACGGCGACGGCGGGTTTTATCTGGATAAAGCCTGTGTGGTGTCCCGCGACCCGCTGGATCCTGACCACTTCGGCAAGCAGAACGTCGGCATTTACCGGATGGAGGTCAAAGGCAAACGCAAACTCGGCCTGCAACCGGTACCGATGCATGACATCGCGTTGCATCTGCATAAAGCGGAAGAGCGGGGCGAGGATTTGCCGATTGCCATTACGCTCGGCAACGATCCGATCATTACCCTGATGGGGGCCACGCCGCTGAAATACGATCAGTCAGAGTATGAGATGGCCGGGGCGCTGCGTGGAAGCGCTTACCCGATCGCCACGGCACCGCTTACCGGCTTTGACGTGCCCTGGGGTTCTGAGGTGATCCTGGAAGGGGTGATCGAAGGGCGCAAGCGTGAAATTGAAGGCCCCTTTGGTGAATTTACCGGCCACTACTCCGGCGGCCGCAACATGACGGTGGTGCGCATCGATAAGGTCTCTTTCCGCAGTAAGCCGATTTTTGAGTCGCTCTATCTCGGCATGCCCTGGACGGAAATCGATTATCTGATCGGCCCCGCCACCTGTGTGCCGCTCTACCAGCAGCTGAAAGCGGAATTCCCTGAAGTGCAGGCGGTGAATGCGATGTACACGCACGGGCTGCTGGCGATTATCTCCACCAAAAAACGCTATGGCGGGTTCGCGCGCGCCGTGGGTTTACGGGCGATGACCACTCCCCATGGGCTGGGTTACGTGAAAATGGTGATCATGGTGGATGAGGATGTCGATCCGTTCGACCTGCCGCAGGTGATGTGGGCGCTCTCTTCCAAAGTGAACCCGGCCGGCGATCTGGTGCAGTTGCCCAATATGTCGGTACTGGAACTTGACCCCGGCTCAAGCCCGGCGGGGATCACCGACAAACTGATTATTGATGCCACCACGCCTGTCTCCCCGGATAACCGCGGCCACTACAGCCAGCCGGTAAAAGATCTGCCGGAAACCGCGCAATGGGTAGAGAAACTGACGGCCATGTTGGCCAACCGCAAATAAGGAGAAGCACATGATCTGTCCCCGCTGTGCCGATGAGCACATTGAAACCATGGCCACCTCGCCTGTTCGGGGCGTCTGGACAGTCTATCAGTGTCAGCGTTGCCTCTATACCTGGCGCGATACCGAACCGGCGCGCCGTACGCAGCGCGAACACTATCCCGACGCCTTCCGCATGACGCAGGAAGACATTGATAACGCGCCGGAAGTGCCTGCCATTCCGCCGCTGCTGACCAGCCGCTGAACAACGCCGGGGTGATTATCCAGGCGTGACTGATCCACAGGGACGGCCGAAAAAGCGCAGGGCTGGCCTGACACCGCTGTAAAAAGGAAGGCATAACCAGGAAGCAGGGCGATAAAACGCCCGGCCGCAGGGCCGGGCAGCCCAGGGCTACGGTGCTTTTTTCATATCGCTGACATTGTTACAGGTAATGCCTTTCGGGCAGTACTTATCCATCAGCTTCAGCGTGACGCCGTTCGTCCAGCCAAAACCATCCTGCAACGGATATTCACCGCCGCCGCCGCCGCCAAGATTCCCTTCAATCACATATTTTTCCACCAGCTTGTGCTCACGGTCATAAGTGGCCTGAACGTTATCCAGGAAGCGCATACCGATCTCTTTTGCCAGCGTCTGTTTGCCGTAGTGATCCAACCCTTCAACCGCCACCCACTGTAGCGGCGCCCAGCCGTTAGGGGCGTCCCATTGCTGGCCGTTGTGCACATTGGTGGTGGCCAGGCCCCCGGCTTTCACCAGCTGTTTCTCCACCGCATCGGCCGTTTTCGCGGCTTGATCGTCGCTGGCGGCCTGCATATAGAGCGGGAACAGCGCGGCGGCAGTTAACTGGGTGCGCACGCTGCTGCGTTTCCAGTCATAGTCGGCATACCAGCCGCCTTGCGCATTCCACAGTGTGCGGTTGATGGCAGCCTGACGTTTTTCTGCCATCTCGGCATAGCGCTGGCTGTCGCTCTGGTTGCCCGCGGCTTGACTGGCACGCGACAGCGTTTTTTCCAGGTGGAACAGCAGGGCGTTCAGATCCACCGGCACAATGTCGGTGGTGCGGATAGTGGAGATATCTTTCGGATCGTCAAACCAGCGGGAGCTGAAATCCCAGCCGGAGGCCGCCCCGGCACGCAGATCGCGGTAAAGCTCCGCTTTGTTGCGCGAGGTGGCTTTGTCTGCCGTGGCGATGTCATCCATATAGGATTCGGTACGCGGCACGTCGCGCGCATCCCAATAGCGGTTCAGCACCGTGCCGTCTTTCAGTTTAACCACACGTTTGCTGGCGCTGCCCGCCGCCACGCTTTGCGCATCCGCCATCCAGTATTGGTACTCTTTTTGTAACTGCGGCAGGTACTTCACGTAGATGCTGTCACCGCTATGCTGCGCCAGCACATCCACCATCAGGCTAAAGAACGGCGGCTGCGAGCGGCTCAGGTAATAGCTGCGGTTGCCGTTGGGAATGTGGCCGTAGGTATCCAGCTCGTGGGCAAAGTTGTCCACCATATCCTGTACGCGATCCCAATGGCCGCTCTCCGCCAGCCCCAGCATGGTGAAGTAGCTGTCCCAGTAGTAAATCTCGCGGAAGCGGCCGCCCGGCACCACATACGGCTTCGGCAGCGGCAGCAGCGAGTCGTACTGGTTGACTTTGTCGGTGGTGCGCGTCAGCACCGGCCACAGGCCGTCAATATGCTCGCGCAGGCTCTGCCCGGCAGGCGGCACATAGGTTTCCCCTTTGGCCGGCAGGGTAAAGTTGGCGTCGACAAAGCGCTTCAGATCAAAATTATGCTGGCCTTTTTGCATCTGCCAGTCGGCCAGAATCGCCGCAGGGTCATATTTCGGCACGGCATCGGCAAATGTCTTCTGATCCGGGAAGAACTTCGCCGCCTGCACCGCGTGGTAGAGCGGCCCCAGGCGAACATCAGGCGGCAGGGGTGCCCGGGTTACCAGGCGCTGTTCATCTGCCGCCTGAGCATAAAAAGACCCCGTTGCCAGCGTGCCGGTTAGCAGCAAAGGCACGAGCAGCGCACCTTTCCAGGGGGAGGTTACGGCCTTTTTCATCATCAGTATTCTCCTTGTCCAGGCCAGACATGGCCTGTAAGTAGTTGACCAGTCAAAAAACTTTAGACGAAAGTGAACAATTTGCCTGTAATCAGGCCGGAAAATGTGAGTTGGGTGAGGGTTTTGCCCCGCGGCAGCGGCGGAGCAGGGCAGCGTAACCCCTATGATTTGCCACACATAGGGGAGGCAGCCGGTTAATAAACGGGGCCGCAGCCGGCCGGAATGTCAGCCCATGATGGATAAGCAGGGCTGATGCGATTTCAGCTGCTTACCTGACAAAAAACGTCGCCAGCGCCTCAGCCAGTGCCTCGGGTTGTTCATCGGGGATGAAATGGCCGCTATGGCTGAGGATGATGCCGGTGACGTCATCCGCAAACTGGCGCAGCGGCGCGGCCATATCGGGAATAGACCCCTGATCGGCGCTGATGGCAAGCAACGGCAGTGTCAGTTTACCCTGCTCGCACAGCGCCCGGTTCTGCGCCGCTGACACAGCCACCTCCCGGTAGGGTGCCAGCCCGGCACGCAGCGCACCGTTCTGTTTTAACAACCGCACATACTCCGCCATATCGGCATCACTAAAGGCCATGGGGCTGGCGGTTTTGCGCCGCAGGAACCACTCCAGATAAATCTCTTCCCGCCCCTCGATTAATGCTTCCGGCAGATCCGGCAATAAATGGAACGCGAAATGCCAGGTTTTCCAGGCTTTATCCGGTGTGGCAGGCAAGGCATCGGGCAGCGTAATGCCCGGAATACCTGCATCGAGCAGCGCCAGTTTAATGACCTGCGGGCTATAACGCATGGCATAAGGCCAGGCCACCCAGGCACCCACATCATGGGCCGCGAGATAGTAGCGTTCCATCTCCAGTTTTTGCATCAGCCCTTGCACTTTCGCGGCCAGGGCAAGGGTGTCGTAACCGGATTGCGGCTTGTCAGAGTCGCCTTGCCCGGGCAGGTCTGGCGCGACGATCTGGTAACGGTCGGCCAATCGGGCCATCACTTTATGCCAGGCGTACCCGCTTTGCGGGAAGCCCGCCAGCAGCAGCAATATCTCCCCCTGCGGGTTGCCGCCCCTGACGTAGTGCAGCCGGACGCCCTCTACCGTCGCGTAATAGTGGGCAAAGCCGGGCAGGCCGGCCACCGGTTGTGACCAGGGTTGGGTGAGTACAGTGTCAGACATGTTAACCTCCGGATATTAGGAAATGATCATTTCCTTATTAGGGAAAAATTTTATCACTTTGCACGTAAGGCCCCGCCCGTTAGGGCGGGGGAGTCGTCAATCGAGCAGCGTGAGGGCTGTGGCGATCAGTCGCTCGCGTGCCGGTAAGTCCCCGGTTTTTCCTGCCACACGCATACCCAGCACCAGGCACAGCAGCACGCCGCTGAGTGCGTCAGCATCATGCTGTGGATTAACCGAGCCGTCCTGCCGGCCCTGTTCAATCAATTGCAGGATAGAGCGCAGATTACGCGTAAGGGCGGCCTGCACCAGGCCTGAAAGTTCGGCATCCAGCTGCTGTAATTCAACGGCGCTGCCGACCACCAGGCAGCCGCGCCGCCCTTCGATATCACTGGCAGACTCCAGGTAGAAGCGCAACAGTTCTGCAATTTTTGCGCGGCCATCAGGGTGTTGTGCCAGCCGCTCACTGAGCGCCTTATTGCGCAGCGAGGTATAGCGCGCGAAGACTTGCAGGAACAGGCCGCGTTTGTCATGAAACGCTTTGTAGATACTGCCAACCGTGAGCTGCATGGCCGCGCTCAGATCGCTGACCGAGGCGTTGTGGTAACCCTTTTCACGGAATACCAACATGGCCAGATCCAGCGCTGTTTCGCGGTCAAACTCTCGCGGGCGACCTCGTTCACGGGTTGCCGGGCGGTTCTCAGGCATGATGTTTATCATTTAGGAAACAATCGATTCCTAAATACTCCCATATATTCGCCGGAATGAAAAGTATGTAGATTCTGTAGTATGAAGCGCTGCTGAAAACGAAACAGCGGAACAGCCGATGAGCTGACCGCAATTCTTTCCAATACCACAAAGCTGCGGGATGATTTATTGAATGCCTCATTACCCCAAAGGAAGGACACCGCATGTTTACTATGCCTTTTTGGCCGGCACCCGGCCCGTATCATCCCGAAGGCGTCATCCTATGATGCAATTCTCAAATGGATTTTTGCTGAGCCTGTCGCTATGCCTGGATATCGGGATTGCCAATATCGCCATGATTACGCTTGCCATGCAGCGGGGGTATTTCCATGGGTTCTGGCTGGGGATCGGGACCTGCGTCGGTGATTTGGTTTATGCGTTACTGGCGTTGGCCGGGATGGCGGTACTGCTGCAGTATGAGGCTGTTCGGTGGACGCTGTGGATAGGCGGGGGAGCGCTGCTGGTGTGGTTCGCGGTCAAAATGATCGCAGCGGCTTGCCAAAAATCCGCTGAGCTGACGATGAACGAACCGCACCCGTCCCGCTCATTGTTCCGCGAGTTCGGCCGGGGGGTGCTGCTCGCCATGTCATCGCCCAGCGCCATACTCTGGTTTGCAACGGTAGGCGGCGCCCTCATCTCCCGGATGGGGCAGCACAGCGTAACGGCCTCGTCCTGGTTTCTGAGCGGCTTTTTCCTTGCGGGCGTGTTCTGGACCTGCGTGCTGTGTCTGGTCGGCAGCGCTGGCGGTAAGCTTCTGGGGCCTCGCTTACTGAACTATTCGTATATCGCGTCAGCCGTGATCTTCAGCTACTTTGCCGTTTACGTCATTGTGTCTGGGTACCGGGAATTCAACATCACCTGATCTGGGAAGCGTAATGATGGGGCGTCGTCCCCATGACTTTGCGAAACGCGTTGATAAAGTGGCTCTGGTCATAAAATCCCAGTGAAATCGCGGCATCCAGGGGATGAACATGATTGCGCAGCAGGTTGCGCGCCTGATGCAGGCGCAGCTGCATATGGTATTGCAGGGGCGGCATCCCGGTGTGCTGCGTGAACCGGCGGACAAGATGATATTTACTCAGGCCTGCCACCTCGGCCAGCCTGTCAAGTTGGGGCTTAACGCTGAGGTTTTCGCGTAAATAGTCAATGACCCATTGAAGCCTGTTTTCCTCATCGCGGTTTAAAACCGCCTGCGGCTCCAGGAGTTCACCGCAGAGCAGCACCAGTTCCTGCTCCTGGCTGCTGCCGGCATCCTGATGCGCCGAGTCAGCAAAACGACAGAGTGCGCCAAACAGCCGCGGGTCGTTGAGAATACCCTCCCGCAGCACGGGGGCTTCATGGCCACTCTGCACGTTGTGTTCCGCTGCCATGGTTTTTAACAGACTCTGAGGCAGATGCACGCTGACGAACTCCACGCGCTCGCTGCCAAAGCGTGACGCCTGAATCGTCCCGGGGTTATAGAGGGTCACCTGGCCACTTTTCACGTACCCGGTGTGGCCGGCGAGCCAGATCTCTTCGGTGCCGGTGAGGTTCGCGCTGATCACGTACTCATCATGCAGATGCCGGGGAAAGCCGGAATCACAGGCGGTGACCCGTGAGCACTCGATGCCGTTTTGACTGAACCACTCTGCAGAATGCAGCATTACCACCGCCCCAGACCTGACGTAACAATAATGATTAATGTTTTTATCAAATCATTAACTGCCCGGGATTTCAACGGCCGCGTTATGTCTGGCTTATATTGGCAGGCAGCCGCCTGCCGGGGGAGGTGAAAGGCGCTGTTATTCGGCAAATTTCAGCAGTGCTTCGCCATCAAGGCGGTAGCGTACCCATTCAGATTGCGGCAGCGCGCCAATGCTCAGGTAAAAATCAATGGCGGGCTGGTTCCAGTCCAGCACACTCCATTCAAGGCGGCCGCACCGCCGTTTCACTGCGTATTGCGCGATAGTTTTCAGCAATGCCCTTCCCGCACCTTTGCCGCGATAATCCGGGGAAATGTATAAATCTTCCATATAGATACCGTTACGCCCAAGCCATGTGGAGTAGCTGGTGAAGAAAACGGCATACCCGACGGTTTTACCCTCAATTTCACAGATCAACGCTTCGGTTTTACTGCCTGCACCAAACAGGGTTTCCCGGATCTCATCCGGCGTGGTGACAACTTCTTCCGGCGCTTTTTCATACACGGCCAGCTCATAGATCATATCGTAAATTGCTGTTGCGTCTTCCGGGCGGGCCTGGCGAATCGTAATGCTCATTAATTTTCCTGTGGTTTCTGCATGGGGTAGGCATTGATGGCGCCAAGCATAAGCATTATTGTCAGAAGAGTTAAGTGCAACGAAATCAACCAATGATGAATATTATGCATCCGGCACTGAGGCGTCTTGATTTAAACCTTCTGCCTGTTTTTGACGCGATTTATCGTCACCGTTCTGTTCGTCTGGCGGCGGATGAACTGGCGATGAGCACATCGGCGCTGAGCCACGCGCTGTCGCGGCTGCGCATGACGCTCAATGATCCGTTATTTTACCGGGAAGGCCACCGTATGTGCCCCAGCGTGTATGCCGCTCAGCTCGCGCCTTCTATTGCATCGGCACTGAAATTCCTTAATCAGGAGCTGACGCCGCAGCCGGAGTTTGAAGCCTCCAGTAGTACAGAGTGTTTACAGATTGCGATTACGGATTTTACCGCGTTTTGCATTTTCCCTGCTCTGATGCACCAACTACAGCACAACGCACCCGGCTTGCGCTTCGAGCTACTTTATTTGCCGCACAGCCCGGCGCTGACGGAACTGCTGGCGGGCGAAGTGGATCTGGCGCTTGGATTCAGCACGCCGGATGATGTCCGGCATCCGGAACTGGACGAGATAAACTGGTTCGAAGATGAGTATGTCGTCATCAGCAACAAAAGCCGGACGCAGCTGACGCTGGAGGATTATCTCGCCGCCCGGCACCTGGTGGTGACACCCTGGAATGAGAAGCGGGGTGTTCTGGATTTACAGCTTGAACAGATGGGTTATACACGGCAGATAGCGATTAAAACGCCTTCCATGCTTAGCGCGCCGTTTATTGTTGCGGAAAGCGATTTGTTGATGGCGATCCCCCGTTTTGCCGCTGAGAAGTTAGTGCCGGCAATGGATATCAAGATTTTTGCATTACCGTTCGAGATACGCCCGTTTGAAGTAAAAATTTATTCGCATAAACGCAGTGGTAAGCGAGGGGCGACGCACTGGCTGAAGGCAGTTCTGCAACTGTTGGCACAAGAGGTTAATTCAGGGCGGTGAATGAGGAAAAGCTGATCTTTTGATGTTGTCTTATCTTTTGTGTTTGGAACGCTTACTGGAAAAGTTATTGTAATATCTTGTTAAATCATCCATTCCAGAGCACCAGACACTATGACACCTTTACTGCTCCATAAATATCACGGGCTGGGTAATGATTACCTGGTCTGCCACCGTTCTGTGGCCGAACAGCTGAGCAATGAGCAGATCCGTATCTTGTGCCATCGCCACTATGGCGTCGGCTCTGACGGTCTGCTCATCGACAGTGGTGAAACCATTCCCACCCTGCGCATCATCAATCCGGATGGTTCTGAAGCCGAGAAAAGCGGCAACGGTCTGCGCATCTATGCCCGTTATCTTTTTGATATCGGCCGGGTCGGACATCAGCCTTTTTTAGTGCACACCGCGGGCGGTGACGTACATTGCCACGTTCATGAAGATCCTCATCAAATCACAGTGGAAATGGGCCGGGCTAATTTCACTCCGGCGGCCTTACCCGCCTTGCTTGATCTGCCCGAAGCGTTGAATTATCCGTTGAAACTGGCGGATGAAACTCTGTCAGTATCGCTGGTCTCTATGGGCAATCCACATTGTGTCGTGCCGGTCGGGAAACTTGATTTGGCACAGGTTCATCGTTTAGGCCCACACATTGAAAACCATCCGTTGTTCCCCAGACGCACCAATGTGCAATTCGTGGAAGTGGTCGATCGCCATACACTGCGGATCGGTATCTGGGAGCGGGGTGCCGGTTTTACGATGGCATCCGGCAGCAGCAGTTGCGCTGCTGCCAGCGTAATGCGCAAGTTAAACCGGGTGGATGACCGGGTCAGCGTCAATATGCCGGGCGGTGAGTTGCACATCACCTTCAGTGATGGTTTTCACGTCAGCATGTGTGGCCCGGTGCATAAAATAGCCAGCCTGACGCTGGATAAGGACTGCTTTGCCGGTGGCGATAATGCCCTCTCTGCCTGAGGGGGAAAAGGGTGGGTTTCCACCTTTTTGAATATCGGGCCGGTTGCCATTCGCCCATTTTCAGGGGGCAAAAATATGCCAGGCTCCCTATTTGTGCGTTTTTTTTGTGCCAGGGAAGGCAGTTGACTAAATTTTTCATAAAATAATAGGCGTAATCATGTAATCCGCAGATAACCGGGAAGACAACGGTTACTGGTTTTAGTTACTTATCTGACAACTCAAGGTTGTCGGCTGAACATAAGGGAAAATGATGCCATTGATATTTAGTGAGTTATCTGGCGCGCCATCATGGGTGACGGCTGTATTGCTCGTCACGTTCTCATTCGCGGTGGGTTTTCTGGCCCGGTTTATACTTCTCAGGTTCATCCGCTACTGGCAGAATCGTGACAGAAAATTATTCAAATCACTTGAAAAGCATCTTCGTGGATCCATGTTTCTTTTCCTCCCCTTAATGTTAATAAATGTGGGGGTGAATTATATTGACATGCACCCGGACGCCCTTGCTTTTATTACCACAACCGTCAATACGTTTATTATATTATCCTTGTGTTCCATTTTGATCCGGTTGACCAATGTGGCGCAGGATATGCTTTTTATACGCTATGATATTACTATTGCAAATAACCTTCGTGCCCGTAAAATCCGCACTCAAATAATATACGTTAAAAAAGTCGCTATCGTCCTGCTTGTGTCATTGAGTGTTTCTCTGATTCTGCTCAGTTTCCCGGGTGTGCGGAAATTCGGGACTACCATCCTGGCCGGTGCCGGGGTGGCAGGAATAATTATCGGGTTTGCCCTTCAGAAGTCGCTGGTCAACCTGTTTGCCGGTATTCAGATTGCCTTTACGCAACCTATAAAAATTGACGATGCCGTGGTGGTTGAAAATGAATGGGGCTGGATTGAAGAGATAAACCTGACCTATATTGTTGTGCGTATCTGGGACTTACGCCGGCTGGTCTTGCCCATTACTTACTTTACAGAAAAGCCTTTCCAGAACTGGACGCGTAATGACGCACAAATATTAGGTTCTGTTTTTCTTTACCTTGATTATTCCATGCCGTTAGATCCTCTGCGTAAGCATTTTGAAAAAGTACTCAGTGAAACAACACTCTGGGATCAACAGACGCAGGTGCTTCAGGTTACCGATACGAATGAAAAAACCATGACGATCAGATTATTGATGACCGCACAGAACTCCCCCACGGCCTGGGATTTACGCTGCCACGTGCGGGAAAAAATGATTGAGTTTATCCAGCAAAATTATCCGCAGAGCCTTCCTCACGTGCGGGCAACCCTGACCGATGCCGGTTCGATAGCCCAGGAGGCCAGGGGGTAATTACGTTCATTGATACAGAGTGGAACGTACAGGTACCCTGAGCGTGCTGCTTACGCATCAGGGCAACTGTACTTCTGCTTTTCACTTATAAGTGTCAGAGTTTGCCCACTATCAGAAGCGGGCAGTCGCTGATTCCTCTTTCATTCAGATCCTCGTCGGGTAGCCGTACCACCGGCTACACTTCATCAAACTTGTGTCAGCCCACCATCCACACAGATCTCTGCCCCGGCTATATAGCTGCTTTCATCACTCGCCAGAAAGAGTGCCGCATTTGCCACTTCTTCAGGTTTACCCATCCTGGCCAATGGGATGGTACTGGTTAATCCATTGCGCACCTCATCAGACACTGCCAGCATCATATCCGTATCGATAGGGCCGGGGGCGACCACGTTGATGCGAATGCCGCGGGCGGAGAGTTCACGTGTCCATGTGCGGGCAAAAGAACGGAGTGCCGCTTTGCTGGCGCTGTAAACGCCATAGCCCGGCGTGCCCAGGACATCGGCAATCGAGCCTATCAATACCACGCTGGCACCCGCTTTCATCAGAGGCAGAGCGGCCTGGAGGCCAAAAAGCGGTGAGCGGACATTCAGGCCGAAAGTCTGATCAAAATGCGCCGGCGTGATCTCATCAAGAGTGGCGTACTCCGACATGCCGGCGTTTATGACCAGCACATCAATCTGGCCGGACTCCGACTTAATCGTCTCGACGATACGGGTCAGTTCGCTGATCTGGCTGACATCAGCACGCAGCGGCCTGGCGTTGCCCACGATGGTGTGACTGGCTGCGTTTAATTCCTCATCCCGGCGTGAAGTGAACCAGGTGGTGGCGCCTTCACGGGCAAATCGTTGGCTAATGGCAAGACCGATGCCTTTTGCACCGCCCAGTATCAGGGCAACTTTGTTGTCTAATTTGCTCATCTGCTTACTCCTGTTCGGATGGAAAACAGATGATATATTTTTTATACTTAATAACAATTACGCACTTTGTTTATACCAGGTATCGCGGAGTATATCGCCATGACACAGATTGAGAGTAATGCCCTGAGAGATGTAGGAAGAACCCGCCCTGTCCTTGAGAACATAACCAATAAATGGTCGATTTTAATTCTCACGGTGCTGTGTACTAAACCTTCCCGCTTTAATGAACTTCGCCGCCGGCTGGATGGGATTACCCACAAAGCCTTGTCTGATGCGCTTAAGCGGCTTGAACGCAATGGGCTGGTGCATCGAAATGTGCTCCCTACTTCGCCGGTGAGTGTGGAATACAGCCTGACAGCCCTGGCGCAGACGCTTCAGGAACCTTTTATTGCGCTGTATGACTGGGCACTAAAACATGGACCAGAAATGGAACAGGCGCAGGCGATGTACGACACGACGCATACGGACAAGCCTTGTTGAAGAAAGTCCTCTTGCCGGATGTACGCAGGTTATAGAAAATCTATTCATTAACTCACATGATAAGCAGAGGACATTCTTAACCTTTGCTAAATAAAGTGTTTGTTTTCACCCTGTCATAATCTCCCCGCATTTCCGCAACCTGATTATTTTTAATATGGGAAACCCAACAATAATTCATGTTAATGCCTGTTCCATTGTGATCTTTACGTAGTAACAGGCTGGAAAGGCGATAATAGAAAACACCGGCCGGGTTAAGTATCTTGTTTCATTCTTTTCGCTTTAGAGGTCTTTATTGTGAATTGGGGAATCTGGTCGTTGATGATCGGGAAAGGCAGCGGCAAGCCGCTGTTGCGGGCGTGGGTATAGCCCAGCTGACGGCCGAACGCGTCAGTGAATATCTCGCTTGTGGCGCGCTTTGTCGTCTGTTGCAGCGTTGGGAGATGGAGTTCGCGGGCTATTCCCTTTGCTGGATTTCAGGTAAAGCGATGTCCCCTGCGATGCGTGCATTTATTCAATGGTTACGTGAATAATCAGCAAAAGTCATCTGACGCATAAGATCTTTCAAAAGTATTACGCTTTACTGAACCCCGCTGTAAAAAGCCGCATTTATCTTATCGGTGAACGTCTTCTCCCGGAAGGCGCCGCTGCACCACGCTTCTGCTGAAACCGCGCCCCGCAGCCCTCACACCGATAAACTGCCCGCCCAGCCCTTGCCCGGCGTTAATCATAAGCGTGCCAATGTGATGAAAAGGTATATCAACCCGCCGGATTTTTGGCGTTGACGATCCGTGACCAACTTCTGAGTTTTCATGTACAGAGAAGCGCAATATCTAGACATATCGTAATAGCAGATATATCTGGTTTAAAGCAGGCCGTGGAATACCTGCCCAGGCCAGAGTATTTCCTGATAAGCCCTTCGAAACGTACCTGTTAACACCCGGAGATATCATGGATTTAGGCATAAAAAATAGGGTCGCATTTATTTGTGCTTCATCGCAGGGGCTGGGATTAGCCTGTGCCGAGGCATTGGCGGCAGAAGGTGTACGCATCATTTTGAATGGGCGTGATGAAAGCAAACTGCAACGTGTTGTGCAGCGCCTTTGCCTCGCGAACCCGGGAACAGACGTCAGTTTTATCGCCGCAGACCTGACAACGCCTGTGGGGCGGGAAAAAATTATGTCTTCGCTAACACAGACAGACATTCTGGTTACCAATAATGCCGGGCCTCAACCTGGTGCATTATCTGACTGGGGCGAGGATGCATTACGCAATGCGATGGAAGCCAATTTTATTCCCGCCGTTCAGCTGATACGTGCCTGGCTCCCCGGTATGCAGGCCCGGGGCTTTGGCCGCATCGTAAACATCACCTCCGCGATGGTGAAATCGCCCCATTACATGATGGGGTTATCAACCTCAGCGCGCACCGCGCTGACAGCGATATGTAAAGCCATCAGTCAGGACGTAGCGAAAGACAATGTCACGATTAATAACCTGCTGCCTGAGCGGATTGATACGCCCCGGCAGGAATTTATGCTTCAGCGTTTAATTGCAAAAGAGGGGATCAGTCGCGAAGAGGCGCGCTTACGTAATGTGCAGTCTATTGCCGCCAGGCGATACGGCACGCCGCAGGAGTTTGGGGCCGCCTGCGCTTTTCTGTGCAGTCAGCAAGCCTCTTTTATCTCAGGTCAGAATCTGCAACTCGACGGCGGTTCTTACACCGGGCTGATTTAACGGAGGCAGGCAGAGAATGAAAACGCATTTAAGTGAGCTGCTTGAATTTGAACGGCAGCGCCAGCAGGCCTTAACCCAGCCCGACCTGGTATTGCTGGAGAAACTGCTGGCAGAGGACCTCGTCCACGTTCACAGCACCGGCATGGTTCATAACAAACAACAGTTTCTGAAGCATATAGAACGTATGGGAGGGTTTATCGCCATTTCCCGCGAGACGCCCGACATTCGTCTGGAGGGCGGTTTTGCCATCCTCACCGGTAAGACGCGAAACACCATCCGGCTGCTGGAAACGGGGGAGGAAAACGTACGCTGTGGCTTCTCCACCCTGGTACTGCGACGCACGCCGCAGAGCTGGCAAATCCTTCTGTCACAACTGACCCCTTATCAGAGCTAAAGCCACCTTATTAAGTGAAGGAGAACAGCATGAAACTGGTACGTTTTACTGAGCAGGGTCATACACGCATTGGCAAAGTGATTAACGATCGGGTCATCGATCTCTCTGCTGTACCGGGTGTGTCTGAATCGATGCGGCAGGTGATTACTGATTTACCCCAGTTGCGGATGGCGCTCGAAAAAGCCCGCGGCCCGGCGTTTCCCCTGGCGGATGTGCAGTTAGAGGCGCCGGTACATGATGCGCAGAAATTTCTCGGTATCGGCATGAATTACCGTCAACATGCTGAAGAAGCCCGGCTGGCCGGCATACCGATCCCCGAAAACCAGATGTGGTTCAACAAGCAGGTATCCTGCATAAACGGCCCGTTCTCGCCCGTTGTGAAGCCTGATGCCAGCAATAAAATGGATTACGAAATTGAGCTTGGCGTCGTGATTGGTAAACGCTGCCGTCACGTCAACGCCCGCGATGCGGCGGCCGTTATCGCGGGATATTTGATTGTGAATGATGTCTCAGCCCGCGACTGGTTACACAAATCCCCTACTTTTACCCTGGGCAAATCTTTCGATACCCATGGCCCGACAGGCCCCTGGCTCACGACCGCAGAGGAAATCCCCGACCCGCTTAATCTGGAGATGACGCTGTATGTCAACGGCGAGTTGCGTCAGCACGCCTGTAGCGGCGACATGATTTATGACATCTATGCGCAAATAGAATACCTCTCAACGGTGATGACGCTTGAGCCGGGCGATATCCTTGCCACCGGCACGCCTTCGGGCATTGGGGCACCCACAGGCCGCTTCCTGCAACCCGGTGATGTCATGCGGTTGGAGATAGAGGGCTTAGGCCATATAGAAAACTCTGTGGTGGCAGAGGCCGCCCAGCCTTAATCGCCGGAGGATGTCATGGCCAGCCAAAACTTTCGTGATTACTTAATGCCGGCGGATGCGCCTCGTATTGGGCTTGCGCGTGGTGTTGACGTGCATACGTATGGCGAGCGCATGCTTGCCACCGGGAAAGCACAAAAATTAAAAGCACACTGGCAGGCGATGCTGGATGAAACCTTTCGCGGCATTACCAGCAACGGCGAAATCCAGCCCAATCTTTACTGCCTGCAGGATGAGGGGTTTGCCGTTGGCGCTGCTGTCACTGCCGCCGGGGCGCTTTTACACACCCTTGATCCTGACGTGAAAAAACAGGTGTGTTACCCCATAGCGGCGAAACAGTGGCGTGCCTGGTATAACCCTGAAATTCCGTTTAATGATTACGGCGTACGGCTTGAAGAAACCTCTGCCGCTACGCGTGACGCCTTCCTGGAACTGTTACGCAGCTGCACCAGTGAACGGGGGTTTATCAAAGTGCAGCAGCTGATGGATGCCAATCATTTTCTTGGCGAACTCTACGATCTCACCAATATCATGAACCGCTGGAGTTTCCACTTCTTGCTGTTTGGGGAACCCTCTGTTACGCAGCCCTGGGGCTGGAGTATCTATGGGCATCATGTGGCGTTTTGCTGCTTTATCGTAGGGCGGCAATTGGTTATTGCACCCACCTTTATGGGGGTAGAGCCCAACGTGATTGCGCGCGGTGACAACAGTGACTGCGTGCTGTTCACCGAAGAAGAACAACGGGGCCTGGCACTGATGCAATCCCTCAGCCGGGAGCAACAGGCGCGGGCAACCGTGTATCAGCAGATGGAAGATCCGCTGATGCCCCCGGAGCGTTTTAATTTTGCCGATCAACGGCACCTGGCCGGTGCATTTCAGGACAATCGCGTTATCCCGCCGGAAGGCATTTGCGCAGCAGAATTTAATGCCTCGCAGCGCGCCGGGCTGATGCAAACCATCGCCGTTTTTCTCGATTTTTTGCCTGACGGGCCGCGTGAGGCGCGCCTGAAGCAGATCGAGGCGCATCTTGAATCAACCTGGTGGAGCTGGATCGGCGGTTGCGGCAATGACGACGTCTTTTATTACCGCATTCAAAGCCCGGTGGTGATACTGGAATTCGATCATCACAGCGGCATGTGGCTTACCAATGAAGAGCCGGCACGCTTCCATATTCACACTATTACCCGTATCCCGAACGGTAACGATTACGGCAACGCATTGTTGATGCAGTATCAGAAATAACGACAGGCCACAAAGCCTGCATTTCCGTCGTACCGGGTGACGACGTTTTGCCCGGGTAACCCACAGCGTTTGTTAACTGCTTCCTGAAGAAGCGGAAGGCTTCGCTGCGCCTAAAACCCTGAAAGACATTAACCCTACCTATTTATAAAACGAGGTTACCAGGCAATGCGCGTCCAGACATTTCATACAACTGCTTTAACCATCATGCCGCTGGCATTGTTTTGTGGTGCGTGTTACGCCGACGCATTACCGGCGACGGATTCAGACAGCTTCAATGACTGGCTGGCCCAGGGAAATATCTCTGGCGAACTGAAAACCATGACGTTTTTCAAAGAATTCAGCGGGACGTTACCAAACAAGCGCACCAGTTCGCTGGGCGGGGATATTCAGTATCGCAGCCCGGAAATAGGGGGGGTTAGTGTAGGGCTGGGGGTTTACGGGGCTTATAACCTGGGGCTGAATCCTTCCGATGTGGAGAAAACAGAGATTTATCTGCCGTCCGGTAATACCACCGTGCTCGGAAAAGCCTTTTTGCGCTACCGGCGTTACGGGCTCGATCTCCAGGCGGGGCGCTTTGGCCTGGATACACCTTTTGCCAACGAAGGAGAGGGCTGGACGATGGTTCCCGCGCTTTACCAGGGGTTCGGCGGTACCTACGCACTCAATGAAAAGGGCAATGTTAAACTCAATGCTTACCGCATCTATCGTTTTAAGCCGCTGAGCGCCGATCAGTTTGAAAAGGGGGATGCCGGCAATCCGGAAATCGAAGACACCAGCGTACCTTCGGTTGACAGTGATGGCTTCACCACGCTGGGATTACGGTATGGCCAGCGCTGGAACACGACCGCTGAAGCCTGGTATTACAACTTCGATAAGCGTGCTCAGCTTGCGTACGGTGGCGCAGAAATCCCCGTTCCTGGCCTGAGATTTGGCAACTGGACGCCTTACTGGGGGGCGCAATATCTGCATGAGTGGGATGCCGGCGATCAGGCTTCTCCGTATCGCAATGTCGATACCGATCTCTATTCAGGTCGCATCGGTATGCGTTCGCGCCATCACGACATCTATTTTGCCGCGACACATGTGCCGTCTAAAAAGGATGCCTTCCTGAGCGGGGGGTTCTTTGCGCCCTACAGTTACGGCATTTATGACCACACGCCGCTGGAGAGTGGCCAGCCGCTGGTGTCCATGGTGACGACTAACCAGCCCGGCAACGCCTTTGCTCTGCGCTATGCCTATCATGATGATACCTGGCTGGGCGTATTTGGCGTGACACGTCTGGAACTGAAGGACTCGACGGGGATCTACTATCCGCTGCCTGCCGAGGACATCAACGCGGCCTTTATGATCCTTGGTTATAACGTCACACCACGCCTGCATCTGGAATTCGAGTTTGATTACGTTCATTCCCCTTCTGAAGTCACCGGCAATTATCACGCAGAGCGTTTGAGGCTCGTGTACCGCTTTGGCGCGAAAATGGCGGATGAGGACTATTAATGCTGACTGCTCCCAGGAGATGATTATGTCAAAACGGCAAAGTATCTATATTGATGGTTTTCCCCATACTAATCCTATTCCGGCAGCCTGCCGCATCGGGCCAATGCTCTGCTCCGGCGTTATCTATGGCCGCGATCCGCACACGCAGCAGGTGCCTGCCGATTTAGAGCAACG
>NZ_PJZF01000014.1 GCF_002858675.1 Chimaeribacter californicus
CCACCTGACCCCATGCCGAACTCAGAAGTGAAACGCCGTAGCGCCGATGGTAGTGTGGGGTCTCCCCATGCGAGAGTAGGGAACTGCCAGGCATCAAATTAAGCCTGTCGAAAGACAGGCAAGTGACACCGGTTAACAGAATGACCTCTCTGTTAACGTAAAAGAATCGGTGGTGCGGTAGTTCAGTCGGTTAGAATACCGGCCTGTCACGCCGGGGGTCGCGGGTTCGAGTCCCGTCCGCACCGCCACCCTATTTAGGGGCGTAGTTCAATTGGTAGAGCACCGGTCTCCAAAACCGGGTGTTGGGAGTTCGAGTCTCTCCGCCCCTGCCAGATAAAAACCCTTCGTGAAAGCGAAGGGTTTTTTTTCGTCTATCGATCGGCAATAGCATTTCTTTCCTTCTCTTTCTCCTTTTATGATTCCTTCCTCTCTCCCTTTATTCTGAATCCCTTTTTTCCTCGGCTTGTTTTTTAGGCGCATGTTTTACGGCATCCGACATAATGCCTTAAGCGGAATCGTTCCCTTTTCAGGCTATTTTTGCTGAAGATATGTACAAAATAATTGTTATATGGGGATGTGATCAGGCTCATTATTCATTTCTTCCAATGTACTACAACTAAGCATCATCCTGAGTCAGTGCGTCTTTGAAATGGGCAGGGCTGAGCCCACCCATGTTGCCTGAAGCCAGAACGCCAGGCCCTCACTGAGCGATGAAATGTCTGCTGTACCCCCACATCACAATAACAGCGTAGCCAAAGACTACCCGCGAGGAGAACAATATGTACAGGCGATTACTGATAGCGGCCGCCGTAGCGTCCACGCTCTGTGGAGCAGCGCAGGCTGCCCCGTTGGTTGTAGGTTTTTCCCAGATAGGATCAGAATCAGGATGGCGCTCCGCAGAGACAAAAGTCTCAAAGCTGGAGGCAGAGAAACGCGGTATTACCCTGAAAATTGCCGACGCGCAGCAAAAACAGGAGAACCAGATCAAAGCGATTCGTTCATTCATTGCTCAGGGTGTTGATGCTATTTTCATTGCTCCCGTCGTCGCCACCGGCTGGGCCCCTGTATTAACCGAAGCGAAAGAGGCCAATATTCCGGTCTTCCTGCTCGACCGTACGATCGAAGTCAGTGATCCCTCACTCTATACCGCAGCTATCGCCTCAGACAGCGTGCATGAAGGCGAAGTAGCAGGCCAATGGCTGGTGAAAGAAGCCGCAGGTAAGCCATGCAACGTGGTGGAATTACAGGGCACAGTAGGAGCCAGTGTCGCCATCAACCGTAAAAAAGGATTTGCCGAAGGTATTGCTTCAGCACCAGGTATCAAGATTATCCGTTCCCAATCCGGTGACTTCACCCGCAGTAAGGGCAAAGAGGTCATGGAAAGCTTCATTAAGGCAGAGCAAAACGGCAAAAACATTTGTGCGGTTTACGCGCACAACGATGATATGGCCATTGGCGCTATCCAGGCCATCAAAGAAGCCGGTCTGAAGCCGGGTTCACAGATCAAAATCGTTTCTATTGACGGCGTGCCTGATATTTACAAAGCCATGTTGAATGGTGAGGCCAATGCCTCCGTCGAGCTGACCCCAAATATGGCCGGCCCAGCGTTTGATGCACTGCTGGCGATGAAGAAAGACGGCACCCAGCCGCCAAAATTTATCCAGACGGCCTCTACGCTGATGCTGCCGGATACAGCGCAAAAAGAGTATGACCAAAAGAAAAGCATGGGCTACTGAGTGCTGAGCCGGCACCCCTGCGGTGCCGGTTTTTTTCACGGTATGTTGCACTGACACCAGGGCGCACAGAGGTAAGCAATGGAAAATCCGCACACTGAACCTTTGCTTGAGATTCGCGGCTTATCCGTTGAATTCCCGGGCGTGAAAGCATTACAACAGGTTGATTTTACGCTGAACCGTGGCGAGATTGTGGCGCTGCTGGGAGAAAACGGCGCGGGTAAATCAACACTTATTAAAGCACTCACCGGCGTCTATCGTCGCTCAGAAGGAACCATCCGGCTCGAAGGGCAGTTGATTGATCCCGTCAGCACTGCTCAGGCACAAGCGCTCGGCATTGGTACGGTTTATCAGGAAGTGAATTTGCTGCCGAACATCTCTGTTGCAGCCAACCTGTTTATCGGCCGGGAGCCAACCCGTTTTGGCATGGTTAACCAGGCGCGCATGGAACACCAGGCACAAACATTGCTGGAAGGCTATGGCCTGCATCTGGATGTCAGCCAGCCGTTGTCCATCTATTCCATCGCGATACAGCAGATTGTGGCCATTGCACGCGCGGTTGATCTGTCAGCAAAAGTGCTGATTCTGGACGAACCGACCGCCAGCCTGGACGCCAAAGAAGTCAGCATGTTGCTGGAGATCCTGGTGCAACTGCGCGATCGCGGTGTCGCGATGATTTTCGTCACCCATTTCCTCGATCAGGTCTACCGCATCAGCAACCGCATCACCGTGCTGCGCAATGGCGCGCTGGTCGGCACCCGTGCCACTGCGGAACTGCCCCGTTTGGAACTGGTACAGATGATGCTGGGCCACAGTTTTGATGAGGCGTTGCTGAAACGGGCCGACCATGCGCCGGCGCAGGGCGCACCATGGGTAGAGTTTAAAGATTACGGCCGCCGTGGCGTGGTGGAAAATTTTGACCTTGCGGTACGTCCTGGGGAAATTGTCGGGCTGGCAGGATTACTGGGTTCCGGCCGCACGGAAACGGCACAACTGATTTTTGGTATCAGAAAATATGACTCCGGCCGGGCGAAAGTGCAGGGGCGGGCGGTCAAGGTGACGACCCCGCGTAAAGCCGCCCGGCTCGGTTTTGGTTATTGCCCGGAAGATCGCAAGACTGACGGCATCATAGGGGCGGCGACGGTGCGTGAAAATATTATCCTCGCCCTGCAGGCGCAGCGGGGATGGTTACGCCCGATTCCGTTTAAGGAGCAACAGCAGATTGCGGCGGAATTTATCAAACTGCTCGGCATCCGCACCCCCGGGCCGGAACAGGAGATCCAGTACCTTTCCGGCGGCAATCAGCAAAAAGTCCTGCTTTCCCGTTGGCTGGCGACCCGGCCCAAATTCCTGATCCTTGATGAACCCACACGCGGCATTGACGTCGGTGCCCATGCGGAAATTATCCGGCTGATTGAAAAGTTGTGCGCTGATGGGCTGGCGCTGTTGGTGATCTCATCAGAACTCGAGGAACTGGCCGGGTATGCAGATCGCGTGGTGGTCCTGCGTGACCGGCGGCATATCACCACGATTGAGCATGATGAGATCAGTGTCCCGTCTATTATGAAAGCCATTGCTGTGCAATAGGAGCCCGCCATGAACCACAGGAGCGTACCGATGACAGGCACTCCCCGCAAGATTCGCTGGGTTCTCCCCAAAGGCGCCACGCAGTTCGGCGCACTGGCGATTATTTTGCTGATAGACAGCCTGGTCGCCCCACATTTTTTCTCTGTTCACATTCAGGATGGCCGTCTGTTCGGCAGCCTGATCGATATTTTTAACCGTGGCGCGCCGGTTGCTTTACTGGCGCTGGGCATGACGCTGGTCATTGCCACCGGCGGCATCGACCTTTCGGTCGGCGCCGTGATGGCCATAGCCGGTGCTACCGCTGCCACCCTGACCAGTGCCGGGCAGCCACTGGCCGTGGTGCTGCCGGCGGCCTTGGCGGTGGGGGCACTTTGCGGGCTGTGGAACGGCTTTCTGGTGGCGGTTTTACAGATCCAGCCTATTGTCGCCACCCTGATGCTGATGGTCGCCGGGCGCGGTATTGCCCAGCTGATTACCCAGGGGCAGATCGTTACCTTTGATGGCGGCACCTTCTCCCATCTGGGTAGCGGCGCGCTTTTCTACCTGCCGATGCCGATCATCATCGCGGCCGTGATGTTACTGGCCGTATGGCTGCTGACCCGCAAAACCGCACTCGGGCTGTTTATTGAATCTGTCGGCATTAATCTGCGCTCCGCCTATAACGCCGGGGTGAATACCCGGTTAGTACTGGTTGCCGTGTATGTGATTTGCGGTATTTGTGCGGCAGTGGCTGGGGTGATTGTCACCGCTGATATCCGGGGGGCGGATGCCAATAATGCCGGATTATGGCTGGAGCTGGATGCGATTCTGGCCGTGGTGATTGGTGGCGGTTCGCTGCTTGGTGGGCGCTTTAACCTGCTGCTCTCGGTGATTGGTGCACTGATCATCCAGGGCATGAACACCGGCATTCTGCTCTCTGGTTTTAAACCGGAGTTTAACCTGGTACTGAAAGCGGTGGTGGTGCTGGCCGTTCTGGTGGTGCAGTCGCCGCGCGTCTCCCTGCGCGGCCTGTTACGGAGAAAACCCTGATGCTGAAACGCAATCTTCCCCTATTGATCACCATCGTGGTGTTTATCCTGGGGTATGGCTACTGCCTGACGCAATTTCCCGGCTTTGCTTCTACCCGTGTCATGGGCGATCTGCTGACCGACAACGCCTTCCTAGGCATAGTCGCGGTCGGTATGACGTTTGTTATCCTGTCCGGCGGTATTGATCTGTCGGTCGGCTCAGTGATTGCTTTTACCGGCGTGCTGCTGGCTAAACTGATTGGTGATATGGGCATTAACCCCTTTGCCGCATTTGGCATTGTGCTGGTGATGGGCGCATTGTTTGGCGGGCTGATGGGATGGATTATCGACACGCTGAAACTTCCGGCCTTTATCATTACACTGGCTGGTATGTTCTTTATCCGCGGGATGAGTTTCATCGTCTCTGAAGAGTCGATTCCCATTGATCACCCGGTCTACACCACACTTGCCAGCTATGCCTGGAAAATGCCGGGCGGCGGCCGCTTTACGTTGCTGGCGCTGGTGATGCTGATCGTGGTCGGGATGGGCATTGTGCTGGCGCACCGTACCCGCTTTGGCAATAACGTCTACGCCATCGGCGGTAATGCGCATTCGGCGGGCCTGATGGGCGTGCCGGTGCGTAGAACCACAATTTATATTTACATGCTCTCCAGCACCCTGGCGGTGCTGTCCGGCATTGTTTTTTCACTCTATACGTCGGCAGGTTACGCGCTGGCAGCCAGTGGCGTAGAGCTGGATGCGATAGCCGCCGTAGTCATTGGCGGTACCTTACTGAGCGGTGGCGTGGGCACGGTGCTGGGTACCCTGTTCGGAGTGATGATTCAGGGCCTGATTCAGACGTACATCACCTTTGACGGCACACTCAGTTCCTGGTGGACCAAAATTGTGATCGGAATTTTGCTGTTTGTCTTTATCGGTATGCAAAAAGGCATGAACGTCTTCTGGATTGCCCGGCGGGCCAGGTTGCGTCATCCTCGCCCCGACGCGGCAGCCTCTTAAACTTCTGTCTGTACCGGTGTTTTCAGCAACAGCCGGATTAAAGCATGTTGATCGCTGTTTTGCAGCCAGACGGCATACAGGGGGCGGACGAGGGTAGGGATATCGTCGTTCACCTCCAGTTTTGGGTAGAGGCGCGCCCAGTGGCTGGGCAAGAAAGCACATCCTCCGGTGGTTTCCACCAGTTGACGGGTCAGATAGGCAGACGTCGTGGTCAACATTGGTTCCTGGTCGTTCGAAATAATCCGGCTCTCATGCTGGGTAAAATCTGCGCCCCATTCCAGCCGGATGTAATTTTTGCGGGAGGGTGGGCCATTCTGCAAGCCGGTAAAAAGACGTAACGAAAAATTCCCCAGCAGCTGGCTGGCCAGCTCATCCATTTTCGGCTGTTCTGTGGTGATCAGCAGATCCAATTCCCGCTCATGCAACTGTTTGACCAGTGAATGGCGCAGGGCAACCCTGGCCTCCAGCTGTAACGCGTTATGCGTCTGGTAGAGGGTTTGCAGCCAGGGCGTGAGAAACGCCTCCCATAATGACGCCGTTGCCCCAATTGACAGCTCCGCATGTTGCAGGGAGCGCACCACCTCTTTCTTCGCCTGCTGCCAGGTGCTCATCAGGCTTTCCGCATACGGGAGCAGCCGCTCACCTGCCGGCGTCAGGCGGATATTATTGCGGTGACGGGTAAACAGATTGGCACCCAACTGGTTTTCAAGCTGACGGATACGGAAGCTTACCGCAGATTGCGTCAAATACAGTGATTCCGCCGCGCGACCAAAATGGCGAGTTCTACTGACCTCCAGAAAGGTTTTCAGTAATTCCGTGTCCACACCCATCTCCAAAATTTTTTGTCGTATAGATTTAAATGTTTTGTTTTACACAATGTCAAGCCTAACTAATACTCCGCGCCATAAACAGCACGGCCATGAATGAATTAGGAGCGTGTCAGATGGCGGAAAGCTTCACCACGACAAATCGTTTTTTTGATAACAAACACTATCCTCGCGGGTTCTCCCGCCACGGCGATTTCACCATTAAAGAGGCGCAATTGCTAGAGCGCCACGGCTATGCGTTTAACGAGCTGGATCTGGGAAAACGCGACCCGGTGACGGATGAAGAAGTGCAGTTTTTGGCAGTCTGCCGCGGCGATCGCGAGCCAACGACGGAAGCTGAAAAAGTTTGGACTAAATACGTTACCCGTATCCGCCGTCCGAAACGCTTCCATACTCTGTCGGGCGGCAAGCCGCAGATGGATACCGTCGAAGACTACACCGAAAGCGACGACTAATACTCAACGGGGCCAGTGGCCCCGTTTTTATTTGTCCGCTATTCACCCTGTTGGTGCAGTTTTAAGAGTAGTCGATCCATACAGCGATAGCTGAGCGCCTCTGCGAGATGTGAACGCTGAAGGGCAGGTTGCCCTGCCAGATCGGCAATGGTTCTTGCCACTTTCAAAATGCGGTGCCAGGCGCGTACCGACAACCCCAGCTTGGTTAATACGCTTTCCAGAAACTGCGCGTCTTCGGGCGACAGTGCGCAAAAGTGATCAATCTCATGGCTGCTGAGCCGTGCATTAATTTTTCCTGCCCGCGCCAGTTGTATTTCCCGCGCGGCCATGACCCGCTGCCGAACCTCCCGGCTCGGCTCTGCGGGCGGGCGAGTGCGGCTCAGGGTGCCCGGCGGCAGCAGCGGCACCTCAATCGACAAGTCAAACCGGTCGAGGAAAGGGCCGGAAAGGCGGCCGAGATAGCGTAATACCTGTTGGGACGACGTGCGGTGGTGAAGGCCCTGGTAATTGCCGGTCGGGCTGGGGTTCATCGCGGCGATCAGCTGCACCCGGGCCGGGAAACAGACTTTCGCCCGCGTGCGTGAAACGGCAATCTCCCCGGACTCCAGCGGCTCACGCAGTGCATCCAGTACCCGGCGCTCAAACTCCGGCAACTCATCCAGAAACAGCACACCATTGTGTGCCAGCGAGATCTCGCCCGGTCGCGGAAGGGAGCCGCCGCCGACCAGTGCCGCCATCGACGAGCTATGGTGAGGCGCGCGAAAGGGGCGCGCACGCCACGCACGCGCATTACCGCCTACTTCCACCAGGCTGGCGACCGCGCTGCTCTCCAGCGCCTCCTGATCGGTCAGCGGCGGCAATAACCCGTTCAGGCGGCAAGCCAGCATACTTTTCCCGGTGCCGGGCGGCCCAAGCAGCAACAGGTTATGGCCCCCGGCCGCGGCGATCTCCAGCGCTCGTTTCGCCTGCTCCTGACCAATAATCTCATTCAGATCGGGGGCATCACCCTCGGTCTCCTGTGCCGGCAACGGCTCCACCGCCGGTAACGTGGCATCGCCCGCCAGAAAGTGGCATACCTGCAACAGATCCCGCGCAATCAGCGCCTGTCCCGGTGCGATCAACGTCATTTCAGCGGCATTATCTGCGGGCAGGATGAGTTGCCGTCCGGCCTTCACCGCTTCCAGTGCTGCCGGAATGGCACCGTTGACCCCGCGTAAATCCCCCGAGAGCGCCAGTTCCCCCAGAAATTCATAGCGGGAAAGAGTATCTGCCGATAATTGCTCAGAGGCGACCAGAATGGCCAGCGCGATCGGCAGATCATAGCGGCCGCCCTCTTTAGGCAGATCGGCTGGGGCCAGGTTGACGGTGATGCGCTTAGCCGGAAAAGCGAAGCCGCTGTTAATCAGGGCGCTGCGTACCCGGTCACGCGCCTCTTTTACCGTGGTTTCCGGCAGGCCGACCAGCGTGAGGGCGGGCAGCCCGTTGCTGATATGCACTTCAACAGTGACGTCAGGGGCCTGTACGCCCAGAGTAGCGCGGGTCGCGATAACGGCCAGTGCCATAAAGCCTCCTTGCAAAAAGCGCATCATCGCGCCGTTGCCCGGTCAGTCATAGCCACAACATCCCAGACCGGAACCTGCCTGCCGGAAAAAAGCTGCATATCAGCCGGTTACCCGGTTTTCCTGAGAGGCGGATTCCAACAGGCAATACTCGCTAACAGATCCTCGCGCGCTGAAACAAATTAGCATCCTAATTATCTTGGCAGCGAGGCATCAGGCGTGTATTTAACAATTAGAAAACATCTAGCAGTAAAAAATAACATCTCAGGCGCGCCCTGTTCCGGGGCTGCACCCCTCACGCAGTACGCTATAAAAGGGATATCTCATGTTCGGATGGTCACCCCGGCAACGTAATGTTGCTATCGCCAGTTTTCTGAGCTGGACGCTGGATGCGTTTGATTTTTTTGTGCTGGTGTTTCTGCTCAGCGATCTCGCGCAGGCGTTCCAGGTCGATATCAAGCAGGTGACGCTGGCGATCTTACTGACGCTGGCGGTAAGGCCGATAGGGGCGCTGCTGTTTGGCCGGGCAGCGGAGCGTTTTGGCCGCAAGCCGGTGCTGATGGTCAATATTCTGTTCTTTTCGGTGTTTGAACTCTGTTCCGCTGCGTCGCCTTCCCTGACCTTTTTCCTGGTACTGCGCGTGCTGTATGGCGTCGCGATGGGCGGCATCTGGGGCGTGGCATCGTCACTGGCAATGGAAACCATCCCTGACCGCTCACGCGGGCTGATGTCCGGTATTTTCCAGGCCGGTTACCCGTTCGGCTACCTGCTGGCGGCGGTGGTTTATGGCCTCTTCTTTGACGCCGTTGGCTGGCGTGGCATGTTCATTATCGGCGCTGTTCCCCTGCTTTTACTGCCTTTTATCTACTTTTGCGTGCAGGAGTCGCCCGTCTGGCTCGCTGCGCGGGAGCGCCACGAGAGTACGGCGCTGCTGCCGGTTCTCAAAACACACTGGCGGTTGTGCGTCTACCTGGTATTGCTGATGGCGGCCTTCAATTTCTTCAGCCACGGCACGCAGGATCTCTACCCGGCTTTCCTGAAAGTTCAGCACGGTTTCACCCCACATATGGTGAGTATCATCGCCGTTTCCTACAATATCGCGTCCATTATGGGCGGCGTATTTTTTGGCGTGTTATCAGAAAAAATTGGCCGTAAGAAAGCCATTATTATTGCTGCGTTGCTGGCCTTGCCGGTGATTCCGCTGTGGGCGTTTTCCGGCGGCAGCTGGATGCTGGGGCTGGGTGCGTTCCTGATGCAATTCATGGTGCAGGGTGCCTGGGGCGTGGTGCCAAGTTACCTGACAGAACTGGTGCCGCCGAATACCCGGGCGGTATTGCCGGGCTTTGTTTATCAGCTGGGTAACCTGATCGCGTCGGTCAATGCCACGTTGCAGGCGTACATTGCCGAGAGCCATGGCGGCAATTATGGGCTGGCAATGGCCATCGTGGCCGGGACGGTCGCCATCGTGATTGCGGTGCTGGTGGCGTTTGGGCGCGATACCCGCGGGCAGGCGCTGAACCCTGAAGTTGCAAAAAATTCATCTGGCGAAAACGTGGCCACGCATTCGGGTGTGAGTAATTGATTTACAGGCTAATTATTTGAACTGCTATCACTGGCTGATGAATAGTCACGCAAAAAAAGTATTGTCATCGTTTAAGCGCCTGTGATAACTCTGTAGGCATTAATTCGACAGATGAAGAGTGTCAGACCCGTATATGAAAGCCCTGTTCCAGGTAGTTAGCCTAGTCGTGATTAGCGTGGTGGTGATTATTATCCCACCGTGCGGGGCTGCACTTGGACGAAGAAAGGCTTAGAAAACAAGTCTGAAACTGAAGAGAACCCCCGCACCGTAAGGTCCGGGGGTTTTTTTATGGCCAGTGAAAAGTGAAGCGAGGACAGAAGATGAACAACAGCATAATATTCTGCGCTTCCCGCAGTAAGGCGGGGGAATAACCATGAATGGTGCACAGTGGGTTGTACAAGCGTTGCGCGCACAGGAAGTGGACACGGTATTCGGCTACCCCGGCGGAGCCATCATGCCGGTGTACGATGCATTGTATGACGGCGGTGTGGAACACCTACTGTGTCGCCATGAGCAAGGCGCTGCGATGGCAGCGATTGGGTATGCCCGCGCCACCGGCAAAGTCGGGGTGTGTATTGCCACCTCCGGCCCCGGCGCGACTAACCTGATCACCGGGCTGGCCGATGCACTGCTCGACTCCATCCCGGTGGTCGCTATCACCGGGCAGGTGGGTTCGGCGCTGATCGGCACCGACGCCTTCCAGGAGATCGACGTTCTGGGCCTGTCACTGGCCTGTACCAAACACAGTTTCCTGGTGGAATCACTGGACGCGCTGCCGGGCATCATCGCTGAAGCGTTCGCCATTGCCGCTGGTGGCCGCCCCGGCCCGGTGCTGATTGATATCCCTAAAGATATTCAGCTGGCCATCGGCGATCTGACGCCGCACCTGATGCCGGTCGAAGAACAACAGGTTCACCCGGCCGCAGAACTGGCGCAGGCGCGTGAGATGCTGGCGCAGGCGCGTCAGCCGATGCTGTATGTCGGCGGCGGGGTGGGGATGGCGCAGGCCGTGCCGGCATTACGCGCCTTTATCGCTGAAACCGGCATCCCGGCAGTGGCGACCCTGAAAGGGCTGGGCGCACCGGATGCCGATCACCCGTGCTATCTCGGGATGCTGGGGATGCACGGTACCAAAGCGGCCAACCTGGCAGTGCAGGCGTGTGACCTGCTGATCGCGGTAGGTGCACGCTTTGATGACCGCGTCACCGGCAAACTGAATACCTTCGCCCCGCACGCGAAAGTCATCCACATGGACATCGACCCGGCAGAAATGAACAAGCTGCGTCAGGCGCATGTGGCGTTACAAGGCGACCTGAACACCCTGCTGCCGGCGCTGCAACAGCCGCTGGAGATTGACGGCTGGCGTCAGGAGATCATGGCGCTGAAGGCCGCCAACGGCTGGCGTTACGATCACCCCGGCGAGGCCATTTACGCCCCGCTGTTCCTGAAACAGCTTTCTGACCGCAAACCCACGGACACCATTGTCACGACCGACGTCGGCCAGCACCAGATGTGGACAGCCCAGCACATGACGTTTAACCGCCCGGAGAACTTCATCACCTCCAGCGGGCTGGGCACCATGGGCTTCGGCGTTCCGGCTGCGGTCGGCGCACAGGTGGCCCGCCCGGATGCCATGGTGATCTGCGTCTCCGGTGACGGCTCGTTCATGATGAACGTGCAGGAGCTGGGCACCATCAAGCGCAAACAGCTGCCGCTGAAAATCGTGCTGATCGACAACCAGCGGTTAGGCATGGTGCGCCAGTGGCAGGAGCTGTTTTTTGAGGGCCGCTTCAGTGAAACCAACCTGTCTGATAACCCCGATTTTCTGATGCTGGCTGCCGCTTTCGGCATTCCCGGCCAGCGTATCAGCCGTAAAGACGAGGTCGAGGCCGCCCTGGACGCCCTGTACCGCAGCGAGGGGCCCTATCTGCTCCAGGTTTCCATCGACGAAAACGAGAACGTCTGGCCGCTGGTGCCGCCGGGCGCCGGTAACGAATCCATGTTGGAGAAAATGTCATGATGCAACATCAGGTATCCATTCAGGCCCGCTTCCGCCCCGAAATGTTAGAACGCGTCCTGCGCGTGGTGCGGCACCGTGGTTTTCAGGTTTGCGCCATGAACATGGGCCACGCCGGGAACAGCGATAACGTGAATATTGAATTGACCGTTGCCAGCCAGCGGCCGGTGGATCTACTGTCTAGTCAGTTAAGCAAACTGATGGATGTCGCCTGCGTCGAAATCCAACAACACACATCACAACAAATACGCGCCTGAAGCGTCAGAAGGAAAAGAAGCATGACTAAGAAAGCGGATTATATTTGGTTCAATGGCGAGATGGTTCCGTGGGCAGAAGCCAAAGTACACGTAATGTCCCATGCGCTGCACTACGGCACTTCCGTCTTTGAAGGCGTGCGTTGCTACCAGACCAACAACGGCCCGGCGATTTTCCGCCACCGTGAACATATGCAGCGCCTGCGTGACTCCGCCAAAATTTACCGCCTGCCGGTTTCCCAGAGCGTGGATGAGCTGATGGAAGCGTGCCGCGCCACCCTGCGTAAAAACAACCTGACCAGCGCCTACATCCGCCCGCTGGTGTTTGTGGGCGATGTCGGCATGGGGGTGAACCCGCCGGATGACTACCAGACCGATGTGATCATCGCCGCCTTCCCGTGGGGCGCGTATCTGGGTGAAGAAGCGCTGGATCAGGGCATCGACGCGATGGTCTCCTCGTGGAACCGCGTGGCCGCCAACACCATCCCGACCGGCGCGAAAGCGGGCGGTAACTACCTCTCCTCCCTGCTGGTAGGCAGCGAAGCGCGCCGCCACGGTTATCAGGAAGGGATCGCGCTGGACGTACACGGCTATGTCTCTGAAGGCGCAGGCGAAAACCTGTTTGAAGTCAAAGACGGCATCCTGTTCACCCCGCCGTTCACCTCCTCCGCACTGCCGGGCATCACCCGTGACGCCATCATCAAGCTGGCGAAAGATCTGGGCATTGAAGTCCGCGAGCAGGTATTGTCGCGCGAATCCCTGTACCTGGCAGACGAAGTGTTCATGTCCGGCACCGCGGCAGAAATCACCCCGGTACGCAGCGTGGACGGCATTCAGGTTGGCATCGGCAAGTGCGGCCCGGTCACCAAACGCATCCAGCAAGCGTTCTTTGGCCTGTTCACCGGTGAGACTGAAGATAAATATGGCTGGCTCGATCCGGTCAACCCGCAGTAACGCATACTAGAAGAAACGGCAGGCGGTCGTTCCCCGCCTGCGTATCAGAATAACTGGAGTAATGAGCATGCCTAAGTACCGTTCCGCTACCACGACCCACGGCCGTAACATGGCCGGTGCCCGCGCGCTGTGGCGCGCAACCGGGATGACCGACGACGATTTCGGTAAGCCGATTATCGCGGTGGTCAACTCTTTCACGCAGTTTGTGCCGGGCCACGTCCACCTGCGCGATTTGGGCAAGCTGGTGGCAGAACAGATTGAAGCCTCCGGCGGTGTGGCCAAAGAGTTCAACACCATTGCTGTGGATGACGGCATCGCCATGGGCCACGGCGGCATGCTTTACTCGCTGCCTTCGCGTGAACTGATCGCGGACTCCGTGGAGTACATGGTCAACGCACACTGTGCGGACGCGATGGTCTGTATCTCCAACTGCGACAAAATCACCCCGGGGATGCTGATGGCCTCCCTGCGGCTGAATATTCCGGTGATCTTTGTTTCCGGCGGCCCGATGGAAGCCGGTAAGACCAAGCTCTCTGACAAAATCATCAAGCTGGACCTGATCGACGCGATGATTCAGGGCGCTAACCCGAAAGTCTCTGACGAAGAGAGCGCGCAGATCGAGCGCTCCGCCTGCCCGACCTGCGGCTCCTGTTCCGGCATGTTCACCGCCAACTCCATGAACTGCCTGACGGAAGCACTCGGCCTGTCACAGCCGGGCAATGGCTCGCTGCTGGCGACCCATGCCGACCGTAAAGAACTGTTCCTGAAAGCGGGTGAGCGCATCGTCAGCCTGGCGAAACGCTATTACGAGCAGGATGATGAGAGCGTGCTGCCGCGCAGCATCGCCAACAAGGCGGCATTTGAAAACGCCATGACGCTGGACATTGCGATGGGCGGCTCCACCAATACCGTGCTGCACCTGCTGGCCGCCGCGCAGGAAGGCGAAATCGACTTCACCATGACGGATATCGATCGCCTGTCGCGCAAAGTGCCGCACCTGTGCAAAGTGGCCCCGAGCACGCCGAAATACCATATGGAAGATGTGCACCGCGCCGGTGGCGTGATCGGCATCCTCGGCGAGCTGGATCGCGCCGGGCTGCTGAACCGCGAGGTGAATAACGTCCTGATGCAGACCCTGCCGCAGACGCTGGCTGAGTATGACGTGATGGTGACCGACAACCCTGAGGTGAAAAAGATGTTCGCCGCCGGCCCGGCCGGCATCCGCACCACCCAGGCGTTCTCGCAGGATTGCCGCTGGCCGACGCTGGACACCGACCGTAAAGAGGGGTGCATCCGCACCCGCGAGCACGCGTTCAGCCAGGACGGCGGGCTGGCGGTGCTGTACGGCAACATCGCGGAAGATGGCTGCATCGTGAAAACGGCCGGTGTAGAGAAAGAGAGCCTGACTTTCCGCGGCCCGGCCAAAGTGTACGAAAGCCAGGATGACGCGGTAGAGGCGATCCTCGGCGGCAAAGTGGTGGCGGGTGACGTTGTGGTGATCCGCTACGAGGGGCCGAAAGGCGGGCCGGGGATGCAGGAGATGCTCTACCCGACCACTTACCTGAAGTCGATGGGCCTGGGCAAAAGCTGCGCGCTGATCACCGATGGCCGCTTCTCCGGCGGCACCTCCGGCCTCTCTATCGGCCACGTCTCACCGGAAGCGGCCAGCGGCGGCCTGATTGCGCTGGTGCAGGATGGCGACATCGTCGACATCGACATCCCCGGCCGAAGCATCGCCCTGGATGTGGCAGACAGCGAACTGGCAGCGCGGCGTGAAACGGAAACTGCCCGCGGCGACGCAGCCTGGACGCCGAAAGCGCGTGTGCGTCAGGTCTCTTATGCTCTGCGGGCGTATGCCACGCTGGCGACCAGCGCCGACAAAGGCGCAGTCCGTGATAAGAGCAAGCTGGGAGGCTGATCCATGGCGGTATCACAACCTTTGCCCGATGCCCCCTGTGGCGCGGAGTACCTGAGAGCGGTGCTGCGCG
The DNA here is from genome assembly GCF_002858675.1 of Chimaeribacter californicus. GTDB lineage: Bacteria > Pseudomonadota > Gammaproteobacteria > Enterobacterales > Enterobacteriaceae > Chimaeribacter > Chimaeribacter californicus. Next base: position 14,984 of record NZ_PJZF01000014.1, read on the forward strand.
CCCCGGTGTATGAGGTGGCGCAGGTCACCCCATTGCAGGTGATGGATAAAATTTCCGCCCGGCTGGGCAATACCGTGCTGGTGAAACGTGAGGATCGCCAGCCGGTACACAGTTTCAAGTTGCGCGGGGCCTATTCGATGATCGCCGGGCTGACGCAGGAAGAGAAAGCGCGCGGCGTGGTGACGGCCTCGGCCGGTAACCATGCGCAGGGCGTGGCACTCTCTGCCACGCGCGGCGGCATTAAGTCATTGATTGTGATGCCGGTGGCAACTGCCGACATTAAAGTGGATGCGGTGCGCAGCTTCGGCGGCGAAGTGCTGCTGCATGGAGCTAATTTTGATGAGGCGAAAGCGCGGGCGATTGAGCTGTCACAGCAGCAGGGCATGACGTTTGTGCCGCCGTTTGACCACCCGGCGGTGATCGCCGGGCAGGGCACGCTGGCGATGGAGCTGCTGCAACAGGACGCCCACCTTGACCGGGTCTTCGTGCCGGTAGGCGGCGGCGGGCTGGCGGCCGGCGTGGCAGTGCTGATTAAGCAGCTGATGCCGCAGATCAAAGTGATTGGCGTGGAAGCGGCGGATTCCGCCTGTTTACGCGCCGCGCTGGATGCCGGTGAGCCGGTGGATTTGCCGCGTGTCGGGCTGTTTGCCGAAGGCGTGGCGGTGAAGCGCATCGGCAATGAAACCTTCCGGCTCTGCCGGGAGTATCTCGACGACGTCATCACCGTGGACAGCGATGCCATCTGCGCCGCAGTGAAAGATCTGTTTGAGGATGTGCGGGCGATTGCCGAGCCCTCCGGGGCGCTGGCGCTGGCCGGGCTGAAGAAATACGTGCAGCAGCACAACATTCAGGGCGAGCGGCTGGCGCATGTGCTGTCAGGAGCCAACCTTAACTTCCACGGCCTGCGTTATGTCTCGGAGCGCTGTGAGCTGGGCGAGCAGCGTGAAGCGCTGCTGGCGGTGACCATTCCGGAGCAGAAGGGCAGCTTCCTGAAGTTTTGCCAGCTGCTTGGCGGCCGCTCGGTCACGGAGTTCAACTACCGCTATGCCGATGCCGACAACGCCTGCATTTTCGTTGGGGTACGGCTGACGCGCGGCCACCTGGAGCGGCAGGAGATCCTCGACGATCTCGGTGCCGGGGGCTACAAAGTGGTGGATCTTTCAGATGACGAAATGGCCAAGCTGCATGTGCGCTATATGGTGGGCGGCCGCCCCAGCAAGCCACTGCGCGAACGCCTTTACAGCTTTGAGTTCCCGGAATCACCCGGCGCACTGCTGAAATTCCTGCATACCCTCGGTACCCACTGGAATATCTCCCTGTTCCATTACCGCAGCCACGGCACCGATTACGGCCGGGTGCTGGCGGCGTTTGAGCTGGGCGAGCAGGAGCCAGAGTTTGACCGTCACCTGACGGCGCTCGGTTACGATTGCCACGACGAAACCAACAACCCGTCATTCCGCTTTTTCCTGGCGGGCTAGCGTTGCTTAATACCGTGAACGGGTCGCTCAGACGGCCCGTTTTTTTTGCTATTCTCGTTTGCGCTACAGCTCTCGTTTGCGCTACAGCAATCCCCAAAACGCCTCAATCAGCGTTTCGCTCAGCCGTTTCTTTTGCACGCAGACCCCCAGTTCAAATGGCGCGACCAGCGAAATATGGTCCAGCACCGAAATGCGGCTGCGCACCGGCTCCGGGCTGTTATCCAGCACCACATCCGGGATCAGCGCGATGCCGCATCCCAGCGCCACCATCGACACAATCGCCTCATGCCCTGACACCGTGGCGTAAATCTGCGGGTTGGTGATGTGATGGCGGCGGAACCATAAATCGATGCGGCGGCGCGCCGGGCCATGCTCCGGCAGGATAAACGGAATCTGTGACCAGTCGGGCTGCGGCTCAGAGGCCTGGCTGCGTACCGTACCCGGCAGCGCCGGGGCGATCAGCACCAGCGGGATCTCGCCGATTTTGGTAAAGCCGATGCTGGAAGGCAGAGATTCCGGCCGCCCGGCGATGCCGAGATCGGCCTCATTGGACTGCACTTTCTGCACCGCGTCGGCGGCATCGCCGGTGGTCAGCTTGATCTCCACCAACGGGTATCTGGCACGGAAGCGATCGAGGATCGGCGGCAGGTGGCTGTAAGCCGCCGTGACTGAACAGAACAGCCGCAGCTCGCCGGTGAGCGTCGGCCCTTTCTGCCCCAGCGCATGGCGCAACTGCTGATACTGCAACAAGGTGTGCTGGGCGAACCCGCGCACCTGTTCACCCGCATCGGTGAGTTGCACGGTGCGGTTATCACGCAGGAACAGCGGCTGGCCGATGCTCTCCTCCAGCCGCTGGATCTGGCGTGACAGCGTAGACGGGCTGACGTGCATCGCTTTAGCGGTGCGGCCGAAGTGGCGGCTCTCGGTCAGGTGCAGGAACAGTTTCAGGTCACGGATATCCATAGGGCAGTCGTCAGGTTCCAAAAAGGGATGTGAAGGCGGTCACATGTTGCAGTTTCTGCAATGACAGATTCGTAATATATCAATTTAAGCAATGCGCGGCATAGCCTATAGTAGATTTCAACGAATTCCCCCCCACAGAGAGGGGGAAGTGAAAAAAACAGCGAACACAACATCAACGGAGTCTTACCATGGCTAATTACTTCAACACCCTGAACCTGCGCCAGCAGCTGGCCCAATTGGGTAAATGTCGCTTTATGTCCCGCGACGAATTTGCCGACGAAGCCGGCTACCTGAAAGGGAAAAAAGTGGTGATTGTGGGCTGTGGTGCTCAGGGCCTGAACCAGGGCCTGAACATGCGCGACTCCGGCCTGGACATCGCCTACGCCCTGCGTCAGGAAGCGATTGACGAAAAACGCGCCTCCTGGCGTAAAGCCACAGAAAACGGCTTCAAGGTCGGTACCTATGAAGAGCTGATCCCGCAGGCCGATCTGGTGGTTAACCTGACCCCGGACAAGCAGCACAGCGCGGTGGTGAAAGCTGTACAGCCGCTGATGAAAGATGGCGCGGCGCTGGGTTACTCCCATGGCTTCAATATCGTGGAAGTGGGCGAGCAGATCCGTAAAGACATCACCGTGGTGATGGTGGCGCCGAAGTGCCCCGGCACCGAAGTGCGTGAAGAGTACAAACGTGGCTTTGGCGTACCGACGCTGATTGCCGTTCACCCGGAAAATGACCCGAAAGGCGAAGGCATGGCGATCGCCAAAGCCTGGGCTGCCGCTACCGGCGGCCACCGTGCCGGCGTGCTGGAGTCATCCTTCGTGGCAGAGGTGAAATCTGACCTGATGGGTGAGCAGACCATTCTGTGCGGTATGTTGCAGGCCGGTTCGCTGCTCTGCTTCGACAAGCTGGTCGCAGACGGCGCTGAGCCGGCCTACGCGGAAAAACTGATTCAGTTCGGCTGGGAAACCATCACCGAGGCGCTGAAACAGGGCGGCATCACCCTGATGATGGACAGACTCTCCAACCCGGCAAAACTGCGTGCCAATGCACTGTCTGAACAGCTGAAAGGCATCATGGCGCCGCTGTTCCAGAAACATATGGATGACATCATCTCCGGCGAATTCTCCAGCGGCATGATGGCAGACTGGGCAGCAGACGATGTGAAACTGCTGACCTGGCGTGAAGAGACCGGTGCGACCGCGTTTGAAAATGCGCCGCAGCAAGAGGGTAAAATTGCTGAGCAGGAGTACTTCGACCACGGCGTGCTGATGATCGCAATGGTGAAAGCCGGGGTAGAACTGGCCTTCGAAACCATGGTGGACGCCGGTATCATTGAAGAGTCCGCGTACTACGAATCCCTGCACGAGCTGCCGCTGATCGCGAACACCATCGCCCGTAAGCGCCTGTATGAGATGAACGTGGTGATCTCCGACACCGCAGAGTACGGCAACTACCTGTTCGCCAACGCGGCCGTGCCGCTGCTGAAAGAGAAATTCATGGCCTCGCTGCAAACCGGCGACCTGGGTCAGTCCGTGGCGGGTACCTCGGTGGACAACGCGCAACTGCGTGACGTTAACGAAGCGATCCGCAACCACCCGATCGAATCCGTGGGCCGCAAACTGCGTGGCTACATGACGGACATGAAACGCATCGCGGTTGCCGGCTAACCGCAGCGGAAACAGAAAAGGGCGACATCATGTCGCCCTTTTTTATGCCTGTCGCCGCCGATCAGTTGCGGTACAGCACCTTGATAATGTGGTAACCAAACTGGGTTTTTACCGGCCCGTAAGGTTTCAGCAATTCGCAGCTGAACACTGCTTTGTCAAAGGACGGCACCATGTCGCCTTTGCGGAATTCACCCAGCGAGCCGCCGGCACGCTTGGACGGGCAGGTAGAATGCTTGCGGGCCAGCTCCTGGAAGTCGGCACCTTGCGCCAGTTTATCCAGAATGTCGTTGGCCTGTTGTTCGGTATCGACCAGGATATGCAGTGCAGACGCAGTATTCGCCATAATAAAGCCTTTTTTACGAAATGAATGTCAGCGCCTACTCTACCACCCGCCGCGCCGGATGTGGACAACCCGCCGGTTTACCGTGCCATAATCCGAAAGTAAAGGCGGTCAATCTCCGCCCGCCTTTCTGATACAATCGCCGCCCGTCCATCTCTTGAGCAAAATAGCGCCATGCGATTAAACCCCAGCCAACAACACGCCGTCGAATTTGTCACAGGACCTTGCCTGGTTCTGGCCGGGGCCGGCTCCGGAAAAACCCGGGTGATCACCAACAAAATCGCCCACCTGATCCGTGAGTGTGGCTATCAGGCACGCCATATCGCCGCCGTGACCTTTACCAACAAGGCCGCGCGCGAGATGAAAGAGCGTGTCGCCCAGACCATGGGCCGCAAGGAGGCGCGCGGGCTGATGATTTCTACCTTCCATACGCTGGGGCTGGAGATTATCAAACGTGAATATGCCGCACTCGGCATGAAATCCAACTTCTCGCTGTTTGACGATCAGGATCAGCTGGCGCTGCTGAAAGAACTGACCGAAAAATGGCTGGAAAATGACAAGACGCTGCTCCAGCAACTGATCTCCACGATCTCAAACTGGAAAAACGATCTGGTCGATCCGCAGGGCGCGGCAGGCCGGGCACGTTCCGAGCGCGAAAAGCTGTTCGCCCACTGCTACAGCCTCTACCACGATCATCTCCGCGCCTGTAACGTGCTGGACTTTGACGACCTGATCCTGCTGCCGACGCTGCTGCTGCAACGCAATGAGGAAGTGCGTGAGCGCTGGCAGCAGCGCATCCGCTACCTGCTGGTGGATGAATACCAGGACACCAACACCAGCCAGTATGAACTGGTGAAATTGCTGGTGGGCAACCGTGCACGCTTTACCGTGGTGGGCGATGACGATCAGTCGATCTACTCCTGGCGCGGCGCGCGGCCGCAGAACCTGGTATTGCTGAAAGAGGATTTCCCGGCGTTGCAGGTGATCAAGCTGGAGCAGAATTACCGCTCGACCGGGCGCATCCTGAAGGCTGCCAATATTCTGATTGCCAACAACCCGCATGTGTTTGAGAAGCGGCTGTTCTCCGAGCTGGGCTACGGCGAGGCGCTGAAAGTGGTGACCGCCAATAATGAGGATCACGAAGCGGAAAGGGTGGTCGGCGAGCTGATCGCCCACCGCTTTGTGCGGAAAACCCAGTACAGCGACTATGCGATTCTGTACCGGGGTAACCACCAGTCGCGGCTGTTTGAAAAGATGCTGATGCAAAACCGCATCCCGTACCGGATTTCCGGCGGCACCTCGTTCTTCTCCCGGCCGGAGATTAAAGATTTACTCGCCTATCTGCGCATTCTGACCAACGAAGGGGATGACAGCGCGTTCCTGCGCATCGTCAACACGCCGAAACGTGAAATCGGCCCCGCGACGCTGCAAAAGCTGGGCGAATGGGCCAACCAGCGCAATAAAAGTTTGTTTGCCGCCAGTTTCGATCTGGGGCTGGGCCAGTACCTGACCGGGCGCGGGCTGGAATCCTTACAGCGCTTTACCCACTGGCTGAAAGGCGTGGCGGACCTGGCTGAACGTACCCCGGTGGCCGCGGTGCGTGACCTGATCCACGGCATCGACTATGAAAGCTGGCTCTATGAGACCTCGCCCAGCGCCAAAGCCGCCGAAATGCGGATGAAGAACGTCAACCAGCTGTTCAGCTGGATGACCGAAATGCTGGAAGGCACCGACCTCGATGAGCCGATGACGCTGGCTCAGGTGGTGACGCGCTTTACCCTGCGCGACATGATGGAGCGCGGCGAAAGCGATGAGGAGCTGGATCAGGTTCAGCTGATGACGCTGCACGCCTCGAAGGGGCTGGAGTTCCCCTACGTCTTTTTGGTCGGCATGGAAGAGGGCTTGTTGCCGCACCAGAGCAGCATCGATGAAGAGAACGTGGACGAAGAGCGCCGCCTGGCTTACGTCGGCATTACCCGCGCGCAAAAAGAGCTGGTGTTTACCCTGTGCCGCGAACGCCGTCAGTATGGCGAGCTGGTGCGCCCGGAGCCAAGCCGTTTTCTGCTGGAGTTGCCGCAGGACGATCTGGCGTGGGAGACGGAACGCAAAGTGGTCAGCGCGGAGGAGCGGATGCAGAAAGGACAGTCCAGCCTGGCAAATATCCGCGAAATGCTGGCAAAAGCGCGCGGCGGCTGACGCCGCACTACGTAAACGCCCATAACAAACAGCAAAAAGCCCGGCAAGCCGGGCTTTTTGCTGAGCAGGCGTTACGTCATTTCTTCCACGGTCAGCGGCCAGTGGACATAACTTTGCCAATGGCTCTCATGTTCCAGTTCTTCCGCCCGCAGCGGATGCTGTTCCAGCCAGCCATGCGGCACCTGTACCGACAACACATCCTCTTCGGCATGCAGGCGCACCGCCGGCAGGGTGTCATCGCGGCGGCGGCTGGCAAAGATAATCGCCAGCCGTAACAACCGGCAGAGGCGCTGAGCCTGGCGCGGCGGCAAGGCGTTCTGCTGGTCAAGCAGCGTGAGGTCCAGGGTGTTGTTCTGGTTTTGCAGCAGCGTCGCCAGCAGCTTTTTCTGCGCCGGGGTAAAGCCGGGCAGGTCAAGGTGACGGATCAGGTAAGCCGCGTGGTGCGGGGCCTGACGGAAATCAACGCTGAGGCCGATTTCATGGATCAGACAGGCGCTGTTGAGCAATTCACGGGCGAGAGCATCCAGTTGCCACGCCTGCGCCAGTTGCAGGGCAAAACTCTCTGCTAGCTGGGCAACCCGTGCCGCCTGTTCGCTGTCCAGCAGGTAGCGGCGCTGCAAATTGCGCAGTGTGCGGTGGCGGATGTCCTGCTCAATCGGCAGGTGCAACATGCCGTACACCAGCCCTTCACGCAGTGCGCCACCGGCCAGCGTCATGGTGTCGATGTTCAGCGCCTTGAAAATGGCGATCAGAATCGACAGGCCGCTGGGGAACACCAGCGCACGCTCAAGCGTCAGCCCCTCAATTTCCAGCTCTTCCAGCTTGCCGCACTGAATGGCGCGGTGTTTAAGCTGTTGCAGTTTGGGCAGGGTAATGCGTTCATCCATGCCCTGCGCCACCATGATCTCCTGCAACGCCTGCACCGTGCCGGACGCCCCGACGCAAATCTGCCAGCCTTTCTCAATCAGGGCATCCGCCACCGGCGCAATCATCGCCAGCGCGGCTTCCTCAGCCTGGTCAAAATTCGCTTTACCCAGATTGCGGTCGCCGAAGTAACGTTCCAGCCAGGTGACGCAGCCCATCGACAGGCTGAACAGCGCGGTAGACTGCGCGCCCGTGCCGGTCACCAGCTCGGTACTGCCGCCGCCGATGTCGACCACCAGACGCTGATCCGGGCCGCCGGTGGTGTGCGCCACGCCGTGATAGATAAGGCGCGCTTCCTCTTCCCCACTGATCACCTGAATCGGGCAGCCGAGGATCGCCTGCGCCGTTTCCAGGAATTCATCCGTGTTGGTCGCCAGCCGCAGCGTGGCGGTGGCGACAACCCGCACCTGATCGCGCGGGATGTCCTGCAGCCGTTCCGAGAAGAGTTTCAGGCATTGCCAGCCGCGCTGCATCGCCTCATGGGACAGCCGGTTATCTTTGCCCAGACCGGCGGCCAGCCGGACTTTGCGCTTGATGCGTGCCAGCGTCTGGATGCTGCCCGCCACCTCCCGCACCACCAACATATGGAAACTGTTGGAGCCCAGATCGATGGCGGCATAGAGGGAGGAACTGAGCATCGTGGTTAGCCCGGACGTTTACGGTTGGTGCGGGATGCCCCGCTGTTACGGCGTGGTGCGGAACCGTTGCGGCGCGGGCCGTTGCCGGTGCGCGCACGGGCCAGACGTTTTGGTGCCGGCAGGCCGGTCAGCAGCGCATCGCTGTTGTATTTGCTCACCGGGATGCTGTGGCCGGTATAGGCCTCAATCGCCGGCAGGTTCAGCGCATACTCTTCACAGGCGAGGCTGATGGAGTGGCCGCTGGCCCCGGCGCGGCCGGTACGGCCGATGCGGTGCACATAGTCTTCGCAGTCGTCAGGCAGGTCATAGTTAAAGACGTGGGTGACGGCAGGAATATGCAGGCCGCGCGCGGCGACGTCGGTGGCGACCAGGATGTCGATATTGCCTTTGGTGAAATCATCCAGAATACGCAGGCGTTTTTTCTGGGCAACGTCACCGGTCAACAGGCCGACGCGGTGGCCGTCCGCGGCCAGATGGCCCCAGATGTCTTCACAGCGGTGTTTGGTGTTGGCGAAAATAATGCAGCGATCTGGCCACTCTTCTTCCAGCAGCGTTTGCAGCAGGCGCATCTTTTCTTCGTTCGACGGATAGAACAGCTCTTCCTGAATGCGGTGGCCGGTTTTCTGCTCCGGTTCCACTTCAATGGATTCCGCGTTGTTCATGTGCTCGAACGCCAGCTCTTTCACCCGGTAGGAGAGGGTGGCGGAGAACAGCATGTTCAGGCGCTGGTCAGCCGGCGGCATCCGGCGGAACAGCCAGCGGATGTCTTTAATAAAGCCGAGGTCGAACATGCGGTCAGCTTCATCCAGTACCACGACCTGGATCGCGCCCAGGTTAATGTAGTTCTGCTTGGCGTAGTCGATCAGGCGGCCGGTGGTGCCGATCAGGATATCAACGCCGCTCTCCAGCACTTTGAGCTGTTTGTCATAGCCGTCGCCGCCGTAGGCCAGGCCGAGTTTCAGGCCGGTTACCTGGGACAACGCTTCCGCATCCGCATGGATCTGCACGGCCAGTTCACGGGTTGGCGCCATGATCAAGGCGCGCGGCTGGTTGGTCTGACGGTTGGCGTCAGCCGGGTGCGACAATAAATAGTGGAAAGTAGACGCCAGAAACGCCAGCGTCTTGCCGGTACCGGTTTGCGCCTGACCCGCGACATCCCGTCCGGAGACGGTAATCGGCAGTGCTAACGCCTGAATAGGCGTGCAGTTGTGAAAGCCTTTATTTTCAAGGGCTTCAACGACGAGGGGGTGCAGGGCGAAGTCGGAAAACTTCTGTTCGGTTAAGTGTGTTTTGCTCATAGTGTGGTAGAATATCAGCTAACTATTGCTTTACGAAAGCGTATCCGGTGAAATAAAGTCAACCTAATGTTGGTTAATGCTACATCAACTAGGTAGACATAATCCTTTGGAGTAAAACATGAGCGATAAAATTATTCACCTGACTGACGACAGTTTCGACACCGATGTGCTTAAAGCCGAGGGGCTGGTTCTGGTCGATTTCTGGGCAGAGTGGTGTGGTCCTTGTAAGATGATTGCTCCGATTCTGGATGAAATTGCGCAAGAGTTTGACGGCAAGCTGACCATCGCCAAACTGAACATCGATGACAACCCGGGCACCGCGCCGAAATACGGCATCCGTGGTATCCCGACCCTGCTGTTGTTCAGAAACGGTGAAGTCGCTGCCACCAAGGTGGGCGCGCTGTCTAAAGGTCAGCTGAAAGAGTTCCTGACCGCCAATATGTAATCGGCACGGACGTCCGATAAGCCGGGTGTTTAGCGGGGAATGTGAAATTCACGTTGGCCGCTAGACGCCTGCAAAGAAGCGTGTTAAGTTTACTTCTACTGCATATAGAACTTACCTGTAGTTTGAATCCTAAAACAGTGTAGATCCAGAACCTTCCGGGTTTGCTCTGTGTTGAACGCATTGCTTTCTGCGCGGCAATAACATCACGTTATTATTTACCAGCACGAAACTTACGATGCATTTGACAGTCACACGGTTTTGCTAAAATCATTTAGGCACTTTCGTTCTCAGTCTGCCACATTTTCATGAATACCGTAATTTTGCTCACGGTCTCTCTTCAGATAAAACGCACTGAGATTGAATGCCAGTAAACAGGCACGGAATTCGCTGCCATACCATTCACGACAAAGTTCGAGACATACCCCGAGTTTAAGAACCCACCATTATGAATCTTACCGAATTAAAGAACACGCCGGTTTCTGAGCTGATTACTCTCGGCGAAAATATGGGGCTGGAAAACCTGGCCCGCATGCGCAAACAAGACATTATCTTCTCCATTCTTAAGCAGCATGCGAAGAGTGGTGAGGATATCTTCGGCGACGGCGTACTGGAGATATTGCAGGATGGCTTCGGCTTCCTCCGTTCTGCAGACAGCTCCTACCTCGCCGGTCCTGATGACATCTACGTTTCTCCCAGCCAAATCCGCCGCTTTAACCTTCGTACCGGTGACACCATTTCCGGTAAGATTCGTCCCCCGAAAGAGGGTGAGCGTTATTTCGCGCTGCTGAAAGTTAACGAAGTCAACTACGACAAACCAGAAAACGCCCGCAACAAAATCCTGTTCGAAAACCTTACCCCGCTGCATGCCAATTCCCGTCTGCGTATGGAACGCGGCAACGGTTCCACCGAAGACATCACCGCACGCGTGCTGGATCTGGCCTCCCCGATTGGCCGTGGCCAGCGTGGCCTGATTGTGGCACCGCCGAAAGCCGGTAAGACCATGCTGCTGCAGAACATTGCGCAGAGCATCGCCTACAACCACCCGGACTGCGTGCTGATGGTGCTGCTGATTGACGAGCGCCCGGAAGAAGTGACCGAGATGCAGCGTCTGGTGAAGGGTGAAGTAGTCGCGTCGACCTTCGACGAACCGGCTTCCCGTCACGTGCAGGTAGCGGAAATGGTGATCGAGAAGGCCAAGCGCCTGGTTGAGCACAAAAAAGATGTGATCATCCTGCTGGACTCCATCACCCGTCTGGCGCGTGCCTACAACACCGTGGTACCGGCTTCCGGCAAGGTACTGACCGGTGGTGTGGACGCCAATGCCCTGCACCGTCCGAAACGCTTCTTCGGTGCGGCACGTAACATGGAAGAGGGCGGCAGCCTGACCATCATCGCGACTGCACTGGTCGATACCGGTTCGAAGATGGACGAAGTGATTTACGAAGAGTTTAAAGGTACAGGTAACATGGAACTGCACCTGGCGCGTAAAATTGCTGAAAAACGTGTCTTCCCGGCGATTGATTACAACCGCTCCGGTACCCGTAAAGAAGAGTTGCTGGCTACGCAGGAAGAGCTGCAAAAAATGTGGATCCTCCGCAAGATTATTCACCCGATGGGCGAAATCGACGCGATGGAATTCCTCATTAATAAGCTCGCGATGACCAAAACGAATGATGAATTCTTCGACATGATGAAGCGCTCATAATTCTGTAAAACTCGGGGAACGCCACGCTAAGTCGTGGCGTTTTTTGCTTTTGATAGTTACGATAAGCCATTAAAAGTTTCATGAATGTCATATTCAGATAATGACGGATGGCGTTTTAGTGACTGTTTTTCTAAGTTAATGGATTTTCCGGGTGAGCACGCAGCGCAATCCGTAAGGTTTTTGACACGCCAGAACCATAACTGTCACCATAGGATAGGACTGTAAGGCCACGAGGGTTTATGACATTGCCAGGTTGCAAACCAGAGTGCCTTATCATTTTGCAGAGAGCTGTTAACTGTGAATCTACTCACTATGAGTACTGATCTTCTCTTTATCTTCCTGTTTTCCTTCTGTTTTTTATTTGCTGCCCGTAAAGTCGCGAAGAAAATTGGTCTCGTTGATAAACCTAATTACCGTAAACGCCATCAGGGGCTGATTCCACTGGTCGGCGGCATTTCGGTTTTCGCCGGAATCTGTTTTACCTTCCTGATCTCCGATTTCCATATCCCCCATTCCCTGCTTTACCTGAGCTGCGCCGGTGTGCTGGTGCTGGTTGGGGCGCTGGATGACCGCTATGACATCAGCGTGAAAATCCGCGCGCTGGTGCAGGCGCTGGTCGGCATCGCCATGATGGTGTTTGCCGGGCTGACGCTGAAAAGCCTGGGGCATATCCTGGGGCCGTGGGAAATGGTGCTGGGGCCGTTCGGCTATCTGGTCACGTTGTTTGCCGTGTGGGCCGCGATCAACGCCTTTAACATGGTGGACGGCATCGACGGCCTGCTGGGCGGGCTTTCCTGCGTCTCCTTCGGGGCGATGGGCATCCTGGTCTATCAGGCCGGGCATGTTGACCTGGCGCTCTGGTGCTTCGCGATGATTGCCGCCATCATCCCCTATATCCTGCTTAACCTCGGTGCGCTCGGCCGGCGTTATAAGGTGTTCATGGGCGATGCCGGCAGCACGCTGATTGGCTTTACCGCCATCTGGATCCTGATGCAGAGCACCCAGGGGCCAACCCCGCCGATGAACCCGGTCACGGCGCTGTGGCTTATCGCCATTCCGCTGATGGACATGATCGCCATCATGTACCGCCGCCTGCGCAAGGGCATGAGCCCCTTCTCGCCGGACCGCCAGCACATCCACCATCTGATTATGCGCGCCGGATTCTCTTCCCGGCAGGCGTTCGTGCTGATTACGCTGGCAGCGGCCATCCTGGCGGCGATCGGGGTCATTGGTGAACGGCTGGTGTTTGTGCCGGAGTGGATGATGCTGTTCCTGTTCCTGCTGGCGTTTCTGCTGTATGGCTACTGCATCAAACGCGCCTGGCGCGTGGCCCGGTTTATCAAACGTATTAAGCGCCGCATGCGCCGCTCCACGATCAATAAGCACGTATCTTAACCCGAGGTGTTCCGGCAGTGATGAAATCTGAGACGTTACCGACTTCCAAGACACACCCTGTAGAAAATGAACTGGATATCCGCGGGTTGTGCTGTGCGCTGTGGCGCGGCAAACGCTGGATAATCGGGCTGGCCTTGCTGTTCGCCGTTCTGGCGCTGGGCGTCTCTTACCTGGTAGAGCAGAAATGGAGTACGACGGCCATCACTGACCGGCCGACGGTCAATAACCTGGGCGGCTACTATTCGCAGCAGCAGTTCCTGCGCAACCTGGATGTGCGGGCGGCCAATGCGCCGGTGGGCGACCAGCCCTCGATCTCAGATGAGGCCTATAATGAATTCATCATGCAGCTGGCGGCCTATGACACGCGCCGTGACTTCTGGTTGCAGACGGATTATTACAAACAGCGCCAGGAAGGGGATGTCAACGCGGATGCCGCATTACTGGATAAGCTGATCAGCACCATTCAGTTCATTCCGCGTGATGACAAAAAATTCCTGAATGACAGTGTGAAACTCACGGCAGAAACCGCCGTGGATGCCAATAAACTGTTACGCCAGTATGTGGCCTTTGCCAGCCAGCGGGCGGTGCAACACCTGAACGATGAGTTGCAGGGGGCGTGGGCGGCGCGCACCGTCTCGATGCTGGCGCAGGTGAAGCGGCAGGAAGCGGTGGCCGCGGCGGTGTATAAGCGCGCGATGAACAGCGTGGAGCAGGCATTGAAAATTGCCCGCCAGCAGAACATCAGCCGCAGCCAGACGGATACCCCGGCCGAGCAGCTGCCGGATTCCGACATGTTTTTATTGGGCACGCCGATGTTGCAGGCCCGCCTGGAGTCTTTACAGGCGTCCGGCCCGAGTTATGACATCAGTTACGATCAGAACCGGGCCATGTTATCGACCCTCAACGTAGGGCCGACGTTAGATGCAAAATTCCAGACCTACCGCTATCTGCGTACGCCGGAGGAGCCGGTCACGCGTGATAGCCCGCGCCGCGCATTCCTGATGGTAATGTGGGGCGTTGTGGGAGCGTTGATCGGCGCGGGAATTGCTCTGGTGCGCCGACGGGCTTAACTGAACGATAAACGGACGCGCCAGGCACCCGCGGGCCGCGTCCCCACGACTTAAAAGAGATTCGCTGTGAAAGTGTTGACTGTTTTCGGCACCCGCCCGGAAGCCATTAAAATGGCCCCGCTGGTACACGCTCTGGCCCAGGATGAGGCCTTTGAAGCAAAAGTATGCGTAACGGCTCAACATCGTGAGATGTTGGATCAGGTTCTGCGTCTGTTTGATATCGAACCCGATTTTGATCTCAACATCATGCGCCCCGGCCAGGGGCTGACCGAAATCACCTGCCGCATCCTTGAGGGGCTAAAGCCGGTGCTGGAGGCGTTCCGGCCGGACGTGGTGCTGGTGCACGGCGATACCACCACCACCATGGCCACCAGCCTGGCGGCGTTTTACCAGCGCATCCCGGTCGGCCACGTGGAGGCCGGGTTACGCACCGGCGATCTCTTTTCCCCCTGGCCGGAAGAGGCCAACCGCAAGCTTACCGGCACCCTCGCCACCTGGCACTTTGCGCCGACAGAGAATTCGCGCCGCAACCTGCTGGGCGAGTCCACGCCGGAGAGCCGCATCGTGGTCACCGGCAACACGGTGATTGATGCACTGCTGTGGGTACGTGACCGCATCCTCGGCAATGCCGAACTGGTCGGTGAGCTGGCCCGGCGCTACGCCTTTTTAGACAATAACAAGAAACTGATTCTGGTGACCGGCCACCGGCGCGAAAGCTTCGGCGGCGGGTTTGAGCGCATCTGTACCGCGCTGGCGGAGATTGCCCGCCGGCACCCGGACGTGCAGGTCGTCTACCCGGTGCACCTCAACCCGAACGTCAGCGAGCCGGTCAACCGCATCCTCAGCGGCATCGGTAACATCTTCCTGATTGAGCCGCAGGACTACCTGCCGTTTGTCTATCTGATGGATCGTGCCTACCTGATCCTGACCGATTCCGGCGGCATTCAGGAAGAGGCGCCTTCGCTCGGCAAACCGGTGCTGGTGATGCGCGATACCACAGAGCGCCCGGAAGCGGTGGACGCCGGCACCGTGCGGCTGGTCGGCACCGACATGGCAAAAATCGTGCAGGAGGTGACCCGCCTGCTGACCGATGACAACGAATATCACGCCATGAGCCGGGCGCATAACCCTTACGGCGACGGACACGCCTGCCAGCGTATTCTTCACGCATTAAAGACCCATCAGGTGAAGCCATGAGTTTTGAAACTATCTCTGTGATCGGCCTGGGCTACATCGGCCTGCCGACGGCGGCGGCGTTTGCCTCCCGCCAGAAAAACGTGATCGGTGTGGACATCAACCCACACGCGGTGGAAACCATTAACCGCGGCGCAATCCACATCGTCGAGCCGGATCTGGATGTGGTGGTCAGGCGCGCCGTTGAGGAGAAGTATCTGCGCGCGGTGATTGCCCCGCAGCCCGCCGATGCCTTCCTGATTGCGGTGCCGACCCCGTTCAAGGGCGACCATCAGCCCGACATGGTGTATGTCGAGGCGGCGGCCCGCTCTATTGCCACCGTGCTGAAGAAAGGCGATCTGGTGATCCTCGAGTCCACCTCACCGGTGGGCGCCACGGAGCAGATGGCCGGCTGGCTGGCGGACTCACGCCCGGATCTGACCTTCCCGCAGCAGGCGGGTGAGCAGGCGGACGTCAACATCGCCTATTGCCCGGAGCGCGTGCTGCCGGGGCAGGTGATGGTGGAGCTTATCAAGAATGACCGGGTGATCGGCGGCATGACGCCCGCCTGTTCCGCCCGCGCCAGCGCGCTGTACAACATCTTCCTGGAAGGGGAGTGCGTGGAAACCAACGCCCGCACCGCCGAGATGTGCAAACTCACCGAAAACAGCTTCCGCGACGTGAACATCGCGTTCGCCAATGAGCTGTCGCTGATTTGTGCCGCGCAGGGCATCAACGTCTGGGAGCTGATCCGGCTGGCAAACCGCCACCCGCGCGTCAACATCCTGCAGCCTGGCCCCGGCGTCGGCGGCCACTGCATCGCGGTCGACCCGTGGTTCATCGTGGCACAGAACCCGGAACTGGCGCGGCTGATCCGCACCGCGCGCGAAGTGAATGACAGCAAACCGCACTGGGTGGTGGAGCAGGTCAAAGCCGCGGTGGCGGATTGCCTGGCCGCCAATGACCAGCGCGCGTCAGACGTGACCATCGCCTGCTTTGGCCTGGCATTCAAACCAAACATCGATGACCTGCGTGAAAGCCCGGCGGTGGAAGTTGCGCAGCTGATCGCAGAGTGGCACCGCGGCGACACGCTGGTGGTGGAGCCGCACGTTGAGCACCTGCCGAAAGCGCTGGTCGGCCATACCACGCTGGTAAGCCTGGATGAGGCGTTGCAGCGGGCGGACGTGGTGGTGATGCTGGTGGACCATCAGGTGTTTAAAGCCATTCCGGCCGCGACTGTCCGCCAGCCGTGGATTGTGGATACCAAAGGGGTGTGGCGCTGAGCTGCACCCACCGGCACGTTTAGGGCTGAACGATTCCCCGCCGCAGCGGGACTGGAGAGCATATGAAAGGCATTATTCTGGCGGGCGGCTCCGGCACCCGGCTTCATCCCATTACCCGCGGCGTCTCCAAACAGCTGCTGCCGATTTACGACAAGCCGATGATCTACTATCCGCTGTCGGTGCTGATGCTGGCGGGTATCCGCGACATCCTGATTATCTCCACGCCGGAAGACATGGCCTCCTACCAGCGTTTGCTGGGCAGCGGCGAAGAGTTCGGCATCCGCCTGCAATATGAAGTGCAGGCCAGCCCGGACGGGCTGGCGCAGGCGTTCCTGATTGGTGAAGAGTTCATCAACGGCGAACCCACCTGCCTGGTGCTGGGCGACAACATCTATTTCGGCCAGGCCTTCAGCCCGAAACTGAAAAACGTGGCAGCGCGTGAGCGCGGCGCGACGGTATTCGGCTATCAGGTCATGGACCCGGAACGCTTTGGCGTGGTGGAGTTTGACGAGAACTTCCGCGCCCTGTCGCTGGAGGAGAAGCCGCTCAAGCCGCGTTCCAACTGGGCAGTGACCGGCCTCTATTTCTACGATGCGCAGGTGGTCGAGTTCGCCAAACAGGTAAAACCCTCGGTGCGTGGCGAACTGGAAATTACCTCGATTAACCAGATGTATCTGGATCGCGGTGAGCTGACGGTGGAATTGCTGGGGCGCGGTTTTGCCTGGCTTGATACCGGCACCCACGACAGCCTGATCGAGGCGAGCAGCTTTGTGCAGACGGTGGAAAAGCGCCAGGGCTTCAAAATCGCCTGTCTGGAAGAGATTGGCTGGCGCAACGGCTGGCTGGATGACGAGGCGATCCGCCGCGCGGCCCAGTCGCTGGCGAAAACCGGCTACGGCAAATACCTGCTGGATCTGTTACATGCGCGTCCACGCCAATATTGAGTCGCTGGCCTGGGAGAGTGATTTCTTCCAGCGCACCAGCGCAAAGCTTCATTTCACTGCGGAGGCCGCACTGCTGACCGGCGAGCGGCTGGATGCGTACCAGATTGTGCAGGCCAAAATCACGGCCGCCGAGCTGCCGCTGGCCGATGCGCTGGCCGGCCTGGGGTTTCGCCTGGCGGAAGGGGAAGTCGATTTTACCCTGACAATCACGCCTGACGCCGCCGTGCGCCCCAGCCCGCTGGCCGTGCGGCCGGCCGGTGAGGCGGACATTTCCGCCCTGCAACAGGCCGCTGCCGCTGCCTTCGCCCTCAGCCGTTTCCGTGCCCCCTGGTATCTGCCGCAGGACAGCGGCCGCTTCTATGCCCAGTGGGTCACCAACGCGGTGCGCGGCAGTTTTGACCACGTTTGCCTGCTGGTGGAGGATAGCCGGCAGCGGCCGCAGGGGTTTGTCACCTTGCGGCGCACCGGTGAGCATGAGGCGCGCATCGGCCTGCTGGCCGCCTGGCCGGGTGCCGGTGGGCGCGGCGTGGGCACCTGCCTGATGCAGGCGGCCAAACAGTGGTGCCGCGCAGAACAGCGTTCACACCTGCACGTAGCGACCCAGAGCGGGAACGTTGCAGCAATGCGTCTTTATATTGGCAGTGGCGCGTCAGTGGCGGCCACTTCATTTTGGTTGTACAGGTGATCCTATGATTCCATTTAATGCGCCACCGGTAGTGGGCACTGAAATTGATTACATGCAGTCCGCCATGAGCAGCGGCAAACTCTGCGGTGACGGCGGCTACACCCGCCGCTGCCAGCAGTGGATTGAACAGAATTTTGGCTGCCCGAAAGTGTTGCTCACCCCGTCCTGCACTGCGTCGCTGGAGATGGCCGCGCTGCTGCTCGACATCAAAGCGGGTGATGAAGTGATCATGCCGAGCTACACCTTTGTCTCGACCGCCAACGCCTTTGTGCTGCGCGGCGCGAAAATCGTGTTTGTGGATATCCGCCCGGATACCATGAACATTGATGAGACCAAAATCGAGGCGGCCATCACAGAGAACACCCGCGCGATTGTGCCGGTGCACTACGCGGGCGTGGCCTGCGAAATGGACACCATCATGGCGCTGGCGGAAAAGTACCGCCTTTACGTGGTGGAAGATGCCGCGCAGGGCGTGATGTCGAAATACAAAGGCAAAGCGCTTGGCACCATCGGCCACATCGGCTGTTTCAGCTTCCATGAAACCAAAAACTACACCGCAGGCGGTGAGGGCGGCGCGACGTTGATCAATGACCGCACGCTGATCGAGCGTGCCGAGATCATCCGTGAAAAAGGCACCAACCGCAGCCAGTTCTTCCGCGGCCAGGTTGATAAATATACCTGGCGGGACATCGGCTCCAGTTACCTGATGTCTGACCTTCAGGCCGGCTATCTCTGGGCGCAACTGGAGGCGGCCGACCGCATCAACCAGCGCCGCCTGCTGCTCTGGACGAACTATTATGAAGCGCTGTCACGGCTGGCGAAGCAGGGGCGCATTGCGCTGCCCGCCATCCCGGCCAGTTGTGTGCACAACGCCCACATGTTCTACATCAAGCTGCGGGACATCGCCGAGCGTGACGCCCTGATCGCCTACATGAAAGAGGCGGAGATCATGTCGGTGTTCCACTACATCCCGCTGCACAGCAGCCCGGCCGGGCAGCAGTTTGGCCGTTTCGCCGGGGAAGACCGCTTCACCACCGCCGAAAGCGAGCGGTTGGTACGCCTGCCGCTGTTCTACAACCTGCCTGATGTTAACCAACGCACGGTCATTAATACGCTTCTGAGCTTCTTTGCCTGATATGTCACTGGCCAAAGCATCTGTCTGGACCGCAGGCTCGACGTTAATCAAAATTGGCGTCGGGCTTATTGTGGTCAAACTTCTTGCCGTCAGCTTCGGCCCCAGCGGGGTCGGGCAGGCGGGTAACTTCCGTCAACTGATCACCGTGCTGGGCGTGCTCTCCGGCGCGGGTATTTTCAACGGCGTCACTAAGTACGTGGCGGAGCATCAACAGGACGCAACGCGGCTGCGGGCGGTGCTCGGCACCGCTTCCACGCTAATCCTCGGTTTCTCCACCCTGCTGGCGCTGGTGTTCCTGCTGGCGGCCGCGCCCATCAGCGCCGGGCTGTTCGGCCACGATCGCTACCAGAACGTGGTGCGCTGCGTGGCACTGGTGCAGATGGGCATTGCTTACGCCAACTTTTTCCTGGCGATCCTGAAGGGTTACCGCGACGCGCTGGGCAATGCGCTGGCGATTGTCGGCGGCAGCCTGATCGGGCTGGTAGCCTATATCCTCTGCTTCCGGCTGGGCGGTTATGAAGGTGCGCTGGCCGGGCTGGCGCTGGTACCGGCGCTGGCAGTGATCCCGGCCGGGCTGCTGCTGGCGAAACGCCGCCGCTTCCCGCTGCGTGATCTGAAACCGGGCTGGGACCGGCTGCTGGCCGGGCAGTTCGCCAAGTTCACGCTGATGGCGCTGATGACCGCCGTGACCCTGCCGGTCGCCTATATCATGATGCGTAACCTGCTGGCGGCACACTATGGCTGGGACGCGGTCGGCATCTGGCAGGGCGTAAGCAGCATCTCTGATGCTTACCTGCAATTTATCACCGCCTCGTTCAGCGTTTACCTGCTGCCGACGCTGTCGCGCCTGACGGAGAAATCCGCCGTCACCCGTGAGATCGGCCGCTCGCTGGCCTTTGTGTTACCGGCGGTGGCAGCGGTGAGCTTCGGCGTCTGGCTGCTGCGCGATGTGGCGATCTGGCTGCTGTTCTCTGAGAAATTCACCGCGATGCGTGACCTGTTCGCCTGGCAACTGGTGGGTGACGTGCTGAAAGTCGGGGCGTATGTGTATGGCTATCTGGTGATCGCCCGCGCCTCGTTGCGCTTCTACCTGCTCACCGAGCTGAGCCAGTTCCTGCTGCTGACCGGTTTTGCCCACTGGCTGATTCCGGCGCACGGCGCGCTGGGGGCGGCACAGGCCTATATGGCCACCTATTGTGTCTATTTCTTGCTCTGTAGCACTGTTTTCCTGATTTATCGTAGGCGGGCATGACAACACTTATTCACGTTCTGGGATCTGACATCCCACACCATAATCTCACGGTGCTGCGCTTCTTTAATGAGGTGCTGCTGCCGCGCGTCCCGGCCGGGCAGGCGAATACCTTTATGGTCGTCGCTGCCGATGCCGCAGCGTTCGCGGCTTTCCGTGAGCTTAAGATTGAGGTTTTCCCGGATAAACCGTCGCTGGCACAAGCGGTGATTCGCCGCGCGCAGCAGGATCGGCAGACGCGATTTTTCCTGCACGGGCAATTTAACCCGGCGCTGTGGCTGGCGCTGTTGCAACGCAAAATCCGGCCGCAGCAGGTTTACTGGCATGTCTGGGGCGCAGATCTGTATGAAGAGGCCAAAGGCTGGAAATTCCGCGCCTTCTACCTGTTGCGGCGGCTGGCGCAGGGGCGCGTTGGCCATGTGTTCGCCACGCGCGGGGACATCCAGCACTACCGGCAGCGCCACCCGCGGGTTCCGGCGTCTTTGCTCTACTTCCCGACGCGCATGGTCCCGGCGCTGAGCATGCCCGCGCGGACGCAGGCGGGCGGCCAGCCGCTGACGATTCTGGTGGGGAACTCCGGCGACCGCACCAACCGCCATATTGAGGCGTTGCAGGCAATCCACCGTGATTTCGGCAGCAATGTGAAGGTCGTGGTGCCGCTGGGCTACCCGGCCAATAACGAGGCGTACATTGCGCAGATCCGGCAGGCGGGGGCGGCGCTGTTCCCGCCGGAAAACCTGCACCTGCTGACGGCGCAGATGGCCTTCCCGGACTACCTGGCACTGCTGCAACGCTGTGACCTCGGCTACTTTATCTTTAACCGCCAGCAGGGCATCGGCACGCTCTGTTTGCTGATTCAGTCCGGCATTCCGTTTGTGCTGAGCCGCAAAAACCCGTTCTGGCAGGATCTGGCGGAACAGCACCTGCCGGTGCTGTTTTATGGCGATGCGCTGGACGACGCCACCGTGCGCGAGGCGCAACGGCAGATGGCGCTGGTGGACAAGCAGGCGATCGCCTTCTTCAACCCGAACTATATTGATGGCTGGGTAAGCGCCCTGGCGCAGGCCGCAGGGGAGGCACCATGACGCTGGGCGAATTTGGCGGGCTGAGTGTGGTATACCTCGCGTCGCTGCTGTTTATCCTGACGGTGAGCTACCGGGAGTTCCGCCGGGTGCGGTTTAACTTCAACGTTTTCTTCTCGCTGCTCTACCTGCTGACTTTCTATTTCGGCTTCCCGCTCACCTGCTTGCTGGTGTTTGAATTTGATGTCGCGGTGGTGCCGCCGGAATTCCTGTTGCAGGCGCTGCTCTCGGCCACCTGTTTCTATGCCATCTACTACGTGGCCTACAAAACGCGGCTACGCACCGCCACCGCCGCCGCGCGGCCACCGCTGTTCACCCTGAACCGTATAGAGGCGCACCTCACCTGGGGGTTGCTGGCGCTGATTGCGATAGGCACCGTCACGGTGTTCTTTATGCACAACGGCTTCCTGCTGTTTAAGCTCAACGCCTATAGCGAGATCTTCTCCAGTGAAGTGTCCGGCGTGGCGCTGAAGCGCTTCTTCTATTTCTTCATCCCGGCGATGCTGGTGGTCTACTTCCTGCGGCAGGATCTGCGCAGCTGGCTGTTCTTCCTGGTCAGCACCGTAGCCTTCGGCATCCTGACCTATATGATCGTCGGCGGCACACGCGCCAACATCATCATCGCGTTTGCGCTGTTCCTGTTTATCGGCATTGTGCGCGGCTGGATCACCCTGTGGATGCTGGCCGCCGCCGGGGTGTTCGGCATCGTCGGCATGTTCTGGCTGGCGCTGAAGCGCTATAGCCTGGACGTCAGCGGCGCGGAGGCGTTCTACACCTTCCTGTACCTGACGCGCGACACCTTCTCGCCGTGGGAGAACCTGGCGCTGCTGCTGCAAAACTATGACAAGATCGACTTCCAGGGGCTGGCGCCGATGGCGCGCGACTTCTACGTGTTCATCCCGAGCTGGCTCTGGCCGGGGCGGCCTTCGGAAGTGCTCAACAGCGCCAACTACTTTACCTGGGAAGTGCTGGACAACCACTCCGGCCTCGCCATTTCGCCGACGCTTATCGGCTCGCTGGTGGTGATGGGCGGCGTCTGGTTTATTCCGCTCGGTGCCGTGGCGGTGGGCTGGGTAATTAAATGGTTTGACTGGCTGTATGAGCAGGGCAAAGCGGAAAATAACCGCTATAAATCGGCGGTGTTGCAGGCGTTCTGTTTTGGGGCGGTGTTTAATATGATCGTACTGGCGCGTGAGGGCGTTGACGCCTTTGGCTCCCGTGTGGTCTTCTTCTGCCTGATTTTTGGTGCCTGTCTGGTGGCGGCGAAACTGTTGTACTGGATGCTTGATGCGGGCGGCCTGATCAGGCCGCGCGGCGGTTGCGGGGAAAGGGCTTCCCCGGCGTCGCCCCCGGCGGACGGCATCCTGTAAGGAAATTCATGGACTCACTACGTTCTGTCCCCAAATACACCATCCGTGGCCTGGAGATTTGGGGGTTTAAAAATATGGCGCAGTTTCTTGACCACCTGTTTGCCGGCCGCCAGGTGCGCACCGGCACCCTGGTGGCGATTAACGCGGAAAAGGTGCTGGCAACAGAACGCGATGCCGCATTGCATGCGCTGATTAACGGTGTGGAATATAAGTACGCCGACGGCATCAGCATTGTGCGCTCTATCCGCCGCAAATACCCGGGGGCGGAGGTGTCGCGCATCGCCGGGGCGGATCTTTGGGAAGCGTTGATGGCGCGCGCCGGGCAGGAGGGCACGCCGGTGTTCCTGATTGGCGGCAAGCCGGAGATTCTGGCCCAGACCGAAGAGAAACTGCGCGCGCAGTGGAACGTCAATATTGTCGGCAGCCAGAACGGCTACTTCACACCGGAGCAGCGCCAGCCGCTGTTTGAGCGGGTGAAAGCCAGCGGCGCGGCGATTGTCACCGTGGCGATGGGCTCACCACGGCAGGAAGTGCTGATGCGGGACTGCCGGGCGCTCCACCCGCACGCGCTCTATATGGGGGTCGGCGGCACCTACGATGTCTTCACCGGCCATGTAAAGCGCGCGCCGAAATTCTGGCAGAACACCGGGCTGGAGTGGCTCTACCGGCTGATCCTGCAACCGAGCCGGCTGGGCCGTCAGTTAAAGCTGCTGAAATACCTGCGTTACCACTTCACCGATCAACTCTGAAACCGCGTACGTCCTGCAATTCAGGGCGTACGCTGCACACTTTTTGCAAAAAAAGCGGTGAGCCTGCTTCAAGGCTTGCACATTCTGGTTTGCTTCTATTGAGAAAATACGGAACCATAGCGCCCGGCAAAATCCGGCAGGCACCTGCCGGACGGCGGCTGGGCCATTTCTTCCCTATCCTCTTTCTATAGGGAATCCCCGGCCCAGCCCACTTGCCCCAGGCGGCGTTACGCGGCCTTTTTCGGTCTACCACCAAAAAAATAACATTCCGGCCTGTCCGGAAGGCATACACAACACGCGAAAACAGAGGATCTATGGCGAGTCACGAAGAGAAAAAAGGGTTGCACCGGGGGTTGGAGGCACGGCATATCGAGCTGATTGCCCTGGGCGGCACCATTGGTGTCGGGCTGTTTATGGGGGCGGGCAGTACGTTGAAATGGGCGGGGCCGTCGGTTCTGCTGGCGTACATCGTCGCCGGGTTATTTGTGTTCTTTATCATGCGCGCCATGGGCGAAATGCTGCACCTGGAGCCGGTCGCCGGGTCGTTTGCTGTCTACGCGCATAAATACCTCAGCCCTTACTTTGGTTACCTGACAGCCTGGAGCTACTGGTTTATGTGGATTGCGGTGGGGATCTCCGAGATAACCGCCGTGGGCGTCTATGTGCAGTACTGGTTCCCCGATTTGCCGCAATGGGTGCCTGCCCTGGCGGCAATTGCGCTGGTGGCGTTGGCTAACCTGGCCGCGGTGAAACTCTACGGCGAATTTGAGTTCTGGTTTGCGCTGATCAAAGTCACCACCATTATTGTGATGATCGTAGTGGGGTTGGGCGTTATCTTCTTCGGCTTCGGCAACCATGGCCAGGCGCTGGGCTTTGAGAACCTCACCACTCACGGCGGCTTCTTCGCCGGTGGCTGGAAAGGCTTCCTGTTTGCGCTCTGTATTGTTGTCGCGTCCTATCAGGGCGTGGAGCTGGTCGGCATCACGGCCGGTGAAGCCAAAAACCCACAGGTGACGCTGAAGCGCGCCATCAACAACATCCTGTGGCGCATCCTGATTTTCTACGTCGGCGCGATCTTCGTCATCATTACTATTTTCCCGTGGAATGAGATCGGCACCCACGGCAGCCCGTTTGTGCTGACCTTCTCGAAGATCGGCATCACTGCGGCGGCCGGTATCATTAACTTTGTGGTGCTGACAGCGGCGCTCTCCGGTTGTAACAGCGGCATGTACAGCTGCGGGCGTATGCTCTATGCCCTGGCGAAAAACCGCCAACTGCCCGCGTTCCTGGGCCGCGTGTCAAAAGGCGGCGTGCCGGTGTATGGCATTGCCATCACCATTCTTTGCCTGCTGGCCGGCTCCTGCCTGAACTACATCATCCCGAACCCGGAGCAGGTGTTTGTGTACGTCTACAGTGCCAGCGTGCTGCCGGGCATGGTGCCGTGGTTCGTGGTGCTGGTCAGCCAGCTGAAATTCCGTGCGGTGCATAAGCAGGCATTGAAAACCCATCCATTTAAGTCGCTGCTGTTCCCATACGCCAACTACCTGACCATCGCTTTCCTGCTTTGTGTGCTGGTAGGGATGGGAATTAACCCGGATACGCGTATTTCTCTGCTGGTAGGGGGCATTTTTATTGCCGCCGTCTCCTTAATTTACGTTGGCGCAGGCATGCATAAACGCCGGGATGCGTTGAAAAACAGCGCAGAATAGCAGGGCAGGGGCGGGATTAAAGGCTTTAGCGCTCACTTTTAGGACGAAACGCACAAACTCTAAGCAGACGCGATATTTCTTCTAAAAAAGCACTAGACAGCCCAGCACTAAAGCCGTAATATCCCGCCCCGCAACGGCGCTAAGCGCCCGTAGCTCAGCTGGATAGAGCGCTGCCCTCCGGAGGCAGAGGTCTCAGGTTCGAATCCTGTCGGGCGCACCATTAAGTTTGTGTGCAAGAGCTGCGGTGGACACTTTCTTCGGAAAGAACGTACCGCGTGAAGTAGCAGTAAAGCAGTAATGTGATGGTGGCTATAGCTCAGTTGGTAGAGCCCTGGATTGTGATTCCAGTTGTCGTGGGTTCGAGTCCCATTAGCCACCCCAGATTTGTGGCGATGCGAAGGTGGCGGAATTGGTAGACGCGCTAGCTTCAGGTGTTAGTGTCCTTACGGACGTGAGGGTTCAAGTCCCTCTCTTCGCACCACACAAACAACATCTCAGATGTTGTTGAAGTAAGAAGTAAAAACAGCAGTAAAAAATCGGCGAGTAGCGCAGCTTGGTAGCGCAACTGGTTTGGGACCAGTGGGTCGGAGGTTCGAATCCTCTCTCGCCGACCACATTCAGAATAACCCCGCTCTGCGGGGTTTTTCGCTTTCTGATATCCGCAAAAGTGTTCCGGATTTTATTGCCCGACCTTTACCGGCATGCCACTGTTTTAGCCGGATGGTTTGGGACTATATTTGGGACTATGTGCGCGTAGTCCGATTGTGGCGTAGTCCCATCCTGCGACAACAGGCGGATGATAGGGCGACAACAGCAAAACCCTTCTCTTACCTTTACCTAATCTGATAATTAATATGCGCAGTCATGGTCTGATCGGCGTCCTGGTAATATACCTTGCGGCTTAACGAGAAAACCTCGCCACTGTAGGTGACCTCAACCCGATTTTCATTATCAGCATGGATAGCAGAAATAGTGCCGGTTCCCGCCAGAAAAAGCATATCTGCATTGAGATGTTTCACTATTTCGCGCTCGCTGCCCTTAATCTCTTGTCCCAAATAATAACGGTAAATAATGGGAACCGTTGCGTCGCCACGACGATTCTCAGTCATATAAAGCCACAACTGATTGTTCAACTGGTAAGTATGCTGTAATTCATCTTCCGCGTCAGAAGCGACGCCAGGATGCATAAACCAGCACCCCGCAACCAGAACCAGCAGCACCAGGGTGACAAAACCATGTACCCATCTAATAGCCGTTTTGAATGGCATAGGCTATTCCTTCCCGGATATTTCGCTGGTCGGTGGGATCATCACCGTACGGGGGCTTCTGATGCCATTTCCCCCATTCTGGTTTTGATGTTCCAGCGCGTATTTGCGCATAACCTGCTCCCATAAGTAATGTCTCTGCAGGTATGCCTGCTGCCGTCCCTGCGGCACCAAAATTGAAATTCCCAAAGGCTGCCCAGTAAAGGTCGAATTGCTTATAGTCCCAAGGCCCTTTGTTTCTGACTTTTTGATAAAACCAGTAATAGGTGCCCGCTGTAGCCATGTTCCGGGACATTCCATGTTGACGGGCCTCCCTCATATTATTATGGATAATTTTTACGCCCGAAGCCGGGCCTGACAAGGGTATTGATGCCATAGGCGATAACCTTTTATTTAGTGTGTATTAAAGGCTTACGGTATCAATAATCAACTTGCCAAAATTATTAAATATTTAAGACTAATTTGTTTAAAATCAATGTAATAACAATATCGTCAGATGGCCAGGCTAAGCAGGACTGCGTTTTTATTCTTCATTTTTTCTGTGTCGTTTTTAGCAAGTGAGAAGAGAAGCTCTGTCGTTAATAAGTGACATATATCCTTTTGAATTAAAATAGAAAACAGAGAATGCTTAATGGGTGTCGTTCTCGGGCGACAAAACTCGGTTAAAAGCAAAAGCGGTATTACCGAGGCTGACAATTCCTTCTTTATTTTTTATAAATAATTTATAATATTTTCAATAAGTTATAATTAATTATAACATGCAAATGAAAACTGGCACGTGATATGCAATACTTAAGGTGTAGATGCTCATTCACCCTGTTATGACTGCTTCGGCTTCATAAAACCTGGAATGATGCAGAGCCAATTTCGGTACCTAGTGTCCACCTTATCGATAACACCTGTTATCACCAAGCGGACATAACGTTGAGTGAGGTACCACCCCCGGTTGTCCTAGACCTGAATTTGCTTGTTTCAACACTTGTCCCGGCGGGCAAGTGTTTTTTTTTGCCTGTATGTCAGGCGCAGACGTAAAAAAGGCTCCCATCGGGAGCCTTTCGGTTAACGGCTGGGGCAATTACTCCTCCGGGCGTTGCAGCGTGAGGTGCAGGCCTTCGCGGCGCAGTTGGGCGGCTTCTTCAGGCTTATGCAGCTTGTCCAGCGTGTCGGCCAGCCAGGCGTAATCATAGCCGTCCGGGCGCTCTGCCAGCGCGGCACGGAAACACTCACTCGCCGCCTGCCATTCGCCATGTTTCATCAGCATCTGGCCCAGCGTGCTGTTCAGCAACGGGGTCGCACCATGCTGTTTGATCTGCTGGCGCAAGACTTTTTCCAGCTGTTCAGGGTTGCCGGATTTCAGGCGCGGCATCAGCAGCACCAGGCGTTCATCGTAGTGACGCTTCAGCCCATCCAGCAGCACTTCCTGCGCCATATCATGATCGTTACAGGCGATCAGGTTTTCCGTCATCGCAACTTGCAAGGCGGTATCGTGGCGGGTTTTGCGGTTCTGCGCTTTCCACCAGCGTTTCAGGCCGTCGCTGCCCTCTTTCGCCATCGCTTCGTTCATCAGGCCGATATAGGCCTTCTCGCGCAAGGCCTGGAGATGGGCATCGTCATACAGGTGGATTTTCGCCATCGACGGGATAATCTCCAGCAAGGCATCGTAGGCTCCGCTGCGCAGGTAAGCCTGCTCGGCCAGCCGCAACACTTCCGGATGACGCGGCGCCTGGCCCACCAGATTATCCACCCCGTGGCGGGCAGCATGGATTTCACCCTGCGCCAGCTGGATGCGCACGCGGGTGATGTCCACCGGCAGTTGATCGTTATCGGCAATCTCCGCTGCACGCTCCAGATACTGGTTGGTGCGGAAATCATCCCCGCGCTGTTGTGCGGCTTCCGCCGCCAGCAGGTAGTTCACCACCGGTTGCTCGGCATGGTCGGCATGGCGGGTCAGCAGTTTTTCTGCCTGACGGTGATCGCCCTCTGCCAGTTTCACCAGCGCGGCCTGCGTCTGTTTGTGGGCTTTAGAGCGTTTGCGGCCGCGGAACCAGCGACGGGTACGCACGCCGGTGCGGAAAATGCGGCGCAGAATCCATTCGATGATGAACAGCGCCACAAACAGCAGCACGGCCATGATCACCAGGCCGGTCACGCTGGTTTCAACGTTGTAGTTATCGGTCTGGATCAGGACGTAGCCCTGATGCCCGGCCAGCAGCGGCCCGACGATCACGCCGGCAATCAGGATGAGGAACAGCACTAAAACACGAATCATGTTTTAGCCCTCCTGGCTGGCAGCGGCCGGCGCTTGCGCCAGCAGGTTACGGACGCGGGTCTGCATCAGTTTTTCCAGCATCGGCTGGCTTTTCAGTTCCGCAGGCACATCCATCGAAATAGATTGCTGGCTCAGGTTATCCAGATCGTCCAGGAAGGCTTTGGTGGCTGGGTCATTGGCATCAAAGTAAGAGCGCACCCAGCCGGAAACCGTCTCCAGCGACTGTTTGTACACTTCATTCTGGTGGCGCGGCACCGCCTGGGCGGCCACTAACAGACGCGAGCGGATGTTCTCACGCAGGTAAACATCCTGGTTCGGGGCCAGCAGCGGCTCGGCGCTGGTATCACGGCGACGGATGGTGATGAAGTCATCCATAAAGTTGTGCCAGCTTTTGGTCAGGTTCTGGCGCCACTCTGACAGCGAGGCTGACAGCGTACTGCTGTCTTCATCCATTGGCGAATCATCGGTGTTGTCATCCGCCAGGCGCAGGTTATCCACCTGATTGGAGAGCTGGTTTACTTTCAGAATAATGCCGTCGAAATCCACCTGCGATACCACTGACAGGGTGCTGACATCCTCGGTGATGGCGCGGCGCACCTCCAGCAGGCTGGGGTCGTTCATGTCTGCCAGGCTGGCGTCAGCGCTTTTCAGCAGCGCCGCAGCAGTGGTGACGTCCTGATCGCTCCAGAGCTTGCGGCCGGCCAGTTTGACCAGAAAATCAGCCTGCGCCAGCAGCCAGGTTTTGGCATCACTGCCGGAGATGGTGGCAACTTTCTCCTGCAACTCATTCAGCTGACGGCCCAACGCCGCCTGTTGCTGATCGGCGTTTTGCAGCGCGCTGGCCTGCTGCTGCAACAGTGTCCCTTGTTGCTGCTTATCCTGCTGCTGGCTCTGTTGCAACGCGGCTAACTGTGTACGCAGGGCCTCATTCTCTGCCCGTTGCGCGCTGGCCTGCTGTTGCCCGTGGTAGTAAAGGCCCGCACCCAGGGCGAGTGCCAGCGCAATGGCTACGGCACCCAACACCACGCCGGTACGTTGCGCTTTACGGGGTTCAGCATCTGGCTGGAGGGGTGTCTCCACCGCTGGCGTGATCTCATCTTCCGGCGCGGATGGGGTTTTTTGTTCCGTCATGTTGGCACATCCCATAGTCAGGTTATTGTAGCGCGCGGATCAGCGCGTCATTATCGGCATTGTCAGCAACACGGACATCCTGCCAGCCAAGCCGGCGCGCCAGTGTTGCCAGGCGTTCGCTGACCACGACCAGGTTGCAGCGCAGCAACCATGAAGTCCGATAGTAATCAGGAACTAAAGTATAGAGCTGTTGTAACATTTCACCGCTGGTGACCACCAGCCTGCTGACCCCGGTGCGCTGCCAGTGGGCGCTCTGCTCACTGCCGTTATAGTGGATCGGGCTGCGCTGGTAGCATTCGCAGTAGCTGACGTCGGCCCCGCGCTCCGCCAGGGTTGCGGCCAGTAATTCCCGCCCACCGTTGCCGCGTAAAATCAGCGCCTTTTTGCCCGCCACCTGTTGCAGGTCGGGCAGGCGGAGCAGGGTTTCACTGGTTTCGCTGCCCGGCGGGTAGGTGACCGGCAGGCCGGTGAGGGTATGCAGTTTCAGGCCGGTGGTGCGGCCGATGGCATAATAATGAAGGGCCGGCGGCCAGGCCATGCCGCGAAGGGTCAGGGCATGGTGGGCGTAACCCACCACATGTTGCGACAGGATAAACACCAGATCGCCCGGCGCGCACGCCGCCAGCCGATCCGGCAGGGTGGCCACGTCCCGCCCCGGGGTAAACTCAATCAGCGGCGCGTGATACGCGGCCAGGCCAAGCTGGCGTAACCGGCTGACCAACTGTTCGCCTGACGGGGAAGGGCGGGTCACCAGAATGGTCATGCAGGCGGGTTCCCCTGATAGACCTCGGCGAGGATCTCACGCGCGCCGCGCGAAAGCAGCTCTTCGGCCAGGTCGATGCCCATCTGCTCGGCGTCTGCGGCGCTGCCGTGGCGCTCACCGCGCACGATCTCGCTGCCGTCCGGCGCGCCGACCAGCGCACGCAGCCAGAGGCGATCGCCTTCCAGCACCGCGTAGCTGCCGATCGGCACCTGGCAACCACCTTCCAGGCGGGTGTTCATCGCCCGTTCGGCACGGACGCGGATGTCCGTTTCCGTGTGGTTCAGCGGCGCCAGCAGGGCGCGGGTGACGCTGTCGTCCAGCCGGCACTCGATACCCACCGCGCCCTGGCCCACTGCCGGCAAACACTCTTCCGGCGAGATGGCATTACGGATGCGTGATTCCAGCCCCAGGCGTTTCAGCCCGGCCACCGCGAGGATGATGGCGTCATACTGGCCGCTGTCGAGTTTCGCAAGCCGGGTGCCGACGTTGCCGCGCAAGTCGCGGATCACCAGGTCCGGGCGCATTTCACGCAACTGGCACTGGCGGCGCAGGCTGGAGGTGCCGACCACGCTGCCCGGCGGCAGGTGCGCCAGGCTTTCAAAATTCGGGGAGACGAAGGCGTCACGCGGGTCGTCGCGCTCGCAGATGGTCACCAGCCCCAGGCCTTCCGGGAAGGCAACCGGCACATCTTTCATGGAATGCACGGCGATGTCTGCGCGGTTTTCCAGCAGGGCCAGCTCCAGCTCTTTAACGAACAGCCCTTTGCCGCCCACTTTCGCCAGCGGTGTATCAAGAATAATGTCGCCGCGTGTCACCATCGGCACCAGCTCGACGCGCAGGCCGGGGTGGGCTGCCTCCAGGCAGTGTTGAACGTAGTGAGCCTGCCACAGGGCCAGCGGACTTTGACGGGTGGCAATCCGGATAATTTTGTCTAACATGCTTGTTACCGTTTTACGATTTCGCCCACATCCTACCATCTACCGGGGAAAGCTGTCAGCGGAAGAAGCCCCGGTATGCCGGGAAGAGATTGGTCAGAACGGCACGCCCAACAGGTTTTACATGACATGGCGGGTGGAGAAGAGTATACAAAGGGACCAGAATAAGTCTGGTGCTATACTTTCTTTACGGTCAATCAGCAAGGTGTTAAATTGATCACGTTTCCAGCAATTACCTGTCAATTATTCGTCTAAAACAGAGACAGGGTGGAAAACGGGGATTTTAAAAGACACTGGGATAAATCAGGCGAAACGTCTTGTACCTCTACATTGAGACACTCAAGCAGAGACTGGATGCGATCAACCAATTGCGTGTCGATCGCGCCCTGGCGGCCACCGGGCCGGTTTTCCAACAGGTCTACAGTCTGCTGCCGATCTTATTGCATTACCACCACCCTCTGATGCCCGGCTACCTTGAAGGCAGCGTTCCATGCGGCATTTGCCTGTTCACGCCTGATGAAAAGCAATCGCGTTATCTTGCTGATTTAGAAGAAAAAATCGGCAAACCTCTGGATAAGACCCCCCATGGCGAATTGCCGGTAACGGCCCTTTACACCATGGGCAGCACCTCCTCAATCGGCCAGAGCGACAGCTCAGACCTCGACATCTGGGTCTGCCACCAATCCTGGCTCGACCCGGAAGAGCGCCAGCGCCTGCAACAGAAATGCAGCCTGCTGGAGGCCTGGGCCGCCGATCTGGGCATTGAAGTCAGCTTCTTCCTGATTGATGAGAACCGCTTCCGCCACAATGAGAGCGGCAGCCTGGGCGGTGAGGATTGCGGTTCCACCCAACATATTCTGTTGCTGGATGAGTTCTACCGCAGCGCGGTACGGCTGGCCGGCAAGCGCATTTTGTGGAACATGGTGCCGTGCGAGGAAGAGAGCAATTATGACGACTACGTCATGTCGCTTTACGCGCAGGGCGCGCTGACGCCGAATGAGTGGCTGGATCTCGGCGGCCTGAGCACGCTGTCAGCGGAAGAGTATTTCGGTGCCAGCCTGTGGCAGCTCTATAAAAGCATCGACTCGCCCTACAAGGCGGTGCTGAAAACCCTGCTGCTGGAAGCCTATTCCTGGGAGTACCCACAGACCCAACTGCTGGCGATGGACATCAAACGCCGCCTGCACGATGGGGAGATCGTCTCTTTCGGGCTGGACGCCTACTGCATGATGCTGGATCGCGTGACCCGTTACCTGACGGCGATTGAGGATGAAACCCGCCTCGATCTGGTGCGCCGCTGCTTCTACCTGAAAGTGTGCGAAAAGTTGTCACAGGGGCGCGAATGCGTGGGCTGGCGGCGTGAAATTCTGGTGCAGCTGGTGCAGGAGTGGGGCTGGAGCAGCGAGAAGCTGGCGATTCTGGACAACCGCAACAACTGGAAAATCGGCCGGGTACGCGAGGCGCATAACGAACTGCTGGATGCGATGATGCAGAGCTACCGCAACCTGATCCGTTTCGCCCGCCGCAATAATTTAAGCGTCAGCGCCAGCCCGCAGGACATCGGCGTACTGACCCGCAAACTCTACGCCGCCTTTGAGGCACTGCCGGGCAAAGTGACGCTGGTAAACCCACAGATTTCGCCGGATCTGTCAGAAAACGATCTGACCTTTATCCATGTCCCGGTGGGCCGTGCCAACCGCACCGGCTGGTATCTCTATAACCAGGCGCCGTCGATGGATGCCATCATCAGCCACCAGCCGCTGGAATATAACCGCTACCTGAACAAGCTGGTGGCGTGGGCTTATTTCAACGGTTTGCTGACGCCGCGCACCCGCCTGCATATTAAAGGCGGCAGCCTGTGTGATATCGCCAAATTGCAGGAGCTGGTGGCGGATGTGTCGCACCACTTCCCGCTGCGCCTGCCGGCCCCGACGCCGAAAGCGCTCTACAGCCCGTGTGAGATCCGCCATCTGGCGATTATCGTCAATCTCGAGCACGACCCGACTGCGGCGTTCCGCAACCAGGTGGTGCATTTTGATTTCCGCAAACTTGACGTGTTCAGTTTCGGCCAGCAGCAGCAGTGCCTGGTGGGCAGTATTGACCTGCTCTACCGCAACTCCTGGAACGAGGTGCGGACGCTGCATTTCAGCGGCGAACAGGCGGTGCTGGAAGCGCTGAAAACCATCCTCGGCAAAATGCACCAGGATGCCGCGCCGCCGGAGTCAGTGGAAGTCTTCTGTTACAGCCAGCACCTGCGCGGGCTTATCCGCACGCGCCTGCAACAGCTGGTGTCCGAATGCATTGAGCTGCGTCTTTCCAGCACCCGGCACGAGCCGGGGCGCTTCAAGGCGGTGCGGGTGTCCGGCCAGACCTGGGGGCTGTTCTTTGAGCGCTTAAGCGTTTCCGTCCAGAAGCTGGAAAACGCGGTGGAATTTTACGGGGCCATCTCCAACAACAAGCTGCATGGCCTGTCCGTGAAGATGGAGTCCGATCAGGTGCACCTGCCGGCGGTGGTGGACGGCTACGCCAGCGAAGGCATTATCCAGTTCTTCTTTGAAGACTCGCCGGATGACCGCGGCTTCAACATCTATATTCTTGATGAGTCGAACAGGATTGAGGTGTTCCATCACTGTGAAGGCAGCAAAGAGGAGCTGGTAAAGGATGTCAGCCGTTTTTACTCCTCCTCCCATGACCGCTTCACGTACGGCTCCAGCTTTATTAACTTCAACCTGCCGCAGTTCTACCAGATCGTGGTACTTGAGGGGCGCAAGCAGGTGATCCCGTTCCGCAGCAAGGCGCTCACCGCGCTGAACCTGGCCGTAAACAACGATGCATTGCCGCAGTCGCTGAAGCAGTTTTACCAGCTGCATTAATGCCTGCCACCGCTCTGGAAAAGGGTCCGGCTTGCCGGGCCCTTTTTTATGGCGCACCCGCGAAAGCAATGCCGCCGCTCAGATGCAATTCCTATTGCTTTTCATGATCCACCTGCGATTATAGAGAGCTTGGACGCACGAAACACAGGCATCAATAGAATGAAAAAACAATTACGCTGGGCGCTGGCTGCGGTCACGTTGCTGGGGCTTTCCGGCTGTGGCCTGAAAGGCCCGCTCTATTTCCCCCCGGCGGAAAAGCCAAAGGCCGCCACCTCACCCTCCACCGGTGAAGGGCAGCGAAACCAACAATCATCGTCCGGTACGCAGAGCACCTCATCGTCTGCCGGTATGTAACAGGGTGGCTCAGGCAGGCGCGGCCTGCCAGGCGCACCCGGCGTCCGGAATTCGCCGGCAGTAAGCGGAGTAAGATATGCAGTTCTCCAAAATGCATGGGCTGGGCAACGACTTCATGGTTGTTGATGCCGTAACACAGAACGTTTATTTCTCACCCGACCTGATCCGGCGGCTGGCCGATCGTCATACCGGCGTCGGCTTTGACCAGCTGTTGATTGTCGAACCGCCCTACGACCCGGAGCTGGATTTCCATTACCGCATCTTTAATGCTGACGGCAGTGAAGTGGCCCAGTGCGGCAACGGCGCCCGCTGCTTCGCCCGCTTTGTCCGCCTGAAAGGGCTGACCAATAAACGCGACATCCGCGTCAGCACCCAGACCGGCCGCATGGTACTGAGCGTGACGGAAAATGACGACGTCTGTGTGAACATGGGCGAGCCGAATTTCGAGCCGCAAGGAGTACCGTTCCGCGCCGCCAAAGCGGAAAAAACCTATATCCTGCGCGCCGCGGAGAAAACTATCCTGTGCGGCGTGGTGTCGATGGGCAACCCGCACTGCGTGCTGCAGGTAGAAGATGTGCTGACCGCTGAGGTGGAAACCCTGGGGCCGGTGCTGGAAAACCATGACCGCTTCCCGGAGCGCGTGAACGTCGGCTTTATGCAGGTAGTCAGCCGCGATCACATCAAGCTGCGCGTGTTTGAGCGCGGGGCCGGTGAAACCCAGGCCTGCGGCAGCGGCGCCTGTGCGGCGGCAGCCGTCGGTATTCTTCAGGAGCTGCTTACCGAAAGCGTGCTGGTGGAGTTGCCGGGCGGCAACCTGAACATCCGCTGGAAGGGGCCGGGCCACCCGCTGTTTATGACCGGGCCGGCCACCCATGTATATGACGGGTTCATTCATTTATGAGTAATGCAGACGATCAGGCGACCGCCGTCGCTGACCTTAACGATGAGCGGGTGATGCACTATCTGCTGCAACATCCTGATTTCTTTATCCGCAACGCACGCCGCGTGGAGCAGCTGCGGGTGCCGCACCCGGTGCGCGGGTCGGTGTCGCTGGTAGAGTGGCAGCTTGGCCGCCAGCGCAACCAGATACGCCACCTGGAAGAAGAGATCACCCTGCTGATGG
Organism: Chimaeribacter californicus; assembly: GCF_002858675.1. Taxonomy (GTDB): domain Bacteria; phylum Pseudomonadota; class Gammaproteobacteria; order Enterobacterales; family Enterobacteriaceae; genus Chimaeribacter; species Chimaeribacter californicus. Next base: position 51,195 of record NZ_PJZF01000014.1, read on the forward strand.
AGCAGGCCACGGTGAACGAGTCACTGTTTGGCCGCCTGATTCAGCTACAGGCCGATCTGGCCGGCGCCGAAAGTTTACAGGATATGCTCGACCGCCTGCACCGCTGGGCGCGCAGCCTCGGGCTGGCCGGGGCACATGTCCGCCTCTTCTCTGAAAGCTGGAAACTGGGCGCGCCGTCGCACTTTACCCATCTGGGGCTGTCGCGCATGGCGTTCGAGGCGTTCCGCATTCCCCGCATGGGCGAGGATAACCACTTCCTCGGCAGCCTCACCGGCCCGGAATTGCTGCTGCTGTTGCCGCAGGCGAAGCAGGTCGGTTCGGTTGCGCTGTCGCTGATGGGGGAACAGGGCGGGCTGGGGATGCTGATCTTCAGCAGCCGTGATCCGCATCACTACCATACCGGCATGGGCACCGTGATGCTCGACCAGCTGGCGCGCATGTTGCCCGGCCTGCTGGCACGCTGGGTGGAACGCGCATGACCGGCGCAGCGGGCGATACCCTGTTCCCGGCGCTCAGTGAACCGGTGGAACGCTTCCTGCGCTTCCTGAAAAACGAACGGCAGCTCAGCCCGCTGACAATTAAAAGTTATCACCATGAACTTGCCGTACTGGTAGAGATGGCCGCCAAAGCCGGCGTGCAGGCGTGGCCGCAGCTTGACCCGGCCCGCGTACGATCACTGGCCGCCAACAGCAAACGCAGCGGCCTGAAAGCCGCCAGCCTGGCGTTGCGGATGTCCGCGTTGCGCAGTTTCCTGGACTGGATGGTCAGCCAGGGCGCGTTGCCGGCCAACCCTGCCAAAGGCATCTCCACGCCGCGCGCGGCACGCCACCTGCCGAAAAACATGGACGTGGACGAAGTTGATAAGCTGCTCTCCATCGATTTCAATGACCCACTGGCAATCCGCGACCGGGCGATGCTGGAGATCATGTACGGTGCCGGGCTGCGTCTGGCGGAAACGGTGGGCATTGACTGCCGCCATGTTGACCGCGTGGGCGGCGAAGTGTGGGTGCTGGGCAAGGGCAGCAAAGAGCGCAAAGTGCCGATCGGCAAGACCGCACTTGAGTGGCTGGAAAAGTGGCTGGCGCTGCGTGACCAGTTCGGCCCCTTGGATGACGCGCTGTTCCTGTCGAAACAGGGGAAACGCATCTCGGCGCGCAACGTGCAGAAACGCTTTGCCGAGTGGGGCATCAAACAGGGGGTGAACAGCCATATTCACCCGCATAAATTGCGCCACTCGTTTGCCACACATATGCTGGAGTCGAGCGGCGATCTGCGCGCGGTGCAGGAGCTGCTCGGTCACGCCAACCTTTCTACCACCCAGATCTATACTCATCTCGACTTCCAGCATCTGGCATCGGTGTATGATGCCGCGCACCCGCGAGCCAAACGAGGAAAATCCTGATGATCGTCTATCGTCCGTTACAGGCCATTTCGGCCCTTACCTTCGATCTGGATGACACGCTGTATGACAACGTGCCGGTGATCCGCCGCACCGAGCAGGAGTCGATGAACTTCCTGCGCGGCTACCATCCGCTGCTGGCGGAAGTGGAATCCGGCCACTTCCAGCAGCTGCGTGCCGAATTGCGGCAACAGGAGCCGGAGATTTACCACGATGTTACCCAGTGGCGCTGGCGGGCGGTGCACCTGGGCCTGACCCGGCTGGGGCTGAGTGACGCAGACGCGACACAGGGCGCAGACGAGGCGATGGCGCATTTTGCCCAGTGGCGCAGCCGGATTGAGGTGCCGCAGGAGACGCACGACACCCTGAAGGCGCTGGCGGCGCGCTGGCCGCTGGTGGCAGTGACCAACGGCAATGCCGATCCGGCGGCTTTTGGGCTGAGTGACTATTTTGAATGTGTGCTGCGCTCCGGGCCGCATGGCCGCGCCAAGCCGTATGAAGATATGTACCACCTGGCAGCGCGCCAGCTCGACCTGCCGCTGCGTGAAATCCTGCACGTCGGGGATGACCTCACCACCGACGTGGCCGGATCGGTGCGCTGCGGCATGCAATCCTGCTGGATTAACCTGCGCGAAGGCAATCTGATGAAAATCCGCGACGCGCGCTTATTGCCCCATATCGAGATTTCGCGGTTGGCTTCGCTGACAGCATTGTTATAATCCTCTGCAATTCTGTATATATCCCCAGTGAAATGCCCGGCATCTTATTGCCCGGCGTTTTCTCCTTACCCAGACAGACGGTGCCTATGGACGTTTCTGACCTGCTCGACAGCCTGAATGATAAACAACGCGAAGCCGTGGCGGCGCCACGCAGCAACCTGTTGGTGTTGGCCGGCGCGGGCAGCGGCAAAACGCGGGTGCTGGTGCACCGCATCGCCTGGCTGCTCTCCGTGGAGAATTGCTCACCCTATTCAATTATGGCGGTGACCTTCACCAACAAAGCGGCGGCCGAAATGCGCCACCGCATTGAGCACCTGATCGGCACCAGCCAGGGCGGCATGTGGATCGGCACCTTCCACGGGCTGGCGCACCGCCTGCTGCGCGCCCACCATCTGGATGCGCGGCTGCCGCAGGATTTCCAAATCCTCGACAGCGAAGACCAGCTGCGCCTGCTCAAGCGCCTGATCAAGGCGATGAACCTGGATGAGAAGCAGTGGCCGGCGCGCCAGGCGATGTGGTACATCAACGGCAAAAAAGATGACGGCCTGCGCCCGCACCATATCGAGAGCTACGGCAACCCGGTGGAGCAGACCTGGCTGCGCGTCTATCAGGCATATCAGGAGGCGTGCGACCGCGCCGGGCTGGTGGATTTCGCCGAGCTGCTGCTGCGCGCCCATGAGCTGTGGCTCAACAAACCGCATATCCTCAACCACTACCGCGAGCGCTTCACCAACATTCTGGTGGATGAGTTCCAGGACACCAACAGCATCCAGTATGCCTGGATCCGTTTGCTGGCCGGGGATCAGGCCAATGTGATGATTGTCGGCGACGATGACCAGTCCATTTACGGCTGGCGCGGCGCGCAGGTGGAGAACATCCAGCGCTTCCTCAAAGACTTCCCGAAGGCGGAAACCATCCGCCTGGAGCAGAATTACCGCTCCACCAGTAACATCCTGACCGCCGCCAACACCCTGATCGCCAACAACAACGGGCGGATGGGCAAAAACCTCTGGACGGAAGACGCCGAGGGCGAGCGTATCTCGATCTACTGCGCGTTCAACGAACTGGATGAAGCGCGTTTCGTGGTGAACCGCATCAAAACCTGGCAGGAAACGGGTAACGCGCTGAATGACTGCGCGATCCTCTACCGCAGCAACGCCCAGTCGCGCGTGCTGGAAGAGGCGCTGTTACAGGTGTCGATGCCGTACCGCATCTACGGCGGGATGCGCTTCTTCGAACGGCAGGAGATCAAGGATTCGCTGGCATACCTGCGCCTGATCGCCAACCGCAATGACGACGCCGCCTTTGAGCGCGTGGTGAATACGCCGACCCGCGGCATCGGCGACCGCACCATTGACGTGGTGCGCCAGACGGCGCGTGAGCGCCAGCTGACGCTGTGGCAATCGACCCGCGCCCTGTTGCAGGAGAAGGCGCTGGCAGGCCGGGCCGCCTCGGCGCTGCAACGCTTTACCGAGCTGGTGGATGCGCTGGCGCATGACACCAGCGAGATGCCGCTGCATGTGCAGACTGACCGGGTGATCAAGGATTCCGGCCTGTGGATGATGTACGAGCAGGAGAAGGGCGAGAAGGGCCAGGCGCGCATCGAAAACCTTGAGGAACTGGTCAACGCCACGCGCCAGTACAGTTATCAGGATGAAAATGAAGACCTGATGCCGTTGCAGGCGTTTCTCTCCCACGCCGCGCTGGAAGCGGGCGAAGGGCAGGCGGACGCCTATCAGGACGCCGTGCAGCTGATGACGCTGCACTCCGCGAAAGGGCTGGAGTTTAAGCAGGTGTTTATCGTCGGCATGGAAGAGGGCATGTTCCCAAGTCAGATGGCGCTGGACGAAGGTGGGCGGCTCGAAGAGGAGCGGCGGCTGGCCTACGTGGGCGTCACGCGCGCGATGCAGAAACTCACGCTGACCTACGCCGAAACGCGCCGCCTGTACGGCAAAGAGGTGTTCCACCGGCCATCGCGTTTCATCGCGGAGCTGCCGGAGAACTGCATTGAAGAGGTGCGGCTGCGCGCCAGCGTCTCACGCCCGGTCAACACCCGCCGCATGGGCGCGCCGGTGATGGAAAATGACAGCGGCTACAGCCTCGGCCAGCGTGTGCGCCACCCGAAATTTGGTGAAGGCACCATTATCAATCTGGAAGGCAGCGGCGATCACAGCCGGTTGCAGATCGCCTTTAACGGCGAAGGTATCAAGTGGCTGGTGGCCGCTTATGCCCGGCTCGAGACCGTATAATCCCCGCCTGGCCGGAAGCCCGCTGCCGCGCGGTGCCCGGCCTTTCCCCTGCGCCCCCGGCCGGTGAATGTTTGTTGCACATTAACTGCCGGGCGGCGGTTGACAGTCTTTTTCGTCTCAGCGTAACATGCGCGCACTATTCTTAATGAGGATCTTCGCCTTGGACACACCCAGTAGATACTGGCTCAATAACCTGTTCATAAGGTGCAACTTCTAAGGCTATCCTCCTTGCTGATAGCCTTCGTGGTTGTCAGCGACCCTCCCATTGTGTCGCCCTGAGTCAGAGCCTATCGCGGTCTGAAACACGCCGGTGTTACACACCCTTTTGGTTTCTGTGATCCATTGCGTTGCCTCTTTTTGTCGTCACAAGGGAGCAATCGCCTATGCTGAGCGCATTCAAATTAGATAACAGCCGCTTATCCCGTTTAGAGCTGGATGTCTCGGACGATCTCACCACGTCGCTGTGGGTGGATCTGATCGAGCCCGACGTGGATGAGCGCGAAAAAGTACAGACGGAACTGGGCCAGAGCCTGGCCACCCGCCCGGAACTGGATGACATCGAAGCCTCTGCGCGCTTCTTTGAAGATGAAGACGGCCTGCACATTCACTCCTTCTTCTATTTTGAAGATGCAGAGGATCACGGCGGCAACTCCACCGTGGCCTTTACCATCCGTGACGGCCGCCTCTATACCCTGCGCGAGCGGGAGCTGCCGGCGTTCCGCCTCTACCGGATGCGCGCCCGCAACCAGATGCTGATTGACGGCAACGCCTACGAGCTGCTGCTGGATCTGTTTGAGACCAAAATCGAACAGCTGGCGGATGAGATTGAGAACATCTACAGCGACCTGGAAAAACTGAGCCGGGTGATCATGGAAGGACATCAGGGCGATGAATATGATGCGGCGCTCTCCACGCTGGCGGAGCTGGAGGATGTCGGCTGGAAAGTGCGCCTTTGCCTGATGGATACCCAGCGGGCGCTCAACTTCCTGGTGCGCAAGGCGCGGCTGCCGAACGGCCAGCTGGAGCAGGCGCGCGAAGTGCTGCGTGACATCGAATCCCTGCTGCCGCACAACGAATCCCTGTTCCAGAAGGTGAACTTCCTGATGCAGGCGGCGATGGGCTTTATCAACATCGAGCAGAACCGCATCATCAAAATCTTCTCGGTGGTTTCCGTGGTGTTCCTGCCGCCGACGCTGGTGGCCTCCAGCTACGGGATGAACTTCGAATTTATGCCGGAGCTGAAGTGGTCATTCGGTTACCCGGCGGCGATTGGCCTGATGATCCTGGCCGGGCTGGCACCTTACCTCTACTTCAAGCGCAAAAACTGGCTGTAACCGCCTTTTGCTCCCCGGGTTGCCGGGGAGCCGTTTGCCCTTTCTGTGATTTCCCGCACACTTCATCGCCTTTTCCTGCCCGATCCAGCGTACACTATCGCCTTCATTGTTAACGAAATGTAGATATACGCACCATGCAGATAAAAAGGATGTCGCCCGCCCGCCAGTGGGCACTGCTGTTGTTATTTTCCGTGATCGTTGGCTTTGGCTTTCAGGCTTGTCACCTGCCGGCGGCGCTGCTGCTGGGGCCGATGATCGTCGGGGTGGTGATGGGGTTGCTGGGCGCATCGATCCGCGTGCCGTCGCGCTGTTTCACCCTCTCGCAGGGCATTCTGGGCTGCATGATCGCCCAGAGCCTGTCGCCCGGTATTCTTACGCCGCTGCTGAATGACTGGCCGATGGTGGTGGCGGTGCTGTTCGGCACCCTGCTGGCGAGCGGCCTCTCCGGCTGGCTGCTGGTGCGCTTCAGCGCGCTGCCGGGGCCGACCGGTGCCTGGGGATCGTCGCCCGGCGGGGCGTCCGCGATGGTGGCGATGGCCGGTGATTTCGGTGCGGATGTGCGGCTGGTGGCCTTTATGCAATATCTGCGGGTGCTGTTTGTCGCCACCGCCGCTGCGCTGGTGGCGCGCATCGGGCTAGGGGATGCGGCGGGCCACCAGGCGGTGACGCAGGTGTGGTTTCCGGCGCTGGACGCGCGCTTCATCGGTACCCTGGCGATTGCGCTGGTGGGCATTCTGCTCGCGCCGCGGCTGCGGATCCCGTCCGGCGCGCTGCTGGTGCCGGCGATTCTCGGCGCGGTGGTGCACTCCGGCGGCCTGATGACGCTGCAAATCCCGGAATGGTTGCTGGCGATGGCCTATGCGTTGATTGGCTGGACGGTGGGGCTGCGCTTCACGCGCGATATCGTGCTGCTGGCGCTGCGCACCCTGCCGCAGATGCTGGCCTCGATTTTTGGGCTGATGCTGGTGTGCGGGGCGATGGCCTGGGGGCTGACCCAGGTGCTGCCGGTGGATCTGATGTCAGCGTACCTCGCCACCAGCCCCGGCGGGCTGGACACGGTCGCGATCATTGCCGCAGGTACGAAAGTGGATATGTCGTTTGTGATGGCAATGCAGACGCTGCGGCTGGTCACCATTCTGGTTACCGGCCCGGCGATGGCGCGCTTTATCTCACGCCATGCCGGTAAGCCCCAGCCTACATGACGTTAGCGCGGTTGCGCATGTGCATCAGCGCGGGTGCGCGTGCTGTAGAGCGCATCCAGGGTAAACAGCAGCAGGCCGCTCCAGATAAAGGCAAAGGTCACCAGTTTGTCGTTGCCGACGGTTTCACCGTAGAACGTCACCGCCAGCACAAACATCAGCGTCGGGCCGAGGTACTGGAAAAAGCCCAGCGTGGAGAGGCGCAGGCGGGTGGCCGCCGCGGTGAAAAACAGCAGTGGGATGGTGGTGACAATCCCGGCTGCTACCAGCAGCAGGTTCAGCGTCATCGGGTTTACCGTCAGGTGGCTGGTCGGCGTATCGGCGATAAAGAACAGGTAGATAACTGCCGCAGGCAGCAGCCACAGCGTCTCAATCAGCATCCCGGTTTGCGCGTCGATGCCGATCTTTTTACGCAGCAGGCCATACAGCGCAAAGCTGAACGCCAGACCCAGCGCAATCACCGGCAGGGAGCCGAACTGCCAGAGCTGCACCAGCACGCCACATACCGCCAGCGCCACTGCCAGCCATTGCAAACGGCGGAAGCGCTCTCCCAAAAACAGCATCCCGAGCAGCACATTCACCAGCGGGTTGATAAAGTAGCCGAGGCTGGCCTCCAGAATGTGGTGATTATTCACCGCCCAGATAAACAGCAGCCAGTTACTGCCCACCAGCAGGGCAGTGACGGCCAGCATCAGCAGCCGTTTCGGCTGGTGCAGAATGGCGCGCACCTTGCCCCAGTTACGGCTGACCGAAAGCAGGATCAGCATAAAGAAGAAAGACCAGACCACGCGGTGGGTCAGGATTTCGCCGGGCGGCACCTGTTGGATCAGCTTGAAATAGGCGGGGGCGATGCCCCAGATAAAATAGGCGGCCAGAGCAAAGAAAATGCCGTGCCGGGTCTGTTTTGCATCCATGTGTTTGGCCTGAAAGAAGAGAAGGGGTTAAGTGTACTGAGGTTGCCCGGTCTTTGCCCGGCAGGTTTATACTTCTGTGCGGATTACCCCACCAGATAGGTGGCGGTGGCGGTGGCGATATGTTGCCCGGCCTCGTTATGCAGTTCCACCCGCGCGACCGCGACTTTATTCCCGGCGCGTAACAGGGTGCTGCTGGCGGTGAACTGGTCGCCGCGCCCCGGCCGCAGGTAATCGACCCGCAGATCGATGGTGCCCATTTTGGCCATCCGCTCACGCAATGCCTGTTCGGTGAGTTCACCATGACGCAGCAGGGCGCTGCCGACGCACACCAGCCCGGCGGCCACATCCAGCACGGAGGCGATCACCCCGCCGTGTAAAATCTGTTGTGCGGCATTACCCACCAGCCGGGTCTGGTGCGTAAAGGTCAGCTCGACGTGCTGTTCGTCAAACGTCGCCAACTCCAGGCCCAGCTCACGGTTGAACGGCATGTCATAAACGAAGATCGTGCCAATCAGCCGGCGGGCGGCGTCTTGAGAGAGTACGGTGGCAGACATAAATCTCCTTGCAGGAAAACCGGCAAACAAGCGGTGTAATGTTAATTTAATGTGGATTCTATGCTTCTAATTTGTTGCTTTCCAGCTGCAAACCGATAATTCGAAACACCACTAATCGCTGGTCGTATTTGTGTGTAAAATGGCCTCCCTTCGGGGTGAGCCTATTTTTTTTCAGAGTGAGTGGAGGGGTTATGCGCAGTTATTGGGGGATCGGGATGGTGTTGCTGGCAGCACCGGCTCTGGTTCAGGCAGAAGAAGCCACCGTTAAAGAAATTCATGATTACCCCACAGTGCGTGGTAGTGTCATCGCCAGTATGTTGCAGGACCATGATAACCCTTTTACCCTGTATCCTTATGAGACGAATTATCTGTTGTATACCTACTCAGATAAGATAAACACCAAGGCGATCCAGTCCTACGACTGGGCCGACAATACGAAAAAAGATGAGGTAGAGTTCCAGCTGAGCCTGGGCTTCCCGATCTGGCGCGGCATCGCCGGGGAGAACTCCCTGCTGGCGGCGTCCTATACCCAGCATTCGTTCTGGCAACTCTCCAACCGGGGCGAGTCGTCACCGTTCCGTGAAACCAACTACGAACCGCAGGTGTTCCTGGGTTGGGCCACGGACTATTCCTTTGCCGGCTGGACATTGCGCGAAGTAGAGACCGGGTTTAACCACGACTCCAACGGCCGCTCTGACCCGACCTCCCGCAGCTGGAACCGCATCTATGCGCGTTTCATGGCGCAGCACGGTAACTGGCAGGTGGATCTCAAACCCTGGTACCGCCTCCCGGAGAGCGATGCCAACGACGACAACCCGGACATCACCAAATACATGGGCTATTACCGCCTGAAAGTAGGGTATGCCTGGGGCGACAGCGTCTTCAGCGTCAACGGCCGCTATAACTGGAATACCGGCTACGGCGGTGCAGAGGCGGGGTGGAGCTATCCGATCACCCGCCATGTCCGCTTCTACACGAAGGTCTTCAGCGGCTACGGCGAATCGCTGATCGACTACAACTACAAGCAGACGCGTATCGGTGTCGGTGTCATGCTCAACGACATTATGTAACAGCGGTGTTTGTGCATCATCACCGGCGGGGAGGTTGCCCGCCGGTTCGTAAAAATTGGGGAAACGAGTGTCTACGGCGGCAGTAATCAATAAAGCATTGCTGGCCGAGCAGGTGTTACACGACACCTTCGGCTACCAGCAATTCCGTCCGGGTCAGCAAACCATCATTAACACCGCGCTTGAAGGGCGCGACTGTCTGGTGGTGATGCCCACCGGTGGCGGCAAATCCCTGTGTTACCAAATACCTGCCCTGGTGATGGATGGCCTGACGCTGGTGGTCTCACCGCTGATCTCCCTGATGAAAGACCAGGTTGACCAGCTGTTGGCCAACGGTGTGGCGGCGGCATGCCTGAATTCCAGCCAGACGCGCGAGCAGCAGCACGACGTGCTGGCAGCCTGCCGCAGCGGCCAGATCAAGATGCTCTACATCGCGCCGGAACGGCTGATGATGGACAACTTCCTCGACCACCTGCCGCAGCTTAACCCGGCGATGCTGGCGGTTGACGAAGCACACTGTATTTCCCAATGGGGCCACGATTTCCGCCCTGAGTACCGTGCGCTTGGGCAACTGAAATCCCGCTTCCCCGATCTGCCGGTGATCGCCCTGACGGCCACCGCTGACGACGCCACGCGCAATGACATTATCCGTGGACTGGCGCTTAACGACCCGCTGATTGAGATCAGCAGCTTTGACCGCCCGAACATCCGCTACACGCTGGTGGAAAAGTACAAGCCGCTCGACCAGCTCTGGCGCTTCGTGCAGGACCAGCGCGGCAAATGCGGCATTATTTACTGCGGCAGCCGGGCGAAAGTGGAAGACACCACCGCGCGTTTGCAGGCGCGCGGCCTGAGTGTCGGCGCATATCATGCCGGGCTGGAGAGTGAGCGGCGCGCGCAGGTGCAGGACGCCTTCCAGCGTGATGATTTGCAGGTGGTGGTCGCGACCGTGGCGTTCGGGATGGGCATCAACAAGCCCAACGTGCGCTTCGTGGTGCACTTTGACATCCCGCGTACCATCGAGGCCTATTATCAGGAGACCGGGCGCGCCGGGCGTGACGGCCTGCCCGCCGAGGCAATCCTGCTCTATGACCCGGCCGACATGGCCTGGTTGCGCCGTTGCCTGGAGGAGAAACCCGCCGGGCCGCAGCAGGACGTGGAGCGCCACAAACTCAACGCGATGGGCGCATTCGCGGAAGCGCAGACCTGCCGCCGGCTGGTATTGCTGAACTATTTCGGCGAAGGGCGGCAGACCCCGTGCGGGAACTGCGACATCTGCCTTGATCCGCCAAAACGTTATGACGGGCTGCTCGACGCGCAAAAAGCGCTCTCCGCCGTGGCGCGGGTCGGCCAGCGGTTCGGCATCGGCTATGTGGTGGAAGTGCTGCGCGGGGCGAATAACCTGCGTATCCGTGACAACGGCCACGACAAGTTGTCGGTGTATGGCCTGGGCCGGGACCAGACCACCGAGCACTGGGTCAGTGTGTTCCGCCAGCTGATCCACCTCGGGATGATCAGCCAGAACATCGCCATGCATTCGGCGCTGCAACTCACCGAGGCCGCGCGGCCGGTGTTGCGCGGTGATGCGCCGCTGCAACTTGCGGTGCCGCGCATTCAGGCACCGAAAACGCGCAGCGGCAGCAACCCCAAAAGCTATGGCGGCAACTATGACCGCAAGCTGTTCGCCAAACTTCGCAAATTGCGCAAATCGATTGCCGACGACGCGAACGTGCCGCCCTATGTGGTATTCAATGACGCGACCTTGCTGGAGATGGCGGAACAGATGCCGACCTCGCCGGGCGAGCTGCTCAGCGTTAACGGTGTCGGCCAGCGCAAACTGGAGCGCTTCGGCACGCCGTTCCTCGGCATGATCCGCGACCACCTCGATAACGACGACGACTGATCCACCGGCCGCCCGGAAAACATAACCTTATGTGATGGCTACTTAGCGGGCCATCACATATTATTCTGGTTTGCCCCTTTTCTTGTGAGCGTCCTGCTGATGTTAATCCTGTTTTTGACCGTCGCCCTGGTGCATCTGGTGGCCTTGATCAGTCCCGGCCCTGACTTCTTTTTTGTGTCCCAAACCGCTGTCAGCCGATCGCGCCGTGAGGCGATGATGGGCGTGATCGGCATTTCGCTGGGGATTGTGGTCTGGGCGGGGGTGGCGCTGATGGGCCTGCACCTGCTGCTGGAAAAAATGGCCTGGCTGCATCAGATAATCATGGTCGGCGGTGGCCTCTACCTGTTGTGGATGGGCTGGCAACTGCTGCGTTCCGCCAGAGCCAAACAGGCGGCCCCCACCGATGAGGCACCGAAGGTTGAGCTGCCGGCGCGTGGCCGCACCTTTATGCGCGGCTTCCTGACCAACCTCTCTAACCCGAAAGCGGTGATCTACTTTGGCAGCGTCTTCTCGCTGTTTGTCGGGGATGATGTCGGCAGCGCCGAGCGCTGGGGCCTGTTCGTGATGATCGTGGCGGAAACCTTTGCCTGGTTCTCCATTGTCGCGATGGTGTTCGCCCTGCCGGTGATGCGCCGTGGCTATCAGCGGCTGGCGAAGTGGATTGATGGTGTGGCGGGGGTGCTGTTTGCGGGGTTTGGGATTCATTTGATTATTTCGCGGTGACTTGTTTGCTTGTCAGCTTGGGATTGGATATTTGGATGGGTGGAATGTTTCGGTAGGGTGGAAGGTTTCGGTTGTTCAGCATGGGATGCTGCCTGAGCCGCCGCGCCTCAACCGAGCAGGGCCTGCCGGCGCGCCGGCCCTGCACCCGCGGGCATGGTTTTAAGGGGAGGGTTGTGGCATGTTTCGGTTGTTCATGTGCAGTTGTCTACCTGAGCCGTCAAGCCTCAACCGAGCAGGGCGCGCCAGTGCGCTCGCCCTGCACCCGCGCACTTTCGGTGCCCACGCTAATCATTGCCCGCGTAGCGGGTGCCTTCGCTTCACCTCCGGGCTTTTCGGGCCGGTGCAGACACGCTCCCGGCGTGGCTGCACCTCTCGCACACGTCGTGTGTGCTCGCCCGGCCCTGCGGCTCACTCAGCAATGATTTTTACGCCCCCACCAGTCTGCCTTTTTGTTGGTATGTAAGGAAAAGGTAGTTGGGGGCTGGGCGTGTTGCGTGCTCACCCGGCCCTGCGTTTCCATTCGGCAATGATTTTTACGCCCCCACCAGAATTGCAAATTCTTGGGTATGTAAGGAAAAGGTAGCGGGTGAGGGTATAAAACAATGCGATAAAAAAGGGCAGCCTCGTGGCTGCCCTTTTGCGTGATGGGGTTTTACACCCGTCTGGCGGTTGCCAGCAGGGCGCCGACAAGCATAAACAGTGAGCCGAAGATGCGGTTCAGCAGGGTCATCTGTTTCGGGGCTTTTACCCAGTTGGCCAGGCGGCGGGCGAGCATGGCGTAACCAATCATCACGATGATATCCACCAGCACGGTCGTCACCCCGAGGATCACGTACTGCATCGCCTGCGGCTGGTGCGGCACGATGAACTGCGGGAACAGCGCGGCCAGGAACACGATGCTTTTCGGGTTGGTCAGGTTCACCAACACCGCGCGGCGGAACAGCTGGCGGCGCGGCATGCTGCCTGCCAGGGCGTGCAGGTCTACCGCCCCGGCGGCGCGCCATTGCTGAATGCCGAGCCAGATCAGGTAAGCTGCGCCCAGCCACTTCAGCAACTCGAACGCCAGCAGCGACTGCGAAATCAGCGCGCCCAGCCCAATCCCCACCAGCACGATGTGCAGGCTTAAGCCCAGCTGCAACCCGGCGACAGAGGCCACCGCACCACGGTAACCGTGGCTCAGGCTGGTACTCATGGTATTAATGGCGCCTGAACCTGGCGACAGGCTGAGAATAACGGTTGTCAGAAGGTAGGTTAACCACCAGTCCAAGGTCATGGGCAAAGCTCCCTGATTACATTGTTTTGTGCCACAATACGCTATTGTCAGGGGTTGCGCTATGGCCTCACCGCGCGCGTATTTCACTGCATAACAGAGCTACGGACAGACGCGATGTCACATATTTATGAGAGCTGGCTCACACGCGAATTAGGCTTCGCGGCCTTCTCCACCGGGCCGCTGCTGGATTTCTGGCGCGGCAGGCAAGAGGACGAATTCACGGGCGTCAACAACGTGGCGATCCGCTACGTCCGCTTTTGCCATCCGGCCCATGACAAGGTGATCGTGGTGTCGCCGGGGCGCATTGAAAGTTACATGAAATACCCGGAAGTGGCCTACGATCTGTTCCACTGCGGCTATGACGTGATGATCCTTGACCACCGCGGGCAGGGGCGATCCGGCCGGGTGCTGGAAGACAGCCACCGCGGCCATGTACACCTGTTTGATGATTATGTGGATGATTTCGCCACCTTCTGCCGGGAGGTAGTCATCCCGGCCGGTTACCGCCATCACTATGCGCTGGCGCACTCCATGGGCGGCGCGATCCTGGCGCTCTACCTGGCGCGCCGCCGGCCCTCCGGCATACCGCCCCTGTTTGACGCCGCTGCCCTGTGTGCGCCGATGACCGGCATTTTCCTGCCGATGCCGGGCTGGATGGCGCGCCGCATCCTGAACTGGGCCGAAAGCAAACCGGCGCGGCGTGACTTCTACGCCATCGGCACCGGCCACTGGCAGCCGTTACCGTTTCTGGTGAACCGCTTAACCCACAGCCGTGAACGCTACCGGCGTGCCGTGCGCTACTATGCCGACTATCCGGAATTACAGGTGGGCGGGCCGACCTACCACTGGGTGCGCGAAGGGGTGCAGGCGGGCGAGCAGATCCTGGCGCAGGCCAAACATATTGATACACCGCTGTTGCTGTTACAGGCCAGTGAGGACCGGGTGGTGGATAACCGCTCGCAGTTGTTATTTTGTCAGGCAATGGCGAAAGCGGGGCGTCCGTGTGAAGGGGGCAAGCCGTTGGTCATTAAAGGCGCGCGCCATGAGATCCTGTTCGAACGGGACGACCTGCGCGCGCAGGCGCTTAACGCCATCATGCGCTTTTATGCGCAACACCCTCAATCCGGCGGCGATGGCTGCCCTTAACTCCATCAGAGGTTAGAACGTATTCCTATGTACCATGTTGTCGCATCCGATTTAGACGGCACGCTGCTGTCGCCCGACCACACCCTGACACCCTATGCCAAAGAGACGCTGAAACTGCTGACCCGCCAGGGCATCCATTTTGTGTTTGCCACCGGCCGCCACCATGTGGACGTCGGGCAGATCCGGGATAACCTCGAAATCAGCGCCTTTATGATCACCTCCAACGGCGCGCGCGTGCACAACACCGAAGGGGAGCTGATCTTTTCGCATAACCTTGACGGCGAGATCGCCCGCGATCTCTACGGGATCGTGCATGACAACCCGAAGATCCTGACCAACGTCTACCGCAATGATGATTGGTTCATGAACCGTGACCGCCCGGATCAGGATGAATTTTTCCAGGAGTCGGTGTTCAAATACACCCTGTTTGAACCGGCCGAGCTGGAAACCGACGGCATCTGCAAGGTCTACTTCACCTGTGAAGACCATGACGAGCTGCTGCAGCTGGAAGAGACGATCAACACGCGCTGGGGCGACCGGGTCAACGTCAGCTTCTCTTTCCCGACCTGCCTGGAAGTGATGGCAGGCGGCGTCTCCAAAGGCCATGCGCTGGAGCAGGTGGCGGCGCTGGTGGGCTACTCGCTGGCGGACTGCATCGCCTTTGGTGACGGCATGAACGATTTTGAGATGCTCTCGGTTGCCGGGAAAGGCTGCGTCATGCGTGACGCGCACCAGCGCCTGAAAGATCGCCTGCCGCACCTGGAAGTGATTGGCTCGAACGTGGATGATGCGGTGCCGCATTACCTGCGCAAGATGTACCTGTCAGACCCGGCGTAACTGGCGGGCATGGGGGATAAACGGGCACCCGGTGCCCGTTAACGTTCAGGCCACGCCGAGATGTGCCCAGAGATCGGCCAGGCTGATATGGGCCAGCGCCATGCATTCGTCGGCCGCACCGTAGTAGATCATCAGTTGCTGATCCTCAATCAGCGCGCCGCAGGTAAACACCACATTACCGAAAAAGCCCTGCACCTCATACGCAGCCTCCGGCTGTAACAGCGGCGTGGCGGATTTCGCCAGAACCTTCAGCGGGTTCTCTTTCTCCAGCAGCATGGCGCCGAGGCAGTAGCGCTGCTGCTGATCCACGCCGTGGTAGATCTGCAACCAGCCGCGATCGGTCTCCAGCAACGGCGCACCGCCGCCGATTTTCAGTGCGTCCCATTCGCCGGTGGCGCTCCCCAGCAGATGGCGGTGGTTGCCCCAGTGCAGCATATCCGGCGATTCACTGAGCCAGATCTCCGGCTTACCGAAATGTTTGGGTGACGGGCGGGTCAGCGCCTGGAATTTGCCGTTGATACGCGCCGGAAAGAAACAGACGTCGCGGTTATCCGGGCAGAGAATGATGCCCTGTTTTTCCACCACGACAAAATCCTCGGTGACGGCCAGTGCAGTGGAAATGCCATAGGGCGACACAGCGGAATAGTTAATGTAATAGCGCCCGTCGATCAGGGTTATCCGCGCATCTTCACAGCCAAACTGCTCATATTCGTTATCCGGGAAAATAAACGGCGCGTCATCCACAGTGAACTGCACGCCGTCATGGCTGTGGGCCAGGCGTAAATGGGAGAGCGACGTCAGCCAGGCTTCGCGCGGGTCGGCCTTCAGGGTGATCATCCTCGGGTCACTGAAGTCGTAGCGCGGGTCGTGGCGGTGAAATGTTTTGCTGCGCTGCTGCCAGACGCCGCCCTCATTCACCAGCAACGGCACGGCGATCTCATCCGGGTCAGCGGCGATAACGCTTTCCGCCACCCGTAACAGTAAAATGATCTCCTCACCCCAGCGGGTGGCCCCGGCATTAAACACGCACTCTACTTTCATGCCGGGTTGTGAGGGCGTGACGTCTTTCGGGGTAATCAGCGGATTAGCAGGACTGCGGACTATTTTCATGGTTTCCCTTCTTAATCAGAACGTGATTTTTTGCGAGCTCGCGGCTGTCATCACCGAATAAAACAGGCAGGCCGTTGCCAAACAGCGGATTGGGGCGCGGGGCGCCAAAGTTGATCAGAATATGCAGGGTCTCTTCGGCGTTTTGCCGGGTCAGCAGCAGGCAATCGCCTTGCCGTTCAAGCTGCGGGTACACGCCGTTTTGCAGCGCGGAATGGTTGTTTCTTAGTCGAATCAATTGCTTATACTGATTCAGAATAGACCCCGGCTGCTGCTGAAGTGCGCGGGCGTTGACGGTGGCCGCATTGCGGTGCACGGGCAGCCAGGGTGACACCACGGAGAACCCGGCGTGCGGGCCATCATCCCACTGCATCGGCGCGCGGGAGGCATCCCGCGACTGGGTCATCGCCAGCGCCAGTGCCGCCTGATGGGATTTTCCGGCTGCGCGGGCGGTGTGGTAGTGCGTAATGCCCTGAATGTCCTGCAACTGTTCAAGGCGCTCCGGCACAAAATCGGTGAGGCCCAGTTCGTCGCCGTTATACATAAACGGCACGCCCCGGGCGGTGATTTGCAGCGCAAACAGCGCCACAGCGCGGGGTACATCGCGCGTATTTTCCCCAAAGCGGCTGATCATGCGCGGCATGTCATGGCTGGAGAAAAACAGCGTCGGCACGCCCGGCTGGCGGGCTTCCATTTCCACCAATTGCTGATGAATGGCGCTGACGCTGAAGGTCTTCTGGCTGCCGAGGTTGAAGTTAAACACCACGTCCAGCAGCGCTTCGCCCTGATAACGGCACAGGATGCCCAGATCCTCGCTGCCGATTTCGCCAATCAAAAACGCCTCTTTACGCTGCCGGATGTAGCGGCACAGGTGCGCAATCACCGGGGGAAGCCCCGGCTGGTTGATGTCATGCTCATGGCGCTGCTCATTGCCGTCCCACGGGTTGTCTGGGCCGATGCCGTCAGTGGTGAGGAAATTGATCACATCAAAGCGGAAGCCGTCCACCCCTTGCGCCAGCCAGAAGTCGATCACCCGCTCGATTTCACGGCAGACCTGCGGGTTGGCCCAGTTCAGGTCAACCTGCTGCGGGGAGAACTTGTGGTAGTAGTAGTCGCCGGTTGCGGATTCCCGCGTCCAGGCCGGGCCGCCAAAGAAGCTCTGCCAGTTATTCGGCTGCGGCCGGAAGAAAAAGTAGTCCCGGTAAGGGCTGTGGGGGGCGTTCAGCGCCTGCTGAAACCACGGGTGCTCACTGGAGACATGGTTAATCACCAGGTCGATAATCACCCGGATATTGCGCCGGCGGCAGCCCGCCACCAGTTCCCCGAACAGCGCCAGGTCACCAAAGCGCGGGTCAACGTCGCAATAGTCAGCGATGTCATAGCCGTTATCCACCAGCGGCGAGGGGTAAAACGGCGTGATCCAGATGCCGGCAATCCCCAGTTCCGCCAGATAGTCGAGTTTACTGAGCAGGCCGTGGAAATCGCCCAGCCCATCCGCATTACCGTCGCAAAACGAGGGCAGGTAAACCTGATAAAACACCCCTTTGCGCCACCACGTAATTGGCTCATCCATTGCCCTGTCCTTATTTCAGCGAGAGTGACATCCCTTCCAGGAAATGTTTCCTGAAGAGAATAAACAGAATAAAAATCGGGAAGGTTTGCACCACGGAACCGGCCATTACCGGGCCGAGATAAATGCCGTAGGATTTATTAAAGGTGGCCAGTAATACCGAGAGCGGCATTTTTTGCGCGTCCTGCATCACAATCAGCGGCCAGAGGAAATTGTCCCAGGCGGCGGTAAAGGTGAATAACGCCACAATCGCCAGAATCGATTTATTCAGCGGCATCATGATGTGCAGCAAAATTTTCCACAGCGAGGCGTGATCCAGCCTAGCGGCATAAATATAGTCATTGGGCGTGCCTTTAAAACTCTGGGAAACCATAAAGATACCCCAGGCGCTCATCACAAACGGCAGGATCAACGCGCCGTAACTGTTCATCAGCCCCAGTTCACGGATCAGCACAAAATGCGGGATGATAAACATAAACGCCGGGAACACTATTTGCAGAATCAGCAGGTTTTTAAATGCCGCCTGCCCGCGGAAGGTCATTTTTGCCAGCGCATAACCTATTAACGCCGAGCTGAGCGTCACACAGCCGGTAATGGTCAGGGTAATAAACAGCGAATTAAGCAAGGTGCGTAAAAAGGGTTTTTCCGCTTTCCCGGCGTCATCAAACAGGAACCGGTAATTATCAAAAGAGAAATGGCCGCCGAACAGGCTGGAGGTATAAATTTCCGTGGTTTCTTTCAGCGAGGAAAAAAACATCCAGAGATAGGGGTAGAGCCAGGTCAGTGCCAGTAACAGCATCAGGATATGGATAATCACCGACGTGAACGTGAGTCTTTTCATGGTCATACGATCTCAATATTTTTTTCCAGCAGCTTGCGCACCAGCCAGATCAGGCTGAAGCTGAACGCGGCGACGAAGATTGACATGGTGGCCGCCCAGCCCGGTTTCATGCGTCTGAACGCCGCTTCATACATCACCACCATCGGCGTGGTGGTGCTGTCCAGCGGGCCGCCGCCGGTGATCAGGTAGGGTTCGGTAAACAGGGCGAAGGCCACCGAAATCGCCAGCACCAGCACCATCACGATTTGCGCGTTCATCAGCGGCAGGGTCAGGCGGAAGAACCGTTTTACCGGGCGGGTCTGGTCAAGGGCGGCGGCGTCATAGATCTCTTTGGGAATGGCGAGCAGCCCGGAATAGAAAATCAGCCCGTAATACCCGACAAATTTCCAGGTCACAATCAGGGCAATCGAGATCATCGCGACATCGGGCGCAGTAAACCACGGCACATTAATGCCGAAATGCGCCTGTAAAAAGAGGTTAATCGGGCCGTATTCGCTGAACAGCTTGGAAAACACAATCGAGTACGCCACCCCGGATGACACATTGGCGAGCAGAAAACTCAGGGCAATAAACGCCTTGCCGTATTTAATCTTGCTCAGGCCAAAGGCAAACAGCAGCGAGGCGGAAAGCACAATCGGCAGGTAATAGAACAAGAACAAAAACACATTCTTCATCGCTTTCCAGAACAGCGGGTCATGCAGCACGTTAATGCTGTTTTTCAGGCCGCTAAACGTCGGCAGGCCGATAAATTGCCAGTCGGTAAAGCTCAATATTCCCAGCCAGAGAAAAGGATAGAGCCAGAATACCAGCGAATACCCGAGATAGGTGGAGGCCAGCAGGCCCCCTAATGAAGACTCTTTTATTGTCAGCCTGAACATAGGTTATTTACCCAGAGTGTAATTAATGTCGTCAGCTGATGTCTGTAATGCCTGCGCCGGGGAGCGGTTCTCAAAAATAGTGCGCTCAATCATTTGGGTCATGCTGCGCTGGACGTCAATCGTCCGGGTTGTTGCTGCCGGTGGGGTGGCACGGTTCACATATGAGATAATCTCTTTTGCCAGCGGGTTATTATTCAAATAACCGGAGAACAGCGGGTTGGTCAGCAAGTCTTCCCGCGCCGGCGGCATGTTGGTTAATTCCAGCCATTTCACATCATATTTCGGGTTGGAATAGACCCATTGAATAAATTTCCACGCCTCTTCTTTTTTATCGGAGCTGTTAAATAACACCAGCCCTTTGCTGTCGGCCATGGTGGCCGGGGCAGCACTTCCGGCGGCAGTGAGCATGGGTCCGATGCGGATGGTTTTTAATATATCCGGGTATTGTTCACGGTAGCGGGTAATATCCCATGGGCCGCGCACCGCGCCAATCACATCACTGGTAACCAGCGGGTCATCTGCCGCTGTGAAATCGTAACTCGACCATTTATTCAGGAACATCTTCTGGATAAAGGTTAATACCTCCAGCCCGGCTGGGTTATTGAATTCAGCGCGATCGTTTTTCAGGTAAGGTTTATTACCGGAGGCCGCATAATAGAGCGGGACAAAATCAAACCAGCGATCCCACCAGTTTTTCCCGGCCGTGACCTGCATCGAATAGCGGCCGCCCGCGGCAACATTCTTTTCTGACAAGGAATAGACCTCCTGGTAGGTCACCGGCACCCGGTCAACGCCCAGTTTTTCCAACAAATCGCCGCGCCACCAGTAAACAATCGGGCTGACATAAATCGGGATGACGTTGTTTTCCCCGTTGATTTCCCAGGCATCAATGAACGGTTTCATTTTCCGCGCGTTGACCAGCGCGTCATACCCTTCCAGGGTGGAGAAGTCAGTGAGCTGGCCCAGCCCGGCCAGCTGGGTGGCAAAACCGATAAAAATATTGGTGGAGATATCCGGCTCCGTGCCGGACGCCAGCGCGTTCATGATCGCCTCTTCCGAACTGCCGGCTACCGGAATGGCGGTGAACTCAATTTTGGGATTGCCCGGAATCGCGTTCCAGTCACGGATGACGGCACCCCAGAACGTCTCCTGGGTGATATTCGGGGCCACCCACATTTTCAGGGTTGACGTTTGTTTTTCTTCCGGCCCGCATCCGCTGAGAAATAGCGCCGCGCCGGTAAATATAACCGGCATTAATAATTTGGATAACATATATTCGCCCCTTAAATAATTATCAGATGATAATCCGTTTAATTTATGCCAGGTAGGGTGGGATTCTTTTTTTACGCTAGCATGTGGGTGTTGAAGTTTAACGTTAAACCTGTCACAGATTTCATTTTGTTTATCGTTAAACTCACCTGCTGATTAGGCAGTGTTTTATAAGCTGAGGCCTGATGGGTTACTCTCTGCAGAAGAGTGACGGTTTTTATTAAGGCTTAAGGTAATGCGTATGCCCATTCAGAAAAAAATGACACTGAAGTCTATTGCGCGGGAGTTAGGGGTGACCCATACCACGGTGTCCAATGCCTATAATAATCCGGAGAAACTTTCGCCCGCCTTGCGGGAGCGGATTTTAGCGTATGCCTCATCCCATTATTTTCATGGCCCGGATAATATCGGCCGGGCATTACGCACCGGAAAGTCAGACGCCATCGGCGTTATTTTTAATGATTCCCTGAGTTATGTCTTTACCGACCACCATGATTTGAATCTGATGAAAGGCATCGCCAACGCCTGTGAAAAGAAGGGCGCCAATATTGTGCTTATTCCGCTGAAGCAGAAAGACAACGCCAGAATTAACGCCATTAATGCCGCGGTGGATGGTTATATTTTGAACGCGACGTTCAATAACGACCGGATTATTGAAAAAGCGCTGGCAAAGGGGCTGCCGATTGTCACCACCGATTTTGCCATTCCGCACCACAGCAGCGTCTCGATTGATAACGCATCGGCGATGCAGCAGATCTGCCTGCACCTGCTGGAAAAAGGCCACCGGCGCATCGGCATTATCTCTTTTCCTTCCCGCCAGGGAAGGCGGGGGATGTCTGCGTTGTCGGCCCCGCTGGGCGGCGATAACACCCTGATGCTGACGCGGGTCAATGCCTGCAAAACCACGCTGGCCGCGCACGGCATCGATCTGGCCATGTGCCGGTTATTTGAGACGGAACATGACGAACAACACGGGGCGCTGGCCGCGCAGGCATTGCTGCGCGACAGCCCGGCGATCACGGCGCTGATCTGCCTCTCTGACCGCTTTGCGCTGGGTGCCGTGCAGGCATGCCTTGGGGCCGGTCTGGCCATTCCGCAGGACATCGCCATCACCGGCTTCGACAACATGCCGCTGCCTGACAGCCTGCCCGGCCTGACCACCATTGCACAGGATGCTGAAAAAAAAGGGGAGATGGCCGCCGGATTGTTACTGGAAGGGAAAAAGGGGGTGCACCATAACCTCGGTTTTGCGTTGATCGTGCGCGAATCAACCTGAACGAAAGGTGCACCCGGAACCGTAGTGAACAGCAGGATAGATAATGGAAACACTGAGCTGTTTTAAGGCGTATGACATCCGCGGCGAGCTGGGCATCACGCTGGATGAGGCGATCGCCCGGCGCATCGGCCGGGCCTACAGCGCCTGGCTGCACCCGACGCGGGTGGTGATCGGCGGGGATAACCGCCTCTCCACGGCCGGGCTGAAACAGGCGCTGGCCGCCGGGTTGCAGGCGGGCGGTGCAGACGTGATAGACATCGGCATGGTCGGCACGGAAGAAGTCTACTTCGCTACCCGCGCCCTGAACGCCTGCGGTGGTATTCAGGTCACGGCCAGCCATAACCCGGCCCACTACAACGGGATGAAACTGGTGCGGGAAGAGGCAAAACCGATCAGCAGTGACAGCGGGTTGCTGGCGATCAAGGCACTGGCCGAAGCCAACCAGTTTCCCCCGTCACGCGTCGGCAGCTATCGCCAGCTGGACCACCGCACGCCCTACCTCGACCACCTGCTCAGCTACCTGCAAGGGCAACCGCTGCGGCCGCTGCGGGTGGTGGTGAACGCCGGCAACGGGGCCGCCGGGCCCATGCTGGACGCGCTGGAACAGCGGCTGTGCCGGATGGGCTGCGAGATAAACTGGATCAAGATTCACCATACGCCTGACGGCCGCTTTCCCCATGGCGTCCCTAACCCGATGTTACCGGAGAACCGGGCCGCCACGCAGGCGGCCATTCTGAATCACCGGGCGGACATCGGCCTCGCCTGGGATGGTGACTTCGATCGCTGTTTTATCTTCGACGAACAGGGGGCATACCTCGAAGGCTATTACGTGGTCAGCCTGCTGGCCGATGCCCTGCTGGCGCGCACGCCCGGCGAAACGATCCTGCACGATCCCCGGCTGATCTGGGCGACCCGCGAGACGATCATGCGGCACGGCGGCACCCCGGTGGAAACCAAAACCGGCCACGCGTTTATGAAAGAGCGTATGCGGCAGGAGGACGCGCTGTACGGCGGCGAGATGAGCGCCCACCACTATTTCCGGGCGTTCGGTTATTGCGACAGCGGCATGATCCCGGCGCTGCTGATGCTGCAACTGCTCGGCGAACGCCCCCAGCCGCTCTCGGCCTGGGTCGCCGGGCTTAAAGCGCGCTTCCCGGTCTCCGGGGAGATCAATTGCCGGGTGGAAGACCCTGTGCAGGTGATGCGGGCCATTGAGGCGCACTATATGGCCGGGCGCGCGCCGGATATGGCCGTGGGCGCGCCGGATGCCCCCAGCGTGACCCACATTGACGGGGTGAGCATGGCGTTTGCGACGTGGCGCTTCAACCTGCGCTGCTCAAATACCGAACCGCTGCTGCGGCTGAATGTGGAGTCACGCGGCGACCGGCCGCTGATGCAGGCAAAAACACGCGAATTGCTGGCCCTGATCGCCGCATCACCGGCCGCCGGTTCCCCTGGGGTTTAGTTTCAGAAGGATATTGACTATGTCAGGCGTCACGCTGGATCGCATCACCAAGTGTTATCAGAACAGTCATGTCATCAACGAATTATCCCTTTCGGTAAAGGCGGGTGAATTTCTGGTGCTGGTCGGCCCCTCAGGCTGCGGGAAATCAACCCTGTTGCGCATCATTGCCGGGCTGGAAACGCTCACCGCCGGCGCGGTATTCATCAATGGCAAAGAGGTCACCCATGTGCCGGCCGGCAAGCGCGGCCTGTCGATGGTGTTTCAGTCCTACGCGTTATACCCGCACATGACCGTGCGGCAGAATCTCTCGTTTGGCCTGAAGAACTGCCGCACCCCGGCGGCGGAAATTACGCGCCGCGTGCAGGATGCCACCCAGATGCTGGGGCTGGAGGAGGTGCTCGACCGCCTGCCGCAGCAGCTCTCTGGCGGGCAGCGGCAACGGGTGGCGATTGGGCGCTCGATTGTGCAGCAGCCGGAGGTGTTCCTGTTTGATGAGCCGCTCTCTAACCTCGATGCCGCCCTGCGGGTGCAGATGCGCCAGGAGATCAGCCGGCTGCATACCCGGCTGAAAAACACCATGATTTACGTCACGCACGATCAGGTCGAGGCGATGACGCTGGCCGACCGCATTGTGTTGCTGAATAAAGGGCGGATTGAGCAGATCGGCACCCCGGTCGAGCTGTATAACTGCCCGCAGAACACCTTTGTGGCGGAGTTTATCGGCACGCCGAAAATCAACCTGATCCCCGCGCATTGGCAAGGCGGGCAACTGGTGATGGCGCAACAGGCACCGGTGACGCTGCGCCGCCCGCCCATCGGCGTGCAGCCGGGGCAGGCGTTGTGGGTCGGCATCCGGCCCGAACACTTCAGTTTGCGGGAAGAGTACCGGTTGCAGGAAGCGAACGATATCTATCTGTCGGTGGAGGTGGAATTCACGGAGTTGCAGGGTGACGCGACGCTGGTATATGCCCGCGCCGGTGAGCAGGCGCTGAAACTTAAGTCATCGAAACAGTTGCAGTTCCCGGCCGGGGAGAGGCTGGTATTCGGGGTGAATGAGGACGCCATGCTGCTGTTTGACGGTGACGGGCAACGGCTGGCGCGGCGGTAAGTACCGCATAAAAAAAGCGCCGGGAAAAGGGCGAAAAAAAGGCGGGAAAACCCCGCCTTTTGTCTGTGCCGCCTGGGGTTATTTAACCTTCAGCGTATTGATGATGCCTTCTGCCTGGCTCTGCGCCTGCTGCTGGTTGTCCGCCGGCAGGGTGATTTGCAGGGTCAGCAGGTGGTTATCCACCTTCGCCAGCACCACGGAGGAGTAAGCTTTTTTGCCGCTGGTGGCGATGACGCTGTCCAGTTGCTGGGCCGGCTGGCCGTCAACCGTAATGCTCTTATTGGTGACAACCTGGAGGTCCGGGTCGCGTGAGCGTTGCTGATCTTCCAGGCGCTTGGCCAGCACATCCAGCCCGTCCGGGCTATTGTCGCTCAGCAGGACAATAATCGCTTTCTGGCCGCTCTCATCAGCGTAGACGTGCATATTATTGGCCTGGGTGCCCAGCTTGCCGCTCTGGTCAGTCATGTCGCCCGGCATAGTGAAGGTGACATTGCCGTTGAGCAGGGTAACCTGACGGCCATTGGCAGTCGGGGTGGTGGTCTGGTCGGTGTCCGGCGCGGCGCTGGTTTTCTCATCGCTGTTGCCGTCACAGGCCGCAAGACCCGTGACCAGCAGACCAATTCCGACATATTTAACAAGTTTACGCATTAGGGCTTCCTTCTTGATCATGAATCCATGACTTTCGGCCCTTATCGCACCTTATTCAGTGCCGAAAAGCAAGTCAGACTTTTGCGCAAACTGCCCGGCAATCAATGCATCCGGTACTGCATCTGCCGGCCGCCGTCGCTCAGGCGTTTCAGGAGCCGGTTCAGCAGCAGGCCATACATCGGCAGGAAGAAAATCAGACAGATAAGCACCTTGAAACTGTAGTCCACCAGCGCGATCTCCACCCAGTGCTGCGCCATGAACACGTCGCTGCTCTTGTAAAATGCGATGAAGAAGAAGGAGAGCGTGTCACTGATGTTGCCGAAGAACATCGAGGCCGCCGGGGCTACCCACCAGCGGTGGGTCTGGCGCAGCCGGTTAAACACATGCACATCCAGAATCTGGCCGAGCACATAGGCCATAAAGCTGGCGATGGCG
Organism: Chimaeribacter californicus; assembly: GCF_002858675.1. Classification (GTDB taxonomy): domain Bacteria; phylum Pseudomonadota; class Gammaproteobacteria; order Enterobacterales; family Enterobacteriaceae; genus Chimaeribacter; species Chimaeribacter californicus. The sequence goes on from NZ_PJZF01000014.1 coordinate 77,109, forward strand.
ATGCGCGCCACAAACAGGTTGAACTGCGTGACAGCGTTCATACCCTGCCAGCTGCCCTGATAAAACACCACCGAGACCAGGTAAGAGATCACCAGCGCCGGCACCATCACCGCCAGGATAATCCGCCGTGCCAGTGACGCGCCGAAGATGCGCACCGTCAGGTCAGTCGCCAGGAAGATAAACGGGAAGGTAAACGCGCCCCAGGTGGTGTGGAAGCCAAAAATATCAATCGGCAACTGCACCAGATAGTTACTGGAGGTAATGATCAGAATGTGGAACAGGGAAAGCCAGACCAGCGCAGACATCCGCTGCTGCGGGGAAAAATCGTACATCGATGTCACCTTTTTAGTGATGGGGTGAGGGAACCCAGTAATCTGCCCGGCGGCCACAGGGGGCCGGGCGCGTAAAGTGCCGCATAACCGGCGGCGCGGCGCGCATCTTACCTGTTTGCGCAACCGATGCAAATGGTTAAATGATGCGCAAACGTTCACGTGGCTTGCGCCAGATTTCAGCAGCGGTAAACTGTGCCCCTTTCCGGCCGCGGCCTGTTGCCGCACCGGCCAGCCTTGATTGAGAGAAACCATGACAGACCAATTTTCCCAGGCAGATAACACGCTGGACGCGCTGGGCCTGCGTTGCCCGGAACCGGTAATGATGGTGCGCAAAGCGGTGCGCCACATGGAAGAGGGGCAGACGTTATTGATTATCGCAGACGATCCGGCCACCACGCGGGACATTCCCGGTTTCTGCCGGTTTATGGAGCACACCCTGCTGGCCGCAGACATCGAGAACCTGCCGTACCGTTACCTGTTGCGCAAAGGCGTGGCCTGAAGGGCAGAGGTCTGCGCCTGAGGCGGCGCAGACCGTAAAGCAGACGTGAAAGGGTGGGCGTTACAGCACCATCGAACGCACCACCATAAAGTGGCCGCCGAAGTAGCAGGCCGCGACCAGCGCATCCGCCGCGCGGAACTTCAGGCGGTAGTGGTTCACCAGCCACAGAATCACCGACAGCAGCAGCAGGGAAGTACCGACCAGAATCGAGAAGGTGAAGTCGGTGCTGCGCATGTAATATTGCTCACCTGCCAGCCACACCATCAGCAGCGTCATCGCCACAAAGGTCACCACCGGCCAGCGCATCTCTTCCAGGCGGGTCCAGATCACTGCGAGCAGCACCGCGCCGATGATCAGCAGCGTCAGCGGCAGCGGCCAGAACAGCGAGATGGTCATCTGGGTGGCGAAACTCAGCGTATAGAACAGGTGGGAGAGGAAAAACGCCCCCAGGGCGTACATCACGCGTGACTTCGGCAACAGCATCAGCGCATCGCCCAGCAGCGTCGCCACCAGCCCCATAATAATCAGATAGCCGTACACCGACAGAACCGGGGTTTCCAGCGCCAGCAGCAGCAGCAGCAACAAGGTGATCGGCTTAAACAGCCAGCGCTGCCAGTCCGGGCCGCGATAACTGGCATCCACGTATAACCAGGCCGAAAAAACTACCGCAAGTAAAGGCCAACTCATTCTGTTTCCCTCTTAACGTTTATGTTTTTCATCATTACAGCGCACGTTGCGCGGCTGCATTTCCCTCTGTCGGGATAAGTGTAGGGGAAAGCGCCGCCGGCGGACAATCGGATTCCCGGTGCTTTACTGTCCGTTACACTGGCTGCCGCCGCCATGCTATGTTAACGAAAAGGTAAGATTTCCTGCCGCCAGGAAGAGAGGAACATAATGAGCAATGAACAACCGCTGTACCGGATTCAGTTCATGAATAACGGCAAAAACTATCAGCTCTATGTGCGGGAAGTGGTGCAGGGCGCGCTGTTCGGCTTTATTGAGATTGCGGACTTCGTGTTCGACAGCCACTCCACGGTGCTGGTTGACCCATCCGCCGAGCGGCTGAAAAGCGAGTTTGCCGGGGTCACCCGCAGCTACATTCCGTTGCAGGCGGTGATCCGGATTGATGCCGTGACCGAGCGCGGCAGTGCGCGTATTTCAGAACTTGGCGATAACGTCGCGCCGTTCCCGCACCTGCCCGGCAAGCGCCCGTGATGAGTAAGCCGCCGCTGATTATTGTGCTGGTGCTGCTGCTGATCGCCGGGCTGGCCACCCGGCAATACCTGAAACAGCGGCGCACCGCCGCAGAGAATGACGCCGCGCCGGTTCAGCACCTGGTGGTGACGGTGTCGGGCAAGCGCGAGTTCCCGGCACCCAACCGCCGGTCGCGCCAGCGTGAGGTGATTCCGGTGGAGGAGATGCGTTATGAGGTCTCGTTCACGCCGCTGGATCGCGGCCCGATGACGTTGGTGCTGAGTGCACCGGATTACCAGCAGATCGATAAGGGCGCGCGCGGCACGCTTGCGCTTCAGGGGACGCGGTTTATCGCCTTCACCCCGGACGCCGCGCCCTGAGAGGCGGGTTATTTCTTCTTCAGGTTCTTCAGCGCCGGTTGTTTCTTCTGCCAGGCCAGCAGTTCAAACACCCCGAACAGGAAAATGCGGAACTGCTGCGCGCGGCTGATCGCCGGGCCCTCTTTCGGCTGGGTTGACTTCAGCAGCGTCAGTTGCAGGCCGTGCATCAGCGCCATAAAAATCATCGCCACATTCAGAAAGATATTCAGCGGTTTCGGAAACGGGTGAACCAGGTTCGCCAGCAGAAAGCCCCAGATGCAGAGCATCAACAGGCGGCCAATATTAATCAACATCAGTTTGCTTCTCCTCGGGTGCCGGTGACGTCTCAGAACACGGGCGGATATAGAGCCGGTAGGCGACCTGCCCGGCGATTTTTTCACGGTGTAACTGCCAGCCCGCCGGCACGGCGGTGGCTGCGCTTTCGGCTTCTGCTTCAATATAGATCCAGGCGTCCGGAGCCAGCCAGTTGCGCTGCTCCAGCAGCGCAACAGTGGCATCCAGAATGCCTTTGCGGAACGGCGGATCGAGGAACACCACATCGTACGGCGTGCCGGGCTGCTCCAGCCAGTTCAACGCGTTGGTGTTGACCACCTCGGCGCTCTCCGGGCGCAACAGCGCCAGGTTCTTCTCCAGTTGCTGCGCCACCGGGCGTTCATACTCCAGCAGCGTGGCGTGCGCGGCGTAGCGGGAGAGCGCCTCCAGCCCCAGCGCGCCGCTGCCGGCAAAGCAGTCCAGGCAGCGTGCGCCGCGGATCACCGGCGCGAGCCAGTTAAACAGGGTTTCACGTACCCGGTCAGTGGTGGGGCGCAGGCCGGGGCTGTGCGGAACCGGAAGTTTGCGGCCACGCCACTGCCCGCCAATAATGCGGATTTGCCCGGCCGGGGCGGTTTGTGGTTTTTTTGCCATATCTCGTTTCAATTTTCAGCGGCCGAACCGGCAGCACTCACATACAGTTTGGTGCGCTATTCTACCGGTGTCAGGTTTCAGGGCAAATGTTTCGCCATGCCCGTGAAAACAGCGGCTTTGCACTGCCGGAGGTGTATTGCCGCTCACATAAAGTGATAGACTGCCGGGTTCATAACGTTTTAATGCCCTGACGCCCAGCAACAGGCGAGGAGTGAAGTCTAAAAATGGCAAAAGAGAAAAAACGCGGGTTTTTCTCCTGGTTTGGTCGTAACCGTCAGGAAGAGAAAACCGAACAGGAAGAGGTTGTGGTTTCACCGGAAGAGACCACCGCACCGGACGCCCCCGCTGAACCCAAGCCCGCTGAGCCGGAAACCGCACCCACACCGGTCGCTGACGCGCCTGTGCAGCCTGAGCCTGCAGAACCTGAGACCGTAGAACCTGAGACCGTAGAACCTGAGCCCGTAAAACCAGAGCCCGTAAAACCAGAGCCCGTAAAACCAGAGCCGGTGGCCGCCGTGGTGCCGGAACAGCTGGCGCAGGAGATTGTCACGATCACCGAACAGGTGGCGGACGAACAGGCCATCGCCCACCAGCCGGTGGAGCAGACCGACGCCGCCATCCCGGCACTGGCGAACGATCGCGGAGACGCGCTGCCGGAAGCGGAATGGGAAGAGGAAGCCGCCCCGCTGGACCTGGCCCCGATTGTGCCTGCCGATGCTTTGCCGCAGGAGCAGGAGCGCCCGACCAAAGAGGGCTTCTTCGCCCGCCTGAAACGCAGCCTGGTCAAAACCAAACAGAATCTCGGTTCCGGCTTTATCAGCCTGTTCCGCGGCAAGAAAATTGATGACGACCTGTTCGAGGAGCTGGAAGAGCAACTGCTGATCGCTGACGTCGGCGTCGAGACCACCCGCCGCATCATCACCTCCCTGACCCAGCACGCCAGCCGCAAAGAGCTGAAAGATGCCGAGCAGCTCTACGGCAAGCTGAAAGAGGAGATGGCGGAGATTCTGGCGAAAGTGGATGAGCCGCTCGACGTCACCGCCCATACGCCGTTTGTGATCCTGATGGTCGGCGTCAACGGCGTGGGCAAAACCACCACCATCGGCAAGATGGCGCGCCAGTTCGAGGCGCAGGGCAAATCCGTGATGCTGGCCGCCGGTGACACCTTCCGCGCCGCCGCGGTGGAGCAGCTTCAGGTCTGGGGCCAGCGCAACAACATCCCGGTGGTGGCGCAGCATACCGGCGCGGATTCTGCCTCGGTGATCTTCGACGCCCTGCAAGCCGCCAAAGCGCGCAAAATCGACGTGTTAATCGCCGATACCGCCGGGCGTTTGCAGAACAAATCGCACCTGATGGAAGAGCTGAAGAAGATTGTCCGCGTCATGAAAAAACTGGACGAGAACGCCCCCCATGAGGTTATGCTCACGCTGGATGCCAGCACCGGGCAGAATGCGGTCAGCCAGGCGAAATTGTTTAATGAAGCCGTGGGCCTGACCGGCATCACGCTGACGAAACTGGACGGTACGGCGAAAGGTGGGGTGATCTTCTCCATCGCTGACCAGTTCGGCATCCCGATCCGCTACATTGGCGTCGGTGAGAGCATTGAAGATTTGCGGCCGTTCAAGGCCGACGATTTTATTGAGGCACTTTTTGCCCGAGAGGATTAATACGGATGATTCGCTTTGAACAGGTCAGTAAAGCTTATCTCGGTGGCCGGCAAGCGTTGCAGGGGGTGGATTTCCACCTCCGTCCGGCGGAAATGGCGTTCCTGACCGGCCACTCCGGTGCCGGGAAAAGTACGCTGCTCAAGCTGATTTGCGGCATTGAGCGCCCCAGCGCCGGGCATATCTGGTTCGGCGGGCATGACATCAGCCGCCTGAAAAGCAGTGAAGTGCCGTTCCTGCGCCGCCAGATCGGCATGATTTTCCAGGATCACCACCTGCTGATGGACCGCACGGTGTATGACAATGTGGCGATGCCGCTGGTGATCGCCGGGGCCAGCACCGAAGACATCCGCCGCCGCGTGTCCGCGGCGCTGGACAAAGTCGGCCTGCTGGACAAAGCGAAAAACTTCCCGATCCAGCTCTCCGGCGGGGAACAGCAGCGCGTCGGCATCGCCCGTGCGGTGGTGAATAAACCGGCCGTGCTGCTGGCGGACGAACCCACCGGTAACCTTGACGAAGCGCTCTCCGAAGGCATTTTGCGCCTGTTCGAAGAGTTCAACCGGGTCGGCGTCACCGTGTTGATGGCCACCCACGACATGGGCCTGATCGCCCGCCGTGATTATCGCATCCTGACCCTGAGCCAGGGCCGCATGGGCGGAGGGCACCACCATGGCCAGTAATCCGAAAACCACCCGCAACGCCGCACCGGCCAATACCGCCAAGAGCAAATCCCTGCGCGGCGGCTGGCATGAGCAGTGGCGCTATGCCTGGTCAAATGCGCTGTCTGACATGCTGCGCCAGCCGCTGGCGACCTTGCTGACCATCATGGTGATCGCCATTTCGCTGACGCTGCCGAGCGTCTGTTATCTGGTGTGGAAAAACGTCAGCACCGCCGCCCAGCAGTGGTACCCGACGCCGCAGCTCACGGTCTACCTCGACAAGGCGCTGGATGATGACGCCGCTGAAAACGTCATTAAGGCGCTGAAAGCGGAAGCCGGGGTAGAGAAGGTTAACTACCTCACCCGTGACGAAGCGATGGGCGAGTTCCGCAACTGGTCAGGGTTTGGCGGCGCGCTGGACATGCTGGAAGAGAACCCGCTGCCGGCGGTGGCGATCATCACGCCGAAGCTCAACTTCCAGAGCCAGGAGACGCTCAACACCCTGCGTGACCGGGTGGCGGCCGTGCAGGGCATTGACGAAGTGCGGATGGATGACAGCTGGTTCGCCCGGCTGGCGGCGCTGACCGGGCTGGTCGGCCAGGTGGCGGCGATGATCGGCATCCTGATGATCGTGGCGGTGTTCCTGGTGATCGGCAACAGTGTGCGGCTCAGCATCTTCAGCCGCCGCGACACCATTAATGTGATGAAGCTGATTGGCGCGACCGACGGCTTTATCCTGCGTCCGTTCCTGAACGGCGGCGCAATGCTCGGCCTGTTCGGGGCGCTGCTGTCGCTGGCGCTCTCTGAAGCGCTGGTGCTGCGGCTGGAAAGCGTGGTGCTGCATGTTGCGTCGGTGTTCGGTACCACCTTCACCCTGCATGGGCTGGGCTGGGACGAAAGCCTGCTACTGCTGCTGATTGCCGCGATGATTGGCTGGATTGCCGCGTGGCTTGCCACAGTGCAACATTTACGGCGTTTTACACCACAGTAACTATTTTTTGATATACTCTTCCCCTGCTGCTCTGATTGTGTACGCAGGGGAAGAGCCTCCACGCAGTCACCTTTCCGGCCTCTTCCTTTCGCACATTTTCCCTACCCAAGTTTGACACCATCACGTAGGGTTGGCTGTCCGGAAAAGATTGTCAGGGAACTTGTGACGACGATCACGGTCAAAGAGTGAGCAATGTAAGGGTGTCCGCCCGTGGCTACGCAAACAGATGAAAAAGGCCCGGCGGTAAACGAACCTGCATGAACGTTCTAATCAAGAGAGGGTTTGAATGACCAAAGAAATGCAAACTTTAGCCTTAATTCCCCAAGGTAGCCTGGAAGCCTATGTGCGGGCCGCCAATGCTTATCCGATGCTGACGGCAGAGGAAGAGCGGGAGCTGGCTGAACGGCTGCATTATCAGGGCGATCTGGATGCGGCTAAACAGCTTATCCTGTCTCACCTGCGCTTTGTCGCTCACGTAGCCCGTAACTATTCAGGCTACGGTCTGCCGCAGGCGGACCTTATCCAGGAAGGCAACATCGGCCTGATGAAAGCGGTCCGCCGCTTCAACCCGGAAGTCGGGGTGCGTCTGGTCTCCTTTGCGGTGCACTGGATCAAGGCCGAGATTCACGAATACGTGCTGCGTAACTGGCGCATCGTGAAAGTGGCGACCACCAAGGCACAGCGCAAGCTGTTCTTCAACCTGCGCAAAACCAAGCAGCGTCTGGGCTGGTTTAACCAGGATGAAGTCGAGCTGGTGGCGCGTGAACTCGGCGTGTCGAGCAAAGACGTGATGGAGATGGAATCCCGCATGTCAGCGCAGGACATGACCTTTGACCCAACGCCGGACGATGAAGGGCGTGACGGTCAGGCGATGGCCCCGATGCTCTACCTCCAGGACAAAAGCTCTGACTTTGCCGAAGGCATTGAAGAGGATAACTGGGAGAGCAACGCCGCCGACAAACTCAGCTATGCGCTGGAAGGGCTGGACGAGCGCAGCCAGGACATCATCCGCGCCCGCTGGCTGGACGATGACAACAAGTCCACCTTGCAGGAGCTGGCCGACAAGTACGGCGTTTCCGCAGAGCGTGTACGCCAGCTGGAAAAAAATGCCATGAAGAAACTGCGGCTGGCGATCGAGGCGTAATGCCCGGTGTGCAGTCACGGTTAACGATAAAAAGCCCGGCCAGCCGGGCTTTTTTGTGCCTGTTATCCGGCTATTTCTCCCAATGCCCGCCAACGGCACGGAACCCGCACGCCAGCATAAACGCCTGTAACGCCGCATCGTTGCGGTTGCCTTCCAGCCGCCAGTGGCGCACGTCCGGCAGCTGACGCAGCGTCTCTTCCAGCAAATAACGCCCCACGCCCCGGCGGCGCGTCACTTCCCGCACCGTAAAACCGCGCATCACCGCTGTTGTGCCCGTCACCTCAACCTCCACCGCCGCCAGCAGCCGCGCATTAAAGCGGGCAGCGAACAGTGCCCGGTCGCCGGCCAGCGGGCCGGAAGCGAACGCCTGTTGCGGCCAAATCTTTTCTAAATCAATCACATCTTGCTGACTCAACGCCGTCAGCCGCTCAATGGTGAGTTTCATACGTTCTTTGCCCTGGGGAGTCACCGTCGCGGGGGAAATGCCCGCGCACTTTTACCGCCGTTGGTTCACCCTCGCGGGCGGCGGCCCTGTTATTTGTACTGTGCAAAAACAGCGAACACTATTTTTTTAACTGCGCACAACGTTTTTCTGCGCACGCATTTTCAGAGTTATAGAGCACCGGGTGCGGCAAAAGCCAGCATAAGCGACCATAATGATCTCAGGGCGCGCGAATTTACTCCGATTTTTATTCTGTTTGCACCGCTTGTTTCTGAGTATGTGAGTTGATTTGCAGAAGAAAATTCCTGTTTAATGGCATGAAAAATAAAGTCTTATTATAAAAAAACGCCTGCAAGAAAACTAAACCGTTATTACCTATACAGAAAAAGGAATAAGCGGCTATTTTTTAGGCAATAAACACAACAATGACATCACAACCACAGATGGGGTAGTTCGGATGAAAGTAACCAAAACGGGTTCGGTACTGCTGGCAGGGTGTATCGCCATGGCGATGGCGCAGGCGGCGGTAGCCAAAGAGATTAAGATCGCGATCGTCGGGGCCATGTCCGGCCCGGTCGCTCAGTATGGTGACATGGAGTTCACCGGCGCACGCCAGGCGATCGCAGACATCAACGCCAAAGGGCTGCTCAAGGGTGACACTCTGGTGGGCGTGGAATATGACGATGCCTGCGACCCGAAACAGGCGGTGGCGGTGGCCAACAAAGTGATCAATGACGGCATCCGTTACGTCATCGGCCATCTCTGCTCCTCCTCTACCCAGCCGGCGTCCGATATTTATGAAGACGAAGGCATCATCATGATCACCCCGGCTGCCACCAACGCCGACCTGACCACCCGCGGTTACAAGATGATCATGCGCACCACCGGCCTGGACTCTGATCAGGGGCCGACGGCGGCAAAATATATCGTCGACACCATCAAACCGCAGCGAATCGCCGTGGTGCATGACAAACAGCAGTATGGCGAAGGGCTGGCGCGCTCGGTGCAGGAGAGCCTGAAAAAAGCCGGGGCCAATGTGGTGCTGTTCGAAGGGATCACCGCCGGGGATAAAGACTTCTCCACGCTGGTGGCGCGCCTGAAGAAAGAGAACGTTGATTTCGTCTACTTCGGCGGTTACTACCCGGAAATGGGGCAGATGCTGCGCCAGGCCAAACAGGCGGGGCTGACGGCCAAATTCATGGGGCCGGAAGGGGTCGGCAACTCGTCGCTGTCGAACATCGCAGGTGCCGCCTCCGAAGGCATGCTGGTGACGCTGCCGAAGCGCTATGACCAGGTGCCGACCAACCAGCCGATTGTGGACGCACTGAAAGCCAAAAAACTCGACCCGACCGGCCCGTTCGTCTGGACAACCTACGCAGCACTGCAGTCCCTGACCACCGGCATGGTGCGCAGCGGCAGCCAGGAGCCGGAAGCTATCGTCAAAGACCTCAAAGCCAAACCAGTGGATACCGTGATGGGCCCGCTGAGCTGGGATGAGAAAGGCGACCTGAAAGGGTTCGAGTTCGGCATCTTCCAGTGGCACGCCGACGGCACCTCCACACCGGTTAAATAAGCCCCCGCTATTGCAGGACGCCGGCGGGTGAAGTCACAAGGAGGGGCGCGGAGAACCGCGCCTCTTCTGCCTTTATCACCCCGGGCCGGGCGTCCGCACGTTAAGGTCAGCGTATGTCAGAGCAGTTTCTCTATTTCCTGCAACAGATGTTCAACGGCGTCACGTTGGGCAGCACGTATGCACTTATCGCCATCGGTTACACCATGGTGTACGGCATCATCGGCATGATCAACTTCGCCCACGGCGAGGTCTATATGATCGGCAGTTATGTCTCCTTTATCGTGATCGCCGCCCTGATGATGATGGGCATTGACGCGGGCTGGTTGTTGATCGGCGCCGGGTTTATCGTGGCGATTGTGATCGCCAGCGCCTACGGCTGGAGCATCGAGCGCGTGGCCTACAAGCCGGTGCGCAGTTCGAAGCGGCTGATCGCATTGATCTCCGCCATCGGCATGTCGATCTTCCTGCAAAACAGCGTCAGCCTGACGCAAGGCTCGCGCGATCTGGCGCTGCCGAGCATCGTCACCGGCAAATGGACGCTGGGCGAGAGCAACGGCTTTGCCGCCACCATCAGTACCATGCAGCTCACTATCTGGATCGTGACCTTTATCGCCATGCTGGCGCTGACGCTGTTTATCCGCTATTCGCGGATGGGCCGTGCCTGCCGTGCCTGCGCGGAAGATCTGAAAATGGCCAGCCTGCTCGGCATCAGCACCGACCGGGTCATCTCACTGACCTTTGTGATCGGCGCGGCGATGGCGGCAGTGGCGGGCGTGCTGCTCGGCCAGTTCTACGGCGTGATTAACCCCTACATCGGCTTTATGGCCGGGATGAAAGCCTTTACCGCCGCGGTGCTGGGCGGCATCGGCAGCATTCCGGGCGCGATGATTGGCGGGCTGATCCTCGGCGTGGCCGAGGCGCTCACCTCCGCTTACCTGAGCACCGAATACAAAGATGTGGTCTCCTTTGCGCTGCTGATTGTGGTGCTGCTGGTGATGCCGACCGGCATCCTGGGCCGCCCGGAGGTTGAGAAAGTATGAAACAGCTCAATCTGGTCAATGCACTGGTTTCCGCGCTGGTGCTGCTGGTGCTGGCCTCCCTGTTGATGGGGCTGCAACTGAGCCTCGACGGCACCCGGCTGGTAGTGAACGGCGCATCAAGCGTGCGCTGGGAATGGATCGGCATCGGCTGCGTGGTGGTGTTTTTCTTCCAGCTGTTCCGGCCGCTGCTGCAACAGACACTGAAGCGCGGCAACGCACCCGCGTTCGTGTTGCCGAGTTTTGACGGCTCCACGGCACGCCAGAAAGTGCTGGCGATGGTGCTGTTGCTGGCGGCGATCGCCTGGCCGTTTCTGGTGTCACGCGGCACGGTGGACATCGCCACCCTGACGCTGATCTACATCATGCTGGGGCTGGGCCTTAACGTGGTGGTTGGGCTGTCCGGGCTGCTGGTGCTGGGTTACGGCGGCTTTTACGCCATCGGCGCTTACACCTACGCGCTGCTTAACCACTACTACGCGCTGGGCTTCTGGGAGAGCCTGCCGCTGGCGGGGCTTATCAGCGCCGCGTTTGGCTTCCTGCTCGGCTTCCCGGTGCTCCGCCTGCGGGGGGATTACCTGGCCATTGTCACGCTGGGCTTCGGCGAGATTGTGCGCATCCTGTTGCTGAACAACACCGAAGTCACCGGCGGGCCGAACGGCATCAGTCAGATCCCGAAACCCACGCTGTTCGGGCTGGAGTTCAGCCGCACGGCGCGTGACGGCGGCTGGGACACCTTCAGTAACTTCTTCGGCCTGCGTTATGACCCCAGCGACCGTATCATTTTCCTCTACATGGTGGCGTTGCTGCTGGTGGTGCTGACGCTGTTTATCATCAACCGCCTGCTGCGGATGCCGCTGGGGCGCGCATGGGAAGCGCTGCGTGAAGATGAGATCGCCTGCCGCTCGCTCGGCCTCAGCCCGACCCGCATCAAGCTGACGGCGTTCACCATCAGCGCCGCGTTTGCCGGCTTTGCCGGGACGCTGTTCGCGGCGCGGCAGGGCTTCGTCAGCCCCGAGTCCTTTACCTTTGCCGAGTCGGCCTTTGTGCTGGCGATTGTGGTGCTCGGCGGCATGGGTTCGCAGTTCGCGGTGATTCTGGCGGCGATTCTGCTGGTGGTGTCGCGTGAGCTGATGCGCGATCTCAACGAATACAGCATGCTGGTGCTCGGCGCACTGATGGTGCTGATGATGATCTGGCGGCCACAAGGGTTGCTGCCGATGAAGCGGCCACAACTGAAAATGAAAGCGGCCGCCTTGCAACAGGCTGCCCATTCCGGCGATAAAGGAGAGCAGGCATGAGTACCCAACCTTTATTGCAGGTAGAAGGCCTGATGATGCGCTTCGGCGGCCTGCTGGCGGTGAACCAGGTGGCGCTGACGCTGAACCGGGGCGAAATTGTCTCGCTGATTGGCCCGAACGGCGCGGGCAAAACCACGGTATTCAACTGCCTGACCGGTTTCTACAAACCCACCGGCGGCACCATCAAACTCAACGATCAGCACCTGGAAGGGCTGCCGGGGCAGAAAATCGCCCGCATGGGCGTGGTGCGCACCTTCCAGCATGTGCGGTTGTTCCGTGAGATGACGGTGATCGAAAACCTGCTGGTGGCGCAGCATCAGCACCTGAAAAGCGGCGTGCTGGCCGGTCTGTTCAAGACGCCGGGCTTCCGCCGGGCCGAAGCGGATGCACAGGCGCGGGCGGCGGTGTGGCTGGAGCGCGTTGGTCTGCTGGAGATGGCGAACCGTCAGGCCGGGAATCTGGCCTACGGCCAGCAACGGCGGCTGGAGATCGCCCGCTGCATGGTGACGCGCCCGGAACTGCTGATGCTGGATGAGCCGGCCGCCGGGCTGAACCCGAAAGAGACCGACGAGTTGGACGAGCTGATCGCCGAGTTGCGCGGCCACCACAATGTGTCAGTGTTGCTGATTGAGCATGACATGAAACTGGTGATGGGCATTTCGGACCGCATCTACGTGGTCAACCAGGGCACGCCGCTGGCACACGGCACCCCGGCAGAAATCCGTAACAACCCGGATGTGATCCGGGCCTATCTGGGCGAGGAATAATTACTTTGTCATTAAATCCGATGTTGTCGTTAAGCCAGGTTTCCGCCCACTATGGCAAGATTCAGGCGCTGCATAATGTCAGTCTGCATATCGACAAGGGTGAGATCGTCACGCTGATCGGTGCCAACGGTGCCGGGAAAACCACGCTGCTCGGCACCTTGTGCGGCGAGCCGCGCGCCAGTGGCGGGCGTATCCGCTTCGAAGGCAACGATATTACCGACTGGCAGACGGCGCAGATTATGCGCGGGGCGATCGCCATTGTGCCGGAAGGGCGGCGGGTCTTCTCCCGCATGACGGTGGAAGAGAATCTGGCGATGGGCGGTTTTTTTGCCGCGAAAGATCAGTTCCAGCAACGGCTGGCGCGGGTGTATACGCTGTTCCCCCGGTTGAAAGAGCGGGAGGCGCAGCGTGCCGGCACCATGTCCGGCGGTGAACAGCAGATGCTGGCGATCGGCCGGGCGCTGATGAGCCAGCCGAAACTGCTGCTGCTCGACGAGCCGTCGCTGGGGCTGGCACCGATCATCATTCAGCAGATTTTTGACACCATCCAGCAATTACGGGAAGAGGGCATGACCATCTTCCTGGTGGAACAAAACGCCAACCAGGCGCTGAAACTGGCTGACCGCGGTTACGTGCTGGAAAACGGCCACGTGGTGCTGGAAGACAGCGGCGACGCCCTGTTGGCAAACGAAGCGGTACGCAGCGCCTATCTGGGCGGCTGACCGGAGCGGGGCGGCAACGCCCCTTTTTCAGGCCCCTATTTTTAGTGAATGAACATGAAGAAAGAGATGAACACTGAAGGATTACTGGCACAGCGCATGATCAGGCTGAAGAGTTCGGCCATCCGCGAGTTGCTTAAGCACAGTAAAATGGAGAACGTCATCTCGCTGGCCGGCGGTATTCCGTCGGATGCGCTGTTTGATTTTGAAGGGCTGAGCCAGGCGACGCAGCTCGCGATTACCGAACAGCCGAAGAATGCTTTCCAGTACGGCCTGACTGAAGGCAGCCACGCCCTGCGTGAACAGATCACGGCGCTGTGCGCGGAGCGCGGGGTCATGACCCGGCCGGAGGACATTGTGGTGACCGCCGGTTCCCAGCAGGCGCTGGATCTGGTGATGCGTGCGCTGGTCAACCCCGGCGACATCTTTGTGGTGGAAAGCCCGACCTACCTGGCGGCGCTGCAAACGCTGGAACTGGCCGAAGCGCAGTTGTTAACGGTGCGTTCTGACCGTGACGGCATGATCGTGGACGACCTGGCCGAGCTGCTGAAAACGCAGACCATCAAGGGCGTTTATCTGGTGCCGACCTTCGGCAACCCGAGCGGCGTCTCCCTGAGCCGCGCGCGCCGCGAACAGCTGGTGACGCTGGCCGCCGAGCACCGTTTCCTGATCATTGAAGATGACCCGTATGGCGAACTGCGCTTCACCGACGAGCGCAACCCGACGCTGTTTGAGCTGGCGGCGGCGTTAAACGGCCATACCGACAACGTCATCTACACCTCCACCTTCTCCAAGATCCTGGCACCGGGGCTGCGCCTGGGCTGGGTGATCATGCCGGCCTGGCTGCTGCACAAAGTCGCCAGCATCAAACAGGCAGCGGATCTGCACGCCAGTTCGCTGTCGCAGGTGGTGGCGGAATATTACCTCGGGCTGGGGCGGTTACCGGCGCAGATCGAAACCATCCGCGCTGCCTATAAGCGCAAATGCGAGGTGCTGGCCTCCCTGCTGGAACAGGAGCTGGGTGAGCATGTGACCTTTGAGATGCCGAAAGGCGGCATGTTCCTGTGGGCGAGATTCCGCCAGCCGCGCAACACCGCAGAATGGTTGCAGGAGACGCTGAAACAGGGCGTGGTATTTGTGCCGGGCGAATACTTCTTCGCTGCCGAGCCGGATCACTCGACCTTCCGTCTCTCCTTCGCCACGGCCACTGAAGAGCAGATGCAGGAAGCCGTGGCCCGCCTGAAACGCGCCCTGTAATTGTTAACGGCGAGGCGTCTCCCCGGCGCTTCGCCCCCTTTTTTGCCATCTGTCCGTCACTCTCACTTCATTCATCTGTCATTTTATTGTCATTTAACGGTTATTTTTCTATCATTTTATCGTGTCATGTTAGCTCCCGGTTTCGAAAATGTGTTCATGCATGAGTGGCTTACTGCACCGTGCCGTACACCCCCCCTTTTCAGGAGACAGGCATGTTTATTTCCCTTACCTTTTCATCCCGGCTTAAAACCGTTGCGCTCTGTACGGCACTGGCTCTCTCTTTCAGCACAAACGCGTTGGCAGTTACCACTATTCCGTTCTGGCACTCCATGGAAGGCGAGCTGGGCGTGGAAGTCGATTCGCTGGCGGATCGCTTTAACCAGGCCCACCCGGACGTGAAAATCGTGCCGGTCTACAAAGGGAACTACGAGCAGAGCCTGGCGGCCGGCATCGCTGCGTACCGCTCCGGCAATGCCCCGGCCATCCTCCAGGTGTATGAGGTCGGTACCGCCACCATGATGGCCAGCAAAGCGATTAAACCGGTTTATCAGGTGTTCAGCGAAGCGGGCCTGCCGTTTGATGAATCCATATTCGTGCCGACCGTGTCCGGCTACTACACCGACGCCAAGAGCGGCCACCTGCTCTCCCAGCCGTTCAACAGCTCCACACCGGTGCTCTACTACAACAAAGATGCCTTCAAAAAAGCGGGGCTGGACCCGGAGCAGCCGCCGAAAACCTGGCAGGATCTGGCGGCCTACACCGCCAAACTGCGTGAGGCCGGTATGAAGTGCGGCTACGCCAGCGGCTGGCAGGGCTGGATTCAGATTGAGAACTTCAGCGCCTGGCACGGGCTGCCGGTCGCCACTAAAAACAACGGCTTTGACGGCACCGACGCGGTGCTGGAGTTCAACAAGCCGGAGCAGGTCAAACACATCCAGATGCTGGCTGACCTGAATAAAGCGGGCGGCTTCACCTACTTCGGCCGCAAAGATGAGTCCACCGCCAAGTTCTACAACGGTGACTGCGCCATCACCACCGCCTCCTCCGGCTCGCTGGCGGACATCCGCCACTATGCCAAATTCAACTATGGCGTCGGCATGATGCCGTATGACGCCGACGCGAAAGGCGCGCCGCAGAACGCCATCATCGGCGGGGCGAGCCTGTGGGTGATGAACGGCAAAGATGCCGCCACCTACAAAGGCGTGGCGCAGTTCATGCAGTTCCTGACCCAGCCGGAGATCGCCGCCGAATGGCACCAGAAAACCGGCTACCTGCCAATCACCACCGCCGCCTACGAGCTGACGCGCCAGCAGGGCTTCTATGACAAGAACCCCGGTGCCGACACCGCCACCCGCCAGATGCTGAACAAGCCGCCGTTACCGTTCACCCGTGGCCTGCGCCTGGGCAACATGCCGCAGATCCGTACCGTGGTGGATGAAGAGCTGGAAAGCGTCTGGACCGGCAAGAAAACCGCGCAACAGGCGCTGGATTCCGCCGTAAAACGCGGCAACGTGCTGCTGCGCCGTTTTGAAGCCTCCACCAAGTAAACCAAGGATCGTCTGATGTCCCTGTCGCGCCCCGGGTTCCGCAGTCGCTGGTTGCCCTATCTGCTGGTGTTGCCGCAACTGCTGATTACCGTGATCTTCTTTATCTGGCCGGCGGGGGAGGCGCTGTGGTATTCGGTACAGCGCCTCGATCCGTTCGGTATCTCCAGCGAGTTTGTCGGGCTGGAGAACTTCAGTGCCCTGTGGCAGGACGACACCTATCTGGAATCGTTCTCCACCACGCTGATTTTCAGCGGGCTTGTGGCGGTGAGCGGGCTTGTGATCTCGCTGCTGCTGGCCGCGCTGGTTGACCGGGTGGTGCGGGCGCGGCGGATTTACCAGACGCTGTTTATTCTGCCCTACGCGGTCGCCCCGGCGGTGGCCGCGGTGCTGTGGATGTTCCTGTTCAACCCCGGCATGGGGCTTATCAGCCACTGGCTGGGCACGATGGGGTATGACTGGAACCACGCCCAGTACAGCGGGCAGGCGATGGCGCTGGTGGTGGTGGCGTCAGTCTGGAAACAGGTGAGCTACAACTTCCTGTTTTTCCTGGCGGCGTTGCAGTCTATCCCGCGCTCGCTGGTGGAGGCGGCGGCGATTGACGGCGCCGGGCCGGTCCGGCGTTTCTTCAATCTGGTATTGCCGCTGATCTCGCCGGTGAGCTTCTTCCTGCTGGTGGTCAACCTGGTGTACGCCTTCTTCGACACCTTCCCGGTGATCGACGCGGCCACCGCCGGCGGGCCGGTACAGGCCACCACCACGCTTATCTACAAGATTTACCGTGAGGGCTTTGCCGGGCTGGATCTGGCCAGTTCCGCCGCGCAATCCGTGGTGCTGATGCTGCTGGTGATTGGGCTGACGGTGCTCCAGTTCCGCTTTGTCGAGCGTAAGGTGCGTTACCAATGATTGAAAACCGCAGAGGGCTGGATATTTTCTGCCATGTGATGCTGCTGCTCGGCGTGCTGGTGGTGCTGTTCCCGCTGTACGTGGCGTTTGTGGCCGCCACGCTGGATAACCAGCAGGTGTTTCAGGTGCCGATGACGCTGCTGCCCGGCAGCCATTTGTGGCAGAACGTCAGCACTATCTGGGCGCAGGGGGTCAGCCGCCACAGTGCGCCGTTCAGCCTGTTGCTGTTCAACAGCTTTGTGATGGCGCTGGTGATCACTCTGGGCAAAATCAGCGTGTCGATCTTCTCGGCTTACGCCATTGTCTATTTCCGTTTTCCGCTGCGCAGCCTGTTTTTCTGGATGATTTTCCTCACCCTGATGCTGCCGGTGGAAGTGCGGATCTTCCCGACGGTGGAGGTGATGGCCGGGCTGCATCTGATGGACAGCTACACCGGCCTGACGCTGCCGCTGATGGCTTCCGCCACCGCCACCTTCCTGTTCCGCCAGTTCTTTATGACGCTGCCGGATGAGCTGCTGGAAGCAGCCAGGATCGACGGCGCGGGGCCGATGCGTTTCTTCTGGGATGTGGTGCTGCCGTTGTCAAAGACTAACCTGGCAGCGCTGTTTGTGATCACCTTTATCTATGGCTGGAACCAGTATCTGTGGCCGATCCTGATCACCAGTGACGCCTCGATGGGCACCGCCGTCGCCGGGATCAAAAGCATGATCTCGCTGGGTGATGGCGTAACGCAGTGGAACCAGGTGATGGCAGCGATGCTGCTGACCCTGTTGCCGCCGCTGGTGGTGGTGCTGACGATGCAGCGCTGGTTTGTTCGTGGTCTGGTTGACAGTGAGAAGTGAGTAATGGCGAATCTGAAATTGCAGGCGATCAGCAAGAGTTATGACGGCAAAACCCCGGTGATCCGCCAGATTGATCTGGATGTCGCCGACGGCGAATTTATTGTGATGGTCGGCCCCTCCGGCTGCGGCAAGTCCACGCTGTTGCGGATGGTGGCCGGGCTGGAGCGCACCAGCAGCGGCGATATTTACATCGGCGGGCGGCGCGTGACCGATCTGGAGCCGAAAGATCGCGGCATCGCGATGGTGTTCCAGAACTATGCGCTCTACCCGCACATGAGCGTGTTTGACAACATGGCCTACGGCCTGAAGATCCGCGGCTTCGGCAAGGCGCAGATCGCAGAAAAGGTCGAGGAGGCGGCGCGCATTCTGGAACTCCAGCCGCTGCTGAAGCGCAAACCGCGCGAGCTCTCCGGCGGCCAGCGCCAGCGGGTGGCGATGGGGCGGGCGATTGTGCGTGAACCGGCGGTGTTCCTGTTTGATGAGCCGCTGTCGAACCTGGATGCCAAACTGCGGGTACAGATGCGGCTGGAGCTGCAACAGCTGCACCGCCGCCTGCGCACCACCAGTCTTTACGTCACCCACGATCAGGTGGAGGCGATGACGCTGGCGCAACGGGTGATTGTGATGAACAAAGGGGTGGCGGAGCAGATCGGCACGCCGTCGGAGATCTACCAGCGCCCGGCCAGCCGCTTTGTCGCCGGGTTTATGGGATCACCGGCGATGAACCTGCTGGACGGGCAGGTGGATGCTGAAGGCAGCGCGCTGCTGCTGGCAGACGGCACCGCCCTGCCGCTGCCGGAGGTGCGCCCCGCCTGGAGCCAACGGGCATTGACCGTGGGCATCCGGCCGGAGCATATTCAGCTGGCAGACGGCAGCACGCGCGGCCTGCCGCTGAAAGTGGTGACGCTGGAGCGGCTGGGGGCGGATAACCTCGCCCACGGCCAGTGGGGCGGGCAGGGCGTGGTGGTGCGGCTCTCCCATGAGCACTGCCCGGCGGTTGGCTCTGAGCTTTCGCTGGTGCTGCCGCCGCAGGCGCTGCACATCTTTGATACGGCTGATGGATTACGGATGGAATAATGACAACAGACTGGCCTTACCCGCGCATCGTGGCGCACCGGGGCGGCGGCTCGCTGGCCCCGGAAAATACGCTGGTAGCGATTGAGACCGGGGTACGCCTCGGCCACCGGATGATTGAATTTGATGTAAAGCTGGCGCAGGACGGCCAGATTTTCCTGCTGCATGACGATACGCTGGATCGCACCAGCAACGGTTGGGGCGTGGCGGGTGACCTGCCATGGGAGAAACTGGTGACGCTGGACGCGGGCAACTGGTACAGCACCGCGTTTCGCGGTGAGAAACTGCCGCTGCTCTCTGAAGTGGCGGATCGCTGCGCGCAGCATGGGCTGATGGCGAACATCGAGATCAAACCCACCACCGGCACCGAGAAAGAGACCGGCAAAGTGGTGGCCTCCGCCGCCCGGCTGCTGTGGGAAGGGCAGCCGGTGCCGCCGCTGCTCTCCTCCTTCTCGGCCGAGGCGCTGGCCGCCGCCCGGCAGGCGGTGCCGGAGTTGCCGCGCGGCCTGCTGCTGGATGAGTGGGACGAAAACTGGCAGGCGATGACCACCCAACTAGAGTGCATCTCGTTGCATATCAACCACCAGGCGCTGACCCAGGCGCGCACGGAGGCGCTGAAAGCCGCCGGGTTGCGGATTCTGGTTTACACCGTGAACAGCCCGGAACGTGCGCGACTTTTGCTCAGCTGGGGCGTTGACTGCATCTGCACTGACCGGATAGATTTGATGGGCGCGGACTTTACGTAGCAGGCAAAATAATAGACGCCTAACAATACGCAGGCCGCCGTCACTCACTTCCCGGGGCCTGCACTTTTGGCGTCGGCCTTTACGCAAGGATTGTCATGCCTGCTTTTATGCTGTCGCTGTGGCATCAGATTTTGCTGTCGGTGCCGTTATTTGTGTTGATCGTACTGGGATATGGGCTGATTCACTGGGGAAAATGGCCTACCTCAATTACCGACGGCCTGACCCGCCTGGTGTTCTCCGTCGCGCTGCCCGCCATGCTGTTCCGCATGATGTGTGATTTCACTAAACGCCCCGCCGTGGATGCCCGCCTGCTGATCGCCTTTTTCGGCAGTTGCCTGATCGTATTCGTGCTGGGCCGGGTGCTGGCAAAACACCTGTTCCGGCTGGACGGTATCTCCGGCTCGGTGTTTGCCCTCAGCGGCATCTTCTCCAATAACGTGATGCTGGGATTACCGATTGCCACTGTGATGCTGGGCGAGGCCGCCATTCCCTCGGTGGCGCTGGTGCTGGTATTCAACGGCCTGATCCTCTGGACGCTGGTAACCATTTCAATTGAGTGGGCGCGCAACGGCTCGCCGACGCTGGCGGGCTTCGCCAAAACTGCCCGCAGTGTGTTCACCAACCCGCTGATTATCGGCATTATCTCCGGCACGCTGTTCAGCCTGACGCGCCTGCCGCTGCCGCATTTTATCGATCAGCCGGTGTCGATGCTGGGGCAGAGTGCCGCGCCGCTGTCGCTGGTGGTGCTGGGGATGGGGCTGGCGGAATACCGGGTGCGGGACGGCTGGAAGCTCAGTTCCGCCATCTGTGTGATGAAGCTGCTGGTGCAACCGCTGGTGGTCTGGCTGCTGGCGGTGGCGCTGCATCTGCCGCAGATGGAAACCCGCGTGGTGGTGTTGCTGGGGTCGATGGCGGTGGGGGTGAACGTCTACCTGATGTCACGCCAGTTCAACGTGCTGGCCGGGCCGGCGGCGGCCAGCCTGGTGATGTCCACGGCGCTGTCGGGCATCACCACGCCGTTGATTCTGACCATGCTGGGCGTCCGTATCTGATGCCCTGGGCCGGTTATTTGCTGCCGGGCTGGTTCTGCTGGATGCGCTGCTGATCGGTCTGCATCTGGGTGCGCAACTGCTGGTTCTGTTGCTGTGCGCTGGACTGGCGATCGATCTCCAGCTGGCGCTGCTGCACCTGCTGGTTGGTCTGCATCCGCTGTTGGGTGCTGCGCTGCGCCGGGTTGCTCAGTAATTGCTGCTGGCGTTGTTGCGGCGACAGCGGTTTCAGGGTGTCCGCCACGGCGCTGCCGGTGACAAGGCCGGTGGCCAGTGCGCAGGCGATCAGGGTAATTTTTTTCATGTTGCTTCTCCGTTGCCCGTCACGGGCGTTGTCTTCCTAAGCTTTCAGTGTATGCCATCCCGGTGTGGGCGTGCGTGATCGGGCCGGTAAAGACGCGTCTGTTTGTGTAAATAATAATCACACGTAAACCATCTTCGGGCGTTTTTACGCGCGCGCTTCCGTTACAATTCCCTTTTCCCTTTGATAGCGACAATCACCGTGTTTTTACTGATTATCACCACCATTTTGTGGGCGTTCTCTTTCAGCCTGATCGGCGAGTACCTGGCCGGGCAGGTAGACAGCGTCTTTTCTGTGCTGGTCCGGCTGGTGCTGGCGGCGCTGGTGTTCCTACCGTTCCTGCGCTGGCGCGGCTATAAAGCCTCGACGCTGCTGCTCTATATGGGCGTCGGCGCGATGCAGCTCGGCATCATGTACCTGATCAGTTTCCAGGCGTACCTCTACCTGACGGTACCGGAATTCCTGCTGTTTACGGTGATGACACCGCTCTACGTGACGCTGATTTATGACCTGATCAGCGGCCGCGGCGTGCGTATAGGCTACGCCCTCAGCGCGCTGCTGGCGGTGGCAGGCGCGGCGATTATCCGTTACGACCACATCAGCGAGCACTTTGTGATCGGGCTGCTGCTGGTGCAGGCGGCGAACCTCTGTTTTGCCCTCGGGCAGGTTGGCTATAAACGGCTGATGGAGACGCGGCCGATGCCGCAACACACGGCGTTCTCCTGGTTCTACATCGGCGCGGTGCTGTGCGCGATTGTGGCGTGGGCGCTGTTCGGTAACCCGCATAAGCTGCCGACCACCCACCTGCAATGGGGCATTCTGATCTGGCTCGGGGTAGGCGCCTCAGCGCTGGGCTACTTCATGTGGAACGTCGGCGCAACGCAGGTGGATGCGGGCACGCTGGGGATTATGAACAACTTCCACGTGCCGGCCGGGCTGCTGGTTAATCTGGCGATCTGGCAACAGCAGCCCCACTGGCCGAGTTTTATTCTGGGAGGTGCAGTGATAATGGCGTCGCTTTGGGTGCATCGCCGCTGGGTCGCGCCGCGTCCTTCACAAACGGCAGATGATCGCAGGCGTGCTGGCGCGCCGAACGAATAAACGCCTCAGTGACCGGCTGGCGCTGCTCGCCATCGCGCACCGCCGCGTACAGCCGGCTCCACAACCCGCTGCCGAGCGTTTTGGTGACGATTAACCCCTGGCGCTCAAAACTCTCCACCACCCAGTGCGGCAGCGCAGCAATCCCCATGCGCGCCGCCACCATCTGAATCAGCAACAGCGTGTTATCCACACTTTTCAGCGCCGGGCTGACCCCGGCCGGTTGCAGGAAGTGGCGCCAGATGTCCAGCCGCTGGCGCTGCACCGGGTAGATCATCAGCGTCTCGTCACTCAAATCTTCCGGCAAAATCTGCCCTTTCGTCGCCAGTGGGTGATCCGGCGCGAGCACCAGCCGTACCTCAAAATCAAACATCGGTGAGTAGTGCAGCCCGCTGCGCGGCAGGATGTCTGACGTCAGTACTACGTCCAGTTCCCCCTGTTGCAGCGCGGGTTGCGGGTCAAAGGTCACGCCCGATTTGAAATCCATCAACACCTGCGGGAAGCGCTGGCGGAAGTTGTCCAGCGCCGGGGTCAGCCACTGGATACAGCTATGGCACTCAATGGCGATGCGCAGGGTGGTCTGGTGCGGCTCATGGCACGCCTGAAGCGCCTGCTGGATCTGCGGCAACACCTGCTCCGCCAGCTGCAGCAAAATCTCCCCTTGCGGGGTAAAGCGCAGCGGCTGGCTCTTACGGACGAACAGCCGGAACCCCAGCCGTTGCTCCAGGTCGCTGAACTGGTGCGACAGCGCCGATTGCGTCTGGTGAAGCTGCGCGGCGGCGGCGGCCAGTGAGCCGGTATTCCGCAACGCCTGCAGCGTCCGTAAGTGTTTAAGTTCGATCATGAGAGTCCTTCACAGTGACAGTGAACATTTTGCGCTTGTGGAATATACAGTACCTGCGGATTATGGATGTGTAAACATCTGGACGTCTAAATGAGGGTTTTGACCATGGCAATTCTGAACCACACACTGGGTTTTCCGCGCGTCGGTCTGCGTCGTGAACTGAAAAAGGCACAAGAAAGTTACTGGGCAGGCACGTCAACGCAGGAAGAGCTATTGGCTGTGGGTCGTGAATTGCGCGCCCGTCATTGGCAGCAACAGCGTGACGCCGGGGTCGATCTGCTGCCGGTCGGCGACTTCGCCTGGTATGACCATGTCTTGACCACCAGCCTGCTGCTGGGCAACGTGCCGCCGCGCCACCAGGATGCCGCCGGTAAGATAGATCTGGACACGCTGTTCCGCATCGGCCGTGGCCGGGCACCCACCGGTGAACCGGCAGCCGCGGCCGAAATGACCAAATGGTTTAACACCAACTACCACTACATCGTGCCGGAATTCCACCAAGGCCAGCGCTTTGCCCTGACCTGGACACAGCTGCTGGATGAAGTGGATGAGGCGCTGGCGCTGGGCCACCCGGTTAAGCCGGTGCTGCTTGGCCCGGTGACTTACCTGTGGCTGGGCAAAGTGAAAGGCGAGCCGTTCGACCGCCTCTCCCTGCTGGAGGACATTCTGCCGGTTTACCAGCAGGTATTGGCGGAGCTGGCTAAACGCGGCATTGAGTGGGTACAGATTGACGAACCGGCGCTGGTGCTGGAACTGCCGCAAGCCTGGCTGGACGCATTCAAACCCGCCTATGCCGCGCTGAACGGCCAGACCAACCTGCTGCTGACCACCTATTTCGACAGCATCGGCCACAACCTTGAGACTATCCGCCATCTGGAGGTGCAGGGGCTGCATGTGGACGTGGTGGCAGGCCATGATGACATCGCCGCGCTGGACAACGCGCTGCCCGCTGACTGGGTGCTCTCGCTGGGCGTGATCAACGGCCGTAATGTCTGGCGGGCTGACCTCAGCCGCTGGCTGGATCGCCTGCAACCGCTGACTGGTGGGCAACGTACCCTGTGGCTCGGCAGCTCCTGCTCCCTGCTGCACAGCCCGATCGACCTGAGCGTGGAAACCCGGCTGGATGAAGAAGTGAAAAGCTGGTTCGCCTTCGCCCTGCAAAAATGTGGTGAACTGGCCCTGCTGACGCGCGCCCTGAACCAGGGCGACCGGGAGACGCTGGCCGAGGCGGCGGCGTACAGCGCGCCGATCCGTGCCCGCCGCGACTCCAGCCGTGTGCATAACGCCGCCGTGGGCAACCGTCTGGTGGCGATCACCGCGCAGGACTGCGAGCGCCCGCACGCTTACCCAATCCGCGCTGAAAAACAGCGCGCCAAATTTAACCTGCCCGCCTGGCCGACCACCACCATCGGCTCTTTCCCGCAGACCACGGAAATCCGCAGCCTGCGCCTGGACTTCAAACAGGGCCGCCTGGACAGTCATCACTACCGCACCGGCATCAGCGAGCATATTAAGCAGGCGATTGCCGAGCAGGAGCGCCTGGGCCTGGATGTGCTGGTGCACGGGGAAGCTGAGCGTAACGACATGGTGGAGTACTTCGGCGAGCATCTGGACGGCTTCGTCTTCACCCAGAACGGCTGGGTGCAGAGCTACGGTTCCCGCTGCGTGAAGCCGCCGGTGATCATCGGGGACATCAGCCGCCCGCAGGCGATTACCGTCGGGTGGGCGACGTATGCCCAGTCCCTGACTGACAAACCGGTGAAAGGGATGCTGACCGGCCCGGTGACCATTCTCTGCTGGTCCTTCCCGCGTGAGGATGTCTCCCGTGAGGTGATTGCCAAACAGATTGCGCTGGCACTGCGTGACGAAGTGGCCGACCTGGAAAAAGCCGGGATCGGCATCATCCAGATTGATGAACCGGCACTGCGGGAAGGGCTGCCGCTGCGCCGTTCCGACTGGCAGGCCTACCTGGCCTGGGCCGTGGACGCCTTCAAACTGAATGCCGCGGTTGCCAATGATGAAACGCAGATCCACACCCATATGTGTTACTGCGAGTTCAACGACATCATGGATTCCATCGCCGCGCTGGATGCCGATGTGATCACCATCGAAACCTCGCGTTCGGATATGGATCTGCTGGAAGCGTTCAAGGTGTTCGACTACCCGAACGAAATCGGCCCCGGCGTGTATGACATCCACTCGCCGAATGTGCCGGGCGTGGAGTGGATGGAGGCGCTGCTGCGTAAAGCCGCGCAGACTATCCCGGCGGAGCGCCTGTGGGTTAACCCGGATTGCGGCCTGAAAACCCGTGGCTGGCCGGAAACCCGTCAGGCCCTGGCTAATATGGTAAAAGCCGCCCAGCGCCTGCGGGCCACAGAGGTGTAAAGGCCGGCGCCTGAGGTGATGCCGGAAAAGCAAAGGGCGCATCTGCGCCCTTTTTTGGTCGTGTCAGAGGGCTAACCCGCCGCACGGTTTTTATAGCCGTGCTCAGCCCGTGCCCGCCATTCCATACTGTTTGAACCAGGCCAGCATCCGCTGCCAGCCATCATCGGCCGCTTCCTGATTAAAGCTTGGCCGGTAATCGGCATTAAACGCGTGCCCGGCATCCGGGTAGACCACAATCTCGGCGGTGGCGTTGGCTGCGCGGATCGCCTGGCGCATGGTTTCTACCGTATCCTGCGGGATGCCGCTGTCCTGCCCGCCATACAACCCCAGCACCGGGGCATTGAGATCCACCGCGATGTCCACCGGGTGTTTCGGCTGGTTGAGTGACTTCTCGCCCACCAGCTTGCCGTACCAGGCGGCAGCGGCTTTCAGTTGCGGGTTATGGGCGGCATAAAGCCAGGCGATGCGCCCGCCCCAGCAGAAGCCGGTAATCGCCAGCCGGTTGGCTTCGCCGCCATGCCGGGTTGCCCAGTGTGCGGTGTGGTCGAGATCTGCCAGCACTTGCTGGTCAGGCACTTTGCTCACCAGTTTGCTGAACAGCTCATCAATGGTGGCGTACTCCTGCGGATCGCCCTGGCGGAAATAGAGCTCCGGCGCAATCGCCAGATAGCCCTCTTTGGCCAGCCGGCGGCAGAGATCGCGGATGTGTTCATGCACGCCGAAAATTTCCTGTACCACCAG
The DNA here is from genome assembly GCF_002858675.1 of Chimaeribacter californicus. Classification (GTDB taxonomy): domain Bacteria; phylum Pseudomonadota; class Gammaproteobacteria; order Enterobacterales; family Enterobacteriaceae; genus Chimaeribacter; species Chimaeribacter californicus. Next base: position 103,504 of record NZ_PJZF01000014.1, read on the forward strand.
CACCACCGGCAAGGGGCCGGATGCGGCGGCCGGGCGTGCCAGATAGGCCGGCATATTTTCACCCTGGGTCGGAATGGTGGTTTCGCTGGTGTGCAGGTCGTGATCGTCAGTATGGCGGGTCGTCGAGGCAACAGGAGCGACAGCGGGTGCAAAACCGCCGGTGGCCTGCTGGGTCTGATGTTCAGTTATTTTCATTGCGGTCTCCGCGTAGTAATGGGTAGCGCTGCGCAGCATTAACTATAGGAAATAAAATCAGAATGGTAAGCAGGATACTAATACGTGGCAGAAGGAGGGCAGGCAAGGGCATTCTGTGGCATAAAGAAAATCCGCGCCCTGGGGCGCGGACAGGTCACATTATCAGGAAATGATTATTTAAAACTTCCCTGAACACCAATATGAGCGACATAGCCTTCCATATCGTCACTGAAGCCTTTCATGTATTGCGCATCGGCATAGATCCAGGTGTTTTCGCTGACTTTCGCCGTGACACCCGCCCCGGTTTGCCACCAGTCGGTGGCCAGATCGGCCTGAACCTCGGTACCCCCCACCCGCACCGACGGGGCATCGGTGAAGTTATGCACAATATCTGCCGTCAGGTAAGGTTTGAAGGTCTCCGATTGCTTGTCTTCCTGTTGGTCGCGGAACAGGCGCACGCCCGCCCGCGCGGTCAGGGCGCTGCTGTTGGCCCCGGAGACGTTGGATATCGCATCACCAAAATCTTCGCCGATCAGGTATTGGTAAACCAACTGGCCCTGCGGCTCAATTTTCCAGTTTTCGCTGACGCCAAACGGCTTGCCGCCTTCCACAGAAAGCAGGGTGCCGTAGCTGTCCTGCCGGGCATTGAAGCGGCTCTCATACTGGTTGCGGTAGTAGGTGAACTGGCCGACCGCGTCGATATAGCTGCCGTCCTGCGCGTAGCGGGTGTAGTAACCGCCGAGGCTGTAGGCGTCTGTGTTGATCGCCCCGGTCGCGACCTGTTTATTGGCGCGTGAGCGGTACTGATCCTGGGCGTCGCTGCTTTGGTGGCCGAGAGTCACCATCACGCCGCCATGCACGCGGGTGCCGTTGTCCAGCGCATCCTGATAGAGATCTTTACCAAACTGCGCGAACCAGGAGTGGGTGTCATAACCAAAGCGCCCGGCATTGAACGAGGTGGTATCACCCCCGGTACGCGCCCAGGCCAGGTTGTTATAGTTGCGCGCATACTGTTCGGCATCGCCCATACGTTCATGCAGTGTGCCGACCGTTTGCAGGCCGTAATAGAGGTTCAGGTAGGGGGCCACGGCATAACCGGGGACTTCCTCGCGGTACGGTTTCGCTGACGGGGTGACATTGCCGCCATTGCCGCCATTGCCGCCGTTGCCGCCATTGCCGTCATTTCCACCGTTCTGATCAGGTAAATCATCCCCGTCTGACGGATCCTGATCCGGGAATTCTGCCCGCAGATACCAGTCATTGGCGGTGTCTGCTGCGCCGTCTTTGCCGCCTTCAAACAGGTAATAGTTAAAGGCATCCACACTGACGGTTTCACCCAGGGCAAAATGGGTGCGGCTGCTGTCCTGAATCTGCACGACTTCTATACCGTTTCCTTCGGTGTAGGCCCCCGCACCGCGGCCATTAATGTGCAGGGTAAAGTTGCCTGCCGCATCCGCCGTGCCCGCAATGATTTTGTCGGTTTTGCTGTTGGTACCGCCCTCATTCAGCTCGGTGTTCAGGTAAAAATCCCCGGTACCGGAGAGCGATTGGGTGGTCAGCGTCTTGTAATCCCCTTCTGGGGAGAAAGCGACCCGGCTGTTCTTCAGCGCCAGGGAGTTCGCCGTCGAGGAGGCGGACATATTCCAGGTGCTGTTATCGGCTGTCAGGTCGATATTGCCCTGGGATGCGCCGTTAAAGGTGGAGCCCAGCAGGCTCATGGTCAGGGTATTGGCAAGGTTGTCTTGTGTTTCGACAATGACATCACCCGTAATCGTGCTGTTGTTTTGCGCGGTAAACGTCAGGTTGGCCGATTGCGCGAGCAGCTCCGTCTCTTTGGCAGCGGTCAGATCGTTGGCAACATAGATTGCTGAGCCTTGAACGGCGGTCAGATCGGTGTGATCCAACGTAGCTGTCCAGTCACCGCCATCGGCATACAGGGCCGTTTTCGCCCGATCGCTGATTACCGTGGAGTCTTTCAGGGTCAAGGTGCCGCCTTGCTGGGCTGCGGCGACGGTTTGCTGCTGATAGAGATGCAAGGTAGATACGCTGTCAGCATGATTGACGATCTGAAGGTTTTCACCGTGGATCGCGGCTTGGGTGCTGACAAATAACGACTGATCTTTGGTGCCGTCAGTGATCACCTTCATGTTTTTAATGTTGATCTGAGCGCCAGATTTTGCCGCCAGCGATGCACCACTTGCACCGGTGGTTTTGATGGTATTCAGATTGGCCATATCGCCGGTGAGATTGACGACGCTGTTGTCGGTGGCCAGCACGCCGCCTCCATAAGCTCCGCCGGAAGTAATGTCGGTATTGGTGAGGGTAACCACGGCGTTCTCTGCGGCCAAAATACCATAGGCATTCTCCCCTTCGGTGGTCAGGCTGCCGCCCTGTGCAGTGAACGTGCTTCCCGCGCCGGTTGCTCTGATGGCATGGCTGAACTCACCTTTTGTCGTGACCGACAACTGATCAACAACTGCACTATTATTCTGGCCGTTAATGCTAATACCATCGGCACGGGCGGCGTTGGTTGCTACCGTCAGATTTTTAAAGGTCGCGGTATTCTTCTGGCCGTTAATCATGAGGCCGGCACTGTTTTCACCTTGCGTCGTCAGGGTGGCATCTGACGCTGTGTTGAATTTATTATTGTCGCCGGTAATAAAAATCCCAGACGCGCCTTTGTTTGTGGTGTTAACTGTAAGTGGGCTTAATAAGTTGACGCTACTGCTATCCTGAATATGAATGGCGTGAGCATTCTCGCCCTCTGTGGTTATTTTCAGGGAAGTGGCTTCACTTTCATAAATCTCCCCGGTGTTTTGCACATATATACCATGTGAGGATGTACCGGTGGTCTTAATGATGAGGCCGCCTGGGTATAAGGAAAGATCTGACTGTTTTATTTCATCGTTTCCATTGATATGGATGGGTGGGCTTTGGTCTTTATCATCATCATTAATAGAGGTTGCTTGCGCCGATGTCACCAGCGCGCCACTTGATATGAGGATAAATAAAGGTAACGCTTTAATAATGCCGGAGGATAAGGGTGTGCGTGTTGTGTTAAGTGTTTTCAATTTATCAGGCCCTTTATACGTTTTAGTTAATGAGAAAAGTGAAGAAACTCACGATTCTATTAATGAATAAAAGGCTTAAATATTTATTTTTCCTTTAAAATTAGTTAACCAATAATTAATTGTTCAAGGCTTTTTTTTTGAGTTTTTATAATAAGAAAAATAACGGGTAAAAATAAGAAAAGGTAAGTTTTTTTCTGAAAGATTCTCTATTAATAGAGGTAGAAAAGGCGCTATAACGAAAGTGGCGGTCTGCCCGCAATAGACAGCTGGCCCGGCCAACGTGTGGCAGCGTTTTTACCCCGTACTGGGCAGCCACCGCGTTATCGGATCTGAGGGAGCGTGATGGTGACGGGCAGGGGCAGAGTAAAGCAGGACAGGATGGGGCGTAGTCGCTTATAATCAGCGCAATAATGGGTTTTATTGTGAAATTCATCACATAAATGTTGTCGCTGATGCATGTTCTCTATGGCGTAAGTGACGTTCATCACAAAAAATAACCCTGGATTTCAGTAAAGTCCCTTTCTCTTCCTTTCGGAAATGAATCGTTAACAGGAGTTCCGTATGTCCAAATCTGACGTTTTTCACCTTGGCCTGACCAAAGCTGACCTGCAAGGCGCCACGCTGGCCATCGTTCCCGGTGATCCGGAGCGTGTGGAAAAAATTGCCCGACTGATGGAAAACCCGGTCAAGCTGGCTGCTCACCGCGAATTTACGTCATGGCGTGCGGAGCTGGACGGCAAACCTGTGATCGTCTGCTCCACCGGCATTGGCGGCCCGTCCACGTCTATCGCGGTTGAAGAGCTGGCCCAGCTAGGCGTGCGTACCTTCCTGCGCATCGGCACCACCGGCGCTATCCAGAACCACATTAATGTGGGTGATGTGCTGGTGACGACTGCCGCAGTACGCCTGGACGGTGCCAGCCTGCACTTCGCGCCGATGGAGTTCCCGGCCGTGGCTGATTTCGCCTGCACCACCGCGCTGGTCGAGGCCGCGAAAGCCGTGGGTGCGACCACGCACATCGGCGTGACCGCCTCTTCTGACACTTTCTACCCAGGCCAGGAGCGCTATGACACTTTCTCTGGCCGGGTGGTGCGCCGCTTCAAAGAATCCATGCAAGAGTGGCAGGAAATGGGCGTGATGAACTACGAGATGGAGTCCGCCACGCTGCTGACCATGTGCGCCAGTCAGGGCCTGCGTGCCGGTATGGTGGCCGGGGTAATCGTAAACCGCACCCAGCAAGAGATCCCGAATGCGGAAACCATGAAGCAGACAGAAAGCCATGCGGTGAAAATCGTGGTAGAGGCTGCCCGTCGTCTTATCTGAACGGGGCTGTCTGTTGTCTGAAAAGGGGGTCGCATCGGCGGCCCCCTTTTTTTATTCCCCTGCGAATCTGCTAAGGTCAGCCTTCAGGGAATGTCCCCTGAAAAGGGCGGAACACGTCCAGAGGGGCGCATAGTTGTTATACAAAGGTTTATCTTTGTTTACGCAAGGTTACGGGCTTTGCGGGTAAGAGGAGCGTATTCTGTCAGGTTCCTGTTAACGCAACGCGGCGGTGCAGCCTTGCGCCAGCGCCTTTTGCGAGGCAGTACGCAGCGTACCAAACCTTGCTGGACAGGCGGGGACGCTTTCCTTAACGTGGCAGGCTATCAGCGTTTCACAGCGGAACAAGCATGGATATCAGCATAATGTACAGTCTGGTGGCCTGTCTGGCGGGTGTCGGCGGTGGCTGGCTGCTGGCCGGGGTGCGGCAACAGCAACAGCAGGCCCGGCACGATACCGCCTTGCGCCTGTTGGAACAGTCGCTGGCACAGGCGCAGAGTGCGCAACAGGCACTCCTGACGCAGGTGCAGCAGGGCCAGCAGCGTATACGCGAAAATGAACTGGAGCTGCGCACGCTTCACAGCCAGGTAGCAGCCGGGCAGGAGAAGGCGCAGCAATTGGCGCACTGGCGCCGTGAATGTGAACAGCTTGACCAGGAGCTGCGCGCCCAGCGTGAAAGCAACAGCGCACAGGAAGCGGAACTGCGTGAGGTCACGATCCGGCTGGAAGAGACGCGGATGGCGGCGGAAGAGAAACAGCGGCTGCTGATGAACAGTGAACAGCGGCTGAATGCGCAGTTCGAACAGCTGGCAAACCGCATTTTTGAACAGAATGGCCGCCGGGTGGATGAACAAAACCGCCAGAGCCTTGACCGGTTGTTGCTGCCGCTGCGCGAACAACTGGATGGCTTCCGCCGCCAGGTGCAGGAAGGGTTCGGGCAGGAGGCGCGTGAGCGCCATACGCTGGCCCATGAGATCCGGCACTTGCAGCAGTTGAATGCGCAGATGGCGCAGGAGGCGATTAACCTCACCAAAGCCCTGAAAGGGGATAACAAAACCCAGGGTAACTGGGGCGAGGTGGTACTGAGCCGTGTGCTGGAGGCCTCCGGGCTGCGGGAAGGGTATGAGTATGAGACCCAGGTCAGTATCCGTGTGGACAGCAACAGCCGGATGCAGCCGGATGTGATCGTGCGCTTGCCGCAGGAAAAAGATGTGGTGATTGATGCCAAGATGTCGCTGGTGGCGTATGAGCGCTACTTCAACAGCACGGACGATGCCGAGCGGGAAATTGCGCTGGGCGAGCATCTCAGTTCGTTACGCGGCCACATCCGCCTGCTGGGGCGCAAGGATTACCAGCAACTGCCCGGCTTGCGCAGCCTGGATTATGTACTGATGTTTATTCCGGTGGAGCCGGCCTTCCTGCTGGCGATTGACCGCGAACCGGAGCTGATTAACGAAGCGCTGCAACACAATATTATGCTGGTCAGCCCGACGACCCTGCTGGTGGCCCTGCGCACCATTACCAACCTCTGGCGCTATGAGCACCAGAGCCGCAACGCGCAGCGCATTGCGGAGCGCGCCGCCCGTCTGTATGACAAATTGCGCTTATTCGTGGATGACATGGAGTCGATGGGCCAGAACCTGGACAAGGCGCAGGCAAGTTATCGGCTGGCAATGAACAAACTGGCGCAAGGGCGTGGTAACCTTATAGGACAAGTTGAAGGTTTCCGGGCCATGGGCGTTGAAGTTAAACGGCCTATCAGCCCGACGCTTGCCGCCACGGCCAGGGCAGAAGATGCCCCTGACAGCGCGTTGCCGGAGCAGGAGGAGCCGCAGGAAGATCAGCCGGCAGGTATCTTCCCTCCTGAAAAAACCTCCATCAATGAGCAGTACCCTTAATACGTTAGCACTGCATACGTTAGCACGATAAATGAAGCGACCCCTGCCGGCACGGCAGGGACACCGGCGGGGTGGGGCGCGCCTCACCCCCATGAGATTGACTGAAAAGCGGGCATAAAACATGGTAGATCAGACTCAGGAAACCACTCACTTTGGTTTCCGCACCGTGGCTAAAGATGAAAAAGAGGGCATGGTAGCGGACGTCTTCCACTCCGTGGCGGCGAAATATGACCTGATGAACGACCTGATGTCGTTCGGCATCCACCGTATCTGGAAGCGTTTTACTATCGATTGCAGCGGCGTGCGCCGTGGGCAGAAAGTGCTGGATCTGGCCGGCGGTACCGGCGACCTGACGGCGAAATTTTCCCGCCTGGTGGGTGACAAGGGCGAGGTCGTCCTGGCCGACATCAATGACTCCATGCTGAAAATGGGCCGCGAAAAGCTCCGCAACCTGGGCGTGGTCGGCAACGTGAGCTATGTGCAGGCCAACGCCGAGGCGCTGCCGTTCCCGGATAATTACTTCGACTGTATTACCATCTCATTCGGCCTGCGTAACGTCACCGAAAAAGAGAAGGCGCTGCGTTCCATGTTCCGGGTGCTTAAGCCGGGCGGCCGCCTGCTGGTGCTGGAGTTCTCTAAGCCGGTGCTGGAGCCGCTGAATAAAGCTTATGACGCCTACTCCTTCCACCTGCTGCCGCGGATTGGTGAGCTGGTGGCGCAAGACGCAGACAGTTACCGCTATCTGGCGGAGTCCATCCGCATGCACCCCGATCAGGAGACCCTGAAAGGGATGATGAGTGATGCCGGGTTTGACAACGTCAACTACCACAACCTCACCGGAGGCATTGTTGCCTTACATCGCGGTTTCAAATTCTGACGGGGTAATGCCATGTTGTTAACCCCGTTACTGACGGCAGGGCTGGAGACCGCCCTGAACCGGTTGCTCTACCGTGAACCCAGCATGAAGGCCGCCCGGTTGCGGCTGGCCGGCAAGATCCTGCGCATCCGGCTCCAGGAGCTGGACACGCCCCTCACCCTGATCTTCAGCGAACGCCAGGCCGATGTCGTCGGGGAGTGGGCCGGTGAGGCGGATTGTACCGTCTCTACCCGCCTGGGTGTGTTAATGAAGTTACGTGACCGCCAGCAACTCTCGCCGCTGATGCGCCAGGGTGAACTGATTGTGGACGGCGATTTGCAGGTCGTTCAGCAACTGGTGGCCCTGCTGGATATGGCCGAGTGGGAGCCGGCGGATCTGCTCGCCCCTTACATTGGTGATATCGCCGCGCAAGGCCTTTCACAATCCGTCTGGAAAGGCGCGCAGCTTTTCCGGTCGGCGCTGGTACGGCGACAGGGGCACCTCAGCGAAGTGCTGACGGAAGAGTGGAAACTCGCCCCGGCGCCGCTGGAGATTGTCTGGTTTAATGAAGAAGTCGATGCGCTGGCCCGCGAGCTGGACAGGCTCGACGCCCGCATCAACGCTATGGAGACGAAGCCATGACCCCGGGTGAATTGCGTCGCCTCTATCTGATTGTGCGTGTTGTGCTGAGCTATGGGCTGGATGAGCTGATCCCCCGTATGCGTTTAACCTTTCCGCTGCGCTTTGGCCGCCGGTTGCTGTTCTGGATGCCCAACCGGCACCATGACAAGCAACTGGGCGTGCGGCTGCGGCTGGCGATGCAGGAGCTGGGGCCGGTCTGGATCAAGTTCGGGCAGATGATGTCTACCCGCCGCGATCTGTTCCCACCGCAGATCGCCGATGAGCTGGCCCTGTTGCAGGACCGTGTTCCGCCGTTTGATGGCCGTCAGGCGCGCCGCCATATTGAAGCGGCCCTCGGTGGCCCGCTGGAAAAATGGTTTGATGAGTTTGATGAAAAGGCGCTGGCCTCGGCCTCCATTGCGCAGGTGCATACCGCCCGCATGAAGGAGAACGGCAAAGAGGTGGTGCTGAAGGTGATCCGCCCGGACATCCTGCCGGTGATTAAGGCTGACATGCGCCTGATGAACCGGCTGGCCGGCTGGTTGCCGCGGCTGCTGCCTGACGGCCGTCGCCTGCGCCCGCTGGAAGTGGTGCGGGAGTATGAAAAAACCCTGCTGGACGAGCTGAACCTGTTGCGTGAAGCGGCCAACTCCATCCAGTTGCGCCGTAATTTTGAAGGCAGTAACCGGCTCTATGTGCCGGAAGTCTACTCTGACTACTGCCGGGAAACGGTGCTGGTGATGGAGCGGATCTACGGCATCCCGGTGTCGGATATTCCGGCGCTGGAAGCGCAGGGCACCAACATGAAGTTGCTGGCAGAGCGCGGCGTGCAGGTGTTCTTTACCCAGGTGTTCCGCGACAGCTTCTTCCACGCGGATATGCACCCCGGCAACATTTTTGTGAGTTACGAGCACCCGGCCGATCCGCTCTATATCGGCATCGACTGCGGTATCGTCGGCTCGCTCAACAAAGAAGACAAGCGTTACCTGGCGGAAAACTTCATCGCCTTCTTTAACCGGGACTACCGGCGGGTGGCGGAGTTGCATGTGGATTCCGGCTGGGTGCCGCCGGACACCAACGTCGAAGATTTCGAATTCGCTATCCGTACCGTGTGCGAACCAATCTTTGAGAAACCACTGGCGGATATCTCGTTCGGGAATGTGCTGCTCAACCTGTTTAACACCGCCCGGCGGTTTAATATGGAAGTGCAGCCACAGCTGGTGCTGTTGCAAAAGACCCTGCTCTATGTGGAAGGGCTGGGGCGTCAGCTCTACCCGCAGCTTGACCTCTGGACGACCGCCAAACCGTTCCTGGAGGAGTGGCTGCGCGATCAGGTTGGCCTGCCGGCGATGATCCGCGCCTTCAAGCAGAAAGCCCCGTTCTGGACGGAGAAGCTGCCAGAGTTGCCGGACCTGGTGTTTGAGAGCCTTCAGCGCAACCGCCAGTTGCACCACAGCGTCGAGAAGTTGTCAGCCGAAATGCGGGAGCACCGGGTGCGCAACGGCCAGTCACGTTATCTGTTCGGTATTGGCGCGACCTTACTGCTGAGCGGGACGCTGTTACTGCTGGGCCATGAAGAGGTTTACCCCGCCTGGCTGATGGCCGCCGGGATTGTCACCTGGGTAGTGGGCTGGCAGCGCAGCGGTAAATGAAGTGAAGCAAGAACGTGTTTGAGTAAGAAAGCGTAAGAAGGTGCCGTATAATACGGCACTGTTTAGCGACATTCCTTTTCTACATTCCGGCTTTGAGAGGTAAATACAATGGGTGGCATTAGCATTTGGCAATTACTGATTATTGCAGTGATCGTGGTTCTGCTGTTTGGTACCAACAAGCTGCGCGGTCTGGGTTCCGATTTGGGTGCCTCGATCAAAGGCTTTAAAAAAGCGATGAATGATGACGCAACACCGGCCGCCAAATCAGAGAAACCGTCTGACGATGCAGACTTCACCACCAAAAACCTGTCTGAAAAGCCGGTGATCGTGGTAAAGCCGGATGATGCCAAGAGCAAAGACAAAGAGCAGGTGTAAACCGTGTTCGATATCGGGTTTAGTGAACTGTTGCTGGTCATGGTAATTGGTCTGGTGGTACTTGGGCCGGAGCGCTTACCTGTCGCAGTCAGAACAGTAGCGGGGTGGATCCGCGCATTACGTTCGCTGGCCGCATCGGTGCAGACCGAACTGGCCCAGGAGCTGAAACTGCAGGAGTTGCAGGACAGCCTGAAAAAAGCGGAAGAGGCAGGGCTGAAAAACCTGACGCCAGAGCTGAAAGCTTCCATGGATGAATTGAAAGAGGCGGCGGAATCGATGAAGCGCTCTTACAGTGAAGCCGATGAGGCCGCGCGTACCATTCATCAGCCGGCGATCACCGATCCGGAAGCGTTGCATGATGGCGTGACGCCGGGAGACTCCGCCACCGTGGCCAGCGCACCCGCCGCGGTGCCGGATGCGCCGGTGCTGGAAAAAACAGTACCCGTAGCGCCATCGCTGAAAAAGGCTGACGTTTCCCCGGCGGTGCCGGTTAGCCCACAGGCGGATAACGCATTGCCGCAAGCGGATAGCGTATTGCCGCAGGCAGATAATGTCGTCACACCGGCGAAACAGAGCGTGCCGCAGGCGGAAAACAGTATGCCGCAAGCGGAAAACCGTGTGCCGCAGGCGGAAAAGGTTACGCTGCCTGCCTCTTCTTCCCATCAACCCACGGGCGATCGTTAAAACATGGCTGTTGAAGATACCCAACCGCTTATCAGCCATTTGATTGAGCTGCGTAAGCGGTTGCTGAATTGCATCATTGCGGTACTGGTGGTTTTCCTGGCTTTGGCCTATTTCTCCAATGACATCTACCAATTGGTTTCCGCACCATTGATTAAACAGATGCCACACGGGGCCAGTATGATCGCAACCGATGTGGCCTCGCCGTTCTTTACCCCGATCAAGCTGACGATGATCGTGTCGGTGTTTGTTTCTGCCCCGATCATTCTGTATCAGGTCTGGGCCTTTATCGCCCCGGCGCTGTATAAGCATGAACGCCGTCTGATGATGCCGCTGCTGTTCTCCAGCTCTTTGCTGTTCTACATCGGGATGGCGTTTGCGTACTTCATCGTTTTCCCGCTGGCGTTCGGCTTTTTTGCGAAAACAGCCCCGGCCGGCGTGCTGATTGCGACTGACATCAATAACTACCTCGACTTTGTGATGGCGCTGTTTATGGCGTTCGGGGTGTCGTTTGAGGTGCCGATTGCGATTGTGTTGCTGTGCTGGAGCGGCGTTACCACACCGGAAGATCTCAAGACCAAACGCCCTTATGTGCTGGTGGGTGCGTTTGTGGTAGGGATGTTACTGACCCCGCCGGATGTGTTCTCGCAGACGTTGCTGGCGATTCCGATGTACCTGTTGTTTGAGATTGGTGTGTTCTTTGGCCGCTTCTATGTGGGCAAACGCCGTCAGGATATTGACGACGACACGGAGGATGGTTCCTCATCCAGCGCGCCGTAAGCGCCCCAGATTTACCCCAGCCGCCCCCCGAGGGCGGCTTCTGTTTTGGACATCTGCATGTTTGATATTGGCGTTAACCTGACCAGCCCGCAGTTCGCTAAAGACCGCCCGGAGGTTATCCGGCGCGCCCGTGCCGCCGGGCTGACCGGAATGCTGCTGACCGGTACCAATGCTGCGGAAAGCGCAGAAGCCGCCCGGCTGGCCGCAGAATACCCCGGTTTTTGCTGGTCCACTGCCGGCGTACACCCGCATGAGGCCTCCGGCTGGGATGCGCAGGTTGAGCAGCAGATCCGCCAGCTGGCGGCACAACCCGGCGTGGCCGCTATTGGCGAGTGCGGGTTGGATTTCAACCGTAACTTTTCTGACCCGGCCAGCCAGGAGCGCGCTTTCACTGCGCAGCTGGCCCTGGCCGCCGAGTTGCAACGGCCGGTTTTCCTGCATTGCCGTGATGCCCATGAACGCTTTATTGCCCTGCTGGCCCCCTGGGTAGCGCAGTTACCCGGCGTGGTGGTGCACTGTTTTACCGGCACGCAGCCTGAACTGGAAGCGTGTCTCGATCTTGGCGCTTCCATCGGCATTACCGGCTGGGTCTGTGATGAACGGCGCGGCCTGGCACTGCGCGCCCTGTTGCCGCTGATTCCGGCCGATCGCCTGTTGCTGGAAACTGACGCCCCTTATCTGTTGCCCCGGGATTTACCTGAAAAACCTGCATCCCGCCGCAATGAGCCCTGTTTTCTGCCCCACATTGTTCAACAGGTTGCCGCCTGGCGCGGGGACGAGCCTGAATGGCTGGGTAAGAAAACTGATGACAACGCCCGTCGGCTGTTCCGACTGGCTTAAGTAGGAGAAATACGATGAGCTATGCATTTCCGGGTACCTTTCCAGGTCGCCGTATGCGCCGTGTGCGCCGCCATGATTTCAGCCGCCGTTTAGTGGCAGAAAATCAGCTCACGGTAAATGACCTGATCTACCCGGTGTTCGTGATGGAAGGTACCAACCGTCGTCAGGCCGTTCCGTCTATGCCGGGCGTAGAGCGGATGAGTATCGACCTGCTGATCAAAGAGGCAGAAACGATTGCCAAACTCGGCGTGCCGGTGCTCTCGCTGTTCCCGGTGATCGAGGGTGACCTGAAAAGCCTGCACGCGGAAGAAGCCTACAACCCGGACGGGCTGGTGCAGCGCGCCGTCCGCGCCCTGAAAGACGCGGTGCCGGAACTCGGCCTGCTGACGGATGTGGCGCTCGACCCGTACACCACCCACGGCCAGGACGGCATCATCGATGCGGACGGCTACGTCATCAATGACGTCACCAAAGAGATCCTGGTGCGCCAGGCGCTCTCCCACGCGGAAGCAGGCGCGGAAATCATCGCCCCGAGCGACATGATGGACGGCCGCATCGGCGCCATCCGCGATCGGCTGGAAGCCCAGAGCCTGATTAACACCCAGATCATGGCCTATTCCGCGAAATATGCCTCCTGCTACTATGGCCCGTTCCGTGACGCGGTCGGCTCCAGCAGCAACCTGAAAGGCGGCGACAAAAAAACGTATCAGATGGACCCGGCCAACAGCGATGAAGCGCTGCAGGAGATCGCGCAGGATCTGCAGGAAGGGGCGGATATGGTGATGGTGAAACCGGGGATGCCGTATCTGGACATCATCCACCGCGTGAAACACACCTTTGGCGTGCCGACTTTCGCTTATCAGGTGTCTGGTGAATACGCGATGCACATGGCCGCGTTCCAGAACGGCTGGTTGCAGGAGAAACCGGCGGTGCTGGAATCCCTGATGTGCTTTAAGCGCGCCGGGGCGGATGGGGTACTGACCTATTTCGCCAAGCGTGTGGCCCAATGGCTGCATGATGCGGAAATGCAGCGCTAAGCGGCAGAGCAAAACAAAAAAGGCACGCGCAGGCGTGCCTTTTTTAATGGGGCGGCGTTACATCTTGTGGAACAGGCGGTTATCCACGCTCTGGCAAACCTGTTTATTCAGCAGGTTAAGCAGCAGCATAGAGCGCGCCTCGCCGTCCGGCTCGGTGTAGATCGCCTGCAACCCCTCAAACACGCCGTCGGTGATGAGCACCGTGTCGCCGGGCTGTGGGGTGTCCGGGTCTGTGACGTCCTGCACCGGGTTATGGATCAGTTCATGGATGACCGTGGGGCTGACCACCACCGGCTGGTTGCCGAAGCGGATAAAATGGCTGACGCCGCGGGTGGCGCTGATGGTGGTGGTATGGATGCGGTGCGGGTCAAATTCCACAAACATATAATTGGGAAACAGGGGCTCACTGACAGCGGTACGGCGACCCCTGACCATTTTTTCCAGCGTGATCATTGGACTCAGGCAATTTACCGCCTGACGCTCCAGATGCGCTTTCGCGCGCAGGAGTTGTCCGCGTTTGCAATATAATAAATACCAGGATTCCATAGATTCACATGCCCTTCTGCTGTGCAGGCAAGCATAGCAAAAGCGATTACGGATAAATAGCCGTGCCGTTTTTCCCGGTGCAGCCGGATTTGTGGCATTGCGCCGGGAATTTATCTTATGGCCGTGCGGCGGTGGCGAAATTGCATTAACGTAAAGCGGAATCGGCCAGGTTACCTTTTCTTTCCAATCAATTATCCGGAGGGAAAACCGGCCGCCCCGTGTCTCTTTCTGGTTTCACCTGTCGAGTGAGGGTATGTGAATGGAGCTGTTTCTGCTTAGCAATGGAAAGTTGTCCGATGACCCCCGGTTGCTGGGGTTCGCACATGAACGTATCAAGGCGATGATTGCCCGGCGTGGTATCGACTCGGCCATTCTGATCCCTTACGCCATTATCCGCGGCGACTACGATGCGCGCGCTGCCGAGCTGGAAGCGGCGCTCGGCATCCGCGTCAGCAGCATCCACCACGCCGGCAACCCGGCAGAGGCGATTACCCATGCCCAGTGTATTCTGGTCAGCGGCGGCAATACCTGGATGCTGAACCAGATGCTGCATGAACATAACCTGATTGTGCCGATCCAGCGGGCAGTGCGCGAACGTGGGGTGCCTTATATTGGCTGGAGCGCCGGGTGTAATGTGGCGACCCCTACCATCCGCACCACCAATGATATGCCGGTGCGATCGTCTGTGGTGTTGCCGTCGCTGGGGTTGTTTCCGGTGCAGATTAACCCGCACTATACCGATGCGGTGCTCAGCGGCCACGGCGGGGAGAGCCGGGATGACCGTCTGGCGGAGTTCTGCGCCGTTAACCCGTCAGAAAGCGTGATCGCCCTGCGCGAGGGCAGTTTTTTGCAGGTCAGCGACAACCAGCTCAGTTACCACAGCGCACGGGGCGAGGGCTTTAAAGTCTTCCGCCACGGCCGCCCGGCGCAGGAATTCCACGATGCGCAGGCGCTGGCATCACTGGTGCCGTTCAGCTGTTAACAGCAGGTAGCAATGGGGTGCTGCGCGCAACAAAAGTGCAGCATCACCTGCCGATAGCGCCTATAATGCCCCTTCACTGACGACAATAATTATCAGTATCAAATACTGCGGATCAGCATGAAATACCGGGACTTACGTGACTTTATCGCCTTGCTGGAAAAGCAGGGCGAACTCAAACGCATCAGCCAGCCCATCGACCCTTATCTGGAAATGACGGAAATCGCCGACCGCACCCTGCGCGCCGGTGGCCCGGCATTGCTGTTTGAAAACCCGAAAGGCTATCAGATGCCGGTGCTGTGCAACCTGTTCGGGACACCGAAGCGGGTGGCGATGGGGATGGGCCAGGAGGATATCAGCGCGCTGCGTGAAGTCGGTAAGTTGCTGGCTTTCCTGAAAGAGCCGGAGCCGCCGAAAGGCTTCCGTGACCTGTTCGACAAGGTACCGAAGTTTAAACAGGTGCTGAACATGCCGACCAAACGGCTCAGCAATGCGCCGTGTCAGGAGCAGGTGTGGCAGGGCGACGATGTGGACCTCGGCCGCATTCCGGTGATGCATTGCTGGCCGGAAGATGCCGCACCATTGGTGACCTGGGGGCTGACCGTGACGCGCGGCCCGCACAAGGAGCGCCAGAATCTCGGGATTTATCGCCAGCAGGTGCTGGGCCGCAATAAGCTGATTATGCGCTGGCTCTCCCACCGCGGCGGCGCGCTCGATTTCCAGGAGTGGTGCCAGGCGCACCCCGGCGAGCGTTTCCCGGTGTCAGTGGCGCTGGGCGCAGACCCGGCCACGGTGCTGGGCGCGGTCACGCCGGTGCCGGATACGCTTTCCGAATATGCATTCGCCGGGCTGCTGCGCGGCAATAAAACCGAAGTGGTGAAATGCCTTTCCAATGATCTCGAGGTGCCGGCCAGCGCGGAAATCGTGCTGGAAGGCTATATCGACCCGGCCGAACTGGCACCGGAAGGGCCATACGGTGACCACACCGGCTATTATAATGAGATTGACCATTTCCCGGTCTTTACCGTGACGCACATTACTCAGCGCCGGAATGCCATCTACCATTCCACTTATACCGGCCGCCCACCGGATGAACCGGCGGTACTGGGCGTGGCGCTGAACGAAGTGTTCGTGCCGATCCTGCAAAAACAGTTCCCGGAGATTGTGGATTTCTACCTGCCGCCGGAAGGGTGCTCCTACCGCCTGGCGGTGGTCACCATCAAGAAACAGTATGCCGGGCATGCCAAGCGCGTCATGATGGGCGTATGGTCATTTTTACGGCAGTTTATGTACACTAAGTTTGTTATCGTATGTGACGATGATGTTAACGCCCGTGACTGGAATGATGTCATCTGGGCCATCACCACCCGCATGGACCCGGCACGCGATACGGTACTGGTGGAGAACACGCCGATCGACTACCTCGATTTCGCGTCGCCGGTGTCCGGGCTGGGCTCCAAGATGGGGATGGACGCCACCAACAAGTGGCCTGGGGAGACCCAGCGCGAATGGGGCCGGCCGATTGCCAAAGATCCGGCAGTCACCGCCCGTGTCGATGCCATCTGGGATGAGCTGGCGATATTTGCTGATAAGGCGCCGGGCCGCTGAGCCGGGGTGCTTCTCTTCAGTTTTGCTTTAATGACCCGACAGAGGGAACGCATGACGACATTGAGCTGTAAAGTGTCCTCGGTAGAGGCCATTACGGATACCGTATACCGGGTAAGACTGGTGCCAGAGGCACCGGTCAGCTTCCGCGCCGGGCAATATTTGATGGTGGTGATGGATGAGCGTGACAAGCGCCCGTTCTCGATGGCCTCTACACCCGCGCAACAGGATTTTATTGAGCTGCACATCGGGGCCTCTGAGCTGAACCTGTATGCGATGGCCGTGATGGATCGCATTCTGCAGGAGCAGGCGATTACCGTGGATCTGCCGCACGGCGATGCCTGGCTGCGTGAAGAGAGCACCCGCCCGCTGATTCTGATTGCCGGCGGTACCGGTTTCTCTTATGCGCGTTCGATTCTGATTACCGCGCTGGAGCAGCAGCCGGGGCGTGATATCTCCATCTATTGGGGCGGCCGTGAGCTTTTCCACCTGTACGATCTGGGCGAGCTGGAAGCGTTGAGCGTACAGTACCCGAACCTGAAGGTGATTCCGGTGGTGGAGCAACCGGCGGAAGGGTGGCAGGGGCGCACCGGCACCGTGCTGAGCGCCGTGTTGCAGGATCATGACTCGCTGGCGGAGCACGACATCTACATCGCCGGCCGGTTTGAAATGGCAAAAATTGCCCGCGAACGCTTCTGCAGCGAGCGCGGCGCGCAGGCCGGCCAGATCTTTGGGGATGCGTTCTCCTTTATCTGACCGGTTACCCGGCCCGCCGCATCAGCCTGCGGCGGGCCGGGCACTTCTTTTTTCTCTTCTTTTATACCCGCCTGGACTTATACCCGTTCAAATACCGTCGCGATTCCCTGGCCCAGGCCGATGCACATACTGGCAACGCCGAACTGCACGTCTTTGGTTTCCATCAGGTTCAGCAACGTGGTCGAGATACGTGCGCCGGAGCAGCCCAGCGGATGGCCGAGTGCAATCGCGCCGCCGTTCAGGTTAACCTTCTCATCGCGCTGTTCCATCAGCCCCAGATCTTTGATGCAGGGCAGGGTTTGCGCCGCGAACGCCTCATTCAGCTCAAACAGCCCGATGTCCTGCGTGGTCAGCCCGGCACGTTTCAATGCCAGTCTGGTTGCCGGAACCGGCCCATAGCCCATGATGGACGGGTCACAGCCGACCACTGCCATCGCACGGATGCGGGCGCGCGGCGTCAGGCCCAGTGACCGTGCGCGGGATTCGCTCATGATCAGCATGGCGGCTGCGCCGTCAGAGAGGGCGGAAGAGCTGCCGGCCGTCACGGTGCCGTTGGCCGGGTCAAACGCCGGTTTCAGCGCGGCCAGGGCAGCCACGTTGGTTTCCGGGCGAATCACCTCATCATAATCGAGCCGGATCAGCGTGCCGTCGGCATCGTGGCCGCTGGTCGGCACGATTTCACGTGCGAAACGCCCGGCGACCGTCGCCGCATGGGCGCGCTGGTGGGAGCGGGCAGCAAACTCGTCCTGCATTTCACGGCTGATCTTATGCATTTTTGCCAGCATCTCTGCCGTCAGCCCCATCATGCCGGCGGCTTTCGCTACCGTACGGCTCAGGCCGGGGTGAAAATCGACCCCATGGTTCATCGGCACATGGCCCATATGTTCCACGCCGCCAATCAGGCTGACCTGCGCATCGCCCACCATAATCGCACGGGCGGCATCATGCAGTGCCTGCATCGAGGAGCCGCAAAGCCGGTTAACCGTCACCGCCGGGACGCGGTGCGGGATCTCCGCCAGCAGCGCGGCGTTCCGGGCGATGTTAAACCCCTGCTCCAGCGTCTGCTGTACGCAGCCCCAGTAAATATCGTCGATTTCTGCCGCGTCCAGCGCGGCATTGCGGCTGAGCAGGGCGCGCATCAGGTGCGCGGAGAGATCTTCGGCCCGTACCTGACGGAATGCGCCCCCTTTGGAGCGCCCCATCGGGGTGCGGATTGCATCAACAATAACGACATTTTCCATCTTTCACCTCATGCCGGCGTGCCGGTATTAATCTCTGCCAGCGGTGTGGCATCAGGGTAATAGCGCGCGTTACTTTCCGCTTTGGCGCGCAGACCGTCCGGCACCTGGTACAGTGCGCCGAGATGGGCATAACGATCGGCCAGTTCAACGTAGCGGCGGCTGCCCAGGGTATCGAGGTAGCGCAACGCGCCGCCGTGGAACGGGGGGAACCCGATGCCGTAGACCAGCGCCAGATCCGCTTCGGCGGGGCTTGCGACGATGTTCTCTTCCAGGCAACGCACCACTTCATTAATCATCGGTACCATCATGCGGGCGATAATCTCGTCGGCACTGAATTCATGCGCCTGCGGGCGGATTTCGGCCAGCAGCCGATCCACCGCCTCATCCGGCTGTTTACGCGGTTTGCCTTTGCTGTCTTCACTGTAACGGTAGAAACCGGTGCCGTTTTTCTGGCCGAAGCGTTGCTGGTCAAACATCACATCCACCGCATCGCGGTAAGATTTCGCCATCCGATCCGGGAAGCCTTGCGCCATCACTGCCTGCGCATGGTGCGCGGTATCAATGCCCACCACATCCAGCAGATAGGCCGGGCCCATCGGCCAGCCAAACTGTTTCTCCATGACTTTATCGATCTGCCGGAAATCCGCGCCATCGCGCATCAGCAGGCTGAAGCCGGAGAAGTAAGGGAACAGCACGCGGTTAATGAAGAAGCCGGGGCAGTCATTGACCACGATCGGGGTTTTGCCCATTCGCAGGGCGTAAGCCACTACGGTCGCCAGTGTGCGGTCTGAGGTTTTCTCGCCGCGGATGACCTCCACCAGCGGCATACGGTGCACCGGGTTGAAGAAGTGCATGCCGCAGAAATTTTCCGGCCGTTTCAGGGCGTGGGCCAGCGTGCTGATGGGAATCGTTGAGGTGTTAGAGGCCAGCACGCACTGTTCATCAATCAGCGCTTCCGCTTCCGCCAGCACCGCGGCTTTCACCTTCGGGTTCTCAACGACGGCTTCGACCACTACCTGCGCCCGGCCAATGCCGGCGTAGTCCAGCGTTGGCTGGATGGTCGCCAGGGTCTGCGCCATTTTCAGGCCATCAATTTTGCCGCGTTCGCGCTGTTTATCGAGCAACTTCCCGGCTTCGTTCATGCCGAGCGTCAGGGATTTTTCGCTGATATCCTTCATCAACACCGGCACGCCTTTCAGCGCCGACTGATAGGCGATGCCGCCACCCATGATCCCGGCACCCAGCACCGCCGCCTGCGCAGGGGAGTCAGCCTGCGCCGCAAACTTTTTGGCCTGCCCTTTGACGAATTGGTCATTCAGGAAGATGCCGACCAGCGCCCGCGCCTGATCTGACCCGGCAAGCGGGACAAAGCTGGCGGTTTCGCGTTTCAGCGCCTCTTCCCGCCCCATGCCTGCCGCTGCTTCAATGGTAGTGACGGCGGCCATCGGGGCCGGGTAGTGTTTACCGGCCTGTTGCAGCACCATGCCTTTGGCGACGCCAAAGCTCATGGCCGCCTCAAGCGCAGAGAGTTTCAGGGGTTCCAGCTTCGGCTGGCGGGCCGCGCGCCAGTCGAGTTTGCCGTCAATCGCGGCGTTCAGCATCTGCAGCGCAGCAGCCACCAGTTTGTCCTGGGCTACCACGGCATCCACCAGCCCCAGTTTCAGTGCCTCTGCGGCTGAGACATCTTTCCCGGCGGTGATGATCTCCATGGCACTGTCTGCCCCCAGCAGGCGCGGCAGGCGTACCGAGCCGCCAAACCCCGGCATGATGCCGAGTTTGGTCTCCGGCAGGCCGATGCGGGTGTCTGGGGAGGCGATGCGGAAGTCGGTCGCCAGCACGCATTCACACCCGCCGCCCAATGCGTAGCCGGTGATTGCGGCGATCGTCGGCACCGGCAGATCTTCCAGCCGGTTAAAAATCTGGTTGGCGAACCCCAGCCATTGCGTCAGTTTTTCCGGCGGAGCATCAAATAATGAAAGGAATTCCGTGATATCCGCACCGACAATAAAGGCTGCTTTGTTGGAGCGCAGTAAAACGCCCTTCAGATCGGGCTGGTTTTCCAGTGCCGTGACGGCTTCGCCCAGGCTGGCGACCGTCTGTGTATCGAGTTTATTAACCGAGCCTGGGGCATCAAACACCAGCTCGGCGATGCCGTTTTCCAGCCAGTGAAGGTGCAGGGTGTCGCCTTGATAGAGCATCTCTCTCTCCTGAATCAGCGCATGGGATCTGGTATGACCAGATGACTGGCAGTGTGGTTTTTATGTTAACTATTTGCAAATGAGAAGTTGTGTATTTGCTGAAGTGATCACAAACCGACCTGCGCTACGGGGCAGCGGCCGCTGTGGTAAGATGCGGGGATCATGTGAAGCTAAAAGGATATTGTGATGGAAACGCTGTCTGCGCTTTATAAAGATCATATCGCCACTCTCCAGCAACGCACACGCGAGGTACTTGCCCGCCATCAGCTGGACGGTTTGCTGATTCACTCCGGGGAATTGCTCACCGTTTTCCTGGATGACCATACCTACCCCTTCAAAGTGAACCCGCAATTCAAAGCATGGGTGCCGGTCACGCAGGTGCCTAACTGTTGGCTGTGGGTGGATGGCGTGAATAAGCCGAAACTCTGGTTCTATTCCCCGGTGGATTACTGGCATAACGTTGAGCCGCTGCCGGAAAGCTTCTGGACGTCAGAGGTGGAGATCGTCGCGCTGAAAAATGCTGATGAGATTGCCTCCCTGCTGCCGCCTGCCCGCGACCGGGTGGCGTATCTTGGTTATGCGCAAGGGCGCGCGGCCGGGCTGGGCATTAAAGCTGAGTATATCAACCCGCAGGGCGTGATCGATTACCTGCATTACTACCGCGCTTATAAAACCGGGTATGAGCTGGCCTGCATGCGTGAGGCGCAGAAACTGGCCGTGGCGGGGCACCGCGCCGCGCATGAGGCGTTTCTCTCCGGCATGAATGAGTTCGACATCAATATGGCCTACCTCACCGCGACCGGCCACCGTGACACCGATGTGCCTTACGGCAATATCGTGGCGCTGAATGAGCATGCGGCGGTGTTGCACTATACCCAGCTGCAATATCAGGTGCCGGCAGACGTCCGCAGTTTCCTGATCGATGCGGGCGCGGAATACAACGGTTATGCGGCTGATATTACCCGTACCTACGCCGCCCAGCCGGACAGTGATTTTGCTGCGCTGGTAAACGATCTCAACGAGCAGGAGCTGGCCGTCATCGGTACCCTGCAGGCCGGTACCCGTTACACCGACTACCATGTGCAGATGCATCACCGCATTGCCGCTTTGCTGAAAAAACATGGGCTGGTAAATAACATCAGCGAAGAGGCGATGGTGGAGCAGGGGTTGACTACACCGTTCCTGCCGCATGGCCTGGGCCACCCGCTGGGTTTGCAGGTGCATGATGTCGCCGGATTTATGCAGGATGATACCGGTACCCACCTCGCTGCGCCGTCCCGCTATCCTTATCTGCGCTGTACGCGTGTGCTGGAGCCGGGCATGGTGCTGACCATCGAGCCGGGTCTCTACTTTATTGAGTCACTGTTGGCCCCGTGGCGCGAAGGGCAGTTCAGTCAGCATTTCGACTGGGGGCGCATCGAGGCCCTGAAGCCGTTCGGCGGCATCCGTATCGAGGATAATGTGGTGATTTACCCGGACCGTATTGAAAACATGACCCGCGATCTTAATCTGGCCTGATGCAACCCTACCCGATACCGGCTGAAACCCTGGAATTCAGCGAAGAGATTAAGAAAAGCCGTTTTATCACCCTGCTGGCCCATGCCGGCGGGGCTGACGCGGCCAAAGCCTTTGTACAACAGTGCCGGCAACAACATCCTGATGCCCGGCACCATTGCTGGGCGTTTGTCGCCGGGCCGCCGGGCGATTCGCAGCAGCTCGGCTTCTCCGATGATGGCGAACCTTCAGGCACGGCCGGGAAACCGATGCTGGCCCAGCTGATGGGCAGCGGGGTAGGGGAGATTGTGGCGGTGGTCGTGCGCTATTACGGCGGAATAAAGCTGGGCACCGGCGGCCTGGTCAAAGCCTATGGCAATGGGGTGCAACAGGCATTGAAACAGCTGCCGGTACGGTTGAAAGTACCGCAGGCGGAATATGAATTGATTTGTGACTATGCGCAATTGCCGGGGGTAGAGGCGCTGGTGTCCCAGCATGAGGGGGCAATCCTTCAGGGCGACTATGGGGTGCAGGTGCATCTGCGGTTGTCTTTACCGCAGACCCGGGTTGAAGAGATTGCAGCACGTTTACGTGATCTGAGTCGGGGGGCATTGCAGCTAAAACCGGTATCCTCGCCGCCGTTATAAAACCGGCTGAGGAACAGGCATGCATTTTCGCGCGATCACCCGCATCGTCGGGCTGTTGGTTATTCTCTTTTCCGGGACGATGTTCATCCCCGGTCTGGTTGCCCTGATTTACCGTGACGGCGCAGGCCGCGCCTTCAGTCAGACCTTCTTTGTGGCGCTGGTGCTGGGCATTTTGCTTTGGTGGCCAAACCGCAGCCAGAAGCATGAACTGAAAGCACGTGAAGGTTTCCTGATTGTGGTGCTGTTCTGGACGGTGCTCGGCAGCGTTGGGGCGCTGCCTTTTCTGTTTTCAGAGCAACCAAACCTTTCACTCACGGACGCATTCTTCGAGTCTTTTTCCGGGCTGACTACCACCGGTGCCACGGTGCTGGTGGGGCTGGACACGTTGCCGAAAGCCATCCTCTTTTACCGGCAGATGCTGCAATGGCTGGGCGGCATGGGCATCATCGTGCTGGCCGTGGCGATTCTGCCGATTCTTGGGGTCGGCGGGATGCAGCTCTACCGGGCTGAAATGCCGGGGCCGCTCAAAGACAATAAGATGCGCCCGCGCATTGCCGAAACCGCCAAAACGCTCTGGTTTATCTATGTTGTCCTGACGGTGGCCTGTGCGTTGGCTCTCTGGCTCGCCGGGATGTCAGCATTTGATGCGCTCTCACACAGTTTTTCCACTATCGCTATCGGCGGCTTCTCAACTCATGATGCCAGCATCGGCTATTTCCAGAGCCCGGTAGTCAACACCCTCATTGCGTTTTTCCTGTTAATCTCCGCCTGCAATTTCAGCCTGCACTTTGCGTTGCTCAGTGGCCGCAGGCTCAGCGTCTACTGGCGTGACCCGGAATTCCGTATGTTTATCATGATACAGCTGATATTAACGACGCTTTGTACGGCAATATTATGGTGGCACGAGAGCTACGCATCAGGCATGACGACGCTGAATCAGGCTTTCTTCCAGGTCGTCTCCATGGCGACGACCGCCGGTTTTACCACGGACAGCATTTCGGCCTGGCCGATGTTTCTTCCTCTTCTATTATTATGTTCCGCCTTTATCGGGGGCTGTGCCGGGTCGACCGGCGGCGGGCTTAAGGTCATCCGGATCCTGCTGCTGTACTTGCAAGGTGCGCGCGAGCTGAAGAGGCTGGTGCATCCCAATGCGGTCTATACCATCAAACTGGGGAGCCGGGCGCTGCCGGAGCGCATTATTGAGGCAGTGTGGGGCTTCTTCTCTGCCTATGCGCTGGTATTTATCGTCAGTATGCTGGCCATTACGGCCACCGGCGTTGATGAGCTCTCGGCATTTTCGGCCGTAACGGCTACCCTGAACAACCTGGGGCCAGGCCTCGGCATGGTCGCGAACAACTTCACGGCAATGAATGACCCGGCAAAATGGATGTTAATCATTACCATGCTGTTTGGCCGGCTTGAAGTCTTTACCCTTTTAGTTCTGTTTACGCCGACATTCTGGCGAGAGTAACTCCCAGCAGGAGCATGAGATGAAAGCATTACTTCTTTATTCCACCACGGATGGCCAAACCAGGGCGATTGCTTCTTATATTGCCAATAGCCTGCAAGGCAGCCTGGCCTGCGATGTTGTGGATCTTCAACAGGCCGGTTCGGTAAAGCTGGCGGACTATACGGTCGTAGCGATCGGAGCGTCTATCCGGTATGGGCACTTCAACCCGGTACTCGATAAGTTCGTTAAACAGCATACCGATGAGCTCAACCGCCTGCCCACAGCATTCTATGGCGTGAACCTGACGGCGCGTAAACCTGAAAAGCGGACGCCCCAGACCAACCCTTATGTCCGCAAGTTCCTGCTGGCTTCGCCGTGGAGACCCACTGTCAGCGCCGTATTTGCCGGGGCGCTGCGTTATCCCCGCTATCGCTGGCTCGATAAGGTGATGATCCGCTTTATTATGCGCATGACAGGCGGCGAAACAGATACCAGTAAAGAAGTTGAATACACAGACTGGAACGAAGTCGGGCGTTTTGCGCAGGAAATCGCGCGGATTGCGGGTAAACAGTAAGCAAATTGCATGATTAAGTCGCACTTTGGTGAAAATCTCTGCAGTTGAATAATTTTTTGAATTTAAGGGTTGCAGCCTGTCAGGAACTCCCTATAATGCGCCTCCACTGACCGGGAACAACGACCAACACGTCGCCGGGTCAGAGAGAGGTAAGCAGGCGGAAAC
>NZ_PJZF01000015.1 GCF_002858675.1 Chimaeribacter californicus
TCCCCATCGGGGCGCCGGGGTGGCCGGATTTGGCTTTCTGCACCCCATCCATGCTCAGCGCACGGATAGCATTGGCAAGCTCTTTACGAGAGGACATGTAGTAAAACTCCGTGATTACAGTTCAGCAGACAGCATGTCTTCCAGCTTCTGCTGGTCGACGGCAAACAGACGGATACCTTCCGCCAGTTTTTCAACCGCCATCGGATCCTGGTTATGTTCCCAGCGGAACTCCGCTTCAGCCAGCGGGGCCGGCTGGTGGAACGCTTCGGTAGACGGGGTCAGCTTGCGCTCAACCGGGGCATCGCTGTTTTTCAGCTCTTCCAGCAGGTTCGGGGAGATGGTCAGGCGGTCACACCCGGCCAGAGCCAGAATCTGCTCTACTTTACGGAAGCTGGCACCCATGATCACGGTCTGGTAGCGGTGCTGTTTGTAGTATTCGTAAATAGAACGGACAGATTTCACGCCCGGATCGTTGTCAGCGTTATAGTCTGCGGCCGGTTCTTTGGCTTTGTACCAGTCATAGATGCGGCCCACGAACGGGGAGATCAGGTAAACACCCGCTTCTGCACAGGCGCGTGCCTGGGCAAAGGAGAACAGCAGCGTCAGGTTACAGTTGATGCCCTCTTTTTCCAGCTCTTCCGCCGCCTTGATGCCTTCCCAGGTGGACGCCAGCTTGATCAGGATGCGGGATTTGTCCACGCCTTGTTCCTGATAGAGGCCAATCAGTTTGCGGGCTTTGGCGATGCACATGCCGCGGTCAAAGGAGAGGCGGGCATCCACTTCGGTGGAGATGCGGCCCGGCACGCTTTTCAGGATCTCGACGCCGATGTTAACGGCCAGTTTATCGGAGGCATTGATGATCTGAGTTTCTTTGGTGCCGCCTTGCTTACGGGCATAGTCCAGCGCGTCTTTGAACAGGGGCTGGTACTGCGGCAGGCCGGCAGCTTTCAGGATCAGCGACGGGTTGGTGGTGGCATCCTGCGGTTCGAAGTGGCGGATAGATTCGATATCACCGCTGTCGGCAACGACAGTGGTTACTTTCTTCAGGGCTTCTAACTGGTTCATCTCAATGCTCCTTAGCGAGATAACGTCGAAAAATAGCGAGTTCTGTTTCAGAAAATTCGGAGTCTCATCACATTTGTATACCCTGCATCATTTCATTAACGAAATGAATACGCTTTTTCTGATTGTTGTAATGGGTAATAGCAATGCACCGCGGCAGAAGGCGGCGTGACGCGCAAAAAGTACGAGGGGTGCGGCCAGAAGAAGGGCGCAAATGTCATGACACAACATATCAGCATAGACCCTTTTTGCGATATTGCCGGTACTTCGGTCAACCGCGCTGATTACGGCAACCGGGCGGCCGTTTTTTGGGGGTGCCTCAAAGTTTGTGATTATTCCCTCACTATACTGGTTGGGCTACATCCGCTTCCGCAAAAAGATCCATAAAGACAAGGAACCCTGCAATGGATGACCAACTGAAACAGAGTGCGCTCGATTTCCATGAATTTCCGATCCCGGGAAAAATCCAGGTTTCACCCACCAAGCCACTGGCCACCCAGCGCGATCTGGCACTGGCCTATTCACCAGGGGTCGCGGCCCCCTGTCTGGAGATAGAGAAAGATCCGCTCGCCGCCTATAAATACACCGCACGCGGCAACCTGGTCGGGGTGATCTCCAACGGCACTGCGGTGCTGGGGCTGGGCAACATCGGGGCGCTGGCCGGCAAACCGGTGATGGAGGGTAAAGGCGTCTTGTTCAAAAAGTTCGCCGGGATTGACGTGTTTGACATCGAAGTCGACGAGCATAACCCGGACAAACTGATCGATGTGATCGCCGCGCTGGAACCGACCTTCGGCGGCATCAACCTGGAGGACATCAAAGCGCCGGAGTGCTTCTACATTGAGAAAAAGCTGCGCGAGCGCATGAACATTCCGGTCTTCCATGACGATCAGCACGGCACGGCGATCATCTGCACCGCCGCGGTGCTCAACGGCCTGCGGGTGGTGGGGAAAAACATCTCTGACGTGCGGCTGGTGGTTTCCGGCGCGGGGGCCTCGGCCATCGCCTGCCTGAACCTGCTGGTGGCGCTGGGCCTGAAGCAGCACAACATCACCGCCTGTGATTCGCGCGGGGTGATCTACCAGGGGCGTGAGGAGAACATGGCCGAGACCAAAGCGGCCTACGCTATTGCGGACAACGGCTGGCGCACGCTGGCCGATGCCATGCCGGGCGCGGATATTTTCCTCGGCTGCTCCGGCCCCGGCGTGCTGAAGCCGGAGATGGTGAAAGAGATGGCGCGTGACCCGCTGATCCTGGCGCTGGCCAACCCGGAGCCGGAGATCCTGCCGCCGCTGGCGAAAGCGGTGCGCCCGGACGCCATCATCTGCACCGGCCGCTCCGATTTCCCGAATCAGGTCAATAATGTGCTCTGTTTCCCGTTCATCTTCCGCGGCGCGCTGGATGTCGGCGCTACCACCATCAATGAAGAGATGAAACTGGCCTGTGTCCATGCCATCGCCGATCTGGCGCTGGCGGAGCAGAGCGATGTGGTCGCCTCCGCCTATGACGATCAGGAACTCTCCTTCGGGCCGGATTACATCATCCCGAAACCGTTCGACCCGCGCCTGATTGTGAAAATTGCCCCGGCGGTAGCGAAAGCGGCGATGGACTCCGGTGTCGCGACCCGGCCCATTGCCGATTTCGACGCTTACACGGAGAAGCTGGCGGAGTTCGTCTACAAAACCAACCTGTTTATGAAGCCGATCTTCTCGCAGGCGAAAAAAGAGACCAAACGGGTGGTGATGGCAGAGGGCGAAGAGG
This sequence comes from Chimaeribacter californicus, assembly GCF_002858675.1. Lineage (GTDB taxonomy): Bacteria > Pseudomonadota > Gammaproteobacteria > Enterobacterales > Enterobacteriaceae > Chimaeribacter > Chimaeribacter californicus. Next base: position 2,824 of record NZ_PJZF01000015.1, read on the forward strand.
AGCGCGTGCTGCACGCCACGCAGGAGATGGTGTCGCTGGGGCTGGCGTTCCCGGTGCTGGTAGGCCGCCCGAGCGTGATTGAGATGCGCTTGAAGAAGCTTGGGTTACAGCTGGAAGCGGGCAAGGATTTCGAAGTGGTGAACAACGAATCTGACCCGCGCTTTAACGAATACTGGCGCGAATACCACCAGATCATGAAGCGGCGCGGCATTTCACAGGAGCAGGCGCGGCGGGCGGTGATCGGCAACCCGACGCTGATTGCGGCGATCATGGTGTTGCGCGGCGAGGCGGATGCGATGATCTGCGGCACCATCGGCAGCTACCATGAGCACTACGACATTATTGAGAAAGTGTTTGGCTTCCGCGAGGGCGCGCACGTGGCCGGGGCGATGAATGCGCTGCTGCTGCCGAGCGGCAATACCTTTATCGCCGACACCTACGTCAACGACGACCCGACGCCGGAACAGCTGGCGGAGATCACCCTGATGGCGGCAGAAACCGTGCGCCGTTTCGGCATTGAACCCAAAGTGGCGCTGCTGTCGCACTCTAGTTTCGGCTCGTCCGATAATCCGGCGGCGCGAAAAATGCGTCAGGCGCTGGCGCTGATCAACCAGCGCGCGCCGGATCTGGAGATCGACGGCGAGATGCACGGTGACGCCGCGCTGGTGGAGAGCATCCGCAACGACCTGATGCCGGACAGCCCGCTGAAAGGCTCGGCCAACATCCTGATCATGCCGAACATGGAAGCGGCGCGCATCAGCTACAACCTGCTGCGCGTCTCCTCGTCGGAAGGGGTGACCGTGGGGCCGGTGCTGATGGGTGTGTCGAAGCCGGTACATATTCTGACGCCGATCGCCTCGGTGCGCCGCATCATCAATATGGTGGCGCTGGCCGCCGTCGAGGCGCAAACCGGCGTGCTGTAAGTCTCGTTAATGACGTTGTTCCCTCTGTGAGGCCGATCCCCGATCGGCCTCACGCCTTTCTGGCCCGGCTATCCAGGGCGGGTTTGCTTTCCTGCCGGGGTAATCTCATGTAATCTCAAAATAGCGCTAATTTGAGATTACATGAGATGAAAATAAAAAGGCCGCCTGTTGAGCTGGACACCTCCCTGACTGCCCAGGAGATGCTGGCGCTGGCAAAAAAGTACCGGGAGTATGATGAAAAATATTATCACTATCATCAGATTGCATTGCGCGTCGCTGACAAGGTGACATTACTGAAACTCTGGACGACCTTAAAATTCATCCGTCACACCCGGCTTTATCCGGTGCTTTTTGCTGATCGGGCGGCGGGCTTTAACCTCACTAAACCTATTGCCCGGGCCCTCTCTGTGGTGGATACAGTGACGTTTGGCCCCGGCCGGGAACCGGCTGCAAATCTGGCGACAAGTTACCTTGTCTCGCAAATGATCAGGGAAGAGGCGATCTCCTCCAGCCAGCTGGAAGGCGCCGCCACCACCTCGCGGGTTGCCCAGGCGATGCTGACTGTCGGGCGCGAGCCCCGCAATGAAAGCGAAAGCATGATCATGGGGAACTGGCGGCTGATGCGCTATATCGCGGGAAACAGCGAACAGCCCCTGACGACAGATATGATCCTTAAGATGCACGGCATCGCATGCCGGGGCATTAATGAGCGCAAATACCAGCCGGGCGTTATCCGGGCGTCGAATGAGGTGTATGTCGCCGGCCGGGAAGGGGAGATTATTCACCAGCCGCCCGATTTCAGGGAGGTCAGGGCGATGCTGGTCGCGCTCTGTGGGCTGGTGGTGCGGCTTGAGGCGGATGAGATTCACCCGCTGATCGTGGCGTGTATCCTGCATTTTGCCATCGGGTTTATCCATCCGTTTAATGATGGAAACGGCCGTACTGCCCGCGCGCTGTTTTATTACACGATGATCCGTAAAGGGTATCCGGTATTTCGTTATATTTCGGTGAGTAAATTGCTGAAAAATGCAGCGGTTAAATACGGCACTGCTTACCTGTTTACCGGAACGGATGAATTGGATCTGACCTATTTTATCCAGTATCAATGCAGCGTTGTCTGCCGGGCCATCGCAGAGTTTGTCGGGAGCCTGGAAAGCTTGCAGGAAGAGCAACTGAGGCTGGCTGAGTATGTGGAATCAGCCTTTGCACTCACGAAAACGGATTTGGATATTCTTGCCCTTGCCCTGAAAGCGCCCGGCGCGCTGTTGAGCGCAGCCAGTGTCAGCGAACGGCTGGCGGTATCGGATAATACGGCCAGAGCCCGGTTGAAAGCGCTGGCCGGCCGGGGATTGCTGCGCCCCCACAAAGAGGGGCGCGGGATAGTCTATGAAGGGCCGGCGTCAGTCGCGGTACTTAAAAAATGGATTGAAAAAACAAAAATGGATTGAAAAAACGCAGTAATAATCAGGCCAGCGCCCTGGGCAGGGCATCGGTTCAGCGTTTGCGCTGTTGCAGCCACTTGTCGAGTTCGTTGGCGAACTGCTGGCGATCGCGCTGGTTCAGCGCGGGCGGGCCGCCGGTCTGCACGCCGCTGGCGCGCATGGTGTCCATGAAGTCACGGATGTTCAGGCGCTCGCGGATGGTCTCTGTGGTGTAGCGCTCGCCGCGAGGGTTCAGCGCCACGCCGCCTTTTTCAATCACTTCTGCCGCCAGCGGGATGTCACTGGTGACCACCAGATCGCCCGGCTCCACGCATTTGACGATTTCATTGTCCGCCACATCAAACCCGGCCTCGACCCGCAGGGTGCGCAGGTATTTCGACGGCGGCGTGCGGATGGTCTGGTTAGCCACCAGCGTCACCATCGTCGCGGTGCGGTCAGCGGCACGGAACAGCACCTCTTTGATCACATTCGGGCAGGCATCGGCATCGACCCAGATTTGCATCAGTGTGTCCCCTTATCTGCGGCCAGCCAGTCACGCACCGGCAGGAAATCCCGCGTCAGGGCCGCTTCCGGGCTGTTCTCGTCGGGCTCAAAACCATATTCCCAGCGCACCAGCGGCGGCATCGACATCAGAATCGATTCGGTGCGGCCGCCGCTCTGTAACCCGAACAGCGTGCCGCGGTCCCACACCAGGTTAAACTCCACGTAGCGGCCCCGGCGGTAGAGCTGGAAGGCGCGCTCACGTTCGCCCCACGGCTGTTCTTTGCGGCGCTCAACAATCGGCAGGTAGGCCGCCAGGAAGCCGTGGCCCACCGCCTGCATGAAGCTAAAACAGGTGTCGAAATCGGGCGTGTTCAGGTCATCAAAGAACAACCCGCCGATGCCGCGCGCCTCGTTGCGGTGTTTCAGGAAGAAGTACTCATCACACCAGGCTTTGTAACGCGGGTAGACGTCGTCACCAAACGGGCGGCAGATCTGCTCGGCGGTACGGTGCCAGTGCACCGCGTCCTCTTCAAACCCGTAGAACGGCGTCAGGTCAAAGCCGCCGCCGAACCACCAGACCGGCGCTTCGCCCGGCTTCTCCGCAATAAAGAACCGCACATTGGCGTGGCTGGTCGGCACATAGGGGCTGTTCGGATGAATTACCAGTGAAACGCCCATCGCCTGGAAACTGCGCCCGGCCAGTTCAGGCCGGTGCGCGCTGGCCGACGGCGGCAATGACGTGCCGGAAACGTGGGAGAAGTTGACGCCCGCCTGTTCAAATACCTTGCCCTGCGTCAGCACCCGGCTGCGGCCACCGCCGCCTTCGGCGCGGGTCCACGCATCTTCAACAAACGACGCGCCGCCATCGGCAGCGGCCAGTTGTTCACAAATATGGTCTTGCAGGGACATCAGGAAGGTTTTAACGAGGTCGATAGTCGGATGGCTCATAACGGCGGGCATGCACTCTCAGGCTGAACAGGCCGCCAAGTATACCCGATTGCCCCGGCGTTGGCAGGGCTAACGCGGTTTTCGCTCGTGGTTGTCGAAATAGTGGAAGAAACTGACGATGCCGTCGGCAATCGCCTGCGCGATCTCCTGGCGGAACCGCGGGGTGCTGAGCAGCTGCTCCTCGGTGTGGTTGGTGATGAACGAGGTCTCTACCAGCACCGACGGGATCGACGGGGATTTAAGCACCGCAAACGCTGCCTGTTCGGTGGTCTGGCTGTGCAGGTGATGCACCGGGCGCAGCTTCTCCAGCACATGGTGGCCCAGCGTCAGGCTGTTTTTGATGGTGTCCGTCTGCACCAGATCAAACAGCACCTGTTGCAGGTAGTTATTGTCCTCGGCCGCATATTTCGCCCCGGCGACTTTGTCGGCATCGTTCTCTTTTTTCGACATATAGCGCGCCATGGCGCTGCTGGCCCCCCGGTTGGAGAGGGCAAACACCGAAGCACCGGACGCGGTGGGGCTGGTGAAGCCGTCAGCGTGGATCGACACGAACAGATCGGCCTGATGCTGGTGGGCAATCTCCACCCGCTGGTAAAGCGGGATGAAGTGGTCTGCGTCCCGCGTCAGGCGCACCTCAATGTTGTCATGCGCGGCCAGGCAGCGGCGCACGCTGTTGGCGATCTCCAGCACGATGTGCTTCTCTTCGGAACCCTCATGGCCGACTGCGCCGGAATCAACGCCGCCGTGGCCCGGGTCCAGCATCACGATTTTTTTGGCATTGGCCGGTTTGGGGGCCGGGGCGGTTTTGGTGACGTGGTGCTGTTGCGCCGCCGCCGTGCGTGCCCCGAACAGCCCAAACGCCAGGCCCAGCCCGGAAATCAACAGCTTGCGGCGCGATGGGGAGGCCGTCATTGGCGTAAATTGCAGGAATTTATTCAGCGGGTTAAGCATTGTTGATCACCATCATCAGAAAGCCGGGTGACGTTTATAGCGGATCTCCCCAGGGCAATCGACTCCGGAACTATTATTTTTACCCCGTAACTATTACCTTTTATGAATAACGTGATGATTTATTTACAAGGCTTTACCGTTGCCCGGTTCCTGCCGGTAAGGCAGCACCTGGCGGGCACCTTCGGCCCAGCCCGCCACCTCTTCACGCTCCTGTTCCAGGAAGCCTGCCACCGCCTCATGCAGGCCGGGGTGCAGCAGCCGGTGCCATGAGTCCGTGAGCACCGGCTCAAACCCGCGGATCAGTTTATGCTCGCCCTGCGCCCCGGCATCAAAGCGCGCCAGGTGGTGGGCAATCGCATACTCGATCCCCTGATAGAAACAGGTTTCAAAATGCAGCTGGTTGAACTCGGCCAGGCAGCCCCAGTAGCGGCCATAGAGCGTGTCATCACCCAGCAGGCTGAAGGCCATCGCCACCGGCTGGTGGGCCTGTTGAGCTATCACCACCCGGATGGCCCCCGGCAACCGTTCTGCCAGCAAACTGAAGAAGGCGCGCGTCAGGTAGGGCGTCTGGCCGCGTACGGCGTAGGTGTTGGCGTAGCAGGTGTAGACGAAATCCCATTCTGCTTCGGTGAGTTCCGCGCCTTCGCGCCAGACAAAGCTGATGCCCAGCCCGGAGACCTGCGCCCGCTCTTTGCGGATCTGTTTGCGCTTGCGTGAGGTCAGGGTGTCGAGGAAATCCTGAAAATCGCGGTAGCCGCGGTTATGCCAGTGGTACTGGCACCCTTGCCGGTGCAGCCAGCCGGGCTGTGCGCTGAGCAGCGCATTATCGGTGGCGGCTGTGAAATTGATGTGCGCACCGGAGAGCCGGTGCCGTTCCAGATAACCGGGCAACGCCGCCAGCAACTGTGCTGCGGCGTCCGGTGCGCCGAGCAGCCGCGGGCCGCTTACCGGGCTGAACGGCACCGCGCCGAGCCATTTCGGGTAGTAAGGGATGCGGGCGCGGCGGCAGGCGTCTGCCCAGCCGTGGTCAAACACATATTCGCCATAGGAGTGGCTTTTGCGGTAGCCGGGAATGGCGGCCAGCGCCCGGCCGTTTTCCATCCACACCAGGTGCTCAGCGCGCCAGCCGGTACCGGGGCCGATGCTGCCGCTCTCCTCCAGCACCGACAGGAACGCGTGGCTGAGGAAGGGCTGGCCGGCGGGGGCCAGCGCGTCCCAGTGGTCGGCGGGTAACAGGCTCAGGGAGGCGAGGGCGGTTAACGACATGGGCAAACTCCTGGTCAGGGAAACGCGGGCAACCGTGCCAATGTAGCAGAGCCGCCGCCCGGTGGGCGGGAAAATGCCTAAAAATCGTCTGAGTGCGCAGCCGGGGGGCAATTTAATATTGCGTCACCGGCAGATCCCGCGATAATCAAGAATAATCTGAACAATAGCGGCGAACACCCATGGAAATTCGCATATTCCGGCAAGATGATTTTGAAGAAGTAATTACCCTCTGGGAGCGGTGCGATCTGTTGCGCCCCTGGAACGACCCGGAAATGGACATTGAGCGCAAGATGAACCATGACCCGGATCTGTTTCTGGTGGCGCAGGTGGGCGGGGAGTTGGTCGGCACGGTGATGGGCGGGTATGACGGCCATCGCGGCGCGGCTTATTACCTTGGTGTGCATCCGGACTTCCGCGGGCGCGGCATCGCCAATGCGCTGATGAGCCGGCTGGAGAAGAAGCTGATTGCGCGCGGCTGCCCGAAGATCAACCTGATGGTGCGGGAAGAGAACGATGCGGTGACCAGCATGTATGAGAAGATGGGGTATGAACTGGCGGACAGCATCGCCCTCGGCAAACGCCTGATTGAAGATCAGGAGTATTAAGCCGCGCCGCCGGCCACGTTACGGTGGCCGGCGGCCGGGCGGTTACAGCACTTTTTTTACGGATTTCACATCCACCTGCACGGTACTCCACTCTTTATCCACTTCCCCTTCCAGCTGGACTTTGTCGGTGGGTGAGACGTTCTGCCCGGCCCAGCGTTTGTCATCAATTTCCACGGTCAGGGTGCCGGTGTTGTCGCGGAACAGGTAGTGTTCATCGCCGGTGCGCTGCTCGATATGGCCCTCAAGGCGTACCCAGGCATCATCTTTCATCTCCTGCACCGCTTTGACGGTAGCCGGGCTGGCGGCCGGGCCGGTGAAGCCGCCCTGGCTGGCCTGCGCCGGGGCATTCGGGGCGATGAATCCGCCTTGCTGGGCCACCGCAGGCAGGGTGAAGAGGGCAATCAGGGCGGCGAGGGTCATTTTTTTCATCATGGTATCTCCTTAGGGTCTGTCAAAGGGCAGTCATCGTTGCCGTTGAAGTAAGTAAAGCAGAGAGATCTTAAGATCTTCTTAAGGCATGGCTTTTTTTGTTACCCTGCTGTTCTGGCCGGGCAGGGTGCCCGGCGTGTTATGAGGGCCACCGGTGCCGCATTCCTATCACCCCGATCACTACAACGCGCACGGCTGGCTGCGTCTGCCGTTTTTTTTCTGGCTGGTGTTGTTGCTGCTGGCCCGTACCTGGCTGTTGTTTATTATGGCCGGTGCCTCGCAGGGGCAGGGCGCTACGCTGCTGGCGCTGTTTTACCCGGATCGTTCCCACTTCTGGTGGGGAATGGCGCTGGGGCTGCCTGCCGCGCTGGTGTTTTTGCTGAGCGGCCGCCGCCATCTCTGGCCGCGTGTGTGGCAATGCGGCTGGTGGCTGATGCTGGCTGCGCTCATCATTTCGCTGGCGGTGCAGGGCGTGACGCTGTGGCAGGCCCAGGAGCCGGGGTTAAGCGATCTGTTGCTGACGTTGCTGGACATGGTTTCGCTGGCCTGGTGGCTGCTGAGCCGCCCACTGAAGCGCGCCTTCAGCGCGGCAGAGAATGGCGAATGACGGCACTTTTTGCCGCAACCGGACTCCAAGAGCCGAAACCTTTTTCCCGCCCGGCCGCCTGTTGCCGGTGAATGCCGATACTGGAGTGTAAGTATGTATAAACATCTGCCGTTTCCCCGCCCGTTGTTGCTGGCGCTTCCGCTGCTGTTAACGGGCTGCGCCACGGTTTCTTCCGCGATGCCTGATATTTCCTGGTCGGGGCTTAACCCGATGAACTGGTTCGGCAGCAGTCTGGAGGCGAGCGATAAGGGCGTCGGCGATCTGACCGCTGCCACGCCGATGACGGAGCAGGCGATTAAGGCGGCGCTGGATAACGACTTCACGCTGCGCAGCGGCATGGGCACCAATAACGGCCAGGTGGTCGCGTTTTACCAGGCGCTGGATGACGGCAAGGAAGTGCTGACGGTGTCCGGCCCGGAGCACGGCACGGTGGAGCGCATCGACGTGACCGGCGCAGAGATTACGGCGGGTGATGTTAAGATCGGCACGCCGTTCAGCGATCTCTACAGCAAAGCTTTTGGCTCTTGTGAGAAAGGGCAGGGCGACGATGAGCAGGGCGTTGAATGCATCGCGCCGGACAGCCGCCACCTGAGTTATCTCTTCACCGGCACCAGCAACGCCCCCGCCGGCCTGATGCCCGCTGACGACACCCTGAAAAACTGGAAAGTCAGTAAAATCATCTGGCGCGCCCAGGCCCGCTAATATTTACTCACCCTAAGCCCGCACTCTGCGGGCTTTTTTCTGCTTACCGTCCCTCTAAGTTTGTAAGCACATACAAACTATTACTAAATGGAGCCGCAGGGCCGGGCGAGCGGGCAGGGCATACAAAGAGCCTATCTACTCTTTCCTTACATACCAACAGACAGGCAGTCTGTTGGGGGCGTAAAAATCATTGCCGAGTGGAGCCGCAGGGCCGGGTGAGCGGACATGGATGTCCGCGAAAGTCGCAGCCACGCTGGGAGCGTGTCTGCGGCGGCCCGAAAGCCCGTAGGCGAAATGAGGGGAGCCGCGAGAGCGGCCAATGATTCAGCCAGATCACCGAAAATGCGCGGGTGCAGGGCGAGCGCATCGGCGCGCCCTGCTCGGTTGAGGCTTCGGAAGCCGGGTAGACAACGGCACATGAACAACCGAAACCTTCCACCTCATCTCCACACATGAACAACCGAAACCTTCCACCTCATCTCCACACATGAACAACCGAAACAATCCACCCCATCTCCACAAAAAAAGAGGCTCCTGTGTGCCAACACAATTTCCCCATCCCCCTTGCCCAAGAACAAAAACATTCCCCGCCACCTGATATATGATACCCCCCGCCAAAAACCACCCTCACGCGCGCCCACCGCGCGCCTCATTAAGGATCACACCCCATGACACAGGTTCAGAGCGGCATCTTATTGGAACAGTGCCGTTTTGCCATTTATCTGGAAGCCAACATCCAGGGCGAATTTGAGACCATCCGCCACGGGTGCCGTAAGTTCTGTCTGGCGTTGAAAGAGATGCAGCAAAAATTCCCGCAGGAAAACCTCGGCGCAGTCATTGCCTTTGGTTATGACGTCTGGACCGATCTCTGCGGCGGGCAAAGCGCGCCGGAGCTGAAATCCTTCACCCCGCTCGGCAAGGGGCTGGCACCCTCCACCCAGCGCGACATGCTTATCCATATCCAGTCCCTGCGCCATGACGTGAACTTTGCCCTGGCCCAGGCGGCGCTGGCGGCGTTCGGCAGCGCCATCCATGTTGAGGAGGAGACGCACGGTTTCCGCAACATTGAGCAGCGCGATTTGAGCGGCTTTGTGGACGGCACCGAAAACCCGCAGGGCGACAAACGCCGTGAGGTGGCGATCATCGGTGACGATCAGCCGGACGCCGGCGGCAGTTATGTGATGGTGCAACGCTGGGAGCATAACCTGCGCCAGTGGGCGCGCTTTAGCGTCGGGCAGCAGGAACAGGTGATGGGCCGCACCAAACTCACTGACGAGGAGCTGCCGCCTTCGGGCCGCCCGGCTACCTCGCACGTCAGCCGGGTGGATCTCAAAGAAGAGGGTAAGGGGCTGAAAATCCTGCGCCAGAGCCTGCCTTACGGCAATGTCAGCGGCAAGCATGGCCTCTATTTCATCGCCTATTGCGCACGCCTGCACAATATTGAGCAGCAATTGCTGAGCATGTTCGGCGAACGTGACGGCCAGCGTGACCAGATGCTGCGCTTTACCCGCCCGGTGAGCGGCAGCTACTTCTTCGCTCCCTCACTGACGCGCCTGCTCGCCTTGTAATGGCTGCGGCCGGGCCACGCTGCCCGGCCCGGTTTCTCCAGCCGCTGCTTCGTTACCCGCCCGCTTTGCCCCCTCCGCCTGCTTATAGCGTTTTATGCTTGAAAATCACCAAATGGTATATAAAAGCATTACAGCTCCGCATAGAGTTATAAATACACTGGTAACACCAAAATAGTTCCGGCACGCCCGCCTGTCGGGATTGAGACAGGTGTGAGATGAAAGCAAACCTCCTGAAAATGAAAGCTTTGTTTGCCGCCGTGGCGTTATGTGCCGGCTCCGGTGCCTCAGCCGCCGAGTTGCTCAACAGCTCTTATGATGTGTCACGTGAGCTGTTTGCGGCCCTCAACCCGCCTTTCATCCAACAGTGGAATGCCGGGCACCCGAACGATCCGCTGACTATCCGCCAGTCACACGGCGGCTCCTCCAAACAGGCGCTGGCGATCCTCCAGGGGCTGAAGGCGGATGTGGTGACGTATAACCAGGTCACAGATGTACAGATCCTGCATGACCGGGGCGCGTTGCTGGCGGCGGACTGGCAGGCTCGGTTGCCGAATAACAGCTCGCCGTTCTACTCCACCATGGCGTTTCTGGTGCGCAAAGGGAACCCGCACGGCATCCATGACTGGGGCGACCTGGTGAAGCCCGGCGTCTCGCTGGTGTTTCCTAACCCCAAGACCTCCGGCAATGGCCGTTATACCTATCTGGCGGCCTGGGGCGCCCTGAACAAAGCCAACGGCGGCAATGCCGCACAGACCCGTGCGCAGATGCGCCGGCTGCTGAAAAACGTGGCGGTGTTTGATACCGGCGGCCGGGGGGCGACCACCACCTTTATCGAGCGTGGGCTGGGCGACGTGCTGATCAGTTTCGAGTCAGAAGTGAATAACATCCGCAAGCAGTACGGGGCGGACAATTACGAGGTCGTGGTGCCGCCGGTGGATATCCTGGCAGAGTTCCCGGTGGCCTGGGTGGATAAAAACGTCCGCGCCAACGGCACGGAGCAGGCCGCGAAAGCCTACCTGACGTGGCTCTACAGCCCGGCGGCCCAGCAGATTATTACCGGTTTCAACTACCGGGTGTATGACGCGAAAGCCATGGCAGCAGCCGGAACCCGGTTCCCGAAAACCACGCTGTTCCGCGTGGAAGAGGCGTTCGGCAGCTGGCCGGAAGTCATGAAAACCCACTTCGCCAGCGGCGGCGAGCTGGATACATTGTTAGCACAAGGGCATCAGTAATGTTGTTGGCCAGTAAACGAGTTCTACCCGGTTTCACCCTCAGCCTCGGCAGTAGCCTGCTCTACGTCTGCCTGATCCTGCTGCTGCCGCTGAGCGCGCTGGTGATGCAGCTGTCGCAGATGACGCTGGCGCAGTACTGGGAGGTGGTCACCAGCCCGCAGGTGGTGGCGGCCTATAAAGTGACGCTGCTGTCGGCAGCGGTGGCCAGTATTTTCAACCTGTTTTTCGGCATGCTGATGGCCTGGATCCTGACGCGGTACGAATTCCCGGGCCGCAGCCTGCTGGACGGTTTGATGGATTTGCCGTTTGCCCTGCCGACCGCCGTGGCCGGTCTGACGCTGGCGGGCATGTTCTCTACCACCGGCTGGTATGGCGAGTGGCTGGCGCAGTTTGGCATCAAGGTCTCCTATACCTGGCTCGGCATCGCGGTGGCGATGGCCTTTACCAGCGTGCCTTTTGTGGTGCGGACGGTGCAGCCGGTGCTCGAGGAGCTGGGGCCGGAGTATGAAGAGGCAGCCGAAACCCTGGGGGCCAGCCGCTGGCAGAGTTTCCGCCGCGTGGTGCTGCCGGAAGTGGCCCCGGCGCTGATCGCCGGTACCGCGCTCTCGTTTACCCGCAGTCTGGGCGAGTTCGGCGCGGTGATCTTTATCGCCGGAAACATCGCCTGGAAAACTGAAGTGACGTCATTGATGATTTTTATCCGTTTGCAGGAGTTTGACTACCCGGCGGCGAGCGCCATCGCCTCGGTGATCCTCGCCGCTTCGCTGCTGTTGCTGTTCGGCATTAACACGCTGCAAAGCCGCTTCGGCAAGCGTCTGGGAGGGCACTGATGGCTGACGTACCGCTGTTTACCGGCTCCGCCCGCGCCAAAATTAACTGGGGCAAATGGCTGCTGATTGGGCTGGGCGTGGTGATTTCACTGCTGTTCCTGGTGATGCCGCTGGTGATGATTTTCCATACCGCGTTCTCCAGCGGCATCGCGGCAGTCTGGCAGAACCTGGCTGACCCCGACATGCTGCACGCCATCTGGCTGACGGTGCTGGTAGCGCTGATCACCGTGCCGGTGAACCTGGTGTTCGGCACGCTGCTGGCCTGGCTGGTGACGCGCTTTAACTTCCCCGGCCGCCAGCTGCTGCTGACGCTGATTGATATTCCGTTTGCCGTGTCGCCGGTGGTGGCGGGGCTGCTCTATCTGCTGTTCTGGGGCACCAACGGCCCGCTCGGCGGCTGGCTGGATGCACACAATATCCAGCTGATGTTCGCCTGGCCCGGCATGGTGCTGGTGACGATTTTCGTGACCTGCCCGTTTGTGGTCCGCGAGCTGGTACCGGTGATGCTGAGCCAGGGCAGCCAGGAGGACGAAGCCGCCGTGCTGCTGGGCGCGTCCGGCTGGCAGATGTTCCGCCGCGTCACGCTGCCCAACATCCGCTGGGCGCTGCTGTACGGCGTGGTGCTGACCAACGCCCGCGCTATCGGTGAATTTGGCGCGGTGTCGGTGGTTTCCGGCTCGATCCGCGGCGAAACCTATACCCTGCCGTTGCAGGTTGAATTGCTGCATCAGGACTACAACACCGCCGGGGCCTTTACCGCCGCCGCGCTGCTGACCCTGATGGCCATCGTAACCCTATTTCTGAAAAGTGCCCTGCAATGGCGCCTGGCGCGCACCAACAGCCGCCTTGAACAGGAGGAAAATAATGAGCATTGAGATCGATAAAATCAGCAAATATTTTGGCCGCACGAAAGTGCTGAATGATATCTCGCTCGATATTCCTTCCGGCCAGATGGTGGCCCTGCTGGGGCCGTCCGGTTCCGGGAAGACCACACTGCTGCGGATTATCGCCGGGCTGGAGAGCCAGAACGGCGGCCGCCTGAGCTTCCACGGCAAAGACGTCTCCCGCCTGCATGCGCGCGATCGTCAGGTTGGGTTTGTGTTCCAGCATTACGCGCTGTTCCGCCATATGACGGTGTTTGACAACATCGCCTTTGGCCTGACGGTGCTGCCGCGCCGTGAGCGGCCGTCAGCGGCGGTGATCAAACAGAAAGTGACCCAGCTGCTGGAGATGGTGCAGCTCGGCCACCTGGCAAACCGCTACCCGGCCCAGCTCTCCGGCGGCCAGAAACAGCGCGTGGCGCTGGCGCGTGCGCTGGCGGTGGAGCCGCAAATCCTGCTGCTGGACGAGCCGTTCGGCGCGCTGGATGCGCAGGTGCGTAAAGAGCTGCGCCGCTGGCTGCGTGAACTGCACGAGGAGCTGAAATTCACCAGCGTCTTCGTGACCCACGATCAGGAAGAGGCGATGGAAGTCGCCGATCAGGTGGTGGTGATGAGCCAGGGCAATATTGAGCAGATCGGCACGCCGGACGAGGTATGGCGCGAGCCGGCCACCCGTTTTGTGCTGGAGTTTTTGGGCGAGGTCAACCGGCTGGACGGCGAAATCCGCGGATCGCAGCTGTTTGTCGGCCCGCACCAGTGGCCGCTGGCGCTGACGCCGCTGCACCAGGGGCCGGTGGATCTCTTCCTGCGCCCGTGGGAGATGGAAGTCAGCACCCAGCCCAGCCCGCGCTGCCCGCTGCCGGTGCAGGTGCTGGAAGTCAGCCCGCGCGGCCACTTCTGGCAACTCACGGTACAACCGCAGGGCTGGCAGCAGGAGCCGATAAGCGTCGTACTGACCACCCACGACAGCGAAAAAGCGCCGGTGCGCGGCAGCCGGTACTACATCGGCAGCCTGAATGCGCGGCTCTATGCCGGTGACCAGCCGCTACAACCTGTTGCGTTGGCGCAGAGTGCCTGATAATTTTTAGGCACCACAGCACGCAAGGGCGGCCCTGGAGGCCGCCCTTTTTATTTTCTCCCCGAAGGCATCGATTGTGACCACGCTGGAACACTGCATCGGCAATACGCCGCTCATCAAATTACAACGCCTGACCGACGGCCTGACCAGCGAAGTCTGGGTCAAGCTGGAGGGCAATAACCCGGCCGGGTCGGTGAAAGATCGCGCCGCCCTGTTTATGATCCAGCAGGCGGAAAAGCGCGGCGAGCTGCGCCCCGGCGACACGCTGATTGAAGCGACCAGCGGCAATACCGGCATTGCGCTGGCAATGATTGCCGCGATGAAAGGCTACCGGCTGAAGCTGCTGATGCCGGAGAACATGAGTGCCGAGCGGCAGGCGGCGATGCGCGCCTACGGCGCTGAGCTGCTGCTGGTGAGCCGCGAGGGCGGCATGGAAGGCGCACGCGATCTGGCGCGGCAGATGGCGCAACAGGGGCAGGGGATTGTGCTCGATCAGTTCAATAACCCGGACAACCCGCTGGCGCACTTCACCACCACCGGCCCCGAAATCTGGCAGCAGAGCGGCGGGCGGCTCACCCACTTCGTCTCCAGCATGGGCACCACCGGCACCATCACCGGCGTCAGCCGCTACCTGAAGCAGCAGAACCCGGCGGTACGGGTCATCGGCCTGCAACCGGCGGAAGGCAGCAGCATCCCCGGCATCCGCCGCTGGCCTGCCGCCTACCTGCCGAGCATTTACCGCCCGGAACTGGTGGATGAAGTGATCGACATGAGCCAGACGCTGGCGGAGCAGACCACGCGCGCGCTGGCCCAGCAGGAGGGGATTTTCTGCGGCGTCAGCTCCGGCGGCGCAGTGGCCGGTGCGCTCTGCCTGGCTGCCGCAAACCCCGGCAGCGTGGTGGTGGCGATTGTGTGCGACCGCGGCGACCGTTACCTCTCCACCGGCATTTTCGGCTGACGATGACTGTTCTATTCCCGCTCCAGCGCGTGAATCGGGTCCATGCGCGCCGCCCGGCGCGCCGGGAAGAAGCCGAACAGGATGCCGATCAGGCTGGAGCAGACAAATGCCGCCACAATCGAGAACGGTGAGTAGATCATGCGGAACGGGCTGTTGAACTGGCTGAACAGCACCCCGATCCCCAGTGACAGCAGCACGCCGATAATGCCGCCAAGCAGGCAGACCAGCACCGCTTCAATCAAAAACTGTTGCAGGATGTCCCCGGCGCGCGCGCCTACCGCCATCCGCACGCCGATTTCGCGGGTGCGTTCCGTCACCGACACCAGCATGATATTCATCACGCCAATCCCGCCCACGATCAACGAGATTACCGCAATCATCGACACCAGCAGCGCCAGGGTGTTGGTGGCGCTTTCAATCGTCTGGCGGATGCTGTCGGTATTCATTACAAAGAAATCTTTGGTGCCGTGGCGCTGTTCCAGCAGGGCGGTGATGCCACGCTCGGCCGCGCTGAGATCCACGTTGTCACTGACCCGTACCGTGATGCTGCTGAGGTAGGTTTTGCCCAGCATCCGCCCCATGGCGGTGCTGTAGGGGATCCAGACATTCAGGCTTTCACTGGTACCGAACCCGCCCTGTTTCTGCGCCGCCACGCCAATCACCCGCACCGGCAGGTTGCCGAGCAGGATCACCTGGCCGAGGGGGTTTTCGCCGCGTACAAACAGCTTATTGCGGGTGTTGGTGTCGATCACCGCTTCCTGCATCAGCTGGTCGACGCTCTGGCGGGTGAAGGCCATGCCTTGCGCCATGCGGTAACCCCGTACCACGAAGAACTCCTCACCGACGCCGCTGACCGTGCCGGTCACGGATTCGCTGCCGAAGCGCAGGGTGGTGCTGGTGGTGACCGTGGGCGTCACGCTGTGTACGTACGCCTGCCGCCGCAGGGCGTCGGCATCGGTGGCGCGCAGCGTCTGGATGGAGGCGGAGCGCATGTCGCCGAAGTCTTTGCCGGGGAACACCTCCAGCGTGCTGGTACCCATGGCACTGATGTCCGCCAGGATTTTTTCCTGAGAGCCTTTGCCGAGCGCCACCACCGACACCACCGAGGCGATGCCGATAATAATGCCGAGCATGGTCAGAAAGGTGCGCAGCCGTTGGGAGGCCATCGCCAGCAACGCCATTTTGAACGCCTCGCTGAAGCGGTCACGCTGCGCCCGCCAGCGTGAGGCGGCTGCAGCAGGCGGCGCCTCATCCATGACAGCCTGCGCCGGGGTGACCGGGGGCTGCGGGTTGGCGCGGTCCGCAATGATTTCGCCGTCACTGATCTCGATGATCCTTTCGGCATGCCGGGCGATCTGCATGTCATGGGTGACGATCACCACCGTGTGGCCCTGGGCGTGCAGATCTTTCAGGATCGCCAGCACCTCCTGCCCGCTGTGGGTATCCAGCGCGCCGGTGGGTTCGTCCGCCAGGATCACTTCGCCGCCGTTCACCAGCGCCCGGGCAATACTGACCCGCTGCTGCTGGCCGCCGGAGAGCTGGCTCGGACGGTAATCGAGCCGCTCCGCCAGCCCCAGCCTGGTCAGCAGCGCGGCCGCCCGCTGACGGCGAAGATCGTGCCGGGTACCCGCATAAATCGCCGGCACCTCGACATTGCCCAGTGCCGTCAGGTCGCTGAGCAGGTGGTAGCGCTGGAAGATAAAACCAAAATGCTCACGCCGTAGTTCGGCCAGTTGGTCGCGGCTGAGATCGCGGGTGGCGCGCCCGGCCACCCGGTACTCCCCGGCGCTGGGCTGGTCGAGGCAACCCAGCAGGTTCATCAGGGTTGATTTACCGGAGCCGGAGGCACCGACAATCGCCACCATTTCCCCGGCCTGAATCGACAGGTTGATGCCCTTGAGCACGGTAATGCGCTGTTCACCGGCCATAAACTCCCGGCGGATGCCGGTCAGCTCAAGCAGCGGGGCGGACGGGCGGGCAACGCTCATCATGACCTCCCACCGGCGGCAGCCGGGGCGGCGTCACCGAGCGGGTTAACCACCACCTTTTCCCCCACCTTCAGGCCCGCGGTAATCTGCGCCTGCACATTGTTGTTCAGGCCCACGGTGACCTGGCGTTCGTGCGCCTCACCCTGCGCATCCACCACCTGCACCGTGGTGCGATCGCCGGCGCGGTGCAGCGCGGTAGCCGGCACGACCACGGCGTCTTTGATGGCGGCCAGCACAATGTAAACCTGCGCGGTCATGGAGATCCGCAGCACGCCTTCCGGGTTGGCGACATCAAACAGCCCATTGTAGTAGATGGCGCTGGTGGTGCTGCTGCTGCTGGTGCCGGTCAGGGCGCTGCTGCTCTCATCATTGATGGAATCCGGTGCCGGTTCCACCGCGCGCAGCGTAGCCTGATAGCGCTTGCCCGGCTGGCCGAGAATAGTGAAGTAGACCGGCATGCCGGTACGCACGTTGACCACATCTGCCTCGGAGATCTGCGCCTTGATGGTCATGGTGTCGAGATCGGCGACTTTGATGATGGTCGGCGTGCTCTGCACGGCGTTCACCGTTTGCCCGGCCTCGACCGGGATCGCCACCACGGTGCCGGCCATGGGTGCGCGGATCTGGGTATAGCCCAGATTTACCTGCGCAGTGTTCTCGGCGATTTGCGCCTGTACAATCTGCGCTTCCAGCGCGTTCAGCTCTGCCTCGGTGCCTTCCAGCGCCGCGCGGGCGGCATCATAGTCCGCCTGCGCCCCGACGCCGCGCGCCAGAATATCTTTCTGCCGGCTGAAGGTCAGCCGGTCATTACGCAGCTGGGCCAGCCGGGCGGCATGTTGCGCCTGTACATTCTTCAGCGCGGCCTGGGCATCACGCAGGCTGTTCTGCTGGGTCAGGTCATCAATTTCCGCGATCAGTTGCCCGGCAGTGACTTTATCCCCCAGGGCCACATGCAGTGCCTTGATCTGGCCGGAGGCCTGCGCCCCGACGCTGACCTGCTTCTGCGCCTCAATGGTGCCGTCTGCCAGCACGGTGTGCTCCAGATCCGCCTGCGTGACCGTGGCGGTGATATAGGCAGGTGGGGCAGGGCGGTGGAAGGCAGCGTAGCCGGCGGCAGCTATAATCAGCAGAACCAGGATAACCAGTATTGTGCGGCGGGTGAAAAATGGGGATCGTCCTTCGGTGTGCGGCGCCATCATCCAGCGGTTCCTTGTTTCAGAGGTAAAAATTCGTCAGCAACAGAAAAAGCGAGCAAAGGAGTAATTTACTCTGCACCGGCGTTGGGCGCGATACAGGGGTGGGATAATGTGTAAAAAAACAGTAAATGCTGCTGCGTAGCCCGTTCAACGGGGTAAAAATGAGCAATCTATGCGTATAAGGTCCAAAAAATGAAAATTCTGTTAGTCGATGACGATCTCGAACTCGGCACCATGTTGAGTGAGTACCTGATTGCCGAGGGGTTTGACGCCTCGCTGGTGCTGACCGGCAAAGCCGGTGTAGATGGGGCGCTCTCCGGCGAATACACCGCGATGATCCTCGATATTATGCTGCCGGACATGAGCGGCATTGATGTGCTGCGGCAGGTGCGTAAAAACAGCCGCCTGCCGATCATCATGCTGACGGCCAAAGGTGACAACATCGACCGTGTGATTGGGCTGGAAATGGGCGCGGATGACTATATGCCGAAGCCCTGCTACCCGCGTGAACTGGTGGCCCGCCTGCGTGCGGTGCTGCGCCGCTTTGAGGAGCAGCCGGAGGTGGCGTCTGACTCCGCACCGGTCAGTTACGGTTTCCTGACGCTCAACCCCTCGACACGCACCAGCGAGTGGCGCGGCCAGGTCTTTGACCTGACGGCGTCAGAATTCAACCTGCTGGAGCTGCTGCTGCGCTCGCCGGAGCGCGTGGTGTCAAAAGATGAACTGTCAGAGAAAGGGCTCGGCCGCCCGCGTGAGGCCTATGACCGCAGCGTGGATGTGCATATCAGCAATATCCGCCAGAAGCTGGCTGCCCTGCCGGGCGGCGAGACCCTCACCATCGAAACGGTACGCAGCATTGGCTATCGCATTAAATAACAACATGCGCGGCCGCCTGTTCTGGAAAATCCTGCTGGGATTCTGGTTCACCTTCGTCATCATGACTCAGGTGCTTTGGGTGGTGTTCAGCTTTTACGGCAATCACCATGAGCCGCCGGAAAGCGGGCTGGCGCGACGTTTCGTGAAATTGCAGATGACCTCAGCCATCTCCACGCTGGAAAGCGGCGGCTTGCCGGCGCTGGAAGCGATGATGACTGACTGGCCGGACAACGATAAACAATTCTTTACCGTGACGCGGGCAATGCTGCCCGCACCCGGAGCTTCACTGGATACCATGGAGCCGGGCGTGGAGCCGGCGCAGATTGTCGCTTTTGTGCAGGGGCCGGATGGGCAGGGTTACCGCCTGCGTTATAACGTGCGTGGCCTGATGGACCAGTATCACCACAGCCGCCCGCGTGACATTCTGCATATGCCGGCACCGCTGTTCTGGATTGGCGCGCTGGGCGGTTTGCTGTTCAGTGCGGTGCTGGCCTGGAACCTGACCCGGCCCTTGCAGCAAATCCGCCGGGCGTTTGATCAGGTTTCTCAGGGCGATCTCTCGGTGCGCTTGTTCCCGCGGATGCGCCGCCGCCATGATGAGCTGGCGATGGTCGCGCGGGATTTTGATGCGATGGCCGAGCGGTTACAGGTATTGGTAAAAGCGCGTGAGGAGCTGCTGCATGATGTGTCGCATGAGCTGCGCTCGCCGCTGGCGCGCCTGCAACTGGCCATCGGGCTGGCGCGGCAGAATCCGGTGAATGTGGAGAATTCGCTGCAACGCATTGAACATGAAGCCGGGCGGTTGGACAAGATGATAGGCGAGCTGCTGGCGCTGTCACGCGCTGAGAATAGCACCATGCCGGACGAAGAGTATTTCGACCTGCTGGGGCTGGTGGAGGCGGTGGTCAACGATGCGCGCTATGAGGCGCAGATCCCGGGCGTTCATATTGCGCTGAACGCGGATGAGGAGCGTGAGTATACCGTCAAAGGTAACGCTGAGCTGATTCGCCGTGCAGTGGATAACGTGGTGCGTAATGCGCTGCGCTTCTCGGCACAAGGGCAAACTGTGACTGTGTCCCTGCGGGCATCGGACGTCTATTACCAGATTGAAGTGGCCGATCAGGGGCCGGGCGTGGAAGAAGAGAAACTCTCCAGCATTTTTGACCCCTTTGTACGGGTGAAGTCCCCGCTTTCCGGGAAGGGGTATGGGTTAGGGCTGGCGATTACCCGTAAAGTGGTGCTGGCGCATCACGGGCAGGTCGAAGCGCACAACGTCTCGCCGCATGGCCTGGTGATTACCCTGCGGATCCCGCAGTGGCAATAATGGCATAGCCTGCGAGAGCAGCATCATGGACTGCGAAAGCAGCATAAAGAAAAACGGCACCCAGAAGGTGCCGTTTTTGTTGCTGTTTACCGCTAAAGCGGAAACGCCGATTACTTGCGGATGCGGATAACCGGGGTTTCACCCACGGTAACGCTGCCGGAAAGTTTAATCAGTTCTTTGATCTCGTCCATGTTAGAGATCACTACCGGCGTCAGGGTAGACTTGGCTTTCTCTTCCAGCAGCGGCAGATCGAACTCAATAACCACGTCGCCCTTCTTAACGCGCTGGCCTTCTTCGGCGATGCGTTTGAAGCCTTCGCCTTTCAGTTCCACGGTATCGATACCGAAGTGCACAAACAGCTCAATGCCACTGTCGGATTCGATTGAGAAAGCATGGTTGGTTTCAAAGATTTTGCCGATGGTGCCATCTACCGGGGCAACCATTTTGTTGCCCGCAGGTTTGATTGCAATACCATCACCCACAATCTTTTCCGCGAAAACGACATCAGGCACATCTTCAATATTGACGATTTCACCAGAAATCGGGGCAACGATCTCAATCATGCCCGACTCTTTTTTGTCATCAGAAACCAGTGATTTCAGTTTATCGAACAAACCCATGATCTTCTCCTAAGCATTAATTTGGGCGGCGTTCCACGCAGCGGAATCAGCAGAGTGTTTTCTCTTCGATGAACTTGTTCACCAGGTTCATCAACTCTTGCGCCGTCGGCTGAGCAAGTGCTTCGTCGGCCAACGCCTTCACATCTTCGAAGTTCGTATTACGAATAATTTTCTTGATGCGTGGGATCGAAATAGCACTCATGCTGAATTCATCTAATCCCATGCCCAATAACAGCAGTGTAGCACGTTCGTCGCCTGCTAGCTCGCCGCACATGCCTGTCCACTTGCCTTCAGCATGAGATGCATCAATCACTTGCTTAATAAGCGTCAGAACAGCCGGTGACATTGGGTTGTAGAGATGAGAAATCAGCTCATTGCCACGATCTACCGCCAGAGTATACTGGGTTAAATCGTTTGTCCCAATACTAAAGAAGTCAACTTCCTTAGCCATATGGTGTGCAATCGCGGCCGCAGCCGGGGTTTCCACCATCACGCCCACTTCAATGGTTTCGTCAAAGGCTTTGCCCTCATCACGCAGTTGCGTTTTCAGCAGCTCAAGCTCCTGTTTCAGCTCGCGCACTTCTTCAATCGAGATGATCATCGGGAACATAATGCGCAGTTTGCCGAACGCAGAGGCACGCAGGATAGCGCGCAACTGGGCATGAAGAATCTCTTTGCGATCCAGGCAGATGCGGATAGCGCGCCAGCCGAGGAACGGGTTTTCCTCCTTCGGCAGGTTCATGTACGGCAGGTCTTTGTCACCGCCGATGTCCATGGTGCGCACGATAACAGCCTGAGAACCCACCGCTTCTGCCACCGCTTTATAGGCCTGGAACTGTTCTTCTTCTGTCGGCAGGGAGTCACGGTCCATGAACAGGAATTCAGTACGGTAGAGGCCAACGCCTTCCGCACCGTTACGTTCAGCACCGGCAACGTCCCGCACGGTACCGATGTTAGCGCAGACTTCTACCTGATGGCCGTCAAGGGTGATGGCCGGCAGGTCTTTCAGCTTCGCCAGATCGTTTTTCTCGGTCACGTACTGGTTATGTACCGCTTTCAGCTCGTCGATGACGTCAGCGGTCGGGTTGACATAAATCTTGTTATTGACGGCGTCCAGAATCAGATAGTCGCCGTTGTGAACCTGTTTGGTCACGTCGCTGGTGCCCACAATCGCCGGCAGCTCCAGGGAGCGCGCCATGATGGACGTGTGGGAGGTACGGCCGCCCAGGTCGGTAATGAAACCCAGCACCTTGTTCAGATTCAGCTGCGCGGTTTCAGAAGGCGTCAGGTCGGTCGCCACCAGGATGACTTCATCCTGAATGGAGCCGAGGTCAACAATCGTCATGCCGAGAATATTACGCAGCAGACGTTTGCCGATGTCGCGTACGTCCGCCGCACGCTCTTTCAGGTATTCGTCATCCAGCTCTTCCAGGGCATGTGCCTGGGTCTCGATCACAGAATAGGCGGCAGCGTCAGCCGAGGCATGCTCATCTTTGATGAGGGCTATGATTTCCTGCTCAAGCTCTTCGTCTTCCAACAGCATGATGTGGCCTTCGAAGATCGCTTCTTTCTCTTCCCCGAAGGTTTCGCCGGCTTTGGTTTTAATGATTTCCAGTTGGGCAGAGGCTTTTGCCCGGCCCGCCAGGAAACGTTCGACTTCCTGATCAACCTGATCAGCAGAGATCTTTTTCCGGTCGATGATAATTTCATCTTCTTTCAGCAGAAGAGCCTTACCGAAAGCGATACCCGGTGATACTAAAATGCCTGAAATCATAACCCTACCTTACTCTTGACTGATGTTAATAATAAAGACGGGCTTTTTTATTCGAGCTCAGCCATCAGTTTTACCAGGTGCTCAACTGCGTTCTGCTCGTCTTCGCCTTCAGCAGAGATAGTCACTACGGTGCCTTGGGTCAGACCCAGGGTTTGCAGTTTGAAAAGGCTCTTAGCGCTCGCGCTTTTGCCGTTGGAGGTGACAGTGATGTCAGAGGCAAAACCTTTTGCTTCTTTGACAAATTGTGCAGCAGGGCGAGTGTGCAGGCCATTCGGAGCGGTAATAGTAACTTCTTGCTGGAACATTATGTTTCCCCAACTTATTGGATTAATGTTGTGGAGCTAAAGTTTAGCTTACGCGGCCAACTTTAGCCTGTTTGATAGCGCCTGACGAGGTCAGGGGCAAGCTTTGATGCTACAGGAAACGCAGGGCCGCACGGTAATAAAACCCCGGTGCGGGGCGATTCCAATCCGCGCCCCATTATGCCGTGTTTGTCCGGATTGTAACAAACAGGTAAACCGATTCAGCAACGATGCCAGTTGGGCCCGGATTAATTTTGCGCATCGAAATAATTGCTCGCTTAAATACTAGACCTGGTGGTCAAAAGCAATCTTCAGGTAGTGCAAACTTTGATGCAGCCCACAAAAAAGCACCCCGGAGGGTGCTTTTTTCAACGTTGCCAGGCTTGTGGCACTATTGTTGCAGCTCACTTTCTGTAAACAAATCTGCAAACAATGCCGTGCTCAGGTAGCGCTCACCGGAAGAGGGCAGGATAACCACAATGGTTTTATCGGTAAACCCTGCTTCTTCTGAAAGTTTGACCGCTGCCGCAACCGCCGCCCCGGATGAAATCCCTGCCAGAATGCCTTCTTCATCCATCAGTCGGCGCGCCATGCTGATGGATTCATCGTTGGTGATTTTCGATACGCGATCAAGCAGTTCCAGATCCAGGTTGCCCGGAATAAACCCGGCACCGATGCCCTGAATTTTATGCGGGCCGGGTTTAACTTCTTCGCCCGCCAGCGTCTGGCTTATCACCGGTGAGTCGGTCGGCTCTACCGCCACCAGGGTAATCGCCGGGTTCTTGCTTTTCAGGAAGCGCCCTGCACCGGTAATGGTGCCGCCGGTGCCCACGCCTGCGATCAGCACGTCGACTTCACCGTCAGTGTCTTCCCAGATTTCCGGGCCGGTGGTCTTTTCATGGATGTCCGGGTTAGCCGGGTTGCTGAATTGCTGCAGGATCAGATAGCGCTCCGGGTCAGACGCCTGAATCTCTTCTGCTTTGGCAATCGCCCCTTTCATGCCTTTGGCACCTTCGGTCAGCACCAGATTGGCACCCAGCGCCTTCAGCAATTTGCGGCGCTCCACACTCATGGTTTCCGGCATGGTCAGCGTGAGTTTATAGCCGCGTGCCGCGGCCACATAGGCCAGCGCAATCCCGGTGTTACCGCTGGTGGGCTCTACCAATTCTTTGTCTTTGGTCAGAATGCCTTTCTTTTCCGCATCCCAAATCATGTTGGCGCCAATACGGCATTTGACGCTAAAGCTCGGGTTACGCGATTCGACTTTGGCGAGGATACGCCCATTGCCGATACGGTTAAGACGTACCAGCGGCGTATGGCCGATTGTCAGAGAGTTGTCTTCATAGATCTTGCTCATAACCCGTCCTTTAACTGGTTGAAAATTTTGGGGAACGCCACGAGCATACGCTAACGTTTCCCACAAGGAAGTAAGGAATTGGTATATCTATATGTTATTAGGAAATATGTTTTTGTCACAATAACAAGAGAAAGGCGGGGAGAAAAACTCCCCGGAAAAGGCAGGAATCAACGGCGGATTTCACCGCCCGGGGTGCGGTAACGGTCAACCCACATAGCCGTCGCGCCGCAGACGGCAACGGGCATAATGAACAGGTTAAGCAGCGGGATCATGGTGAACACACTGACCAGCGCGCCGAACTGCAGATTGTCGACTTTATGGCGGCGCAGCGCCCGGCGCATCTCGGCAAAACTGATCTTGTGGTTGTCAAACGGGTAGTCGCAATACTGGATCGCCAGCATCCAAGCGCTGAAGATGAACCACAGCACCGGGGCCACTGTCTGGCCCACACCGGGGATAAAGTAGAGCACCAGCAGCAGCAGGGCACGCGGCAGGTAATACACCAGTTTCAGCCACTCCCGCTTCATGATCCGCGGCAGATCTTTCAGGATGCCCACCAGGCCGCTGTCCGGTAGCGGGGTGCCGGTCAGGTGCCCTTCGAGCTGTTCAGCCAGCAAGCCGTTAAACGGGGCGGCAATCCAGTTGACCACGGTGCTGAACAGGTAACTGAACACCAGCACAATGGAGATAACGGCCAGCGGCCACAGCAGGTAGCTCAGCCACTGTAACCAGTCAGGCACATGGCCCATCAGCGCGGGTATCCAGTTGTCGAGCCGGGTATAGAGCCACCAGAAGGCGGCCCCCATCAGCACGATATTGAGCAGCAGGGGAATAATGATAAAACGTTTGATACCGGGCAGGGAGAGCAGGCGCCATCCCTCGGCCACATAATGGAACCCGTTAGCCCCATCTGGCGCGTGTCGTGGTGCAGGCATGAAAGGAACATCTCAACGTGGAAAATCGGCCCGGCTATCATATCGGGATGATTTTCAGCTGGCTAGGGGCCAATTGCTGGAAAAAACAGCAAAAAAAGGGTGGTCGCTCATGTTTATGCCGGGAAAACAGAGTCAATACTTGCACTTGTGTACGAGGGCAAATAGAGTTACTAGAATGAATGTTTTCCGCGGCAACCAGGCTGCGGTGGCAATGTATAAAAGCAACCAGAGATAGCAATGATGCAGGATTTGCGTCTGATATTAATCGTTGTTGGCGCGATCGCCATAATAGCGTTGTTATTGCATGGTCTGTGGACCAGCCGCAAGGAACGCTCATCCCTTTTCCGCGATCGCCCGGCTAAACGAAGCAAAAAAGAGCGTAACAGTGCCCCGGCCGATGATGAAGTGGACGATGGGGTAGGTGATGTCCGGGTACGCCCTGCGCATCCGCATGACGAACCGGAGTTGGGTGAATTTGATGCCCCGGACGTTCCGCCTGCACGCCGCCCTGTTCCGCCGCAGCCGGCACCGCAACCCCGCGCGCCGGCGCAACCGGCCCCTCAGCCTCAGGCCCGTGCGCCACAACCGCCTGCGCCTGAAGGCGATGATCCTTTGCTGGGTGGTTATTCCGCTGCGGAGCCGGTGACTGCGCCGGTCACGCGTCAGCGTGATGTACAGGAACGCGAACCGGTTCATACGTTTGTGCCGGTAGACGATGACGAGGACGATCTGCCGGCATTTGGTGCTGCCCCGTCGGCCGCTCCTGCTGCTGCGCGGCCTGCACCTGCCCCGGCCGCGCCTGAAAAACCGGCTGAGCCGGTTACACCACCTGCGCCGCCGAAAGAAAAACTGACAGAAACGGTGTTGGTACTGCACGTTGCGGCCCATCAGGGCGGCGTGATCAACGGCGAAGTGCTGTTGCAGAGCGTGTTGCAGGCCGGTTTCCAGTTTGGCCAGATGAACATTTTCCACCGTCATCTGAGCCCGGCCGGCAGTGGCCCGGTGCTGTTCAGCATGGCGAATATGGTGAAACCCGGCTCCTTTAACCCGGACACCATGGCGGACTTCTCCACGCCGGGCGTTACCATGTTTATGATGGTGCCGTGCTATGGTGATGCCAATCAGAACTTTAAATTGCTGCTGCAATCTGCGCAGCGTATTGCGGATGATGTCGGTGGCGTGGTGCTGGACGATGAGCGCCGCATGATGACGCCGCAGAAGCTGGAAACCTATAAAGCCCGCATCCGCGAAGTGCTGGAGGCCACGGCCTGACGGCCCTGAACGGCCTGGGTCAGGCACCGTCCCTTCCTCTCTAAACCCCCGCATGCCGGGGGTTTTTTATCCTCTAATGGTGAGCCAATGGAACCGATCAATCAAAAAATCAATCAGCTGCGGACCTCACTGCGCCATCACGAATACCAGTATCACGTTCTGGATGCCCCTGAAATTCCGGATGCGGAGTATGACCGGCTGATGCGCGAACTGCGCGAGCTTGAAACCGCGCATCCGGAGCTGATTACCGCTGACTCGCCCACCCAGCGGGTCGGGGCGGCCCCGCTGACCGCCTTTGAACAGGTGCGCCACGACGTGCCGATGCTGTCGCTGGATAACGTGTTCGATGAAGACAGCTATCTGGCGTTCAACAAGCGGGTGCAGGACCGGCTGAAAAGCGCGGATACCCTGACGTTTTGCTGTGAACTGAAACTTGATGGCCTGGCCGTCAGCCTGCTGTATGAGGATGGCGAACTGGTACGGGCCGCCACGCGCGGCGACGGCACCACCGGCGAGAACATTACTGCCAATGTGCGCACTATTCGAGCCATTCCACTGCGCCTGACGGGGGAGAACATTCCCCGCCGGGTGGAAGTACGCGGCGAA
The DNA here is from genome assembly GCF_002858675.1 of Chimaeribacter californicus. Taxonomy (GTDB): domain Bacteria; phylum Pseudomonadota; class Gammaproteobacteria; order Enterobacterales; family Enterobacteriaceae; genus Chimaeribacter; species Chimaeribacter californicus. Next base: position 29,977 of record NZ_PJZF01000015.1, read on the forward strand.
GTCTTTATGCCGCAAAAAGGGTTTGAAGCGCTGAATGACGAAGCGCGGCGCACCGGCGGCAAGGTCTTCGCTAACCCGCGTAACGCGGCGGCCGGCTCACTGCGGCAGCTTGATCCGCGCATTACCGCCAAACGCCCGCTGACCTTTTTCTGTTACGGCGTCGGGGCACTGGAAGGTGGGGAGCTGCCGCGCAGCCACTGGGCACGCCTGATGCAGTTCCGCGACTGGGGGTTGCCGGTCAGCGATCGCATCCGCTTATGCAACGGCAGTGAAGAGGTACTGGCGTTTTACCGCCATGTAGAGGAAACCCGCGCCACCCTGGGCTTCGACATTGACGGCGTCGTTATCAAAGTCGATTCGCTGGATCTTCAGGAGGCACTGGGCTTTGTGGCCCGCGCCCCGCGCTGGGCCATCGCCTTTAAGTTTCCCGCCCAGGAGCAGATCACGACCGTGCGGGATGTGGAGTTCCAGGTAGGGCGTACCGGCGCGATCACCCCGGTAGCGCGGCTGGAGCCGGTGCTGGTGGCCGGGGCGATGGTCAGTAACGCCACGCTGCACAATGCCGATGAAATAGAACGGCTTGGCCTGCGTATCGGCGATACCGTTATTGTACGCCGCGCCGGGGATGTCATCCCACAGGTGGTGGGTGTGGTCATGAGCGAGCGGCCGGAGCAGGTGCGTGAGGTAACGTTCCCCACTACCTGCCCGGTGTGCGGTTCGGACGTAGAGCGCGTAGAGGGTGAGGCGGTGGCCCGCTGTACCGGCGGCCTGTTCTGCGGCGCGCAGCGCAAAGAATCCCTCAAGCACTTTGTTTCGCGCCGGGCGATGGACGTGGACGGCATGGGCGATAAGATCATCGATCAGCTGGTGGAGAAAGAGTACGTCAAAACCCCGGCCGATCTGTTCCGCCTGACGGCCGGCAAGCTGACCGGGCTGGATCGCATGGGGCCGAAATCTGCGCAGAACCTGGTGAATGCGCTGCAAAAGGCGAAGCAGACCACGCTGGCACGCTTCCTCTATGCGCTCGGTATCCGGGAAGTCGGTGAGGCTACGGCGGCCAACCTGGCGGCGCATTTCGGCTCGGTGGAGGCCCTGAAAGCGGCCGATCTGGACGCGCTGAAAAGCGTGCAGGATGTCGGTGATGTGGTGGCAAAGCATGTGCGTAACTTCCTCGAAGAGACGCATAATCAGCAGGTGATTGATGAATTGCTTGACCCGGCCATCGGTATCCATTGGCCGGAGGTGCAGGTGATTGTGCCTGAAGAGATCAACAGCCCGTTCGCCGGTAAAACCGTGGTGCTGACCGGTTCCCTGACCTTGCTGTCACGCGATGAGGCCAAAGACCGGCTGACGGCGCTGGGTGCCAAAGTCAGCGGCAGTGTCTCGAAGAAAACCGATTTGGTGATCGCCGGTGAAGCGGCCGGGTCGAAGCTGGCGAAAGCGCAGGAACTGGGCATTGAGGTGATTGATGAGGCCGAAATGATCCGCTTGCTGGATGCCTCTGCATGATGGAGAAAGAGGATCTGGTGGCGATTGCCACTACGCCGATGCCGTTTGGTAAATATCAGGGCCGGATGCTGATCGATCTGCCGGAAGAGTATTTGCTGTGGTTTGCCCGCAAAGAGGCCTTTCCGGAAGGCAAGCTGGGCCAGTTGATGCAACTGACGCTGGCGATTCGTATGGAAGGCCTGGAAGGGCTGGTCAGGCCGCTGAAACGCAGCTGAACCGTCATAGAAAGTTATGGCGCCATCGGGCACGGCATTATGCCGTGCCCGATGCGTTTCAGGGCTACCGCCAGAGCAGGGCGGTTAAACGTAGATGTCGATCTGGTTAGTGGCGCTTGGGCGGTTCACCCCTTCAACGCGTGCGTTGCTGGTATCAGCAGATTTAGTCTGTGCAGCCTGCTGCTTTTGTTGAGCCGCTTCCGCCTGTTGCGCTTCCAGGCGGGCAATCTGGGCCTGCAACTGCGCAATCTGGGCTTGCAGCAGATCTTTTTGTTTCTGGATTTCGTCGCTGCTCTCAGAAGAGGTGCTCAAATCCTTGACCTGCTGGGTCAGTTTCTGAACTTGTTTGTTCAGCTGTGCAATTTGCTGGGCCGGATCGCTGGAAGAAGACGCGCTGGTACTTTGGGTTGATGCGGAGCCTGATGCGCTGATAGTCGTCATAATTACCTCATTATTAAGTGATTGCCCGGAACGCGGGCTTATTGGGTATCGGCGACGTACTTCAGCCCTTTATCATCCTTTCGAATTTTTTACACTCTCGTCAGACGAAAGCCAATGAGGCGCAGGCGAGGGGCGAATCAGGCAGGGCATAGAAAATAAAAGGAATAGCGGGAGACAGATTGGGTATCAGGTAAAACAAAGGAGTATTAAACAAGGAGGGTAAAACGAGAGGTGAGAAATGGTGGGCGATGACGGGCTCGAACCGCCGACCCCCTCCGTGTAAAGGAGATGCTCTACCAACTGAGCTAATCGCCCATTTCTCAAACAGGGTACTACGTGTACTTCTTTATTGATGGTGGGTCGTGCAGGATGACTCGGTCTTCGACCTCGCCCTTCGGGCCAACGCGTTGCGTTGTTATCCTTCACGTCCGTACTGCAACGTTATTCTTTAACTGATGGTGGGTCGTGCAGGATTCGAACCTGCGACCAATTGATTAAAAGTCAACTGCTCTACCAACTGAGCTAACGACCCATCAGATACTGCGTATTTTTACTGCTTTAGTGTGTGGCCTGCAGAAGTGGTGGGCGATGACGGGCTCGAACCGCCGACCCCCTCCGTGTAAAGGAGATGCTCTACCAACTGAGCTAATCGCCCACTTCTGAATGCCGTAACTCTTTGTTCAGTAAACTACGTGAAAGATGGTGGGCGATGACGGGCTCGAACCGCCGACCCCCTCCGTGTAAAGGAGATGCTCTACCAACTGAGCTAATCGCCCATCTGTCACTGCTGTTTACTGCTTAAAACTCTTTATCACACTACTCTTTATCACACTGTTTATCACAACAGAGCCACCTGTAAGATGGTGGGCGATGACGGGCTCGAACCGCCGACCCCCTCCGTGTAAAGGAGATGCTCTACCAACTGAGCTAATCGCCCCCGTCGTGATGGAGTCGCATTATAGGGATAGTTCAAAGTGAGTCAACGCTTTTTCCGGAGAAAATAATCGTTCGCCGCAAAAGTAATCAGGATGCAATATTTATCAGCAATGCTGCTGCGATTTTATGCATATCTTTGATGAATGAGCGAAAGGCGGGGGCGTTGAGCGTTGAGGAATCGGGATGGAGTGGTAGAATGTTGCCCACTTTTTGGTTCTTTCCGAGCAAGCTGTGGCCCGCGTCGGCTGCATTGCGTAATAAGGCTGTGTTCCCCATGAAAATCAAAACCCGTTTTGCCCCCAGCCCGACCGGCTACCTGCATGTTGGCGGCGCCCGTACTGCCCTCTACTCCTGGCTGTTTACCCGCCACCTGGGCGGCGAGTTTGTACTGCGTATCGAAGACACCGATCTGGAACGCTCCACCCAGGAGGCCATTGACGCAATCATGGACGGCATGAACTGGCTGAACCTGGATTGGGATGAGGGCCCGTACTTCCAGACCAAACGCTTTGACCGCTATAACGCGGTAATTGACCAGATGCTGGAAAAGGGCACCGCCTACAAATGTTACTGTTCGAAAGAGCGTCTTGAAGCGCTGCGTGAAACCCAGATGGCCAACGGTGAAAAACCGCGTTATGACGGCCGCTGCCGTGACAGCCATGAACATCATGCTGCTGATGAGCCGTGCGTGGTGCGGTTCCGTAACCCGCAGGACGGCTCCGTTATTTTTGATGACAAGATCCGCGGGCCGATTGAGTTCAGCAACCTCGAGCTGGATGACCTGATCATCCGCCGCACCGACGGCTCGCCGACCTACAACTTCTGCGTGGTGATCGATGACTGGGACATGGAAATTACCCACGTCATCCGCGGTGAAGACCATATCAACAACACCCCGCGCCAGATCAACATCCTGAAAGCGCTGGGCGCGCCGGTGCCGGAGTACGCGCACGTCTCCATGATCCTCGGCGATGACGGCAAAAAGCTCTCCAAACGCCACGGTGCGGTTGGGGTCATGCAATACCGGGATGACGGTTACCTGCCGGAAGCCCTGCTGAACTACCTGGTGCGCCTCGGCTGGTCCCACGGCGATCAGGAGATCTTCTCTATTGAAGAGATGAAATCCCTGTTTACCCTGGAAGCGATCAATAAATCTGCCAGTGCGTTCAACACGGAAAAATTGCAGTGGCTGAACCATCACTACATCAACGCGATGCCGCCGGAGTACGTGGCGACACACCTGCTGTGGCACGTGGAGCAATTGGGCATTGATACCCGCAACGGCCCGCAGCTGTTTGAGATCGTGACCCTGCTGGGCGAGCGCTGCAAAACGCTGAAAGAGATGGCCGAAGCCTGCCGCTACTTCTACGAAGATTTCAGCGAGTTTGATGCGGACGCTGCGAAAAAACACCTGCGCCCGGTCGCCCGCCAGCCGCTGGAAGCGGTAAAAGCAAAACTGGCCGCGCTGACCGAGTGGACGCCAGCCAGCGTGCATGACGCGATCCAGGGCACGGCGGATGAGCTGGGTGTCGGTATGGGCAAAGTTGGTATGCCGCTGCGTGTGGCCGTGACCGGTGCCGGCCAGTCGCCGGGCATGGATGTCACGGTGCATGCCATTGGTCAGCGCCGTACCCTGGCGCGTATCGATCAGGCTTTGGCTTATATTGCGGAGCGCGAAGCGCAGCAATAAGCTCTCTTCAGAAACAGCAAGGCCGGTAAGGAGACTTACCGGCCTTTTTTATGGGCGTTGTTCCGCTGAAAAACAGCGGCAGCGGTTACTCCTGCGGCATGTCATCGGACAGATCGTCCAGCCCCAGCTTTTTCATCATTCCGGTGATGCCTTCACGTAAGATGAATTGAGTAATCAGATGCTTTTCACGGCGGTTGAGGCGGGCAAACGTCGCGATCCAGATGTCCCGCGGCTGGGAAGAGGACGCAAGGTAAGGCGCAGGATCTTCCTGTGCTGAGCGGCTTTGGGCGAGAAAAGAGGCTACGCTTGCCAAAGCAAACTCATGGGCCCGGCCACCTTGTACACCGGGGCGGCGGCGTTTTTTCCAGTTCTCTTTGGCGGCCCGCTGATTAATGCTTTGCTCGGTATAGCCGGTCTTCTGTGCCAGCTCTTTTGGGGTGATCCATTCGTCGTTCATCATGCTTCCCTGATGAGGTGAAATTAACGGTTATCGTAAGTAGGTTATTTTACATGATTCACTAACAGGATTGATGGGATTGAAAAAAGGCGCGATCTGGATCACAAGAAAACTGCCCGCAGGTGCGGGCAGTGAAGGGGAGGGGTGCAAGAGGGGGAAAGATCAGCTCTGAAGCTGTTTGATCTCGGCACCAGGGCGGTAAGCCAGGAAGTAGATCAGGCCAACAAACCCTGCACCGCCCACGGCGTTGCCCAGGAATACCGCCACGAAGTTCGGGAAGTAATCTGCCCAGCTCATCGCGCCGGCAAAAATAGCCGCCGGGATAATGAACATATTCGCCACAACGTGCTGGAAGCCGATGGCCACAAACGCCATCACCGGGAACCACATGCCAATCACCTTCCCGCCCATCTCTTTACTGGCGAAGGAGAGCCACACTGCCAGGCAGACCAGCCAGTTACAGCCGATGCCGGAGATAAACGCGTGCAGGAAGTCAGCATTCACTTTCGCCTGCGCAATAGAGACGGTTTTCGCCAGGAATGCCCCTTCCGTCATGCCGAGCATATGGCCGAAGAAGTAGGCTACCGCCAGGCTGCCCAGCAGGTTGGCAATTGTTACCCAGAACCAGTTACGCAGAATGGCCAGCCCGCTGATCTGGCGTGAGAACCAGGCAATCGGCATCGTCATCATGTTACCGGTCAGCAACTCACCCCCGGCCAGCACGGTCAGAATTAACCCGACCGGGAACACGGCTGCCCCCAGCAGGCCGCCAAAGGAGCCCCACTGCGGCGGCAAGGTACCGATAACGTGCAGATCAAGCAGGAAACCGGTCGCAATAAAGGCCCCGGCCATAAAGCCCAGAATAAGCAGATTCAGGATGGAGGCACGGCTTTTCACCACACCCGCCTGAACGGCAAGTAAGGCAATTTCTTTTGGTGTGTGCAATGACATGTGTAACCCGGATGTAAAAGTTATGATAAAGGCGCGGGAAGTCTAGTATGAGAATTATCTCAAAACAAGCGGGTTTGCTACCCTTGCTAACATTTTTTTAAACTGCCTCTAACTTCATGATCTTAATATGTTGCAATATGTGCGGTTGCCTTTTGTCTGGCGCATCAACAGCCAGCCAGCGCGGCAGCCGGGCATTGCCACAGACGGCAACCGCAGCGCATTCAGGACACCGCTTTTCTGGCGAGGCGATCGTCCCCCCGGTATGACGTTGGCTGCTTTTTCAACGCTTGAATTAATTATGATATTTAGCCGTTGACAGGATCTGGTGGGTTTCATATTATGCGCCCCGTCCACACGACATGTTGTGTTGATACGGGGCTATAGCTCAGCTGGGAGAGCGCTTGCATGGCATGCAAGAGGTCGACGGTTCGATCCCGTCTAGCTCCACCAACTTTCTTCCCAGAAAAGTTGGTTAAGGACGTTCACACCCGTCCTGAAAATCCTGTGTGACCACATCTGTGGGGCTATAGCTCAGCTGGGAGAGCGCTTGCATGGCATGCAAGAGGTCGACGGTTCGATCCCGTCTAGCTCCACCAAATTTAAGAAACCGGCTCAGGCCGGTTTTTTGCTATCTGTATTTCTCATTTCTGTATTTTCACATTCCCGGTCTTTTCTGTACCTCCCCTGTGAGTCTCTGCCTTCGCAGCTGCTCCCTGCGTTATTTACTGCGCTGACGGCCAGATTGCGGGCATTAAAAAAGGCGCCGCAGCGCCTTTTTAGCAGAGAAATAGCCTTAGCCCAGTACCAGGCCCGCGATAGACGCAGAAAGCACGCTCACCAGCGTAGAGCCGTAGAGCAGCTTCAGGCCGAAGCGGGACACCACATTACCCTGATGCTCATTCAGCCCTTTGATCGCACCAGCCACAATCCCGATAGAGGAGAAGTTGGCAAAGGAGACCAGGAACACCGACAGGATGCCCTCAGAACGTGGGGAGAGGGTAGCGGCAATCTTCTGCAGATCCATCATAGCGACGAACTCATTAGAGACCATCTTGGTCGCCATGATGCTGCCGACCTGCAATGCTTCATTGGAAGGCACGCCCATTACCCAGGCAAACGGATAGAAGACATAGCCCAGCAGCTCCTGGAAGCTATGGCCGAACAGGGTGCTGAACAGGGCATTGATGGCGGAAATCAGCGCGATAAAACCGATCAGCATCGCTGCCACAATAATCGCAACTTTAAAGCCGGCCAGAATATATTCACCCAGCATCTCAAAGAAGCTCTGCCCTTTGTGCAGCTCACCGAGCTGCAGATCCTGCTCGCCTTCCACTTTGTACGGGTTAATCAGCGACAGCACAATAAAGGTACTGAACATGTTCAGCACCAGCGCTGCCACCACATACTTTGGCTCCAGCATGGTCATGTACGCGCCGACGATCGACATCGACACCGTGGACATCGCGGTCGCGGCCATGGTGTACATGCGCTTTTCAGACATTTTGCCGAGAATATCTTTATAGGCAATAAAGTTTTCAGACTGACCCAGGATCAGGGAGCTGACGGCGTTAAACGACTCCAGTTTACCCATGCCGTTGATTTTGGAGAGCACGGTACCAATCCAGCGGATCACGATTGGCAGCACGCGGATGTGTTGCAGAATACCAATCAGGGCAGAAATGAAGACGATCGGGCAGAGCACTTTCAGGAAGAAGAAGGCGAGGCCCTTGTCGCCCATGCCACCGAAAACAAAATCGGTGCCCTGAGCGGCAAAACCAAGCAACTTATCAAAGAAGTTAGCGAAACCCTGAATGAATCCTAAACCAATTTCTGAATTCAGGAAGAAGTAGGCAAGCAGGACTTCAAGAACGAGTAACTGTGCGATAAAACGTAAGCGGATGTTCTTGCGATCGCGGCTGGCGAGCATAGCCAGAACAGCGACCACAGCCAACGCTAACACAAAGTGCAGTATTCGGGACATGTGTGCTCCAAATTTGAGGCAGGCAATATTTCGGGGGTCATTTTATGTAACGGCGACATTAAAAACGAGACATCCATTGCAAATATAAAAATTCATGCCCATGAAATCAATCAATTCGCGCATTTCGCCATGAAATATCAAGATGTTAAGAAATTCATGTGTCAGGTGAATATCTATGCTAGTTTTATTAATTGCGGTAATACGCGCTGAATTTTGCCGGATTGACTGATTTTACATCGGTAAAACCTTCAAAAAGCAGGGGACTCTATGGCGGCAACTCCTCTGGCACATCTTCCTTTATCGCTGTGGCCTATCATAGAAATAAGCACAAGCACCAGGGATGCGCTTGATAACGATTCTCATTTACCTGAAGATGACAGGTAAGCACACAATGATTAAGGGTTACACGCTATGCTGAACAGTCGCGCTGATGGTACCAGCCGCACGTCCAGAAAAATTAAACTTTCTTTGATGGGGCCGGCCTTTATCGCCGCGATTGGCTATATCGATCCGGGTAACTTTGCCACCAACATTCAGGCAGGAGCCTCGTTCGGTTATAAATTACTCTGGGTGGTGGTCTGGGCCAACCTGATGGCCATGCTGATTCAGCTGCTTTCTGCCAAGCTCGGCATCGCAACCGGCAAAAACCTGGCAGAACATATCCGCGACCGTTTCCCACGCCCGGCAGTCTGGGCCTATTGGGTGCAGGCGGAAATCATCGCCATGGCGACCGACCTGGCTGAATTTATCGGCGCGGCGATCGGCTTCAAGCTGTTGCTCGGCGTTTCGCTGTTGCAGGGCGCGGTACTTACCGGCATCGCGACTTTCATCATTCTGGCCATTCAGCGCCGCGGCCAGAAACCGCTGGAGTGGGTAATTGGCGGGCTGTTGCTGTTCGTGGCTGCCGCTTACATTGTAGAGCTGTTCTTCTCACAACCTAAAATGGGCGAGCTGGTGAAGGGCATGGCGCTGCCGTCTTTGCCGGGGGCTGAAGCCGTTTATCTGGCTGCCGGGGTGCTGGGTGCCACGATTATGCCGCACGTCATTTACCTGCACTCCTCGCTGACCCAGCGTTCCGGTTCCAGTTCCAAATCTGACCGCTACTCCTCCACCAAGCTGGATGTAGCCATCGCCATGACGATTGCCGGGTTTGTTAACCTGGCGATGATGGCCACCGCGGCCGCTGCGTTCCACTTCAGCGGGCACAGCGGCATCAGTGAATTGGATCAGGCCTACCTGACGCTGGAGCCGCTGCTCGGCCATGCGGCTGCCACCATCTTCGGCCTGAGCCTGGTGGCCGCCGGCCTCTCCTCAACAGTCGTGGGTACGCTGGCAGGGCAGGTGGTGATGCAGGGCTTTGTGCGCTTTTATATCCCGCTCTGGGTACGCCGCGTGGTAACCATGCTGCCGTCATTTATTGTGATTATCGCCGGAATGGACGCCACTAAAATTCTGGTGATGAGCCAGGTGCTGCTGAGTTTTGGTATTGCGCTGGCTCTGCTGCCGTTGCTCTCTTTTACCGGTAACCGGGAACTAATGGGTGACATGACCAACACGCCGCTGATGCAGAATCTGGGTCGGATCATTGTGCTGGTGGTGATTGGCCTGAACGGGTATCTGCTGGTCAGCATGATCATGTAACATGCCGGTGAAAAAAGAGAGGCAGGCCAATTGGCCTGCCTTTTTTATTGCTGTGTGTTCTTATTCTGTTAACTAGCGCCAGTCACGGCCATGGTGACTATCCCGGCCGCCGCGCTCATAACCCCGTTCATAGCCACGCTCAAAGCCGCGCTCGTAACCCCGGCGGCGGTCATGCCCATAGGCATGTCCATGCGGCGGCCCATAAAAACGCGGGCCATAGTGGCGGTAAGGGCGATGATGGTTGCGTTCCCACCAGCCGCGGTCACGCCAGCGGCCGCCGTCCCAGTAGTTGCCGTGGCGGTCGCGATCACCGATAGAAAGCGAGAAGCCGGGCATCCGTACGCTCAGATTATCTGCCTTGGCAGGTAATACTGCGGGTAACAAGGTAATGAAAAGTGCGCTCAGCAAAAGTGTTTTTAGTTTAACCATTCTTATTATCCTCCGGACCACCTCAGTGGGTGTCATAGATATACGACCAATCACTGTTAATCACTATCGGATAACAGGTCATTTTGAATCATTTACCAGTCTTAACAGTTTACTGACAAAGGCGGTCAAAATGGAGCAATTATGGAGAAAAAATAACATGGCGGAGGGGGACAGAAAAGGGCCTGCCGGCGGTTAAGGCCGGCAGGTAGGGTAAGCGGTTACATCAGAATTTTTTCGATCTCTTCCAGCTCCTGCGGGCTAAAGTCACGGTTTTGCAGCATGCCCACCGCATCATCAATCTGGCTGGTTTTACTCGCCCCGATCAACACTGAGGTCACGCGATCGCCCCTCAGCGCCCAGGCCAGCGCCATCTGCGAAAGCTTCTGCCCGCGCCGTTGTGCCAGCGCATTCAGCGCCCGCACCTGTGCCAGTTTCTCTTCCGTCAGCTGTTCCGGGTTGAGGAAACGGCTGCCGCTGGCGGCGCGTGAATCTTCCGGAATACCGTGCAGGTAACGGTCGGTCAGCTGGCCGCCGGCCAGCGGCGAAAACGCGATGGAGCCGACACCGTGCTCGGCCAGCGTATCCAGCAGTTGTGCCTCAATCCCGCGTTCATACATAGAGTATTTCGGTTGGTGGATCAGGCAAGGGGTGCCCAATTGATTCAGGATCTCAAACGCCTGGCGCGCGCGCTCCGCCGGGTAGTTTGACAGGCCGATGTACAGCGCCTTGCCCTGGCGCACCAGCAGATCAAGCGCCGCCATGGTCTCTTCCAGCGGCGTGTCGGGATCGGGGCGATGGTGGTAGAAAATGTCCACATACTCCAGCCCCATACGGCGCAGGCTCTGATCAAGGCTTGAAACCAGGTACTTTTTTGATCCCCAGTCACCATAGGGGCCATCCCACATGGTGTACCCGGCTTTGGACGAAATAATCAGCTCATCCCGATAGGGCAGGAAATCCTCTTTCAGAATGCGGCCGAAATTCAGCTCTGCGGAGCCGGGCGGCGGGCCGTAGTTATTGGCCAGGTCAAAATGCGTGATGCCAAGGTCAAACGCACGGCGCAATAGCTGGCGGCTGTTTTCCAGCAGCGTGGTATCGCCAAAATTGTGCCACAGGCCGAGAGAGACGGCGGGCAGCTTCAGGCCGCTGCGGCCGCAACGGCGGTACTCCATACTTTCATAACGTGCCGGGCTGGCGTGGTACACCATAGTATTCCCTTATCAGTGAGAGAAAAGTTGCACTGTAGTGTAGACGGTTACACAACCGGGTGCCGTTGGCAGGATCACAACTTCCCCTGTGCTGCCGGCTTAGACCCCTGTGTCTGCGTAAACCCTGTGTGTCGGCTTAGGTGGCCGGCCATTAACTGCGCTTATCCGGCCCGGCAACGGTACGTTAATGGTGCAGGGCTGTAACGCCCGCTTGCCAGCATTATCACCGGATAAGATTCGCCGCCTCCGGGTCATCGGCAATACTTAATGCTGGATAAAACTGAAAGGGCAGGGTGAGCGATGAGTGAAAAGGTTACGGTGGGTGATTATCTTTTGGCACGGTTGTCTGAGGTAGGGGTTCAGCACCTGTTTGGCGTGCCGGGCGACTACAATCTGCAATTCCTGGATCATGTGATTGATCATCCGGGCATCACCTGGGTTGGCTGTGCCAATGAGCTGAATGCCGCTTATGCGGCAGACGGCTACGCGCGCTGTCGAGGGGCCGGTGCCTTGCTGACCACCTTTGGCGTGGGTGAACTGAGTGCCATTAACGGCACGGCCGGCAGTTATGCGGAATATGTGCCGGTTGTCCATGTGGTGGGCGCGCCGCCGCTCGCTTCCCAGCAACGCGGGGAGTGGCTGCATCACTCGCTGGGCGACGGCGATTTCGGCCATTTTGCCCGCATGGCAGAGGAAGTCACGATCGCGCAGGCGCGCCTGACGGCAGAGAACGCGCAGTCAGAGATTGACCGGGTGATTACCACCGTGCTGCATGAGCGCCGCCCCGGCTACCTGCTGCTGCCGAGTGACGTGGCCGCCGCGCCCCTGGCCGCACCGCCGCTGCCGCTGGCACGGCGTCAGGCCGAATGCTCGCCGGAGGCGCTGGCAGCGTTTACCGCGGCCGCTGATACCTTGCTGAGCCGGGCGGGCAGCGCGGCCATATTAGCTGATTTCCTGGCTGACCGTTTTGGTGTGGGCGATGCGTTGAACCGCTGGCTGGCGGAGTGCGGCTTGCCGCACAGCACGCTGCTGCTGGGCAAAGGCGTCGTGAATGAGCAACACCCGGCCTTTACCGGCACCTACGCCGGGGCCGCCAGTGATGAGCAGGTGCGTGCTACGCTGGAGGGCGCGGACGCAGTGATTACCGTGGGAGTAAAATTCACCGACACCATCACCGCCGGGTTCAGCCAGCAGTTGCCGCTGGAAAAAACCATCAACCTGCAACCGTTCCAGGCACGGGTAGGCGCGCAGGTGTTTAATCAGGTGCCGATGGCAGAAGCGCTGGCCGCATTGCAGCAGGTGGTTGCCCGGCACCGGCCGCGCTGGCGGCGCGTCCCGGTGACGCGGCCCGCGCTGCCGCCTTCAGCGTCCGGCAGGTTTGATCAACCGGCGTTCTGGCAGGCGATACAGGCTTTCCTGCGGCCGGGCGACATCCTGATTGCCGAACAGGGCACCGCCTGCTTTGGCGCGGCCGCGCTCACGCTGCCCGAAGGGTGCCGGATGGTGGTTCAGCCATTGTGGGGGTCGATTGGCTATACGCTGCCGGCGGCGTTTGGCGCACAGGTTGCCCAGCCCGATCGCCGGGTGGTGTTACTGATCGGTGACGGATCGGCCCAACTGACCGCGCAAGAGCTGGGATCAATGATCCGCGATGGCCTGAAGCCGGTGATTTTCATCATCAATAACCAGGGTTACACGGTGGAACGGGCGATCCATGGCCCCCGGCAGCGTTATAACGATATCGCGCAATGGAACTGGACGCACCTGCCGCAGGCGCTGGGTAGCCGCGACGGGCAGGTTATGGCGCTGCAAGCGGCAGATACCGCGCAACTGCATGATGCACTGGCACAGGCCTCGGCAGCGGATAAGCTGGCGCTGATTGAGGTCATCCTGCCGAAAATGGATATTCCGGCCTTGCTGCAGGCCGTGACGCAGGCGATTGAACAGCGTAATAGCGGGAAACATTCCGCCGCAGAATAAAGCGTGTCCGGCCCGGCCGGGGAAACCTTTCCCCAGCCGGGCTAATCAATCGGGAATCCACGTGCTTATTAATAGTTACAACATACTTTTATCTTTAATGACGGCCCCGTTGCCTGCCTCTCGCCGCGTCGCCGAATCTGCGGTAAGGTCAGGGCAGACCATACGCACAGGAAACGCTGATGAAAACACTGGGGCTGATTGGCGGCATGAGCTGGGAATCCACCGTGCCGTACTACCGCATGATCAATGAGCAGGTTAAGCAGCAACTGGGCGGCCTGCATTCCGCGCAACTGGTGCTCTACAGCGTGGATTTCGCCCGTATCGAGCAGTTACAGATGCAGGGCGCCTGGCAGGAGGCGGGGCAGATATTAGGTGATGCCGCTGCTGCTTTGCGCCGCGCCGGGGCGGAGGTGATCGTGCTCTGTACCAACACCATGCACAAGGTCGCGGAGGATATTGAGCGCATTGGCGGCCTGCCGCTGCTGCATATAGCGGATACCACCGCGCAGGCGGTGCAGCAACAGGGCATCCGCCGTGTGGCGCTGCTCGGCACCCGCTTTACCATGGAACAGGATTTCTACAAAGGGCGGCTGGCGCAACAGTTTGGCATGGAGGTCATCGTGCCGGACGAGGCAGACCGCGACACCGTTCACCGCATCATCTATGACGAACTCTGCCTCGGGATTATCCGTGAAGCGTCGCGCGACGCTTACCGCCGCATCATGCACCGGCTGGAAAGCCAGGGCGCGGGCGGCATCATCCTGGGCTGTACCGAAATCGCGTTGCTGGTGGGGCCGCAGGATGCCCAGGTACCGGTTTTTGACACCACCGCCCTGCACGCTGCCGCGGCTGCCCGTTTCGCGCTGGCGTAATGGCTGGGATGCCTGCGCCTGGGTTCCACCCACAAAAGGATGTCGTAAATTCCTAATTATCGCTGCAATCGCCACAAGCCTGATCCATTGTCACCGAAGCAGTATAGGATAGGCGGTCAACGGGCTGGAGCAGCCCCTGTGCACGTGATAAAACCCGGAAAATGCCGGGCAGCGTGCCGGCAAAGTGGTGACACTTTCGCCCGTAAACGAAAGTAGAAACTTATTTTTGTGATCGAGATCACTAAAAAGCCGGAGGCTGACCCCCCGGCATTGTTGTTTTGCAGGGGTAAATTTACAGTGTGCGCAGCTAATAACATTCCTTTTCGTGGAGAAGCATCCTCAATGAACAAATATTCCCTGGTGGGCGATGTGGGAGGCACCAATGCCCGTCTGGCGCTATGTGCACTGGAGACGGGTGAGATCTCACAGGCCAAGACCTTTTCCGGCCTGGAGTTTGAGAGCCTGGAGGCCGTGGTCCGCCATTATCTGGCAGAACATCCGGAAGCGGTGGTAGAGGATGGCTGCATCGCCATTGCCTGCCCGATTACCGGTGACTGGGTCGCGATGACCAACCACACCTGGGCGTTCTCTATTGCGGAGATGAAACAGAACCTGGGGTTCAGCCACCTCGAAATCATCAATGACTTTACCGCGGTATCGATGGCGATCCCGATGCTCGGTGAGCAGGATGTACTGCAATTCGGCGGTAAAAAAGCGCAGCACGGCAAACCTATCGCCATCTACGGCGCGGGTACCGGGCTTGGCGTTGCGCATCTGGTGCATGCCGGCAACCGCTGGCTGAGCCTGCCGGGCGAGGGTGGCCATGTGGATTTCGCGCCGAACAGCGTGGAAGAAGACATCATCCTCGAGCAGCTGCGCACCGAGCTGGGCCACGTTTCCGCTGAGCGCGTGCTCTCCGGGCCGGGGCTGGTGAACCTCTACCGTGCGATCGTCAAAGCTGACGAACGCCTGCCGGAGAACCTGCAACCGAAAGACGTCACTGAGCGTGCGCTGGAAGACACCTGCATCGACTGCCGCCGCGCCCTGTCCCTGTTCTGCGTGATCATGGGCCGTTTTGGCGGCAACCTGGCGCTGAACCTCGGCACCTTTGGCGGTGTGTACATCGCCGGCGGTATTGTGCCGCGTTTCCTGGAGTTCTTTAAGGCGTCCGGTTTCCGTGCCGCGTTTGAAGACAAAGGGCGGTTCAAAGATTACCTGGTCGATATCCCGGTTTATATGATCACCCATGAGCAACCGGGCCTGCTGGGTGCCGGTGCGCACCTGCGCCAGTCGCTGGGCGTGATCCTGTAAGCGGGTTTGCCCCATAAAAAAGCAGAGCCGGGTGGCTCTGCTTTTTTTACGCCCGCTGTTTCTGTCAGGTTTTTTTGTCAGGCATGCTGACGGGCATGCAGGGCGGCAGCGGAGCCGGTGGTGTCGCCCAGCGGCGGCTTGATCATCAGGGTGATCAGCAAAGAGAGCACTGACATCGCGCCAATCACCAGGAAGGTGGTGTGGAAGCCGCCGAAGTGCGCCGCAACAAAGGAGCCAGCCAGCGCGCCCAGGCCAAAGCCCTGATACACCAGTCCGTAGTTTTTGCTGTGGTTACGCAGGCCGAAGAAGTCACCGACAATCGCCGGGAACACGGTGATATTGCCGCCGAAGCAGAAGGCGATGGCCCCCACGCAGATAAAGAACAGCGAAGAGGTGAGCGACATAAAGCTCAGCGTCGCCACCGCCAGCGTAGTCACCAGCAGGGTGAAACTGATCACCCGCATCCGGCCAACCTTATCTGACAGCGCCCCGAGGATGATCCGCCCGGCGGTGTTGAAAATAGCAATCGCCGAGACGGTATTGGCCGCCGTCGCCAGGTCCATCCCTGCCAGCTGCACCCCGATGTCTTTCACAATCCCAATCAGGTACAGCCCGCTCATACAGGCGGTGAAGAAAATCAGGAACAGCAGGTAGGCTTCCTTGGTTCTCAGCATCTGTGCGACGCTGAAATCGGGCTTCCCGGTTTGCGCCTGCTGGGCAGAGGCCGCCGGAACCTTTTTCTCTTTCAGCAGCAGGGAGCCGGCAGCGATCAGCGCCGTCACAATCACGCCCCAGTAAAGGAACGCCTGTGACACACCCGCCTGCGCAATCAGCGCCGCATTCACATATTTAAACAGCAGGCTGCCGGTGCCGAAGGCGCCCACCGACACACCGGAGATAAGCCCTTTGCGTTCCGGGAACCACTTAATCAGGTTGGAGAGGGTGGTGATGTAGGCGGTGCCGTCGGCGAAGCCAACCACCACACCGGCCAGCAGGTAGAACTGGGTGAGCGAGGTGGCATACGCGCTGGCGATAAGCCCGCAGCCCAGCAGCAGGCCGGCCAGCAGCGTCAGGCGGCGGATGCCGAGGCGCTCCTGTAGCCGCCCGGCAAACAGCGTGGCGATGGCAAGGGAGAAACTGGTGATGGAAAAGGTGGTAGCCACATCGCCCAGCGCCCAGTGGAATTTCTCCACCAGAGGCTGGTTAAACAGGCTCCAGGTGTAAATGGTGCCCAGCCCCATCTGCACGATGATAGTACCCATGACGATCAACCCGCGACTTACCGGTTTACTGCTGTTCATTCCGGCCTCCTGATACGCACACATGGCCCGCTGGGCCAAATTTTACAGGCCGGAAGCACTCAGGTGAGGGGATCCGGCCCGCCCACTGAAGCCAGTATACGGGCGGCTTTCCAGCCATAGTTCGAATCGGGAATGAGATGCCGCCAGGGCGGAATGAAATGCACTCAGATGCGCATCAGTTGCCGGAATTCTTTGACCTTGCTGCGGCTTACCGGCACTTCAAAGGGTAAATCACTGAGCCGCAGGATGTAGGTGTTATTGAACCACGGCACAATTTCGCGGATTTTCGCCAGGTTCACACAGTAGGAGCGGTGGCAGCGGAAAAAGAACTCATCCGGCAGGCGGCTGCAAAATTCCGTGATATTCATCGGCATGGTGAACGCCTCCCGCCGGGTATAGACCAGCGTCACCTTCTCCTGCGCGGCGGCGTAGTAGATGTCATTGATGTCCGTGACGATGATGCGCTCATCTTTGATCAGGTTGATGCTGTGGCTGTGGCGCGCCGGTACCGGCTGGTCACCGCCTGCCTGCCGGTCACGGCGGAAATGCGCCTCCAGCTTTTGCAGCATGGTGACGATGCGCGCCTCATGGTAAGGCTTGAGGATGTAGTCAAAGGCCTCGATCTCAAACGCCTCGGCGGCGTGCTCTTTGTAGGCAGTGATGAAAATAATGTAAGGCCGGTGGGCAAATTTGCTGATGTTCTGCGCCAGCAGCACCCCGTCCAGCGACGGGATATTGATGTCGAGGAAAATGGCATCCACCTGGTGGTGTTGCAGGTATTTCAGCACATCCAGCCCGTCGTCGAAGCTGCCCTCCAGCTGGATGCTGCTGTGGGCGTTAATCAGGTATTTCAGCTCCTCCTGAGCCAGGAACTCGTCCTCAACAATAATGGCTTTCACGATCTCTCCCCAGCAAAAAGCCTGGCATCAGGCCAGCGCGGCGTGGTGCTTGCCGCCGTCTTTGGTAATAAAGAACGCGATCTCCGTGCCCGGCTCCAGCCGGCGGATCTGCAACCCTTCGCCATACAGCAGCGACACGCGGTGGTGGACGTTCAGCAACCCGATTTTATTGCCCGGCATCTCATTGCGCGCCACCCGGTCGATGGTCTCCTGATTGATGCCGTGGCCGGTGTCCTGCACCGCCACGCAGATGCGCTCGCCCACGTGTTTCACGCTGATCGATACCACCCCTTTGCCGCGGCAGGGCTGGATGCCGTGCACAATCGCGTTCTCCACCAGCGGCTGGATCAGCAGGCTCGGGATCGGCACCGCGATCTCCTCATCCACGTCATACAGCACCGTGAGTTTGCTGCCGAAGCGCGCCTGCTCAATGGCGATGTAATCCTGCACCTGATGCAGCTCCTTGCGCAGGTCGATCAGCTCGTCGTTCAGCTCGAGGTTGTAACGCAGGTAGCGCGACAGGTTAATGATCAGCTGGCGGGCGGTGTCCGGGTTGATGCGGATCGAGGAGGAGATGGCGTTCAGCGCGTTAAACAGGAAGTGCGGGTTAATTTTGCTTTGCAGCGCCCGCATCTCCGCTTTGTTGGCCATCTCCCGTAATTGTTCAGTGCGGGAGACCTCCATCTGGGTTGAGATCATCTGCGACAGCCCGACCGCCATCACCTTCAGCGAATAGGTGATCTTGTGGGCGCGGCAGTAGTAGATCTTCAGCGAGCCGGTGACTTCCCCTTTTTCCCATAGCGGAATGATGATCAGCGAGTGGATCTGCGGCGTGCGGTGCATCTCATCGTTGTTCTTGATGGTGATCTTGCCGCGCCGCAGCGTCTCTTTGGTCATCTCGCTGATGATCTCATGGCCGATGTTGTACTGCTCCGCGCCGGTGCCGACATAGGCGAGGATATTTTTCGTGTCGGTGATCGCCACCGCATCGGCTTTGATATCAAGGCGGATAATGTCGCAAATGGTGGTCAGCGAGGCGTGGTTGATATTGCGGAAATAGGGCAGGGTCTTGTTGGCGATGTCCAGCGCCAGCCGGGCCTGGCGGGCGGCGATCACCTCTTTTTCATCCTCCACGCTCTGCACCAGCAGCACAATCAGCCCGATGCAGGTGGCGCCGAGGATCATCGGCACGGCAATTTTTGAGACAATCTCCAGCCCCAGCGACAGCGGCTGCGCCCACACCACCACCAGCAGCATGGTGAGCGATTCACAGGCCATCCCGGCGGCAATCCCCACCGACCAGCGTTTCTCCTTCAGCACCCGCTGGTGGATAATGCCGGAGAGCACCCCGGCAATCACGCTGGTGATAAGGCATGGGATGGCGGTAATGCCATGCATATCAATCGCGTAGCGATGTACCCCGGCAATCACCCCGGTAATGATGCCGACCCACGGCCCGAACAGGATGCCGCCGGACATCACGGCGATCACCCGCACGTTGACCAGCGAACCTTCCACATTGATGCCGGAATAGGTGCTGAACAGCGCAAACAGGGAGAAGATGGCGGTCACCGCCGCCAGTTCACGCGGCGTGTGCTGCTCTTTTTGCAACAGCTGGCGGAACGGGCGGGTACGGGTCAGGAAGAACAGGCAGATCAACATCAGCGCGGCGCGGTCAAACACCGCCAGCAGCATCTCAAACACCGAATTTTCGAACATCACATGCACAACAGGCATCCTGTGCCATATCACGGGCTTTCACTATAAAGAAAAGCCACCGGGGGTACCAGCACCGGTGGCCTTAGCGTTTACAGGGAATTAACAGGTAAGCGACGCGTCGATCCCCATTTGCGCCCGCCCGGCCGGGGTGAGATCGTCAGCCGTGGCGCGGCCGGTGAAATCGACCTCAAAATCATCGGCGGCAAAATCGGGCGGTGAGCGGCCGTCGAGGAAACTCGCCGCCTGTTTCGGCAGATAGGCGGCATTTTTCTCACACCACGGCGCAGCGGCGATATACATCACATTGCTGTCAAACTCGCCGTTGTGCTCATTTTCCACCGCGTGGATTACGTCACAGTGCCAGAACACCGTGTCGCCCGGCTCAAGATCGGGGATAGGTGAAACCGCTTCCAGCAACAGCGGGTGCCACTGCTCAGAGATCGACAGCGCGCGGCCCGGCGCGGCATCACACAGGTTGTCCTCCGGCACATCGTCCTGCAAGGCCCGCAACAGCACATAAGCCATGGCATTGGCGATCGGGATCAGGTTCAGCGTCCCGGCGTGGGTGCGTTGCGGCGTCAGCGCCGTCCAGCCCTGGAAGGTACGGAACATCGAGCAGACCGCCGGGGAGGGGAACTCACGCACCTCCGGCCGCCCTTCTGCGGCAAACGGGTTATAGTCGCGCCAGTTCCCGGCGAACACATGGCGGTAGACATGGCGGAAATTCTCATCCAGCCAGCGCTCCAGCGATCCGCCGTCCACATGCGGTGACAGCCCCAGCGACGAGGAGCGCGGCGGGCGGCGGCGGGTACGGTCAGCGTAACTCACCACCCGGTCAGGGTCGAAATGCTGTTTCCCGTGACTTTCCGACTCCCACAACCGGTTCAGGAACACCTGCACCGCTTTCATCCGCGCATCCTGGCGCGCCTCCACCTGCGGCTGCGACCAGTAGATACCGTAAATCTGCGGCTTGCTGGCGGCCAGCGTGCCGAAATAGTTGTCTTCTGCGGCGTTTTTCAACCGCTCAACAAAGTTGTTGCCCTCCAGATAGTCGCCGATCATCTGGTTCCAGCGCTGCGCTTTTTCCCGCGGGAATACCCCACGGATGGCGCAGGCACCGCGCTGGCGGATCAGCGCTTTCTGCTGCTCACTGACGCGGCCCTGCAAAATATCGTCGGCGTCCAATTGCGGTACCGGGTTTTCGCCGCGCGCCAGTTCGTCACGGATGGCGGCGACCTGTTGGCGGATTTCCTGCTCAACTTCCTGAAAAACCTGCGTGTAATCAGGCAGATCGCGGCGAAGCTGTTGTTTGACTTTTCGGATGGCATCGGGAATGTTATCAAGGGTCAGGGCGGCCATAAGCTGATCTCCAGGGTAGGGGGTGACAGGCAGAGTTGTTTTGTTTGTGTAGTACAACTGTTAACCATTATGAGCCGCATTATAACGAAAGAAAAGGGATGTACTTTCAAATGAAAGTTCCTCTTTTTCATATGAAGTAAATTTCCCAGGAGATGACGATGCACCTGATGACCCCCAGGCTCACCTTGCAGACCATGACGGAAGCGGACTGGCCGCTGTTTCTGCGATTGCAACAAGACCCGCGTGTGATGGCGTTCGTGGCGGACCCGCGCAGTGAAGCGGCGATCCGCGCCCAGTTTGAGGCGCGGCTACCGGCCTGGGATAAAACCAGCCACCACTGGCTCTGCCTGGTAATCCGCGAAAAAGCGCGTGGGGCAGCACTGGGCGTCACCGGTTTTCTGCCGGAGTGGGAGCCGTTCCGCCAGGCCGAAATGGGGTACATGATGCTGCCGGAGGCGCAGGGGCAGGGGTACGCCAGCGAGGCGCTGGCCGCGGTGTGCGACTTTGCGTTTGATACCTGTGGCTTCCATCGCCTGAAAGCGCTGGTGGTCGAAGGCAACCGGGCATCACGCCGGGTGCTGGAAAAGTGCGACTTTGAGTGGGAAGGCACCTTGCGGGACAACTACCAACTGGCCGGAGAGTGGGAAAGTGACTGGCTGCTGGCGCGGGTCAACCGTGCTTAATAGCGGGGGATTCGGCACAGGAAAGGGGTTTATCAGGGCCTGATCAAAAAAAAGATCGATAAAAAATTTTTATAGATAAGTGACGTAAATGTAAAAAATAAGTTGCAGTTATCTCGACAGCTGCTTTTCGCTGCGATAAGGTCATCTTTCGACCGTAACGCGGTCAACGTCGCTCGGACGGTCCGGGCGCTAACGTGACATTGAGGACACCATGGCTGAACCCCGTGCATTACGCCGTTTTACCCGCATTGAACGTCTCCCCCCGTATGTGTTTAATATCACTGCCGAACTGAAAATGGCCGCCCGTCGCCGCGGTGAAGACATCATTGACTTCAGCATGGGCAACCCGGATGGCCCCACGCCGCCGCATATTGTGGAAAAGCTCTGCACCGTCGCCCAGCGTGAGGATACCCACGGCTACTCCACCTCACGCGGCATCCCGCGCCTGCGCCGCGCCATTTCCCGCTGGTACGCTGACCGCTACCAGGTGGAGATTGACCCGGAAAGCGAAGCGATTGTGACCATCGGCTCGAAAGAGGGACTGGCGCACCTGATGCTGGCGACGCTGGACCACGGCGACACCGTGCTGGTGCCGAACCCCAGCTACCCGATCCATATCTACGGGGCGGTGATTGCCGGGGCGCAGGTGCGCTCCGTGCCGCTGGCGGAAGGCGTCGATTTCTTCGCCGAGCTGGAAAAGGCGATCCGTGAGTCGATTCCCCGGCCAAAAATGATGATTCTGGGCTTCCCGTCCAACCCGACCGCGCAGTGCGTGGAGCTGGATTTCTTTGAGCGGGTGGTGGCGCTGGCGAAGCAGTATGACGTGCTGGTGGTGCATGACCTGGCCTACGCTGACATCGTGTATGATGGCTGGAAAGCGCCGTCTATCATGCAGGTGCCGGGCGCGAAAGATATCGCGGTGGAATTCTTCACGCTCTCCAAAAGCTACAACATGGCGGGCTGGCGCATCGGCTTTATGGTCGGCAACCCGGAGCTGGTCAGCGCGCTGGCGCGCATCAAAAGCTACCATGACTACGGCACCTTCACCCCATTGCAGGTGGCCGCCATCGCCGCGCTGGAAGGGGATCAGCAGTGCGTGCGCGATATCGCCGAGCAGTACCGCCAGCGGCGCAATGTGTTGGTGAAAGGGCTGCATGAGGCGGGCTGGATGGTGGAAAACCCGAAAGCCTCAATGTACGTCTGGGCGAAAATCCCGGCCGCCTACGCCCACCTTGGGTCGTTGGAGTTTGCCAAAAAATTGCTGGCCGAGGCGAAAGTCTGTGTGTCGCCCGGCATCGGCTTTGGTGACTACGGGGACACCCACGTGCGCTTTGCCCTGATTGAAAACCAGGACCGCATCCGCCAGGCGATACGCGGCCTCAAAGCGATGTTCCGGGCCGATGGCCTGCTGACCACCCCCGCCAAAAGCAACGAGGCGGCCGGTTAAGTCTTCCGGGCAAACAAAAAGGGCGCGAAAGCGCCCTTTTTTTGTGTCGCATCAGCGGCTTACCGCCTGACGGCCTTACTGCATCAGCATTGCAAACGCGCCCAGCCAGACCGCCATCATAAACGACAGACCCATCATTAAATATTTCACTTCGCTACCTCTGAAAACGAATGCCGCCCGCCATCATCCCGGTAACCACGGCGGAACATGGCGCTGGCGAAAACCTGCGTAATAACCCGGCCTGCCCGGTTTTCCGGTGGTGGGGTTAAAACAGGGAGAAGACCAATGCCCAGAACAGAACACAAAAGGTAAAAATGCCAAGCCAGGTTATGCGGCGGCTCATCATAGTGGTTGCCTCGCTGAGAGCAGATATCCCGGATATCGGCCCCGGCAGGGAAAACTTTAGCCACGCAGCCACAAATTTTGGCCTTACTGCCGCTTTTGTGGTTAAAGTGCCGCTTAAGCCCAGTTTTATATATAGGAAAAATATAATTATAGATGTGACTTATAAGTTGATTTAATGGTTTTAACATTTGGATTATGTCTCTACTCATTGTAATGCAACCCATTACCGGTGAAGCAGCACTCATGCTGTGTTAAAAATATTATGAATTTTAATTAAAACTAACGCCTTGAGTGTGTATAAAATAGGGGGCTTAGTGGTGAAGCGCTGTCCAGGAGCAGAATTTCCTGACGATTTATGGCGGAGTTAACCCCACTTGCCAAAATCATGATGAAATTTTTTAATCCTTGCCGTGCTGAAAAAACAACACCGGCGTAGCCGGCAGGCAAAATTCCCAGTTTCTGTTTACGCTTATAAGGTTATCGCCGCAGTTTATCGTGTTGCGGTGTGCTTCTGAATAAGTGTCAACACTTCACCATGGAAAGGCAGCAATTCAGTGAGGCAGTACCGAATGAAGGCAGCAACACCGATAAAATCAATAGCCGGGTATCCACCCTGAAAAAATTGATAACGTGTGGTCGCTGATTAGGGTAGCAATGTCAACACTATAGTCACCGGATGCAGGCTTTACTGCGGGTATTACCGCGTGGCACTTTTTTATGAGTGAGGTACATGAATAATTTTTACTTCATCTGTCAGCATTGTGGAGGTGAAGATTTTGAGTCTTTGGACCAATCTGAAGTTTCCGGTACATCTCCTGTTTATCTGTGTTGTGACTGCGGTCACCAAGTGAATCAAGAGGATATCCATAGGTTTCATTATCTTATCAAAGATGAAAGTATTAGCTGGCTGGTTGAATAGCCGCATTAATCGGTAAAAAGTCGGGTGTTTATAGTGTGTATTCTGTATTCAATGATCCCTTCTCTTTTCTCCGGTTATATCATCTGCTCTTTTCACTTCTCTGTAATCTCCTTTATCTCATTGAGGGTTATTTAAAGGTATTGCCTGCCTTGTATAGCCCTCTGAACATTTCTGGTTTACACCCCCTCACTGCCACGCGGATGCCCGGTAACATTGTTACCGATCGTAATCCTTAGTTATTTTAAGGACGCTTTCGTCCTGGCATAAATCTTATTTTTTAAATCGCCGAAAAACGGCTGGATTAATGCGTTTATTACCGGATTGATCGCTGGAATAAAAATAATTGAGAAATAAAAACGGCAGGAAAACGGCCGGTAATTTCGTGGAAGAATAGCAATATTATTACCCGGCAGGGCATGAAGCAGTAATGGAACCGGTTCCTTAGGGTGTGTCTGCGTAAAATAGCGATTTCGGCAGTTGCCAGGCGTAAAGGTGATGTGGTCACCGGTTTTTTGTAAAGGGGTTTTTCTGAATACCGGGAACCGGCCTGTTACTGCGTGCCGGTTCCCGTGCTGACTCAGGCAGCGGTGGTTTTGAACACAGAGACGGTTTTTGCCAGATGATCGGCCTGCTCTTCCAGTGACACAGCCGCTGCAGCCGCCTGCTCAACCAGGGCCGCATTCTGTTGCGTGACCTCGTCCATCTGCGCCACGGCAATGCTGACATGCTCAATGCCGTTGGCTTGCTCATCCGATGCTGTAAAGATTTCACCCATAATGTCCGAGACACGGCGGATCGCGCTGACAATTTCGCCCATGGTGGCACCGGCGTCTGCGACCAGCCCGGAGCCCTGGGTAACGCGGGTGTTCGAGGCACCAATCAATTGCTTAATCTCTTTGGCTGCATTGGCGCTGCGTTGCGCCAACGCCCGCACCTCACTGGCCACCACGGCGAACCCGCGCCCCTGCTCACCGGCACGGGCGGCTTCCACCGCGGCATTCAGCGCCAGAATGTTGGTCTGGAACGCGATGCTTTCGATGGTGCCGATAATATCCACCACATGTTTGGAGCTTTCCGCAATGGCAGACATGGTGGTGACCACCTGTTGCACCACATCGCCGCCCCGCACCGCCACCTGGGAGGCTTCGGTGGCCAGCGAGCTGGCATGCTGGGCGTTGGCCGTGTTCTGGCGCACGGTGGCGGTGAGCTGTTCCATGCTGGCCGAGGTCTCTTCAAGCGAGGCCGCCTGCTGTTCAGTGCGGCTGGAGAGATCGGTATTGCCGGAGGAGACCTCTTTCGCAGCATTATCAATCAGCGAGGCGGCGGTCTGGATGTCAGACACTACCCGGATCAGCTGCGACTGCATGGTGGCTAAAGCATCCAGCAACATGCCGGTTTCATCACGGGAATCCGCCACCAGCGTTGAGGTCAGATCCCCTTTCGCGATGGCTTGCGCGGCGGCGACGGCCCGGTGCAGCGGGGCGGTGATTGCGCGGGAGAGCAGGTAACCCAGTGCAATGGCAATCCCCAGGCCAAACAGCGCACCCAACGCCAGGGTCAGGGTGGTGTGCGTGCGGGTGGATTGTACCGCCAGTTGGCGTGCGCCAAGCAGTGACTGCTCCTCGCCTGAGATTTCCATAATCACCGCGCGCATGCTGTCCATCTGCGCTTTACCGGTATTGGCGCGGAAGGCCGCAAGGAACGCTTCCGGCGTCATGGCACCGGTGGCCTGCGCCCGGCGGTTATCCAGCAACGTCTGGGCGAAGGAAGTGGTCCACTGCTGTTCCTGTTGCAGTAACTGGTCCAGACGCGCCTGCTGGGCCGGGTTGTCTGAGGTCAATGCTTTGGCTTTATTGAGGTGCTGGGTAAACGCGGCCTGGCCGGTGGTGTAAGGCGCGAGCATGGCGTCATCGCCGCTGAGCGCAAAGCCCCGCAAGCCGGTTTCCATATTGATAAGGCTTTCTACCAGCGCACGGCTTTCGTCGATCACCTGGTAAGTGTGTACGTTCCAGTCATTCGCACTGACAATCCGTGAGAAGTTCATATAAAACGATGCGCAGATAATGATAAGAACCGCAACCACGGCACCAAAGGCGGCGATAAATTTTTGACGGATACTGAAATTCTTGAGCATGATTCATTTACCCACGCGTTAAACGTTTATTGAGTCGGTTACCCTGGAAAAAGGGCAGAAAAACAAATCGGCCGCCGGCGGCAATCCTTTAGGCTGACCGTGAACATTTAGGGGGAGAAAGGGGGCCGGCAGAGGAGAACCGCCCAAAATGCTAACGCAGCGGGAGTAAACACGTGGTGGGTATCAGGTTTTAGCGCTTTTGGCGCGTGTTGAGCATCAGCCTGACCTTCAGCTTACGCACGACGTTACAGCGACTGCGAACGAAAGCGAACGGCGATTACAGCTGGGTGCGGGTTTACTGGGAATTTGCGAACGGCTACGGAGAGTGGCGAACTGTTACATGGTGTCCCCTGCAGGAATCGAACCTGCAACTAGCCCTTAGGAGGGGCTCGTTATATCCATTTAACTAAGGGGACAACCGGGCGGCGTGCTGCCGTCCGGCGGGCATTATACCCATTTTTGCTCTGAGAATAAGCGCCCGGCTGACCGTTTGCCTATTCCCTCGCCAATCCGTGGCGTTACCGTGGCGGCTTAACGGCTCTGCTGCCCGTTTTCCCCGGCTTTCTGCGTCTTTTTCTGCCCGGCTTCCAGGCGCGCTTTGGCTTCGTTGCTCATGTCATTACGGATCTGCGCATGGCTTATCAGCGCGAAAATAAAGGTACCGCCGATGATGTTGCCGGCCAGCGTCGGCAGGGCAAACGGGTAGAAGAACTCCTGCCAGGGGATAGCCCCGGCAAACACCAGGTAGAGAATCTCCACCGACCCCACCACAATGTGCGTCAGGTCACCGATGCCCACCAGGTAAGTCATCAGCACAATCACCCAGAGTTTGGCGGCCCCGGCGGAGGGGAACATCCAGACCATGGTCGCGATCAGCCAGCCGGAGATAATGCCGTTGGCGAACATCTCCGTCGGCGTGTTTTCCATGATCGCCTCGCTGATGCTGATAAAGGCATGGCGTACTGACTCATCGAAAATCGGCATATACAGGAAGGCGAGGGCGGCGCAGGCTGCGCCGAGCACGTTGCCGAGCAGCACCCAGCCCCATAAACGGAACAGCAGGCCAAGGTTTTTCAGCGTGGGTTTATGCATGATCGGCAGCACGGCGGTCACGGTGTTCTCTGTGAACAGCTGCTGGCGCGCCATGATGACGATGATAAAACCAAAGGTGTAACCGAGGTTCTCAATAAAGAAGCGCGCCGGGGTGTCAGGCAGGTGGGCGTGTAAAATCCCCTTTGCCATCAGTGATGCGCCAATCGACAGCCCGGCAGCAATCGCTGACCAGAGCAGCGCCATGCCGTCGCGCTCCAGCTCCTTCTCGCCCTCCATGCGGATCTGCTCATGCACCGCCGCCGCCCGGGACGGCAGCTTCTCCTCATCCACTTCAATGTCGGTGCCGCGATCGCTCTCTTTGCTGTCGACGTTGTGTTCATCCTGCGTGCCCTGTGGGCGTTTTTTATCGGTATGTTGATTCATGGTGATTTCCCAGTGTGGTGAACCATCAGCCATCTTGGCTAATGAAAAATGCAGGCCGTAAAGCGCCTCACTAAGCATAGAAGATTTCACAATTCACGGGAGGGGCGGCACAAACTGTTACGCCAATTAAAGAAAAAAGTAACAGAATCTTAACTTTGAGGAAAAATGCAGCATTGTGCGGGGGAATGGCGGTGAAGCGGTATTAACGATAGGTAAACCCTTCCGGGGCGGGCTGCGTGCGGCTTGTGGCTTATGTTATGATTCGCGCTCCCAATAAAAGAGACGAGTTTCCCGATGCTGGAAGCCTTGCGGCTGAGCTGCGTCCGCGATGAGCGGGTGCTGTTCAGTGACTTAAATTTTAACATTACGCCAGGCGAAATTGTCCAGGTGGAAGGGCAGAATGGGGCGGGCAAAACCTCGCTGCTGCGTATTCTGGCCGGGCTGGCCCAGCCGGAAAGCGGGGAAGTGCACTGGCAAGGGGAGCCTGTCAGGCGGGTGCGGGAAGCGTTTCACGCACAGTTGCTGTTTCTCGGCCATCAGCCGGGGGTGAAAGCCCTGCTGACGCCGTTTGAGAATCTGGCCTTTTATCAGTCGGTAACGGGTAAACCGGATTACGACGCCCTCTGGCAGGCACTGGCGCAAGTGGGCCTGCTGGGTTATGAAGAGGTGCCGGTGGGGCAGCTCTCTGCCGGGCAACAGCGGCGCGTGGCGCTGGCGCGCCTCTGGCTGAGCCGGGCCCGGCTCTGGGTGCTGGATGAACCCCTGACGGCGATTGACCGTGAGGGCGTCGCCCTGTTGATGGCGCAGTTTGAGCAGCAGGCAGCGCGCGGCGGCATGGTGTTGCTGACCACCCATCAGGAATTGCCCGCCACCGGCCGGGCAATACGCCGCCTGCGCCTGACCCAAACGGAACCGGCCTGATGTTTATTACCCTGATCCGGCATGAGCTGAAAACCGCATTCCGCAACCGGGCGGAGATTGTGAATCCGCTCTGGTTTTTCCTGATCGTGATCACGCTGTTCCCGCTGGGGATTGGCCCCGAGCCGCAGTTGCTGGCGCGCATTGCGCCCGGCGTGGTCTGGGTGGCGGCGCTGCTGGCGTCGCTGCTGTCGCTGGAGCGGCTGTTCCGCGATGACCTGCTGGACGGCTCACTGGAACAGCTGTTGCTGTTGCCGACGCCGCTGGCGGTCACGGTGGCGGGCAAAGTGTGCGCTCACTGGCTGGTGACCGGGCTGCCGCTGCTGCTGCTCTCGCCGCTGGTGGCGCTGCTGCTGTCACTGGATTTCACCACCTGGCGGGCGGTGGCCTTAACCCTGCTGCTGGGCACGCCGACCCTGAGCTTCATCGGTGCGATTGGTGCGGCGCTGACGGTCGGGCTGCGCAAGGGCGGGGTGCTGCTCAGCTTGCTGGTGCTGCCGCTGTCGATCCCGGTGCTGATTTTCGCCAGCGGGGCGATTCAGGCCGCCGCCAACGGCATGGCGATTGACGGCTATCTGGCGATCCTCGGGGCGATGCTGGTGGGCAGTATGACGCTGGCGCCGTTCGCTGCCGCCGCGTCGCTGCGCATAAGTGTGCACTGACTTACCGTACTGAATGACCGTACTGAATGACCGTACTGATTGACCATAACGTCTGCCGCCCACCGGGCGCGCTGTTTTAACTCCGCCTGACAAGAGCGGCCCCTGCGGGAGGCTGCCACCCCGCACCACGGGCAGGCTTTGACACCGTGAATTTTTTACAACGAGCGCTGAACAATGTGGAAATGGTTACACCAACTCGGTAAGCCGGACCGGCTTTACCACCTGTGCGGCCGGTTCGTGCCCTGGCTGGGGCTGGCAGGGGCGCTGACGCTGACACTCGGCTGGGTCTGGGGCTTTGGCTTTGCCCCGGCGGATTACCAGCAGGGCAACAGCTACCGGATTATGTACATCCATGTGCCGGCCGCCATGTGGTCGATGGGCATCTATACCGCGATGGCGGTGGCCGCGTTTACGGCGCTGGTCTGGCAGATGAAGATGGCGAACCTGGTGGTGGCCGCCATGGCCCCGGTCGGCGCGGTCTTTACCTTTATCGCGCTGGTGACCGGTTCGGCCTGGGGCAAGCCGATGTGGGGCACCTGGTGGATCTGGGATGCGCGCCTCACTTCCGAACTGGTGCTGCTGTTCCTCTACCTCGGGGTGATCGCGCTCTATAACGCCTTTGAAGACCGGCGGCTGGCGGGGCGTGCTGCCGGCATTCTGGTGCTGGTCGGCATCGTCAATATCCCGATCATCCACTACTCGGTGCAGTGGTGGAACACTCTGCACCAGGGCTCGACCAACATGCAGCAGACCATCGACCCAAGCATGCGCTACCCGTTGCGCTGGGCGATTGTCGGTTACCTGTTCTTCTTCCTGACCCTGACCCTGATGCGCCTGCGCAACCTGATCCTGATGCAGGAGAGCCACCGCCCGTGGGTGCTGGCCCTGTTCAGCCGGAGACCCCGCCCATGAGTCCTGCTTTTCCATCCTGGGCCGCCTTTTTTGCCATGGGCGGCTACGCCTTTTACGTCTGGCTGTCGGTGGCCGTGACGCTGCTGTCACTGGCCGGGTTGCTGCTGCATACCCGCCTGCAACGCCGCCGGTTGATCGCCGCTGTCCAGCGCCGCGAGGCGCGTGACGTGCGCATCCGGGCGTCCAAATCTGTTACGCCTGCCGCCGCCGCGTCAGCGCAGGAGAATTCACTGTGAATCCACGTCGTAAAAGCCGCCTTTATCTGGCGGTGGCCGTGCTGGTCGGCCTGGGCCTGACCGCCGCGCTGGTGCTCTATGCCCTGCGTTCCAACATCGATCTGTTCTATACCCCGAGTGAAATTCTACAGGGCAAGGGTGAAAACCATGAGAAGCCGGAAGTGGGCGACCACCTGCGGATCGGCGGCATGGTGATGCCCGGCTCGGTCAGGCGGGACGATACAAGCCTGCAAGTCAGCTTTAAGGTCTATGACGCACGCGGCGCGATTGCGGTGACGTACACCGGCATCCTGCCCGATCTGTTCCGCGAAGGGCAGGGGGTGGTGGCGCAGGGCGTGCTGGGGCCGGACAACGTGGTCAATGCCAAACAGGTACTGGCCAAGCACGATGAAAAATATGTGCCGCCGGAGGTGGCAGACGCCATGAAAGAGAACCATCACGGCCCGGCGGCGAAGTATGTCGCCAATGAGGGCAGTAAATCATGATCCCGGAAATCGGCAGTTTTCTGCTCTGCCTCGGGCTGGCGGTGGCCCTGCTGCTGAGTATCTACCCGCAGTGGGGCGCGGCGCGCCAGGACGCCCGGATGATGGCGGTGGCGCGGCCGCTGGCCTACGGCATGTTTGCCTGCATCGCCGGGGCGTTCGCGATCCTGGTGCACGCCTTTGTGGTCAATGACTTTACCGTGGCCTATGTGGCCACCAACTCCAACAGCCACCTGCCTGTTTACTACCGGGTGGCGGCGACCTGGGGCGCGCATGAGGGCTCACTGCTGCTGTGGGTGCTGCTGCTGAGCAGCTGGACGCTGGCGGTAGCGCTGCTGAGCCGCCGGATGCCGCAGGATGCGGTGGCGCGGGTGCTGTCGGTGCTGGGCATGATCACCGGCGGTTTCCTGCTGTTTATTATCCTGACGTCGAATCCCTTTACCCGTACCCTGCCGGACTTCCCGATTGACGGCAGTGACCTCAACCCGCTGTTGCAGGATATCGGCCTGATCTTCCACCCGCCGCTGCTCTATATGGGGTACGTCGGCTTCTCGGTGGCGTTCGCCTTTGCCATCGCCTCACTGATGGCCGGGCGGCTCGACACCGCCTGGGCGCGCTGGTCACGCCCCTGGACCACGGCGGCCTGGGTGTTCCTCACCATCGGCATCGTGCTCGGCTCTGCCTGGGCCTATTACGAGCTGGGCTGGGGCGGCTGGTGGTTCTGGGACCCGGTGGAAAACGCCTCCTTTATGCCGTGGCTGGCGGGCACCGCGCTTATCCACTCCCTGGCGGTGACGGAGAAACGCGGCACCTTCAAAGCCTGGACGGTGCTGCTGGCGATCACCGCGTTCTCGCTCTGCCTGCTCGGCACCTTCCTGGTACGCTCCGGCGTGCTGGTATCGGTACACTCATTCGCCTCCGACCCTGAGCGCGGCCTCTACATCCTGGCTTATCTGGTGATCGTTATCGGCAGTTCGCTGCTGCTGTATGCGGTGCGCGGTGCGCAGGTGCGCAGCCCGAGCCGCCATGAAGTGTTCTCACGTGAGACCTTCCTGCTCGGCAACAACGTGCTGCTGATCGCGGCGATGCTGGTGGTGCTGCTCGGCACCCTGTTGCCGCTGGTACACAAGCAACTCGGCCTCGGCAGCATCTCGATTGGTGAGCCGTTCTTCAACACCATGTTCACCTTCCTGATGGCGCCGCTGGCGCTGCTGCTGGGCATCGGGCCGCTGGTGCGCTGGCGGCGGGACGACGCCGGGAAGTTCTGGAAGCGGCTGGCGGCCTCGCTGGTGGTGACGCTGCTGCTGTCAGTGCTGCTGCCGTGGCTGATGCAGGACCGCATCGCCGGGATGACGGTGCTCGGGCTGATGATGGCGTTGTGGGTGACCCTTCTCACCCTGCTGGAGCTGCATGAGCGCGCCACCCACCGCCACAGCTTCTGGCGCGGGCTGACCACCCTGACGCGCAGCCACTGGGGCATGGTGCTGGGCCACCTCGGCGTGGCGGTCACGGTGATCGGCATCGCCTTCAGCCAGAACTACAGCGTCGAGCGTGACGTGCGGATGAAAGCGGGCGACAGCGTGGATATTCACGGCTACCACTTTGTGTTCCGCGACGTACACAGCATTTCCGGCCCCAACTACAGCGGCGGCGCGGGCATCATTGACGTCAGCGAAGGCGGCAAACCGGTGACCGAATTGCGCGCCGAAAAGCGTTACTACAGCGTGGCGCGCAGCATGATGACCGAAGCGGCGATCGACGGCGGGCTGGTGCGTGACCTCTACGCCGCGCTGGGCGAAGAGCTGGACGACGGCAGCTGGGCGGTGCGGCTCTACTATAAACCCTTTGTGCGCTGGATCTGGCTGGGCGGCCTGTTGATGGCGGCAGGCGGGGTGCTCTGCATCCTTGACCCGCGCTACCGGATGAGCAAAAAGCAGGCGCGCCGGCCTGTGGTGGAGAAAGTATGAACCGTAAGCTGTTATTTATTCCCCTGATCCTGTTCCTGTTGCTGGCGACCGCCTTTGTGGTGCAGCTGCAGCGCAACGCCCACGGCGACGACCCGACCCGGCTGGAGTCGGCGCTGCTCGGCAAACCGGTGCCGGTGTTTACGCTCGCCTCGCTGGCGGAGCCGGGCAAAACCTACAGCCAGTCAGTGCTGCATGACGGCAAACCGCTGCTGCTGAATGTCTGGGCGACCTGGTGCCCGACCTGCCGCGCGGAACACCAGTACCTGAACAGCCTGGCGGCGCAGGGCGTGCGCGTGGTGGGGCTGAACTACAAAGATGACCGCGCCAAAGCGGTGAACTGGCTGAACACCCTCGGCAACCCCTACGCGCTGAGCCTGTATGACGGCGACGGGATGCTGGGGCTGGATCTCGGCGTTTACGGCGCGCCGGAAACCTTCCTGATCGACGGGCAGGGCATCATCCGCTACCGCCATGCCGGTGACCTGAACGCGGAAGTCTGGCAGCGTGAGGTCGCGCCGCTCTACCGCAAATATGGCGGGGGCGCTTCATGAGAAGGCTGATTTGCCTGTTGGCCGGGTTGCTGCTGAGCGCCAACCTCTGGGCGGCGATTGACACCTACCAGTTCAAGAGCACTGAACAGGAGCAGCAGTACCGCGAGCTGACCGGGCAGCTGCGCTGCCCTAAATGCCAGAACAACAGCATCGCGGATTCCAACTCCATGATCGCGGCGGACATGCGCACCAAGGTCTACCAGCTGATGCAGCAGGGGCAGTCGCGCCAGCAAATCATCGATTACATGGTGGCGCGTTACGGCAACTTTGTGACTTATGAGCCGCCGGTGACCGCCTCCACCCTGATTCTGTGGGCCGGGCCGGCGCTGTTTGTGCTGGTGGGCGGGCTGGTGGTACTGCTGCGCGCGCGGCGGCAGGGGCGGGCGGCAACGCTTTCGCCGCAGGAGCAGGCGCGGCTGGCGCAACTGCTGAATGATTCTGACAGGACACATGACTGATGGCTTTTTGGCTGATTGCGTTGTTATTGCTGGTGATCGCCGCGACCCTGCTGGTTGCGCCCACCTTCCGCCGGGTTGACCGCACGGCGGGTGCCAGCCGGGACAGCCTGAACAAGGCGTTTTACCATGAGCGGCTGGCCGAGCTGGCCCATGACGAACAGCAGGGCATTATTGCTGAGCGGCCGGTGCTGGTGCAGGAGCTGCAGGAGAATCTGCTGAGCGACATCCCCGGCCGTGACGCCGCCCCGGTGCGGCCGCTGGGCCGCTGGGTGCTGATTCCCGGCGTGCTGGCGCTGGTGTTGGTGTCAGTGGGGTTCTACCTGAAAACCGGCGGACTGGTGCAGGTGGCCGCCTGGCAGCAGGCGGTGCGCGACTTACCTGCGCTGCGCGCTCAGGTGGCGGATGAACACGCGGAACCGCTGACCGGGGATGACGTGGCGCGCCTCGGGCTGGGGCTGCGCACCGCGTTGCAGCATGACCCGCAGAATGTGGACAACTGGCTGATGCTCGGGCGGGTCGGCGTGGCGCTGAACAATGCCGCCACCGCCACCCAGGCGTTTGGCCGCGCCTATGCGCTGCAACCGGAGAACCGCGAGGTGCAGCTCGCCTATGCCGATGTGCTGACCCGCTCAGCCGACCCGGCCGATCAGCGCCAGGCGGAAACGATGCTGAAAGCGCTGGGCAGCGCCGACCCTACCGATCTGCGGGTGCTGAACCTGCTGGCGTTTAACGCCTTCCAGCAGGGGAACTACCCGAAAGCGATTGAGGGCTGGGGCCTGATGCTGAAAGTGCTGCCGCCGGACGATCCGCGGGCGGAAATGCTGCGGCGCAGCATTCAACAAGCGCGCAGCAAAGCAGGTATGGATAATGTGCAGCTCGGAGTGGCGGTCACGCTCTCGCCGGAAGCGGCGCGCCACCTGCCGCCGCAGGGCATGGTGCTGATCTCGGTTACTGACGGCAGCAGCCCGGTGCCGGTGGCGGTAAAACGCCTGCCGCTCAGTCGCTTCCCGCTAACGCTGACTATTGATGACACCAATGCAATGATGCCTGAAAGGTTGCTTTCTTCAATGCATCAGGTCAAAGTCAAGGTACGCATATCGCCGGACGGATCGGCCACCCCCCACACCGGGGAGTGGGCCGGTGAGAGCGGCCTCCAGCCATTTTCCGGGCAAAAACAGGTTAACATTGAGATTAATCAGCAGGTGCCGTAGCGCGCCTGCCGTAAAAATAGGGAGAGAAGAATGAACTACCGCCTGATGGGACTGGCCTTTGCCGGCGTACTGCTTGCCGGTTGCGCCAGTTCACCGGATAAGCAGCAGCAGGGGCGGTCTGACCCGCTCGAAGGCTTCAACCGGGCGATGTTCAGTTTTAACTACGATGTGCTGGACCCCTATATTGTCCGGCCTGCGGCGGTAGCCTGGCGGGATTATGTGCCGATGCCGGCACGTAACGGCCTGAGCAACTTTACCGGCAACCTGGATGAACCGGCCACCATGGTCAACTACTTCCTGGAAGGCAAACCCTATGATGCGATGAAGCACTTTACCCGCTTCTTCCTCAACACCCTGCTGGGGATGGGCGGCCTGATTGACGTCGCCGGTATGGCGAACCCGCAGCTGGCGCGCGAAGAGCCGCACCGCTTCGGCAGCACCCTGGGCTATTACGGCGTGGGTTACGGCCCGTATGTCGAGTTGCCGGGCTACGGCAGCTTTACCGTGCGTGAGGATGGCGGCGAATGGGTAGACAAACTCTACCCGCCGCTGAGCTACCTGACTTTCTGGATGTCCGCCGGAAAATGGGTGGTGGAAGGGATCGAAACCCGCGCCCAGTTGCTGGACTCTGACGGCCTGCTGCGTAACTCCTCCGACCCTTACGTGATGGTGCGTGAGGCGTACTTCCAGCGGCACGATTTCCTGGCGAGCGGCGGCAAGCTCACCCCTGCCACCAACCCGAACGCGTCAGCGATTCAGGGCGATCTGGATGATATCGACTCGCAGTAGCGGAGCATCCCCACCCATAAAAAAAGCGCCCTTGGGCGCTTTTTTTGTTGGGGAAACGTTTGTCAGAACAGGTAGTTGAAGTTAATACCGTAGAGCCAGGCTTTGCCTTCGGAGTCAAACTCGTAGTTCGGCAGGCTGGCTGAGACGGATTCGCTGATGTGCACCTTCTGGCCGTGCATATAAGAGACGCCCACGTCCACGGACGCATCCTCGTTAAAGGCGTAGGTCGTCCCGGCGCTGAGCCAGAAGCGGTCCTGATCCGGGATAGAGATGGTGCGGTTTTGCGCCGGTACCGGGCTGTCATCAAAGGCGATACCGGTGCGGAACGTCCAGTTGTCGTCGTAGTAATAGGTGGTGCCGAGCGCCAGGCGGTAAGCATCCTTGAAGCCTTCATGCTTTTCAAACAGCGTCTGGCCGCTGGTGCCGGTGGCTTTCAGCTCCTGGAACTGGCTCCAGCTGGTGTAGGTCAGGCTGTAGTGGATCGCCCATTTCGGCGCCACTTTGTTGTAACCCGACACTTCCCACATCTCCGGCAGGTTCAGCGTCAATGCGCCCGGGATGGTGCTGCCGCCGGTGCCGCCGAGTTGCGCCGGCAGTTCGTTGCGGTAGTCGCCGTCAAAATCGATATCGACTTTCGAGCGGTAGGTCAGGCTATAGCGGTTGTTGTCATCCACTTCATATAACAGCCCGGCGTTCCAGCCGTAGCCCCATTCGTCACCTTTCAGGTGGGCAATCTGGGTATCGGCGGAGATCAGGCCGCGGCTTGCCAGCACGCCCGCCTCACCGGCGGTGCGCTCAATTTTGGCGCGTGCGTAGACGGCGTCAAACCCCACGCCGACGCTGAAATGCTGGTTCAGGCGGTAGGCGGTGCTGAGGTTGAAGTTAGCGGTTTTCAGGTCGGTTTTGCCGCCCATCGGGCCTGCGGTATAGCCGCTGTTGAATTCGGTCGCCAGGCCATAGTTGGAGGTCACGGACGCGCCCACTGACCACTGGTCATCCAGCGGCAGAATAAAGTGGATATTCGGCACCCACTCGGACGGGGCAATATTACTGGCGCTGGTGCTGGCCCCGGTCAGCGGCGAATTGCCGGTGATGTCCACGTCCGGGTCGATGTAAATCGCGCCCACGGAGAACGCCGGGCGATCAAACATGGTCATGGTCGCGGGGTTACGGCTGCCGGAGGCGGCGCTGTCTGCAATCGCCCCTTCACCAGAAAATGAGCGCCCCAGCCCGGCGGCAGAATATTCATTCAGCAGGAAGCCCGCGGCAGAAGCCTGCGAGGTAATGACGGTGAGTGCTGCTGCCAGTGCAGTTCTTTTGAACAGGTTTTTCTGGTTCATGACCAAAACCTCATGTTATCTGTTTATTTTTAGCAATGTTACATGACGTAACAAGGAGCGCGGATTGTAGGGTCCGGGGAGCGGCCGACAAATCAGACCAGTGAGCGAATTATAGAGCTGACCTTGCTTTTTGTTGCAATAATGTTTTCCAAATATTGCAGTGTTGATAACAAAAATTAGACGGTGTTAACAAAAAAGCCGTGAACTTATCGCACTGTCGGCATTTCCCGGCACGAACCCGGGATTTTGTGTGATAAGTGCTCCATAAAAGGCATACAAAAAGTAAGTGCTAGTGCATCCCCGGCGGCAGGCGTAAAATCTTACACATCTTGTCATTTCCCCTTTTACTTCCCACCAAGGAGCGAACTATGTCCGATGCCATTAATGCGTGTAACGCCCAGGAAACCGCCGCCTGCTGCTGTGTTGATGTCGGCACCATCATGGATAACAGCGATTGCACCGCCTCTTACAGTCAGACGTTTGCTGACCGCGCCGCCGCTGAAGCGATGCTGGCGACACTGACTGAAAAAGCGCGCAACGTGGAGTCCGACCCGTGCCAGGTTGACAGCCAGATCACGCCGGAAGGCGAGGGCGTGCGCCTGACGGTGGATTTCACCTTTGCCTGCCAGGCTGAAACCATGATCTTCCAGCTCGGCCTGCGCTGATCCCGCTGTTTTACTGCCTCTCTCTCCCTCGCCCCGGCGGGGGTTTTTTTTATCTGCTATGCCGGGAAGGCCGGCCGATGAACCGCGGTTTCTGGGGCAAAAGGTGTTCAGGCTCCCACTTTCAGCGTGTTGCGGTTTGCGACATGTAAACATTTGGTTAAAAATACCCCTGTCAGGTCTGACCTGTTAACGGCAGACGATCATTATCCCGGTTTCAGGAGCAGCTATGGACAAGGTGTTACCGCTGATCACCCGCGGCGGCGATCGCATCGCGATTGTCGATGGGTTGCGCACGCCGTTTGCCAAACAGGCCACGGCGTACCACGGCATCCCGGCCGTGGATCTCGGCAAAATGGTGGTCAGTGAACTGCTGGCGCGCAGCGGCCTGGACCCGCAGGTGATTGACCAACTGGTGTTCGGCCAGGTGGTGCAGATGCCGGAAGCGCCGAACATCGCCCGCGAGATCGTGCTCGGTACCGGTATGCATGTGCAGACCGACGCCTACAGCGTGTCACGCGCCTGCGCCACCAGCTTCCAGGCGGTGGCGAATGTGGCGGAGAGCATCATGGCCGGCACGGTGCGGGTCGGCATTGCCGGTGGGGCGGACTCCTCCTCAGTGTTGCCGATCGGCGTCAGCAAAACGCTGGCCCGCACGCTGGTGGATGCCAACAAAGCGCGCACCCTGTCACAGCGCCTGAAACTCTTCAGCCGCCTGCGCCCGCGTGACCTGCTGCCGGTGCCGCCCGCCGTGGCGGAGTATTCCACCGGCCTGCGCATGGGCGACACCGCCGAGCAGATGGCGAAAAGCCACCACATCAGCCGCGAAGAGCAGGACGCGCTGGCGCACCGCTCGCACCAGCTGGCGGCAGAGGCCTGGAAATCGGGGCATCTGCAACAGCAGGTGATGGCCGCTCACCTGCCGCCCTACCGTACCCGGCTGGAGCAGGACAACAACATCCGCCAGGATTCCCAGCTGGCGCACTACGCCAAACTGCGCCCGGCGTTTGACCGGCGGCACGGCAGCGTCACCGCCGCCAACAGCACGCCGCTCACTGACGGGGCCGCCGCGGTGTTGATGATGAGCGAATCGCGCGCGGCGGAACTCGGCATGGTGCCGCTGGGCTACCTGCGCAGCTATGCCTTTACCGCCACCGACGTCTGGGAAGATATGCTGCTCGGCCCGGCCTACGCCACGCCGCTGGCGCTGGATCGCGCCGGGTTAACGCTCGGGGAGCTGGACCTGGTGGATATGCATGAGGCGTTTGCCGCCCAGACGCTGGCGAACCTGAAGATGTTCGCCAGCGCCGGTTTCGCCCGCGACAAACTCCACCGGCCGCAGCCGGTAGGCGAGGTGGACCCGCAAAAATTCAACGTGCTGGGCGGTTCGATCGCCTACGGCCACCCGTTTGCCGCCACCGGCGCACGGATGATTACCCAGACGCTGCATGAGCTGCGCCGCCGGGGTGGCCGGTTCGGCCTGACCACCGCCTGTGCTGCCGGTGGCCTTGGCGCGGCGATGATTCTGGAGGTGGCATCATGAGTTTTGACAACGCAGCGGCCCGGCCGCCGGAAGTGCTGGACGCGGGCCTGCCGCCGGAGGCGGCGTTCCGCTTTGCCTTGCGGCCGGACGGGGTTGGGGTGATCACCCTGGATGTGCCGGGCGAAAAGATGAATACGCTGAAAGCGGCGTTTGCCGAACAGCTGGCGCAGGTGCTGAAACAGGCGCAGGCCGAACCGGGGTTGCAGGGGCTGGTGATCATCTCCGGCAAGCCTGACTCCTTTATTGCCGGGGCGGACATCAGCATGATCGCCGCCTGCCATACGGCGGGGGAGGCGACCCGGCTGGCGAAAAAAGGGCAGATGGCGATGGCGCAGATTGCCGGTTTCCCGGTGCCGGTGGCCGCCGCGATCAACGGCGCGTGTCTGGGCGGCGGGCTGGAGCTGGCGCTGGCGTGCCATTACCGCGTCTGTTCGCTGGAAGACAACACCCGGCTCGGCCTGCCGGAAGTGCAGCTCGGCCTGCTGCCCGGTTCCGGGGGCACCCAGCGGCTGCCGCGGCTGGTGGGCGTCAGCAAGGCGCTGGATATGATCCTCACCGGCCGCCACCTGCGGGCGCGACAGGCGCTGAAGATGGGGCTGGTGGATGAGGCGGTGCCGGTGTCTATTCTGCTGGAGAGCGCGGCCGCGCTGGTTAAACGCGGCTGGCGGCCCTCGCGGCCGCTGCCCTGGCAGGAGCGGCTGATGGGCGGCCCGCTGGGCAAGGCGCTGCTGTTCCCGATGGTGCGCAAGAAAACCCTGGCTAAAACCCACGGCAACTACCCGGCCCCGGAAAGGGTGCTGGCGGTGGTGCGCAAAGGGCTGGATGAAGGCAGCACCAGCGGTTATTCCGCAGAGGCGCGGGCATTTGGCGAACTGGCGATGACGCCGGAATCCGCCGCGCTGCGCAGCCTGTTTTTTGCCTCGACTGCCCTGAAAAAAGCACGCGGCAGCGACGCGGAACCGGCCACGGTGGCGCGGGTCGGGGTGCTGGGCGGCGGGCTGATGGGCGGCGGCATCGCCTGCGTGACCGCCACCCGTGCCGGGCTGCCGGTGCGGATAAAAGACATCAGCCAGGAGGGGATCGGCCACGCGCTGAGAGCCACCTGGGAGACGCTGGGCAAACAGGTGAAGCGCAAACGAATCACCGCCGGGCAGCGTAACCGGCAGATGCAGCTGATCACCGGCAGCACCCGGTATCAGGGCTTCGCCCATGTTGACCTGGTGATTGAAGCGGTGTTTGAGGATCTGGCGCTGAAACAGCAGATGGTGGCCGAGGTGGAGCAGCACGCCGCGCCGCATACCATTTTTGCCTCCAACACCTCGTCCCTGCCGATTGCGCAGATTGCCGCGCAGGCACAGCGCCCGCAGCAGGTGATTGGCCTGCACTATTTCAGCCCGGTCGAGAAAATGCCGCTGGTGGAAGTCATTCCCCATACCGGCACGGATGCGCGCACGCTCGCCACCACCGTTCGGCTGGCGCAACAGCAGGGCAAAACGGCGATTGTGGTGGCCGACCGCGCCGGGTTTTACGTCAACCGCATCCTTGCCCCTTATATCAATGAGGCGGCGCGCTGTTTGCTGGAAGGTGAGCCGATGGAGCGCATCGACCGGGCGCTGGTGAACTATGGTTTCCCGGTCGGGCCGATCATGCTGCTCGACGAAGTGGGGATTGATGTCGGCACCAAAATTATTCCGGTGCTGGTGCGGGAGCTGGGGCCGCGCTTTGCCGCGCCGGAGGCGTTTGACGCGGTGCTGAAAGATGGCCGCAAAGGGCGCAAGAACGGCCGCGGGTTCTACCTCTATTCCGGTGGGGGCAAAAGCAAAAAGCCTGACCCCTCGCTCTACACGCTGTTGGGCGTGACGCCGAAGCCGGTGTTTACGGAGCCGCAACTGGCCGAGCGCTGCGTAATGATGATGCTGAATGAGGCGGTGCGCTGCCTGGATGAGCAGGTGATTCACAGCGCGCGTGACGGCGATGTCGGTGCGGTGTTCGGCATCGGTTTTCCGCCATTCCTCGGCGGCCCGTTCCGCTACCTTGACCGGCTTGGTGCTGCCGAGGCGGTCAGCCGCCTGCGGGCGCTGGAAGCACGCTTCGGCGAGCGCTTTGCTCCCTGCGAACGGCTGGTCGCCATGGCCGAAGCGCAGCAGAGGTTCTATCCCCCGGAAGCCTGAACGCCCCGGAAAGGTAAA
Source organism: Chimaeribacter californicus (assembly GCF_002858675.1). Lineage (GTDB taxonomy): Bacteria > Pseudomonadota > Gammaproteobacteria > Enterobacterales > Enterobacteriaceae > Chimaeribacter > Chimaeribacter californicus. The sequence continues at coordinate 71,800 of NZ_PJZF01000015.1, forward strand.
GATCGCCCGGCAGGCAGAACGCTAATTCAGCGTTTTACCGGGTATTTCATTGGTTTTTGTGATGCAGATCACTGGCTGAGGGTTGAGGATGGCCTAACGCTGTACACGTTATGAGCAGAGGACTACCGTAAAAAGAGCGACCACGAAAAGTGAACCAGAATTTTACAAAACTTTTCGAGAGGTTACGGCATTCAATAAGATGTTGAATTGCTGGTTAAGTAACCAGTGCCGCACGGGCTGACCCCGGGTTGCTCTAAAAAACAGCATTTTCTTTGTGAGAACTTTCAGGCAAAATGCCCGGCCGCCATAAGAGAGAGACGGCGCGTTATCGTTATCAGGTTGCCCCGGGGAGACTGGGGAAGTCAGCGATACAGCACGCGACGCGTTTCTGTATGGCGTTATTTTGTCAACAAAAACGGTGCAATATGCAAGTTTTGATTATGCGTCACGGTGAGGCCGCCCTTGAGGCCGCCAGCGATTCGGTAAGGCCGCTTACCCAGTGTGGCCGTGATGAGTCCCATCAGATGGCGGTCTGGCTGAACGGCAAACCGCTGGATATTGACCGGGTACTGGTCAGCCCTTATCTGCGGGCCGAACAAACCCTCGCGACCCTGCGCAGTGCGCTGACCCTGCCGGAAGGCGAGGAAGTGCTGCCGGAACTCACGCCGGGTGGGGATGCGGCGCTGGTAGCCTGCTATTTACAGGCGCTGGCGAAAGAGGGCGTCTCTGCGGCGCTGGTGGTCTCCCACCTGCCGCTGGTCGGTTACCTGGTGGCGGAACTCTGCCCCGGCGAATGCCCGCCGATGTTCGCGACCTCTGCGGTTGCCGGCATCACGCTGGATGCCGCCAGCGGCAAAGGCACCTTTGACTGGCAGCTCAGCCCCGCTCAGGTCATGGCCAAAGCCTGATTGCCCGGCCGGTCTGCCCGGCCGCGGTAACCCTTACTCCGCCAGCTCCACCAATACCAGCAGCGCCGCATCGCCGCCGAACGCTTTCGGTGCCTGATGGAACGCCAGCACATCCGGGTGCTGCGCCAGCCACAGCGGCGTCTGCTGTTTCAGAATATGCTTGCCGTGCCCATGCATCACGCAGGCGCAGTGAACGTGCTCCCGCCGGCAGGCCGCAATCAACGCCCCCAGTTCCTGTTTCGCCTCATGCTGCGTCAGCCCGTGCAGGTCAAGGAACAGATCCGGCGAATAGTCGCCGCGCCGTAATTTCTTCGCCTCAAAATGATCCACCCCCGGCCGCACGTAGCGCATCGGGCCGTCACTCTCCAGCAACGGCTGGAACTCATCCGAGAAATAGTAGGTCGCGTCGATCTGTTCCTGCATCAGCCGCTTCGGGGCGGGCGCCTTTACTTTCGGGCGGGGCTTCGGGTGCACTTTCGTGTCATGGTGCAGCCGTTTGGTGCCCGCCAGGGTCTCACGGAACAGCTGCTGCTCCTCACTGCTGAGCGGATATCGTTTTTTCATACGGTGGTCGTCGTGAAAGAGTGTGATAAAAAAGTTAACCCCAGTTTACCTATTCCGGCATAAAAAGTCCGGCCTGCCGCTTCGCTATCCTTTGGCTGTGACTATAGCTGCTGATTTGTCGCCGGCTTCATGGCACACTAGACGGCATTTTGTAAGGCGGCGGCACACGCCCGCCGCAGCGTGGGAGAACACCTTGGACAAGATTTTCGTCGACGAAGCCGTCAGCGAGCTGCATACCATTCAGGATATGCTGCGCTGGGCCGTCAGCCGCTTCAACGCGGCTAACATTTATTACGGCCACGGCACCGATAACGCCTGGGACGAGGCGGTGCAGTTGGTGCTGCCGAGCCTCTACCTGCCGATGGACATCCCGGCGGACATGCACACCGCGCGCCTGACCTCCAGCGAGCGCCAGCGCATTGTTGAGCGGGTGATCCGCCGCGTGAATGAGCGCGTGCCGGTGGCCTACCTCACCAACAAAGCCTGGTTCTGCGGCCTGGAGTTCTATGTGGATGAGCGCGTGCTGGTGCCGCGTTCACCGATTGGTGAGCTCATCGACAACCGCTTCAACGGCCTGATCGCTGACGCCCCGCGCCATATTCTCGACATGTGCACCGGCAGCGGCTGCATCGCCATCGCCTGCGGTTACGCCTTCCCGGATGCGGAAGTGGACGCAGTGGACATCTCCGAAGACGTATTGGCCGTCACCGAGCGCAATATCCAGGAGCACGGCGTGGAGAACCAGGTGACGCCGATCCGTTCCGACCTGTTCCGCGCCCTGCCGGCGCTGAAGTATGACCTGATCGTCACCAACCCGCCGTATGTGGATGAAGAGGACATGGCCGACCTGCCGGACGAGTTCCGCTTTGAGCCGGAACTGGGCCTGGCAGCGGGCAGCGACGGCCTGAAACTGGTGCGCCGCATCCTGGCCTGCGCGCCGGACTACCTCAGCGAGCAGGGCGTGCTGATTTGTGAAGTCGGCAACAGCATGGTGCACCTGATGGATCAGTACCCGGACATCCCGTTCACCTGGCTGGAGTTTGACAACGGCGGCGACGGCGTCTTTATGCTGACCCGGCAACAGCTGCTGGATTGCCACGCACACTTCGCGATGTACCGCTCGTAACCACGGGCCTGCCGCGCCGGGCACCTTCACCCGGCGCGGCCTCTTTCAAGCATTCAGATAACCAAGACAACGGTAAGGAGCCGTGATGGCAGGGAACAGTATTGGGCAATTTTTCCGCGTCACCACCTTTGGTGAATCCCATGGCGTCGCGCTGGGCTGCATTATCGACGGGGTGCCGCCCGGCATCCCTATCACCGAGGCCGACCTCCAGCACGATCTGGATCGCCGCCGCCCCGGCACCTCCCGCTACACCACCCAGCGCCGCGAGCCGGATCAGGTCAAAATTCTCTCCGGCGTCTTTGAGGGCGTCACCACCGGTACCAGCATCGGCCTGCTGATCGAAAATACCGACCAGCGCTCGCAGGACTACAGCGCCATTAAAGACGTGTTCCGTCCCGGCCATGCTGACTACACCTACGAACAGAAATATGGCCTGCGCGACTACCGCGGCGGCGGCCGCTCCTCGGCGCGTGAAACCGCGATGCGCGTGGCGGCCGGGGCGATCGCCAAAAAATACCTGCAGATGAAACATGGCGTGCAGGTGCGCGGCTATCTGGCGCAGATGGGCGACGTCTGCTGTGAGCTGAAGGAGTGGGATCAGGTAGAACAGAACCCGTTCTTCTGCCCCGATCCGGCCAAGCTGGAAGCACTGGACGAACTGATGCGCGCGCTGAAAAAAGAGGGCGACTCCATCGGGGCCAAAGTCACGGTGGTGGCGGAGAACGTCCCGGCCGGGCTGGGCGAGCCGGTATTTGACCGGATTGATGCCGATCTGGCCCACGCGCTGATGAGCATCAACGCGGTTAAAGGGGTGGAGATTGGCGACGGCTTTGAGGTGGTGACCAAACGCGGCAGCGAAAACCGTGACGAAATCACCCCGGGCGGTTTCCAGAGCAACCACGCGGGCGGCGTGCTGGGCGGCATCAGCAGCGGCCAGCCGGTGATTGCGCACCTGGCGCTGAAACCGACCTCCAGCATTATGGTGCCGGGCCGCACCATTAACCGGCAGGGCGAGGCGGTGGAGATGGTGACCCGTGGCCGCCACGACCCGTGCGTCGGCATCCGGGCGGTGCCGATTGCTGAGGCGATGATGGCGATTGTGCTGATGGACCACCTGCTGCGCCAGCGTGCGCAGTGCGCGGATGTCACGACTTCTGTTCCACGTTGGTAACATGATGAGCAAGCCCCTTCTTGCCGCACTTATAGGCGGCCTGGCGCTTCTCACGGCGCTGCCCGCCATGGCGCTGACGCCGTGGCAGCAACTCACGCACCCGGTGGCCGGGTCGCCGCAGGCGATCGGCAGTTATGCCAACGGCTGTATTGTTGGTGCGCGGCCGCTGCCGTTGCAGTCACCCGATTATCAGGTGATGCGCCCGGACCAGCGCCGCTACTTCGGCCACCCGCACCTGCTGGACTTCATCGGCCGCCTGAGCAACCAGGCGCACCAGCGCGGGCTGGGCACGGTGCTGATTGGCGACATGGGCATGGCGGCCGGCGGCCGGTTCAGCAGCGGCCATGCCAGCCACCAGTCGGGGCTGGACGTCGACATCTGGCTGCAACTGCCGAAACAGCGCTGGACGCCGCAACAATTGCTGAAGCCGCAGCCGATCGATCTGGTCTCCGCTGACGGTAAACAGGTGGTGAGCCGCCAGTGGCAGCCGCAGATTGAGCAGCTGATCAGGATGGCCGCGGAAGATAACCAGGTGGCGCGCATTTTCGTTAATGCCGCCATCAAAAAGCGCCTGTGTGCTGATGCAGGCAGCGACCGCGCCTGGCTGAACAAGGTGCGGCCGTGGTTCGCCCATCGCGCCCATATGCACGTGCGGCTTTACTGCCCGCCGGACAGCCTCGAGTGCCAGGATCAGGCCCCGCCACCGCCGGGTGACGGCTGCGGCGCGGAGCTGGAAAGCTGGTTCCTGCCGCCGAAACCGTCCACCGGCAAGCCGGGTAAAGCCGTGCCGCCACCGTTGCCGCCCTCCTGTCAGGCCTTGCTGGATAACCATTTCGGAGAGTAATCATGGAAGGTATGCTTCTCGGGCCGGAGATGCTCGGCATCCTGTTTGCCGTGGCGTTACTGGCAGGGTTTATTGATTCGATCGCCGGCGGCGGCGGGCTGCTGACTGTCCCGGCGCTGCTGGCGGTGGGCGTGCCGCCTGCGCAGGCGCTGGCCACCAATAAGTTGCAGTCGGTGGGCGGCTCGTTTTCCGCCAGCCTCTACTTTGTGCGCCGGGGGGCGGTGAAGCTGGGCGAGCAGAAGCTCACCATCCTGCTGACCTTTATCGGCGCGATGACCGGGGCGATCATGGTGCAGCATATGCGCGCCGACGTGCTGCGGCAAATTTTGCCGCTGCTGGTGGTGGGCATCGGCCTCTACTTCCTGCTGACGCCGCGGTTGGGCGAGGAGGAGCGGGCGCAGCGCCTCACCGGCCTGGCGTTCGGGCTGGTGGCCGGGGGCTGCGTCGGCTTTTATGACGGCTTCTTCGGGCCGGGGGCCGGGTCATTTTACGCCCTGGCTTATGTGACGCTCTCCGGCTTTACGCTGGCGAAAGCCACCGCCCACGCCAAGGTGCTGAACTTCACCTCCAACGCCGGGGGCCTGCTGCTGTTTATCCTCGGCGGCAAGGTCATCTGGGGGATCGGGCTGGTGATGCTGGTGGGGCAGGTGCTCGGCGCGCGGCTCGGTGCGCACATGGTGCTGACCCGCGGGCAAAAACTGATCCGCCCGATGATAGTGCTGGTGTCACTGGTGATGAGCGGCAAACTGCTGTATGACAATCACGGCCCGGAAATCCAGCACTGGCTGGCGCTGCACCTGACGTAACGATTCAGAAAAAGTGCGGCTTGCCTTTTTCCACAGGGCCGGTAGGGTTATCGCCTTTTCCGGCCCCTTACTTTTTACGACATGACCATGATGAACACGACCCAGGCAGAGACCACACACCACTATCCGCAGTTGATCGAGATCTTTAACCACTGCTTCAGCGACGAGTTCAATACCCGGCTGGTGCGCGGCGAGGGCGAGCCGATCTACCTGCCCGCAGACGATCAGATCCCTTACCACCGCATCGAGTTTGCCCACGGCTACTACGCCAGCGCGCTGCATGAGATCTCCCACTGGTGCATCGCCGGGGAGGCGCGGCGTCAGCAGGTTGATTTCGGCTACTGGTACTGCCCGGACGGGCGCGACGCCCAGACCCAGTCTGAATTTGAACAGGTCGAGATCAAGCCCCAGGCGCTGGAGTGGATGTTCTGCGTGGCGGCAGGCTTCCCGTTTAATGTCAGTTGTGACAATCTGAGCGGCGATGTGGAGCCGGATCGCATTGCGTTCCAGCGCAAAGTGCGCGAACGGGTGCTGCACCTGCTGGCGGAAGGCATCCCGGCGCGACCGGCGCGCTTTATTAACGCGTTACATTCGTTTTACAATACGCCAACGCTGACCGCAGAGCACTTCCCCTACCCGGAAGATCTCTGAGCGCAGCATTCGCCCCGATTGATGAATGAGGAAGAGTGATGATCGCTGAATTTGAAGCGCGTATTCTGGCGCTGATTGATGACATGGTGGACCGCGCCAGTGACGATGAACTGTTTGCGGGCGGTTACCTGCGCGGTCATCTGACCCTGGCGGTGGCGGAAGCCGAAGAGAACGGCGAGCATACGCCGCAGGCGCTGAAACAGCGCGTTGAAATCAGTCTGAACAAGGCGATCCATGCCGGTGAACTGGCCCCGCGCGATCAGGTGCTGGTGCAGGCGATGTGGGACAATCTCTACCATCAGGCGAAGCTCGAATCCTGATCCGGCAGTTGAACATACCTGAACAAAGGGCCTCATGATGAGGCCCTTTTTCATGGCGCGAAGGTCAGGGGCGGGCGGCGATCAGTCCGCATCACCCACCGGGCGGCCCTTCAGCAGCTTCCTGACCCAGAACCGGTTCGGGTTGAGCGCGGCCAGAATATCGGCCGGGCAGGGCAGCGGCTCGCCGTGGATCTGGGCCGCCAGGATCTCGGCGGCCAGCGGGGCGGTGCTCAGGCCGCGCGCGCCCAGTGCGCCGAGCAGGTAAAGGTTGGCATAGCCCGGCGCGTTCACAATGGGTGCACTGGCGACCAGCTGGCGCGGCAGGTCAGCGTAGGCGGCCAGCGTGGCCGCAAAGTCCGGTGCCTGCCCGATCACCGGCAGATGGTCGCGGGTGGCGCAGCGCACGCCGCTGCGCGCCATACCGGCGGAGACATCCACCTCGTGCGGCCAGGCGCTCTCCGGCAGGCAGTCGATCAGCCGCTGGCGGTTCTGCTGCTGCTCCTCAATACGGTAGCCGGTGTCGGTGTCGCCGCGCTGATAGCTTGCGCCGATGCAGTGCTGCCCCTGGGCATCGGCCGGGGTCAGGTAGCCGTTATAGCAGAGCACCTGTTGCAACGCACTGAGCGCCGGGGTGGTTGGGATGTGTGACACCTGGCCGCGCACCGGGTAAGCGGGCAGCGGGATAAAGTCGGTCAGCTGGTGGCCGTTGGCCAGCACCAGCGTGGCGTACTGCGCGGTGGTGCCGTTGGCGAACTGCAACTGCCAGCCGCTGCCCTCCGGCGTCAGCCTCTGCAGGCGGTGGCTGAAGGCCAGCGTCACGCCGCGCTCACCCAGCCAGCCCAACAGCGAGCGGGTCAGCTGCGCCGGGCAGAGCCAGCCGCCCAGCGGATAACGCACGCCGCCGCAGCCGGTTTCCACGCCGCTGTGGCGCGCCATCGCCTCCACATCCTGCGGTTGCGCCAGCGCCTGCGGCCAGCCGCCCGCCAGCAGCGTGCCGATTTTGCGCGCGCTTTTGTCGTCATAGGCCAGCTGGCCGACGCCGCCCCATTCGCCGTCAAACGCCACGCCCTGCGCCGCCAGCTCAGAATAGTGGCGGCGGGCGAAGGTAAAGGCGGCGGCGAAGAACTGCTCGAACGCGTCCTGGCGGCCGGTCAGCGCCGGGTAGACCGCCCCCTGCCGGTTACCGGAGGCACCGTGCGCCGCCTCGCTCTCTGCGCAATAGAGCGTGACGCGGCTGCCGCGCTGCCACAGCGCCAGTGCCAGCATCGCGCTGGCAACGCCGCCGCCGATAATCGCCACCTCAGCGGGGTGATCTGCCGCCGGGCGGGCGTACCAGGGCGCGGCTAACGGGGCGGCGGGCTGTTCACCCATCACGCCCGCGAGCATTTCGCGCTTCTGGCCGAACCCTTTGACCTTCTGCACCGCAAACCCGGCCTGCTGCAACCCGCGCCGCACAAAGCCCGCCGCCGTAAAGGTGGCGAAAGTGCCGCCGGGGCGCGCCAGCCGCGCCATCGCTCCAAACAGCGTCTCTGACCACATATCCGGGTTTTTGGCAGGCGCGAACCCGTCAAGGAACCAGGCATCCACCTGATTTTCCAGGCTGCTGTCCGCCTGCGCAAACCACTGGTTGGCATCCCCGAACCAGAGATCCAGCGTTACGGCACCGCCGGCCAGCAGCAGGCGGTGGCAACCGGCGAACGGCAACGGCCACTGGTCGCGCAGCGCCTGCGCGTAGGCGGCCAGCTCCGGCCAGCGCGCGTGGGCGGCCGCCAGATCGTCTACCGACAGCGGGAACTTCTCCACGCTGATAAAGTGCAGCTGTTGCAGCACCGCGTCCGGGTTCTCCCGGCGGAACTGGTCAAACGCCTGCCACAGCGTCAGGAAATTGAGGCCGGTACCGAAGCCGGTCTCAGCCACGATGCAGCGGCGGCGCGGATGGTCAGAAAAACGGGCCGGGAAACCGTTGCTGTGCAGAAAAACATGGCGTGTTTCCGCCAGCCCATCCTGGTTGGAAAAGTAGACGTCATCGAACTGTTGCGAAACAGGTGTACCCTGTTCATTCCAGCTCAGGCTGGCCGGTTGGATAGGGGGGTGATTCACGCGCGATACTCATGGCTCAAGGGTTGCGGGGGAGTTTAACGGCGCCGCCACGCCGGTGCAAATTTGCATATAATAAGCAGACTGTTGCTGATCGGACTTGTTCGGCGTACAACTGTACGCTAGAGTGCGTGGCAAAATCCCGACTTAAAAGTGGAAGAGGTATTACATGAAACGTGCAGTGATTACTGGCCTGGGGATTGTCTCAAGTATTGGTAATAACAAACAGGAAGTTCTGGCCTCCCTGCAGGAAGGGCGTTCTGGGATCACTTTCTCACAGGAACTGAAAGATTCCGGTATGCGCAGCCACGTATGGGGCGATGTGAAACTGGATACCACCGGCCTGATTGACCGCAAGATCATGCGTTTTATGAGTGATGCCTCTCTTTATGCCTACCTGTCCATGCAGGAAGCTATCAAAGATTCCGGCCTGACGGATGAGATGGTTTCCAACGAGCGTACCGGCCTGATTGCCGGTTCCGGCGGCGGCTCTCCGCGTAACCAGGTTGCCGGTTCTGACGGCATGCGCGCCAAAGGGCTGCGCGGCGTTGGCCCGTACATGGTGACCAAAGCGATGGCCTCCGGCGTCTCCGCCTGCCTCGCGACCCCGTTCAAAATCCGCGGCGTGAACTACTCCATCAGCTCCGCCTGTGCTACCTCCGCACACTGCATCGGCAACGCGGTAGAGATGATCCAGCTCGGCAAACAGGACGTGGTCTTTGCCGGCGGCGGCGAAGAGCTGTGCTGGGAAATGGCCTGTGAGTTCGACGCCATGGGCGCGCTCTCCACCAGCTACAACGACTGCCCGGAAAAAGCCTCCCGTACCTACGACCAGGCGCGTGACGGTTTCGTTATCGCCGGCGGCGGCGGTATGGTCGTTGTCGAAGAGCTGGAGCACGCACTGGCGCGCGGCGCACACATCTACGCAGAGATCGTCGGCTACGGCGCGACCTCTGACGGCGCAGACATGGTGGCCCCGTCCGGTGAAGGCGCGGTGCGCTGCATGAAGATGGCGATGCAGGGCCTGGATGCCCCGGTTGACTACATTAACGTTCACGGCACCTCCACCCCGGTAGGCGACGTGAAAGAGCTGGGTGCGATCCGTGAAGTGTTCGGTGACACCACCCCGGCCCTCTCTGCCACCAAAGCGATGACCGGCCACTCGCTGGGCGCGGCGGGCGTGCAGGAAGCGATCTACAGCCTGCTGATGCTGGAGCATGGCTTCATCGCGCCGAGCATCAACATCGAACAGCTGGATGAGAAAGCAGCAGGCATGGACATCATCACCCAGCCGACCCAGCGCGCGCTGAACACCGTGATGTCCAACAGCTTCGGCTTTGGCGGCACCAACGCCACCCTGGTGATGCGCAAGTTCGCCCAGTAAGCGTTGACCGATGCTGATAAAAACCCGCTCCGGCGGGTTTTTTTATGGGCGGCGGGAGAGATACATCACGTTTTTGTATTCATCATATTGCTGCTATTCATCAATATGATACGTTGACCGCAGTAGGATTGTGACTGCAACCGCAGGCAAGACCTGATCGAACGGCTTACGCCGGGCGGTCGGGTTTTTTTGTTTTCAGGGTATGAGAATGCAGATCGCCAAGATACTCAATAACAATGTGGTGGTGGTGCTGGACGGCCACGGGCAGGAACAGGTGGTGATGGGGCGCGGCATCGGCTTCCAGAAACAGGTGGGCGAGGCTATCCGCCAGGCGGCAGTGGAGAAGATTTTTGCCCTGAAAGGCAATGATCTCACGGCGCGCCTGGGCGAACTGCTCAGCCACATCCCGCTGGAGGTAATGACCACCTGTGACTGCATCATTACCCTGGCGGCGGCCAGACTCGGCACACTGCATGAGAGCCTCTGCATCTCGCTGGCCGATCACTGTTACCACGCCATTGAGCGGCAAAAACTCGGCACGCCGCTGCGCAACGGCCTGCTGTGGGAAATCGCCCGGCTCTATCCGAAAGAGTTCGCGCTGGGGCGGGAAGCGGTGGCGCTGATCGCCCGGCGGTTAAAGGTGCAGCTGCCGGATGACGAAGCGGGGTTTATCGCCCTGCATCTGGTGAATGCCCAGCTCAACGGCCACATGCCGGAAGTGATGCACGTGACCCGGGTGATGCAGGAGATTTTGCAGATCGTCAAATACCAGCTGGCGCTGGACTATGACGAAGCCTCGCTGAGCTACCACCGCTTTGTGACGCACCTGAAATTTTTCGCCCAGCGGATGCACGCCCGCACGGTGGTGGAGAGTGACGATCTCTCGCTGCACGACGCCGTGAAAGCCACCTACCCGGCGGCGTACCGGTGCGCGGGAAAAATTGCACAGCATATGGCCGGTCAGTATCAGCAGGCGCTGACCAAAGAAGAGCTGATGTTCCTGACCATCCACATTGAGCGGGTGCGTAAGGAAGGGCGGTTGCCGCCGGGCTGAGCCGGGTGCGCACGCAGTCAGCACACAGGATTGTTACTGCCGTCAGGCGGGCAAAACCTGAATGTTCCCGGTTGCCGGCAGGCGGCGTGGGGCATTCAGGTTTTTTTTTGCCCCGGCGGCCTGTCACCCTATCAGGAGAAGAGGCAATGGATAACCAGCAGACGGCACGTGACATCCTTAATGGGGTCGGCGGCCGGGAGAATATCCTCAGCGTGATGCACTGCGCCACCCGGCTGCGCTTCAGGCTGCGGGCGCGTGAAAAGGCGGATGCCGAAGGGCTGAAACAGCATCCCGGCGTGATTATGGTGGTGGAGAGCGGCGGCCAGTTCCAGGTGGTGATCGGCAACCACGTGGGCGAGGTGTATCAGGCACTGGTGCAGCAGGCGGGGCTGGGCGAGCAGAGCGCGCCGGAACCGGATGAGGGCACCCGGCAGAACCTGTTCAGCCGCTTTATCGATGTAATCTCCGGCATCTTCACGCCGGTGATTGGCCTGATGGCGGCCTCCGGCATCCTGAAGGGCTTGCTGGCCCTGGCGCTGGCCTGCGGCTGGCTGGCTGAAAGCAGCGGCACCTACCGTATTTTCTTTGCCGCCGGTGACGCGCTGTTCACCTTCCTGCCGCTGATTTTAGGCTACACCGCCGGCAAAAAATTTGGCGGCAACCCGTTTGTCACCATGGCGATTGGTGGTGCGCTGATGCACCCGCTGATGCTGGCGGCGTTTCAGGCGGAGAGCAGCGGCACGGGCGCGCCGTTTACCTTCTTTGGCCTGCCGGTGACGCTGATTAACTACAGCGGCTCGGTGATCCCGATCCTGTTTGCGGCCTGGGTCAGTTGCCGGCTGGAAAGCCTTATCCACCCCCGGTTGCACAGCAGCATCCGCAACTTCTGTACGCCGCTGCTCTGCCTGATGATCACCGTGCCGCTGACCTTCCTGCTGATTGGCCCGGCCGCCACCTGGCTCAGCCAGCAACTGGCGCACGGCTTCCAGGCGATCTATACCTTCGCGCCATGGCTGGCCGGGGCGGTGATGGGGGCGTTCTGGCAGGTCTGCGTGATTTTCGGCCTGCACTGGGGGCTGGTGCCGCTGATGATGAACAACCTCAGCGTGCTGGGGCATGACACCCTGCTGCCGCTGCTGATCCCGGCAGTGCTCGGGCAGGCGGGGGCAGCGCTCGGCATGTTCCTGCTCAGCCGCGAAGCCAGGGCGCGGGCGCTGGCCGGTTCCGCCTTTACCGCCGCGCTGTTCGGCATCACGGAGCCGGCGGTGTACGGCGTGACGTTGCCTGCCCGGCGGCCGTTTATTTTCGGTTGCCTGGGCGGGGCGCTGGGCGGCGGCATAATGGGCTTCTACCAGACCAAAATCTTCTCGTTCGGGCTGCCGAGCATCTTCACCTTCGCGCAGATTATCCCGCCCGGCGGCATTGACCGCACCGTATGGGCGGCGATCGCCGGGTCACTGGCGGCGCTGCTGTTCGCCGCCCTGATGACCCGGCTGTTCGGCGTGCCGCGCACCACAGCTGCCGCGCCGGTGGAGGCCCCGCCCGCCGCGCCCGTACCAAAAACCGCTACCGGGGAGACCTTGCTCAGCCCGATGAGCGGGGCGCTGGTGGCGCTGGATCAGGTGCCGGACAAAACCTTCGCCAGCGGCCTGCTCGGCAAAGGCGTGGCGATTGTGCCGGAGGAGGGGCGCGTCACCTCGCCGGTGGACGGCGAAATCGCTTCAGTGTTCGCCACCCGCCACGCCATCGGCATCACGTCACAGGGCGGCAGTGAGATTCTGATCCATGTCGGCATCGACACGGTAAAACTTGACGGTCACTATTTCACCGCCCATGTTAAGGCGGGCGACCGGGTGGCGGCCGGCGACCTGCTCCTGACCTTTGACCGCCAGGCGATTGCGGCGGCGGGCTATGACCTCACCACACCGATGCTGGTCAATAACAGCGACGACTTCACTGATGTGCTCTGCGTACCGGGTGCCCGCATCCTGGGGCAGTCACCGCTGCTGACCGTGATTCATTAATCAACAAGGAGAGAACCATGACACAGGCATTTCCGGCGGATTTCCTCTGGGGTGGGGCGATTGCCGCCAACCAGGTCGAGGGCGCCTACCTGACGGACGGCAAAGGGCTGTCCACCTCTGACCTGCAACCCCGCGGCATTTTTGGTGAGATCACTGAGCGCCATGAGGGCGACAGCGGCATCAAAGATCTGGCGATTGACTTCTACCACCGCTACCCGGAAGACATCGCGCTGTTCGCGGAGATGGGCTTTACCTGCCTGCGTATCTCCATCGCCTGGACGCGTATCTTCCCGCAGGGCGACGAAGAACAGCCGAATGAAGCCGGGCTGGCCTTCTATGACCGGGTGTTTGATGAGATGGCAAAGCACAACATCACGCCGCTGGTGACGCTGTCACACTATGAGATGCCCTACGGGCTGGTGAAAAACCACGGTGGCTGGGGCAGCCGTGACACCATCGGCTTCTTTACCCGCTATGCGCGCACGGTGTTTCAGCGCTATGGCGCGAAGGTCAAACACTGGCTGACCTTCAATGAGATCAACATGTCGCTGCATGCGCCGTTCACCGGCGTCGGCCTGCCGGAAGCGAGCAGCAAAAGTGAGATCTACCAGGCGATCCACCACCAGCTGGTGGCCAGCGCCGCGGCGGTGAAGGCGCTGCATGAGATAATTCCGGACGGCAAAATCGGCAATATGCTGCTGGGCGGGCTGCTCTACCCGCTCACCTGCAAACCGGAGGATGTGCTGGAAACGCAGCGCCAGAACCGTGACTGGCTGTTCTTTGGCGACGTGCAGGCGCGTGGCTACTACCCGGCCTACATGAACCGCTATTTCCGTGAGAACAATATCCAGATTGAGATCACCGACGAAGACCGCGAGACGCTGAAAGAGACCATCGATTTCATCTCCTTCAGTTACTACATGAGCGGCTGCGTCACCACTGATGAGGCGCAGAATCAGAAAGCGCGCGGCAACATTCTCAACATGGTGCCGAACCCGCACCTCGCCAGCTCAGACTGGGGCTGGCAGATTGACCCGGTGGGGCTGCGCATCCTGCTTAACCTGCTGTGGGATCGCTACCAGAAGCCGCTGTTTATCGTGGAAAACGGCCTGGGGGCGAAAGATAAGATCGAGGCGGACGGCACCATCCAGGACGACTACCGCATCCAGTACCTCAACGACCACCTGGTGCAGGTGGGCGAGGCGATTGAGGATGGCGTAGAGGTGATGGGTTACACCGCGTGGGGGCCGATCGATCTGGTCAGCGCCTCGAAAGCGGAGCTGTCGAAGCGCTACGGCTTCATCTATGTGGACCGCGATGACAACGGCGAGGGCTCGCTGGAACGCCGCCGTAAGAAGAGTTTCTCCTGGTACCAGGAGGTCATCCGCAGCAAGGGAAAAAGCCTGACGCGCTGATCCCGCCTCCGTCGTCCCGCAAACAGAAGTTTGCGGGACGCTTTCCAGAATCACGCACCGCACTGGCATAATCCCGCACGCCGCGTTACCTTCTCTCTCCCGTTTCCCAAGAGCTGTTCTGTATGGTCAAGACGTTGTTTTACCGCGTACTTCGCGGCCTGTTCCATGACCGCCTGTTGCAGGCGCTGCTGCTGGTGGGCGTGGTGCTCACCGCGCTGCACCCGGCGGCGGTGCGCACCTTTCCGGCGGCCGTTGACTGGCCGACCATCATCACCCTGCTGGGCCTGCTGCTGCTGACCAAAGGGGTGGAGCGCAGCGGGTTCTTTGACCTGCTGGGGCGGGCGATGATCCGCCGCCTGCACCGGGAACGGGCGCTGGCGCTGTTTCTGGTGGCCGCAGCGGCGCTGCTCTCCACCTTTATGACCAACGACGTGGCGCTGTTTATCGTGGTACCGCTGACCATTACGCTGAAAAAACTCTCTGCGCTGCCGGTGACGCGCCTGATCATTTTTGAGGCGCTGGCGGTGAATGCCGGGTCACTGCTGACGCCGATCGGCAACCCGCAAAATATCCTGTTATGGAACCGCGCCGGGGTGTCGTTTGCTGCCTTTACCGGCCAGATGCTGCCGCTGATGGCGGTCAGCATGGCGTTGCTGCTGGCGCTGACCTGGTTCAGCTTCCCGGCACGGCCGATCAAGGATGTCCGGTTGCCGGAAGGCACCGCCTGCCGCAAACCGCTGCTTGCCACCTGTGCGGTGCTGTATGGGGTGTTTCTGGTGTCGGTGGAGCTCGGGGCGGCCGGGTATGGCCTGCTGGCGGTGCTGCTGGGGTTGCTGCTGCTGGCGCGGCGGGTGCTGGTGCAGATCGACTGGGGGCTGATTCTGGTGTTTATCGCGATGTTCATCGACATCCGCCTGCTGGTGGATCTGCCCCCGCTGCGGCCGCTGATTGCCCAGGTAGCCCACTTGCCGGAAAGCGGGCTTTACCTGCTCGGCATCGGGTTGTCGCAGCTTATCAGCAATGTCCCGGCCACTATCCTGCTGATGAACACCGTGCCCTCCACGGCGCTGGTGGCCTATGCCGTCAACATTGGTGGCTTCGGCCTGGCCATCGGTTCGCTGGCGAACCTGATCGCACTCAGGATGGCCGCTGACCGGCGCATCTGGCTGCGCTTCCACCTCTACTCCCTGCCGTTTTTGCTGGTCAGCGCGCTGGTGGGCTGGGGGCTGCTGGCGTTAACCGGCTGAGATCAGAACAGCAGCCAGAGCAGGATCAGCACCACCAGCAGCGCGGCAAACAGCAGCGGCGCGCCGCCCAACCCTTGCAGTTGCGGCGGCAGCAGGGCGATCAGCGGGTTCACCAGCGGCTGCGGCGCGGTGGCGGACTGCACCATCGACGCGGAGGTCACGCTGCGATCGACGCGGCGGCTGAACAGCATCCCCAGCAGGTCATGCAGCTGTGCGGCGGTCAGCGGGGTGGTCGGCCCGGCGTTAAACTGCGTCTGGGCGTACTCCGTCAGCTGTTGCTGCTCCTCCGGGCTGGCCGGGTGCTTCAGCGCCCCATGCAGGCTGTGCAGCGTCGGGCTGGTCTGCTGGCTCAGGGTATGGCGCGCCTGCAGGTATTGGGTAATGACCTGGAAATGGCGCGCCGGCATCGGGTCGGTGGTGGAGACCCCGGCCAGGTTGAACAGCTCCTGCCACAGCTTGGCCGGTTTCTCGCCGGTGGCGGCACTGAGCCGCGCCACCTGCTGTTGCAGGCTGCGCTGCTCGGCGGGCAGCACCGGGCGGTCCATCACCGGGGTCTGCTGCGGCGGCGGAATGGTCAGCCCGCCGGTCTGGATCAACGCCAGCACCTGATGCAGCTGCTCATGGCTCAGCTGGCTGAGCACCGTGTGGCCAAAATTTTGCCGGATGAAATCACTGACCGCCTGCCGGTTATTGCCGAGCGGCAGCAGTTCTGTGAGCTGTTGCAGCAACTGGCGGGTGGCATGGCTCTCCTGCGCGCTAACCAGGCGGCTCTGCAAATTCTGCTCGGCCTGCGGGAACTGCCCGGCGCTGATCTCCCCCTCGTTCGGCACATGCAGGTCGTGGCGCAGCGTGGCCCACAGCTCGGCAGCTTTCATCGGCGTCAGCGCCATGATTTTCACCACCAGTTTCTCCAGTGTGGTGCGCTGTGCGGAGGTGAGCGGCTGGTTCTCGCCGGGCGGGGTCGGCCCGGTTTTGGCTGACGGCAGGTGCCGGTCACTGACCGGAGGGGTGCCGGGGCCACTCAATGGTTGCATAGCGTTGGAGTCCTTAATGTGCAGGGTGGTATCAGCCGGGTGCCGCGCAGAGGAATCGCCGGGGCGGCAGTGTGGGCAAATGATACCAACCTGTACCCATCACGGATAGTGATGAATGTCGCTTAAATCATCGGCGGCGGCTGATTGCTCACTCCGCCCGCATTTTCGGGCGCAGGGTAACCCGGTGCGCCTTCCTGTTGCTGTGGAGGGCTTCCGGTTTGCTCCGGGTCGCCGGTTTGTTCCCGGCCCCTGGTCTGTTCCCGGCACAGCGCCATGGCCCGCGCCAGCCGCTCAATACCCACTACGGTGCGCTCCGGCGTTTGGGCGCTGAAATTGAGCCGCAGGGTGAATTCCGCCTGTGGGTTATCGCGGTAGAAGCACGCGCCACGGGCAAAGGTCACGTTCTGTTGCCACGCCAGCGGCATCAGCCGGGAGACCGGGATATCCGGCGGCAGCTGCACCCAGAGGAACAGCCCGCCCTCCGGCAGCTCCACACGGCACCCCGGCGGCAGGTGGCGGGCCAGCGCGTCGGCCGCGACATCCCGCAGCTGGCGGTAGAGGCGGCAGGCGCGCTGCAACTGGCGCTGGTAACTGCCCACGGTCACGAAGGCGTCCAGCGAGCGCTGGAGCAGGCTGGAGGTGGTGAAGCTGTCTACATGTTTGCGCAGCGCCAGCCGCGGGTAGAGAGGAGCGTCGGCCACCAGGTAGCCAATGCGGATGCTCGGCATCAGCATTTTGGAGAAGGTCCCGACATAGATCACCTGCCCGCAGGTCGCCAGTGAACGCAGCGAGGGCAGCGCCGCGCCCTGGTAGCGCAAATCACCGACAAAGTCGTCCTCCAGCAGCGTTACCCCGGCCGCTTCTGCCAGTTTCACCAGTTGCCGCCGCCGGGGTTCGCTCAGGCAGCGCCCGGTAGGGTTATGGAAATTGGGGATAGTGTAGATCAGCGCCGGGCGGTGCGCGGCCAGCAGCGCGGGCAGGGCGTCCACGCACAGGCCGTCAGCATCACAGGGAACCGGTACGGTGCGGATGCCCTGAAGCTCAAACAGCGTCAGCGCCTCGGCGTAGGTCGGCTCCTCCACCAGCACCGTGTCACCGGGGCGCAGCAGCGTCTGGCTTACCAGGCTCAGCGCCTGCTGCGAGCCGTTGGTGATCAGAATCTGTTCCGGCCGTGCCGGGATGCCCTGCAACGAGAGGATGCGCGCCAGCGTGTCGCGCAGCGGGTAGTAACCGCAGTAATCGCCATAGTGGAACGCCTCCTCTGCATGGCGGCGCAGCACCGAGTGCATCACTTTGCGGAAGGCTTCCTGCGGGAAGATGCGTGGGTTACCCACCCCGGCCGCAAAATTGATCACATCCGGCGGCAGCGGGCTGTCGGCCTGCCCATCCAGCCGCGACGCGCCGGTGGTAAACGGGTCAACCGGGAACGGGGCCGCCTCCGCCACTGGCCGGGCGGGAGGCGCATAGGGGTGGCACACATAGGCACCGCTGCCGCGCCGCGCCTGCAAAAAGCCTTTGGCTGCCAGTTCACCGTAGGCGTTTTCCACCGTCAGTCGGCTGACGGCCAGTTCCGCCGCCAGCACCCGGGTGGAGGGCAGCTTGTCCCCCTCTTTCAGGCTGCCGTCCAGAATGGCGCAGCGCAGCGTCTCTTCAATTTGCAGGTAGAGCGGAATGACGCTGTGACGATCGAGAGGAATATGCATGGGGCTCCTGAGCGGCAGAGAAAAAGGCAATGTGGCCTGCTTACGCATAAGGTGGCCTGTATCAGCATAAAGTGGCCTGCTTAAGATTAATAGTAAGTGGCTCTGGCCGGAAAGGGGGCGCGGCGTAAAATTGCGAATAATGGTTTTTATTGTTATCAGAGAGGATGTTATGCCGATCTCCACCGTAACAGCGCCCGCAGGCACCCCCACGGCGGGTGGCCTGCTTGCCCGCGCCGGGAACGGGTTTTCGCTGGCGGTGCTGAGCGCCTTTCTGCTGGCATTTACCGCCATCATCATCCGCGTGCTTACGGAGCAGTACCGGCTGCCCGCGCTGGTGCTGGCTTTCTGGCGGGCGGCGCTGGTGGCGGCGGTGCTGTTTCCGGTGCTGCTCTGTGTGCGGCCGCAGTGGCTGCGCCTCAGCTGGGCACGGTTGCGCTTTTATGCGCTGTTCGGGCTGGTGCTGGCGCTGTTCAATGCGCTCTGGACGTTCTCCATCATGCTGAACGGCGCGTCTGTCGCCACCATCCTCAGCTACTTTTCAGTGGGGTTTACGGTGTTTCTCGGCTGGGCCTGCTTTGGTGAGCGGCTGAGCGCCCGGCAGCTGGCGGTGATCGGCATCAGCCTGATTGGCTGTGCGCTGGTCAGCCTGTGCGGCAGCGCCGGGGCGGCGCACACCGGCCTGTTCGGCCTGCTGATTGGCGTGCTGACCGGCGCCGGTTCCACGCTGTATGCGCTGTGCGGGCGGCTGGCGAGCCGTCGCGGCTACCCGGAGTGGAATACCATTCTGTATGTGTTCGCCTTCGCGGCGCTTTACCAGTTGCTGTTCAACACGGTGGCCGGGCACCTGCCGGTACCGGACGGCAGCCTGACCGGCAGCCTCTGGTTTTTATCGCGGGGGGAGGCCGGCATTCAGTGGCACGGCTGGGGGCTGTTGTTGCTGCTGGCCGCGGGGCCGACCCTGCTGGGCTTCGGCCTGTATAACCTCAGCCTGAAAACCCTGCCGCTGGCGGTGGCTAACCTGATCCTGTCGCTGGAGCTGGTGTTTACCGCTGCCATCGCCTTTGTGTTGCTGGGGGAAACCCTGACGCCGTGGCAACTGCTGGGCAGCGCCCTGATGCTGGCCGGCGTCGGGCTGATGCGCCGCACAACGGGCGCGAAAGGGGAGGGCGTCAGGGATCAGCGCGCTTCACCGGGCGCAGCAGCGGCGTGCGCAGGCGCTGCGCCAGGAAAACCCCCAGCAGCGTGACGCCGCCGCCAATCAGGTGATAGCTGTGCAACTGCTCATGCAGGAACAGCACCGCGATGACCGCCGTAAACAGCGGCGTCAGGTTCATAAAGATCGAGGTGGTGTTCGCCCCCAGCCGCATCACGCCCTGAATCCACAGGAATGGCGCAATCAGCGAGGCTGGGATGCCGGCGAACAGCACCAGCGGGATATTCTGCGGTGTCAGGGCCACGTCCGGCGTCATCAGGAAATTGGGCAGCAACAGCAGCACGCCGAACAGGATCTGCACATATAACGATTGCCAGTTCGGCAACGGGATCGCCCAGCGCCGGGTCAGCACGCCGTAACAGGCGTACGAGGCTGACGCGGCAAACATCATCAGCTCACCGCTGCCGATGCCGTGCGTCAGCAACTGCCCCGGCCGGCCGGCGCTCACCAGCCACAGCAGGCCGCCGAAGGAGAGTACGCCGCCGAGCGCCATGCCGCGCGTGGGCGCGATACCGAGCAGCACAATGCTGAACAGGATGGTCAGCAACGGAATCAGCGAACTGAGAATGCCCATAAACAGCGCGCTGACGCTGTGCGCAGCGTAATAGGCCAGGCTCTGGTAGAGCACCATCCCGAGCAGCCCGAGCACCAGCAGTTTCCCCAGCTGCGGGCCCAGCGTCTGCCGGTTACGCCACAGGCCGGGCAGCACAAAGGGCGTCAGCACCAGCAAGGCCAGCAGCCAGCGGTAGAAAGAGATGGCCGCCGGATCAATGGCGCCGGCCGCGATTTTGCTGACCACGGCATTCAGTGACCAAATCAGTACCGCCAGCAGCGGAAAAAGCGCATTCATAGTGAAACTCGTCTCAATCTCAGAAAAGCGCTAGTGTACGATTGTCTGGTTTGATAGAGATAGCGATAACCCGACATCCCATGCGCATAACAGGACAACATGCCACGCCCACACACCACCTTTGCCCCGCCGGCGCACTATCCTTTGTTGCCGGTGACCGCCCCCGGCGACAGCGCGGCGCTGCCGCGGCATCTTTTTTTCCGCGAAGAGCATCATGACCCCTTCACCGATTTTCTGCCCCATACGCACCCCTGGGGCCAGGTGATCTATGTGAAAAGCGGGGTGGTGTCGCTGAATGTGGGCGGCCAGCGCTTTCTGGCACCGCCGGAGTTCGCCGTCTGGTTACCGCCGCTCCACGAGCACAGCAGCTCCAGCCGCCGCGCCACCCGCTTCCGCTCCATTAATATTGCGCCGTCACTCTGCCATGGCCTGCCGGAATCCCCTTGTTTGCTCGGCGTCAGCGCGATTTTCACCGCCATTGTGGATGACTGCTTCGCCCGCCAGCTGGCGGAACCGGCCACGCGCAGTGACCTGCGGCTCTGCCGGGTGCTGATCGACCAGCTGCGGCGCTCGTCGCTCCAGCGCACCTACCTGCCGACCTCGCAGGACAAGCTGCTCGCGCCGGTGCTGCGTGAACTGGAGCGCAACCCGGCAGACAACACGCCGCTCGGCGTCTGGGCGCAGCGCGTCTACACCACCGAGCGAACCCTGTCGCGCCGTTGCCGCCAGGATCTGGGCATGGCGTTCAGCGAATGGCGGCAGCGCCTGCGGTTTTTACATGCCATTTCACTGCTCGAGCAGGGGAAAAGCGTACAGCAGGTAGCGCTGGAGCTGGGGTACAGCGGCTCCAGTGCCTTTATCGCCATGTTCCGGCAGATCGCCGGCACCACGCCGGAGCGCTTCCGCCGTGCGCAATAGTCTGGGTTTCGCCTGAAGTAATGGGATTCTGCGCCATTCAGTGGCAGAATATTTGCCCTTCTTTACCGCTTAGCTGCCGGAGTGTGCCGTGAAAATCCTGGTTGATGAAAATATGCCGTATGCCCAGACCCTGTTCAGCCGCCTGGGGGATGTCCAGGCGGTGCCCGGCCGCCCGATCCCGCGGGAGGCGCTGCTGGGGGCTGACGCGCTGATGGTACGCTCCGTGACCAAAGTGAATGCCGATCTGCTGACCGGCACCGGGGTGAAATTTGTCGGCACCGCCACGGCGGGCACCGACCACGTGGATGAAGCCTGGCTGGCCGCACAGGACATCGGCTTTTCTGCCGCGCCGGGCTGCAATGCCATTGCCGTGGTGGAGTATGTTTTCTCCGCGCTGATGATCCTCGCCCAGCGCGACGGCTGGCAACTGCGGGACAAAACCGTGGGGATTGTGGGCGTCGGCAACGTTGGCTCACGCCTGCAGGCCCGCTTTGAAGCGCTGGGCGTGAAAACCTTGCTGTGCGATCCGCCGCGCGCCGCGCGCGGTGACGCCGGCCCGTTCTGGCCGCTGGAGAAGCTGGTGGCCGAGGCGGATATTCTCACCTTCCACACGCCGCTGTATAAAGACGGCCCGTACCGCACCCAACACCTGGTGGACGCAGAGCTGCTGGCCGCCCTGCCGGACAACCGCGTGCTGATCAACGCCTGCCGCGGTGAAGTAGTGGACAACGCCGCGCTGCTGGCCGCCCTCAACGGCGGCAAGGTGCTGAGCACCGTGCTGGATGTGTGGGAGCCGGAGCCGGATCTCTCCCTGCCGCTGCTGCGCGCGGTGGACATCGGCACTGCGCACATCGCCGGTTACAGCCTGGAGGGCAAGGCGCGCGGCACCACGCAGGTGTTTGAGGCGTACAGCCGCTTCCTGGGGCAGCCGCACGCGGTGCCGCTGGAGACGCTGCTGCCGGTGCCGGATGTCAGTGAGGTGACGCTGAACGGCTCCCTGGTCGCCCATCTCGATGAGGGAACCCTGCTGCGCCTGATGCACCTGGTGTATGATGTGCGCCGTGATGATGCCCCGCTGCGGCGGGTGGCCGGTATCCCCGGTGAATTCGACAAATTGCGGAAGTTTTATCAGGAGCGGCGCGAATGGTCGTCGCTCTGCATACAGTGTGACGACGAGGCCACGGCCGCGTTGCTGACCCGGCTCGGCTTTACCGCCCGGCTACGCTAAGCGCGTCACCCCTCTTTTCATGGGCGGCAGTGACCGCCCTTTGTTTTTGTTTTTCTGGAGAAACCACTATGTCTGACGGCTGGAACATTGCCCTGTTGGGGGCCACAGGCGCGGTAGGCAACGCCTTACTGGAATTGCTGGAGGAACGTCAGTTCCCGGTGGGGGAGCTTTTCCCGCTGGCCAGCGATCGCAGCGCCGGTGAGACCCTGCGTTTCAACGGGAAATCGGTGATGGTACAGGACGCCGCGCAGTTTGACTGGTCGCAGGCGCAACTGGCGTTTTTTGTGGCCGGCACAGAGGCCACTGCACGTTATGCGGACGAAGCAGGCAACGCCGGGTGCCTGGTGATTGACAGCAGCGGCCTGTTTGCGCTGGAGCCGGATGTGCCGCTGGTGGTGCCGGGCGTGAACCCGCAGGTGCTGGCGGATTACCGTAACCGCAACATCGTGGCGCTGGCCGACAGCCTGACCAGCCAGCTGCTGACCGCCATCAAACCGCTGACCGAACAGGCCGGGCTTTCCCGCCTGCACGTCACCAGCCTGATTTCTGCCTCGGCGCACGGCAAGGCCGCGGTGGACGATCTGGCCGGACAGAGCGCCCGCCTGCTTAACGGCCTGCCGGTGGAGCAGAGCCTGTTCAGCAAGCAGCTGGCGTTCAACCTGTTGCCGCTGCTGGCAGATGAAGAGGGCAGTGTGCGCCAGGAGCGCCGCCTGGTGGATCAGGTGCGCAAGGTGTTGCAGGACGAAGGGCTGCCGATCTCCGTGAACTGCATCCAGTCGCCGGTGTTTTATGGCCAGGCGCAGGTGGTGAGCCTGGAGGCGTTGCGCCCGATGGCCGCCGATGAGGCGCGTGACGCCTTCCAGACCGTCGAAGAGATCCAGCTGAGTGATGAGCAGGACTTCCCGACGCAGGTGACGGATGCTTCCGGCAACGATGCGCTGAGCATCGGCTGCGTGCGTAATGACTACGGCATCCCGGAGATCCTGCAATTCTGGTCGGTGGCGGACAATATCCGCTTCGGCGGCGCCTTGATGGCCGTGGAAACCGCTGAGAAGCTGGTGCAGGAGTACATGTACTGATGTCTGAGGCCGTGACCCTGCCGTCGGAACCGGCGGCAGGCCAGTTAAAAATTGCGCTGGGTATTGAGTATGACGGCAGCCGTTATTTCGGCTGGCAGCGGCAGCAGGAGGTCGCCAGCGTGCAGGGCTGCCTCGAGCAGGCGCTCAGTAAGGTGGCCGCCCACCCGGTCAGCGTCTTCTGCGCCGGGCGCACGGACGCCGGGGTGCATGCCACCGGGCAGGTGGTGCATTTCACCACCGATGCGGTGCGCAAAGATGCCGCGTGGACCATGGGGGTCAATACCCATCTGCCGCGTGACATCGCCGTGCGCTGGGTAAAAACCGTGGAGGAGGATTTCCACGCCCGTTTCAGCGCCACCGCCCGCCGCTACCGGTATGTGATTTATAACCACCGCTACCGCCCGGCGATCCTCCAGCAGGGGGTGACGCACTACCACCAGCCGCTGGATGAGCACCGGATGCAGCGCGCGGCGCAGAGCCTGCTGGGGGAGAATGACTTCACCTCTTTCCGGGCGGTGCAGTGCCAGTCACGCACCCCGTGGCGCAATGTAAAGCATGTAAATATTACACGCCTGGGTCACTATATTGTGGTAGATATCAAGGCCAACGCCTTCGTCCACCATATGGTGCGCAACATTGTCGGCAGCCTGATGGAGATCGGCTGCGGTAACCAGCCGGAGACGTGGATGGCCGACCTGCTGGCGCTGAAAGATCGCACGCAGGCGGCGGCCACGGCCCGCGCTGAAGGGCTTTATCTGGTGTCGGTGGATTACCCGGCACGCTTTGATCTGCCGGCCCCGCCATTGGGGCCGCTGTTCCTGCCGGATGATCTTGTCCCGGCACACTGACAGGCAACACAGGGACCCGGTTCGCCGGGTATACGTTTAAACCTGCGGGGTTGTTACCTGCATCACAGAAGATGGGCCCTATGGAATTCATCCATTTCGTTATTGATTTTATTCTGCATATTGATGTTCATCTGGCAGAACTGGTCGCGCAGTATGGCGTGTGGATTTACGGCATTCTCTTCCTGATCCTGTTTTGTGAAACCGGGCTGGTGGTCACCCCGTTCCTGCCGGGCGATTCCCTGCTGTTTGTGGCGGGTGCGCTGGCGGCATTGCCGTCCAACAGCCTGGATGTGCATGTGATGGCGTTTCTGATGGTCTGCGCCGCCGTGCTGGGCGATGCAGTGAATTACACTATCGGCCGCCTGTTTGGTAACCGGTTGTTCAGTAACCCTGATTCTAAAATTTTCCGTCAGAGCTACCTGACCAAAACCCACCAGTTTTATGACAAGCACGGCGGGAAAACCATTATCCTGGCGCGTTTTGTGCCGATCGTCCGGACATTTGCGCCGTTTGTGGCCGGGATGGGGCATATGTCCTACCGCCATTTCGCCGCCTATAACGTGGTGGGCGGGCTGCTGTGGGTACTGCTGTTCACCTATGCCGGTTACCTGTTTGGTGACCTGCCGGTGGTGCAGGAGAACCTGAAGCTCTTGATTGTCGGCATTATCCTTGTTTCAATTCTGCCGGGCATTATTGAAGTGTGGCGTCACCGCCGCGCTGCTGCGCGGGCGCAAAAACAGTAAAACAGGGTGGCGCCGTCACATTATTGTTAAGTTTTGACGACATAAACCTAACGGTTCGACCAGTTTTTTATCCACAGTGTCGATCCGTTATGGTTTAATGAGCGGCATTTATGGTCTGTCCGTGCGGACACCCTAATGTCAGTGCCTTAGTGGCGCCGTAGCGGCGCACATCTCGGGCATTTTTTTATGGGTCGGTTTACGGCGGACAAGAACAGTGGACCGGCAATGGCCGGGTTCAAACAGAAAGGTCATCAATGAGCTGGATTGAACGAATTCTCAATAAGAGCACAATCACCCAAACCCGTCGGGCGAACATTCCTGAAGGGGTCTGGACCAAATGTGACAGCTGCGGTCAGGTTCTCTACCGCGCCGAGCTGGAACGTAACCTGATGGTGTGCCCTAAGTGCGACCATCACATGCCGATTGCCGCGCGCATGCGCCTGCATACCTTCCTGGATGAAGGCAGCGACGTGGAACTGGGCAGTGAGCTTGAGCCGAAAGACGTACTGAAGTTTAAGGATTCCAAAAAGTATAAAGATCGCCTGAGCGCGGCCCAGAAAGAGACCAACGAGAAAGATGCGTTGATCGTCATGAAGGGCACGCTGCACGGGATGCCGGTCGTGGTTGCTTCCTTTGAGTTCGCCTTTATGGGCGGCTCCATGGCCTCGGTGGTCGGTGCGCGCTTTGTGCGTGCGGTCGAGCAGGCGCTGGAAGACAACTGCCCGCTGGTCTGCTTCTCCTCCAGCGGCGGCGCACGTATGCAGGAAGCGCTGATGTCGCTGATGCAGATGGCGAAAACCAGTGCGGCGCTGGCCAAACTCCAGGAGCGCGGCCTGCCGTACATCTCCGTGCTCACTGACCCGACCATGGGCGGCGTCTCCGCGAGCCTGGCGATGCTGGGCGATCTGAACGTGGCGGAACCGAAAGCGCGTATCGGCTTTGCCGGTCGCCGCGTGATCGAGCAGACCGTGCGTGAGAAACTGCCGGCGGACTTCCAGACCAGTGAGTTCCTGCTCCAGAAGGGCGCGATCGACATGATCATCCGCCGCCCTGAGATGCGCGGCAAACTGGCCAGCATCCTCTCCAAGCTGACGCACCACCCGGAACCGAATGTGGTGGTTCACGTGGTTGACAGCGACGACGTGGTCAGCGACAACCAGCAGGACGCCTGACCAGCCCGGTAACAACCGGCAACGGGTGGCCGCCGCGGCAGCCACCCGCCACCTGACAAGGGGCACCACCTGCGCCGACGTCGTGGGTGGTGCATTGTCCACTACCGTTGCGCCATACGCAGCGTAAGCAAGCGAACGGGACACATGCAAACTCAACGCACTCCCCACGCCACGTCGCCCCTGGCCGCGTGGCTTCATTACCTCGAACACCTTCATTCCCAGGCGATTGACCTGGGCCTTGACCGCGTCAAACGCGTCGCGGAACGCCTCTCCCTGCTCAAACCCGCCCCCTTTGTTTTCACCGTCGCCGGGACTAACGGCAAAGGCACCACCTGCCGCACGCTGGAAGCGATTCTGATGGCGGCCGGTTACCGGGTGGGCGTGTACAGCTCGCCGCATCTGGTGCGTTACACCGAACGGGTACGCATTCAGGGGCAGGAGCTGCCGGAAGCGGCACACTGCGCCTCATTTGCCCAGCTTGAGGCCGGGCGCGGCGACATCTCCCTGACCTATTTCGAGTACGGCACCCTCTCTGCGCTGCAACTGTTTCAGCAGTCCGCGCTGGATGTGGTGATCCTGGAAGTCGGGCTGGGCGGCCGGCTGGATGCCACCAATATTGTGGATGCCGATGTCGGGGTGATCACCAGCATCGCGCTGGACCACACCGACTGGCTGGGGCCGGACCGCGAAAGCATCGGCCGCGAGAAGGCGGGAATTTTCCGGCCGGGCCGCCCGGCCGTGGTCGGGGAACCGGCGATGCCGCACACCATTGCGGACGTGGCGCGCGAGCTCGGCGCAGCGCTCCATGCGCGCGGCGCTGACTGGCACTTCAGCGTGCAGGCCACCAGCTGGCAATGGCAGGCGGGCGGCCGGGTAGTGGCCGATCTGCCGCTGCCGCAGGTGCCGCTCGACAATGCCGCGACCGCGCTGGCCGCGCTGCACTACGCCCAGCCTGCGTTGACGGCGGCGGTGCCTGCGCACACGGTCGATGAAGAGGCGATCCGCCAGGGGTTGCAACAGGCGATGCTGCCGGGGCGCTTCCAGACGGTCAGTGAATCCCCGCGGCTGATTCTGGATGTGGCGCACAACCCGCACGCCGCTGCCTATCTGGCAGAGCGGCTGGCCGCGTTGCCGAAGCAGGGCGGCCGGGTGCGTGCCGTGGCCGGGATGCTGGCGGACAAAGACATCGCCGGGACGCTGGCCTGCCTTACGCCGCAGGTGGATGTCTGGTACTGCGCGCCGCTGGAAGGGCCGCGCGGGGCCACGGCGGCACAGCTGGCGGAACACCTGGCAGAAGCGCGGCAGTTTGCGGATGTCGAGACGGCCTGGCGACAGGCCATGCAGGATGCTGATGATCATGACATCGTGATTGTCTGCGGGTCATTTCATACCGTGGCGCATGTCATGGCGGTATTAGAGGCAGGGAACAGCAGTGGCAAGTAAGTTTCAGAACCGCCTGGTCGGCACCATCATCCTGGTGGCCGTGGGGGTGATCGTGTTGCCGGGCCTGCTGGACGGCAAAAAGAAGCATTATGAGGATGAGTTCGCGGCCATTCCGCTGGTGCCGAAAGCCGGTGACAGCCAGGAGAATGACGCGGTGCCGCCGGTAACCCAGTCACTGCCTGCCCAGCCGCCGGAAGGCGCAGGCCAGGCAGTCGGCGCGGCCAGCCAGCCGGCGGCCGGGCAGGGCAGCGCGGCAGAGGTGCCGGAGACCGCACCGGCGCAGCGCGCCCCGGACGCGGCACCACCGGTCACGGTCACTAAACCCACGCAACCGGAAAAAGCGGCACCGAAACCGGCAGAGCCGAAGCCGCAACCGGTGAAACCGGTGGAGAAGCCGAAGCCTGAACCGAAACCGGAACCGAAGCCGGCAGAACCGAAACCGCAGCCGAAACCGGAGATCAAACCGCAACCCACCGAGACGGCCCCGGCCGGGCAGGCGTATATCGTCCAGCTCGGCGCGCTGAAAAATGCCGCCAAGGTAAATGAGATTGTGGCCAGCCTGCGCCTGTCGGGCTATCGCGCCTATACCGTGCCGTCCACGCCGGTGCAGGGGCAGATCACCCGCATCTTCGTGGGGCCGGACGCCTCGAAGCAGAAGCTTCAGTCCGCCTTGCCGGAGATGAACCAGTTAAGCGGGCTGAGCGGGCAGGTCCGGGCATACAGCGCCGGGCGCTAGTTCCGGCCCATCAAACGGGGTACCGCCAGGTGCCCCGTTTCCTCTTTCAGGGAGAGAGAAGACCGGCACCCCACGCTATGTTTCTGCCTGGATTGATGTTTTTATAATCAGTATTAATTATTTGCGACAGGGCCGGATTTCCCCTACGCAAACGTTTTCTTTTTCTGTTAGAATTCGCCGCGAATTGGATGCGGGGCGGATCATCATTGGAATAACCATGGTCTGGATCGATTTCGTCATCATTGCAGTTATTGGATTTTCGGCTCTGGTCAGCCTGATCCGGGGATTTGTCCGCGAAGCGTTGTCACTGGTTACCTGGGGATGTGCGTTCTTTGTGGCCAGTCATTACTATCCCTACCTTGCTATCTACTTCACCCGTTTTCAAGAGGAACTGGTCCGGAACGGAATCGCAATCGGCATCTTATTTATCGCGACGTTGCTCGTAGGTGCCGTTGTTAACTATGTGATTGGCTCGCTGGTGGAGCGCACCGGGCTGTCAGGAACAGACCGGGTGCTGGGCGTGTGTTTCGGCGCGCTGCGCGGTGTACTGATTGTTGCCGCTATCCTGTTTTTTCTGGATACCTTTACCGGCTTTTCACAAAGTGCTGACTGGAAACAGTCTCAGTTGATTCCGCAGTTCAGCTATATCATCAGGTGGTTTTTCAGCTACCTGCAGAGCACGTCGAGTTTCTTGCCGCAGCATCTCTAACTGCGGCAGCGCTGATGAGGAAAAGACAACATGTGCGGTATTGTCGGGATCGCCGGTTTTATGCCGGTAAACCAGTCGATTTATGACGCGTTAACGGTGCTCCAGCACCGTGGGCAGGATGCCGCAGGCATCATCACCATTGATGCCAACAACGGCTTCCGTCTGCGTAAAGCAAACGGCCTGGTGAAGGATGTATTTGAAGCCCGGCATATGCAACGCCTGCAGGGTAACATGGGCATCGGCCATGTCCGCTACCCGACCGCCGGCAGTTCCAGTGCGTCTGAAGCGCAGCCTTTTTACGTCAACTCCCCGTTCGGCATTACCCTGGCGCACAACGGTAACCTGACCAACGCCCACGAACTGCGCAGCAAGCTGTTCGAAGGGGCGCGTCGCCATGTGAACACCACCTCTGACTCCGAAATCCTGCTGAATATCTTTGCCAGCGAGCTGGACCGTTTCCAGCACTATCCGCTGGAAGCGGAAAACATCTTCTCCGCGGTGGCGGCGATGAACCGGCAGATCCGCGGCGCATACGCCTGCGTGGCGATGATCATCGGCCACGGGCTGGTGGCGTTCCGTGACCCGAACGGCATCCGCCCGCTGGTGATCGGCAAGCGCGCCCTGGAAGATGGCCGCAACGAGTATATGGTCGCCTCCGAGAGCGTGGCGCTGGATACGCTGGGCTTTGAGTTCCTGCGTGACGTGGCCCCGGGCGAAGCGGTCTATATCACCGCGAAAGGGCAGCTCTTTACCCGCCAGTGTGCGGATAACCCGAAGAGCAACCCTTGCCTGTTCGAATACGTCTACTTTGCGCGCCCGGACTCCTTTATCGACAAAATTTCCGTCTACAGCGCCCGCGTGCGCATGGGCGAAAAGCTGGGCAATAAAATTGCCCGCGAATGGGAAGATCTCGACATCGATGTGGTAATCCCGATCCCGGAAACCTCCAACGACATCGCGCTGGAGATTGCCCGCATCCTGAACAAGCCTTACCGCCAGGGCTTTGTGAAGAACCGTTACGTCGGCCGTACCTTTATCATGCCGGGCCAGCAGGCGCGCCGCCAGTCAGTGCGCCGCAAGCTGAACGCCAACCGTGCCGAGTTCCGTGACAAGAACGTGCTGCTGGTGGATGACTCCATCGTGCGCGGCACCACCTCAGAGCAGATCGTGCAAATGGCGCGTGATGCCGGTGCCAAGCGCGTTTATCTCGCTTCCGCCGCCCCGGAGATCCGGTTCCCGAACGTGTACGGCATCGACATGCCGAGCGTGAACGAGCTGATCGCCCATGGCCGTGAAGTCAGTGAAATCAACCAGCTGATCGGTGCAGACGCGCTGATCTTCCAGGATTTGAATGACCTGATCGACGCCGTGCGTGAAGACAACCCAGACATCGAGCAGTTTGAGTGCTCCGTGTTTGACGGCATCTACGTGACCAAAGATGTGGACCAGGGTTACCTGGAGCATCTGGAAGCGCTGCGTAATGACGATGCCAAGGCGCTGCGCGGCCAGCAGGAAGTGGAAAATCTGGAAATGCATAACGAGGGCTGATAATTCCCGCTGCTTTCGTTACCATACCCTGCTGAGAGGGCCAGGCTTGCCTGGCCCTGTTTTTTTTGTGCGGCGGACGGTTGCCCGGCGCGATCACTTCCGAGGGAAAAGCATGAAACGTCTCATCATTGGCATCTCCGGTGCCAGCGGCGCCATTTATGGCGTGCGCCTGTTGCAGGTTCTGCGTGAGGTTGAAGGGATTGAAACCCATCTGGTGATGAGCAATGCCGCCCGCCAGACGCTGGCGCTGGAGACGGACTACGCCCTGCGCGATGTGCAGGCGCTGGCCGACGTGGTGCACGATGCACGTGACATTGCGGCCAGCATCTCTTCCGGCTCGTTTAAAACCGCCGGGATGGTGATTTTGCCGTGCTCGATCAAAACCCTGTCCGGCATTGTGAACAGCTTCACCGACAGCCTGGTGACGCGCGCGGCGGATGTGGTGCTGAAAGAGCGCCGCCCGCTGGTGCTGTGCGTGCGCGAGACGCCGTTGCATCTCGGCCACCTGCGCTTAATGACCCAGGCCGCCGAACTGGGGGCGGTCATCATGCCGCCGGTACCGGCCTTCTATCACCGACCCGAAAGCGTGCAGGCGATCGTCGATCAGACGGTAAACCGCGTCCTGGATCAGTTCGACATTGAATTACCTGACGATCTGTTTACCCGCTGGCAGGGTGCGCGTTAAATATTTGTGACATAGATTGCCCTATAACTGATCACACTTTCTGCTTTGCACCATAATTGATCCTGATGCGGTCATTTATGGTGCATGCTCACCGGCGGCCTGCCGGATGAGCCTGATACCCCGTTATGTTCATTCTCTGAATTGCGCTTAAGGCGCGCGTTATCCCCTGTTTCTGCAGCGCGCCACGGCACTTTTTTTGCGCACCCGCCACGCCTGCATAAACGGCATGGAAACTGCATAAACCGAAAGGAAATGCTGGGTTTGGCATCATAAAATAATTTGAGGGTACGCTATGAACAAGCTGGTCAAAGTCCTTCCCCTGGTATTGGCGTTTGCGGCCGTACACAGTTTTGCCGCCGTGCCGAAAGATATCCGTATCGGCACCGATCCCACTTATGCCCCGTTTGAATCAAAAAATGCCAGTGGTCAGTTGGTAGGGTTTGATATCGATTTGGCCAAAGAGCTGTGCAAACGCATTGAAGCGAAATGTACGTTTGTGGAAAGCGACTTCGACGCGCTGATTCCGTCGCTGAAAGCGAAGAAGATCGACGCCATTATTTCGTCCCTCTCTATCACTGAAAAGCGTGAAAAAGAGATCGCCTTTACCGACAAGCTGTTTGCCGCCAACGCGCGCCTGATTGCCAAGAAAGGCTCACCGATTCTGCCGACGCTGGAGGCGCTGCGCGGCAAGCGGGTGGGCGTGTTGCAAGGCTCAACCCAGGAAGCGTATGCCAATGCGATGTGGCAGCCGAAGGGCATCGACGTGGTGGCGTACCAGAACCAGGACTTAATTTATGCAGACCTCGATTCCGGGCGCATCGACGCCGCCTTCCAGGATGAAGTGGCCGCCAGTGAAGGCTTCCTGAAGCAGCCGGTCGGCAAAAACTATGCGTTCGCCGGGGAAGCGGTGAAAGATGACAAATTCTTTGGCGTCGGCACCGGCATGGGGCTGCGCAAAGATGAGACCGAACTCCGGGAGGCGCTGAACAAGGCCTTTGCCGAGATGCGCAAAGACGGCACCTACGACAAGTTCGCCAAACAGTATTTTGACTTTGACGTCTACGGCGGCTGATGCCCGCACCGTTTCCGCAGGGGCGCCCGCCCCTGCGTTGCTCCCGTAATACAGAGAAACCGCCATGCTTGACGGGTATTCCCAACTGATTTTACAGGGTGCGCTGGTCACGCTTGAACTGGCGCTTTCGTCCGTGCTGCTGGCCGTGGTGATTGGGCTGGCAGGCGCGGGGGGTAAGCTCTCCCAACGCCGGCTGCTGCGCAGCCTTTTCAACGGCTACACCACGCTTATCCGCGGCGTGCCCGACCTGGTGCTGATGCTGCTGATTTTCTACGGCCTGCAAATCGCCCTGAACAGCCTGACCGATCTGGCCGGGATGGCGCAGATCAACATCGACCCGCTGACGGCGGGCATCATCACCCTGGGCTTTATCTACGGTGCCTACTTCACCGAAACCTTCCGGGGCGCGTTTATGGCGGTGCCGCGCGGGCAGATTGAGGCGGCCACGGCGTATGGCTTCAGCGGCGTGCAGATTTTCCGCCGTATCCTGTTCCCGGCGATGATGCGCTTCGCACTGCCGGGCATCGGCAATAACTGGCAGGTGATCCTGAAAGCCACCGCGCTGGTGTCGCTGCTGGGGCTGAATGACGTGGTCAAAGCGACACAGCTGGCGGGGAAAGGCACCTACCAGCCGTTCTTTTTTGCCATGGTGGCCGGGGCGATTTACCTGATTTTCACCACGCTCTCCAATGGGGTGCTGTGGTGGCTGGCGCGGCGTTATTCGATGGGTGTGAAGAGGGGCGAGCTATGATCGAGATTTTGCAACAGTACGGCATGGCGCTGCTCTGGAGCGACGGCTACCGCCTCACCGGGCTGGCCGTGACCCTGTGGCTGCTGATTTCGTCAGTGGTGGTGGGCGGCCTGCTGGCGATCCCGATGGCGGTGGGGCGGGTGTCGCCGCTGCGTTGGGTCAGCCTGCCGATTTGGTTTTATACCTATGTGTTTCGCGGCACGCCGCTGTATGTGCAGCTGCTGGTGTTCTACTCCGGCATGTACAGCCTGGATATCGTGCGCGGCACCGAGTTTCTCAATACCTTTTTCCGCAGCGGGCTGAACTGCACCATCCTGGCATTGACGCTCAATACCTGCGCCTACACCACCGAAATTTTCGCCGGGGCGATCCGCGCTGTGCCGCACGGTGAGATTGAGGCGGCCAACGCCTACGGCTTTTCCCGCTTCAAACTCTACCGCTGCATCATTCTGCCGTCGGCGCTGCGCACCGCGCTGCCCGCCTACAGCAATGAGGTGATTTTGATGCTGCACTCCACGGCGCTGGCCTTTACCGCCACCGTGCCGGATATTTTAAAGATTGCCCGCGACATCAACTCCGCCACCTACCAGCCGTTTTACGCCTTCGGCATTGCGGCGGTGATTTACCTGGCAATCTCCTTTGTGCTGATCGGCCTGTTCCGGCAGGCGGAGCGGCGCTGGCTGGCCCACGTCAGGCCGCAGCGCGCGCACTGACCGATAACTTTTTTTTGCGGAATTCTGACCATGGCTGACAACAAACTGGCGGTGACCGAACTGCACAAGCGCTACGGCGACCATGAAGTGCTGAAAGGGGTCTCGCTGTATGCCAATGCCGGTGATGTCATCAGCATCATCGGCTCCTCCGGTTCGGGCAAGAGTACGTTCCTGCGCTGCATCAACTTCCTGGAAAAGCCGAGTGAAGGGTCGATAAGCGTCAATAATCAGGACATCCGTATGGTGCGGGATAAGGACGGCCAGCTGAAGGTGTTTGATAAGAAACAGCTGCAGCTGCTGCGCACCAAACTCACCATGGTGTTCCAGCACTTCAACCTCTGGAGCCACATGACGGTGCTGGAGAATGTGATGGAAGCGCCGATCCAGGTACTGGGCTTAAGCAAAGCGGAGGCGCGCGAGCGGGCGATCCGTTACCTCGACAAAGTCGGGATCGATGAACGGGCGCGCGCCAAATACCCGGTCAACCTCTCCGGCGGCCAGCAGCAGCGGGTGTCGATTGCGCGCGCGCTGGCGATGGAGCCGGAGGTGCTGCTGTTTGACGAGCCGACCTCCGCCCTCGACCCGGAGCTGGTGGGCGAAGTGTTGCGCATTATGCAGAAGCTGGCGGAAGAGGGGAAAACCATGGTGGTGGTGACGCATGAGATGGAGTTTGCCCGCCATGTGTCGAGCCAGGTGATCTTTTTGCATCAGGGGGTCATTGAGGAGCAGGGGCCGCCGGCTGCGCTGTTCAGTAACCCGAAAAGTGCGCGCCTGCGGCAGTTCCTGTCAGGCGCGCTGAAATAGCCTGCCGCAGCAGCAGGCCAGAGGCTTACTGCCGGGCGGCCAGCCGGCAGAGCGCCAGCGTCATCTCATAGGATTTCACAAAGGCGCCAATCGGCAGGAATTCAAAGCGCGAATGGAAGTTGTGCGCACCGGTGAAGTAGTTCGGCGTCAGCAGCCCTTTGGCTGACAGCGCCGCGCCATCAGTGCCGCCGCGCATCGGGATCACTTTCGGCTCAATGCCTGCCTGATCCATGGCCGCAAAGATCAGGTCGATCGCCCGGCGATCGTCGCCGATCGCGTTGGCGATGTTGCTGTAGACGTCGCTGATTTTGAACTCTACTTTGGCGCGCGGGTAACGGCGGGCGATGATCTCGGCCACGTCGCCAATCCGCTGTTTGCGCCGCAGGAAGCTGTCGGCATCGAAGTCACGGATCGCCGCTTTCAGGTGCGCGACATTGACGTTGGCGCTCATCTCCTGGAACCAGGTGTAGCCTTCGCGCCCCTCGGTGTGTTCCGGGGTTTCGTTGCGGTCGAAATGGCTGATGAAGTCATGGGCCATCAGCAGCGGGTTGATCAGCACATCCTTGGCGGACATCGGGTGCGCCGGGATGCCGGTGAAACTCAGCTCGACGCCGGCGGCGTTGAAGTTCTCATACACCACTTCGCCCTGTTCACAGCAGTCGATGGTGTAGGCAAAATCGACATCAAAGCGCGCCAGATCCAGCGCTTTCGCGCCGCGCAGGCCGATCTCCTCGTCTGGCACAAACGCCACCACGATGTCACCATGCGGCGTTTCCGGCGTCAGGTTGGCCAGCAAGGTCATCACCACCGTGACGGCCGCTTTATTGTCTGCACCCAGCACGCTGGTGCCGTCACTGAAAATGATCGGCTGGCCCTGATAGGCGGCGATTTCCGGGTGATCGTTGACCCGCAGCCAGATATCTTTTTCGGCGTTCAGGCAGAGATCGTCCCCCGTAAAGGTGAGGATCTGCGGGTGAATGTGCGGCGACAGGCCGACATCCACCGTGTCGATATGGGTAATGAAACCGATGCGCGGCGCGCCCGGCTGGTTGCCCGGCTTCACGGCAGTCACCGTGGCGTGCTCATCCACCACCACCTGTTGCAGGCCGAGCTGGCGAAGCTCGTCTGCCAGCAGCGCCGCCAGCTCATGCTGGCCGGGGGTACTTGGCAGGGTCGTGGCGGCCGCGTCACTCTGGGTCGTAATGGCCAGATAGCGGAAAAAACGTTCAGTAAGCTGGTCGGCAAGCGCGTTTTGCATGGTTATTCCCCGGGTGTCCACGTTCATACGTTTTTCATATATAACAACTTGTTACCAAATATCGCAGGAATGGTAATCTGTTTTGGTTCTGCGTTCTACGTCATTTGTCCTTTACCTCAGGCAAGGAAAACCAATGAAGAAAAACAGAATAGGGTTAGTGGCCGCATTGCTCACGGCCGGGCTGGCGTCCAACGCCCCGGCGCAGACGCTGGTGTTCTGCTCAGAAGGCGCGCCGGAAAGCTTTAACCCGCAGCTCACCACCTCCGGCACCACGGTCGATGCCACCTCCGTGACAATTTATAACCGCCTGGTGGATTTCAAGGTCGGCGGCACCACACTGGAACCAAGCCTCGCCGAGCGGTGGGACATCAGCCCTGACGGCAAAGTGTACACCTTCCATTTGCGTAAAGATGTGAAATTCCAGACCACCAAAAACTTCACGCCCACCCGCAATTTCAACGCCGACGATGTGATCTTTTCATTTATGCGGCAAAAAGATCCGGCCAACCCTTACCATAACGTCTCCGGCGGGGTTTACGCCAACTTTGACAGCATGGCGCTGGGCACGCTGATCACCGCCATCGACAAACCGGATGACTACACGGTGCGCTTCACGCTGGCACACGCCGAAGCGCCGTTCCTGGCGGATCTCGGCATGTATTTCGCGTCGATTCTGTCAAAAGAGTATGCCGACCAGATGCTGAAAGCGGGCACGCCGGAGAAAGTCGATACCCAGCCGGTGGGCACCGGGCCGTTCCAGCTGGTGCAGTACCAGAAGGATTCACGCATTCTTTACAAGGCGTTTGACCACTACTGGGAGGGCAAGCCGAAGCTCGACCGGCTGGTGTTCACCATTACCCCGGATGCGGCGGTGCGCTATGCCAAGCTGGAGAAGAATGAGTGCCAGGTGATGCCGTTCCCCAACCCGGCCGATCTGCCGCGGATGCGCAAGAACCCGGATCTCACCCTGATGGAGAAACCGGGGCTGAACATCGGTTTCCTGGCGTTTAATGTGAAAAAACCGCCGCTGGATAACCTCAAGGTGCGGCAGGCGCTGGCGCTGGCGGTGAATAAACCGGCGATTATGGAGGCCGTGTTCAACGGCACCGGCCAGCCGGCGAAAAACCTGCTGCCGCCCGGCGTCTGGAGCGCTAATACGGCGGTGCAGGATTACCCTTATGATCCGGCGCAGGCGAAAAAATTGCTGGCGGAGGCCGGGCTGGGGCAGGGCTTCGCCATTGACCTGTGGGCGATGCCGGTGCAGCGCCCCTATAACCCGAATGCCCGCCGGATGGCGGAGATGATTCAGGCTGACTGGGCGAAAATCGGCGTAAAAGCGACCATTGTCACCTATGAGTGGGGCGAATACCTGCAACGGGTGAAACGCGGCGAACACCAGACTGCGCTGATGGGCTGGACCACCGCCAACGCCGACCCGGATAATTTCTTCGGCCCGCTTTACAGCTGTGCCTCGGCCAACGGCGGCTCCAACTCCTCCCAGTGGTGCTACCCGCCGTTTGACAAGCTGATCACCGCCGCGCGTGCCACCACCGACCAGAACCAGCGCATCGCCATGTACCAGCAGGCGCAGGTGATGATGCACGAACAGGTGCCGGCGCTGATGATTGCGCACTCGACCATTTTCGAGCCGGTGCGCAAAGAGGTGGTGAATTACCAGATCGATCCGTTTGGCAAGCACATCTTCCGTTATGTCTCGCTGAAGGAGTAGAGGTTAGCGGCGCGCCAGCACGTTGCTCAGCGCCGCCTCCAGCTCGGAAAAGCGGAAATGGAAACCGGCCGCCTCCAGCCGTTTGGGAATGGCGCGCTGGCCGGTGAGTACCAGCACCGCCGCCTCGCCCATCAGCAGCCGTACCGCGAAGGCCGGCACGCGCACAAAGGCCGGGCGGTGCAGCACCTCCGCCAGCGTGGCGGCGAATTTGTCATTGTGGACCGGGTAGGGCGCGACCAGGTTGAAGGCGCCGCGCAGTTGCGCATGGTGCAGCAGGTAAAGAATACCGGCCACCATGTCGTCCAGGTGGATCCACGGCAGGTATTGGCGGCCATGACCAAAGGGGCCACCCAGCCCCAGCCGGAACGGCGGCACCATTTTCGCCAGCGCGCCGCCATGCGGGGCCAGTACCATGCCGGTACGTAACAGGCAGACGCGCGTCTGCGGGCTTTCTGCCGTCAGCGCCAGTTCTTCCCAGCGGGCGCAGAGCTGGTGGGTAAATTCGTCATGCGGTACCTCTTCTTCGGTGACCACCGCCTCGCCCTGATCGCCGTAATAGCCGGTGGCCGAGCCGGAGATAAACACGGAAGGCGGCACGGTGCTGGCGGTGATCAGCGACGCCAGTTGACCGGTGAGTTGCCAGCGGCTGTCGCACAAGCGACGCTTCTGCTCCTGGCTCCAGCGGCGGTCGGCAATCGGCTCACCGGCCAGGTTAATAACTGCATCGATGCCGTCCAGCGTGCGCTGCCCGCCGAGCGACGTCCAGCAGGTGACATCCTCCCCCAGAATGGCCCGCGCCCGCGCTTCATTACGCGTCAGCACCGTGACCTGATGATGGGCCTGAAGTTGCGCCATCAGATGGCGGCCAATCAGGCCGGTTGCGCCGGTTATCAGCACGTGCATATTGGGTTCCCGTCCAGACAGTAAAGACTCTTCTTAGCATAGGCGATACGCTGCCGCCGTCATGCGACGGAGCCGCTATTTTCACCTGAATCAACGGGGTGGGGCAGGAAAGGCAGCCCCCGTGGCCGGGAAACTGCCGGGCGCACGGGGTCAGTGGGCCAGTTGGTAAGCTTTCACGGTAGCCGGGCGGGCTTTGATACGCTCGAACCAGTTGCGGACAGCCGGGAATTGCGCCAGATCGATACGCTGGCGCTCATGGGAGACCACCCAGGGGTAGGTGGCGATGTCCGCAATGCTGTACTGATCCCCGGCCAGATAGGGCTTTTTCTCCAGCTGGGTATTGAGCACGCCATACAGGCGCCGGGTTTCGGTCTGGTAACGCTCAATCGCGTAAGGGACCGGCTGCGGCGCATAGTGGGTGAAATGGTGGTTCTGGCCCAGCATCGGCCCGAAGCCGCCCACCTGCCAGAATAGCCATTGCAGGGCTGAGGCGCGCTCGCGCAGCTCCTGGCTCAGCAGTTTGCCGGTTTTCTCCGCCAGGTAGAGCAGAATGGCACCTGACTCAAAAATGCTGACCGGGGCGCCGCCGTCAATCGGCTGTGTATCGACAATCGCCGGGATTTTATTATTCGGGGAAATGGCCAGAAACTCCGGCTTAAATTGGTCACCGGCGCTGATGTCGATCGGGTGAAGGCGGTAAGGCAAGCCCGCTTCCTCAAGGAAAAGGGTGATTTTATGTCCGTTCGGGGTCGGTGCGTAATACAGGTCAATCATCGTGCCTCCTGCGTTAGGTGATCTGTAAGTCATTACACGGGCGGGCATGCAGGCCCGTCATCCAAAACAACCAGGCTAGAATAACAGCTAAGAATAGCAGGCAATGCGGGAATAGTCCGATGCTGTCTGTGTCCGGTTTGGCACCGGAAAGTGGTGCGTGTGTCACGGCGATAGCAGTAACAGGTAATGACACGGCCGCCGCCATTGTTTTTGCCCCCCGGTCACCTTTATCATCCCGCTGCATTGCCCCGCTTGCATGGGGAGGAGGTGTTGATTTATGGTCATAGACACCTTCCCATCACGGAGCGCGGGGCACGTTTTCACGGTTGCGCCAGGGCTACCCGCACGCGATGCCGTTGCCATAAAACAGCCAGTGCTATAAAACAGCGATGGCGATAACTACAGCCATTGCAATAACAACAGCCATTGCGATAACAACAGATTATCGGCCGTAACAACCCTAATCGCGCGGGGACCCGCGCCCAGAAAGAAGGTTTCAGAGGATGGATCAAGGTCAGACTGCGTACACTGAAGAGTGGGTGGACATTGTTGACGAGCAGAACGAAGTGATTGCTCAGTCCAGTCGTCAGCAGATGCGTGCACAACGGCTGCGCCACCGCGCCACCTATATCGTGGTACATGACGGCATGGGTAAAATCCTGGTTCAGCGCCGCACCGACAGCAAGGATTACTATCCGGGCTGGCTGGATGCCACCGCCGGTGGCGTGGTGCAGAGCGGCGAAAATGTGCTGGAGTCCGCCCGTCGTGAAGCCGAGGAGGAACTGGGCATTGCCGGGGTGCCGTTCGCCGAGCATGGGCTGTTCTATTTCGAAGAGGAGCATTGCCGCGTCTGGGGCGGGCTGTTCAGCTGCGTTTCCCACGGGCCGTTTGCCTTGCAGGAAGAGGAGGTGGTGGAGGTAAGCTGGATGCTGCCGGAGGAGATCACCGCCCGCTGTGACGAATTTACCCCGGACTCGCTGAAAGCCCTGTCACTCTGGCTGAGCCGCAATAACCAGCAGGATTACGGCAAACCGCTGGTGCGCGACGAGAAACCTCAGCCGGTGGCGGCGGAAAAGGGATTATTGAATGACACGCTGAAAAAGAGCGATCCGCAGCCCGACGCGCATGACGAGACCCCCACGGCCTGATCCACAGGCCATCGCCTGAAAACAGGCAAAAAAACGCCGGCATCTGCCGGCGTTTCTGTGTTGGCGAACGGTTACTCTTTTTCTGCCAGCGCGGCCGTCTGGGTTTCGGCCTGGGCGGACTGGATCGCCGTCAGCGCCACGGTGTAGACGATGTCATCCACCAGCGCACCGCGGGAGAGGTCATTCACCGGCTTGCGCATCCCCTGCAACATCGGCCCAATCGACACCAGATCCGCTGAACGCTGCACCGCCTTATAGGTGGTGTTGCCGGTGTTGAGATCCGGGAAGATAAACACCGTGGCTTTCCCGGCGACCGGCGAATTCGGTGCCTTGGAGAGCGCCACGTCCGCCATGATGGCGGCATCATATTGCAGCGGGCCGTCGATGATCAGATCCGGGCGTTTCTCCTGCGCCAGCCGGGTGGCTTCACGCACTTTTTCTACGTCACTGCCTGCACCGGAGGTGCCGGTGGAGTAGGAGATCATCGCCACGCGCGGCTCGATGCCGAAGGCGGCGGCGGAATCCGCGGACTGGATGGCGATCTCAGAGAGCTGTTCTGCGGTCGGGTCCGGGTTGATGGCGCAGTCGCCATACACCAGCACCTGATCCGGCAGCAGCATAAAGAACACCGAGGAGACCAGGGAGCTGCCCGGCGCGGTTTTGATCAGCTGCAACGGCGGGCGGATGGTGTTGGCGGTGGTGTGCACCGCACCGGAGACCAGGCCATCCACTTCGCCCTGTTCCAGCATCAGCGTGCCGAGCACCACGTTGTCTTCCAGTTGCTCGCGCGCCACCACTTCGGTCATGCCTTTGCTTTTACGCAACTCCACCAGACGCGGCACATAGTTTTCACGCACCTCTTCCGGGTTGACGATGGTCACGCCCTTGCCGAGCTCCACGCCCTGAACCGTCGCGACGCGCTGGATCTCATCCGGGTTACCGAGCAGCACACATTCGGCGATACCGCGTTCCGCACAGATGGCGGCCGCTTTGACGGTGCGCGGTTCGTCACCTTCCGGCAGCACAATGCGTTTGCCGGCTTTGCGCGCCAGCTCGGTCAGCTCATAGCGGAAGGCCGGCGGCGACAGGCGGCGCGAACGCTCGGAGGCGGCCGTCAGGGATTCGACCCAGTCGCTGTTAATGTGGCTGGCGACATAGTTTTGCAGCTTCTCCACCCGCTGGTGGTCGTCGGCCGGCACTTCCAGGTTGAAGCTCTGCAGGCTCAGCGAGGTCTGCCAGGTGTTGGTGTTCACCATAAATACCGGCAGGCCGGTCTGGAAGGCGCGTTCACACAGGCGGTTAATGCGCTCATCAATTTCATAGCCGCCGGTCAGCAGCAGGGCACCAATCTCTACGCCGTTCATCGCCGCCAGGCAGGCCGAGACCAGCACGTCCGGGCGGTCAGCGGAGGTCACCAGCAGCGAGCCGGGGCGGAAGTGCTCCAGCATGTGCGGGATGCTGCGCGCGCAGAAGGTCACGGACTTCACACGGCGGGTGTTGATGTCCCCTTCATTGATGATGCGTGCGTTGAGGTGCTTGGCCATGTCGATGGCGCGGGTGGCGATCAGGTCGAAACTCCACGGGATGCAGCCGAGCACCGGCAGCGGGCTGTTGGCAAACAGCAGTTTCGGATCGATATTCGCCACGTTGGCTTTGGT
Organism: Chimaeribacter californicus; assembly: GCF_002858675.1. Taxonomy (GTDB): domain Bacteria; phylum Pseudomonadota; class Gammaproteobacteria; order Enterobacterales; family Enterobacteriaceae; genus Chimaeribacter; species Chimaeribacter californicus. The sequence goes on from NZ_PJZF01000015.1 coordinate 114,130, forward strand.
GGAGTCATCAAAGATCTCGGAGAGATCCGGGCGGGTGCGGCCCTGTTCATCCACCGGGGCGTTGAGTTTATTGATGATAACGCCGGTGATGTTTTTATTTTTGCTGCCGCCAAAGCTGGAGCGCGCCAGTTCAATGCGCTCTTTCAGCTGGGCCGGGGAGTCATTGCCCAGCGCCAGCACAAACACAATCTCAGCGTTCAGGGTTTTGGCAATCTCATAGTTCAGCGCGTTGGCAAACTGGTGTTTGCGGGTCGGTACCAGCCCTTCGACCAGTACCACGTCGGCGTCTTTGGTGTTTTCGTGGTAGCGGGCCACGATCTCTTCCATCAGCACATCCTGCTGGTTGGAGCTGAGCAGCGCTTCGACGTGGCTCATACGCAGCGGTTCTGCGGCGGTCACGCTGGAGTTGGCACGGATGATGGTGGTGGTCTGGTCAGGTGCGTCACCCCCGGTCCGTGGCTGGGCAATGGGTTTGAAAATGCTCAGGCTGACGCCTTTCTGTTCCATGGCGCGAATGACACCCAAACTGACGCTGGTCAGGCCGACGCTGGTGCCGGTGGGGATCAACATAATTGTACGGGACACGGCTTACCCTCTTTTTTATGATGCAAGAGTGGAAACAACACCGCCAGCAAGGGCTGGCGGTGGATAACAATCAGGCGGTGAGGCGGGCGGCATCCCGCGCAATGACCAGTTCTTCGTTGGTCGGGATCACCAGGGCCGGGCGGGTGCCCTCTTTGTTGATGAAGCCCGCTTTGCCGAACCGGGCGGCCAGGTTGCGTTCATGGTCAACTTCCAGGCCCAGCAGGCCCAGTTTCGCCATGGCAAACTCGCGCACCATGGCAGCATTTTCCCCGATCCCGCCGGTGAAGACCACGGCGTCCAGGCGGCCTTCCATCAGCGCGGCATAGGCCCCGATGTATTTTGCCAGGCGGTGGCAGAACACATCCATGGCGCGTTTGGCGTCCGCTTTTTCGGCGTAGTTGTCTTCAACGTAGCGGCAGTCACTGGTGACTTCGGTCAGCCCCAGCAGGCCGGACTCTTTGGTCAGCATCTTATTGATTTCATCCACGCTCATGCCGAGGCGGTCATGCAGGTGGAAGATGATGGCCGGGTCGATGTCACCGCTGCGGGTGCCCATCACCAGCCCTTCCAGCGGGGTCAGGCCCATGGAGGTATCAATGCATTGCCCGTTGCGCACTGCCGTCACGGAGCCGCCGTTACCCAGGTGGCAGGTGATGACGTTCAGCTCGGATACCGGTTTGTTCAGCATCTTGGCCGCTTCCTGCGTCACATAGAAGTGGCTGGTACCGTGCGCCCCGTAGCGGCGGATGCCGTGATCTTTATACAGATGGTAGGGCAGGGCATACAGGTAGGACTCTTCAGGCATCGTCTGATGGAAGGCGGTGTCAAACACGGCGACGTTTTTGTCTGCCAGCTGCGGGAAGGATTTCAGCGCTTCTTCAATGCCGATTAAGTGTGCCGGGTTATGCAGAGGTGCAAATGAGGCGGCATCTTTGATACCCTGAAGTACGGCGTCATCAATCACGGCCGACGCCGTGAATTTTTCACCGCCGTGCACGATGCGGTGGCCGATGGCGATAAGCTCGGCAGACAGTTCAGGTTTCTGGGAAAGGATGGTGTTAACGATGAACGTTAGGGCTTCGCTGTGTGCAGCGCCGGCACCCAGGGCCGCTTCTTGTTTGCCGCCGTCCATTTTCCATTTGATGCGTGCTTCAGGCAGGTGGAAACATTCGGCCAAACCAGAGATATGTTCTTCACCGTTTGCCGCATCAATGATGGCAAATTTTAACGAAGAGCTGCCACAATTAAGAACCAGTACTAGCTTACTCGACATGGAAGTACCTATTTTAGTTCGTGTTGTCCGCCATCGGGCAGAAACAAAACACGTGGTTAATAAATCATCAGTCTGACATCAAGCGTAGCGCATAATGACGTTGACAATTATGATTAACATCATGCAGCCGTCGTTTCTCGCCGCAATGAATAAAAATCGCTGATGTTGCTCGAAATGTGTTCAGAAACGTACAACAATTACTCAATCCCGGTGAACCGCCACCGCATGACATGCCGGTAAACAGAAGCAAGCTGCTTTCCCATGTGCCACCCAGCCGACAGGCCGGGGTAGGATAACGTTCAGGCCAGTGAAAGACAAAATAAATTTGAATGTGCTAAATTTTGTTTTGTGCATTGCAAGTTTTTTTTAATCTTTATTAAAGAAGTTGAGGTGCTGTATGACAAGTAAGCCGTCCGGTTCTGTCAGCTGGTTTCAGATTTTCCAGCGTGGGCAGCACTATATGAAAACCTGGCCCGCCGATAAGCGGCTGGCACCGGTATTCCCTGAAAACCGTGTTGCCCGCGCCACCCGCTTCTCTATCACCTTTATGCCGCCGCTGGCGATTTTTACGCTGACCTGGCAAATCGCCCTCGGCGGCCAGCTGGGGCCGGCGATTGCCACCGCCCTGTTTGCCTGCAGCCTGCCGATGCAGGGGCTGTGGTGGCTGGGCCGCCGTTCGCTGACGCCTCTGCCGCCAACGCTGCTGCACTGGTTCCATGAGGTGCGCCAGCGCCTGACAGAAGCCGGCCAGGCACTGGCACCGGTCGAGGGCACCCCGACCTACCAGACGCTGGCCGATGTTCTGAAGCGTGCTTTTAAGCAACTGGATAAGACCTTCCTCGACGACTTGTAACGATCGGCAGGAACCGGGGCAGGGATGCAAAAACCCTGTCTGCATCAAACAAACGCCGGCTATTTCGCCGCCGGCGGCTCCAGTGTGCGATGCTGCCGCCATTATGATGCCACGACCCAGGAGTCCATGATGGAAATGACCAACGCCCAGCGCCTTATCCTCTCCAACCAATACCAGATGATGGCCATGCTCAACCCCGAGCAGGCCGAGCGTTACCGCCGTTTGCAAACCATTATTGAACGTGGCTACGGCTTGCAGATGCGCGAGCTGGACCACGAGTTCGGCGCGCTGCCGGAAGAGGTGTGCCGCACCATCATCACGATTATGGAGATGCACCATGCGCTCCAGGTCTCCTGGGAATTACTTAAAGAGAAAGGCGATGTTGACCCGCGCCGGCTGGCCTTCCTGGGCTTTGATGCTGCCACAGAGGCGCGTTATCTCGGCTATGTGCGTTTCCTGGTGCATACCGAAGGGCGTTATGTGCAGTTTGACGCCGGAACACACGGCTTTAATGCCCAGACGAAAATGTGGGACAAATATCAACGTATGCTGGCTGCCTGGAGCGCCTGCCCGCGTCAATACCATCTGAGTGCGGTTGAGATCGCGCAAATTATCAATGCCTGACCGATAGGGAGAGAGTATGCCTTTGGAGTGCAAAGGGTTTCTGTTTGATCTGGACGGAACATTAGTGGATTCACTGCCGGCCGTAGAGCGCGCCTGGACTAACTGGGCGAACCGCCGCGGCGTGTCGCCGGAGGCGGTGCTGGACTTTATCCATGGAAAACAGGCCATCACCTCACTGCGCCATTTTATGCCGGGTGAAAGTGAAGAGGCGATCCAGCAGGAGTTTCTGGCGCTGGAGCAGATCGAAGCCTCAGATACCCAGGGCGTGCGCGCACTGCCCGGCGCGGTGCAGCTGTTAACACAGCTCGATGAGCTGGGCATTCCCTGGGCGATCGTGACGTCTGGTTCGGTGCCGGTCGCCCATGCGCGCCATGCCGCAGCCGGGTTGCCGTCGCCGAAGGTCTTTATCACGGCGGAGCAGGTCAAACACGGCAAGCCCGAGCCTGACGCATACCTGTTGGGCGCGGAGAAACTGGGGCTGCCGCCGGAGCACTGCGTGGTGGTTGAAGATGCGCCGGCCGGGCTGCACTCCGGCCTGGCTGCCGGCTGCCGGGTGGTGGCCGTGAACGCCCCGTCTGACACGCCGAAACTGAATCAGGTTGATATCGTCCTGACCACGCTGGAGGCGCTGCAGGTGCAGAAACAGGGTGAGCAGATCACGGTCAGCACCTCACACTGAGTTATGAGTTATCTGCCGTAAACATGATTACGCCCCGCACCCGCGGGGCTTTTTTATGCGATGCTCTGGCCCACTTTTTTCTGACCAGGGAGATATCGCGTGACCGGCCAACTTTTCTGGGTAGCCTGCCTGTTACTGAGTGCCGTATGTCTGTTTGCCACCAACAAATTGCGGATGGATGTGGTCGCCTTGCTGGTGATTGTGGCCTTTGTGCTGGGCGGTACCCTGACGGTTAACGAAGCACTGGCGGGATTCAGCGATCCAAACGTCATTCTGATCGCCGCGTTGTTTGTGATTGGGCAGGGGCTGGTGCGCACCGGGGTGGCTTATCAGCTCGGCGACTGGCTGGTGCGGGTGGCCGGCAGCAGTGAAATCCGCATGATGGTGCTGCTGATGGTCACCGTGGCCGGGCTGGGGGCGTTTATGAGTTCCACCGGCGTGGTGGCGATTTTTATCCCGGTGGTGCTGAGCGTGGCCGCGCGCATGAAATCTGACCCCGCACGGTTGATGATGCCGCTGAGCTTTGCCGGGCTTATCAGCGGCATGATGACGCTGGTGGCGACACCGCCCAATATGGTCGTCAACAGTGAGCTGCTGCGGGAAGGGATCAAAGGGTTCGGTTTTTTTGACGTCACCCCGGTGGGGATCGTGGTGCTGGTGTTGGGGATCCTTTACATGCTGGTGGCGCGCCGCTGGTTGGGGCGGGATACGCAGGTTCCCCAGGAGAAATGGGCGCGCCGTACTTTCCGTGACCTGATCCGCGATTACCGCCTCGCCGGGCGTGCGCGGCGGCTGGCGGTGCGTGAAGGCTCCCCGCTGATTGGCCGGGCGCTGGATGACCTCAACCTGCGGGCTAAATACCATGCCAATATTGTCGGGATTGAGCGCTGGCGTAAATTCCGCCGGGTCATGGTCAGTGCGACCGGCAATACCGAACTACGGGCGCGGGATGTGCTGCTGGTGGACATGGCTGACCCGGGAATCGATGTGCGGACGTTTTGCAGTGAGCAACAGCTGGAGCCGATGGTCCTGCGCGGTGACTATTTTTCTGAGCAATCACGCGCCGTGGGCATGGCGGAAGTTTCGCTGATCCCGGATTCAGAATTGCTGGGGAAAAGCCTGCGCGACGTCACCTTCCGCAGCCGCTATGGCCTGAACGTGGTGGGCCTGCGCCGGCAGGGCGAGGCACTGCCGGGCGTGCTGGTGGATGAGGAACTGATGCTGGGGGATGTGCTGCTGGTAATTGGTGACTGGAAACTGATCCGCCAGCTTCAGCAACAGACCCGTGATTTCATTGTGCTGAATCTGCCGGCGGAGGTGGATGAAGTTGCCCCGGCGGTCAGCCAGGCACCGCATGCGCTGTTTTGCCTGGCGTTGATGGTGGCCCTGATGGTCACGGATGAGGTGCCGAATGCCGTCGCCGCGCTGGTCGCCTGTTTGCTGATGGGCAAATTCCGCTGCATCGATATGGAAAGTGCCTACCGGGCGATTCACTGGCCGAGCCTGATTCTGATTGTCGGGATGATGCCGTTTGCCGTCGCGCTGCAAAAAACCGGCGGTATCGACCTGATCGTGCGCGGGCTGATGGAACTCACCGGGGAGGCCGGGCCGCAAATGATGCTGCTCAGCCTGTTTGTGCTGTGCGCCTTGATTGGGCTGTTTATCTCCAATACCGCCACGGCGGTGCTGATGGCACCGATCGCCATCGCGGCCGCCAGGGAGATGGGGGTATCGCCTTATCCGTTTACGCTGGCGATCGCGATTGCTGCCTCCGCTGCGTTTATGACGCCGGTCTCCTCACCGGTGAACACGCTGGTGATGGTGCCGGGGAACTACCGGTTTGGCGACTTCGTGCGGGTGGGGGTGCCGTTCACGTTACTGGTGATGGGCGTCAGCCTGTTCCTGATCCCCTGGCTGTTCCCGTTTTAATACGCGTTACAGGGCGTTATCCAGGCTGATTTCATCCAGTGACAAACTGAAGCTCGGCACAAAAATGGTCATGAAATAGGCCATTTCCGGGCTGTGGCGCAGCGCCAGGGTTTTCTCCAGCCGCGCCTTGGCCAGGGTAAATTCATTGTTCCCGGCGGACAGCTCCTCCAGGCATTTCAGGTAGGCGCAGAGCGCGTCTGCCTGCTTGACCACATGCTTCTCCTCTTCGCTGTAGCACTGTTCATCCAGCAGCGGGCGGAAGTCGTTCTGCAACTCTTCAGGCAGCATTTCCAGCAGTTTTTGCTGGGCGATCTTCTCAATCTTTTTGTATTCGTGGGCAATCTGCGGGTTGTAGTACTTAACCGGCGTCGGCAGGTCACCGGTGATCACTTCACTGGCATCGTGGTACATCGCCAGCAGGGCCACGCGCTCCGCACTGAGGTTACCGTTGAATTTCCGGTTCTTAATCACCGCCAGGGCGTGGGCCACAAACGCCACCTGCAGGCTGTGCTCAGAGACGTTTTCTGTCCGCACATTGCGCATCAGCGGCCAGCGGTTGATCAGTTTCAGGCGGGAAAGGTGGGCAAAGAAATGGCTCTGGCTCATGAGGGCGCTCTCAACAACGGCAAGGGAGGGCCTCATTGTGCGCATTCACCGGGGAAGATGCAAACAGACAGGGGCCGCAAACGCGGCCCCTGACAGAGGAAAAACGGGGGGATACGTTACTGGCGGTAATTTTCCAGGAAGCGGCCCAGCTTGTTAACGGCCATCTCCAGGTCATCTACCCGCGGCAGGGTCACGATACGCACATGGTCAGGATGCGGCCAGTTAAACGCTGTTCCCTGCACCAGCAGCACTTTTTCCTGCAACAGCAGATCCAGCACCATTTTCTGGTCGTCATGAATGTTAAAGCGTTTGGCATCAATACGCGGGAACATATAGAGCGCGCCGCGCGGTTTCACGCAGGAGACGCCGGGGATGTCGTTAATCAGCTCCCACGCCCGGTTACGCTGCTCCACCAGACGGCCGCCCGGCTGGATAAACTCGCTGATGCTCTGGTAGCCGCCCAGCGCGGTCTGAATAGCGTGTTGCATCGGCACGTTGGCGCACAGGCGCATAGAGGCCAGCATCTCCAGCCCCTCGATGTAGCCTTTGGCATGCTTTTTCGGCCCGTTCAGTACCATCCAGCCCTGACGGAAGCCCGCCACGCGGTAGGTTTTGGAGAGGCCGTTAAAGGTGACGGTCAACAGATCCGGTGCCAGCGAGGCGATAGAGATATGTTCGGCGTCATCGTACAGAATCTTGTCGTAGATCTCGTCGGCGAATATGATCAGGTTATGCTGGCGGGCCAGCTCCACGATCTCCATCAGCAACTCTTTGCTGTAGACCGCCCCGGTTGGGTTGTTCGGGTTGATGATCACAATGCCGCGGGTACGCGGGGTAATTTTGCTGCGGATGTCGTCCAGGTCCGGGAACCAGTCGGCACTTTCGTCACACAGGTAGTGCACCGCTTTGCCGCTGGAGAGCGACACCGCCGCCGTCCAGAGCGGGTAGTCCGGCGCGGGCACCAGCATCTCATCACCCAGGTTCAGCAGTGCCTGCATTGATTGCACAATCAGCTCAGACACGCCGTTACCGATGTAAATGTCTTCTACGGTAATGTCACGCATATTGCGCGCCTGATAGTGCTGCATGATCGCTTTACGCGCCGAGAACAGCCCTTTGGAGTCACAGTAACCTTGTGCCGTCGGCAGATTACGGATGACATCCACCAGGATTTCATCCGGTGCCTCAAAACCGAATGGGGCAGGGTTGCCGATGTTCAGTTTCAGGACTTTATTGCCTTCTTCTTCGAGACGTTTTGCTTCTTTGAGCACCGGACCGCGGATGTCGTAACAGACATTGTCCAGTTTGCTGGATTTTTCAATGGGGGACATAAACAAGTGAGCCTTTTGCCGGAGTAGCGTGTCCCTACCGTGGAACACTGCAATCTGCACAATGTACTCCGACCGCCGGGCCTTTTGAAGGGTAGCGCTCCGCTTTGGTGCAATTGGTTGTTGGGAAGGGTGCAGCTAATCAAAGCCAAACCCAAAAGCGGGCCTGACCAGATTATTATTTTATTAAGATAGGTTTTGGCGGAATTAAATAACGCGTATTGCGCTCCGGCGTAAAGATAACGCGCCAACGCCCCCGCGTTGTTTACGGGGGCGGGGCAGGGCCATCAGACCGGGCGCTGGTTCAGCTTCTGTTGGGCACGCTGGCGGCTCTGGTAACCGATGTTGTTATTACCCCACAATGTTTCATAAGGCATACCTGCCAGCAGCTCGACCGTCGCGCGTGCCTGCGGTGACACCTGATCCGGCACCGGGCCACCCGCCTCTTTCATTCTCAGCGTCTCTTCCCGCAGGGTATTGTGCGTTTGCAGATTGAGTTTGAACCGCAGCGAGATAAAGAAGCCACACGCCAGCACCAGGACGGTGCCCACGCTGAGGATCAGCAAAATGGTGTTACGCACTTCCGGCACCTGTTCACTCTGGCCGGAGACGAAACCGCCCAGTTGCATCGCAATACCAACCAGCATAATGGCACCGGCCTGCGAGGCTTTGCGCGTCAGAGTCATGATGCCGGCAAAAATCCCTTCGCGCCGCTGCCCGGTGACCACTTCATCGACATCGGCAATATAGGTATAGATGTTCCACGGCACATAGTTGATGCCGCCACGGCCCAGGCCCGCCACGGCGGAGATAAACAGCAGCGCGGTCATGCTGTCGTGCATGTTGCTGTAATAAAGTACTGCATAAGATAAGGCGCTCAGCCCAAACAGGGTGACGACCATGCGGTAAGACGGCGCAGGCCCCAGGCGGATACAGAGTGGGATCATGGCGATGACGGCCAGGAATTGCAGAATAGCCATGGTGCCCATCAGGTTGGACGCCACGGTAGCGCTCTGCATCAGCACAAACACGACGTAGTACGTGAATACGGCGTTAAAGACATCCTGCGCGATGTAGCCGCCCAGATACATGCCTAAATGCTGGCGGAAAATCCGGATGCGGAAAGTAGAGGAGAGTTCAATTAACAGGCGGCGTAAACTCTGCCCTAAGGTCAGTTGCTGGTTGGCGCGTTCTGCCTGTAATTGGGCTTCTGACATCTCCTCGCGTGGGCGCTCCCAGGTAAAGCAATAGACCAGCGTCAGGACGACAGCGCAAATTACCGAGAAAACCAGGCTGGCATAGAAAAAGGAGACCGCATTATCTTTGCCGAAAATACCCAGCAGAATGCCGGGCAGAAATGCCGCCAGAATGGCCGAGAGCTGTGCCATGGCAATACGCGCGCCGGAGAATTTCGTTTTCTGTTTAAAGTCATCGGTCATTTCCGGCACCAGGGTTTCGTAAGGCACCAGAATCATGGTGTAAACCACATCAAAGAACAGATAGGTCAATAGATAGTACCAGTAGCCCATATCACCTACCCACATCAGGCTGTAACTGAAGACCATCGGGATGCCCAGCAAAATAAAGAACTTACGGCGGCCAAAGCGTTTACCCAGCCAGGTGGCGCCAAAATTATCGGTTAAAAACCCCATCAGCGGGCTGACCACCGCATCCAGTACCCGCGCCATGGCAAAAATAAAGGTGGCTTCAATGGGTGTCAGGCCACAAAATGTTGTGTAAAAATAGAGCAGCCAGGCGGCCGTCAGTGCCGTGGTCCCGGCGCCCAGAAAATCACCGGATCCATATGATAGATAATGGTGTAATCCTATTTTCCGTTTT
>NZ_PJZF01000016.1 GCF_002858675.1 Chimaeribacter californicus
CGCCGATGGTAGTGTGGGGTCTCCCCATGCGAGAGTAGGGAACTGCCAGGCATCAAATCAAGCACGAGGCCATCCGTAAGGATGGCCTTTTTGCTATGCGGAAAAGCTCCGCAACCTGCTGATTTCTTACTCTTCACGCTGATCATGTCCCTCTTTTATTCCTGACGTTATGTTGTCTTGGGCACTTTGCCTGACATCATTGATGTTGCTTTAACCAATGGGCAATGAAAGTGGCAATAAGTGAAGGGTCGTTAAGATCTAACTGTGGCACTGTTACCGTCACAGGTTGATCGCTGGCCAGCGCGATAACATAGTGATCGATCAGTTTATCCAGAGGTTTACCGACCGCTGCACGATAGAGCGCAATTTTAGGTACGGTTTCATGCTTAAACCCCTCAACCAGAATAAGATCGACCCTATTGCTGTCAAAACGACTGGCCAAGGAGAAGAGATCCGGCTCAGTTGATGCCTCCGGCGTCTCTGTCATTAACGCCCAACGTTGCGAGCTGGCTACCATGGTTTGCAGCGCACCCGCCTTACGCAGCTCATAGCTGTCTTTACCGGGCGTATCGACATCCACATTATGGTGGCTATGTTTGATTAAGCCGACACGCACCCCACACTGCGCCAGTAAAGGAATCAATTGCTTAAGCAGCGTTGTTTTTCCCGTACCGCTGTACGCGACAATGCCCAATAGCGGTATCGTCATGAGGTTCTGTCCAAAGGTGAAAGGTGCTGTAACTCAGCAGGGGTATTAATATTTTGAAAAGCCTGAGCATGGTTCTGGAAATACACCGCCTGAGCACCAGCATGTTCAAAAAAAAGCATCAACTTACGATCGCCCTGCTGTAGAAATTGCATGAGCGGCGCAATCATACGCCGGTGCAGCAGGCATAAGGTAGGATGGGCGCGTACACCATCGTGGGCATAGGCGACAGAAGCCTCCTGACGAGCCGACCACAAACGTTCGATCAGATCGTCCGGCAGGAAAGGGACATCACAAGGTACGAAGGCGGCCCAGTCGGTCTCGCTGTTTTGCAGACCGGTTAATATTCCTGCCAGTGGGCCGGCAAAACCGGTAAAGGTATCGGCAAAAGTGGGATAGGCCTGGCGATACTGCTCAAGATTACGATTAGCACTGAGAATAATATGTGCCACCTGCGGCTGCAGGCGTTCAGCAACATGTTGGTAGAGCGGCTTACCCTGGAAAGGAAGTAATCCTTTGTCATGTCCTCCCATACGCGTTGCCTGCCCGCCACAAAGTATGACCCCGGTAATCGTTGTTGGTATCACGTCACTATCTCCTGTTTACTGAGATAACGATTGTAGCGCCATGTATGCCGGAGGCGATGATTTACTTTTATTGACAACTCCCGCCCTTTCACTCAAAGGGCATCCCTGCTACTTTGTCCGTTTCCTCCAAAGCAAGGATAACGTCATGAATAGCCATCGGATGAAAGAACTGATTGCGCTGCTTCAACCGGCATGGGAAAAGGATGCCGATCTTAATCTGCTGCAATTCCTGCAAAAATTGGCGCATGAGAGCGGTTTTCAGGGCGAGCTGTCTGACCTGACAGATGACACGCTGATTTATCATCTGAAAATGCGTGATAGCGATCAGTCTGAGGCGATTCCCGGCCTGAAAAAAGATTATGAAGAAGATTTTAAAACGGCTATCTTGCGGGCCCGTGGCGTCATTAAAGAGTGACGCTCCTCTTCTTTTCTACTGAATCTTTCACCTCATGAGCCCTATGCCGACAACACCTGCCTTTAATTTTCATGCTTTGACGCCGGATCTCATTCTGGATGCATTACAGCATGTGGGTCTTTACGCTGAATCCGGCCTTACTGAACTCAATAGCTATGAAAACCGTGTTTTCCAGTTTATGGGGGAGGCACGTCAACGCTATGTCGTAAAATTCTACCGGCCGGAACGTTGGAGTGAAGCCCAGTTGCGTGAGGAGCATGCCTTTGCCGCTGAGTTAAATGAGGCTGAAATCCCGCTTATAGCGCCGTTATTGCTTGCCGGCGATACCCTGAATCACTATCACGGTTACTTTTTTGCCGTTTTCCCCAGTGCCGGCGGCCGTCAATATGAAGTAGATAATCTCGATCAGCTGGAAATGGTAGGGCGTTATCTTGGGCGGATTCACCAGATTGGGGGGAAGCAATTATTCGGGGCGCGGCCCACTATCGGGTTAGATGAATATGTCTTTCAGCCCCGGCAAGTATTGGATGCGTGTCCGTTAATTCCCCGTGCCCAGCGCCATGATTTCCTGCTGGCAGCAGATAACCTTATTAGTGCTGTTCAGCTTCACTGGCATACACAATGGCAATCCTTGCGACTGCATGGGGATTGCCACCCCGGCAATATTCTGTGGCGTGATGGCCCCTGTTTCGTTGATCTGGATGACGCGCGCAATGGCCCTGCCGTACAGGATCTCTGGATGCTGTTACATGGGGATAAAGCAGAACAACGGATCCAGCTTGATATTCTGCTGGAGGCCTATGAAGAATTCAGTGAGTTTGATCAGCGAGAACTGGCATTGATTGAGCCGCTGCGCGCTATGCGCATGGTGCATTATCTGGCCTGGGTAGCGCGTCGCTGGCACGATCCGGCTTTCCCCCGTAGCTTCCCGTGGATGACAGAAGGAAGTTTCTGGGAGAGCCAAACGGCAGCTTTCAGAGAGCAGCTTAACCAATTGCAGGAACCCCCGCTGCAATTAACGCCTATGTATTAATGGTAATATCAACGGAGAACAAGGAACTATGAAGAAGATATTTTTAGCGTTGGTGGGAATGGTGCTGGCATTCAGTGCTTCAGCCGCGCAATTTTCAAGTGGCAATCAATTTGTCACCCTGGATAAGCCGGTATCAGGAGAGCCGCAAGTATTGGAGTTCTTCTCTTTCTACTGCCCGCACTGCTACCAGTTTGAAAAGATTTACCATATCTCTGACACCATTAAAAAAAATCTCCCTCAGGGTACTAAAGTAACGAAATATCACGTTGAGTTCCTTGGCCCATTAGGGAAAGAGATGACTCAGGCATGGGCAGTTGCTTTGGCATTGGGTGTCGAAGATAAAGTTGCTCCTCTGATGTTTGATGCCGTACAAAAAACCCAGGTGGTACAAACGGCAGATGATATTAAGAAAGTCTTTATTCAGGCAGGTGTGACGTCAGAAGAATATGACTCTGCCTGGAACAGCTTCGTGGTGAAATCCCTGGTCGTGCAACAAGAAAAAGCGGCAGCTGACATGGGTCTGCAGGGCGTGCCTTCTATCTTTGTTAACGGCAAATATATGGTCAAAAATGATGGCCTGGATATGAGCTCGATGGATATCTACAGCAAGCAATACTCTGATGTCGTGAATTTCCTGCTGACACAGAAATAGTATTAATGAAATGCCGCTAAAAAATGCCGGATTATCCGGCATTTTTTATAGCCTATTAACGAGCGCAGTGATGTTCTGCCCCGCTATTTTGGTAACCCTCTACAGCTACCTGAAAGAGGTTATCCCCATCGTGTATTACCGGCCGGTCATGATGTGTTGTTAACAAACATCCTGGCTTCCTGTGAGAAAAGGAAATGGGTTTCGGACGGGGAGGGAATGGAAACGATATTTATTCTGTCGATGGTTATTTAACCAAAAGAAGCAAAACAGAAATCGGCATAAAGTTATATCCACATTGGCTATTACCCCTCAAAAAAGATATCCAACGTTTTGATCGCTATCAATGCTTTGATTTATTTGAGAAAAATAACAAATTAAGCGCTTAAGAACGCAAGTGTTGCAATTGCGCGATCTTTTATGCACAAAGTTATCCACAATATTGATCCTGCGGATCATCTCGCAAATGATCGGATTGATCGCGGAGAGAGGCCGCCGAAGGTTCGCCTTTCGCGCCAGCTATGGCATCCTTAGTACATTGACCGATGACGAAAAAGAGTCGCTATGGCACATATTGCAGAAAATCCCCTGATCCTGGTTGATGGGTCTTCTTATCTCTACCGCGCCTACCATGCTTTTCCACCGCTGACCAACTCTGCCGGTGAGCCGACCGGCGCCATGTATGGTGTGATCAACATGCTGAAAAGCCTGTTGCAGCAGTATCAACCCAGCCATGTTGCGGTGGTGTTTGATGCCAAGGGCAAGACATTCCGCGATGAGTTATTTGCTGAGTATAAATCGCACCGTCCCCCCATGCCGGACGATCTGCGCGCCCAGATCGAACCGCTGCATAATATGGTGAAGGCCATGGGGCTGCCGTTATTGGCGGTCTCCGGCGTGGAAGCGGACGATGTGATCGGCACATTGGCCCTGCAGGCGGAAAAAGCGGGCCATGCGGTGCTGATCAGCACCGGGGATAAAGACATGGCCCAGTTGGTCACGCCGAATATTACCCTGATCAACACCATGAATAATGCGATCCTCGGCCCTGAAGAAGTGATCACCAAATATGGTGTCCCTCCGGAATTGATCATCGATTTTCTGGCATTGATGGGCGACTCCTCCGATAACATTCCGGGCGTACCCGGGGTTGGCGAAAAAACCGCTCAGGCGCTGTTACAAGGTATCGGAGGGCTGAATGCGCTCTACAGCAATCTGGATGCCATTGCCGGCCTGAGTTTCCGTGGTGCGAAAACCATGGCAGCGAAGCTGGAGCAAAACAAAGAGGTGGCGTATCTCTCCTACCAGTTAGCCACCATCAAAACTGATGTGGAGCTGGAAGTCAGCTGTGATGAGCTGAATGTCATGACTCCGGCCGCTGACGAATTGCGCGCACTGTTCCAGCATTACGAGTTCAAGCGCTGGGCCAGCGATCTGGACGCGGGCAAGTGGCTGATCAACAAAAAAGCCCCCACCTCCGGCAGCCGTGGCGCGGATGAAATCGACATCAACGTGCCGGTACCGGACATAGAACGCGTTCAGCTGGCACAGGATGAATACGTGACGCTGCTGACTGAGGCGGAGCTGGATGAATGGCTGGAGAAGCTCTCTGCAGCAGAGCTGTTCGCCTTTGATACGGAAACCGACTCGCTCGATACCCTGACGGCCAACCTGGTAGGCTTGTCTTTTGCTATCGAACCGGGCAAAGCGGCCTACCTGCCGGTCGGGCATGACTACATTGATGCGCCCGATCAGCTAAATCTTGAGTTGGTGCTGGAAAAGCTGAAGCCGCTGCTGGAAAGCGAAAAAGCGTTGAAAATCGGCCAGAATCTGAAGTTCGATCAGGGCGTCCTGAAGCGCTACGGCATTGAACTGCGCGGCATCGCCTTCGACACCATGCTGGAATCCTATGTACTTGACAGCGTCTCCAGCCGCCACGACATGGATACCCTGGCCGATCGCCATCTGGGCCACACCACCGTCAGTTTTGTCGAGATCGCCGGTAAAGGGAAAAATCAGCTGACTTTCAACCAGATTGCCCTGGAGGAAGCCAGCCACTACGCGGCGGAAGATGCTGATGTCACTTTGCAGCTTCACCTTGCGATGTGGCCGAAAATTGAGGCCAGTGAAGGCCTGCCAAATGTCTTCCGTGATATTGAGATGCCCTTGGTACCGGTGTTGTCACGTATTGAACGCACTGGGGTGCTGATCGACAAATCAATTCTGGCGGCACATTCGGTGGAACTCACCGAGCGTCTGGGTGAGCTGGAAAGCAAAGCGCATGAACTGGCGGAAGAGCCGTTTAACCTCTCCTCCACGAAACAGCTGCAGGCGATTCTGTACGATAAACAGAAACTGCCGATCCTGAAAAAGACGCCGGGCGGCGCACCGTCCACCAATGAAGAGGTGCTGGCCGAGCTGGCGCTGGATTACCCGCTGCCGAAAGTGATTCTCGAGTACCGCAGCCTGGCGAAGCTGAAATCCACCTATACCGACAAGCTACCGCAGATGATCAATCCGGCCAGCGGCCGGGTGCATACCTCGTATCACCAGGCGGTCACGGCCACCGGGCGGCTCTCTTCCAGCGATCCGAACCTGCAGAACATCCCGGTGCGTAATGATGAAGGGCGGCGTATCCGTCAGGCCTTTATCGCGCCGGAAGGGTACAAGATTATGGCGGCGGACTACTCGCAAATTGAACTGCGCATCATGGCGCACCTCTCGCAGGATAAAGGGCTGCTAGAGGCCTTTGCCGCCGGGGAAGACATCCACCGCGCGACCGCGGCAGAGGTGTTTGGTATGCCGCTGGAGAGCGTCACCGGCGAACAGCGCCGCAGTGCCAAAGCAATTAACTTTGGCCTGATCTACGGCATGAGCGCCTTTGGCCTGGCGCGTCAGCTGAACATCCCGCGCCATGAAGCCCAGCGTTATATGGATAAGTACTTTGAGCGTTACCCGGGCGTACTGGGTTACATGGATCGCACGCGCAAACTGGCGGCGGAAAAAGGGTACGTCACCACGCTGGATGGCCGCCGGCTCTACCTGCCGGATATTAATTCGAAAAATGCGATGCGCCGTAAAGCGGCGGAGCGGGCAGCGATCAACGCCCCGATGCAGGGCACGGCAGCAGACATCATTAAACGTGCCATGATCGACGTAGACGCCTGGCTGCAACAGCAACAGGATCCGCATGTCCGGATGATCATGCAGGTACACGATGAACTGGTGTTTGAAGTGCATGAATCGGTTCTTGAGGCGGCGTCTGAGAAGATCCGTGCCTTGATGGAGCAGAGTATGCAGCTGGATGTGCCGTTGCAGGTTGAGGTTGGCGTAGGTGAAAACTGGGATCAGGCGCACTAAACGGCGATAACCTAAGCATTTTTTGTAATTAAGCTACATCATAAGCGGAAGATATGACGATATATGCCGCAAAAACACCGGATATTGTGTAAGTAAACTACAAAAATTTCTTTTGCCCTTTGAAAAAATGTTGTAGAGTTAACGGCGTAGGGTACAGAGGTAAGATGTTCTATCTTTCAGACCTTTTACTTCACGTAATCGGATTTGGCTGAATATTTAGCCGCCCCAGTCAGTATTGACTGGGGCGTTTTTTATTGGGGAATTGGCAGCCCGGCCGCCATTTCCAGCCGCTTTCCCACCCGGGATCGCCAGGCATAAAAAAGACAGCCATGGGCTGTCTCTTTCGTTTTGCGGTAACGCGCCTGCGGTTACTCTTCTTCGTCACTCACTTCATCAGCCACGGCCGGCGGCAGTTCGCTGAACCAGGTATCCAGCTTCTGGCTCAGTTTGTCGACGCCAATCTTCTTCAGGGAAGAGAAAGCCTCTACCTGCACATCACCCATAAAGGCCAGTGCGGCTTCGCGCACCATGTTCAATTGCGCTTTGCGTGCGCCGGAGGCCAGTTTGTCGGCTTTGGTCAGCAGCACCAGTACCGGCAGATCAACTGCCACGGCCCACTGAATCATCTGCTGGTCCAGATCCTTGAGGGGATGGCGGATGTCCATCAGCACCACCAAACCTTTCAGGCAATTACGTTTTTGCAGGTATTCACCCAGCGCCTTCTGCCATTTACGCTTCAGCTCTTCAGGCACTTCGGCATAACCATAGCCCGGCAGGTCAACCAGGCGCAGCCCCGGCTGCAGTTCAAACAGGTTAATCAGTTGCGTACGGCCCGGTGTTTTACTGGTACGTGCCAGGCTCTTCTGGTTTGTCAGGGTGTTCAGCGCGCTGGATTTGCCCGCGTTCGAACGCCCGGCAAATGCGACTTCAATGCCTTCATCCGCAGGCAGGTGCCGGATGTCCGGAGCACTGGTGACAAAATGGGTCACCTGATAGTTATAAGTTCGGATAGTCAAAATGTTGTCTCCGTAAGGCTAAATATCTCTGGCTGGCGATTATAACTGCATCGTTACCAAAAGCGGCATGTTTGTGGCTTTTAATCCCTGTAGGCGGCGTAAATGCAGGCATTTGGCGGGTGGCGTGTAAGCGATCTGCCATTCGTTCCGGCGGCTTTAACTGATAATTTCGGTTTATTTAATTATAAAACCAATCAGCTCAATGAATTAATGGATCGGCATACTCTCTCCCCGCTACCGGCTGGGTTGAGACGAAGCGCCACCGGCGTAAAGTGTTCTCCAGCAGGATGCTTCAGGAGGCGCAGGCGCGCGCGACATTCCCCCCGTAAGGACATGGGGTAGGTAAGGAGAGCCGGCAAGGTATGCCGCCAGGTTGCCGGGAGGGCACCCTTCAGGAAAAGGCACACCGGGAAGGTGTGGGCAGGATGCACAGGAGACGGCCGGTGCAGGATAACACCGGTACAGGGAGCACCTATGGACAGGGTCTGACAAGGAGGTGCCTTCTGCCCGGAATAAGGGAATAGTGCCGGGTGGCAGGGCAAAAACAGCGCTTCCCTGATAAGGAAGCAGATAAAAAGGCGCCGGGGCCTCCTGCCGCCTTTTTTCTTTGTCCGCTTTCTGCTAGATTCCGCCGCAATTCTATACTGAAATGATTTCCCCCTGAGAGCAGATGCCATGAACCAGCCATCCAAAACGCCACGTGTAAAAGCCGCGGCACCCCACACCAAAAATAAGAAAAAAAGTCGTGTCGAGCTGGATTTAGAGGCCCGCGATCGTAAGCGTCAGAAAAAGCGCCGCGGCCATGCACCCGGTTCTCGCGCTACCGGGGAGACCGATCAGAAAAAAACCGCAACCCAGGAGAAACGCGACCCGCGCCTGGGCAGTAAAAAAGCGGTTCCGTTGGTGGTAGAAACGGTTTACGGCAATACCCCGAAAAAAGCCGCCAAAACGCAGAAAGAGGCCAAACCGCGTCTGGCACCGGAAGAGGAACTCACCCTGCTGGAGAACGATCCGCGTCTGGATGCCCTGCTGGATAAACTGGACGACGGCGAAACGCTGAGCGCGGAAGATCAGGCATTTGTCGACCAGACGCTGGATCGCATTGATGTGTTGATGGAGCTGTTAGGCATTGAACTGGGCGACGATGAAGACGACATCATTGACGAAGAAGAGCCGAAAGAAGATATGTACCAGTTGCTCAAGCGCGGAAACCCGAAAGACACCCATTAATCCATGCGCTGGATTATCCCGGTAATAACCCTGCTGCTTATGTGTTATTTGGCAGGGTTATTGGGTAAACTATGGCGGCTCTCGCAACGTAAAGCCCGTTTGCGCAGCGCCTCCGTGGCCAGGCAGGTGAGTCGCTCACCCTTTCTCCGACCCGGCAGGCAACGATACCGGAAGGAGTAAATGAGATGTCTGAGCAGGCCGTTATCTGGGATTTGGCCCTGATCCAAAAATATAACCAGTCAGGGCCGCGTTATACCTCTTACCCTACGGCGCTGGAATTCCATCAGGATTTCGGCGCCGATGCGTTTCAGCATGCCGTGGCGCGCTATCCTGACCGCCCGCTCTCCCTTTACGTCCATATCCCGCTTTGCCATAAGCTCTGCTATTTCTGCGGCTGCAATAAAGTGGTCACGCGCCAGCGGCATAAGGCGGAACAATACCTGGAGCGGCTGGCGCAGGAAATTCACCAGCGGGCACCCTTGTTTAAAGGGCGTCAGGTCAGCCAGCTGCATTGGGGCGGCGGCACGCCGACCTACCTCGACAAAGGGCAAATCAGCCGCCTGATGGGCCTCCTGCGCAGCCATTTTGAGTTTCTGCCGGAGGTTGAGCAGTCACTGGAGCTTGATCCGCGTGAAATTGAGCTGGATGTGTTGGATCACTTGCGTGACGAGGGTTTTAACCGCCTCAGCATGGGCGTGCAGGACTTCGACAAACAGGTGCAGCGGCTGGTTAACCGGGAGCAGGATGAGGACTTTATTTTTGCGCTGGTGGCACGGGCGCGGGCATTGGGCTTTCGCTCGACCAATATTGACCTGATCTACGGCCTGCCGAAACAGACGCCGGAAAGTTTCGCCTACACCCTGCAACGGGTGGCCGAACTCAGCCCGGATCGCCTGAGCGTGTTCAATTATGCCCACCTGCCATCCCTGTTTGCTGCCCAGCGAAAAATCAAAGAAGCCGATCTGCCGGACGCGGGGCAGCGGCTGGCGATTCTGCAACAGAGCATCGCCTTCCTGACGCAGGCGGGGTATCAGTTTATCGGCATGGATCATTTCGCCCGCCCGGATGATGAACTGGCGATCGCCCAGCGCGAAGGCACACTGCACCGTAATTTTCAGGGTTACACCACGCAGGGTGATACGGATCTGCTGGGGCTGGGCGTTTCTGCCATCAGTATGCTGGGGGACAGCTACGCGCAGAATGAGAAAGACCTCAAAGCCTATTATGCGCGGGTAGAGGCCGGTGGTGAGGCCCTGTGGCGCGGGCTGACGCTGACGCAGGATGACTGCCTGCGGCGGGATGTGATCCGCACGCTGATCTGCAACTTCAGCCTGGCGTTTGCCCCGGTTGAGCAGCAATACGGTATTCGCTTCCATGAGTATTTTGCGGAGGATCTGGCGTTACTCGCGCCGCTGGCAGAGGATGGGCTGGTGGAGCAATCCGCGCATGGCCTGCAGGTCACCCCGCGTGGGCGGCTGTTGATCCGCAATATCTGCATGTGCTTTGACCGCTATCTGCGCCGCCAGGCGCGGCAGCAACAGTTCTCGCGGGTAATTTGACGCCGCATCACCGGACGCCCGATAAAATAACAGCCGCATCAGCGGCTGTTATTTCAATTAAAGAAGTTCATCAACGCGTAACATAACACCGCCGCCGCGACCGTCTGTGGAGAATGGCTGACGGTGGCCGATGTTACGTCCGCTGTTACTGCCGCGCCTTGCGATACCCATGCAAAAAGTGAATGTAGCATCTTCTGCCTCCCGGTTTAGCGCCCTCATGATAATGCGGCGCACCGGGTTGTAAAGGGCTAAAACGCAGGAAAAATGTGCAACAGCGCCTCTTTTTTACACCCGGCCCGGGCTTATTCCATGCCCAGCTCTTTCAGCTTACGCGTCAGGGTGTTACGACCCCAGCCCAGCAGGCGCGCTGCTTCCTGTTTGTGACCCTGGGTGTGGCGCAGGGCCGTGGTCAGCAGGGTGCGCTCCATCTCCGGTTGGGCTTCAGACAGCAGGTTCTGGTGACCGGAACGCAGGGCGCGATCCGCCCATTGTGCCAGCAGCGTAGCCCAGCTGTCCGGCAGGCTCTGACCACCGCTCTCCGGGGCGCTGGTTTCAAACAGCTCCCCCGGCAGATCCTGAATCAACACCTCTTGCCCGGCGGCCATGACCGTCAGCCAGCGGCAGGTATTCTCCAGCTGGCGCACGTTGCCCGGCCACGGTAACCGCGTCAGGGCAGCCTCCGTTTCCGGGTGCAGGTTTTTGGCCTCGACGCCCAGCTCTTTGGCGGCATCCTGCAGGAAGTAACGCGCCAGCCGCGGAATATCTTCCCGGCGGTCGCGCAGCGGCGGCAGATGTACCCGGATCACATTCAGGCGGTGGAAAAGGTCATCACGGAATTTACCCTCCTGCACGCGCAGCTCAAGGTTCTGGTGCGTCGCGGCGATGATGCGCACATCTACCTTGACCGGCGCATAGCCGCCCACGCGGTAGAACTGGCCATCCGCCAGCACGCGCAGCAGGCGGGTCTGCACGTCCAGCGGCATGTCCCCGATCTCATCCAGGAACAGCGTGCCGCCGTCGGCCTGCTCAAACCGGCCCTGACGAATCTGGTTGGCGCCGGTAAACGCCCCTTTTTCATGGCCGAACAGCTCAGACTCAATCAGGTCTTTCGGGATCGCTGCCATATTCAGTGCGATAAACGGTAACTTGGCACGGGGGCTGTGGCGGTGCAGTGCATGGGCTACCAGCTCTTTACCGGTGCCGGATTCGCCGTTAATCAGCACGCTGATCGACGAGCGCGAAAGCCGGCCAATGATGCGGAACACATCCTGCATCGCCGGCGCTTCACCGATGATGTCTGCCGTCGGCCCGCTCACCGGCTGGCTGCGTGCCGGTTGTTGCTGCTCCTGATAATGGCTGATGGCGCGTTCCACCAGCGCCACCGCTTCATCAATATCAAACGGCTTGGGCAGGTAATCAAACGCCCCCTGCTGATACGCGCTGACGGCGGCATCCAGGTCTGAATGCGCCGTCATAATGATCACCGGCAGCATCGGGTGGCGTTGTTTAATTTGTTTCAGTAATGCCAGTCCATCCATGCCGGGCATCCGGATATCAGACAGCAAAACGTCAGGGGTTTGGGTGGCGATGGCATCCAGCACCGCGTTGCCGCTGTCAAACGTCGCACAGCTTAAACCCGCGCCGGTGAGCGCACGTTCAAGCACCCAGCGGATGGAGCTATCGTCATCGACGATCCAGACTATCCCTCGTTGCATAGCAAACCTCACTGGCGAATAGGCAGGAAAACCGAAAATTCGGTATGACCCGGCCAACTGTTAAATTCAATTTTCCCTGAATTCTGATCAATCAGATTCCGTGCAATGGACAGGCCAAGGCCGGTACCGCCTTCGCGGCCGCTCACCATCGGATAGAACAGCGTGTCCTGCAGCAGGGAGGGCACGCCGGGGCCGTCATCTTCAATATCAATACGTGCGGCCAGGCGGTAACGCACGCCATGCAGGGTAATCTGGAAAGCAGTGCGGGTACGGATGGTGATGGTGCCGCCCTGTTCCCCCAGCGCCTGAAGGGCATTGCGGGTGATATTCAGCAGCACCTGTTCAATCTGGTCCGGATCGTGGGCCAGCTCCGGCAGGCTGGGGTCGTAATCCTTGATTAGGGCGACGTTATCCGGCTTCTCCAGCGACACCAGCTGGCAGACGCGCTCCGCGACCTGATGAATACTTTGGGTAATATGTTGCCCCGGCCGTTGCGGCCCCAGTAAGCGGTCCACCAGATTGCGCAGGCGGTCGGCCTGTTCGATGATCACTTTGGTGTACTCGTTGAGGGAGGGGTCGGGCAGCGCTTTTGACAACAGCTGTGCCGCGCCGCGTAAACCGCCGAGGGGGTTTTTAATCTCATGGGCCAGCCCGCGCACCAGATCGCGTGCGGCGACCTGCTGGGCGTGCTGCAGTTGTTCCTGGCTCAGGCGCCGCAGGTTATCCATCGGGGCCAGTTCCAGCAGGATAAAGCCTTCCGGTAACGCCTGTGCGGTCAGTGAGAAGATGTGCGCGCGGCCATCCACCACCAGCGTCACTTCGTTATCGGTGAACCCTTGCCCAGCATTCAGGCTTTCACGCATTAACTCGATGTTAAGCGAAAAGTAACCCAGGAGTTCCGGCAGGGGGGTACCAAAAAGTTTGCGTGAACTCTGTGCCAGCAGTTGCTGCGCGGCCGGGTTAGCGTAATGAACGGCTAACTCTTCATCCAGCAGCAGAATGCTGTTGATAAGCGAATTCAGGATCTGCCCAGCATCGGGCAGCTTGCCAGTTGCCATAAAGCAGTCTCCTGCACCTGTGTCGTGCGCGTTGCCAGACCATGGGGTAATGCGTTACCGGATGGCGGCGTTTGGCGGGGAAGCGCGTGGAGAAAAAAGCCCATCCGGAGATGGGCTGAAAGTTTCCACGGCAACAAAAAATCGTCTGACCCGGCGTGATAACACGCCGTCGTTCTACTCTGGTGTTTAAAACGCCGCCCTTTTAACAGCGGTCGTTTTAAACGCGGTCTTATTAAACGCTGTAGTACAGCTCGAACTCAACCGGGTGCGGCGTCATGCGCACGCGATCCATCTCTTCTTTGCGCAGGTCGATGTAAGCATCGATGGAGTCATCGGTGAATACGCCGCCACGGGTCAGGAATTCGCGGTCTTCGCTCAGGCAAGCCAGCGCTTCTTCCAGTGAACCGGCCACTTTTGGAATTTCTGCTTCTTCTTCCGGCGGCAGGTCATACAGGTTTTTGTCCATCGCATCGCCCGGGTGGATCTTGTTGATGATGCCGTCAAGGCCGGCCATCAGCAGGGCAGCGAATGCCAGGTACGGGTTGGCAGCCGGGTCCGGGAAGCGGGCTTCAATGCGGCGCGCTTTCGGGCTGGCCACTACCGGGATACGGATAGAGGCAGAACGGTTACGGGCAGAGTAGGCCAACATGACCGGTGCTTCATAACCCGGGACCAGACGCTTGTAAGAGTTGGTGGTCGGGTTGGCGTAGGCGTTGATCGCTTTCGCGTGTTTGATGATACCGCCGATGTAGAACAGCGCCATTTCAGACAGGCCGCCGTATTTGTCGCCGGCGAACAGGTTGTTGCCGTTTTTGGACAGCGACATGTGGCAGTGCATGCCTGAGCCGTTATCACCAAACATCGGTTTCGGCATGAAGGTCGCGGTTTTGCCGAATGCGTGGGCCACGTTGTGTACCACGTATTTGTAAATCTGAATTTCGTCCGCTTTCTTGGTCATGGTGTTGAAGCGGGTTGCCACTTCGTTCTGACCGGCGGTGGCCACTTCGTGGTGGTGAGCTTCAACCACCAGGCCCATCTCTTCCATGGTCAGGCACATGGTTGAGCGCAGATCCTGGGAGGAGTCAACCGGCGGAACCGGGAAGTAACCCCCTTTCACAGCCGGACGGTGGCCTTTGTTGCCGCCTTCGTATTTGGTCGCAGAGTTCCACGCGCCTTCGATGTCATCGATGGCTACATGGGAACCGGCGATGCTGCTGCCGAAGCGCACGTCGTCGAACAGGAAGAACTCCGGCTCCGGCCCGAACAGCACGGTGTCGGCAATGCCGGAAGCGCGCAGGAACTCTTCAGCACGTTTGGCGATAGAACGCGGGTCGCGGTCGTAGCCCTGCATGGTGCCCGGCTCAAGGATGTCGCAGCGAATAATCAGGGTAGATTCTTCGTAGAACGGATCAAGCACCGCAGTGCTGGCATCCGGCATCAGAACCATGTCTGACTCATTGATGCCTTTCCAGCCACCGATGGAGGAACCATCAAACATCTTACCTTCTTCGAAGAAGTCGGCATTGACCTGGTGGGATGGAATGGTGACGTGCTGTTCTTTACCTTTGGTATCAGTGAAACGCAAGTCAACGAATTTCACTTCATGCTCATTCAGCATCGTCAAAACATGTTCAGCGGACATACTAGTTTCTCCCGGATTTTTTTGTCGTCGTGGAACGAAGTACCGTAACAGAATGGCGGCTCACCTTTTGTAAGGCGTTTTCACCCTGAGTAGACTTTTTCGCTCGTCCTGTATCTAAGCGAGAAGTGTGCCAACTTTTGTGATTGCTGAATTATCCCTCTTTTCGTGCCTTTCTGCCCTTTCAAGTATGCACCATAACGGGTTTTTTGCACTAAAATAGTGCATATGGGCAAAAAGCGTGCGCTGTTTTGGTGCGCAATCGGCTCATTTTGCGATCATTGCACCGTGAAAGGGATCACAAACTAACCGGAGTCAGGTTGTTTTACACAGAGTGCTGTGATC
Source organism: Chimaeribacter californicus (assembly GCF_002858675.1). GTDB lineage: Bacteria > Pseudomonadota > Gammaproteobacteria > Enterobacterales > Enterobacteriaceae > Chimaeribacter > Chimaeribacter californicus. The sequence continues at coordinate 15,313 of NZ_PJZF01000016.1, forward strand.
TTGTTTAGTAGCTCGCTTAATACGTGTACAATAGCGCGTTATTTCTAAATGCCTGAGGCAAAGCTGTGATCGAAAATTTGCGTAACATCGCCATCATCGCGCACGTTGACCATGGAAAGACCACCCTGGTTGATAAACTTCTGCAACAGTCCGGTACTTTTGATGCACGTACCGAAGCGACTGAGCGCGTAATGGACTCCAACGATTTGGAGAAAGAGCGTGGGATTACCATCCTCGCGAAAAACACCGCCATCAAATGGAATGACTACCGTATCAACATCGTTGATACCCCAGGGCACGCCGACTTCGGTGGTGAAGTAGAGCGCGTCATGTCCATGGTGGATTCGGTGCTGCTGGTTGTAGACGCGATGGATGGCCCTATGCCGCAAACCCGCTTCGTAACCAAAAAAGCCTTTGCCTATGGTTTGAAGCCGATTGTAGTTATCAACAAAGTTGACCGTCCGGGCGCACGTCCTGACTGGGTTGTTGATCAGGTATTCGACCTGTTCGTTAACCTCGACGCGACTGACGAGCAGCTGGACTTCCCGGTCATTTACGCTTCTGCGCTGATGGGTATCGCCGGCCTGGATCACACTGACATGGCGGAAGACATGACCCCGCTGTATCAGGCGATCGTTGACCACGTCTCCCCGCCGCAGGTAGAAGTAGAAGCACCACTCCAGATGCAGATCTCGCAGCTGGACTACAACAACTACCTCGGCGTTATCGGCATCGGCCGTATCAAGCGCGGTAAAGTGAAGCCGAACCAGCAGGTTACTGTTATCGACAGCGAAGGCAAAACCCGCAACGCGAAAGTCGGTAAAGTGCTGGGCCACCTGGGTCTGGAGCGTATCGAGGCTGACGTGGCTGAAGCGGGCGACATCATCGCGATTACCGGCCTGGGCGAGCTGAACATCTCTGACACCATCTGTGACACGCAGAATGTGGAAGCGCTGCCGGCCCTGAGCGTGGATGAGCCAACGGTTACCATGTTCTTCAACGTCAATACCTCGCCGTTCTGCGGTAAAGAAGGTAAGTTCGTGACGTCTCGCCAGATTCTGGAGCGTCTGAACAAAGAGCTGGTGCACAACGTGGCACTGCGCGTTGAAGAAACTGAAGACGCTGACGCCTTCCGCGTATCCGGCCGTGGTGAACTTCACCTGTCGGTACTGATCGAAAACATGCGTCGTGAAGGCTACGAATTGGCGGTATCCCGTCCGAAAGTAATCTTCCGCGAATTCGAAGGCCGTAAGCAGGAGCCATTCGAAAACGTTACGCTGGACATCGAAGAAACCCACCAGGGTTCTGTGATGCAGGCGATGGGTGAGCGTAAAGGCGACCTGAAAAACATGGATCCGGATGGTAAAGGCCGCGTACGTCTCGACTACGTGATCCCAAGCCGTGGCCTGATCGGCTTCCGTAACGAATTCATGACCATGACTTCCGGTACCGGCCTGTTGTACTCCACCTTCAGCCACTACGACGATGTTCGTCCGGGCGAAGTGGGCCAGCGCCAGAACGGCGTACTGATCTCTAACGGCCAGGGTAAAGCTGTTGCCTTCGCCCTGTTCGGTCTGCAGGATCGCGGCAAGCTGTTCCTCGGCCATGGTGCGGAAGTGTATGAAGGCCAGATCATCGGTATTCACTCACGTTCCAACGACCTGACCGTGAACTGCCTGACCGGTAAGAAGCTGACCAACATGCGTGCGTCCGGTACTGACGAAGCGACCACCCTGGTGCCACCGCAGAAAATGACGCTGGAACAGGCTATCGAGTTCATCGATGATGACGAACTGGTAGAAGTGACGCCGCTGTCCGTGCGTATCCGTAAACGTCACCTGACCGAGAATGACCGTAAACGTGCCAGCCGTGGCCCGAAAGACGCGTAAGCGTCCGTCACGTCAGCCGTTACCGTAATCACAGGGCACCTCAGGGTGCCCTGTTTTTTTGCGTCTTCCCCCCGCAAACTTTCCCCGCTTCTGCCACACCGGTGCCTGTTCAGGTCTACACTTTCCCGCTACAGTGAGAAACCGCATCGCAACATCAGGAGTGTGCCATGTTGTATATCTTTGATTTAGGGAACGTGATTGTTGATATCGACTTCAGGCGTGTACTGGGGGTGTGGAGTAACCTGAGTGGGGTGCCGCTGGCGTCACTGAATGCCAGCTTCTCCATGGGCGACGCATTCCACCGCCACGAGCGCGGCGAGATCAGTGATGAAGCGTTTGCCGTACAGCTGTGTAATGAGATGGGGATTGCCCTGAGTTTCGAGCAGTTCTCAGCGGGGTGGCAGGCGGTGTTTGTCGGGCTGCGTAAAGAGACGCTCACTATTATGGAGCAGCAGCGCAACGCGGGGCACCGGGTAGTGGTGCTCTCCAATACCAACCGGCTGCACAGCACCTATTGGCCGGAGCAGTACCCGGAAGTCCGGGCTGCGGCCGATGCCATCTACCTGTCGCAGGAGATCGGGATGCGCAAACCGGAGCCGGGCATCTACCAGTATGTATTGCGCCAGGAGGGCGTCACGCCCGATCAGGCCGTCTTCTTTGATGACTCGCTGGACAATGTTGAAGCGGCACGCGCACTGGGCATTGAAGGGGTGCTGGTCACCGATGCCTCGACCGTTCCGGCCTACTTTTCCTGAGGCGTGCCGGTCCCTTTTCCGGAGCCGTAATGCTTATGGTGAAGTTAAGATTTAAACCCGAGCGCACGCTGGCGGCTTTCCGCTTCAGCGTGCGCTATTTAAAAATCCTGATAAAACGCATCGACCATGATGACCTGCTGCTGCTGTCCGGGCATCTGGCCTATGTCTCGCTGCTGTCACTGGTGCCGCTGATCACCGTGGCTTTCTCTCTGCTGTCCATTTTCCCGGTGTTCTCGCAGATCAGCGCCCAGGTCAAAAATTTCATTTTTTCTAATTTTATGCCCGCCGCCGGCAATAACCTCCAGCGCTATCTGGAACAGTTTATGTCGAACACCAGCCAGATGACCGCCATCGGCACCTGCGGGCTGATTGTCACGGCGCTGCTGCTGATTGCGGCGGTAGACAGCGTGCTGAACAAAATCTGGCGCAGTGAAAACAAACGGCCGATTGTCTACTCTTTTGCCGTCTACTGGATGGTGCTGACGTTGGGGCCGCTGCTGGTAGGGGCGAGCGTCGCCATCAGTTCCTACCTGCTGTCACTGAACTGGCTAAGCGTGGAAGGGATGCACAGCGTCATTGACCAGTTGCTGCGGGTGCTGCCGCTGCTGCTCTCCTGGGGTTCCTTCTGGCTGCTTTACAGCCTGGTGCCGACCGTGCGCGTCGCGGGTAAAGATGCGCTGATTGGCGCGCTGGTGGCCGGCATCCTGTTTGAGCTGGGTAAGAAGTTGTTTTCGCTCTATATCACCCTGTTTCCTTCGTATCAGCTGATCTATGGCGTCCTGGCGGTAATACCGATATTGTTCCTCTGGATTTATGTCAGCTGGTGTATCGTGTTGCTCGGGGCAGAGATCACGGTATCGCTGGGCGAATACCGCAGCCTGCGCCGCAAAAAGCGGTCGGAGGTCATGGCTCTCACAGAGGAGAAATAGGGCGTTATGATTGCATTGATTCAACGGGTGTTGCAGGCCGGCGTCACGGTAGGCGGCGAGGTATGCGGTGAAATCGGGCCGGGCCTGCTGGTGCTGCTGGGCGTGGAGCAGGGTGATGATGAGCAGAAAGCCGCACGCCTGTGTGAGCGGGTGATCGGTTACCGCATCTTCGGCGACGAGAACGACAAGATGAATCTTAATCTCCGCCAACATGGCGGCAGCCTGCTGGTGGTTTCACAATTTACCCTGGTCGCCGACACCCAGAAAGGCATGCGCCCGAGCTTCTCGCGCGGCGCGGCGCCTGCCGAGGCGGAGCGCCTTTACCACCATTTTACCGGCCTGTGCCGGGAGCAGGGCATCCCGACTGAAACCGGCCGCTTCGCGGCGGACATGAAAGTCTCCCTGGTGAATGACGGGCCGGTGACCTTCTGGTTACAGGTGTAACCGGAGAACGACATATCAATAACTAAAACGCGACCGGGCAGCCCGGCGGTTCTGACTGACGAATTCAATGAGAGACTGTGTCTATGTATCACCTGCGTGTACCTGTGACTGAACAAGAATTGAAAGAGTACTACCAGTTCCGCTGGGAGATGTTACGCAAGCCGCTGCATCAGCCGATCGGCTCGGAAAAAGATGCCTACGATGCGATGGCCCATCACCAGATGGTGGTGGATGAGCATGGGAAAATCGTCGCCGCCGGGCGGCTTTACATCAATGCGGACAATGAAGCGTCGATCCGTTTTCTGGCGGTGGACCCCAGTGTCCAGAGCAAAGGGTTAGGGACGCTGGTGGCGATGACCCTGGAGTCGGTGGCCCGTCAGGAAGGCGTGAAGCGCGTGGTATGCAGCGCGCGTGAAGATGCGGTTGAGTTCTTTGCCACCCTGGGGTTTGTGAACCAGGGTGAAATTGCGGTGCCGCAGACCACGCCGGTGCGCCATTTCCTGATGATAAAACCGGTCGCGACGCTGGATGACATCCTTCACCGGCCGGACTGGTGCGGGCAGCTTCAGCAGGCGTGGTATGAGCATATCCCGCTCAGTGAAAAGATGGGCGTGCGCATCAGCCAGTATACCGGCCAGCGGTTTGTCACCACCATGCCGGAGGCGGGCAACCAGAACCCACACCATACCCTGTTTGCCGGCAGCCTCTTCTCGATGGCCACGCTCACCGGCTGGGGGCTGATCTGGTTATTGCTGCGGGAGCGCCATCTGGGCGGCACCATTATTCTGGCCGACGCCCATATCCGTTACAGCAACCCGGTCAGCGGGCGGCCGCGGGCCGTGGCCGATCTCGGCTCCATCAGCGGCGATCTGGATCGGCTGGCTCGTGGCCGCAAGGCGCGGGTTCAGCTGACTGTGGCGCTGTATGGGGATGAGGAGCAGGGCGCGGTATTTGAAGGCACCTACATCGTGCTGCCGGCGAAACCCTATGATCCGCTGGAAAAGGGCGGCTCAGAGCTGGGCGTCGCGTAAGACGTGAAAATGCGATGAAAAAAACGGGTGGCCTGGGCCGCCCGTTTTGTATTTTGGTTTACGTAAGCAGTGTTACCACCTACCGAAGGCTCAGGGTGCCGGCGGCGTCAGATTCTGCGGCAACGGCGCGGCAGCCGGTGGGGCCGGGGCGGCACCGCTGACGGTACCGTTAATCATCTGCTGCGTGATCTGTTGCCCCTGCGCGTCTGTCGCGGTCAACTGCCCGTTCAGCCCGGTTTTCAGCGGCGTGCCGGCGGCCAGTTGCCCCTGCAACTGCACCTGAAGTGCGCCGTCACCGCTCGCCGGCACGGTCGGCCAGCCCCAGTTCTGCACCAGCGACAACGGCACCGCGCGGCCGTTCAGCGTCACGCTGAAGGTACGTTGCGGCTGCTGGCTCAGCGTCGCCGTGGATTCCAGCAGGCCCGCCTGAGTAAAGGCGCTCAACTCCGTCACGGCAATCTGGTCAGCATCTGCCGTCAGGCTCAGGGAAGGGCGGCGGACATCAATCTTATTAAACGTCGCCTCGCTGGCATTCAGCGTCAGTTTGCCGCCCCAGATCCCCCATTGGTGATCGCGCGCCAGCACCAGATCGTTGCCGGTACCGTCCAGCGCGGTCAGCTGGAACGGGAAGTCCGGCGACACATCAATAATCAGGTTGCGGTTGGCGGTCAGCTTGCTGACGGTAATCCCGGCCAGCCAGCCCGGCAGCGGCTTCATCCACAGCGTCTGCCAGTCGCCGGGCAGGGTATATTCCAGCGCAGCCACCACCAGTTCATCCAGCTGCAGTTGCCGGTCAGCGCGTGACCAGTGGCCGGTGGTGCGCAGCAGACCGTTCTGCCAGCGGGTGCTCAGCTGTTTCAGGGTAATGCCCTGTTGGTCAAACGCCAGATCAACAATCGGGTCGGTAACGTGCAGGCTGCCGTTGATCAGGTCACTGGCATTAAAGGCGATGGAACCGTCATCACTCTGCCAGTCGCCATGATCAAAGGTCATATTCTGCAAGGCGACGTCAAGATCGTTAAAGGCCCAGTCCGGCCCCTGGAGGCGCGCGTCGATCACATCCAGCCGTTGCAATGTGATTTTCGGCAGTGCCTCGAAGTCCTGCCGGAAGGTTGCCAGCGGGTGTGGGGATTGCAGGCGGATGTTGCTAAGCCGCAGGTTATTGATGTTCCAGCTGCCGTCCGCGTCGCGGCTGGCATTGGCGGTTAACTGGCCACGGGCGAAATCCGCGCCGACATTATTCAGCAGCAGCCGGTTCTGCTGGATACGCCCCTGCACCAGTACCTGTGAAGCGGGCATATCATTGACGGTCAGCTCACCGGCGCTCAGCTGGAACTCTGCGTCATTACCCAGTACGCGGCCGGGCGCGGGGTGCCATGGCGTGATACCGGCATCCACCTGTTGGGCCGTCACCGAGAGGCGATCAATCCCGGCCACCAGCCGCATATTGCTGAGTTGCAGCAGGTTGGCCTGTACCGGCACGCCGGCATTGGGGTTACTGAGGTTCAGGCTGCCGTTACGCAGCGTCAGGCGATCAAAATGGCCCGGCTGGCTGAATTGCTGCCAGTCGAAGCCCAGGTTCACCTCTTCTGCATTCAGCATCTCCGGCTGGTTGGCCCGCGCGAGCCGGACATGTTGCAGCGTCAGGAAGGAAGGCGAAGACCATGAGTGGTTGATTTTCCCCACCGTGAGCCGGTAATCACTGTTGGCGCTGACCCAACGGCTGAGCCCGCCCGCCGCCCACTGAGTCTGTATCACGACATATCCCAGTACGATCACCAAAACGCACACTAACAGTACGGTCAGCACCAGCTTTCCGAGAAATTTCATCGCCCAATCCAGTTCGCCCAAAAAAGTTATCCCTGTTTATGCCGCAATCAGCGGGTTATCACAAGAGCGCAACCAAACACAATTCATAAAAAACGGCCGATGTGTGAACACACCGGCCGTGGTCAGACGGGCACAGGGAAGGCGTTACTTTTCCTGCGGGAAGATCAGGTTCAGCACAATGGCGGTAATGCCGCCGGCCGCGATCCCGGAGGAGAACAGATTTTTCACCCAGTCCGGCGCGAACTGTAAAATCAGCGGTTGCTGGGAGACGCCCAGCCCGACCGCCAGCGAGAGCGCGATAATCATGATCGCCCGGCGGTTTAACGGCTCGCGGGAGACGATGCGCACGCCGGAGGCCGCGATGGTGCCGAACATCACAATGGTTGCGCCGCCCAGCACCGGTTCAGGGATGTGCTGCACCAGCGCGCTCACGCCGGGGAACAGGCCGAGTACTACCAGCATCAGCGCCACCACAAAGCCCACATAGCGGCTGGCCACGCCGGTCAACTGGATCACGCCGTTGTTCTGGCCGAAACAGGAGTTCGGGAAGGTGTTAAACACCGCCGACAGCAGGGAGTTCAGGCCATTCGCCAGCACCCCGCCCTTGATGCGTTTCATATACAACGGCCCGGACACCGGTTGCTCAGAGACATCCGACGTCGCCGTGATATCGCCAATGGTTTCCAGTGACGTGACCATAAAAATCAGCATCAGCGGCAACAGCAGATTCCAGTCAAAACCCAGCCCGTAGTAGAGCGGCATCGGCAGCATGATCCACGCATGCGAGGCGCTCGCCGCCGCCGTGGCCGGCAGCATATCCATAGCCCAGGCCAGCAGGTAACCCACCAGCATGGCGATCACCAGCGAGGCGACACGCAGGTAAGGGTTGCGCTGGCGGTTCAGCAGAATAATCACCCCCAGTACCGCCGCCGCCAGCAGCAGGTTTTTCGGCGCACCAAAAGTGTGGTCGCTCATCGCGCCATAGCCGCCGCCGATAGAGGTCAACCCGACCTGAATCAGCGACAGGCCGATGATCATCACCACAATACCGGAGACCAGCGGGGTAATGATGCGGCGCGCCAGATGCAGGAAGCGGGACAACACAATCTCCGTGCAGGAGGCGATCATCAGGGTGCCGAACAACGCCGCCATCATGGTAGGCACATCCGCGCCACCGTTTTTCAACGCCATGCCGCCCATGATAAGCGGGCTGACGAAGTTAAAGCTGGTGCCCTGAATCGACAACAGCCCGGACCCGACCGGCCCCCAGGTTTTGATTTGCAGAATAGATGCAAGGCCGGAAGCGAACAGCGACATGCTGATAATGTGCTGCGTGTCCCGCGCAGGCAGGCCGAGCGCCTGGCAAATCAGCAACGCCGGGGTAATCACCGCAACAAACATCGCCAGCAAATGCTGGCAGGCGGCGAACAGGGTTTGCGGCAGCGGTGGCCGGTCTTCAAGCCGGTAAATCAGTTCACTGTTACGGGGCGTAGCGGCAGCGGTGTTATCCCGCTCTGCGGTGTGCAGGCTCATGATGGGTTTCCAGGGCGGCAAAGGGGGCATTTTAATGATCCCGCCCGTTAAAAAGCAAACGTTTGCCAACAGCCTGCCACGAAATCTTATTGCCCCTCTTCGCTGCGTACCCAGGCATTACCCTTGCTTTTGCTGGGTCTTTCGGTTTTTAATCCCATCGTCTTATCACACAGACTGTGTGGGTATAACAATAATAGATTGATATAGAGAATGTTTATCATTTTTCGGGAGCACTTTTATGATTGAACTGGATACCTTCGGCACGCTGGTCGCCGCCACGCTGGTATTATTATTGGGGCGGAAATGCGTCCAGACCGTGCCGTTGCTTAACCGTTATACCATTCCTGAACCGGTGGCCGGCGGGTTGGTCGTCGCACTGGCTTTACTGGCCGCCAAACAGTTTTTTGGCTGGGAGCTGACGTTCGACAATGCGATGAAAGAGCCGCTGATGCTGGCCTTCTTTGCCACCATCGGGCTGAATGCGGACATCAGCAGCCTGCGCACCGGCGGCAAAGCGCTGTTCTCTTTTGTGGGGGTCGTGGTGGGGCTGTTGCTGGTACAGAATATCCTGGGCATCGGGCTGGCGACGTTAATGGGGCTGAACCCGCTGACCGGGCTGCTCTCCGGCTCCATTACCCTCTCCGGCGGCCACGGCACCGGCGCGGCCTGGGGCAAGGTATTCACTGAGCGCTACGGTTTCAGCAGTGCCACCGAGGTGGCGATGGCGTGCGCCACCTTTGGTCTGGTGCTCGGCGGGCTGATTGGTGGCCCGGTGGCGCGTTATCTGGTCAAGCACTCTGCCACGCCGGACGGCTGCCCGGAGGATTTGGCGACCCCCAGTGCCTTTGAGAAACCGCTGACCGGCCGCCTGATTACGCCGCTGGTTTTGATCGAAACCATCGCGATGATCGCCATCTGTCTCTCTGCCGGCAGCTATCTTGCCCGGATACTGCACGGCACCGCCTGTGAGTTGCCAACCTTTGTCTGCGTGCTGTTTATCGGCGTGGTGCTCAGCAACCTGCTGTCGGTGACCGGGCTTTACCGGGTATTTGACCGCGCGGTCTCCGTGGTGGGGAACGTCAGTCTGTCGCTGTTTCTGGCCATGGCGCTGATGAGCCTGAAACTCTGGGAGCTTTCTGCGCTGGCGGTGCCGATGCTGGTGATCCTGACAGTGCAGACGCTGGCGATGGCGCTCTATGCGATATTCGTGACGTACCGGGTGATGGGCAAAAATTATGATGCAGCGGTACTGGCGGCCGGGCATTGCGGTTTTGGGCTGGGGGCGACACCCACGGCGATTGCCAATATGCAGGCGATTACCGGCCGCTTTGGCCCTTCACACCTGGCGTTTTTGATCGTGCCGATGGTCGGGGCGTTCTTTATTGATATTGCGAATGCGCTGGTGATTAAACTGTTTCTGATGCTGCCGGGCATCTGGCCGTCAGGACAGGCATGGGTATTGCCGTTAGGTCAGGCATTGGTATAGCGGGCGCGCGCCGGCAGCCAGCGCTCGATCAGTGCTTTGGCATGGTCTGGGTAGCGCTGGTGGATATGGCGCGCCACACGCTGCACTTCCGGAATCATCGCCTGATCGCGCAGCAAATCGGCAACTTTGAACTCGGCGCTGCCGGTCTGGCGGGTACCGAGCAGCTCACCCGGCCCACGGATCTCCAGATCCTGCTGGGCAATCACGAAACCGTCATTGCTGTCACGCAGCACCTGCAGGCGACGCTGGGCAGTTTTGCTCAGCGGCGTTTTGTAGAGCAGCACACAATGGGAGGCCACCGCGCCACGGCCAACGCGGCCGCGCAACTGGTGCAACTGGGCCAGGCCCAGCCGCTCCGGGTTTTCGATAATCATCAGGCTGGCGTTCGGCACATCGACGCCCACCTCAATTACCGTGGTCGCCACCAGCAACTGAATGTCACCCTGTTTGAACGCCTGCATCACCGCCTGCTTCTCCTGCGGTTTCATCCGGCCATGCACCAGCCCGATATTCAGGCCGGGCAGCGCCTCTTTCAGCCCTTCCCAGGTCACTTCGGCGGCCTGCGCCTCCAGCATCTCGGACTCTTCTATCAGGGTGCAGACCCAATACGCCTGCCGCCCTTCCTGCTGGCAGGCATTCCTCACCCGCTGAATAATCTCCTCGCGGCGGGTATCGGGGATCGCCACGGTTGTGACCGGCGTCCTGCCCGGCGGCAGTTCATCAATCACCGAGGTATCGAGATCGGCATATGCCGTCATCGCCAGCGTGCGCGGGATGGGGGTGGCGGTCATGATCAACTGATGCGGATGGAATCCCTGCTCCAGCCCTTTCTCCCATAACGCCAGCCGCTGATGCACACCAAAACGGTGCTGTTCATCGATGATCACCAGGGCCAGGCCATTGAACTGCACCTGCTCCTGGAAGATGGCGTGGGTGCCCACCACCATTGATACCTGGCCGGACGCGATTGCCTCCTGCTGGGCCAGGCGCGCTTTGCCTTTCTGTTTACCGGCCAGCCAGCCAACCTGAATGCCCAGCGGCTCAAACCACGCCCGGAAGTTATTGGCATGTTGCTCCGCCAGTAACTCGGTCGGGGCCATCATGCCCACCTGTTTGCCCTGTGCGATCACCTGCAACGCGGCCAACGCAGCCACCAGTGTTTTACCGGAACCCACATCGCCCTGCACCAGGCGCATCATCGGGAAACCGCGCGCCAGATCCTGTTCAATCTCCGCGACCACGCGCTGTTGCGCACCGGTAGGACTAAACGGCAGGGACGCGAGGAAACGCTGCGTTAATTGGGTATCCAGTGGGATGGGCAACGCCTGATAACTCTGCGTACCGGCGCGCACATCCAGCATACTGAGGTTATGCGCCAGCAACTCTTCCATGATCAGGCGGCGCTGGGCCGGGTGCCGCCCCTTTTCCAGATCGTCGAGCCGGATGTCCGGCGGCGGCCGGTGCAGCGTATGCAACGCCTGCGGCAGTGAAATCATCGAGCGGCGCAGTTCTTCCGGCAGCAGCTCGGCAATCGGCACGGTATCCAGCAACTCAAGTGCCTGATCGGTCAGCTTACGCAGGGTCGCCTGCCGGATGCCCTCGGTCGCCGGGTAGACCGGCGTCAGTGACTCCTGAAGCATCACTTCGCTGTTCTCACCCTGAATACGGTACTCCGGGTGAATAATCTCCGCGCCATGGTTACCACGTTTAATTTCACCATAAGCCGTCACCCGGCGGCCGGTGGCCAGGCTGTTTTTCATGGCAGCATTAAAATTGAAAAAGCGCAGAGTCACAACGCCGGTGCCGTCGCTGATCTGGCAGGTCATCATCCGGCGGCGGCCGAAGCTGATATCCGTGCGCAGCACTTCCCCTTCCACCGTGGCAAAAATGCCCGGCAGCAGGTCATTGATAGGGTAAAGGTGGGTGCGATCTTCGTAGCGCATCGGCAGATGCAGCAGCAGATCCTGAATCGTTTCCAGGCCGAGCTTTGCCAGTTTGCCTGCCTGACTGGCGCCTACCCCGGTAAGGGAGGTTAACGGCACGGCATCCAGCAGGCGGCCTTCCACTCAGCGCTCCGTAGACTGCATGGCGGCCCACCAGGCGGGGTCTGCCACAATCTGGCCGGTTTCATCCAGCGCCGGGCGCGGCAGGCCTTTGCGTTTCGCCACATTGGCCAGCACTGGGTAGCCGCCTTCAAACAGCAAGCGCTGCTGTTCCTCGTCATCCAGCATGCAGGTATCGCGGTGATACATGCCGGCATTCTGACGCTGGCGCTGGGCTTCATACAGGATGAGTGCGGAGGCCACCGAGACATTCAATGACTGCACCATGCCGGCCATCGGGATAATGATATCGCGATCGGCCAGGGCCAGCGCTTCAGGCGTGATGCCGGTTTTCTCCTGCCCAAGCAGAATGCAGGTCGGGCGGGTGTAATCGATCTCGCGGAAATCAACGGCGTTATCGGAAAGATGGGTCGCCAGCACCTGCATACCCTGGCTTTTCATGCAGGACACGGCGTCGGTGATGGTTTTATGGGTTTGTACCTGAACCCAGCTGTTGCTGCCGGCAGCGGAAGAGACCAGCGTACGCATGCGGTTGGTGGGCCAGACCGCGTGGATCTCATGAACACCCACCGCATCGGCCGTGCGGATCACGGCCGAGACGTTGTGGGGCTTATGAACCTGCTCCATACATACCGTGAGATCCGGTTGTCTGGCAGTCAGCATTTCGCGGATTCGCGCGTATCGTTGTGGAGTCATCAGCCTTAGTTTCTGTTTCGGTTTACTCTGATCACATCCGGCATAATACGGATTTTACGCATAACGTTCGCCAGATGAATACGATCATGCACGGTCAGGCGGATAAAGGCGCTGTAAACCCGGCCATCACGCTCTTCGGTGCTCAGGCTCTGGATGTTGGACTCCGCCGCATTAATTGCCGCCGTGAGGTTCGCCAGCGCACCCTGATGGTTGAACATATCCACTTTGATTTCAGTAATGAATTCCTGATCCAGTTCCTGATCATCCCACTCCACCGCCATGAATTTCTCAGGCTCTTTCTGGTAGCCGCGGATATTACGGCACGACTCATGGTGGATAACCAGCCCTTTACCCGGGCTGACGTGGGCGATGATTGGGTCACCGGGGATCGGGCGGCAGCATTTCGCAAAGGTGATCAGCACCCCATCGGCACCCTTGATCGGCAGGTTACGCATCCCGCTCGGGCCGATAGTGGTGTGGTCACCCAGCAGATTAGTGGCAACCACCACGCTCATGGCATTACCCAGGCCAATTTCTGCCAGCAGGTCATCCATAGAGGCGAGACGCATACGCTCCAGCTCACGCTGGATATGCTCTTCCGGAATATCAGACAGCTTGCGACCATTGCCCAGGGCATGGTTCAGCAGGCGGCGGCCGAGCGACACGGAATCATCACGCTTGAGGTTTTTCAGCATCTGGCGGATTTTGGCGCGCGCTTTAGAGCTCACCACAAAGTTCAGCCACGCGGCATTCGGCCGGGCGCCCGGCGCGGTGATGATCTCTACCGTCTGGCCGCTGCTCAGTGACTGCGACAGCGGGTAAGGCTGGCGGTCAACGCGCGCGCCCACACAGGCATGGCCGATGTCTGTATGCACCGCATAAGCGAAGTCCACCGGCGTTGCGCCGGCCGGCAATTCCACAATGCGGCCTTCCGGCGTGAACACGTAAATCTCATCCGGGAACAGATCAGATTTCACGCTTTCAATGAATTCAAACGAACTGCCGGCGCTCTGTTGCAGTTCCAGCAGGCTTTGCATCCAGCGCTGCGCACGGATTTGCGCCGTGGTGCCGGATTCGCCCTGTTCCTTATAGGCCCAGTGCGCGGCCACCCCCATTTCTGCCATCTGGTCCATATCCTCGGTGCGGATCTGTACCTCAACCGGCACGCCGTGCGGGCCGATCAGGGAGGTATGCAGGGATTGGTAGCCGTTGGCCTTGGGAATGGCGATATAATCTTTGACCCTGCCCGGGCGTGGCTTATACAGGCTGTGGGCCTGGCCGAGTACGCGGTAGCAGGTATCAACTTCTTTTACGATGACGCGGAAGGCGTAGATGTCCATGATGGAGTGAAAACGCTGCTCTTTCAGGTGCATTTTGCAGTAGATCGAGTACAGGTGCTTTTCACGTCCGCTCACGCGGCATTCAATACCGGCTTCCGTCAACCGCCCTTCGATTTCAGACAAGATCTTCTGAATCATCTCTTTACGGTTGCCGCGTGCCGCTTTCACGACCTCTTTGATCACACGGTAACGGTTCGGATAAAGGGCTTCAAAACCCAGCTCTTCCAGCTCGGTTTTTAAATGGTGAATACCCAGCCGGTGGGCCAGCGGGCTGTAGATCTCCAGCGTTTCACGCGCGATGCGGCGGCGCTTGTCCGGCCGCAGCGAACCGAGGGTACGCATGTTGTGCGTCCGGTCGGCCAGCTTGATCAGAACGACGCGGATGTCCTGCACCATCGCCATGATCATCTTGCGGAAGTTTTCCGCCTGCGCTTCTTTCTTGTCACGGAATTTAAGCTTATCCAGCTTAGAGACGCCCTCAACCAGTTCAGCCACGCTTTTGCCGAACAACTGCTCCATATCCTGATACGTCGCAGGGGTATCTTCGATGACGTCATGCAGCAGGGCCGCCATCAGCGTTTCGTGGTCAAGGCGCATTTCCGCCAGAATGCAGGCAACCGCCACAGGGTGAGTAATATACGGCTCACCGCTGGAGCGGGTCTGACCTTCGTGCGCGTCGCGCGCAACGAGGTATGCCTGTTTGAGGCGCTTGATCTGCTCCTCGGGCAGGTATTTTTGAATCAGCAGATTCAGGCTTTCAAACAGGTACAAGGTATTTCACAACTCCGATTAACGACGGCCTTCAGCGATCGCGGTCACAGCCTGAATTTCAGCGGCTTCCTGCTCTTGCTGTTCCTGACGATCGCGGACATCGAGAATCTGGTTATTGATCAGACCTTCTTCGATTTCACGCAGGGCGATAACGGTATATTTGTCGTTCTCTTCCGGAACCAGCGGATCTTTACCGCCTACCTGAATCTGGCGCGCCCGACGAGCAGCGACCAACACCAGGTCAAAACGGTTACCAATTTTCTCTACAGCGTCTTGAACAGTTACGCGTGCCATATAAGTGCTACTCCACAGGTGACGAAATGACTGGGCATAATACTGAAAGTGACTTCAGTCTGCCAATAATTTGGTGATTAAACCGTCATACTTGAGCTTTTGGCGGCCCAGACGCAGACGTTCAGCGCGAATAATGGTTTTTAAATCCAACAGGGCCAGATCAAAATCATCATTAACGATCAGGTAATCGTACTCGGCAAAGTGGGTCATCTCCGCGACGGCTTGCGCCATACGTTTGGCAATAACCTCTTCGCTGTCCTGGTTGCGGCCACGCAGGCGGCGCCCCAGTTCCTCTTTTGACGGCGGCAGAATAAAGATGCTGCGCGCGTCAGACATTTTTTCCCGGATTTGTTTGGCACCCTGCCAGTCAATATCCAGAAACACATCAACACCCGTTTTCAGGACTTGCTCAATGGCGGCCCGTGAGGTGCCGTAATAGTTGCCGAACACCTGCGCATGTTCAAGAAAGTCATCTTTCTCAATCATGTCGCAAAATTCCGCCTCAGAGACAAAAAAGTAGTGCTCACCATGCTTCTCGCCCGGGCGCACGGCGCGGGTGGTATGGGAGATGGAAACCTGAGTGTCGTAGAGCGGTTGTGTTTTCAGCAAAGCCTGAATCAGGCTGGATTTCCCTGCGCCACTGGGGGCAGAGACAATATATAACGTGCCTTGAGCCATAGGTGATGTTTCAGCTGTAACGGTTGATATGTTGATGCGGAAGAGAATGTCTTCGCACAGTATACACGGCTACCCGTCCGGATGCAGCGTTCGCGTTTATTTCACCTGAAACTCACCGCCTGCGCTATCGGTTCTGCCGGAAAGCCGAGACGCCTCGCAAACTAAATATCTCCGTTGCACCCCGGTATTTATTGTTTCGGCACCGCTTCCAACACCGCTTTTTGCTGCTCGAACCGCGCCCGTTAATGCGGTTAACTCGGCGGCAAAAGGAGGGCGCTATGCGTTCATTAATAATACTGGCAGGCATTGTGCTGCTGTATGGCGCGGTACCGGCAAAGGCCTCTGCGGATTGCCCCGCCTGGGATGCGCCGCGGCTGACGCAGGAAATTGCGGCGTTGAGCCGCCGGCTGGAGGCGTGTGACACCGCGTACTACCAACAGGGTGTCAGCCTGATAGAGGATACGCTCTACGATCAACTGCGCCTGACACTGGGCGAATGGCAACAATGCGCGGGGCATCAGGCCGGGAAACCCGCGTTGGCGGCGGGAAAAGTGCCGCACCCGGTGGCCCACACCGGCCTGAAAAAAGCCGCGGATGACCGCGCCCTGAAAAACTGGCTGGCGGGGAAACAGGAGGTGTGGATACAGCCCAAAGTGGATGGCGTAGCGGTTACCCTGACTTACCGCCATGGCAGGCTGGTGTCTGCCATCAGCCGGGGCGACGGCCTGCGCGGGCAGTCATGGACGGAGAGTGTCCGCCAGATGGGCAGTGTGCCGCTGACCCTGCCGCCCGGCAGCCGCTGGCAGGATATCACCCTCCAGGGGGAGATTTTCCTGCGGATGACCGGTCATCAACAGTCGGTACAGGGCGGCCTTAATGCCCGGAATAAAGCGGCGGGGTTGTTGATGCGCCGCCAGGCCGCAGCGTCTGAACTGCGGCAACTCGGTTTCTTCGCCTGGGAGTGGCCGGATGGCCCGGCAGAGATGCCTGCCCGCCTGCAGGCGTTAACTGAGCTGGGTTTTCCTCTGACCGCCCGCTATACCTTGCCGCTGACGACCTTCGAGCAGGCCGCAGCGCAGCGGGATCAATGGTTCCATGCCCCGCTTCCTTTTGTGACGGATGGCGTGGTGATTCGCGAAGGGCAAAGCCCGGCGGGGCGTTACTGGCAAAACCAGCCTGCGGCCTGGGCTATTGCCTGGAAATATCCGCCTGCCCGCCAGACGGCGGAAGTACGCGCCATTGAGTTTACGGTAGGCAGAACCGGGAAAGTCGCCGCTATCCTTCACCTTCACCCGGTTCAGCTGGATGACAAACAGGTGCAGCGCGTCAATATCGGCTCCCCGGAAAGGCTGAAACGCTGGGATCTGGCAGAGGGAGACCGGGTGATCATCGGGCTGGCGGGGCAAGGCATTCCCCGGCTGGAAGGTGTCGCCTGGCGGGTGAACGCGCGTAAACCGGTGGTGTACCCCGATGCGGACCAGTTCACCCCGTTTACCTGTTTTACCCTGACGCCGGAATGCCGGGAGCAATTTCTTGCGCGCCTGGTCTGGCTCAGTGGCCCGCATGGGCTGGAACTGGCCGGTCTGGGGCCGGAGAGCTGGCGCAAACTGATCGACAGCGGAAAGCTGGGCTCGCTGGTGGGCTGGCTGCAACTGAACAGTACCGATCTGGCCACGGATACCGGGCTGAGCCTGAAGCAGGCGGAAAAAATCTATGCCAGCCTGCAGTTGGCGCGGCAGAAAAACCTCTGGCAATGGCTGAGCGCACTGGGCCTGCCGCCCTATGCGCTGAACGCCCTTTCCGGCAGTGGCTGGCAGGCGGTCAGCCAGCGCACGGAACAGGACTGGCACACCTATGCCGGGATCGGCAAAAAACGGGCCGCGCACCTGTGGGCATTCCTGCACCACCCGGCGGTGACGGCCATGATTACTGAGCTGCAACAGTGGGGCATCGCGGCGTTTCTGCCGGATGCCCCGCCGGGTAACGCAGGGTAACCTCAGTAAGGGCTGGCGACCGGGCGCACCACCAGTTCGCTGACGTCTACCTCATCCGGCTGTTCGATGGCGTAAGCCACGGCCCGCGCAATGGCATCGGGTTTGATGGCAATACGGCGGAAAGAATCCATCGCCTGGCGGGCAGTATCGTCTGTAATGGTATTGGCCAGTTCTGACTCCACCACGCCGGGGTAAATTACGGTAACGCGCAGCGTGTCTGACTCCTGACGCAGGCCGTCAGAAATAGCGCGCACGGCATATTTTGTGGCGCAGTACACGGCGGCAGTGGGGGACACGCTCAACCCGCCGATCGAGGAGATATTAATGACATGGCCGCTCTGCTGGGCCTGCATCACCGGTTGTGCTGCGGCAATGCCATGCAATACGCCGCGGATATTGACGTCGATCATCTGGTTCCACTCATCCACCTTACGGGACGACAAAGGAGAAAGCGGCATGACACCGGCATTATTGATAATGACATCCAGGCGGCCAAATTTGCGCATCGCCAGGTCAACAAAGGCCTCCATCTCTTCCAGCCGGGTGACGTCCAGCGCCTGGCTCCAGGCTTCACCACCCGCAGAGCGGATCTCATCCACCAGCGTAGCCAGCCGATCCACCCGGCGTGCGCCGACGATGACCCGCGCGCCTCGTTCTGCCAGTAAACGTGCCGTGGCTTCGCCAATACCGCTGCTTGCGCCGGTGATGGCAATCACTTTGTTCTTGATACTGGTCATAGGGTTACCCTTTCAGAAAATAGAAAAACAGACGCTGAACGTGCGTCAACATGGCTGATGATAGGCCCGATGGGATGGTTGAAAAATACCCATACCTCTTTGTGTATTGCCTATTCCTCTGGGGCAACCGCGCGCTGGTACAGCTGGCTGCTATGCTTTTTGCACTAAAGGCGTATTTCAAAGGAGAGTAATCAATGAGTAATCACGCACGTGTGGCCGTCATTACAGGCGGAACGGCAGGGGTTGGCCGGGCTACCGCTCTCCATTTCGCCCAGGAAGGGTTTGATGTCGCCATACTTGCCCGGGGAGAAGAGGGGCTGCGCAGCGCCGTTGAGGAACTGGAAGCCTGTGGCGGCCGCGTACTGGGGCTGCCGGTGGATGTCTCTGATTCGGCGCAGGTTGAGCGGGCAGCCGATCAGGTGGAAAACGATCTTGGCCCTATCGATATATGGGTAAACGTTGCCATGAATACGGTAATTGCCCCGGTCAGCGAGATGACGCCTGAAGAATATAAACGCGTTACTGACGTCACTTATCTTGGGGCCGTCAACGGCACGCTCGCTGCCCTGAAGCGTATGCAGCCACGCAACCACGGCACCATTGTGCAGACCGGTTCGGCGCTGGCCTATCGCTCTATTCCGCTGCAGTCAGCGTATTGTGCGGCCAAAGCGGCGCTCCGTGGGTTTACTGATTCGCTGCGCAGTGAACTGATTCACGATAAAAGCCGGGTACGCCTGACCATGGTGCATCTGCCGGGCATCAATACACCGCAATTTGAATGGGCGCGCAATAAACTCAGCCACCGCGTGCAGCCGGTGGCCCCGATTTACCAGCCGGAAGTGGCCGCCCGGGCTATTTTTGACGCCGCCAGGCGCGCCCCGCGTGAAATCTGGCTGGGCAAGGCAACGCTGCAATCGATTCTCGGCAACATGGTCTTCCCCGGTATGCTGGACAAATTATTGGCAAAACAGGCCTATAAAGGGCAGATGACCGACGAGCCGGAATCCCCGTTGCGTCCGGATTACCTGTATGAGCCGGTAGAGCACCTGCACCGTACCCATGGCCGGTTTAGTAAGAATGCCAAAGACAAGGCGATCTCTGTGGATTCCCATATGGTGGGCGTCACCGTTCTGGCGCTGGCCGGGCTAGGCCTCGCCGCCCTGACGCGGGGGCGCAAACGTAAACGCTGATCGTCCGGCAGAAAAAAGCCCGCAAGGGGCGGGCTTTTCATATTGAGCATGTCAAACGGATACAAAGAGAGGCGTGTCTAAGGATTGGTGGAAGTATGTGGCCCGGACGCTAAAGATCCTGGACATGGGTATAGCGTATTCAGGCCTTTTAGGGGCCGCCTCCCAATGGATAAATTCGATATAAAAACCCCTGATTAGGGGCTTAATGTCTGAAAGTATTTAAAATCTTTGAAACAGTGATCGAGGGCAGTTAATCATTCAAATTTGACTAAATCTTTAAAGATCAGCTTGCCCCAGCTATTTCCGCGCGCCTGCACGAGTTGCCCACCTTCAGAAAGACCACCGAGTTTAATCGGTGAGAAACCAAGCCTTTCCGCAAGCAGGCCAACTTCATCTTCAGCACCTTTCTCATCACTCGCCAGGAAAACAACTCTCCTGCCTCCCTGTATATGCGGATCTTGTCCGAGAACAGCAGAGGCTAAATGGTTAAATCCCTTGACCAGCATTCCACCAGTAAATGCCTGAGCGACGACGTCAGAAGAGGGCTGTCCCCCTAGTTCCTCGGGCGATACACCATAGGCATTAGTCACATCGATGATAGTTTTTCCTTTCCAGGTCGGAAGCGTCCTCGCCACATCCTGATGCGATTCGTAACGGACGGCCAAAAAGATGACGTCCGCCTTTACAGCCTCCGTGAGTTTTTTTGGAATCACCTCGGGCCCTATCGCTGCCGCCGCAGAAGCATAGCTTTCTGGGTCGCGGGTGGTGGCGACAGATACTTCTATGCCGCTTCGGGCAAATGCCTTTGCAAGCGCCTGACCAATATTGCCGAAACCTATAATTGCATAACTCATAGATATTCCTGGGATTGACTGTGCCGGTGGGTTTTGAAATCAAATGGGGTGATCAGCAAAGCATCGCGGGTCAAATTTGCGCTAGTCCGCCATCAACAGCGAGCTCGCTGGCAGTCATGAAGCTGCTGTCCGACGACGCGAGAAAAGTCGCTGCCGCCCCGAGTTCATCCGGATCGGCCATACGCTGGAGCGGGGTCATTGAGCCAAAGGCTTTTATGCCGTCCTCACCCAGCGCTGCTTTTGCAAGTTCGGTCGCCGTCGGTCCCGGTGAAAGCACGTTTATCCGGATACCGGTGCCCTTCAAATCCTCTGCAAAGCTCCGTGCGAGGTTACGCACTGCCGCTTTGCTCGCGCTGTAAGCGCTGAATGCAGGAGCACCCGTTGTGCCTGCGCTTGATCCGGTCAGGATTATCGAGCCGCCCTTACCCATGAGCGGCAACGCACTCTGGACGGTAAAAATTGCCCCCTTTACATTGGTGTCGAATATTTCATCAATATGCCGGGCGGTAATATTGCCTAACGCCAGCTGGCTTCCCGTACCGGCATTGGCAAATACTATATCCAGCGTTCCGCGCTCGGCTTTCACCGCCGCGTAAAGCCGGTCAAGATCGAGTGGCTCTGAGACCGAGCCCTTAACGGCCCGGGCGTTCGGGCCAAGTTCATTTACAGCGGCATCAAGCGCTTCTTGCCGGCGGCCAAAGATGAAGACAAAAGCACCTTCTTCGATGAAACGTTTGGCAGCAGCAAGCCCAATGCCGGTAGCGCCGCCGGTGATCACGGCGGTCATTCCATTTAATCTGTTCATGTTGTTCACCCTTCATTTGAGTTGTGAAGAAGCAGGCAATTGCTTACTTGCTGACCACATTGCGCTTCTGCTAACCTAAGTACAAGTATGCACCTTTAGGTAAGTATCAAATGACAACACCCTCTCAAACCGAAAACTGTGGTACCGGCTGTGGGCTGAACGCCACGCTTCGCATCATCTCAGGCAAGTGGAAACCGCTGGTGCTGTTTTTCTTACGTAGCGGTCCGAAGCGCTACGGCGAGCTCAAGCGGTCGATCAATGGCGTGAGCCACAAGGTATTAATTCAGCAGTTGAAGGATCTCGAGGCTGACCGCGTGCTGGCGCGTACCGATTATCAGGAAGTACCGCCACGCGTAGACTATGCGCTGACCCCGCTGGGCCGTAGCCTGGCCGAGGCAATCATCCCACTGTGTACATGGGGAACCGAGAATATGATGGAAGTGACAAACATCTTTGCCAGCCGGGACCGCTATCCAGAACAGTACGAGGAGAAAGCGTAAAATCCCTCACAAAGATAATTGTCTTAGTAAGGAACAACGCTAAATGGGCAAAAAGAATTGATCTGGACAATGTCTCTTTATCAACAGAGAACAGCCTTAACGCTGGCCTTTATCCATGAGCGAATTTGCCTATCTGTCAGTGTTGGCATTGTGAATACCTATATGTTGAAGAGGGGGTGTACCCAAACTGATGTACCCAAATCCTGTCAGGTACACCTTTGGGTACACCCTGGTCATGCGCTCTAGCTCAGGACAACAAAAAAGCCCGGCTGAATGCGGGCTTTTGGATTTTTTGATAGCAGGTAACTCTTGCTGAAAACTTACTCGATGTTCTGAATCTGCTCACGCATCTGTTCGATCAACACTTTCAGCTCGATGGCGGAGGTGGTGACATCGGCATTAATCGATTTTGATGCCAGGGTGTTCGACTCGCGGTTGAACTCCTGCATCATGAAGTCCAGGCGACGGCCCACGGCTTCCTCTTTCTTCAGGATTTTGTGCGTCTCTTTCACATGCGCTTCAAGGCGATCCAGCTCTTCTGCCACATCCACGCGCTGGGCCATCAGCACCAGTTCCTGTTCCAGCCGGTTATTCTCCAGCTGCACTTCGGCTTCTTCCAGTTTGCTGACCAGCCGTTCACGCTGCCATTGCAGGATGTTCGGCATCTGGGCACGTACTTTTTTCACTTCCGCACTCACGCCTTCAAGTCGCTGTTCAATCAACGATTTCAGGGCGGCACCTTCGCTTTCACGGGCGGCGATGAAATCATCCAACGCGCCGTCGAGGGCTTTGAGCAACTCCGCGCTGATGGCATCCAGATCCTGCTCTTCCGCCGACATCACACCCGGGCAGCGCAGAATATCGACCGGGTTGATCTCACCCTCGTCGCTCTGCATTTTGACCCAGTTGGCGGCTTCTACCAGCTGTTTGGCCAATTTTTCATTCAGTACCAGGCTGCTCTGGGCACCCGGGTCGAGCTCGAAACGCAGGTTACATTCGATCTTGCCGCGGGTCAGCCGCGCGCGGATGCGCTCACGGACAACCGGCTCCAGGCCGCGGAACTGCTCCGGCAGGCGGATGTAGGTTTCCAGATAACGCTGGTTAACGGAACGGAGTTCCCAGGCTGCGCTGCCCCAGTTGCCCTTGATTTCACGCCGGGCGTAGGCGGTCATGCTGCGGATCATATGTGCGTCCCCATAATGTAAAGATGGGGGGATTATAGCCGCGGCCTACCCGTCATGATAGGCATTACCTCACGAAGCCCGTATAATGCGCAGCCAACTAAGATTTGCAAGCCGGAGATCAATCCATGCGTCCAGCAGGCCGTAATGCACACCAGGTGCGCCCCCTCACTTTCACCCGCAACTACACCAAACATGCTGAAGGTTCAGTGCTGGTGGAATTTGGTGAGACCAAAGTACTGTGCACCGCAACGGTGGAAGAGGGCGTGCCGCGCTTCCTGAAAGGACAGGGCCAGGGATGGATCACCGCTGAATATGGCATGCTGCCGCGTTCAACCCATACCCGTAACCCGCGTGAAGCGGCCAAGGGCAAACAGGGCGGCCGTACCCTGGAGATTCAGCGCCTGATTGCGCGTTCGCTGCGTGCCGCGGTTGACCTGAAAAAGCTGGGCGAGTTCACCATCACCCTCGACTGCGATGTATTGCAGGCTGACGGCGGCACGCGCACGGCATCCATCAGCGGTGCTTGTGTGGCGCTGGCCGATGCGCTGAATGCGCTGGTAGCCGCCCGCAAGCTGAAAGCGAACCCGATGAAAGGGCTGGTTGCTGCCGTGTCCGTGGGGATCGTTAAAGGCGAAGCGCTTTGCGACCTGGAATATGTCGAAGACTCCGCCGCAGAAACTGACATGAATGTGGTGATGACCGAAGATGGCCGCATGATTGAAGTGCAGGGTACCGCCGAAGGCGAGCCGTTCAGCCATGAGGAGTTGCTCTCCCTGCTGGCGCTGGCGCGCGAGGGGATTGATACTATTTTCACAGCGCAGAAAGCGGCGCTTGAGCAATAAGATTTTTAAGGCGGCGATGAGTCGCCTTTTTTATGGCCCATTTGCGGGGCATGTGCGATCAGTCATTAATGAGGAGAGAGACCATGAAAGCCTATCAGCGCACATTTATTGAGTTCGCGCTTAATAAACAGGTTTTGAAGTTCGGCGAATTTACCTTGAAATCGGGCCGTACCAGCCCCTACTTCTTTAATGCCGGCCTGTTTAATACCGGGCGTGATTTGGCGCTGCTGGGGCGCTTCTATGCAGAAGCCCTGATGGACTCCGGAATTGATTTTGACCTGGTGTTCGGGCCGGCCTACAAAGGCATTCCGATTGCGACCACGACCGCAGTGGCATTGGCCGAGCATCATGAGCGCGATGTGCCTTACTGTTTCAACCGCAAAGAAGCCAAGGATCATGGCGAAGGCGGCACGCTGGTAGGCAGCCCGCTGCAGGGGCGCGTGATGCTGGTGGACGATGTGATAACCGCCGGGACGGCCATCCGTGAGTCGATGGAGATCATCAATGCGCAGGGTGCGACACTGGCCGGCGTGTTGATCTCGCTGGATCGCCAGGAGCGCGGACGTGCC
The DNA here is from genome assembly GCF_002858675.1 of Chimaeribacter californicus. Lineage (GTDB taxonomy): Bacteria > Pseudomonadota > Gammaproteobacteria > Enterobacterales > Enterobacteriaceae > Chimaeribacter > Chimaeribacter californicus. Next base: position 39,727 of record NZ_PJZF01000016.1, read on the forward strand.
GAGATCTCTGCTATTCAGGAAGTGGAGCGCGACTATCACTGCAAAGTGATTTCTATCATTACGCTCAATGATCTGATCGTCTACCTCGAAGAGAAACCGGAGATGGCTGACCATCTTGCGGCAGTGCGCGCCTATCGCCAGCAGTACGGCGTCTGAGTCCGGCACGCTGCCGGGTATAAAAAAGGGCCTTACGGCCCTTTTCTTATTTCAGCGTCACTGCAACTGGCTGGCGATCAGCGGCCAGCGGTGATCAAAGTCTTGCGTCGGCCGGTAGCGGAAATCAGAACGGACATAGCGCGACAGCATCCCTTCGCAGAGTGCCAGCATCTGGCTGACCAGCAGCGCCTCGTCATGACTGAACGCCGTTCCCTCACGCAATTTACGTTCGCGTAGCACTTGCCGTAACTGCGCCTCAATCCGTTCAAACAACTGATTGATGCGGGCCTGCAACCGGTCTTGTTCAAACATCAGCGCATGGCCGGTCATGATACGGGTCAGGCCTGGGTTACGCTCCGCAAAACCAAGAATTAATAACAGGATCAGGCGCAGCCGGGCAAGGGTCTCTTTTTCATCCTGCAAAATCAGGTTGATACGGCTGATCAGGCTGTCTTCAATAAACTCAATCAGGCTGTCAAACATCTTGGTCTTGCTGGGAAAATGCCGGTACAGTGCCGCTTCGGAAACGCCCACGGTGGCGGCGAGTTTGGCGGTGGTGATGCGCTGACTACCGTCACTGGATTCCAGCATCTGGGCCAGAGCCTGTAAAATTTCCTCGCGCCGGTTCCTTTTATTTTCTTTTTCTGCCATATCCAGAGAGATCCTTGCTAATAACGGCGTTAATCAACGAAAACCCACAACCTTGCCGCATGAGTTCAGAAAACTCTGCGGCTTATAAAAAGAGAAGTAATGAGTGGCAGGTATTTTTAGGTAAAGCGGTGTTCACTGTCGCGGACGGGCACGACGCGCTACAGGATTACTGGCGGCCGGAGTGGCCGAAACCGCCTTCGCCCCGTTCGCTGCTGTCAAACGCGTCAACAAGGTTGAACTCTGCCTGAACCACCGGCACAAACACCATCTGTGCAATACGCTCGCCCGGCTCAACAGTGAAGGCGGTCTGGCTGCGGTTCCACACCGACACCATCAGTTGCCCCTGATAGTCAGAGTCAATCAGGCCCACCAGGTTGCCCAGTACCACGCCATGTTTATGGCCCAGCCCGGAACGCGGCAGGATCACCGCCGCCAGTGAGGCATCAGCGATATGGATGGCCAGGCCGGTCGGCAGCAGGGCTGTCTGGCCCGGTGCCAGTTCAACGGCCGCGTCCAGGCAGGCGCGCAGGTCAAGGCCGGCGGAGCCGGGGGTGGCGTAAGTCGGTAAGGGGAAGTCCTGACCAATACGCGGATCAAGAATCTTTACGTCGATTTTTTTCATCATAACGGCTGACAATCTCGTCTAGTAACTGTTGGCCAAGGAGGGTTTTATCAGCGTGCGGCAAACGCACATCCCCTTGCTGCCAAAAAAGGTGCAGGGCGTTGGTATCGCTATTGAAACCATGCCCGGCCAGTGAAATATCGTTAGCGCAAATCAGGTCGAGGTTTTTGCGTATCAATTTTTGTCGCGCGTATTCTTCCACATTCTGGGTTTCGGCGGCAAATCCCACGACAAACGGGCGACGTACCGCCATCGCGGCGACACCGGCCACGATGTCCGGGTTTTTGACCATTTTCAGCGTGATTTCATCGCCTTGCTTTTTGATTTTCTCCGGGGACACTTGGGCGGCGCGGTAGTCTGCCACTGCGGCACACCCGATAAAAATCTGCTGGTCGCCAGCCTGTTTCATCACTTCCTGTTCCATCTCTAATGCGCTGGTGACGTCAACGCGGGTCACCCCCGGCGGGGTCGGCAGAGACACCGGCCCGGCCACCAGCGTGACCTGAGCACCGCGTGCGGCGGCCGCCTGGGCGATGGCAAACCCCATTTTGCCGGAGCTGTAGTTGCTGATGAAACGCACCGGGTCCAGCGCTTCGCGCGTCGGGCCGGCGGTGAGCATTATCTTCAGGTGTTGCAGATCCTTTACGGGCGAGAAGTGTTGCACCGCCCGTTCGACGATCTCCAAAGGATCGAGCATCCGGCCGGGGCCGACATCCCCACAGGCCTGGCTGCCGCTGTCCGGCCCCCATAACAGGACGCCGCGCTGCGCCAGTGTCGCCAGGTTGGCCTGCGTGGCGGGCGCACGGTACATCTGCTGGTTCATGGCCGGTACGGCGGCAACCGGGGCCGCGGTGGCCAGGCAGACGGTGGTCAGCAGGTCATTGGCCATGCCGGCGGTGACGCGTGCCAGCAGATCGGCAGTCGCCGGCGCCATGATCACCAAATCAGCCCATTTTCCAAGCTCAATGTGCCCCATTGCCGCTTCGGCTGCCGGGTCCAGCAGGTCATCTGACACCGGGTGGCCGGAGACCGCCTGCAGGCTGAGTGGGGTAATAAAGGCCTTGGCGGCGCTGGTCAGCACCACCCGCACCTCGGCGCCGCGATCCCGCAGCCGGCGCACCAGCTCAGGGGATTTATAAGCCGCGATACCGCCGCTGACGCCAAGCACAATATGTTTACCGGTAAGTCCCGCCATTATGGTTGTCCGATTTTCAGCCATTAATGCGCGCATTTTAGCATAACCACCGGGCAGAACCGCTACCGCGTCCGGCCCATGGCCGGGAAAGATAAAGTCTGGAAAGCGGCTCGCAAAGTCAGCCACCGGGTGTCGCGTTCCGTGGGACTATCGCTATGATGGCGCTCTTAAACCGGGAGGAGGGCAAGAGGAATGGCCTGGAATGAGGGCATGCCACCGCGTGAAAAGCTGCTGAAATACGGCGCAGGGCACTTAACGGATGAGGAGTTGCTGGTGATTTTTTTACGCACCGGCTACCCCGGCACGCATGTCACGGTACTGGCGCGGCAATTAATGGCGGAGTTCGGTTCCCTCCATGCGCTGATGACAGCCGATTATTCAAGACTGGCGGGTTGCGACGGCATCGGCGAAGCGAAATATGCCCAGATAAGCGCGGTGTCTGAACTGGCGCGGCGCAGTGTTATCCGTCATCTGGCCTGCGGCGATGCCCTGCGTTCACCGGAGGTGGTGACGCGTTATATCCAGGGAGTATTGGCGCGCCGTGAACGGGAGATTTTCCTTGTGCTGTTTCTGGACAATCAACACCGGCTGATTCGCCATGAAGAGATGTTTGCTGGTACTATTGATTGCGTCGAGATCCATCCACGGGAAATTGTCCGGGAAGCAATGAAGGCTAATGCAGCCGCGTTAATTCTCGCGCATAATCACCCGTCGGGTAAGGCTGAACCCAGCCAGGCCGACAGAATAATAACCGAACAGGTGATAAAAGCCTGCCAATTACTCGATATCCGCGTGCTGGACCATCTGGTGATCGGTAATGGTGAATCGGTCTCTTTCGCCGCGCGCGGCTGGATTTGAGCCCTTTTTTCGCGATCCTTCGGGATCTTTAGCTGTTCGGGACTTGAGCACATACGCTTCAGAGCGTATACTACGCCACCTTTGAGAATCTTGGGTTTGGCGTTAAGAGCCTATCTCAGCAGGTTTCTGACCTGATGACGGTTTTTACACCTGATGATGACGAGTCTTCTCAGTGAAATTTGCTGAGATGGGCTCTAAAGCCTGACGAGGCGGCCAAATCCTATACGAAGCTCGAGCTGATTTGATTTTTGGAGAATAGACATGTCCCGAGTCTGCCAAGTTACTGGCAAGCGCCCGGTGAGCGGTAACAACCGTTCCCACGCAATGAACGCGACCAAACGCCGTTTTCTGCCGAACCTGCACTCTCACCGTTTTTGGGTTGAGGGCGAGAAGCGCTTTGTAACTCTGCGTGTATCTGCTAAAGGTATGCGTGTTATTGATAAGAAGGGTATTGAAGCGGTCTTGGCCGATCTCCGTACCCGCGGTGAGAAGTATTAAGGAACTGAATCATGGCTAAAGGTGTTCGCGAGAAGATCAAGCTGGTTTCTTCTGCTGGTACTGGTCACTTCTATACCACCACGAAGAACAAGCGTACTAAGCCGGAAAAACTGGAACTGAAGAAATTCGATCCAGTTGTCCGTCAACACGTGATCTACAAAGAAGCTAAAATTAAATAATTTTAGTGGATTAATAAAAAACCCGGCTTCGGCCGGGTTTTTTGTTTTTATGAAGCCGCCACAGGCACCCAGCCTGACGGGGCGGCGTTTATCAGTTCAGTAAACGGGAGCCTGCATGCCTGAATTACCTGAAGTTGAAACCAGCCGCCGCGGCATCGAGCCTTTCATGGTCGGCCATACCATTCAACATGCCATTGTCCGCAACAGCCGCCTGCGCTGGCCGGTCTCCACCGAGATCATGGCGTTAAGCGACCAGCCGGTGCTCAGCGTGCAGCGCCGGGCCAAATACCTGCTGATTGAGCTGCCGCGTGGCTGGATTATCGTGCATCTCGGGATGTCCGGCAGCTTGCGGATGCTGCGGGAAGAGCACGAACCAGGCAAACATGACCATGTCGATCTGGTGATGGATAACGGCTACGTGCTGCGTTACACCGACCCGCGCCGCTTCGGTGCCTGGCTGTGGTGTGAAGACCTGACCACCAGCAATGTGCTCGCCCATCTGGGGCCGGAGCCGCTGGATGATGAGTTCTCCGCAGAGTATCTGTTTGAAAAATCGCGTAATAAGCGCACGCTGGTCAAACCCTGGCTGATGGATAACAAACTGGTGGTGGGCGTGGGGAACATCTATGCCAGCGAATCGCTGTTTATGGCCGGGATTGCACCGGACCGGGCGGCCGGTTCCCTGTCACACAGTGAAGCTGCGCTGCTGGTGACCACCATCAAAGCGGTGCTGCAACGCTCGATTGAGCAGGGCGGGACGACGCTGCGTGATTTTCTTCAGTCGGACGGCAAACCGGGCTATTTCGCCCAGGAGCTGCAGGTGTATGGCCGGGCGGGTGAGCCTTGCCGGGTGTGCGGTTCACTGATTGAATCCGCACGCCACGGGCAGCGCAGCACCTTCTTCTGCCCGCGTTGCCAGCAGTAGTCAGGCCAGTTTCTGCTTCAGCGCCTGTGCGACAGGCGCCGGCAAAAATGGGTCGATTTCGCCACCGTGGCGCGCCACCTCTTTCACCAGCGTAGAGGAGAGGAAGCCCCACTGTTCGGACGGCATCAGGAACACGGTTTCCAGCGTTGGCAGCAGGTGGCGGTTCATGGCGGCGAGTTGCTTCTCATATTCGAAGTCAGTAACGGCCCGCAAACCACGGATCAGGATGTTGGCCTGCTGCTGTTCGGCAAAGTGGGCCATCAGGCTGCTGAACCCCACCACCTCCACATTAGGCAGGTGCGCCAGCGCCTGCTGGGCCAGTGCCACCCGCTCCTCCAGAGAGAACAGCGGTTTTTTGGCCGGGTTGGCCGCAATCGCCAGCACCACACGATCAAACATCACTGACGCACGGGTCATCAGCTCAAGGTGCCCATTGGTCAGCGGATCAAAAGTACCGGGATAGATGGCTTTATTGCTCATGATGGCTCGCTTGGTGGCTGGGTATGGCGCAGCGCCCAGAGGGTTGCGTACTTATTGAACGTGTATTGTGCATTGACCACCGCCAGCAGGAAACCCTGTTTTCCATCCAGGAAACCGGCGCGCAGCAGCCAGGTTTTACAGAACGCCCCGGCGGTGTGGCTGAGGATGGAGAGGAAGCTGCACCCTTTCCCTTGCTGGTAGCGCTGTTGCGCCCAGTCCCGCGCATACCCCAGCTGTTTTTGCTGGAACGCCGGCAGGTCACGGCAGGTCAGGTGCAGTAAATCCCCCGGCAAGGGGATGACGCGCGCGCCCTGCGTCTCCAGCGACTCATGCACCAGATGGTCGTTGTAGCGGTATTTCCGCGCGTCATATAAACGCACAACGCGATCCGGGTACCAGCCGCTGTGGCGCATAAAGCGCCCGAGGAACAGGTTGCGCCGCCCCAGGCTGTACACCGCGCCCTCGTCCGGCGCCTGCAATACCTGCTCAATCGCCTGGCGCAGGGGGGCACTGACCCGTTCGTCCGCATCGATCATCAGAATATAGTCGCCGGTGGCGTACTGCTGTGCCAGTTGGCGCTGTTTACCGAAGCCGGGCCACGCCTGGTTCTGGTAAACGGTGGCACCCGCCTGCCGGGCGACCTCGGCGGTGGCGTCCTGGCTGCCGGAGTCGAGCAGGATGATGTCGTCCGCCCATGCCACAGAGCGCAGGCAGTCCGGCAGCAGGTCGGCTTCATTTTTGGCAATCAGCACCACGGAAAGGCGTTTACGGGCGCTCATCAATGGCTCCGGGGCGGCAGGTAAGGCTCCAGCAGATGCAGCAGACGCTGGAGCGCCCCCTGATTCTGGTGCAGCACCTCAACGGCATGGCGGCCATAGTAGAGACGGTAATCTTCATCGGTCAGCAGAGTGGTGATCTCTTTCACCAGCGTTTCAGCATCGTTGACGGTGATCAGGCCGTCGGCCTCACTCAGCTTGGTACAGATATCTTTGAAATTAAAGGTGTGTGGCCCCATCAGCACCGGAATGGCATGGGCCGCTGCTTCCAGCGGGTTATGGCCGCCGCGCGGAACCAGGCTGCCGCCGACAAACGCGAGGTCGGCAATGCCGTACAGCAGCATCAGCTCGCCCATGGTATCGCCAATTACTACCTGGGTGCCGCTGTTCGGCAATTCGCCGCTGCTGCGCAGGGTATAGCTCATGCCGGCTTTGGCGGTGAGATCTTTGGCGGTGGAGAAGCGTTCAGGATGGCGCGGCACCAGAATCAGCAACAGATTAGGGAACTGGGCGAGCAACTGGCGATGCGCCTGCAACAGCACGCTCTCTTCCCCCTCATGGGTGCTGGTGGCGATCCACACCGGGCGATGCGGCGCCCACTGGCGACGCAAGGAGACCGCGCGTACTGCCAGTTCCGGCGTGACCGAAATATCGAATTTCAGGCTGCCGGTCACCGCCAGCTGGCTGCGTTTCAGCCCCAGCTCAATAAAGCGTTCACCATCTTCCTGATTTTGCGCGGCAATCAGCGTAATGCGGCGCAGCAGGGTTTTCATGAACCCGCCAATTTTCTGATAACCGGCGGCGGAACGGGCGGAGAGGCGGGCATTGGCAATCACCAGCGGGATCTCCCGCTGGTGCAGCGCACTGATCAGGTTAGGCCACAGCTCGGTTTCCATCACAATCACCAGCTTAGGGCTGACGCTGTTCAGGAAGCGGTTTACCGATCCCGGCAGATCATAGGGCAGGTACACATGGTGCACGTCTTTGCCGAAGGCCGACTGCACACGCTCGGAACCTGTCGGGGTCATTGTGGTCACAGTAATCGGCAATGAGGGGTAGCGGTGGCGCAGGGCGCGGACTAACGGGATCGCCGCCAGCGTTTCACCAACCGACACCGAATGCAGCATGATGCCGCCGGGTATTACTTTTCCTTCGCAGAAGCCATAGCGCTCTGCCCAGCGTTTGCGGTAAGCCGGGGATTTGCGACTACGTAACAGTAAGCGAATCCAGATCAGGGGTTGGATGAGGTAGAGTAATACCTGATATAAACGCAGCAACATTCTATCAAATTCATTTATATGGGGTAGCGTGAATAGTATCATACCTGCCGCCGAAAGGCGCTATCTTGCGCAGTCCGGGCGGGTGTCCGGGGCAGGCGACACTTTTTGCCGTAAAGGATAAAATGAAAAATATACTGATTATCCGCCGGGATAATATTGGTGATCTGGTTTGTACTACGCCGTTAATCGAAGGGGTGAAAACCGTTTATCCGCAGGCAACGATCTCTTTGTTGATTAATTCCGTCAGTAAGGATGTCGTTAAGAACAATCCCCATGTTGATCATCTTTTTATCTATAAAAAAGCCAAGCACCGCGATAAAAACCAGTCCGCGCTGGGCGTATATCTGGAGCGCGCCGCCATTCTGCTGAAATTACGCCGGGTAAAGTTTGACGCGGTAATTCTGGCCAATCCGTCGCCGTGCAAATATAGCCTGCAACTGGCGCGAATGGTGGGAGCGAAAAATATAATCGGCGCCGATCTGGGGCGTAAAGAAATAGCCCGGCCTTTCGGCAAATCAGACTTTTCCGGCCATCATCAGGTTGAGCGCACCTTCAGTTATTTAAAGGCCATCACGGATACCCCGCCGCCGATCCCGGCGGTGCGCGTCTACCCCACTGCGGACGAACTCACTGAGGCGGCCCGCCGCCGGGCCGCGTTGCTGCCGCCGGTGCAGAAACTCTATGGCATACACATCAGCAGCCGCAGCCCGAAACGCCGCTGGCCGGTTGAGCGTTATGCCGAGGTGATCGCGCGTATCGTGCAGCAGCCGGATGCCGGCGTGCTGATCTTCTGGTCGCCCCAGGGCACCCTGTCGCCCGATGACATCGGCGACCAGGCGCGGGCCGAGGCGCTGATGGCGCAATGCGGCTCAGACCGGGTCGCACTCTACCCGACCGCCTCGGTGCGGGAAGTGATTGCCGGTTTCAGCCTGTGTAACCCGATTCTGTGCAGCGACGGCGGGCAGATGCATCTGGCATCGGCGCTCGGGAAAAATACCGTGGTGTTTTTCGGGGATACGGATAAAGCCGCATGGCACCCGTGGTCAGGCGAGTACCATATTCTCCAGACCGCGTCTGGTGAATGTCAGGATATCAGCGTGGATGAGGCGTGGCAGGCGCTGGAAAAAAGCGCCCGGTAAAAAACGGCAGGTTTTGCCTGCCGGTAATCGCTCGTCAGCCGTGGTAAAGATCCAGATAACGGCGGCAAATCGCCTGAATGCTGTATTTTTGCAGCGCCTCTTCCCGGATCGGCAGCGGCTGCGTAAAGCCTTCGCGGATTTTCTCCGCCAGTGCCTCCTCCGTAAGCGCCGACAGGCCCCGGGCCATGCCGGTACTTTCCAGAATTTCATGCGGGCCGCCGGGGCAGTCAGTACTCACGACCGGCGTACCGCAGATCAGCGCCTCCACCAGCACATTGCCAAACCCTTCATTATCCGAGCTGAGCACCAGCAGTGAGGCGTGTTTAATCAGCGGGAACGGGTTCGCCCGGAAGCCCATGAAAATCACCCGGTCAGCGATACCGAGCTGCTGCGCCAGGTTTTTGATGGCGGCCGTGCGGGCATCGCTGCCGGTACCGGCCAGCAGCAGCGGGGCAGTGATGCCGGAAAGGGCGTAAGCCTTCAGCAGCCGGTCATGGCGCTTCTGTTCATGGAAACGCCCGACGTGAATCAGGTACGGCTTTCCGGCCCATTCACAGGGTTCCGCGGCGAGCTGCCGGATGGCGTCAATATCGAACGGGTTATTGATCACCTCACTGGCTTTCAATGTCAGCCCCAGGTTAGCGGTCAAATCCTCTGCCACCGCCTGAGACACGGAAATCATATTTTGATGCTGATAGACCTGCATCATCTTCCGCTTTTTCAGCCAGCGATCCAGCCCGGTGCGGTGGCCCAGATAGGTGCGGGAGAGCACACCATGCACGCAGAACCAGAGGCGGTCGCTGCCCAGCACCCGGCTGCGGCGCACGATGCGATCGGTTTTGTGCAGGTTGGAGATCGCCAGATCAAAGCGGCCGTGCGATTTTTCCAGTTGGCGGAGAACGGTATCCAGCGCGGCAGCGCGGCGTGACAATTCAGTAACCTTGCGCCACGGTGCGCGGCTGGTATCGGCAATCACCTGATAGTGAATCCCGGCCGGGATCGGATACGCACAGACATCCTGCAAGGAGAGCAGCGTTATCTGGTGGCCCATCTTCTGCATCCCCTCACACAGCGTCAGCACCACTTTTTCCGCGCCGCCGCCGCCGAGGCCATCGATCATCATTACTATGCGCATATCAGTCCAGAAGCCTTGAGTAGAGTGAAATCAGCTGTGCCGACAGGGCAGCAGGCGTGGCAGGCAGAATGCGTTGCCGGGCGGCTTCGCCCATTGCCGAGCCGGGCGCACAGGCCGGCAGGGCGCGGATCGCCTCCACCAGCGCCGCTACATCCAGCGCATCACAGACAAACCCGTTTTCCCCCTGGCGGATAAACTCCGCGCCGCCGCAGGTGTTGCTGGTGATCACCGGCAGGCCACAGGCCATTGCCTCAAGAATGACATTGGGGAAGGGGTCATAGAGCGTCGGCAGCAGCAGTGCGTCCGCGGCCTGATAGAACGGCAGCGTCTGTTTCTGGACGCCCAGAAAACGCAGGCGGTTCAGGCACCCCAGCGATTGCGCCAATGCGCGGTAGTGTTTCTCATCTTTGTCTTTCCCCACCACGATCAGGTAGCTGTCGGTGGCGGCCAGCGCCTGAATGGCGGCGGCCAGCCCTTTGCGTTCAAAGCCGGAGCCGACAAAAATCAAACAGTGCGCGCTGGCCGGCAGCGAGAGCTGCTGACGCAGAGTCTGGCGCACCGCCTCGTCAGCCGGTACAAACTTCTCACTGTCGATAGCGTTGTAGATCACCGAGATTTTCTCCGGCGGCACACCGAAATCCGCCACAATCTCGCGCTTGATCATCTCTGCATTGCAGATAACGGCCTTGAGTTCCGGCGCGGCATACATCGCCCGCTCGGCACACATCACATAACGGTGATAGCGGTCAGAAAACAGCAGTTTACGCCGCCACACCGGCAGCAGCCGCGCACGCTGCAACAGCCAGCGGCGGTGCACGCCGTCCCCGGCGCGATAGATGTCACAGCCGGCAATGCGTTCATGGCTCTGCACCAGGTCAAACTTTTCCCGCTGCCACAGGGCGCGGGCCGCCTCCGCAAAGCCGCGCTCACGGCTGATGCGGCCCCATTTCACCGGGTTACACAGGTGAATATGCCAGTTGGGCCGGGTGTCGCCCTGCCACTCGCGGGTGATCACGTTCAAATCCAGGTTCTGGTTATCCAGCGCGTCCAGTGCGCGGGCGACAAAACGTTCTGCGCCGCCATCCGGGCGGTATTTCTGGCGCACAATCGCCAAACGGAAAGGTGTCATATCAGGAGTTCCCGCGCGGCATTAATCACCGCGTCTGTCGGAATAAGGTTCAGGTAGCGCTGGTCAGTGCGGGTATCGATCGCATCCGGGTCAGGCAGGGTGCCGTAATCCCCGGCCCAGATGACCCGGCCGTTAACCCGCCAGGGCCGCCAGAAGGTCAGTTTTGAGGGGCCGAACAGCGCCAGGCACGGCGTACCGAGCGCGGCGGCCATGTGCATCGGCACTGAATCCACCCCGATAAACAGCCGCGCCCCATCAATCAGCGCGGCCAGCTGGCGCAGCGTCAGTTGCCCGGCCAGCGACACCAGCCCGGGCTGCGGGCAGAGCGCCTGAATCTGCGCGATCATCTTCTGCTCTTTGGCATCCGGCCCTGAGGTGAGCACAATGCGGTGGCCGTCGGCCAGCAGGGCGCGCAGCGTTTCGGCCATGTTCTCTTCGCTCCAGCATTTGAAGAACCAGCGTGACGTCGGCTGCACCACAATATAGGGGGCAGCAACCTGCTGAGCGGCCAGCAGCGCCGCCACTGCCGCCCGGTCATCATCGCGGTAGCTCATGGTGACGCGCTCATCCAGCGGGGCCAGCCCCAGCGGCGCGAGGATCGAGAGGTTCTGCTCCACCGTGTGCAGGCGGTTATGGCCGTCGGTCGATGCCAGTTGCGTATGGCAGGCGCGCCACAGCGGATGGCGGCGTTTCGGGAAATCAAACCCGATACGCACCGGCGCGCCGCTCAGGCGGGTGATCAATGCGCTGCGCCACTGATCCGCGAGGTTGACCACCAGATCGTACCGGCGGGCGCGGATCGCCCGGATAAGCCCGGCCTCTTTTTGCAGATGCTTGCGGGTGCCCAGCTTCTTCCATTGCCGGTCGATGGCGAAAATCGTGGTCACCGCCGGGTGCGCGGCCAGCATGTCACGCGTCTCCTGATACAGCAGCACATCAATCTCTGCCGCCGGGTAATGCTGATGCAGGGTATTGATAACCGGCGTCGTCAGTAACATATCGCCGTGGTGGCGCAGTTTGATGATCAGAATGCGCCGGACGGGGGCATTGGAGAGGTGAACTGCCGCGTTGTTCATAGTGATCGCTATTCAGGGGGCCAGCGGGTGATTCTAAATGACCCCCCGCCATGTGGCTACACTTCAAGGTGTTAAGCTCTGTCACAAAACGGGCACGGCCGCCTTTCCGGCAGCGGTGACGGCACATAATGCCATTTGCTCTGTGCCGCCCGCCTGCGTAACATGTTTCACTCCGCATTAACCGGGCTTAACTTTTTATGTCAAAACCTGCATTCCTCATCACCATCGATACCGAAGGCGATAATCTGTGGCAGAACCACGATCGGATCACCACCGAGAATACCCACTATTTGCCGCGCTTTCAGGCCCTGTGTGAGAAATACGGCTTCAAGCCGGTCTACCTCACCAACTATGAGATGGCGATGGATGCAGAGTATGTGGCGTTTGCGCGTGACGTGATTGCCCGCAACCAGGGCGAAGTGGGGATGCACCTCCACGCCTGGAACAGCCCGCCGATCGTGGCCCTGACAGATGACGACTGGCGCCATAAGCCCTACCTGATTGAGTACCCGGCTGACCAGATCCGCGCCAAAGTTGACCATATGACCAAACTGCTGGAAGACGCCTTCCAGACCAAAATGCGCAGCCACCGTGCCGGGCGCTGGGCGTTCAATGAGTATTACGCCTCGCTGCTGCTGGAGTATGGCTACCAGGTGGACTGCTCGGTCACGCCGCGCGTGAACTGGCGTTTCTCCCCGGGCGACCCGGCCGGGCAGGGCGGCAGCGACTACCGCCATTTCCCGGATGCCGCCTATTTCATCGATCCGCACAATATTGCCCGCGCCGGGAAGTCGACGCTGCTGGAAGTACCGATGAGCATCCAGTACAAACACTCCGGCCTGATGAACAGCATCAAGCAGGGGTATGACGCCCTGCGCGGCAAACAGCGCTCGCCGTCCGTGCATTGGTTGCGCCCTTCCGGCGGCAATCTGGCCACCATGAAATCGGTGGTGGAACGCACGCTGGCAGCGGGCAGTGACTATGTGGAGTTTATGCTGCACTCGTCCGAGTTTATGCCGGGCGGCAGCCCGACCTTTAAAAACCAGGAAGAGATTGAAGGCCTGTACCGCGAGCTGGAGGCACTGTTCAGCTGGCTGAGTGAGCGCACGCGCGGCATGACGCTGGCCGAGTATTACGACGCCACCCTGGCGGAACAGGCTTCCGGCAACAAGGCGGCAGTGAACTGATCATGGCCAAGAAATGGAAAACGTCCCTGACTAACGCGTTCTTACGCGGTTATGTGGCATTGACGCGCCGGTTGCAGGACCCGCGCACGCTGGATGCACAGCACGAGTTCCGTAGCATTGTTATCTATTCCACCACGGCGCTGGGCGATCTGATGTTCAACACCCCGGCGATCCGGGCGGTGAAGCAGCGCTACCCGAACGCCTTTATCACGCTGGTCTCCAGTGAGAAAAACCGCGGGCTGGTGGCGGAGAGCGACTATTTCGACGACGTGGTCTACTGGGATGAAAAGGTCAGGGACATCTTCAGCGTGGTAGGGCAGTTACGCCGCCATCAACCGGAACTGGCGATCATTCTGCATGCCAAGCCGCCTTACGATGTGCTGAGCGCGGTGCTGGCCGGTTGCCGTTATATCCTGAAAGATATTTACGGCGGCAAGCCGTGCGGGCTGGAGCGGTGGCTGGCGAACCCGTTCGTGCATTACAGCGGCCACCTGATCCAGCGCAAACTTGATCTGGTGGCGCGGCTGGGCTGCGATGCCTCTGATACCCACATGGCGATTCCGGTGCCGTTTCCGCTGCTGGAGAAAGCGCCCGGCAAAACGATTATCGGTTTCCAGATGGGGGCATCCGGGCAATTGCGTTGCTGGCCGGTTCCGCATTTTATCGCCCTGGCGAAACGGCTACTGGCGCTGGGGCCGGACTATCAGGTGGTGTTGATCGGCACCCGTAAGGAGGCGGCGCTGGAGCGCGAGTTTCTGGCGGGCATGACGGCGCAGGAGTTGCAGCAGGTGGTCAGCTACATCGACAAAACCGGGCTGAAGGCGCTGCTGGGCATCATGAAAAATATGGATGTGATGGTGACCGGTGACACCGGGCCGCTGCATCTGGCGATTGCGCTGAAAACCCCGACCGTGAGCCTGTTTGTTACCGCGAACCCGGCACACACCGGCCCCTATCAGGATCCGGCCTTGCACCGGGTGATCCATGTTCCGCTGACCACCAAAAACCTGACGCCGGAACAGCAGCGCCAGCCGCTCTGCATCATCAGCGCAGAAGAGGTATTTGAACGGGTGTGTGAGCTGTTGCCGAAAAGGTAGCGGTGACTAAAAAGTGACGTGCCGGGGCGCGGCAACGCCCCGGTAAAGCAGACGCTGAGAATTCAGCCTTTAGGGAAAAGGGCGCGCGCCGGCCAATTTTGCGTCATCACCACCGCAAACGGGAACCAGAACAGGTACCAGAATTCTGCCGGATTGCCGATGTTAAACATCCCCTGTGAGACATAAAAAATCAGCATAAAGATAAACAGTGATGCTTCCAGCCGCCGCCCTTCACGTACACACCGCAACGCCTGCTTTGCCCCATAACCTATCAACAGCAGCATGGTGGTAAACCCCACCAACCCGCCTTTCAGCAATGCGCCAAGATAGAGGCTGTGGGTGGTAGTGATGTACTCGCCGCTGTAGTTGGTAAAGCTCAGCTGATGGTCAAAACCGTAGCCAAAGAACGGCGCCGCGCCGATCAGCTGAAAGGAATGGTGCCAGATGCTCAGCCGCAGGTAGACCTGCACCGCCAGCGCCTCAAACCGCGTAATCATCACCTCGCCCAGCCCGCTGTAAGCAAAAAACGCCCCCAGCACCAGCACGGCCGCCCCGCACCACAGCAGGTTGCGGCGGGTAAACAGGCCGAGGTGTGAGGTCATCACCAGTGCCAGCAGCAGGGCAATGGCCGGGCCGCGGCTCTGGGTCAGCAACAGGGCGATAAACAGCAGCAGCGGCAGCAACAGCACTACGCGGCGCTGCGTGTCGCGGAACACCATCAGCGACAGAATAATGCCGATCGCAAAATAGCCGCCGACATCAATCACATTGTCCGGCCCCGGGCTTTTCAGCGTCATCAGCCGGTTGGTCAGGATATTCTGGTGATCGACGCCCATTAAAAACAGCGCCAGTACGGCGAAGCCGCAACAGATCGCCAGGTAGATGGCCGGGCGGTAACGGCTGTTCAACACCGTGACCAGCATCGCCAGGAAGGTCAGCAGGTAAACGCTGTGCGTCAGGGTGGATTCAATATTCAGCGGGTGCGCTGTCCACAGGTTACTGAGGGCGTAATAGACCAGATAGAGCGCGGCCAGCGCCAGGCCGGTCATCAGATGCCGGTTGGCGGTGAGCTGTTGGCGGAACAGCGGGCGACGCCACAGCAACAGCAAGAAGCTGACGGCCGCCAGATGGAACAGGTTGGTGACGCGGGTATAGCCACAAAATATGGCGCTGAAAAACAGAAACAGGGAGAAAAATGCAAACCAGAGCCGCTCCAGGGAGAGGCGCTCAGTTAAAAATGGCATGGTAATCGGCCTTCTCAAAAATAGACTCATCAATCGCGCTGTGTGGGGAGAGGTTAACCACCCGTACTGACTGCCGGCGCAAGGTGTCACCGGCATGGCGCAGGGAGGGCATCACCAGCTGCGTCAGGCTGTCAGCCAGGTAAGAGGGTTGTTTATTCTCTTCCGTTTCATAAAAGCGCGGCTGGTGGAAATTATTCATATCCAGGCCAAGAATGAATATCTCATCAAATCCCAAATACGCGGCGATCTGCAACGCCCAGTACACCACCGTACCGGCATCAAAAATGCCGTGGCGGATGTCGGTAGAAAAACCGATGTCCGGGCGGTCAGGCGCAAAATGGGCGCTGGGTTGCCCGGCATAAGCGGATTGCAACGCCTCCGCCTCAATTTTGGGCTGATAGATTTTGAAGGCGGCATCTTCGATCAGCGCCAGTTTGCACTTCACTGCGGCCAGGCCGTGCCGGTCAAGGATACGCGCAATGCCGTGCGCGGTGGTAAACAGCGTCAGCGCCGGGTCACGGATAATTTCCGCAATCACCTCCCGCTTCTGGTCATAAAAGCCCATATCCACCACCACATAAAACCGGAACCCGACCTGCTGTTGCAGGAACCAGGCGCCGTTCACCCCCATGGCCGGCAGCGGGGAGGGCGTTTTGAAGCGGATGGTTTTCACCGACGGCCCGGTGGCCGTCAGCAGCAACGGGCCGTGGCAACTGCCGCGCAATGCCGACAGGTCGGCCAGCGGGATCGGTTGGCCCTTATAACGCAGCGACGCGATCTCCCCGGTGGGCGCCCGGCCAATCTTCATGTAGGGCCAGAGATTTTCGTTGTGGCGAAAGGGGCGGGTATGGGTATAACGGTAGATCTGTTTAAAGAGGCTGCCCACTGATCAACTGCTCCGTTTCAAGACATTGGTACACCTGCGCGGCGCTGATGTCCGCCATGCTGTTGCCGCTGGCGGGGCGGCAGGCGATCTGGTTCTGCCCATAGCCGCCAATCAGTCCTGGGTCAGTCGGGCCATAGAGCGTGATGTTGGGCCTGTCCAGCGCGGCGGTCAGGTGGCTGAGGCCGGTATCCACCGACACCACCGCTTTCGCCCCGGCCAGCACTTTTGCCACATTTTCCAGCGTCAGCTTCGGCAGCACTTCCACATGCTCAAACCCGGCGGCCAGCCGCTGGGCGCGCTGGTGCTCATGCTCCGCGCCCCACGGCAATTTGACGCGCAGGCCGGTCGGTGCCACCTGCGCAATCAGCGCGCGCCAGTTTTCTTCCGGCCAGTGTTTGTCATCCCGGGTGGTGGCGTGCAGAAACACCAGATAACGCCCGGCATCGGCCGGCTGGTCACGCAGGAAGCGGGCGGCAATGGCGTAATCGCCCTGGGTGTCCGGTTTCGGGTAACCCAGGCTTTTGGCAAACAGCTCACGCGTGCGCTCCACGGCGTGCTGGCGCTTGTCGATGTCGTGGCGATGGTTGAAGAACCAGCTGGCAAACGGCTCGCGGGCGCTGGCCACATCCTGCCCATGTTTTTCGCCCCTGGCGAGCCGGGTGATCAACGCCGCGCTTTTCATCAGCCCCTGGGCATCAATCACCACGTCATATTGGCGGCTCTGAAGCTCACGCTTGAAATCACAACGCTGCTGGCGGGTTTCGGCACCGAACCAGTTTTTGCGCCAGCGGCGGATGGCGACCGGGATCACCCGATCCACCGCCGGGTGCCAGGCTGGGATCTGGCTGAACGCCTCTTCGACCGCCCAGTCAAATTGGATGCCGGGAAGGGCCTGCATGGCATCAGTCAGGGCCGGAAGCGTATGCAGCACGTCCCCCATTGATGAGGTCTTCACAATCAAAACGTGCATTAACTCTCCTTGCCCGAGGTGAGCAGGGTGTTCAACTCGGCAAAGACCTGCTCAGGCGTAATATCGATCAAACTCTGGTGATAGCCCTGATCGGCGTCCCCTTTGCGTACCTTGTGGTAGCCGGTAATCAGACGGATAACCCTGGACTGATGGGAGAGCGGCGGGGTGAAGTCCGGGCTGCTGGGGCCGTAAAGCGCCACCAGCGGGCGGTTAAGCGCGGCGGCCACATGCATCAGGCCGGAATCGTTGCTCACCACCGCGCGGCAGGCGGCGATCAGCACCACCGCCTGATCAAGCTGGGTTTTGCCCGCCAGGTTCAGGCAGTGCGCGCGGCCCTGTTCAGTCAATGCGGCGCGGATGTCCTCGCCTGCGGCGTGATCTTTGGCGGAACCAAACAGCACCACCTGATAGCCCTGCGCCACCAGAATGTCTGCCAGCGCCGCGTAGTGGTAGTGCGGCCAGCGTTTGGCCGGGCCGAATTCGGCACCGGGGCAGAAGCCGATCGCGGGGCGGTCAGCATGGATGCCAAAAGCCGCGGTGGTCGCGGCGATCTCCTGATCGGTCACCGCCAGTTGCGGCCAGAGCAGCGGTTGCGCCAGATCTTTCCAGCTGTGGACGTGCTTGCGCTCATAGGCCAATGCCACATAACGCTGCACCATCAGCGGGAACGCGGCTTTATCCAGCGTGCGGATATCGTTCAGCAGGCCGTAACGCATCTCGCCGCGCCAGCCGGTGCGTTGTGGAATATTGGCGAAAAACGGTACCAGCGCGGATTTGAACGAGTTCGGCAGCACATAGGCGCGATCGTAGCGCTTTTCACGCAGCGCCACGCCCAGGCGGCGGCGTTCGCCCAGCGCCAGTGCACCATGACCCAGCGGCATTGCCAGCGCCTCATTCACTTCCGGCATCCGGTCGAGCAGCGGACGGCACCAGGCCGGTGCCATCACGTCAATCTCTGCGGAGGGCGTCACGGCCTTCAGGGTACGGTAAAGGCTTTGCGACATCATCATGTCGCCTACCCAGGAGGGGCCGATAACCAGGATTTTCATACCGCTTCAGTTCCTTATGGCGGGGACTCAGACGGCGCGGTTCAGCCAGGCCATGTACTCAGCCACACCTTCTGCCACGGTTTTGAACGGTTTGTCGTAACCGGCGGCGCGCAGTTTGGTCAGGTCAGCCTGAGTGAACGCCTGATAGCGGCCTTTCAGTTTTTCCGGGAACGGGATGTACTCCACGCCCGCGCTGTTGTGGTGTTTCACTACCGCGTCAGCCACGGCCTGGAAAGATTCGGCCCGGCCGGTGCCGCAGTTGAAGATGCCGGAGACGCCGTTCTGCCAGAACCACAGGTTCACTGCGGCCACGTCGCCCACGTAGATGAAGTCACGCTGGAAGCCCTGGCTGCCTTCGAACAGCTTCGGCGCTTCACCGGCGTTGATCTGGTTATTCAGGTGGAACGCCACGCTCGCCATGCTGCCTTTATGACCTTCACGCGGGCCGTAGACGTTGAAGTAACGGAAACCACAGATCTGTGACGCCGCGTGCGGCAGGATCTCACGCACATACTGGTCAAACAGGAACTTGGAGTAGCCGTAGACGTTCAGCGGCTGCTCATACTGGCGCTCTTCAATGAAGTTGCCGTCACGGCCACCATACGTCGCGGCAGACGAGGCATAAAGGAACGGGATTTCGCGGTCAAGGCAGAAGTGCAGGATGTCTTTTGAATACTGATAGTTGTTGTCCATCATGTATTTGCCATCCCACTCGGTGGTGGAGGAGCAGGCACCTTCATGGAACACCGCCTCGATGTCACCCAGATCATCACCGGCGACGATGCTGGCGATAAAATCTTCTTTATCCACATAGTCCGCGATGTCCAGATCCACCAGGTTTACGAACTTGGTGCCGTCTTTCAGGTTGTCCACCACCAGAATGTCCCGGTACCCCATATCATTCAGGGATTTAACGATGTTGCTGCCGATAAAACCAGCGCCGCCAGTGACAATAATCATGGGGTTTACCTTTATTCAACTTGCCGGTGGAGCACCATGCCCCACGCTATAATGGGCAATATCATAGCACTTCACTTCCTGGCTGGCAGCGGGAAGCGGCTGAATATCCCTGATTGCTCACGTGAAGATCATTGAGCGGCGTGATATATGCTGCAAAAGTGACATTTGATCCCTGTTCTGCATCGTCAACCTGCCTGGCTGCCAGTAATATCTTTCGCGAAATGACCTATCCCGGAGATAACAGCATGTCGATGTCCTTCTACCAGCAGTTGGAAGACCAGCTTGAGGCCGCGCGCGCCGAGGGGCTGTATAAGACCGAACGGATTATTACCTCCGCCCAGCAGGCTGAAATCGCCCTGGCGGACGGCAAGCAGGTGATTAATTTTTGTGCCAATAACTATCTGGGGCTGGCGAACCACCCAGACCTGATCGCGGCGGCGGCCGCGGGCATGGAGAAACACGGTTTCGGCATGGCCTCGGTGCGTTTTATCTGCGGCACGCAGGATCTGCACAAGGCGCTGGAGCAGCGGCTGGCGGCGTTCCTCGGCATGGAAGATGCCATTCTTTACTCCTCCTGTTTCGATGCCAACGGCGGGCTGTTTGAAACCCTGCTGGGGCCGGAAGATGCGGTGATTTCCGATGCGCTGAACCATGCCTCCATCATCGACGGCGTGCGGTTATGCAAGGCGAAGCGCTACCGTTACGCCAACAATGACATGGCCGAACTGCGCGAGCGGCTGACGCAGGCCACGGCGGAAGGCGCGCGGCACATCCTGATCGCCACCGACGGCGTTTTCTCAATGGACGGCGTGATCGCCAACCTGAACGGCGTGTGCGATCTGGCGGAGGAGTTCAACGCGCTGGTAATGGTGGATGACTCGCACGCGGTCGGCTTTGTGGGTGAACACGGGCGCGGCACGCCGGAGTATTGCGGGGTGATGGACCGCGTGGACATTATCACCGGCACGCTGGGCAAGGCGCTGGGTGGGGCGTCCGGCGGCTATACCGCCGCGCGCAAAGAGGTGGTGGAGTGGCTGCGCCAGCGTTCGCGCCCCTATCTCTTCTCCAACTCCCTGGCCCCGTCGATTGCGGCGGCGTCGATCAAAGTGCTGGAGATGCTGGAACAGGGCGATGCCCTGCGTGAAAAACTGTGGGCCAATGCGGCGCTGTTCCGCGAAAAAATGACCGCTGCCGGGTTTACCCTGGCCGGGGCCGATCACGCCATTATTCCGGTGATGCTCGGCGAGGCACGGCTGGCGCAGGAGTTCGCCCAGGCGCTGCAACAGGAGGGCATTTACGTCACCGGTTTCTTCTACCCGGTGGTGCCGAAAGGGCAGGCGCGCATCCGCACCCAGATCTCCGCAGCGCACACCCCGGAACAGATTGAACATGCCGTGGCGGCGTTTACCCGCATCGGCCGGCAATTGGGCGTTATCGCATAAGGAAGGGCCATGAAAGCATTAGCCAAGCTGAAAGCAGAGACCGGCATCTGGATGACTGACGCACCGCAGCCGGAGATGGGCCACAACGATCTGCTGATTAAAATCCGTAAAACCGCCATCTGCGGCACCGATGTGCACATCTATAACTGGGATGAGTGGTCGCAGAAAACCATCCCGGTACCGATGGTGGTCGGCCATGAGTATGTAGGCGAGGTGGTGGGGATTGGGCAGGAAGTACGCGGCTTCAGCCTGGGGGATCGTGTCTCCGGCGAGGGGCATATCACCTGCGGCCACTGCCGCAATTGCCGCGGCGGGCGCACCCATCTCTGCCGTAACGCGGTGGGCGTGGGCGTGAACCGCCCCGGCTGTTTTGCGGAGTATCTGGTAATTCCGGCGTTTAACGCCTTCAAAATCCCGGACAACATCCCGGACGAGCTGGCAGCGATTTTTGACCCGTTCGGCAACGCGGTGCATACCGCGCTCTCGTTTGACCTGGTCGGTGAGGATGTGCTGGTGGCCGGTGCCGGGCCGATCGGCATCATGGCGGCGGCGGTCTGCAAGCATGTCGGCGCGCGCCATGTGGTGATTACCGATGTGAATGAGTACCGGCTCGATCTGGCGCGCAACATGGGCGTCACGCGCGCGGTGAACGTCAGCCGCGAAAACCTCACGGACGTGATGGCGGAGCTGGGCATGACCGAAGGCTTTGACATCGGGCTGGAGATGTCCGGCGCTCCCCCGGCGTTTCGTTCGCTGTTGCAGGCGATGAACCACGGCGGGCGCATCGCGCTGCTGGGCATTCCGCCGTCAGAGATGTCGATCGACTGGAACCAGGTGATCTTCAAAGGGCTATTTATCAAAGGGATCTACGGCCGCGAGATGTTCGAAACCTGGTATAAGATGGCGGCGCTGATCCAGTCCGGCCTCGACCTGACGCCGATCATCACCCACCACTTCCCGATTGATGAATTCCAGCAAGGTTTTGACATTATGCGTTCCGGGCAATCCGGAAAAGTCATCCTGAATTGGGACTAATTCACCCTCTCCTGCCCTGGGTCAATAAACCGGCCCGGGGCGTTTGATCTCTGCTCCGGCGCTCCTTATATAAAGGCGTTTTGCCTTTATTTTACAGGGAGTTCTGACCATGACGGCGCTGAGTGTTTGTGTCCTGACGTATAATTCCGGTCGATTAATTAAGTCTGTCTTAACACCATTATTAGCCATTACGGATGATTTGGTGGTAGTGGATTCCGGCAGCACCGATGACACCCTGGCGATATGCCGGGAGCTGGGCATTACGCCGCATTACGCTGAGTATGAAACTCACGGCCGGCAGATGAATATCGCCCTCCGGCACGCCC
The DNA here is from genome assembly GCF_002858675.1 of Chimaeribacter californicus. Lineage (GTDB taxonomy): Bacteria > Pseudomonadota > Gammaproteobacteria > Enterobacterales > Enterobacteriaceae > Chimaeribacter > Chimaeribacter californicus. Next base: position 62,022 of record NZ_PJZF01000016.1, read on the forward strand.
GCCATGCCTGGGTGCTGTGCGTGGACAGCGATGAAATCCTCGACCCAATGACTCTGGCCTGGCTGGCCCACTTTAAAGCAGCCCCGGCTCCTGACCCGCATACGGCCTACCGTCTGTCGCGCTACTGGTTTGTGATGGGGAAGCCGGTCAGAACCCTCTACCCGGTTTCATCGCCCGACTTCCCGGTGCGCTTGTTTCACCGTGATGTGGTGCGTTTCAACGACCGGCCGGTAGACGATGAGGCGGAAGGTTTTGCCTGCAGCAAGATTATTCCCGGCGCGGTACGGCATGACACCTTCTATTCCCTGCATGAAGTCTTTAATAAAGCGAACGGCTACACCACCCGGTTAGTGAAATACAAAACCATCCGGCCCTCATTATGGCGCGGCATCGCCAGCGCCATCGGGGCGTTTTTTAAGTGGTATCTGTTCAGCGGGGCGTGGCGGCAGGGGAAAATTGGCGTGGTGACCGGCAGTTATGCGGTGATCTACTCGTTTTTGAAATACCTCAAGGCGTGGTATGCACATCAGCCGGACGCCCCGCACCCGCGTAGCAGGCTACCCGGCCACGGAAACAGAACCGGGGAGCCTGTGACCGGGAAACAACAGAAACAGTAAGCGGCGACCCGGAAAAAGCGGTCGCCGCAACGCTTGCCTACGGCTGTGCCGCCGGGGCAGGCTGCCCTGCCGGACTCGCCGGACTCGCCGGACTCGCCGGACTCGCCGGACTCGCCGGACTCGCCGGACTCGCCGGACTCGCCGGACTCGCCGGACTCGCCGGACTCGCCGGACTCGCCGGACTCGCCGGACTCGCCGGACTCGCCAGTGAATCCGGCACCAGTTTCAGCGCCTGCCACTGCTGCCACTCGCGCTCAATAAACTGTACGCCCGGCGAGGTGATCAGGCTTTCCCCAATCGCGTTCAGCATCGCATCGGCATAGACCGGTTGCGGCGGCTGTTTCGCTTTGCACTCTTTCACGCCCTGGAACGGGTTACGCGGGGCCGGTTTCGGTTTTGGTGCCGGGGCTTTCGGCGGCGGCGCGGCATGGGTGTTACCGGCAGAAGAGGGTTCATTCAGCAAATCACTGGGCCGCACCAGCACAATGTCGCCCGGCAGGGCGGGCAACATCTGCTGAAGTACCCGGATTGTCGCCGGGTGCGGGTGGCCGATGGCAATCGCCGAGCCATTGCGGCGTGCCAGTTGCACCGCCCGCTCAAACTGGCGGCGGATCTCCGCCTCATTCTGCACATCATCCAGAAACACCCGGCGCTTAATCACTTTCACCGGGGTGCCGGCCGCCGCACGGGTTGCCTGGCTGCTGCCGATGGTCATGCTGTCGAGAAAGAACAGGTGATAGCTGCTCAGCGCCTGCATCACATTCTGCATCGCCGGCAGGCTGGAGGTCATGGCGCTGCCCATATGGTTATTCATGCCCACGGCGTAAGGCACATTCGTCACCGCCTGCCGGATGATGCGGCTCACTTCCTCGCTGCTCATGGCCGGCTGCAGCGTGTCGCGCTCCAGCGGCTGTTTGCTCAGCGGGGCCATCGGCATATGGATCAGGACTTCACGCCCCTGGTTATGTGCTTTGACGGCCATTTCATGGGAGTGCGGGGCGTTGGGCAAAATGGCCACCGTGACCGGCAGCGGCATCTGCAACACCTGGTTTTCATTGTGCAGCCGGTAGCCCACGTCATCAATGACGATGGAGAGCTTGCCGGCCTGTGCGGAGAATGCCAGCAGCAGGGTACTGAATGCGGCGGCGAGGTGAGAGTGCTTCTTCCATACTCGTTGTAACACGACTTATCTTCCCAACCACGGCTGTGGGTTAACGGCCTGTCCCTGGCGACGGATTTCAAAATAGAGTGAAGGCTGGCCCTGTCCCCCACTGGTACCGACCAGCGCAATCGGCTGCCCGGCTTTCACTTGCTGGCCCACATTGACCAGCGCGCTCTGGTTATAGCCGTAAAGGCTCATGTCACCCTTACCGTGCTCCACTACCACCACCAGCCCATAGCCCTGCAACCAGTCAGCCAGCAGGACGCGGCCGTCCGCAATCGCTTTGACCTCGCTGCCTTCAGCGGCGGTGATTACCATGCCTTTCCAACGCAGTTCACCCTGCAACGGCTCGCCGAAACGGTGAATCGTCCGGCCATGTACCGGCCAGATCGCCTGGCCGCCGGGGCGGCCCAGCCCGCCGGTGCGTGACATCAGCGAGCGCTCGCTTTCGGTCGGTTTGTAGCTCGCGCCGCGTTTCTTCGCCTGTTGCTCTTTGGCGCGCACTTTTTCCGCCTCGCGCGCTTCACGCTCGGCACGGGCGCGTGCTTCACGTTCCGCTTTGGCTATCTGGTCACGCAGGCGCGCTTCGTTCTGCCGCAGCTCCACCAGCCGCGCCTGATCTTTCTCCAGCGAGGCCTCCAGGCTGGTCAGGGTTTTCTGGCGGCCTGCGCGGGCCTGTTCGAGCGTCTGCTGTTGCGCCTGTTGCTGGGTGAGCAACTGTGCCTGCTGATCCTGCTTGGCTTTCAGCGATTTTCGCTGGGCGGCCAGATCGGTGCGGGTTTCGGCCAGCGTGTTGATGGTTTTCTGCCGCGCCTCGTTCAGGTAACCGAAGTAGGCCAGAATCCGCTCGCTGCGCTGGCTCTCCTCCCCGCTCAGCACCAGTTGCAGGCCATTGTGCTGGCCAAGGCGGAACGCGGCATCCAGCTGTTTAGCCAGAAGGGTCTGCTGGGCGGATTGCTGTTTCTGTAATTTCTGGATCGACATGGTCAGCGCGCCTATCTCTTTCTCCAGCGACGCCAGCCCGCTCTGGGTATCACGCAATTCGCGGCTGGCCTGGGCGATGATCTTCTCCTGCGCTTTCAGCTGATCGAGCAGGGCGCTGCGCTGCACTTTCTGCAACTGAACGCTTTTCTCTTTTTCGGCGATGTCCTGCTGCAGGGATTTCAGCTGCTGCTTGTTGTCCTCGGCGTGGGCCATAGGCGAACCGAGCAACGCACCGGCCCACAGCGTAGCGGCCAGCAAACACCCGGCAGGGCGGGCCAGCAGGGTAAAGGCATCGGGCGGGCAGGAGATCGTGCTCTGCATCATGCAAAGGCGCGGGAGAATAGGCTGGCTGGAGCGGGGAGATTTACGCAAACTGTCGTCCATTGTGTGAAAACTGATTCGTCCTGGCAGGGCAAATCCCGGGGGTTATCCTAGCACTGATCGCGCGCCGGATGCACAGCCAAAAAGGCAGGCACCCGCCGCAGGCTGCCCCTTTAGTATTTCTTTTTTAGCCGGAATTGCCACTGCTGAAGTGTTAACGTTTTTACTGTTTCCGGCACAGAGACAGAGAGGTGCGCCACACAACGCGGCGGCGCAAGGGGAAAATGGCCGGCAGGGCTCCGGCCTGTGGTGGGTCAGCGAGGCGTAAACAGCGGTTTGCCGGTCATCTCCGGCGGGATAGGCAGGTTCATCAGGCTCAGCAGCGTCGGGGCGATGTCGGAGAGTTTGCCGCCCTCAACCGCCGTGGCCGGCTGGCCGACATAAATCAGCGGCACCGGCAGGCTGGTGTGTGCCGTATGTGCCTGCCCGGTGGTGAGATCCTGCATCTGCTCAGCGTTACCGTGATCGGCGGTGATCAGCAATTGGCCGCCTGCGGCTTTCACGGCGCCTGCCACCTGGGCGATGCAGCCATCCAGGGTCTCCACGGCTTTCACTGCCGCCTCATACACGCCGGTATGGCCGACCATGTCACCGTTCGGGTAATTACAGATGATCAGGTCATAACGGCCGCTGCCGATGGCGGAAAGCAGTTTGTCCGTGAGTTCCGGCGCGCTCATTTCTGGTTGCAGGTCATAGGTTGCCACGTTCGGCGAGTTGACCAGGATGCGATCTTCCCCGGCAAACGGGGTTTCCACCCCACCGTTAAAGAAGAAGGTGACGTGGGCATATTTCTCGGTTTCCGAAATACGCAGCTGGGTTTTGCCCTGCTTCATCAACCATTCACCCAGGGTATTGTCGAGTGAGGCGGGCGGGTAAGCGCAGGCAGCCGGGATCTCCGCCGCGTATTCGGTCAGCATCACGAAGGTGCTGAGCGCGACCTCTTTTTCCCGCACGAAGCCGCTAAAGCCCGGTTCCACAAAGGCACGGGTGATCTCGCGGGCGCGGTCAGCGCGGAAGTTCATAAAGATCAGCGCGTCCCCCGCCTCCATTGCGGCGTCCGCTTCGCCTTCAGCGCGGATCACCGTCGGCTTCACGAATTCGTCATTCTCATCACGCGCGTAGGCGGCATCCAGCGCCTCTGTGGCGGTGGCCGCGCTGAAGTCGCCTTTGGCGGCGGTCAGCAGGTCATACGCTCGCTGCACGCGATCCCAGCGGTTGTCGCGGTCCATCGCGTAATAGCGGCCGACCACTGACGCGATGCGGCCGCAACCCAGTGTGCGGAACGTCTCCGCGGCACGGGCCAGCGAAGCATGTGCGCTGCGCGGCGGGGTATCGCGGCCATCCAGGAAGGCATGCAGGTAGACTGCTTTTGCGCCACGCCGGGCCGCCAGATCGATCATCGCCAGAATATGGCTTTCATGGCTGTGAACGCCCCCGGCAGAGAGCAGACCCATGATGTGGACTGCTTTCCCGGCCTGCACCGCCTTGTCGACGGCTGCCGTCAGCACCGGATTATGGTAGAAATCCCCATCGCTTATCGACTTGTCCAGCCGGGTCAGATCCTGGTAGACAATGCGCCCGGCCCCCAGGTTGACGTGGCCGACTTCGGAGTTGCCCATCTGCCCGTCCGGCAGGCCGACATCCAGCCCGGAGGCACCGATTAGCGTATGCGGGCAGGTTTGCCACAGGGTGTCCATCACTGGGGTATGGGCGTTGAGAATGGCGTTGTCCGGGGCCGCACCGCGGTGGCCGTAGCCGTCCAGAATCACCAGCACAGTAGGTTTCTTAATGCTCGACATGGCGTGTTTACTCACCTGAAAAGAGAGAAATCGCAGGGCATGGCGGCGTGGCACCCGGCCCTGAAGAGCGGCGGATTTTATCGCAATGAAAAAACCACATAGCGCAGGAAGATCAAAGATGCGTCGCAATAAGAGTTAACTTTTGCCGGCCAACAGTGCTAATTTTCGTGCTGCGCCGCAGTTTCTTCACTCATGCCGGCTTACCGGCTGTATTTGAGGCAACGCGCAGGTATACTCTGAAGCCTTATTTTTATCCCCTAACTGACGGGAGTTGCTACACCCCATGCAAGACATTATGGAATTCGTTAGAGATCATCTCGTACTGAGCCTGGCCTGGGTTGCATTACTGATTGCAGTGATCGTAACGACCTTCAAGAGCCGTTTTTCCAAGGTTCGTGAAATTACCCGTGGTGAAGCCACACGCCTGATTAATAAAGAAGATGCCGTGGTGGTGGATACCCGCCCGCGTGATGATTTCCGCAAAGGCCATATCGCGAATTCAATGAACGTCGTTGCCGCCGATATTAAAAACAACAACATTGGCGAGCTGGCGAAACACAAAGCGCAACCGGTTATCGTGGTATGCGCCAACGGCACCAGCGCCCGTGCCTCTGCGGAAGCACTGAGCGCCGCCGGGTTTGAACACGTTTCTGTCCTGAAAGAGGGCATTGCGGGCTGGAGCGGCGAGAACCTGCCGCTGGCACGCGGCAAATAATCCAATCTACCGGAAACCGGAGGCTAGTCATGGCTAAGATCGAGATGTACACCAAAGCGACCTGTCCTTTTTGCCATCGCGCAAAAGCGCTGCTGAATGCGAAAGGGGCCGCTTTTTCCGAAGTCGCGATTGATGCGCACCCGGAAAAACGTGAAGAAATGATCACCCGCAGTGGCCGCACGACGGTTCCCCAGATTTTCATCGATGGCCAGCACATCGGCGGCTGTGATGATTTACATGCGCTTGAGGCGCGCGGTGGCCTGGATCCGTTACTCTAAGGGCCGGGTGCGGTTCGCCGTGGTGCAATAAGGACGTTTAACTAAAAGGTATGACTAACATGTCAGAGCAAAACAACACAGAAATGGGTTTCCAGATCCAACGTATCTACACTAAAGATATCTCTTTCGAAGCGCCGAATGCTCCGCAGGTTTTCCAGCAGGAGTGGCAGCCGGAAGTTAAACTGGATCTTGATACCGCCTCCAGCCAGCTGGCTGACGATGTGTATGAAGTGGTGTTGCGTGTTACCGTGACCGCCTCACTGGGCGAAGAAACTGCGTTCCTGTGTGAAGTACAGCAGGGCGGTATTTTCTCTATCGCCGGTATCGACGGCACACAGCTGGCGCATTGCCTGGGCGCATACTGCCCGAACATTTTGTTCCCGTATGCGCGTGAGTGCATCACCAGCCTGGTATCACGCGGTACCTTCCCGCAACTGAACCTGGCCCCCGTCAATTTTGATGCGCTGTTCATGAACTATCTGCAACAGCAGTCTGAAGGCGAAGGTGCTGCTCCACATCAGGATGCCTGATGGATAGTGTCAATGCGTCAATGACAGTGATCGGTGCCGGCTCGTACGGCACCGCTCTGGCCATTACCCTCGCGCGTAATGGCCATAACGTCGTGTTGTGGGGCCACAACCCACAACATATCGATGCCATGCAGCAAGCCCGCTGCAACCAGGCATTTCTGCCCGATGTCCCTTTCCCCGATTCCCTGTTGCTTGAAACCGATCTCGCCCGTGCGCTGGCTGCCAGCCGGGATGTGCTGGTGGTGGTGCCGAGCCATGTGTTTGGGGATGTCCTGCGCCAGCTGAAGCCGCATTTGCGTGCGGATGCCCGGGTTGTCTGGGCGACGAAAGGGCTGGAAGCGGAAACCGGCCGCCTGTTGCAGGATGTGGCGCGTGAGGCACTGGGTGACGCCATCCCGCTCGCCGTGCTCTCCGGGCCGACATTTGCCAAAGAGCTGGCGGCCGGTTTGCCGACGGCTATCGCGCTCGCCTCTACCGAGGCGCAATTCGCGGACGACCTGCAGGAGTTGCTGCACTGCGGCAAAAGCTTCCGGGTTTACAGCAACCCCGATTTCATCGGTGTGCAGCTGGGCGGTGCCGTGAAAAACGTGATCGCGATTGGTGCCGGGATGTCCGACGGCATCGGGTTCGGGGCCAATGCCCGTACCGCGCTGATCACCCGTGGCCTGGCAGAGATGAGCCGCCTTGGTTCGGCGCTGGGCGCAGATCCGTCCACCTTTATGGGGATGGCGGGCCTGGGCGATCTGGTGCTGACCTGCACAGATAACCAATCCCGTAACCGGCGTTTCGGTATTATGCTGGGGCAGGGGAAAACCGTTCAGCAGGCGCAGGATGAAATAGGCCAGGTCGTGGAGGGTTATCGCAATACCAAAGAGGTATTGGCGCTGGCGCAACGCTATCAGGTTGAAATGCCGATTACTGAACAGATATATCAGGTGTTGTACTGCAATAAAGATGCACGGGAAGCCGCCACAACGTTACTGGGTCGCACCAGAAAAGACGAAAAACAGAGCGCCTGACCGGTTATTTTATCCAGCCACGTGGCCGAAAAAACCGGTCGCGTGGCTTATTTACATAAGGCAGAGGGGAAGGCAATGTCGTCTGAAGAGTTAGAACAGGTCTGGAATTACATCAAATCAGAGGCGCGGGCGCTGGCTGATTGTGAACCGATGCTGGCCAGTTTCTTCCATGCAACATTGCTTAAACATGAAAACCTCGGCAGTGCCCTCAGTTATATTCTGGCCAATAAGCTGGGCAGCCCGATTATGCCTGCCATCGCCATCCGTGAAGTAGTGGAAGAGGCGTACCGTTCTGACGTGCAGATGACCCTCTCCGCCGCCCGTGACATCCTGGCGGTACGGTTGCGCGATCCGGCGGTGGATAAGTACTCCACGCCGCTGCTTTACCTGAAAGGCTTCCATGCGCTCCAGGCGTACCGCATCGGTAACTGGCTGTGGAAACAGAACCGTCAGGCGCTGGCGGTCTACTTCCAGAACCAGATTTCCGTTACCTTTGGCGTGGATATCCACCCGGCGGCCCGAATCGGTTGCGGCATCATGCTCGACCACGCAACCGGCATTGTGATTGGGGAGACGGCGGTGGTGGAGAATGATGTTTCCATCCTGCAATCCGTCACGCTGGGCGGTACCGGCAAAACCAGCGGCGACCGTCACCCGAAAATCCGTGAAGGGGTGATGATCGGCGCGGGCGCGAAAATCCTCGGCAATATTGAAGTCGGGCGCGGTGCGAAAATCGGTGCCGGCTCCGTGGTGCTGCACTCGGTGCCGGCGCATACCACAGCGGCCGGGGTTCCGGCGCGCATTGTCGGCCGGCCGGAAAGTGAGAAGCCTTCACTCGATATGGATCAACACTTTAACGGTGATGGGTTCGTCTACGGGGACGGGATTTAACCGCTTCCCGGTACCTCAGAAACGAAAAAAGCAGGCCTGGCCTGCTTTTTTATTGTCACAGCGATAATCAAGATTTAATCAGCGCCCCGGCGTAACCGAGCTGGCGCCACGCCTCATACACCACCACGGACACCGCATTCGACAGATTCATGCTGCGGCTGTTGGGCTGCATCGGAATCCGGATCTTCTGCCCGGCAGGCAGGGCATCCAGAATAGCAGCAGGCAAGCCACGGCTTTCCGGCCCGAACAACAGATAATCCCCGGGCTGATAACTTACCGCGCTGTGGGCGGGCGTGCCTTTGGTAGTCAGTGCAAACAGCCGGGCAGGCTGCTCCTGCTCCAGGAACTGGGCATAGTCGGCGTGTTTCTGGATAGACGCGTATTCATGGTAATCCAGCCCCGCACGACGCAGGCGTTTGTCGTCCCAGGGAAAGCCCAGCGGCTCAATCAGGTGTAAATGAAAACCGGTATTAGCACATAAACGGATAATATTGCCGGTATTTGGTGGGATTTCAGGTTCAAATAAAACGATATTCAGCATACGCCCCCCAGAATTGAGGGGCGCAGAATACCAGAAACTTAACGCAGGTGCAGCGGCAGCCAGATAATCAGGCGCAAGCCGCCGAGCGGGCTGTCATCGGCGCGTACCCAGCCACGATGCTGGGAAACGGCGGTTTCAACAATCGCCAGCCCCAGCCCGGTACCGCCTGATTCACGGTCGCGCGCTTCGTCAGTACGATAGAAGGGACGGAAAATCTGTTCCCGATCGGCCGGTGATACGCCGGGGCCGTCATCATCTACCGTAATGGTGATGCCTTCGTCGTCGCAGGCAAAGGCAACGGCAATGTGATGGTGGGAATAACGCAGCGCATTACGCACGATATTCTCTAGTGCGCTGTCCAGCGCAGACGGATTGCCAATCAGCGTCCATGGGCCGGGCGGTGAGGTGATTTCCAGCTTTTTCCCAACCTGTTCTGCCTCAAATTGCGCATTTTCCAGTACGTCCGCCCACAGGGTATTTGCCTTCAGCGGTTCGCGCGCCAGTTCGTTTTTATGCTGGCTGCGTGATAACACCAATAGGTCATTGATCATGCTGTCCAGCCGGTGGGCTTCCATTTCAATACGCTCCAGCTCTTTGCCCTCGCCATGACGGCGACGCATCAGGGCTGTCGCCAGTTGCAGGCGCGTCAACGGGGTGCGCAATTCATGGGAGATGTCGGAGATCAGCCGTTGCTGGGCGGTGACCATTCTTTCCAGCGCGCTAACCATCTGGTTGAAGCTGGCACCGGTCGCCAGAAACTCCTGCGGGCCGGCTTCCAGCTCCGGGTGCTGTTTCAGGTTGCCGCGCGCCACATCATCTGCGGCATTCTTCAGCTTGCGCGCCGGTTTCGCCAGACTCCACGCCAGCCACAGCAGCAGCGGTGAGCTGATCAACATGGTGACAATCAGCAGCAGCAGCGGCCGGTCAAACATCAGGTTGATAAAATCAGACTGGGGGCTGTTGGCAGGGCGGATCAGGTAAAGCTGGTAGTTGTCTTCCCCATCACGAATCGAGAAGGGGCCGACCATTTCAACCCGGCCATATTTTTTCTTTTTCGGCCGATCGGCGTTATCTGACTGGCCAATAAAGTTACGTACGATCTGCATCTCGTTGCGCTGGGCGCCAATTACCCGCCCCTCGCTGGTAACCAGCAATAAGCGCTGGCCCGGCGGTGCCCATTTGTCGATGGCGCGGAACAGGCGCCGCCACCACATCAGGTCGTTGGCCGGGTCGCTGGCCAGTTCGGCTTCCACATGCTGTTCCAGCATCAGGCCCTGCCGCTGTTCACTCTCCAGCAGCGGGGTCAGCTGGCGGGAGTCCAGCTTGGGCACCATCAATACCAACATCAGCACCAGCGCCAGGGTAAACCAGAAAATGGCGAAGATTCGTGCTGTTAAGCTGTTGATCATGTTGCGGATACCATCAGATAACCCCGGCCACGCAAGGTTTTGAACCACGGGTGCCCGTCTTTGCGTTCAGGCAGTTTGCGGCGCAAATTGGAGATATGCATATCAATGGCGCGGTCAAACGGTGTGAGGCGTTTGCCCAGTACTTCCTGGCTGAGATGCTCACGTGACACCACCTGGCCCAGATGCTGTGCCAGCAGATAGAGCAACGTGAATTCGGTGCCGGTCAGATCAAGCACCTGATTTTCAAAACTGGCCTCCTGCCGCCCCGGGTTCAGCTGCAGGCAGTCCACTTGCAGGGTTGGCGCACCGCTTTCCCCATTCTGTTGCTGTTCACTCCAGTGTGAGCGGCGAAGAATGGCACGGATGCGGGCAACCAGCTCCCGGTCATTAAAGGGTTTCGGCAGGTAATCGTCTGCACCCAGCTCCAGGCCCAGCACCCGGTCCAGCTCGCTGCCGCGGGCCGTCAGCATGATCACCGGCGTCTGATGGTGCTGACGCAGCTCCTTCAGGGTATCAATGCCGTTTTTCTTCGGCATCATGATGTCCAGCAGCAGCAGGTCAATGCTGCTGTCCAGTTGTTCCAGTGCCTGTTCGCCGTCATGGGCTACCACGACGTCAAACCCTTCCATATCCAGCAGTTCTTTCAAAAGCGACGTGAGTTCACGGTCGTCATCGACTAAAAGGATTTTATTCATTGTATTTACCTCTAGACGCAAAATACGTCATCAATTGTTGGCATTCCATGACTTTACGAAGTTTTACATGCACTGACGCATGTTTGCAGCTGCATCACTACACTGGTTCACATTGAATAACGAATCGTGAACGGCACCAGGAGTTTTTTAGATGCAAAAGGTAACTGCGTTAGTGTTGGCCACCCTGTTGCCGCTCTCTGCGGGTATGGCACAGGCCGCTGAGACAACGACCAGTGAACCTGCCTGGAACCATAACGAATCCATGCTGAAACATGGGTATGTTAACAACGAATTAATGTTTGATGGCGTCAGTCTCACGGAAGAACAACGCCAGCAGATGCGTGATTTAATGCACCAGGCACGTCGTGATATGCCCCGTATCAATGTAGCTGAAATGGAAACCATGCATAGGCTGATCACTGCGAAGAACTTTGATCAGGCTGCTGTTGAGGCCCAGGCCGAAAAAATGGCGCAGGAGCAGGTTGCCCGCCAGGTCGAGATGGCCCGGGTACGTAACCTGATGTACAACCTGCTGACCGATGACCAGAAAACGGTGTTGGCGCAGAAGCACCAGCAACGTATGGATCAACTGCAAAGAATGCAGCAAGTGCAACAGCAAAATGCGCAACGCATGAATGATTTGCAACCCACTTCTGCCCAGAAGCTGAGTACCAAAGAGTAGTACCCTGTTTTTCCTTGCCATAGACACCATCCCTGTCTTCCCCACCGAAAGGTGGGGTTTTTTTTGCCGGTGCCACAGGAATTTTCTTCCTGACTTATCACAGTAGTCATACTGTTTTACGCTGTGTCAGCGTCCCGGCAGCACGGGGCGGGTGTTGCCATTCGGAGGATAAGCGCACGAAGGGCGGTTCTTTTTATCCATCTGATGGAGTTAGGAATAGTGCTATTCTTATAGCATCAATGTGCTGCAGAAAAAGGTATGATAATCCTGCAGCGTGTTGGCGTTCAGCGCCGGTTCGGATGCGCACGCACGCTTCATTACCCAGGACACCTGCCTGTCGTTAGCGCAGGAACGGCAAGGACATTAAGAAAATCAGGCCAGTTTTCACCAGGAAAAGTTTTTGGATGCCGATTATTGAACAGCCTTGCAACAAGCGGTGGATTACCCCGCGATAGAGTGACCTGAATCAATTCAGCCTGGGCTTTTTGTTATACTATCGCTGACCCAAGACCGGTTCATTTTCTATACTGCCCGGCGCACGTATAATCGGCGGAATAAGCATTTTTAAGAAATTGCATCTACAAGTTCAGAGGTAGTCATGATCAAAAAAATTGGTGTACTGACGAGTGGCGGCGACGCCCCAGGTATGAATGCTGCGATCCGTGGTGTTGTGCGTGCCGCATTGACCGAAGGGTTGGAAGTTTACGGGGTTTATGACGGCTACCTCGGCTTGTACGAAGATCGCATGGAGAAGCTGGACCGCTACAGCGTGTCCGATATGATCAACCGGGGCGGTACTTTCCTGGGCTCCGCACGCTTCCCTGAGTTCCGTGATGAAGCGGTTCGCGCCAAAGCTATTGAGAACATGAAAAAACGCGGTATTGACGCGTTGGTGGTCATCGGCGGTGATGGCTCTTACATGGGGGCAAAACGCCTGACTGAAATGGGCTTCCCCTGCATCGGTTTGCCGGGCACCATCGATAATGACGTGGCGGGTACTGATTACACCATCGGCTACTTTACCGCCTTGGAAACCGTGGTAGAGGCCATTGACCGCCTGCGTGACACCTCCTCTTCTCACCAGCGCATTTCGATTGTTGAAGTAATGGGGCGTTACTGTGGTGACCTGACCCTGGCCGCAGCCATTGCCGGTGGGTGTGAGTTCATCGTGCTGCCGGAAGTGGAGTTTACCCGCGACGATCTGGTTGAAGAGATTAAAGCCGGCATCGCCAAAGGGAAGAAACACGCCATTGTGGCGATCACGGAGCACATCTGTGACATCGACGAGCTGGCGCGTCATATTGAGAGTGAAACCAAGCGTGAAACCCGCGCCACAGTGCTGGGCCATATTCAGCGTGGCGGTGCGCCGGTCGCTTATGACCGCATCCTGGCTTCCCGCATGGGCGCATACTCTATTGAGTTACTGCTTCAGGGCTACGGCGGCCGTTGCGTCGGTATTCAGAATGAGAAGCTGGTTCACCATGACATCATTGATGCCATCGAAAACATGAAGCGGCCTTTCAAATCTGACTGGCTGGATACGGCAAAAAAACTCTACTGATCTGATGTCGCTGAAAAAACCTCCCATCGGGAGGTTTTTTTTCGCCTTCAAATGCTTATTCCAAAAAAACATAGTCGCTATCTTTTTATTCTTTAATCCTTGCGGGGGTTTCTGGCAGGCTGGAGGCCAGAATAAAACACGTCGCAATGATCGAAACCGGGAGAGCGTAACAATGCGTAAATGGGGAGTAGGACTGGCACTGATGCTGGCAGCAACAAGCACCTTGGCAAAAGATATTCAATTGCTTAACGTTTCTTACGACCCAACGCGGGAGTTCTACCAGGAATATAATCAGGCCTTCACCAAATACTGGCAGCAGAAAACCGGCGATCACGTCACGGTGCGCCAGTCACATGGCGGTTCCGGTAAGCAGGCCACCTCGGTAATCAACGGCATTGATGCGGACGTGGTAACACTGGCTCTCGCCTATGATGTAGACGCGATTGCTGAGCGTGGCCGTATTGATAAAGCGTGGATAAAACGCCTGCCGGACAATTCCGCCCCTTATACCTCCACCATCGTTTTCCTGGTGCGTAAAGGTAACCCGAAACAGATTCACGACTGGCCGGATTTAATTAAACCCGGCGTATCCGTGATTACCCCGAACCCGAAAACCTCCGGCGGCGCACGCTGGAACTACCTGGCGGCCTGGGGTTACGCGTTGCACCACAACAACAATGACAAGACCAAAGCACAGGATTTCGTGAAGGCACTGTATAAAAATGTGGAAGTGCTGGATTCCGGTGCCCGCGGTGCCACCAATACCTTTGTGGAGCGTGGTATGGGTGATGTGCTGATCGCCTGGGAAAATGAAGCCCAACTGGCGGTGAAAGAGCTGGGTAAAGATAAGTTTGATATCGTGACGCCAAGCGAATCCATTCTGGCGGAGCCTACGGTTTCCGTGGTTGACCGCATTGTGGACCGCCGCAACACCCGCGAAGTGGCGGAAGGCTACCTGAAATATCTCTATAGCCCGGAAGGCCAGACAATTGCCGCACAGAACTACTACCGCCCGCGCGATCCGGCGATTGCGGCCAAATTTGCCAACGATTTCCCGAAACTGAAACTGTTTACCGTGGATGACGTGGCCGGCGGCTGGGCTGAAGCGCAGAAAACGCACTTCGCGACCGGGGCTATCTTTGACCAGATTACCCGCCGCTGAGTCTTTCAAGGCGATAAACCCTGTATTCCGCGCAATAAAAAACCCCGCCAGGCGGGGTTTTTTTATGGGCAAACGGCGTGGATGATTACGCGCGTTTGGCTTCTGCAGCAGCTTTCACGATCACGGCGAAAGCGTCCGCTTTCAGGGACGCACCGCCCACCAGCGCGCCGTCGATGTCCGGCTGCGTGAAGAGTTCAGCGGCGTTACCGGCATTCACAGAACCGCCGTACTGGATGATTACTTTCTCAGCGACGTCAGCATCCTGTTTGGCGATATGGTCACGGATGAATTTGTGAACGGCCTGTGCCTGCGCTGGGGTAGCAGACTTGCCGGTACCAATGGCCCAGACCGGCTCATAAGCGATCACAGTATTTTCGAACGCTTTCGCGCCCAGGGTGTTCAGCACGGCATCCAGCTGTTTGGCGCACACGGCTTCTGTCTGGCCGGCTTCGTTTTCCGCTTCGGTCTCACCGATGCACAGCACCGGGATCAGACCGGCATCTTTCAGCACACCGAATTTTTTGGCAATGAACTCATCACTTTCTTTGTGATAAGTACGGCGCTCAGAGTGGCCGATGATGATGTATTGCGCGCCGATGTCTTTGAGCATCTCGGCAGAGGTTTCACCGGTAAATGCACCTGACAAGTTAACGCCCACGTCCTGGGCACCCAGGGCAATGCGGCTGCCGGCCAGTTGGTGACGGGCCTGATCCAGATAGAGTGCCGGAGGTGCGATGGCTACGCCGCAACCGTCAACCGCGCTCAGTTCGTTACGCAGCCCTGCGATCAGTTCGTTAACCATATGGGTACTGCCATTAAGCTTCCAGTTACCCATTACTAAGGGATGACGCATGTTAAATCCTCCAAGCAGAGACACAAGATTCGACTAAAATGACTGCCTTACAGGCAATTTACCTGCCGACCAGTATAGAGATCATTACCGTAAAAGGCTTTGCTTTTTGTCATGGTTAGCCGCGTGCTTACGGCTCCGAAAGCGCCAGTTTCACCGGTTCTACGGCGAACGTCAGCCCCTTCTCCCCGTTATCCGACACCACATAGCGGATAGCGCCGACCTGATGCTGGTAAAATTGCGCGCCCTTGCCGGCCTCCAGCAGTTCCGCCACCCGGGCGGTACTCTGTTCGACGTTCAGCGCCGGTTCGAATTCACGCATCAGCGCCGCCATATAACTGATGGCGGTAGCCCGCGCGGCTTTTTCTTCGTTACCCTGAATCGGCAGATAGGTCACCTGCATGGTTTTGATTTTGCCGGTGCCTTTCTCCAGTGCGGTCGATGCATAGAGATTCTCATTGATTTTACTGGCGGCACGCGTCAGTACCGCGTTGGGTTCTTTGTCCGGAATAGAACGGAATTCGTTAATCGGTAGTGACGGGTTCTGGCCGTTATAGGTTTCGCGGAATTTCACCACCGTCATGTCAAACGTGGGTGCGCCATTCAACAGGTACGGTGCTTTGGGCATCTCACTACCCAGGGTGCTGCGCCCGGCGTCGGGGGGATCGGCCACCGCGCGGGGCAGGGCACTCACGGCCAGCAGGGCCGCCAGAATCGGAATCAGAGGTCTTTTCATTATGTCGTATACATCGCGGAAGTCTGTGCCCGATTAAAACGGTATTCAGGGGTAAAAGTCAAAAAAGCGGCGCGGTACTGCCGGGGTGAGTGGGCGTGGGGTACACTGGCGCTCGGTGTGCATAAGGAGAATGATAATGACATTGCAGGCGTGGGGATTTTCTTTTCGCGGCCGTCTGGGGCGGCGGGATTTTTGGGTATGGCTGGTGCTCTGGCTGGTGGTGATGGGCGCGGCCTTTCTGGCCGCTGACCGGCGCTGGGTAGAGATTCAGTCGGCGGCGTTTCTGATCGTTTTTCTGCTGTGGCCCACCTCGGCGGTGCTGGTAAAGCGTTTGCACGATCGTAACCGTGCCGGTGGGTGGGCGTTTTTGCTGATTCTGGCCTGGGTACTGGCGGCCGGAAACTGGCAGATGTTGCCGTCGTTAGCATCATGGACACTGGGCCGCCTGCTGCCGTCCGTGATTTTTGTGCTGATGCTGGTGGAGTGCGGGTTTATGCCGGGCACGCCGGACAACAACCGCTTCGGCCCCCCGGCTGAGCCGGTGCGTTACCGGTTATAGACAGGTGGCCGGGGCCGGTTACCAGTAGTGCTCACTGGTGATATGGCCCGGTTTGCGGCGCAGGTGTTTGCGCATGTCGCGGCTCTCTTTCAGCACCTGCTGCGTGTCGCGCACCATCTGCGGGTTACCGCACAGCATGATGTGGCTGCTTTCCGCGTCCATAGGCACGCCTACCGCCGCTTCTAACTCGCCGCTCTCAATCAGCGCCGGTACGCGCCCGGTCAGGGAGCCGGGTACGGTTTCGCGGCTCACCACTGTCTGAATTTTTAATTTGCCGTTCAGGCGCTGCTGGAGCTGCTGCATCAGCGGCAGGTAGCTGAGATCGCGCGCATAACGGGCGGCATGCACCAGGACGATATGCTCAAAGCGGTCCAGATCTTTGCCCTCCTGCAAAATCGAGAGATAGGGGCCGATGGCGGTGCCGGTGGCCAGCATCCACAGCGTCCGGCATTCAGGCACTTCGTCGAGCACGAAGAAACCGGCCGCCTCTTTCGTCACCATCAATTCATCACCGGGCTGTAATGCATGCAGTTTTGGGCTGAGTTTGCCCTCCGGCACCGTCACCAGATAAAACTCCAGGTTCTCATCGCTGGGCGCATTCACATAGGAGTAGGCACGCTGTACGCGTTCGCCCTCTATTTCCAGCGCCAGTTTGGCAAATTGCCCGGCGGTGAAGGCATCGACCGGCGCATTGACCTGAATGCTGAAGAGGCCGTCTGTCCAGTGTTCCACGTGCGTGACCTTTCCTGTTACCCACTCTGCCATAGTGTCAGTGCTCCTGTTGGTTATCGGGTGGCCGCTCTGCGGCACGCTGCATCCTGTGACCCGATGGTAGGTGATCTTTCTGTGAACAATTATCGATTAAATGGGATTGGCGCACCGGAGGGGTGGTCAGCGTACAGCACGCTTTACGCTGCTGGAGCGGCCGCCTGCCAGGGCGGATGAAACCCGATCGCTGCAAAGTTTTAACAATAGCCGCAGTTTTGGTAGCGTACCGCCCACTTTCCCGGCCGGCGGTGTGCCGTTATCCTGGCTTTGTTTATTACCCTGAAAACCATGAAAAAAATTGAAAACCTTCACCTGATGGCCATGCTGATTCTGCTGGTGGCCGTCGGGCAGATGGCGCAAACCATTTATGTGCCGACCATTGCAGCGATCGCCCAGCACTTTGCCGTCAAACCCGGCGCCGTGCAGCGGGTGATGGCCGCCTATCTGGTGATGTATGGCCTCTCCCAGCTGGTGTATGGCCCGGTGTCTGACCGTATCGGGCGGCGGCCGGTGATCTTTACCGGGATGCTGATTTTCCTGCTGGGCGCGGCCGGTGCGTTGCTGGCCACCAGCCTGAACGGGCTGATTGTGGCCGGGGCAGTACAAGGCATGGGCACCGGCGTCGCCGGGGTCATGGCACGCACCATGCCGCGTGACCTCTACGCCGGCAGCGCGCTGCGTCAGGCGAACAGCCTGCTGAATATGGGTATTCTGGTCAGCCCGCTGCTGGCCCCGATTATTGGCGGGACGCTGGCGGGCTGGTTTGGCTGGCGTGCCTGTTTCGCCTTTTTGCTGCTGTTATGCAGTGGGGTAGCCCTGGCAATGTACCGCGGTCTGCCGGAAACCCGCCCTGCCGGGCAGGCACCGCGGGCGCTGTTCAGCGGCTTTAAACCGTTGCTGGCCGACGGCAATTTCAGCCGCTATCTGGTGATTCTGATGGGCGCGCTGGCCGGCATCGCGGTGTTTGAGGCGAGCTGTGGCGTGCTGATGGGCGGCGTGCTGGGGCTGAGCAGCCTGACGGTGAGCATCCTGTTTATCCTGCCGCTGCCGGCCGCCTTCTTTGGTGCCTGGTTTGCCGGCAAGGCGGGTGCCTCATTTCACCAGCTGATGTGGTACGCGGTGCTCAGTTGCCTGCTGGCCGGGCTGATGATGTGGCTGCCCGGGTGGTTCGGCATTATGACGATCTGGACGCTGATTATCCCGGCGGCGCTGTTCTTCTTTGGCGCGGGGATGCTGTTCCCGCTGGCCACCACCGGCGCGATGGAGCCGTTCCCCTATCTGGCGGGCGCGGCCGGGGCACTGGTGGGCGGTATGCAGAATATGGGATCGGGGCTGGTGGCCTGGCTTTCGGCCATGCTGCCGCAAACCGGCCAGTTCAGCCTGGGGCTGCTGATGTTCGCTATGGCGGTATTGATGCTGCTCTGCTGGTGGCCGATGGCGGCCCGGCATCAGGAAGCGGGTGACGCCGCCTGATACCGGACGCGGAAAAGACAGAACGCGGTGGCTACAGGATGTAAGGGTGCAGCGCCGCGTCTTTGCGATCCAGGAAGTGCGTGGAAGTAATGCGGCGGATGGTACGGGATTTGCCGCGAATCAACAGGGTTTCGGTGGTCGCCATATTGCCCTTACGGCGGATGCCGTCCAGCAAATCGCCTTTGGTGATGCCGGTGGCGGAGAAGATCACATTATCGTTGCGCGCCATCTGCTCCAGCGTCAGCACCTGACCGGCTTCAATGCCCATCGCTTTGCAGCGAGCCAGCTCCTGCTCACCGATGCGGCGGTTCTCTTCGCTCTCCCCTTTGACCTCATGGCGCGGCAGCAGCCGGGCCTGCATGTCACCGTCCAGCGCGCGGATCACCGCCGCAGAGATGACACCCTCCGGCGCGCCGCCGATGCCATACATCACATCGACTTCGCTTTCCGGCATACAGGTCAGGATTGACGCGGCCACGTCACCGTCAGGAATGGCAAAGACTTTCACCCCGAGCTGTTGCAGCTTTTTGATGGTGGCGTCGTGGCGCGGCTTCGCCAGAATGATCACCGTAAGTTCCGCCAGCGGCTTGTTGAGCCGGGCGGCGACATTGCGCAGGTTCTGCTCCAGCGGCAGAGCCAGATCAATGCTGCCGTGCGCGCCGGGGCCGACTACCAGCTTTTCCATGTACATATCCGGGGCGTGCAGGAAGGTGCCGTGGTCGCCCACTGCCAGCACCGCCAACGCGTTGGACTGGCCCATCGCCGTCATGCGCGTGCCTTCAATCGGGTCAACGGCGATGTCTACCGCATCACCCTTGCCGGTACCCACTTTCTCACCGATATAGAGCATCGGCGCTTCATCAATTTCACCTTCGCCAATCACAATCCGGCCATCGATCTCCACGTTATTCAGCATGATGCGCATGGCATGGACGGCGGCACCGTCAGCGGCGTTTTTATCGCCCCGGCCCAGCCATTTATAGCCGGCCAATGCGGCGGCTTCGGTTACACGGGAAAACTCGATGGCTAATTCACGTTTCATGGCAAACCTGTCTGCGGTAAGGAAGATGCGCAGAAGTGTAACACAGGGAAAAGCGGGGCAGGGAACGGGGGCAGGAGAACAGGCTCCCCGGCAGGGGGAGCCTGAAGGCAGGGCTTATTCGTCGTGCTCTTCCCAGGAACGGGCGCGGGCAACCGCTTTTTTCCAGCCGGCGTAACGGTAGTTACGCTCAGTGGTTTCGATACTCGGGCGGAATTCGCGTTCAATCACCGATTTGGCGCGTACTTCGTCCAGATCTTTCCAGAAACCGACCGCCAGACCGGCCAGGTAGGCCGCCCCAAGCGCGGTCACTTCCCGGACTTCCGGGCGCTCAACGCGGGTGCCGAGAATGTCTGACTGGAACTGCATCAGGAAGTTGTTGGCTACCGCGCCGCCATCCACGCGCAGCGTCTGCAGGCGGGTGCCCGCATCGTTTTGCATCGCTTCCAGCACGTCACGCGTCTGGTACGCCACCGACTCCAGCGTGGCGCGGATGATGTGGTTGGCGTTTGCGCCACGGGTCAGGCCGAAAAGCGCCCCGCGGGCATACGGGTCCCAGTATGGCGCGCCGAGGCCGGTAAAGGCCGGCACCATGTAAACGCCGTTAGAGTCTTTGACCTTCAGGGCGAAATATTCGGAGTCCGCGGCGTCGCTGATCAGTTTCATCTCATCACGCAGCCATTGAATCGCCGCACCGCCGATGAACACCGCGCCTTCCAGTGCGTAATTCACTTCGCCGCGTGGGCCGCAGGCGATGGTAGTCAGCAGGCCGTGGGTCGAGGTGACGGCTTCGGCGCCGGTGTTCATCAGCATAAAGCAGCCGGTGCCGTAGGTGTTTTTCGCCATGCCGGGCTGTACGCAGAGCTGGCCATACAGCGCCGCCTGCTGGTCACCGGCGATACCCGCGATAGGAATACGGGTGCCGCCTTTCCCGCCGATGTTGGTCTGGCCGTAAATCTCTGACGAGGATTTCACTTCCGGCAGCATTTCACGCGGGATGTCGAGGATCTCCAGCATCCGTTGATCCCACTCCAGCTTGTGGATGTTGAACAACATGGTGCGCGAGGCGTTGGTGTAATCGGTAATGTGAACCCGGCCCTGCGTCATTTTCCACACCAGCCAGGTGTCCACAGTGCCGAACAGCAGTTCGCCACGCTTGGCGCGCTCACGGGCGCCCTCTACGTGGTCGAGGATCCACTTCACCTTGGTGCCGGAGAAATAGGGGTTAATCACCAGCCCGGTCGTGTGCTGGATGTACTCCTCCAGCCCCTCTTTTTTCAGTTTTTCGCAGTAGTCCGCGGTGCGCGGGTCCTGCCAGACGATGGCGTTATAGATGGGTTTGCCGGTTTCTTTATCCCACACAATCGCGGTTTCACGCTGGTTGGTAATCCCGAGCGCGGCGATCTGGTCAGAGCGGATATCGGCATGTGCCAGCACTTCTACCAGCGTGGAGCTTTGTGAAGCCCAGATGTCCATTGGGTCATGCTCAACCCAGCCCGCTTTCGGGTAGATTTGGGTAAACTCACGCTGAGACACTGCCACAATATTGGCATCGTGATCGAGAACCACCGCGCGGGAACTGGTTGTGCCCTGATCAAGCGCGACAATGTATTTCTTTTCTGGCGTCATCATAATCATCCTGCAAAAAAGTTAACCGGGAACGCGTTATTGCTTACGCTTTGCGCTGTGTAGGTTGTGGGGCGGCTTTCTCGTCTGTCACGCACACTTCGCACGGCAGATGGCGACCAATCAGGGCGCGGTAACCAAAGGCACCCAGGGATGCCCCCACCAGTGGGCCAAAGATTGGCACCAGGAAATAAGGAATGCTTTGGCCGCCGGTGAAGGCGACTTTGCCCCAGCCCGCCAGGAAGGCGAACAGTTTCGGGCCGAAATCACGCGCTGGGTTCAGGGCAAAACCGGTCAGCGGGCCCATAGAGCCACCGATCACCGCAATCAGTAAACCAATCAGCAACGGGGCCAGCGGGCCGCGCGGCACACCATTGCCGTCATCGGTCAGTGCCATGATCAGGCAGACCAGAATGGCAGTGATGACAGTTTCCACAATAAATGCCTGCAAAATCGAGATGTGCGGGTTAGGGTACGTCGAGAAAATGCCCGCCAGGTCAAGGCTTTCCACGCTGCCGCGGATCATATTGTGGCCCTGTTCATACACAAAGAACAGATTGTAATAGAGACCGTAGACCAGGGCGGCGGCACAGAAGGCCCCGGCCACCTGCGCCACAATGTAAGGGGCGACTTTACGGCCATCAAAGCAGGCGAACAGCCACAGGGCGATGGTGATCGCCGGGTTGAGGTGGGCACCCGAAATGGCAGCGGTCATGTAAACCGCCATCGCCACGCCCAGGCCCCAGATGACACTGATTTCCCACTGCCCGAAGCTGGCTCCGGCCAGTTTCATGGCCGCCACACAGCCGGCGCCGAAGAAGATAATCAGGCCGGTTCCCAGGAATTCGGCGATACATTGGCCTTTCAGGGTAGTGCTGGTTAATTGGCTCATAGTGAAGTCCTACAGACGGTAAGGTTCATAAGTTATTGTTGGGTCGCCGTGGTGTAACAAAGGTTAATTCACTTAAGTGCTCATTTTATAAATGAGAACACAATGTGAATTTATCGTTAACGAGCAGAAACGAGAAATAGCGAACTTAAAATGTGTGTGGTGTGTCATAAAAATGAGCGAATACGCGTTATTTTCTCGCCATTTTACCCCAATCGCGCATCAGTAAACCGGTCACCTTGCCGTTTCGCTTGAGGCGCCAACGCGGGGCGATTTACGCTTTCCCCCCTTCTCCGGCAACCTGCGGTAATAAAATGGCCCCCTGCGCCCGGTTAACGCCGGGATGTGGCTAGACAGCGGCAGACAGGCTACATACAATCGGCTTTATTAAATACAATCGGTTTAATCAAGCGGCGCGCCGAGCTGATACAGCCGCAGCGTTTCGAAAAGGGCGCTTGTTTTTCAAAACTAAGCCGTTTTGCTGCCTCTGCCTCCCCATGGAGCGGACGACACGACAAGATGTACGCCTTACGCACATAAGAGGAATTAAGAATGTCATTTGAAGTTTTTGAGAGATTAGAAGCGAAAGTTCAGCAGGCGATTGACACCATCACCCTGTTGCAAATGGAAATTGAAGAACTGAAAGAGAAGAACAACACGCTCTCTCAGGAAGTTCAGAATGCCGGCAGCCACCACGAAATGCTGGTGCGTGAGAATGAGCAGCTGAAGCAAGAGCAGCATGTGTGGCAGGATCGTCTGCGCGCCCTGCTGGGAAAAATGGAAGAGGTCTGATCCCCTCGCACCCGGCGCACGCCGCAAGGGTGTAAAGTCAGAACGAAAAAGGCACTCCGCAGAGTGCCTTTTTGTTGCCCGGCGTTAACGCCCCGGACGCGGGTTATTCGATGTCCAGCGGGTCTTCCGACAGGATAATCCCGGTGTTATCCGCATAGAGATGATCGCCGGAGAAGAACGTCACCCCACCGAAATTGACGCGGATATCGCTTTCGCCAATGCCTTCACCCGCGGCACCGGCCGGGATGGCAGCCATCGCCTGAATGCCGATGTCCAGCTCCGCCAGATCGTCCACCTGACGCACCGCGCCGTAAATCACCAGCCCTTCCCACTCGTTCTGTGTGGCAATGCGCCCCAGCTCGGCATTGATTAACGCCCGGCGCACGGACCCCCCGCCATCAACCAGCAGCACCCGGCCGCGGCCATTCTCTTCTAACAGATCATAAAGCAGGCCGTTATCTTCGAAACATTTCACGGTGGTGATCTGTCCGCCAAATGAGGTACGCCCGCCAAAATTGGAGAACAGAGGCTCAACGACGTTCACCTCTTCGTGATAAATATCGCACAGTTCGGAAGTATCGTATTTCATAGGATTAACGTCTGGTTGATGCAGGAATATCCAGTATATCCCTTTCTGGCGGATGTTGGCAAAATCATCAATTGTTAACTTTGCCTTCAGCCAGAATGAATTAACTGATGCTCAGCACCACGCCGAGCGCAAACAGCACGTTGGTCAGCAGCGCGGCCTTGACCATCTGTTCCAGCATCGGCCGCATTGCGGCGGCCTGTTGTTCGCGCACCACAAACCGGCCATGGCGCAGTAATAACGGCAGCGCCAGCACAAACAGCCAGCCCCACGGGCTGTGCAGGTAAATCAGTGCAAACAGGGCGAAGCAGAGCACTGCGCCTGCCAGCAGCAGCGCATGGTAATACCGCCCTTTGCGCGCGCCCAGCCGCACCGCCAGGGTGTTTTTGCCGTTGGCGCTGTCGCTGTCGATGTCCCGCAGGTTGTTGATGTTGAGCACCGCCGCCGCCAGCAGGCCACAGGCGGTAGCCGGCAGGAATACCACGCCGTCTAGCCGGTGGGTTTGCAGGTAATAGGTGCCGGCGACGCTGATCCAGCCGAAAAACGTCAGCACGGAGACATCCCCCAGCCCGCGGTAACCATAGGGTTTCGACCCCACGGTGTAGGTGATGGCGGCAGCAATCGACAGCAGGCCAAGCAGCACAAAGCCCAGCACATCCTGCGGGGTGTCACAGGCTACGGCGATAAGCATGATACCGGACAGCAGCGTCAGCAGCACGGAAATCATCAGCGCCCGTTTCATCTGCCCGGCGGTGATCACGCCTTTTTGCATCCCCCGCAGCGGGCCGAGGCGGTCGGGCGTATCACTGCCTTTCAGGGCGTCACCATAATCGTTGGCCAGATTGGAAAGAATTTGCAGCAGACCGGCGGTCAGCAGCGCCAGCAAGGCAATGGCCGGGTGGAAACTGTGGTGCCAGGCGGCAATCGCCGAGCCGGCCACAATGGAGGCGAAAGCCAGCGGCAGGGTGCGCGGCCGCAGGCTTTCCAGCCAGGCCCGGCCTGGGGAGGTATAACATTGTTCGCTCATGATTCGCTTTTGTCCGGAGGGAATACCATAAAAAAACAGGGAGGCCGAAGCCTCCCTGCAAATAGTATGGGATTATGGACGCGAATTACAGGATAAAACGGCTCAAATCTTCATCGGCCACCAGCTGATCCAGGTGTTTCCCGACGTAGTCCGCATCAATAGAGAACGCTTCACCGCTTTTCTCGCTCGCGTCATAGGAGATATCTTCCATCAGACGCTCAAGCACTGTGTGCAGGCGGCGCGCACCGATGTTTTCGGTGGTTTCATTGACCTGCCAGGCCGCTTCAGCGATACGGCGGATGCCGTCTTCGGTAAAGGAGACCGTCACGCCTTCTGTCGCCATCAGCGCTTTATACTGCTCGGTCAGCGAAGCACTTGGCTCGGTGAGGATGCGTTCGAAATCGCTGGTCGACAGCGCCTGAAGCTCCACGCGGATCGGCAGGCGACCCTGCAGTTCCGGGATCAGGTCAGCCGGGCTGGCCGTCTGGAACGCGCCGGACGCGATGAACAGGATGTGGTCGGTTTTCACCATGCCGTGCTTGGTGGAGACGGTGCAGCCTTCCACCAGCGGCAGCAGGTCACGCTGTACGCCTTCACGGGAGACATCCGGGCCGGAGCCCTGGCCGCCGCGCTTACAGATTTTGTCGATCTCATCGATAAACACGATGCCGTGCTGCTCAACCGCTTCAATCGCCTGCTCTTTCAGCTCTTCCGGGTTCACCAGTTTCGCCGCTTCCTCTTCGACCAGCAGCTTGAAGGCTTCTTTGATCTTGATTTTGCGTGGTTTCTGCTTCTGGCCGGCCAGGTTCTGGAACATGGACTGAAGCTGGTTGGTCATCTCTTCCATGCCCGGAGGTGCCATGATTTCAACGCCCATCGGCGCAGCCGCCAGATCGATTTCGATCTCTTTGTCGTCAAGCTGGCCTTCACGCAGTTTCTTGCGGAATGCCTGACGCGCGGCGGACGGCTCCTGGTGCTCATCCGGCACGCCCCAGTTGTTTTTCGCCGGCGGCACCAGCACATCCAGGATGCGGTCTTCCGCCAGTTCTTCCGCGCGGTGGCGGTTTTTGTCGATCGATTGCAGGCGCACCATTTTCACGGCGGCATCGGTCAGATCGCGGATGATGGAATCCACTTCTTTACCCACATAGCCCACTTCGGTGAACTTGGTGGCTTCAACTTTGATGAACGGCGCATTGGCCAGTTTCGCCAGGCGACGGGCAATTTCGGTTTTACCGACACCGGTGGGGCCTATCATCAGAATGTTTTTCGGGGTGACTTCATGGCGCAGCGCTTCATCCAGCTGCATCCGGCGCCAGCGGTTACGCAGGGCGATGGCAACGGCACGCTTTGCTTTGTCCTGGCCGATGATGTAGCTGTCCAGCTCGCTGACAATCTCGCGTGGGGTCATTTCAGACCGTTGGGTCATGGTAGACATAGTATTCGGTCCTTACGCTTTGGAAGGCAATTCTTCAATAGTATGGAATTGGTTGGTATAGATGCAGATATCACCTGCAATACCCAGGGATT
Source organism: Chimaeribacter californicus (assembly GCF_002858675.1). GTDB lineage: Bacteria > Pseudomonadota > Gammaproteobacteria > Enterobacterales > Enterobacteriaceae > Chimaeribacter > Chimaeribacter californicus. The sequence goes on from NZ_PJZF01000016.1 coordinate 88,323, forward strand.
TTTCCACGATGTCACGGGCACCCAGCTCGGTATTTTCCAGCAGGGCGCGGGCCGCTGATTGGGCGTAAGGGCCGCCGGAACCAATGGCAATCAAATCATTCTCAGGCTGGATCACGTCACCGTTCCCGGTGATGATCAGCGATGCATTCTCGTCCGCCACGGCCAGCAGGGCTTCCAGGCGGCGCAGCATACGGTCAGTACGCCAGTCTTTCGCCAGCTCCACGGCCGCTTTGACCAGATGGCCCTGGTGCATTTCAAGTTTGCGCTCAAACAGTTCAAACAGGGTAAACGCATCGGCGGTGCCGCCGGCAAAACCGGCAATCACTTTGTCATTGTACAGACGGCGCACTTTACGCACGTTGCCCTTCATGACGGTATTTCCCAGGGTTGCCTGGCCATCGCCACCAATTACGACCTGGCCATTACGGCGCACACTTACAATTGTTGTCACGAGCAAACCCTCGTTGCAGTCAGAAAAGATCCCCGGACCGGGGCATCAACACCGGTCCGGGGCATATTGAGAATAGAGATGGGGGAGGATTGTGGCTTTTCAACCCCCGGCTGCAAGGGGAATGCAGCCGGACATACCTACGCCGCGCAGGCGCTGTAAAGACTTATCCGCCGCAGCACGGGAGCTGTAAGGCCCGAGCACCACGCGGTTCCAGCCGCCATTGGCGGTGATGCGGCTTTCAATGCCCTCAAAGGCCAGCTGCGCACGGATAGACTCCGCCTGGTCGCCGGTGCGGAAGGAACCGCACTGCACCATCCAGCGCTGGGGCTTCTCTTTCTCTTTCGGCTTCTCTGCCTTCGGCTGCACCGCTGTGACCGGCGCTGCAGGCTGCACCGGCGCGCTTTGGGGGCGCGGCACGGTTTTCGGCGGCTGCGGCTGTACCGGCTGCTGGCGCGGCAGGCTGTTGGTCACCGGCGGCATCCGGGTGGTGGCCGGGGTGTGCGTGCTCTGGGACGGATCGTTATACGGCACCTCAGAGAGCTGCGTCGGCTGCTGGCGCATGTCGGCCTGCATCTGTTCCAGCAACTGGCGCTGCTCCGGCGTCAGTTCCGTCTGCGATTTCACTTCACCGCCGGCGGTAGGTTCCGTCGGGGACTGCACGCCGATCTGCCGGTTTTCCAGCTCTTTGATGTAACGCCAGCGCTCTTCCGGCTTCGGCGGCAATCCGTTGCCCGGATGGGCAGGGTGCGCCGGCAGCAGCGGTGCCGCATCCTCTGACTTATTGTGCGTGATGAAATAGAGGCCACCGATAAATGTCACCAGAACCGCGACGGCCAGTGCCACCATCGTTTTGGAGATACCCGGAGAACTGCTTTTTTTCTTCCGGCCGGGGGCTTTCCGCCGCGCTCCTGCGCGCCCACGGCTTACATAGTCTCTCTGTGCCACTATCGTTTCGCTGTGTCGTGATGAAGAATGAAGTCGGTCATGTTACTGAACCCTAAAATGTTTGACTAGCGCTTAGGCGCTGCGGTGCTGCCGCGAACCACCAATTCACTGTCGAGCAGCCGTGAGCCGCTTTGTACCGCATGACCCTGCAACTGTTCAAGCAATAGCAGCATCGCCTGGCGCCCGAGCTGGAACCGCGGCTGGGCCACTGTGGTCAGTGGTGGGTCACTGTACTGGCAGAGTTTGATGTCATCAAAGCCGACCAGCGACACATCGTAAGGCACACGCAGGCCCAGTTTTTTCGCCTGGGAGAGTGCGCCCATCGCCATGATGTCGTTATGGCAGAAGATGGCGGTTGGTGGTTTCGGCAACGCCATCAGCGTGCCCAGCGCCTGCGCGCCGGCTTCGTAGCTGAAGTCCCCGCGCACAATATAGTGGCTCTCCACCGGCAGGTTATTGCGGCGCAGCGCCTGAATATAGCCTTGCAGCCGGTAATGGCACAGCGGCATTTTTTCCGGCCCGGCAATGCAGGCGATGCGCTGGTGCCCGAGGCGGTGCAGGTAGTGTACTGCCTCAAACGCGGCGGTCAGGTTGTCAATGTGTACGGTCGGCAGCTCCAGCTCGGGCGCGAACTCATTGGCCATCACCATCGGCGGCAGGTTGCGCTGCTCCTCTTTGCTGGCATCGAACGGCAGGTTGGAGCCGAGCAGCAGCATCCCGTCAATCTGCTTGGTGATGATCAGGTTAATGAAGGTGCGCTCCTCCTGCTGCTGCTGGGCGCAGTCACCAATCAGCACCAGGTAACCATTTTCCGCTGCGGTGCGCTCCACGCCCTGGATCACATCGGCAAAGAACGGGTCGCTGATGTCCGGGACAATCACCAGAATCGTACGGGATTCACTGCGTTTGATGTTGCGGGAGAGGGCGTGGGGGGAATAGCCGACAGCCAGTACCGCCTGTTCAACCTTTTGCCGGGTCGGGGCGGAGACTTTTTCGGGGTTCATGAGGGCGCGCGACACAGTGGCGGTGGATACACCGGCCATCTCGGCAACGTCCTTCATGGTCGCCATCGGTATTTCTTTTTTTAATTCCAACGCGTCTCTCCTTGCACAGGCGGCAGGCCGGTGCCACTACCTGGAAAATCATGATGCTGAGCCATTGTCGGCAGGCAACGTGTCATTTGGTGGTACATGCCTGGTTCCCTGAGGCTGACAGCGTATCTGTTTTGGGTGCATACCTAACCACATTCTAAACAGATTGTGGTTAGGATTTATTACCTAATTTGCATGAAAAGTGTGAGCAGTGAAGACTTTTTCGATGTGCTACCCAACTCCGGCACTGGCCGGTAGCTTTTTTCCACCGCAGGGTTATCGTTCTGCGGTCAGCCGTCGATAGGGTCAACATCCACCGTCCACTTGACCTTACGTGACAGCGGCAGGGCCGCGATCAGGGTCTGGGAATCTGTCATCAGGCGCTGGAGCAGGCGGCGCGTCGGGTGCTGCAACAGCAATTGCCAGCGGAACCGCCCGCCGCGCTTGGGTTGCAGCGCCGGCACCGGGCCGAGGATCCAGAGCGCCTCCTCACGCAGCGGGCTGGCCTCAAACAGGGTGCGCAACTGCTGGAGGAACTGGGCCGCCAGCTGGTTATCCTGATCTTCGGCGCGGATCAGGATATGGCTGGTAAAGGGCGGCAAAAACACGCTTTTGCGCTCGGCCAGCGTCTGGCGGGCAAAGGCGTCATACCCTTCGCGCAGCAGAATCTGCAACAGCGGGTGTTCCGGGTGGTGGGTCTGCAAAATCACCTCGCCCTGTTTGCCCGCGCGCCCGGCACGGCCGGAAACCTGGGTATAGAGCTGGGCAAAGCGCTCCGCCGAGTGGAAATCCCCGGAAAAAAGCGCGCCGTCCACGTCCAGCAGCGAGACCAGTGTGACATCCGGGAAGTGGTGACCCTTCGCCAGCATCTGGGTGCCGATCAGGATGCGCGCGCCGCCGCGGTGAACATCTGCCAGGTGCTGCTCCAGCGCGCCTTTACGGCTGGTGGTGTCGCGGTCGATGCGGGTGATCGGCGTCTCCGGGAACAGCGGCGCCAGCTCGTGCTCCAGTTGCTCGGTGCCGACGCCCACCGGCATCAGTTGCGTGGAGCCGCATTGCGGGCACTGGTACGGCACGCGCCGCTGGCTGTCGCAGTGGTGGCAACGCAACTGCCGCAGGTGCTGGTGCAGAGTGTAGTAGTGGTCACAGCGCTGGCATTCGGCAATCCAGCCGCACTCATGGCAGAGCAGGGCCGGGGCGTAGCCGCGCCGGTTAAGGAACAGCATGACCTGGTTGTCCGCCGCCAGGTGTTCACGCATCCTTTTCAGGAGCGGCTGGGAGAGGCCCGCTTTCAGCGGCAACCCTTTTAAATCCAGCAGGTGCTGGGAGGCCGGGCGCGCATTACCGGCACGGCGTGCCAGGGTGAGCTGGCGGTATTTGCCGGTCTGGACATTGTGCAGCGTCTCCAGCGCCGGGGTGGCGGACCCCATGACGATCGGCACATCTTCCGCATGGGCGCGGTACACCGCCAGATCGCGCGCATGGTAGCGCCAGCCTTCCTGCTGTTTATAGGAGCTGTCATGCTCCTCATCGATGATGATGACGCCGAGCCGCGCAAACGGGGTAAACAGCGAAGAACGTGTGCCGATGACGATCGCCGCCTCGCCGTTACGCGCCCGCAGCCACACGGCCAGCCGCTCGCTGTCATTCAGGCCGGAGTGCAGCACCTCTACCGGCGCGCTGAAACGCTCGCGGAAGCGGGCGATGGTTTGCGGCGTCAAGCCGATTTCCGGCACCATCACCAGCGCCTGCTTGCCGGCAGCGAGGATATTCTCCAGTACGCTGAGGTAGACTTCGGTTTTACCGGAGCCGGTCACCCCTGCCAGCAGCCAGGCAGCGAAATGGTCATCCTCACTGCGGATCGCCCCCACGGCGGTGGCCTGCTCGGTGTTCAGCCGCAACCGTTCGCCCAGCACTTCAAAGCCCGGCCGCCAGTCCGCCACCTCTGCCGCCTGCGCGCGCAGGTCAGCCAGCCCTTTGGCGCGCAGCGCCTGAAGCGCCGGGTCAGTCAGCTCAAGGTCAGCCACCGCATCACGCCAGACCGGCCCCTGCAACAGCGCAGCCAGCGCCTGCTGCTGTTTGCGTGCCCGCTTCAGGCTGTCAGGCGGCGTCACCCGGCCTTGTTCAGTGGCGAACCACTGCCAGCGCGGCGGCAGGTCAGCTGCCTTTCCCTGGCGCAACAGCACCGGCAGCGCATGGAACAGCACCTCACCGAGCGGGAAGTGGTAATACCCGGCGGCCCAGTGCAGCATCCGCCACATCAGTGGGCTGAACAGGCTGTGGTTGTCGAGCACCTCTGCCACCGGTTTAAGCTGGTCACGCGGCAGTTCGCTCTGCTCACTGACCCCCACCGCCACGCCCACCACCTGACGCTTGCCGAACGGCACCGTGATGCGTGCGCCGGGCACCACCGGCGGCAGGCCGTCAGGCAGCAGATAGTCAAAAGTGCGGTTGAGGGGGACGGGCAGGGCGGTATGAACGACAGGCATCAGGTGTCCGGACTGTTAAAAAATGTCGGAATAGTGTACACTGTGTGCCTCAAAATGTGTGGATGCGTTTGCATCGGCCGATGGGTTTCTGTATGATTCGCCGCCTTTGATACATTTTGATGTATCAAAACCTAACTTTATCCACTACGCGTGGTGTCTGGCAAAACAGGGCTGGATAGCGACGCGGCCTTAACTGAGGTTTTCCCATGAAACAAGGTATCCACCCAAAATACGATTTCGTTACCATCACTTGTACTTGCGGTAACGTGATCAAAACCCGTTCCACTATGGGTCACGATCTGAACCTGGACGTGTGCAGCGCATGCCACCCGTTCTATACTGGTAAGCAACGTGACGTGGCTACCGGTGGTCGTGTTGACCGCTTCAACAAGCGTTTCAGCGTACCGGGCGCTAAGAAGTAATTACTGCCCGTACGACGAAAAAGGCGCCTTTGGGCGCCTTTTTGCATTTCTGGGTTTTGCGTTTCTGGTTTTTTGCATGTCTGAATAAACACCGCAACACGGCGGGCACCGCCCACCGCCCCGCTTAATATTCCCAGGTATCGGGATCCACACCCATTTCGCGCATCATCACTTTCGCTTCTTCCGGGATCTCATCACTGCGTTCTTTGCGCAGGTCAGCATCATTCGGCAGCGGCTGGCCGGTAAAGGCATGCAGGAACGCCTCACACAACAGCTCGCTGTTGGTGGCGTGGCGCAGGTTGTTTACCTGGCGACGTGTCCGTTCATCCGTCAGAATCTTGAGCACTTTCAGCGGGATAGAGACCGTGATTTTTTTAACCTGCTCGCTTTTTTTACCGTGTTCAGCGTATGGGCTGACATATTCGCCGTTCCACTCAGCCATGGGACACCTTAAATTTGTCGGAAAAATATAAAATTCTAAAAACCGGCTGATTATGCCCGATCTTCACTGTTCTCACTAAATCAATCTTGATAAAAATCTCCGATACCGGAGCAACCTCACTGACATGCCGGTGTAACCGGTCAACAGTATTCCTTCACCCACGCAATGGGGATGCAACCTGCCTGACAGGTTACTCATATTTGAAAACGCTATAATTTTAGCGGGTATTGTGGCTCTGCTCAATCTATACGCAAAGAAGTTTAGATGTCCAGATGTATTGACGTCTATTCTCGATGCGATTAATCTTTAGGCCCTAAACCCCCAGCATCCCGTCAGGGAGAGACCACATGACGCATAAGCAAGCAACCATCGCCGTACGCAGCGGCCTGAACGATGACGAGCAATATGGCTGTGTTGTTCCCCCCATCCACCTGTCCAGCACCTATAACTTCACGGATTTCAACGAACCACGCGCCCACGACTACTCGCGCCGCGGCAACCCGTCGCGTGATGTGGTGCAACGCGCGCTGGCAGACCTGGAGGGCGGTGCCGGTGCAGTCATGACCAGCAGCGGGATGTCAGCAATTCATCTGGTGTGTACCGTGTTCCTGAAACCCGGCGATCTGCTGGTGGCCCCGCATGACTGTTATGGCGGCAGCTACCGCCTGTTCGACAGCCTGAGCAAACGCGGCGCGTACCGCGTGCGGTTTGTCGATCAGGGTGACGCCGCCGCGCTGGCAGACGCATTACAGGAAAAACCGAAGCTGGTGCTGATTGAAACACCGAGCAACCCGCTGTTGCGCGTGGTGGACATTGCCGCCATCTGTGAGGCATCGCGGGCGGCCGGTGCGGTCACCGTGGTGGATAACACCTTCCTTAGCCCGGCGCTGCAACAGCCGCTGGCCCTGGGCGCAGATCTGGTGGTGCACTCCTGCACCAAATACCTGAACGGCCACTCTGATGTGGTGGCCGGTGCGGTGATCGCCAAAGACCCGGCGCTGGCGACGGAGCTGGCCTGGTGGGCCAACAACATCGGCGTCACCGGCGCGGCTTTTGACAGCTACCTGCTGTTGCGCGGCCTGCGCACCCTGTCACCGCGCATCAAACAACAACAGAGCAACGCGCTGGCGATTGTTGACTATTTAGCGCAGCAGCCGCAGGTGAAAAAGCTGTATCATCCTTCCCTGCCGGACAATGCCGGCCATGAGATCGCCTGCCGCCAGCAGGCCGGTTTCGGCGCGATGCTGAGTTTTGAACTGGATGGCGACGAGCAGATCCTGCGCCGCTTCCTGAAAGCCCTGAAACTGTTCACGCTGGCGGAGTCGCTGGGCGGGGTAGAGAGCCTGATTTCCCATACCGCAACCATGACCCACGCGGGCATGGCACCGGAGGCGCGCAAGGCGGCCGGTATTTCCGACAGCCTGTTGCGGGTTTCCGTGGGTCTGGAAGACAGTGAAGATTTGATTGCCGATCTGGAACAGGCTTTCCAGGCGGCGGCAACGAGGTAAGCATGAATGCAATTGCGGTAGCAGCGCCGGCGGGGAGCCGGCAGTTGCACAAATTCGGCGGCAGCAGTCTGGCCGATGTGAAGTGTTATCTGCGCGTCGCTGGGATCATGGCGGAGTATGGCAAGCCGGGCGACATGATGGTGGTGTCGGCAGCAGGCAGCACCACCAACCAGCTGATCAGCTGGCTGAAGCTGAGCCAGAGCGATCGCCTGTCGGCGCATCAGGTGCAGCAGACGTTGCGCCGTTACCAGAGCGAGCTGATCGCCGGTCTGTTACCGCCGGAACTGGCTGAGCCGCTGATTACCCAATTCATTCACGATCTGGAGCGTCTGGCCGTATTGCTGGACGCCCCGCTGACTGACGCCGTCTATGCCGAAGTGGTGGGCCATGGTGAGATCTGGTCTGCGCGCCTGATGGCGGCCGTGCTCAACAAACTTGACTACCAGGCTGCCTGGCTTGACGCGCGTGATTTCCTGCGGGCGGAGCGCAGCGCCCAGCCGCAGGTCGATGAAGGCCGCTCCTACCCGCTGTTGCAACAATTGCTGGCGCAGCACCCGCATAAATATCTGGTGGTGACCGGCTTTATCTGCCGCAACGATGCCGGTGAAACCGTGCTGCTCGGCCGTAACGGCAGTGACTACTCCGCTACCCAGATTGGCGCGCTGGCCGGTGTCAGCCGCGTCACCATCTGGAGCGACGTGGCCGGGGTGTATAGCGCTGACCCGCGCAAAGTGAAAGATGCCTGCCTGCTGCCGCTGCTGCGGCTGGATGAGGCCAGCGAGCTGGCCCGCCTGGCGGCACCGGTGCTGCACGCCCGAACCCTACAGCCGGTTTCCGGCAGCGATATCGATCTGCAACTGCGTTGCAGCTACCAGCCGGAGCAGGGCTCGACGCGTATTGAGCGTGTGCTGGCCTCCGGCACCGGCGCGAAAATCGTTACCAGCCACGACGATATCTGCCTGATTGAATTTACTATTCCGCCGCAGCATGACTTTGTGCTGGCACAGAAAGAGGTGGATCGGGTGCTTAATCGTGCCCAGATCCGGCCGCTGGCCACCGGCGTACACCCTGACCGCAACCTGCTGCAACTCTGCTATACGGCCGAAGTCGTCGGCAGTGCCCTGCGGGCGCTGGAAGATGCCGGGCTGCCCGGCCAGCTTCACCTGCGTGAAAAGCTGGCGCTGGTGGCGCTGGTGGGCGCCGGCGTATGCAAAAACCCGCTGCACAGCCACCGTTTCTATCAGGAGCTGAAAGATCAGCCGGTGGAGTTCATCTGGCAGGCGGAAGACGGCATCAGCCTGGTGGCGGTGCTGCGCGTCGGCCCGACGGAACACCTGATCCAGGGCCTGCACCAGACGCTGTTCCGCGCGGAAAAATGCATCGGCCTGATGCTGTTCGGCAAAGGCAACATTGGCTCGCGCTGGCTGGAGCTGTTCGCCCGCGAACAGAAAAACCTCTCGGCGCGCAGTGGGTTTGAGTTTGTACTGGCCGGGGTGGTGGACAGCCGCCGCAGCCTGCTGAGCTATGACGGGCTGGACGCCAGCCGGGCGCTGGCCTTCTTTGACGACGAAGCGCGTGAGCAGGATGAGGAGTCGCTGTTCCTGTGGATGCGCGCCCACCCGTTTGATGATCTGGTGGTGCTGGATGTCACGGCGAGTGAAAACCTGGCTGAGCAGTATCTGGATTTCGCCAGCTACGGTTTCCATGTCATCAGCGCCAATAAACTGGCCGGGGCCTCCGCCGGCGATAATTATCGCCAGATCCGTGACGCCTTCGCCAAAACCGGCAGCCACTGGCTCTATAACGCCACTGTCGGCGCAGGCTTGCCCGTCAACCACACGGTGCGTGACCTGCGTGACAGCGGCGATACCATTCTTGCAATCAGCGGCATTTTCTCCGGTACGCTCTCCTGGCTGTTCCTGCAATTTGACGGCACGGTGCCCTTTACCGAGCTGGTGGATCAGGCGTGGCAACAGGGGCTGACGGAGCCGGACCCACGCGTGGATCTGGCAGGCCAGGATGTGATGCGCAAGCTGGTGATCCTGGCGCGTGAAGCGGGCTATGACATCGAGCCGAATCAGGTACGGGTTGAGTCACTGGTGCCGGCCCACTGCATTCAGGGCAGCGTGGATCAGTTCTTTGAAGATGGCGAGGCGCTGAACGAGCAGATGGTGCAACGTCTGGAAGCGGCCAACGAGATGGGGCTGGTGCTGCGTTATGTGGCGCGGTTCGATGCCAACGGCAAGGCCCGCGTCGGTGTGGAAGCGGTACGCCCGGATCACCCGCTGGCCGCGCTGCTGCCGTGCGACAACGTTTTCGCGATTGAGAGCCGCTGGTACCGTGATAACCCGCTGGTGATCCGCGGGCCGGGCGCGGGGCGTGACGTCACCGCCGGGGCGCTTCAATCTGATCTCAACCGCCTGGCCCGCCTTCTCTAAGCCTTTCAATGCCTTCTGCCGCCCCGGCAGAAGGCCTTTCCCGCCTGCTGCGTTTCCTGCTTGAATTTTTCTCATTCTGGGTGAAGATTACTCACGGAAGGTAAATAATATTTAGTTGACTCTTTGGCCGATCTCCGTCATTTTCTATCTAAACGTTTAGACGTCTAGACGCTTATCAGGCGAAGCAAATCCTATATCGCCAATAAAAATAACGTGTCTATAACAACACCGTGTCTATAACACCAATGTGTCTATAACAACCACGCAGTGACTGATGAGGTAGGGTATGAGTTTTTTCCACGCAAACCAGCGGGACGCGCTGAACCAGAGTCTGGCCGAACTGCATGGCCAGTTTAATGTCTCCTTTGAGTTCTTCCCGCCGCGCACCAGCGAAATGGAAGATACCCTGTGGCGTTCCATTGACCGACTCAGCAGCCTGAAACCGAAATTTGTCTCTGTGACTTACGGTGCCAACTCCGGCGAACGTGACCGCACCCACAGCATCATCAAGGGCATCAAAGAGCGCACCGGGCTGGAAGCCGCCCCGCACCTGACCTGCATCGACGCTACGCGTGACGAGCTGCGCCAGATTGCCCACGATTACTGGCACAGCGGTATCCGCCATATCGTGGCCCTGCGGGGCGATCTGCCGCCGGGCAGCGGTAAACCAGAGATGTACGCCACCGATCTGGTCGCGTTGCTGAAAGAAGTGGGGGATTTTGATATTTCAGTCGCCGCCTACCCGGAAGTGCACCCGGAAGCCAAAAGCGCGCAGGCTGACCTGATTAACCTGAAGCGCAAAATTGATGCCGGCGCCAACCGCGCCATCACCCAGTTCTTCTTTGATGTCGAGAGCTATCTGCGCTTCCGTGACCGCTGCGTGACCGCGGGGATTGATGTGGAAATCGTGCCGGGCATTCTGCCGGTCTCCAACTTTAAGCAGTTGCAACGTTTCGCCACCATGACCAACGTACGGGTGCCGCAGTGGATGATCAGCATGTTTGAAGGGCTGGATGATGACGCCGAAACGCGCAAAATGGTCGGGGCGAATATCGCGATGGACATGGTGAAAATCCTGAGCCGGGAAGGGGTGAAAGATTTCCACTTCTACACCCTGAACCGGGCGGAGATGAGTTACGCCATCTGCCATACGCTGGGCATCCGCCCCGGCACGGCGGCCCCGGTTCACGCCTGATTCCTCTTCCTGTAAGGCCGCTGAAGCGGCCTTTTTTATGCCTTTCCCGCGCTAAAAACGATCGCCATAAAAAAGGGCACCCGCAGGTGCCCTTGTGCTTTTTGCGGGTATCAGCCGGTGTTGCGCATCCCGGCGGCAACGCCGGCGATGGTTACCATCAGCGCCTGTTCCACCTGCGGGTCTGGTTCTTCCTGCTGGCGTGAGCGGTGCAGCAATTCGGCCTGCAATACGTTCAGCGGGTCGGTGTAGACGTTGCGCAGCGCGATGGATTCGGCAATCCACGGCAGATCGGCCATCAGGTGATCGTCATTGGCGATCCGCAAGACCACGTTGATGTCGCTGGCCAGCTGATCGCGCAGCTGTTTGCCCAGCGGCCACAGTGACTTGTCCACCAGCCGCTGATCGTAATACTCGGCCAGCCACAGGTCAGCCTTGGCATACACCATTTCCAGCATCCCGATGCGGGTGGAGAAGAATGGCCAGTCGCGGCACATGGTTTCCAGCTCGTCCTGATTCCCTTCTTCCACCGCTTTTTGCAGTGCGGCACCGGCACCCAGCCAGGCCGGCAGCATCAGGCGGTTCTGCGTCCAGGCGAAGATCCAGGGAATGGCGCGCAGCGACTCAACACCGCCGTTGGGGCGGCGCTTGGCCGGGCGGGAACCCAGCGGCAGTTTGCCCAGCTCCAGCTCTGGCGTGGCCGCGCGGAAGTAGGGCACGAAGTCCGGGTTTTCGCGCACGTAGCCGCGGTACATGGAGCAGGAGACGTCCGAGAGCAGATCCATGATGCGGCGCCATTCCGGTTTCGGTTCCGGCGGCGGCAGCAGGTTCGCTTCGAGGATCGCGCCGGTATAGAGCGCCAGGCTGCTGATGGTGACTTCCGGCAGGCCGAATTTGAAGCGGATCATTTCGCCCTGCTCGGTGACGCGCAGGCCGCCTTTCAGGCTGCCCGGCGGTTGTGACAGCAGCGCCGCATGGGCCGGTGCACCCCCACGGCCGATGGAGCCGCCGCGGCCGTGGAACAGCGTCAATGCCACGCCGGATTTCTCACAGGTTTTGATCAGCGCGTCCTGTGCGCGGTACTGCGCCCAGGAGGCAGCCATCACGCCCGCATCTTTGGCAGAGTCGGAATAGCCGATCATCACCATCTGCTTGCCCTGAATATAGCCGCGATACCAATCGATGCTCAGCAACTGGGTCATCACGCTATCGGCGTTGTTCAGGTCATCCAGCGTTTCAAACAGCGGGGCGACCGGCATCGGGAACGGGCAGCCCGCCTCTTTCAGCAGCAGGTGCACCGCCAGCACGTCAGACGGCGTGCGCGCCATAGAAATCACATAGGCGGCAATCGAGCCTTCCGGCGCTTCCGCTGCCACTTGGCAGGTGTCGAGCACCTCTTTGGTCTCTTCGCTCGGCTCCCAGTTGCGCGGCACCAGTGGGCGCTTGGAGTTCAGCTCGCGGATCAGGAACGCTTGCTTGTCCGGCTCTGACCAGCTTTCATAATCGCCCAGCCCCAGATAACGGGTGATTTCAGCGATGGCCTCGGTGTGGCGGGTGCTCTCCTGACGCAGGTCAATGCGCACCAGCGGCACGCCGAAACAGCGGATGCGGCGCAGCGTGTCGAGCAACTGGCCATTGGCGATGATGCCCATGCCGCAGGCCTGCAACGACTCGTAACAGGCGTAGAGCGGCTCCCATAGCTGTTCGTTCTGCACCAGCAGATCGTCCGGGCGCACCGCGTGCTCGCCTTTCAGCTTCGCTTCCAGCCAGGCCTGGGTTTTGGTCAGCTGGCTGCGCACCCCTTTGATGATTTCGCGGTACGGCTCCAGCACCTCGTCGCCTCCGGCGCGGGCGCGCAGTTCCGGCGTACAGTCGGACATCGACAGCTCCGAGACCAGCACCGCGATGTCACGCAGGAACAGGTCGGTGGCTTTCCAGCGGCTCAGCAGCAGGGCGCGGCGGGTGATCTCCGCGGTCACGTTCGGGTTGCCGTCACGGTCACCGCCCATCCAGGAGGTGAAGCGGATCGGCGTGGCGTCTACCGGCAGGCGGTAATCAATGGAGTTTTCCAGCTGCTCGTTGAGCTCACGCAGGAACGCAGGCACCCCTTCCCACAGGCTATTTTCCACCACTGCAAAGCCCCATTTGGCTTCGTCGATAGGTGATGGGCGATGCTTGCGGATCTCGTCAGTGTGCCAGGACTGGGCAATCAGCTGGCGCAGGCGGCGCATGATTTTATTGCGCTCGTAGTCGGCCAGGTCGTTATGGTCGAGCTGGCTGAGGCAGGTGTTCACCTCGACCATTTTGTGAATCAAAGTGCGGCGGGTGATTTCCGTCGGGTGCGCGGTCAGCACCAGTTCAATCGAGAGATTATCCACCGAGTCACGCAGCTGGTCGTCCGTTACGTTGTTCTCTTTCAGACGGCCGATCAGGTGCGCCAGCGCTTCCGGGTTGCTGGCCGCTTCGCCGTTCGGCGAGATGCTGTGATACTGCTCGGCAGTGTTGGTCAGGTTGAGGAACTGGCTGAACGCCCGTGCAACCGGCAACAGCTCCTCATTTGACAGGTTTTGCAGTGTGGAAAGCAGTTGCTGGCGGTGCGCCTCATTACCGGCGCGGGAGGATTTGGATAACTTACGGATAGTTTCAACACGATCCAAAATGTGCTCGCCCAGTGTCTCCTTGATGGTTTCACCGAGCAGCTTGCCGAGCATACTGACATTACTTCGCATTGCAGAATATTGTTCGTTCATAGACCCTGACCTGTTTCTCTTGTGATTTTATGTTTTGTAAATAACTTTCACCCGAAAGGCATTGCTGCCCTGTTAATGCATCGTATTACCAGCCTCACGGCCCTTCACTCTATATGTACCGCAAAAGCGGCGATTTTCTTACTGCTAAAAACGCTCAACCGCTGAAATTTAATTACAGGCCGCTGCGTATCAGCCCGGCTAATTCCGTCCGGGCTGATTATGCGGCATCAGGCGTGGCAGAAGTGATGCACCACCTGGGTGATCAGCGTGCGCGTCGGCTGGATAAAGGCCATATCCAGGTATTCATCCGGCTGGTGTGCCTGCTCAATGGAGCCGGGGCCAAGCACCAGCGTCGGGCAGAGCTGCTGAATAAACGGCGCTTCCGTACAGTAATTCACAATCCCGGTTTTGGTGCCGAGCAGCTTTTCCACCACCTGCACCAAATGATGATCCGCCGGGCACTCATAGCCGGGCACCGGCGGGTGCAGTTCAGTCACGGTGACGCGCCCCGGCCAGCGCTGGCTCACCGGCTCCAGCGCCAGGTTCAGCATCTCATTCAGATCAGAGAGCGTCAGCCCCGGCAGCGGGCGGATGTCCATGTGCAGTTCACAGCAGGCACAGATGCGGTTAGAGGCATCGCCGCCGTGGATAGCGCCGAAGTTCATCGTCGGGTAGGGGATGACGAAGCCGTCATGGTGGAAGCGCTCTTTCAACGAGTTACGCAGCCCCATCAGTTGGGTGATCGATTCGTGCATCAGCTCAATCGCATTCACGCCGCGTGACGGATCGCTGGAGTGGCCCGACTGGCCCTCAATGCGGATGGCGTTCGACATATGCCCTTTGTGCGCCCGCACCGGCTTCAGTGAAGTCGGTTCGCCGATGATGGCGCAGTCCGGCCGCAGGGTGGTGGAACGCGCAAAATAGCTCGCCCCGGCCATCGAAGTCTCTTCATCGGCGGTTGCCAGGATATAGAGCGGCTTATTCAGTTTGCTGGGGTCGATGTCACGCAGCGCATCGAGGATAAAGGCGAAGAAACCTTTCATGTCGGCGGTGCCCAGCCCATAGAGCCGGTTTTCATGCTCCGTCAGCGTGAACGGGTCACGCGTCCAGCGGCCGTCATCGAAGGGGACAGTGTCCGTATGCCCGGCCAGCAGCAGGCCGCCGCTGCCGCTGCCGATACTGGCCAACATGTTGAATTTGTTACGGGTATCCGGCACCGGCTGGATCTCCACCTTAAAGCCGAGATCGCGGAACCAACCGGCGAGCAGAGTGATTAATCCTTCATTACTCTGGTCGAGCGCGCTGTCGGTGGCGCTGATGGATGGCATGGCGATCAGCGCCCGGTATAGCTCAATAAAAGGAGGTAATTTCATCTTCACTGTTGACAGCCCTTAGTTAGGATAGTATCAATATTCATGCATTTATTTTGAATAAAAATACAGTAAGGCAGAGCAGAAAGGAACCGGTAACGGCCCTGGCGAAAAAATGAACTGCTCAGTCCCGTGGGTGAACGGCAAAGCACGCTGATAAGCCCGGTAACCTGTTACGCCTGACGCGCGCGTCAGTCATCCACTAAGAAGGTGAGCGGAACCCATGTTGAATACGCTGATAGTTGGTGCCAGCGGCTATGCCGGTGCGGAACTTGCGACCTACCTGAATCGTCACCCGCATATGAACATAACCGGTTTGATGGTTTCAGCGCAAAGTGCAGATGCAGGAAAACGGCTCGACGAGCTGCATCCCCAGTTGAAAGGGATTATCGATCTGCCGGTGCTGCCGCTGGAGAACGTGGCCGAGGCCGCCAACGGCGTTGATGTGGTGTTCCTCGCGACGGCCCACGCCGTCAGCCACGATCTGGCCCCGCAATTCCTGGCGGCCGGTTGCGTGGTGTTTGACCTCTCCGGCGCGTTCCGGGTGCGTGACGCCGCCTTCTACACCGATTTCTATGGCTTTGAGCACCAGCACCCGGAATGGCTGGAGAAAGCCGTGTACGGGCTGGCTGAATGGCAGGCAGGCGCCCTGGCCGACGCGAAACTGATCGCCGTGCCGGGCTGCTACCCGACGGCGGCCCAGCTGGCGCTGAAGCCGCTGCTCGACAACAACCTGCTGAATACCGACCAGTGGCCGGTGATCAACGCCACCAGCGGCGTCAGCGGTGCCGGGCGCAAGGCCAGCCTGAAAAGCAGCGTCTGCGAAGTCAGCCTTCAGCCTTACGGCATCTTTAACCATCGCCACCATCCTGAAATTGTCGCCCATCTGGGCACGCCGGTGATCTTCACCTCGCACCTGGCAAACTTCCCGCGCGGCATCCTGGAAACCATCACCTGCCGTCTGAATGCAGGCGTGACGGCGCAGGATGTGGCGGAAGCGTTCCACAACGCCTACCACGACAAACCGCTGGTGCGCCTCTACCGCGAGGGGGTGCCGGCGCTGAAAGATGTGGTCGGCCTGCCGTTCTGCGACATTGGCTTTGCCGTGCAGGGCGAGCACCTGATTGTAGTCGCCACCGAGGACAACCTGCTGAAAGGGGCCTCCGCACAGGCGGTGCAATGCATGAATCTGCGCTTCGGGTTCCCGGAAACCCAGTCGCTGCTGTAATTCTCCGGCGCGGCCGGTGGGCGGCGTCTGCTAAACATTCGAGTCAAGATTTCAACAGGGTGAGGCGTGAACATGATGAATCCGTTAATTATCAAGCTGGGCGGTGTGCTGCTCGACAGCGAAGAGGCGCTGGAACGCCTGTTTGGCGCACTGGTGGCTTACCGTCAGGAACACCAGCGCCCGCTGATCATTGTGCATGGCGGCGGCTTCCTGGTGGATGAGCTGATGAGAAAGCTCTCGCTGCCGGTAGTGAAAAAGCACGGCCTGCGCGTCACGCCCGCTGACCAGATCGACATCATCACCGGGGCGCTGGCGGGCACCGCCAACAAAACCCTGCTGGCCTGGGCGATCAAAAACAACCTTAACGCCGTGGGCCTGAGCCTGGCTGACGGCAACACGGTAAACGTGGCGCAGTTTGATGAAGAGCTGGGCCACGTCGGCAAAGCGACCCCCGGCAACGCTTCCCTGCTGAACACCCTGCTGGGCGCCGGTTACCTGCCGATCATCAGCTCCATCGGCATTACGGCCGGGGGCGAACTGATGAACGTCAATGCGGATCAGGCTGCCACTGCGCTGGCAGAAACCCTGGGCGCGGATCTGATTCTGCTCTCTGACGTCAGCGGCATCCTGGACGGTAAAGGCCAGCGCATCGCGGAGATGACGGCGGAGAAAGCGGAACAGCTGATCGCGCAGGGCATCATCACCGACGGCATGGTCGTGAAAGTTAACGCCGCGCTGGACGCCGCCCGCACCCTTGGCCGGCCGGTGGATATCGCCAGCTGGCGTAATGCAGAGAAATTACCTGCCCTGTTTAACGGCGTGGCCATCGGCACACGCATCCTGGCGTAATGCCGGGTTTTTACTGAATTTACTGAATCTGTATCAAGGACATCATCATGCAAACTAAAGGCATCAAGAAAATCGTTCTGGCTTACTCCGGCGGTCTGGACACCTCAGCCATCATTCCATGGCTGAAAGAGAACTATGACTGCGAAGTGGTGGCTTTCGTCGCCGATATCGGCCAGGAGCGCAGCGATCTGGAAGGGATTGAGCAGAAAGCGCTGCGTACCGGTGCCTCTGAGTGCCATGTGGTCGACCTGCGTGAAGAATTCATCAAAGACTACGTTTACCCGGTGCTGCAAACCGGCGCCCTCTACGAAGGCAGCTACCTGCTGGGCACCTCAATGGCGCGCCCGCTGATTGCGAAAGCGCAGGTGGAACTGGCACTGAAAGTCGGCGCGGATGCCCTGTGCCACGGCGCAACCGGCAAAGGTAACGATCAGGTGCGTTTCGAAACCACCTACACCGCCCTGGCCCCGGAGCTGAAAGTGGTGGCACCGTGGCGTGAGTGGGACCTGCGTTCCCGTGAGGCGCTGCTGGCTTACCTGAAAGAGCGTGACATCCCGACCACCGCATCGCTGGAGAAGATCTACAGCCGTGACGAAAACGCCTGGCACATCTCCACCGAAGGTGGCGTGCTGGAAAGCCCATGGAATGCCGCGAACAAAGATTGCTGGGCCTGGACAGTTGACCCGGAAGAAGCCCCGGACGCCGCCGAACTGGTCACGGTTACCGTGGAAAAAGGCCGCGTAGTGGCGGTGAACGGCGAGGCGCTCAGCCCATACCAGTGCCTGGAAGCGCTGAACAAACTGGGCGTGAAACATGGCGTCGGCCGGATCGACATCGTGGAAAACCGTCTGGTGGGGATTAAATCCCGCGGCTGCTACGAAACCCCGGGCGGCACCATCATGATGGCGGCACTGCGCGGTGTGGAACAGCTGGTACTGGACCGTGACAGCTTCAAATGGCGTGAACAACTGGGCCACGAGATGTCCTACGTGGTGTATGACGGCCGCTGGTTCGCCCCGCTGCGCCAGTCCATCCAGGCAGCGGCAGAAGCGCTGGCCGAAGAGGTGAACGGTGAAGTGGTGGTGAAACTCTACAAAGGCACCGCTACCGCTATCCAGAAAAAATCTGCTAACAGCCTCTACTCCGAAGAGTTCGCGACCTTTGGTGAAGATGAAGTGTATGACCATAGCCACGCCGGCGGCTTCATCCGCCTGTTCTCGCTCTCTTCCCGCATCCGTGCGCTGAACGCGAAAAAGCAGTAATCGCCACGGGCCGCCCGGCGGCCCGGACAGGCACCCATTCTTATCAGGGCGCGGTACCGCGCCCTGTCAGTTACAGCATTTATCAGAAGGACGCACACTATGGCACTTTGGGGCGGGCGTTTTACCCAGGCAGCAGACCAACGTTTCAAACAACTCAATGACTCCCTGCGTTTCGATTACCGGCTGGCCGAACAGGATATCGTCGGCTCTGTCGCCTGGTCGAAGGCACTGGTCACGGTCAATGTGCTGACGCAGGATGAGCAGCAGCGACTGGAGGAAGCGCTGATGTTTCTGCTGGACGAGGTGCGCGCCAACCCGGAAGCCATTGTCGAAAGCGATGCGGAAGACATCCATAGCTGGGTGGAGCAGAAGCTGATCAACAAAGTGGGCGACCTCGGCAAGAAGCTGCACACCGGCCGCAGCCGTAACGATCAGGTCGCGACCGATCTGAAGCTGTGGTGCAAAGCGCAGGTGGCGGAGCTGCTGCTGTCGCTCAAAAACCTGCAACAGGCGCTGGTGGCGACCGCCGAGGCCAATCAGGATGCGGTGATGCCGGGGTATACCCACCTGCAACGCGCGCAGCCGGTGACCTTTGCCCACTGGTGCATGGCCTATGTCGAGATGCTGGCGCGGGATGAAAGCCGCCTGCGTGACACCCTGACGCGGCTGGACGTCAGCCCGCTGGGTTGTGGCGCGCTGGCCGGCACCGCTTACCCGATTGACCGGGAGCAACTGGCGGGCTGGCTCGGGTTCGCTTCTGCCACCCGTAACAGCCTGGACAGCGTCTCTGACCGTGACCACGTGCTGGAGCTGCTGTCAAATGCGGCCATCAGCATGGTGCACCTGTCGCGCTTTGCCGAAGATCTGATCTTCTTCAACACCGGCGAGGCGGGCTTTGTGGAGCTGTCAGACCGCGTGACCTCCGGCTCGTCACTGATGCCGCAGAAGAAAAACCCCGACGCGCTGGAACTGATCCGCGGTAAAAGCGGCCGGGTACAGGGTGCGCTGACCGGCATGATGATGACCATGAAAGGGCTGCCGCTGGCCTACAACAAGGACATGCAGGAAGACAAAGAAGGGCTGTTTGACGCGCTGGAAACCTGGTTTGACTGCCTGAACATGGCAGCGCTGGTGCTGGACGGCATCAAGGTGAAACGCGCCCGCACGCAGGAAGCGGCGGAGCAGGGTTACGCCAATGCCACGGAGCTGGCAGATTATCTGGTGGCGAAAGGCATTCCGTTCCGCGAGGCGCACCATATTGTCGGCGCGGCGGTGGTGGAAGCCATTAACCAGGGTGTGGCGCTGGAAGCGTTGCCGCTGGCAACGTTACAGACGTTCAGCAGCGTGATTGGCGACGATGTCTACCCAATCCTGTCACTGCAATCCTGTCTGGATAAACGTGACGCCAAAGGCGGCGTGTCACCGCATCAGGTGGCAAACGCCATCACCGAGGCGAAACAGCGGTTAGCGTAGAGCGCCATGGTGGGTGTGTGCCGTAAACAAAAAACCCAGGAGCCATCCGGCTCCTGGGTTTTATTACGCTGATAAAAAGGGGTTATTGGTTAATGAGTGAGCCACCGTTTTTCAGCATATCGCTGGTGAGCAGGGTTTCAGTGATAGGCGTGTAAACGCTGTTACTAAAGCGATACAGTTTAATTTTATCACCTGCTTTCAACTGGTTAGTCCAGGTGCCGGTGACCATATTTGTCTCGGTATTAATGGTTTTCTTACCATGGTCTATCGAGCCATTCTGACTTTTGCCGATATATTTGCCGTTCAGCTCAATAGAAAAGTTAACGTCTGAGGCTTTATGCGCTTCTTGAGTCACCGTCATTTGCAGAACCGGCTTACCCTCCTGAAGTGCGAGAGCAAATCCTTTCAGCTGTTCGCCGATGATGGGCGCCACCGAAGTTTTCCCTTCCAGGGTTTTTTCTGACACGGTGATGGTTTCCAGGGGGGTCTGAACGCCATTGGAATAGTTCCACAGGTGTAATGTATCACCGACTTTTAGCGGGATACCCCAGGAACAGGTTACAATATCATTCACCGTGTCTGTTTTTTTCGTTCCCCATTCATAGCATCGGTTGTACTGGCTTTTCGCCCAATATTTACCATTAAGCTCAATGGTATAGTTCATATTTCTCGCTTCGTGAGCCGGGCGATCTAATGACAAACTGGTCATCGGGACACCATTGCTGATGACTACTTCAAACCCTTTTAGGGCGGCCAGGGCAGGGTTAATTTCGTCATCAACATGCGTAAACGGCGCGAAGATCTTGCTGTAGGCATACATCGGCGCTTGTTGTTCAGTCATGCCGCTGTGTTCCGGGCTGACCTGTTTGGCGATGCCCGGCTGGTCACGCGCCATCGACCAGATGCCGATCATGCCGAGATCGCGTTTCACCGCATCTTCCATCACCAGTTTTGCATCAGACTGGTAGAACACTTCGCCCTGAACGTCGTTGTACCCGATCATCGGGGTGGTGCCCATCATGGCGTTGATCTCTTTGTCGGACTTGGCCGGCCAGATTTTCTTCAACTGTGCGGACATGTTGTCGATCGCGGAGGTCGCGCAGGTGCCGTGGATGTTCTGGCCTTCGGTGTTGTCAGACTGGCAAACCGAGTTGCCGTAGTCCATGGTCATCACGTTGATACCGGCCAGATCGACCCCGGCGTCACGCGCATCTTCCAGCACATACAGCCCTTCGGCGGTCAGACCGGTCGGCAGGATCGGCAGCGTGTACCAGATGCCGACTTTGCGGCCTTCCTCTTTCCATTTCGCCTGTACCGCTTTTACGGCGCGGTTACGGCGCTGGATTGACTCGTGATCCGCCACCCAGGTGCCTTCGATGTCAAAGTCCAGCACGTTCAGGTTCAGGTTATCCACGATGTCATGGTAAAGCTGGGTCAGGTCAGCGTCGTTTTTACAGGCAGCGGCCAGCGGGGCATTGTTTGCACCACCAATGGAAACCATGATGTCGCCACCGGCTTCACGCAGCGCCTTGATTTTGCTGTACTGGGTGTAGTCCTGCAGGTTGTAGGCGGTGCCCCAGGTCGGCAGGCACTGGTCACCACTTTTCGCCACCACAAATGCCATGGTGAAGTGGTTAACGTTCTGCTCTTTCGCCAGTTTCGCCAGATCCGGAATACTGTTCAGGCTGAAGTCCACATACGGTGCATAAACATGGGCCGGCCACGGGTTTTTCGGCGTGCCTACGCGCTCCTTGGTGCCCGCCCAGTCGATGTACACTGCCCACGGGTTAGCATCTGTTGGGGAGGCGTGCTGAACTTTGGCCTGCGCCACATACGGCTGGCCCCGGAACTGCACCAGTTGCCCGGCAGGGTAGAGGGTAGCAGCGCTGAACTGCGGGGCGGCGGCCAGTTGTTCCGGCGTGTATTCCACCGTCGCGCCTAACGGTTTCCATGGACGGCCGTTGTTATTGTCCGGGTTCTGGTTAGCCGGGTTTGAAGGGTCATCACCGATGGTGTAGAACAGCGCCTCGTAAGACTGGCCGTTCACCTTGACCACATCCCCTTTATTATAGGTTTTGGAGGCGATCCAGGTGTCTACCGGCGTATAAAGCTGCCACGGGTTGCCTTCAGCCGGAATAAAGGAATAGGCCGGCACCGCACCGTTTGCTTTATAGCTATTGTCCTGATACATCACGATATCGCCTTCTTTATAGGCTTTATCGGTGCTGAAGGTTTCATGCACAACCGGGGTGCCGCCGCCGTTAATATCACAGCTGGTCGGGTTACCGTATTCTGCTATTTCAGCGCTGGTAGCCGTGCGGAGATAACGCCACGGGTTATTGGCTTCATCGGCGGCGGCATCTTTCGGGCAGTTAGCGGCAGCCACCCACCATGCATTCTGGTAGACACTGCCGTCAAAAATAACCTGCATCGTGTCGCCACCTTCCTGGCCATTCCAGGCTTCCAGCGCGAAAGCACTGGCGGCACCGGTGGTCAAACCAATGGCAAGTAATGCCCTGGAAATACGTGTTAATTTCATTGTCATTCCCTTTGAATAATAAATTTTACGCGTGCTAATAAAATCGCGGAAAGGATATTAACAAAGCGAATAACATGAAAAATTTAATAATTATTGAAGTGGCAATTAACTATTTTTTAGAGTTTCATTTAAATAGATCAAGGTTATTTTTTATCTTGTTCTATTTATACGTGGCTATGCGTGGGAATAAGGGTGGGTACAGGGCTGGGAAATAAAAAGCGGGCCTGGCAGGCCCGCTTTTCGTTGAGGAACGGTGACAGTTTACTCGCCCGGGCAGCGCTGGCAGCGTTCGGCCTCGTCATTGCCGAGGCGCAGTTTGCTTTGCAGATCGCGCAGGGCCGTGCGCAGCCCCTCTTCAATCACCGGATGGTAGAACGGCATATCCAGCATCTGGTTGATGGTCATTTTCTGCTGATGTGCCCACGCCAGCAAGTGTGCCAGATGTTCAGCATCCGGGCCGATCATCTCCGCACCGAGGAACAGCCCGGTACCTTGCTCGCCATAAACGTGCAGCCTGCCTTTATTACGCAGCATCACCCGTGAACGGCCCTGGTTCTCAAAGGAGACCTCACCGATTTCAAAGCAGCCACAGGCGCCCAGCGCACTGTTCAGTTCGCGGTAGGTGGCGCCGACCATGGCAATCTGCGGATCGGAGAATACCACTGAGATCGCGCTGCGGCGTAAACCCGGGTTCACTTCCGGGAAGGCCCCGGCGTTATCGCCGGCAATCCGTGCCTGATCGCTGGCTTCATGCAGTAGCGGCAACTGGTTGCTGGCATCACCGGCAATAAAAATGTGCGGCACGCTGGTTTGCATGGTGAGGCGGCCGGCCGTCGGTACGCCGCGCGCATCCAGCGTCAGGGTGGTGTTTTCCAACCCGAGCTTATCAACGTTCGGGCGACGGCCGGTAGCGGCCAGCACGTAATCCACCATCAGATCCTGCGGGTTGCCCTGTTTGTCCTGATAGCGGATGAAGACGCGATCGCCTTCGCGCTGCATCATCTCGATTTTTGCATCCGGATCGAGGTAAAACTCGTTGCCCAGGGTGGCGGCGGCATAGTCGCGCACACGCGGGTCAGTGAGCGGGCCGACACCACCGCCGACGCCAAACACTTTCACCTCGACGCCAAGGCGATGCAGCGCCTGGCCCAGCTCCAGGCCGATTACGCCGGGGCCGAATACCGCGACGGAGGCCGGGAGGTCATCCCAGCTGAAGACGTCATCATTAATCACCAGACGATCGCCCAGTGCGTCCCAGGCTGCGGGCCAGGTGGGGCGCGAGCCGGTAGCAATCACGATGCGCTGCGCCACGATGCGGGTGTGGTCATCCACCATCAGCGTGTTGTCATCAATAAAACGGGCATAGCCGGAGATTTTGTCACGCGCCGGGATGTTATCGACACCCTCAAGCACGAAGCCGACAAACCGGTCGCGCTCATACTTGACGCGATCCATGACTTCACGACCATTGATCACGATTTCACCCTGAGGGTGGATGCCGAAACCGTGGGCGCGTTCCGCCTGGTGTACGGCTTCCGCCGCCGCAATCAGCAGTTTGGAAGGCATACAGCCTACCCGCGCGCAGGTAGTACCAAACGGGCCGCCCTCGATCATCACCACATTCGGCGTGGAAAGTTTCGCGGCGCGGTAAGCGCCCAGGCCGGCGGTGCCGCCGCCGATGACGGCAACGTCGACGTTTAGTTGTTTCATGGTATGCCTCGGTTTTCTGCTGTGTAAAAAAGGGACGGGAATAAAAAAGGCGGGCTAAAAGCCCGCCAAAATTCACGTTGGCTGTTTCTTATTGTTAATACGCAGGGATGGCTTATCTCTTACGTCAGGGTTATACGGCCAGGAAGGTTTCCAGATCGTCGCTGCCACCAATGTGACGGCCGCCGATGAAGACCTGTGGTACCGTGGCGCGGCCGGAAACAGCGCGCAGGCTGACGGTGGTCGCGTCTTTGCCCAGAACGATCTCTTCGTACTGAATACCGCGCTCTTGCAGCATCTGTTTTGCCTTGGCACAGAACGGGCAGCCCGGCTTAGTGAACACAGAGACGGATTCCTGGATTTTGAACTCAGGTGCCAGGTATTTCAGCATGGTGTCAGCGTCAGAGACTTCAAACGGGTCGCCCGGCTTGTTCGGCTCAACGAACATTTTTTCTACCACGCCGTTACGAACCAGCATGGAGTAACGCCAGGAGCGCGGGCCAAAGCCCAGGTCCGCTTTCTCTACCAGCATTTCCATACCTTTGGTGAACTCGCCGTTACCGTCCGGGATGAAGGTGATGTTTTCAGCGTGCTGATCGTTTTTCCATGCGTTCATCACGAACGTATCGTTCACGGAAACACACAGGATGCTGTCTACGCCGTGCTGGCGGAACACACCGGCCAGTTCGTTGTAACGCGGCAGATGGCTGGAAGAACAGGTCGGGGTAAAGGCACCCGGCAGTGAAAAGACGATAACCGTTTTATTTTTGAACAGGTCGTCGGTTGTGACATCAACCCACTGGTCGCCCTGACGGGTATGAAACACAACCTGTGGGACTTGCTTACCTTCTTGGCTTGAAAACATCGATAACCTCTTAAAATAAAGGATGAATTTCTTATTTCTGCATGTGACTTGCTTCGTTGGGGTACATTATTCACGCTGGGGGTTGATAGATCTAATCGTTGATTGCTATCTTATTCATTGCCATGAGCTATCATGGGTCGGAGGAAAAAATGAACATTCGCGATTTAGAGTATTTGGTTTCCCTGGCGGAATTCCGCCATTTCCGGCGTGCGGCGGATGCCTGCCACGTCAGCCAGCCCACCCTGAGCGGCCAGATCCGTAAGCTGGAAGATGAACTGGGGGTGATGTTGCTGGAACGCACCAGCCGTAAGGTGCTGTTCACCCAGGCCGGGCTGTTGCTGGTGGAGCAGGCCCGCACCGTGTTGCGTGAGGTGAAAGTGCTCAAGGAGATGGCAAGCCAGCAGGGAGAGACCATGTCCGGCCCGCTGCATATTGGCTTGATCCCGACGCTCGGGTCTTACCTGCTGCCGCATATCATCCCGATGCTGCACCAGACGTTCCCGAAGCTGGAGATGTACCTGCACGAGGCGCAAACCCATCAGTTGCTGGCACAGCTCGACAGCGGCAAGCTCGATTGTGTGATTCTGGCGCTGGTGAAAGAGTCAGAATCCTTTATCGAAGTGCCGTTGTTTGATGAGCCGCTGAAGCTGGCCGTGTATACCGATCACCCCTGGGCGGGGCGTGACCGCGTGGCGATGGCGGAGCTGTCCGGTGAAAAGCTGCTGATGCTGGAAGATGGCCACTGCCTGCGCGACCAGGCGATGGGCTTCTGCTTCCAGGCCGGGGCGGACGAGGACACCCACTTCCGTGCCACCAGCCTGGAAACCCTGCGGAACATGGTGGCGGCCGGCAGCGGCATCACGCTGTTGCCTGCGCTGGCGGTGCCGAATGAGCGCCAGCGTGACGGCGTGAGCTACATGCAGTGCTGCAAACCGGAGCCGAAGCGGACCATTGCGCTGGTCTATCGCCCCGGCTCACCACTGCGCAGCCGCTATGAGCAACTGGCAGAGGCCATCAAAGAGCATATGCAGCCGATGTTTGACACCGCATTAAAACAGGCGGTTTAACCCGTTCAGTGCGGCAACGCGGTAGGCTTCCGCCATCGTGGGGTAGTTGAAGGTGGTATTGACGAAATACTCAATAGTATTGCCTTCCCCTTTCTGTTCCATGATGGCCTGGCCGATGTGAATAATCTCCGCCGCGCGCTCGCCAAAGCAGTGAATACCCAGAATCTCCTTGGTTTCGCGGTGGAAAAGCAGTTTCAGGCTGCCTACATTCATCCCGGCAATTTGCGCCCGCGCCAGATGCTTGAACTGCGCCCGGCCCACTTCATACGGCACTTTCATCGCCGTGAGTTCCTGCTCGGTTTTGCCCACGGAACTGATTTCCGGGATGGTGTAGATCCCGCTCGGGATGTTTTCAATCAGGTGGACTTTGGCTTCACCCTGGATCATCGCCTGCGCGGCAATGCGCCCCTGGTCATACGCGGCCGAGGCCAGGCTCGGGTAGCCAATCACATCCCCCACGGCATAAATATGCGACAGCGCCGTCTGGTACATGCTGTTAACTTTCAGCAGACCACGGCTGTCTGCCTGCAGGCCGATGGTTTCCAGCCCCAGATTGTCGGTGTTGCCGGTGCGGCCGTTGGCGTACAGCAGGCAGTCTGCTTTGACTTTCTTGCCCGATTTCAGGTGCACAATCACCCCGTCCTCGACCCCTTCAATCCGCTCGTACTCTTCGTTATGGCGGATCACCACGCCATTGTTCCAGAAGTGGTAGGAGAGGGCGTCTGACATCTCCTGATCCAGGAACGCCAGCAGGCGGTCGCGGGTGTTGATTAAGTCCACTTTCACCCCAAGACCACGGAAGATCGACGCATATTCGCAGCCGATCACCCCAGCGCCGTAAATAATGACGTGGCGCGGTTCGTGACTCAGTTGCAGGATGGAGTCGCTGTCATAGATGCGCGGGTGGCCGAAATCGACCTCTGCCGGGCGGTAGGGGCGCGAGCCGCAGGCGATCACAATTTGCCCGGCGGTCAGGCGGTCGGTGGTGCCGTCCGGGTAGCGGACACTGATGGTATTGGCGTCAATAAAGGTGGCATCACCGGAGAAAAGCTGGCACTGATTGCGCTCATAGAAGCTCTGGCGCATGCGGGTCTGCTGGTTTATCACCGAGTCGGCATGGCGCAGAATATCAGGAAAACTGGAACTGAGTGAGCGGGAGGTGGTGTCACTGTAAAGCGGGTTCTGGTTGAATTCGATGATGCGGCTGACGGCGTGGCGGAGGGCTTTCGAGGGGATGGTGCCCCAGTGGGTACATCCGCCGCCCACGTTGTTGTAGCGTTCAATCACCGCAACCCGTGCGCCCTGTTTCACCAGGCCCATTGCGGCCCCTTCACCGCCAGGGCCGGAGCCGATGACGATCGCATCAAATTGGAAGTGCTGTTGCATGTCTGAGGCACCTATTCTTATACAAAATTACAACGAGATTGTAACATCATAGGCTCGAATCCCCAATCCGCCGTAGTCTTTTCGTGGGGCGCACTGCCATTTTTTCACCGTCACTGACTGTTGCATGTTTGTAGAAGCGTCGGGTCTGAAAAGTTTGATATAGTGCGGCAATGGCAGGCGCATCGGTTGACAGGACACTCCTCTGGAAAAGGTTATGGGCGTAAGAGCACAACAAAAAGAACGCACCCGGCGCTCACTGATCGAGGCGGCATTCAGCCAGCTCAGCGCCGAGCGCAGTTTTGCCAGCCTGAGCCTGCGCGAGGTCTCCCGCGAGGCGGGTATAGCCCCGACATCGTTCTATCGCCACTTCCGGGATGTGGATGAACTGGGGCTGACGATGGTGGATGAGAGCGGCCTGATGCTGCGCCAGCTGATGCGCCAGGCGCGCCAGCGTATCGCCAAGGGCGGCAGCGTGATCCGCACCTCGGTCTCCACCTTTATGGAATTTATCGGTAATAACCCTAATGCATTCCGTTTGCTGTTGCGCGAGCGCTCCGGCACCTCTGCCGCGTTCCGTGCCGCCGTGGCGCGTGAGATTCAGCACTTTATCGCGGAACTGGCCGATTACCTGGAGCTGGAAAACCATATGCCGCGCAGCTTTACCGAAGCCCAGGCCGAAGCGATGGTGACCATTGTGTTCAGTGCCGGTGCGGAAGCGCTGGATGTGGACATTGAACAACGCCGCCGGCTGGAAGAGCGGCTGGTGCTGCAACTGCGGATGATTTCAAAAGGCGCGTACTACTGGTACCGCCGGGAGCAGGAGAGAGCGGCGTTGTCGCAGGATTAACGGCACTGCCGGCCGGCACTCTTCATGTTTCTTTTACACCATGTTTCCTTCAAACCCACGACAGATAGGTAAAAAGATGACAGAACACCCTCGCCGCGAGAAAGGTACCCTGCTGCTCGCCCTGATTGCCGGGTTATCGATTAACGGCTCCTTTGCCGCGCTGTTCAGCTCGGTGGTGCCGTTTTCCGTCTTCCCGTTGATTTCCCTGCTGCTGGCGATTTACTGCCTGCACCAGCGTTACCTGAACCGCACGATGCCGCAGGGCATGCCGTCGCTGGCGGCCGCCTGCTTTATGCTGGGCCTGCTGCTCTACAGCGCGATTGTCCGGGCGGAGTACCCGCAGATTGGCTCCAACTTCCTGCCGGCCATTCTGGCGGTGGCGCTGGTCTTCTGGATTGGCGTCAAACTCAAGGCGCGCGACAGCAGAGTGAACCCGGAAGTCTGATCGCAGTATCGCCCATAAAAAAAGCCCTCAGTTGAGGGCTTTTTTGTGCCTGTCATCCGGCGTCGCGCTTCACCAGCAGGACGCCACACTCCATATGGTGCGTGTAGGGGAACTGATCAAACAGCGCCAGCCGCGTGATGTCGTGGGTCTGGCTCAGAGTTTGCAGGTTCTCACACAGTGTCTCCGGGTTGCAGGAGATATAGAGGATGCGCGGGTAACCCTGCACCAGCGCGACGGTGTCGGCATCTAACCCGCTGCGCGGTGGGTCAACAAAGATGGTTTCGCACTGATAGCTGCGTAAATCGATGCCCTTCAGGCGGTTAAATTCCCGCACGCCGTTCATCGCCTGGGTAAAGTCTTCCGCCGCCATGCGGATGATCTGCACATTATCGATCTGGTTGGCGGCAATGTTGTATTGCGCGGCGGCTACGGACGGTTTCGCGATTTCCGTCGCCAGTACCCGGTTAAAGTTACGCGCCAGCGCCAGTGAGAAGTTGCCGTTACCGCAGTAGAGCTCCAGCAGATCGCCGGTGGACCCATGGGTGGCATCCAGCGCCCACTCCAGCATGCTCACGTTCACCGCGGCATTGGGCTGGGTAAAGCTGTTTTCCACCTGACGGTAGATCATCTCTTTCCCCGCCACCGGCAGGCACTCATCGACATAGTCCTGATCCAGCATGATCTTGGTTTTCGTCGCACGGCCGATCAGTTGCAGGTCGAACCCCTGCGCCCGCAGGCGATCGCGCAGTGCGGTAGCGGCCTGTTGCCACTCCTCATCCAGCTTGCGGTGATAGAGCAGTGAGGCGATGATTTTGCCGCTCCGGGTAGAGAGGTAATCTATCTGGAACAATTTGCGGCGTAATACCGGCAGCGGTTTCAGTTCATTAATCAGCGCTGTCATCAGGCGGTTGATCAGCTCGCTGGCTGCCGGGAACTGGTCGACCCGGATACGCGCCTTGGTCTGCTGGTCAAACATGATATGGAACAGTTCTTCCTCATCATGCCAGACACGGAACTCTGCCCGCATACGGTAGTGCTGTTTAGGGGAGGGGAAGACGTCCGGCTCCGGCGCGGCAAACGGCGACATCAGCGTCTTGAGACGGGCGGTTTTTTCCGCCAGCTGGTCGTCATATTGGTCAATGGGCAGCGTGTCAGGCGTCATGGAATTTCTCGTCTGGATAGGGGAAAAAGAGTCGGTTTGCGGGGATTGTAGGGAAAGTCAGGACTAAGTCCAGTTTTGTGACGTTAATTTCCTGCCGCGAACGTGGAAGTCTAGACTTCCATATGGGTTGATCGTAGCATTGCGCTCCGGCCTCTATCAATGAGTTAAAAGGGAATCCGGTGTAAATCCGGAACTGACGCGCAGCGGTAAGGGGAAGTCACGGCGAACGCATTACTGCAGACACTGCTCCGCAAGGGGTGGGAAGTCTTCGCCCGGCGTGCTGATATTGCACGGATCCCAAGTCCGAAGACCTGCCGGGATACCCGTCGCATTATTCATCTTCGTCGCGAACTGCGAGGATGACTGCCTGCGGCATCCTGCCAATTAAGTTTGGATGCGTTTCGCATGACAATAAAAAAATCCCTGCTGTGGACAGCGCTCTCTGCCACGGCCTTTTCCGGCTGGGCGCACGCCGCTGCTGAAGATAACAATAATGATAGTGTGGTGGTGACGGCGAACCGGACTCAACAGCCGGTCTCTTCTGTGCTGGCCCCAACTGATGTGGTAACCCGCGAGGAAATAGATCGCTGGCAGGCCAAAAGCGTGACTGATGTCATCCGGCGTCTGCCGGGCGTCGATATAACCCAGAGCGGTGGAATGGGGCAAACGACCTCTGTTTATGTCCGCGGTACTGAAGCGCGCCATACACTGGTGCTTGTGGATGGCATCCCGCTGGCAAAGCCGGGTATTACCGGTATTGCAGACTTCAGCCAGATCCCGATTGCGCTGGTACAGCGTATTGAATTTATTCGCGGCCCGCGTTCGGCGGTATATGGGGCAGATGCGATTGGTGGTGTCATCAATATTATCACCCAGACTGATGAACCAGGCGCGCAGGTCGATGTTGGGGTTGGGTCTGACCACTACCAACAATATGACGGCAGCCTGCGCCAGAAAATCGGTGATAAAACGTTGGTAACGGTGGCCGGAGCTTTCCAGGACACCAAAGGGTTTAACGTACAGCCAGACTCGGCCTATTCAGTAGACAGCGATCGTGATGGCTTCCGTAGTAAAACGTTCTGGGCGGGGATTGATCATACCTTTAATGACCAGTTCGCTGGGTTCGTTCGTGGTTATGGTTACGACAATAAAAGTGGTTATGACGCGGGTTATCAGGATGGCGGGGACGAGCGCCAGCTTTATAACCACACTTATGAAGGTGGGCTGACTTTCACTGAAGGCGATTACACCTCGCAGCTAACGGGCAGCTTCCAGAAATATAAAGATTATAACTATGCCAGTACGCTGGGGTTGTATCAGTCCGGTACGACGTTGGACGATATGGATCAGCGTAACCTTCAATGGGGTAACAGCTTTCGTATCGGGCAGGGCATGGTGAGTGCCGGTGTGGATTGGCAACAACAGAAATTGACTTCTTCAGATGCCAACGCATCCGATTCCTATACACGTGACAATACGGGTCTTTACCTTACCGGCCAACAACAGTTCGGCACCGTCACCCTGGAAGGGGCAGCCCGTGGTGATGATAACAATCAATTTGGCTGGAACGGCACCTGGCAAGCGGCGGCAGGCTGGGAATTCATCCCCGCTTATCGTGTGACCCTCTCTTACAGTACTGGCTTCCAGGCACCTACTCTGGGGCAGATGTACGGTCAGCAGCGCCTTTATATCTCTTCTAATCCGGATCTTGAGGCTGAGCGCTCCAGGCAATGGGAAGTAGGGCTGGAAGGGTTGAGCGGCCCGCTGGACTGGCGCCTGTCAGCGTATCAAAACAAAATCAATAATCTGATTGATTACTATTATGATGAGGCAACTTATCAGGGAAGTTATTACAACGTTCAGTCTGCCACCATCAAAGGTATTGAATGGACCGGCAGTATGGAGACCGGCATCTTCAGCCACCGTATTACGCTGACTTATCTCGATCCGCGCCGTGACCAGGATAATGAGGTGCTGGCTCACCGCTCCAAGCAACAATTCAAGTACCAGCTGGACTGGACAATGTTCAATCTGGATATGGATATCGCCTATCAGTATTTCGGCAAAAGCTATAACAACAATACTAACCAGTACGCCTCAGAGCAGCGGCGTATGCCAGGCTACAGTCTGGTCGATCTTTCCGCCTCTTATCCGGTTACATCGCACCTGACCGTTCGTGGTAGAATTGCCAACCTGTTTGATAAAGATTATGAGACGGTTTATGGCTACGAAACACCAGGACGTGAATACTACCTCACTGGCAGCTATACCTTCTGACCCTTCCTTACTGACCCCCCGCCCCACGGCGCTGGTATTTGACTCCGGCGTCGGGGGGCTCTCGGTCTATCAGGAGATCCGGCAGCTGTTGCCGGATCTCCACTATATCTATGCCTTCGATAATGTCGCTTTTCCCTATGGGGAGAAGTCAGAGCAGTTCATCGTTGAACGGGTGGTGGAGATTGTAGAGGCCGTGGCCCGGCGTCATCCCCTGGCGATTATCATTATTGCCTGCAATACCGCGAGCACCGTAACCTTGCCTGCTTTGCGTGAACGCTTTACCTGCCCCGTCGTCGGCGTGGTACCCGCGATCAAGCCGGCAGCCAAACTCACGCGTAATGGTGTAGTGGGTTTGTTAGCGACCCGCGCCACCGTACAACGCCCTTATACACACGATTTGGTGGCCCGCTTTGCGACGGATTGTGAAATCCTGATGCTGGGATCGTCAGAGCTGGTGGAGATAGCTGAGGCGAAACTGCACGGTAAAGATGTGCCGCTTGAGGCATTGCAAAAGATTGTAAGGCCCTGGCTGAAACTGCCAGAACCGCCTGATACGGTCGTTCTGGGCTGTACGCACTTCCCTTTAGTCGCTGATGAGTTAATGCAGGTTCTGCCGGAGGGCACCCGGCTGGTGGATTCCGGGGCTGCAATCGCCCGCCGTACCGCCTGGCTGATTGCGAATCAGGAAAGTGTGCCGCTTTCTACAGAAAAAAACATTGCATACTGTATGGGCATTTCAGCGCAAACAGAGGCTCTACGCCCTGTTTTGGCCGGTTATGGCTTTAAAACCATCGAAAAACTGTCACTTTAGCAGCGGCTGGTTTAAATTTTAGCCGGTTGAATAATTTTTTGAATTTAGGGGTTGCAGCCTGTCAGGAACTCCCTATAATGCGCCTCCACTGACCGGGAACAACGACCAACACGTCGCCGGGT
>NZ_PJZF01000017.1 GCF_002858675.1 Chimaeribacter californicus
CGCTGTCCAAAGCGATAGCAGACGCGAGCTGGGGTGAATTTGTGCGCCAGCTTGCATATAAGGGCGAATGGGCGGGGCGGTCGGTGGTTGCCATTGACCCGTTTTTCCCGTCCTCAAAACGCTGTTACTGTTGCGGCTACACCATGTCGAAAATGGCGCTTAACGTTCGTGCGTGGATCTGCCCTGAGTGCGGGGCTGACCATGATCGTGACATAAACGCCGCGAAGAATATAAAAGCGGTCGGGCTGACCGTGTTAGCTTGTGGAAAGTCTGTAAATCCTAAACCGCTTAATGCGGCTTAGGTTCGACTCAGCGAAACAAGAATCCCCTTCCTTCAGGGAGGGGAGTGTCAAGTGACTGACCTTGTCCTGTTTACGTTACCTGTGTGCGCGTAAGACCCCGCCCAAAGGGTGTAGTGTATCTTGCCGGGAGCCAACCCTCGCTGGACGTATCCGCTGCCATCTATCCCTTCATTCATTACTCTCAGCAAAAACACTGGCAGCCATGCAAGCTCAATAAGATAAGCACCGATAGCCGGATGCTGCTTTACTGTAGGGGCGTTTTTATTGATTTTGGACGTATTGTTAACCAGAGGAGACCCCTATGACAGTACCTGTTGTTGCCATTTTTGAAGTTAACGTTGGCGCAGAAGAGACGGTGGAAGCGCTGTTCCGTGGCGTGATTGAGACCACGCTGGCTGAAGAAGGGTGCATTGCCTATCAGTTAAACCGCGACACAGAGAACCCGCGCCGCTTTGTATGGACGGAAGAGTGGGCCAGCCGCGAACTGCTGCAAAAGCACATTGAGGCCCCGCACATCACGGCGCTGTTCGAGGCGCTGCCGCAATACCTGACCAGCTCCGAGGTGATTGTGCTGTCACCGATTGCAGGCGGCAAAGCCTGAGCCCGGTGAGTGATTAAGCCAGATGCCTGTGAAGCCCGGCTTGCCGGGCTTCACGCTGTGTTGGCTTACCGTTTGCCGCGCTCCACCGAGGCCGACCAGTTAAAATCACCGACTTCACTCGCCGTCAGCGCGGAGGGTTTTTTCTTGCGTACCGGCTTCTTCACCGCCTTCGCTTTCTCTTTCGCCAGCTTCGCGGCCATCACGGTTTCCCTGGCTTCGGCAATCAACTCTTTCTCTTTCTTGCTGTCGGGTGCCTTACCGGTTCGCAGGAGATGCTTTTGCACCAGATCCCTGACCGTTTCATCCACCGTCAGCCGCTCGTCAGCCGTAAACTGATCGATTGAAATCATCTTTTTATCTTTCATCGCGTTTGCCTAATAGTGAATTCACCTGCCCAGCTTAGGGGATAACGGCCCCGCTGAGAACCAGAATCAGACTAATGAGTCCTCTTCATAGCGCCTATGCGCTGCCGGGGGATTATCTGCGGGACGGTTCCCTTTACGATGAGCCTCTTCTTTTCGATGAGCGGCATCCTCGCGGCCATCTTCACGGTTGCCGTGTTGTATGCACATTCTGTTGGTTAAGAAAAAGGAATCCATGATGAGTCGTCAGCCAGACACGTTTCCCCCTGACCCTCCCCCGGCGATGCCGGCACGCCGCAAACTGCTGATGGCCGGGGCGGTAAAGACGCTGATGGACGAGGGCAAAGTCCTGCACTGGGGATTGTCGGAGATGGGCATCAATACCCTGAAACGTGCCCATGCGACGCTGCCGGTCACCGCCGTGCAGAGTGAATACTCAATGCTGTGGCGCGGGCCGGAACAGCATGTGCTGCCGGTATGCGACGCGCTGGGGATCGGGTTTGTGCCATGGAGCCCGCTGGGCGTGCAGTTTTTGACCGGGTGGATCGATGAGAAAACCCGGTTTGCGCCCGGTGATATCCGCGCCCTCGAATCCCGGTTCTCACCTGAAAACCTGCCGCATAACCTCCAGATCGTCGCATTACTGAAAACCTGGGCAGCGCGGAAAAATGCCGCACCGGGCCAGGTTGCGCTGGCGTGGCTGCTGGCCCGCAAACCCTGGATTGTGCCGATCCCGGGCACCACCAACCGCGACCATATGTTGCAAAACACCGCGGCCGCTGCCCTGCACTTTACGCCCGCCGAAATGGCCGGACTGACCACCGCGCTGGAGGCGATAACCGTGCGTGGCCAGCGCCTCCCGGACGCGGTGCAGGTCTATTCGGATGTGGATGCGCCTGTCGCCCGATTAATGAATCCAGCTAATTAACCTTAGCGAATTACCCCCTCTAATCGGATAGGTCATGCTGCGTTATGCTTTTCACACACAACAGCTGAAAGGTAATGTCATGCAAACAGTCACACTGAACAACGGGGTTGAAATGCCCCTGCTGGGCTTTGGGGTCTTCCAGATGACGGAGGCCGCCGAGTGCGAGCGCGCCGTGCTCGACGCCCTTGAAACAGGCTATCGCCTGATCGACACCGCCGCCTCCTACCAGAATGAAACGCAGGTCGGCAATGCGCTTAAGCAGAGCGGCCTGGCGCGGAGTGAGCTGTTTATCACCACCAAACTCTGGTTGCAGGACACAAGCTATGACGGGGCGAAAGCGCAGTTTGAGCGCTCCCTGAACCGGCTCCAGCTCGATTATGTCGATCTTTATCTGATCCACCAGCCCTACGGCGACGTGC
Source organism: Chimaeribacter californicus (assembly GCF_002858675.1). Lineage (GTDB taxonomy): Bacteria > Pseudomonadota > Gammaproteobacteria > Enterobacterales > Enterobacteriaceae > Chimaeribacter > Chimaeribacter californicus. Next base: position 2,613 of record NZ_PJZF01000017.1, read on the forward strand.
ATGGCGCATGGCGGGCGATGGAAGAATTACAGCAGGCCGGGAAAATCCGCGCCATCGGCGTCAGTAACTTCCACCCGGACAGGCTGGCTGACCTGATGGCCTTTAATAAGGTGGCCCCGGCCGTCAACCAGATTGAAGTGAACCCGTTCCATCAGCAGCTGCACGCTGTGCCGTGGATGATGAGCAAGGGCATCCAGCCGGAGGCATGGGCGCCGTTTGCGGAGGGCCGCAACGGCCTGTTCCGGCATCCGCTGCTTGCCGCCATCGGTGAAAAACACCACAAAAGCGTGGGGCAGGTGGTGCTGCGCTGGCTTTACCAACGCGGCATCGTCTCGCTGGCGAAATCGGTACGTAAAACGCGGATGGAAGAGAACATCACTATTCTGGATTTCGGGCTCAGCGACAGCGAGATGATGCACATCACCGCGCTCGACACTGCCACCAGCGCCTTCTTCTCCCACCGTGACCCGGCGATGGTGGAGTGGCTGACCGGCCGCGAACTCGATGTGTAACCCGCCACTTGTGAGGAAATTATCAATGCAAACACGTTTTCTCGGAAAATCCGGCCTGGAAGTCTCCGCCCTGGGGCTGGGCTGCATGGGGCTGAGCCACGGCTATGGCCCGGCCACCGACCCCCGCCAGGCAGTTGAACTGATCCGCGCTGCCGTTGAGCGTGGCGTGACGTTTTTCGATACGGCCGAAGTCTATGGCCCCTACCTTAATGAAGAGGTGGTGGGCGAAGCCTTAAAACCGTTCCGCGACCGGGTGGTTATCGCCACCAAATTCGGGTTTACCTTTGGAGAGGATAACAAGCAGCAGATTTTAAACAGCCGACCGGAGCATATCCTCGACGCGGTGGAAGGATCGCTGCGCCGGCTCAACACGGACGTGATTGACCTGCTGTATCAGCACCGCGTAGATCCGGAGGTGCCGATTGAAGAGGTGGCGGGTACCGTTAAGGATCTGATTGCACAAGGGAAAGTCAAACACTTCGGCCTGTCAGAAGCGGGCGTGCAGACCATCCGCCGCGCACATGCCGTGCAACCGGTGGCGGCGCTGCAAAGTGAATACTCGATGTGGTGGCGTGAGCCGGAGCAGGCGATCTTACCGCTGCTGGAAGAGCTGGGGATTGGCTTTGTGCCGTTCAGCCCGTTAGGCAAAGGGTTTTTAACCGGGGCAATCAACGCCGGTACGACGTTCGGTGAAGATGATTTCCGCAGCAAAGTGCCGCGCTTTGCCGCAGAGGCGCGTGAAGCCAATAACGCGCTGGTGGCCTTGCTGACCGAGCTGGCCGCCGGGAAAGGTGTGACCCCGGCGCAGATTGCCCTGGCCTGGCTGCTGGCGCAAAAACCGTGGATTGTGCCGATCCCCGGCACTACGAAGCTGCATCGTCTGGAGGAGAACCTGGGCGCGGCGGAGCTCACGCTCACGCAGGCCGATCTGCACCAGATTATCCAGGCGCTCGACACGGTGAAGATTGTCGGGGAGCGTTACCCTGCCGCCTTGCAGGCCAGGGTTGGCCGCTAAATGAAAGCCGGTAAGTGAAAAGCCGGGAATTGAAAACAGTATGCAGGCCAACATCTTTATGGCCTGCATACTGGAGTAAGTTGAGGATTGTACCGCAACGCCAAGGTGGTCAGGCTGCCCGGTGATTTACAGATGCCACCGGATATCTTTATCGCGCAGCAGAGGGACGCCGGATGAGGTTTTCAGACCGACGCTGTTCTTTCCCAAAAGGCGATGACAGTATCAGCGCACCCACTTCGGTGGCGGGGGCGTGTATGACAGCGCCTTTTCAATAAGCTCATCAGGATCATCGGAAACAATAAGCATGTCTGAATAAGCCTTCTTCATGAATCCGTCATCGATCATGCGTTCAAAGAAGGTAAACAGGGAATCAAAATACCCATTCACGTTGAAGAAGGCGCAGGCCTTGTTATGCAGGCCCAGCTGCGCCCATGTCCATGCTTCAAATATCTCTTCCAGAGTGCCGGCACCTCCGGGAAGCGCAATAAAGAAATCTGCATTTTCAGCCATGGTTGACTTACGTTCATGCATATCCTTGACGACTTTCAGTTCGCTGACACCGCGATGAGCCAGCTCATGGTTGACCAGGGATTGGGGCATAACCCCAATAACATGCATACCCGATGAGAGGGCCGCATCAGCCAGCGTTCCCATAAGGCCAACACGGCCTCCGCCGTAAACCAGGTTGACATTCTTGTCAGCCATTGCCTGAATTAAGCGCTCAGTTTCTTTAATAAAAGCGGGATCAGTTCCATGAGCCGATCCGCAAAAAACAGCTGCCCGCATAATTTACGTCTTCCTTTATAAAAAGCAGAACACAATATACATCGTCCGTTACTTTCAGAGACCGCGTTGCTGCCTCGGCTATCATGTTAAAAGTAACGGCTCATTTTCCTTCCTTTACAGAATGTGTAATTCAGGAACAGGGTGAGAGGTTAAAAACCGGTTGCCGGATGCTCCCACGAATAAAGGCTCCTCAATGTGCAACGCGCCAATGCCAAACTCGTAGTAGGGGGTTTCAACAGATAACACCATCCCCCTTCGATAACGTTTTCGTCCGGCGGGCTCAGAATGGGAAATTCATAGGGTTTAAGGCCTATCGCATGTCCGACGTGATATCGGCAGTATTCAGGAAGGGGGATGTTTTTTCAGCTTCTGCACTTAATGCTTTCAACAATACATGCTGGCTATCACAGACCATCTTATTGACTATCCTGTTCTTAAATTTTTCAGCAGAAAATTATTAATCGGAGATATAAAAAGCGAGCCGATTATTGATATGCGAAATCCGGCTTATACTTCATAAAAAAAGAGGTTGTATCAAACCACGTATTTTGAGAAAAACGGTATACATATCAATATCTTCGTGCAAGCAAGATTCATTGCTATAAAAATGTGATTAAGATCACTTTCTCATCCTCGTTTTTCCGGCTTTCACACAGGATGCCGCCGCCATTTATTATTCCGGCATGCTGAATTTTAGGAATATCGCCAAAATAGTGTAACTAAATCAGCGCCGAAACGCCTTAAATGCCAGTAATACAGCCCTGGGTACCACCGCAGCAAAAACACCCCGCACTGCCCGATTAATGAATAGAGCTCATAACAGCATTCCGTTTCACCGGCTAAAAAAGGTGTCAGGAACGGCTATAGTCAAAAGTTGGTACTGAATATTCCCCCTGGTCATCACAGAAAGCGTCGACTGTTCCCTGGTTAACCTTTCAGCATTCCGGAGATCTGGCATGAGCAACCACGATAAGAAGGTTAATAAGGAACATCACGATGAGGGAGGTAACGGCAGCAAAAAAGAGGGCGGGCAGGGCGGTTTCCACCTGACGAGACGCACGCTGCTGAAGGCGGGGTCAGCCACGGTGGCGGTAGCGGCGGTCTCCTCTTCCACAGTGCTCAGCGCCCGTGAACTCCCCGTCACCCCGTCGCCTGCCATGTCTGACCTGACGATGAACGTCAACGGCGAAAAGCGGCAGCTGAACGTCGATACGCGCACCACGCTGCTGGATGCACTGCGCGAAAACCTGCACCTTACCGGCACCAAAAAAGGGTGTGACCATGGCCAATGCGGTGCCTGTACGGTGATCGTGGACGGACGCCGGATCAATTCCTGCCTGACCCTGGCGGTGATGCATCAGGATGCGGAGATCACCACCATTGAAGGGCTGGGCACACCGGAAAAGCTGCACCCCATGCAGGCCGCGTTTGTAAAGCATGACGGTTATCAGTGCGGTTATTGCACCCCCGGCCAGATTTGCTCATCGGTAGCGGTACTTAAAGAGATCGAAATGGGCATCCCCAGCCACGTCACACGCGATCTGGTTTCGCCTCCGCCTCTCACGGCTGATGAAATCCGGGAGCGCATGAGCGGCAATATCTGCCGCTGCGGGGCCTATTCCAACATCCTTGCCGCAATTGAGGACGTCGCCGGGAGTAAGGAATCATGAAGGCCTTTACCTATGAACGCGTCACCACGCCCGCCGACGCGGCGGCAAGCGCGCTGCGCACACCAGGGTCAAAGTTCATTGCAGGCGGCACCAACCTGCTTGATTTGATGAAGCTGGAGATAGAGACCCCGACCCATTTGATCGACGTCAACGGCCTGGCGCTGGATAACATCGAGCCGACGGCTGACGGCGGGCTGCGGATTGGCGCGCTGGTACGTAACACCGATCTGGCGGCCGACCCGCGTATCCGCCGCGATTATGCCGTACTGTCACGGGCATTGCTTGCCGGGGCATCCGGCCAGTTGCGGAATAAGGCCACGACGGCGGGCAACCTGCTTCAGCGTACGCGTTGCCCTTACTTCTACGATACCAACCAGCCCTGCAACAAGCGGCTGCCCGGCAGCGGTTGCGCGGCGCTGGAGGGGTTCAGCCGCCAGCATGCGGTCGTGGGCGCAAGCAACGCCTGCATCGCCACGCATCCCAGTGATATGGCCGTCGGTATGCGCCTGCTGGACGCCGTTATCGAAACGGTGAACCCGGATGGGCGTGCGCGCAACATTCCGGTTGCGGATTTTTACCGCGCTCCCGGCACGACGCCGCATCTGGAGACGGTGTTGTCGCCCGGCGAGCTGATTACCGCCGTGACGCTGCCGCGCCCGCTTGGCGGCACACATATCTACCGGAAAGTGCGCGATCGCGCCTCTTACGCGTTTGCCCTGGTCTCGGTGGCCGCAGTGGTGCAGCAGGACGGCAGCGGCCGCGTGGCGTTGGGCGGTGTGGCGCACAAACCCTGGCGATCGGAAGCCGCCGACGCCGAGCTGAAAAAGGGCGCGCAGGCGGCGTACGACCGGCTGTTTGCGGAGGCGCAACCCACGCATGAAAACGAGTTCAAGTTGATCCTGGCGAAGCGGATGCTCGCCTCTGTGTTGACGGAAGCGAGGGCATAACATGAAATTTGATAACCCGGCCAATGACAACCCCATCGACCAGCTTAACGTGGTGGGCCGCCCTCATGACCGCATCGACGGGCCGCTGAAAACCACAGGCACCGCCCATTACGCCTATGAATGGCATGACCAGGTACCGGATGTCGCCTATGGCTACGTGGTCGGTTCCGCTATTGCCAAAGGCCGGATCCAGGCTATCGAGTCTGAGGCTGCCCGGCGCGCGCCCGGCGTACTTGCCATTGTGACCGCGGACAATGCGGGCCGCCTGGGTAAAGGCGATATGAACGCCGCCGCCCTGCTGGGTGGCCCCGATATCCAGCATTACCATCAGGCGGTTGCGCTGGTGGTCGCCGGGACGTTCGAACAGGCCCGCGCGGCAGCGGCCCTGATCCAGGTGCATTATCGCCGCGACCGCGGGGCCTGGGATCTCGCCCGGGAGAAGCCTTCTGCAAAAGCGGAGGAGAATGAGCCGGACAAAAAAACCGGCGATTTTGCGGCCGCCTTCGCCGCCGCGCCGGTGCAGCTTGATGCTGTCTACACCACGCCTGACCAGAGCCATATGGCGATGGAGCCGCATGCGTCCATGGCCGTCTGGGAAGGGGATAAGGTCACCGTCTGGACCTCTAACCAGATGGTAAACTGGTGCCGGAACGAACTGGCGAAAACGCTTAACCTGCCTGCCGACAACGTGCGTATTGTGTCACCCTATGTCGGTGGCGGCTTCGGCAGTAAGTTGTTCCTGCGCAGTGACGCCGTACTGGCCGCGCTCGGTGCGCGGGCGGCGAAAAGGCCGGTAAAAATCGCGTTGCCCCGGCCCTTTATCCCCAACAACACCACGCACCGCCCGGCGACCATTCAGCACATCCGCATCGGCGCGGATCAGGCCGGGCATATTACCGCGATCGCGCATGAGAGCTGGTCAGGCAATCTGCCCGAGGGCAAGCCGGAGACGGCCGTCCAGCAAACTGAATTACTCTATGCCGGTGCCAACCGCCTGACCGGGCTGCGGCTGGCCAGGCTGGATCTGCCGGAAGGCAATGCGATGCGCGCGCCCGGCGAGGCCCCGGGGCTGATGGCGCTGGAAATTGCGATGGATGAAATGGCCGAAAAGCTGGGCATGGACCCGGTGGAATTCCGCATCCTGAATGATACCCAGGTTGATCCTGCCCATCCTGACCGCCCTTTTTCACAGCGCCAGCTGATTGAGTGTTTGCGTACCGGCGCGGAAAAATTTGGCTGGAGCCGCCGCACTGCGCACCCGGCCCAGACCCGGGACGGGCGCTGGCTGACAGGCATGGGCGTGGCGGCCGGCTTTCGCAACAACCTGGTGATGAAATCCGGCGCACGGGTGCATCTTGACGCCCACGGCATCGTGACGGTGGAAACCGATATGACGGATATCGGCACAGGCAGCTACACCATCATTGCCCAGACGGCGGCAGAAATGATGGGCGTACCTTTGGACAAGGTCGTGGTGCGGCTGGGGGATTCCGATTTTCCTGCTTCTGCCGGTTCCGGCGGCCAATGGGGCGCCAACAGTTCAACAGCGGGTGTTTACGCGGCCTGCGTCAGGCTGCGCGAAACGGTGGTGAAAAAGTTCGGCTTCACTCCCTCCGAGGCGGTTTTTGCTGATGAACAGGTTCGCGCCGGGGGCCGCAGCGTCAGGCTCGCGGAAGCGGCCCAGGAAGGGAAGATTACCGTTGAAGACACTATCGAGTTCGGCGAGTTGAGTAAAAAATTTCAGCAATCCACCTTCGCCGGGCATTTTGTTGAAGTGGGTGTCGATATGGACACCGGCGAGGTGCGTATCCGGCGAATGCTGGCGGTTTGCGCGGCAGGCCGGATCCTCAACCCGAAAACGGCACGCAGCCAGGTGATCGGGGCCATGACCATGGGCGTGGGCGCGGCACTGATGGAGGCGCTGGCGGTGGATACGCGGCTGGGGTATTTCGTCAACCACGACCTGGCCGCGTATGAAGTCCCGGTGCATGCGGACATTCCCGTGCAGGAGGTGATTTTCCTTGAAGAGACTGACCCGGTTTCCTCTCCCATGAAAGCGAAAGGGGTGGGCGAGCTGGGCCTGTGTGGCGTCAGTGCGGCGATTGCCAATGCCGTTTACAACGCCACCGGTGTGCGGGTGAGGGATTACCCCATCACGCTTGATAAGTTACTGAAAGACTTACCGGTACGTATTTAAACGCCTCGGCGCACGGCTGCCCGTGCGCCGAGGCTTTGTAAAGCCTGAACCTCAGTCTGTTTTAGCCTGGCGCATCGGCATCCGGTCGATGGTGGAGAGCAGGGCTTCCGCACTCAACGGGGTAGTTTCACGCAGCTTCATTCCGCCATCTTTCCCTACGAGCACCATTTCAAAGCCTTTGGGCTGGAGTTGTGAACGCAATTGCCCTTTATCAGCCGGGGACGTATCACTGAACACGATGATATCCCGCTCGGCCAGTGCATCCTGATGATCTTTCAGCATCTCTATCTGCTGAAGATAGTGGGCGTCAGTGGCTGACGGCGCAAAGAGCACTACCGGGCGATGTTGCCAGCGATACTGGGTAAGATCGGCGGTATCGGGGGCTAAAGCACGGAACAGGCTGCTGTCTGCTGCCTGGGCGGTACTGAACAGCAAAGAGGCGGCGACCAGCAACAGGGCAGAAACCGGGCGGGAAGGGGCGGATAAGCGGACATTTTTAAGCATTATGGCGATTCCCCAGATCTGTATGTTCAGGGTCAATGAGATGATAAAGCCTTAAGTGTAGTGGAAAGGGTGTAGCGGAAGAGGGACATATCAATACTCGTCGGGAAATCATCCCGGCTGCCCGGCAGATGAACATGATGATCCCTCGTCAGAAGCGTGTGGCTCAGAGAGTAATGCTGACCGGTTCAGGGGAATGCCATGCCCTTTCGCCGCGCGCTTTGAAATCTTCAATCGCGGCGTTAATCACCTCCACACTTAACGCCTGTGCTTCGACCACCATCCGCAGCCCAATGCCGTAGGCATACCCCGGCAGGCGTTTATAGCCGCAATAGACGGCCGGCGGTTGGGTATTCAATATTTCGGCTTCGCGTTGTTCTGTGTATTCATTGAAGGTCAGGCCGTTAAAGCGGGCGTAACGCGGCTTTTCCCGGTGGATTAATGTGTGGCTTACCAGTTTGCCGTGGCTGTTGTAATCGGGGCGGGTTTCAAAGCGGAATTCAATCAGGCGCTCCGCCTCGCTCAATTGCTGATACGCCTCGTCAAATACCCGCTCTGAAATAAGATCTTCCCGCGCCAGTTGGGCGGTAATAATTTCAGCGTTCCACAGCACGGCAGGATCGCGGCCGGTGAAATAGATATCGCTCCAGTGCCGGCGGTGCTCAGGATGTTGGCGGTGATAATCAATATCGCAGGCATCATAAAACAGGCCGCCGCAGCGGGCACGTTCACGGTGAATCAACTGCTTGAGGGCAAAGACTTTCCGGCGACGTTGGCGGCGGGAAAGGGCAGTAAAGGGGCGGTGTCGGCGAGAGCAGGCCATAATCTTTCCTTTTTGGACTGCTGAAAAAACTCCAGCCGGACAGGGTATCAAAAGCGAGAAGGGGCAGGCAAGCCCTTTAACAGGTTCACCTTTCAGGCAGCTTGCCGGCAGCAACAGCGCCGCAGGGGGCGGCACACCGGTTCAGAAAGAGGGTAATTCACGGCGATAATCGCCGTGAAAATACGTTTTATTAAACTACAAGGGGTTCATGTCAGGAAAAGTGGCTGGAAACGCGGCTTCCTGTGGGCTTATTGGCAAGGGTTAACCCGCCCGGAACGCATCCACAATAGTGTGCCTGATAATCTTAACGTCGGCAGTATGGGCAGGCTCCCTGAACGGTTTATTTGATGCTACATTATCGTGAAATAACAGGGAGATAGTGATGGAAAAAAGTTTACCGAAATTCATCTATATTACAGATGATTATGCCGGAACCGTGTTTCTGAAAAACAGCATCATGTGTGATTGCTGCCAGAAAGAGAGCCCTTACCAGTATAACGGCCCGGTTTACTCTGTCGAAGAGGGCGAGATTACGCTTTGCCCCTGGTGTATTCATGACGGCAGTGCGGCTGAGAAATATGCGGCCAGCTTTAACGACATTTATGATGAGTCGCTGGAGGAGGCAATTATCACCACCGTTTGTGAACAGACCCCAGGTTACAGTTCCTGGCAGGATCAAGGCTGGGCAGCGCATTGCAAGGATGCCTGTGTTTATCATGGCGATGCGTCCGCGCAGGATGTTGCCGATGCCAGTGAGCCTACCCGGCAGAAATGGATGCGCGATTATGAGCAGGATGCGGAAAGCTGGGATCATTTTATGAAAGGCTATCAGCCGGGTGGCGATCAGGGCGTATATAAATTCCATTGCCGGCATTGTGACCTGATTATTTTTAACTGGGACTTTTCCTGAGAAGCACTCCGGCGCACTCCTCTGACGTCACCGCTGAGGTGACGTTACTCCGTGTAGCGCAGCGCCTCAATCATCAGGGCAAAATTGAGACGGCTAAATCTTCATTTGCTTGAGATAATCAATCAATAGCCTTTGGCGCATTGAATAACGGTGAGCGTAAGGCCACACCACATAAAGAGGCGCACCCGCATCAATAAGATGCTCACTGAGCACTTCGCAAAGCTGCCCTGAGCGGAGATGGTGTTTAATCGAGACCAAAGGCAGGTAAGCAATACCATTTCCATTCAGTGCTAAATCAATTCGCGTGTCGATGTCATTGCATATAATCGTTTGGGGAAGATGTAAGGATTTTATATTAGGCAAAGGCCATGCCTGGATCATGCCTGAATTTCTTGAGCGGTAATGAATCAATGCGTGTGACAGCAGGTCATCGGTTTTTTCAGGATAACCACAGCGTGTTAAATAGCCTGGGCTGGCAACCAGCACGCTATGAATATCCCCGATATAATATGAGCGCAAATTTCCATCAGGATCGTTACCCACCCGTAACGCCGCGTCATAATTTTCCCCGACCAGATCAACAAATCTGTCAGAGAAGTCAAACTCCACCTCAATTTCCCGGTGTTGTTCCAAAAAATCATTAAATCTTTCGCTAAACAGATGGGGAATAGGCGCTACGCTGATTTTTAATCGCCCGACAGGGCTTTCTGTTGAGGCAAGCATCGCATTTTGAATATGATCAACCTCTTCAAGTATGCGCAGTGCATGGCTTAAAAAACGTTCCCCTTCATACGTCAATGAAATCTTTCGGGTATTCCGCTGTAAGAGCTGCGCGCCTACATTGCTTTCAAGGCTGGTCACACGCTTGCCCACTGCAGAGGCACTCAGCCCTAACGCCCGCCCCGCTGACACAAAGCTTCCCACCTGTGCAACCTTCACGAACACAGAAATTGCAGAGAGAGAATCGATCATTTCTACCACCTCAGAAAATGGATTGCTGCCAAATTTGGCAACAGAGTCCGGAACTGTTGGCAGGTTATTCTACATCATAAGTTAATGTAAAGTAGCGGTGGCGTTAAGGCAGGAAACAGCCGGGCCCTGACGCAGAATTTATCTGTCACTTAGGATGGATTAATAACGCACCATGACGACTTTATGCGTTATACGAATTTATTATAAGCCATAACACATCGTGCAGCTATTTTACCGGGTAAACAATAATCCGGAATTAATAAATGCTGCAATAAATTATTTTGTTTAATACGTTTGCTTTATTAAGGAGGAAACTATGTCTGTCACGCTATTTGCGCTGATGCTGGGGGTTTTTTGCCTCGGCACGGCCGAGATTATTATTTCCGGGTTATTGCCTGTCGTGGCCTCAGACCTTTCGGTATCGCTGCCGGAGGCGGGGCTGCTTGTTACAGGGTATGCGCTGGGGGTCACGATTATCGGCCCATTCGTCACATTGCTGACGTCACGCGTACCCCGCAAGACCCTGGTGCTGGGGCTGATGGTGCCGTTTATTCTCGGCAATGTCTGGGCAGTGCTGGCCACTGATTATCAGATGCTGATGGCCGCCCGCATTTTAACGTCAATCAGCCACGGAACCTTTGTCGCGGTTGCCTTTAGTCTTGCCGTGACGTTGTCTCCGCCGGATAAACAAGGCTCGGCCATGGCTAAAATTGCCCTGGGCTTTAATCTGGCGAATGCGTTGGGCGGGCCGCTGGGAACTTTCATTGGCCAGAATCTGGGATGGCGTGCGACCTTCGTGGCGATTGTGATGATTGCCGTTATTTCCGTCGCATTAATCGCCCTGTTTATGCCTGCCAAGTTACCCCAAGCCGGGCAATCAAAACCCGGCGCGATGCGTCGCGAGCTGAATGCCCTGACGAACCCAACGCTTGTCTTTGCGGTCATCACCACGGTACTGGCACAAGGGGCGGTATTCACGGCCTCTACTTACATCGTGCCGCTGTTAATGGACGTCAGTCATTTTAGCCCGTCAGCGATTTCAGGCCTGCTTATTGTGTTCGGCATCGGTGCCATTATGGGCAACTTCGCAGGTGGCCGGCTTGCCGATAAACATGTTATGCGCGGCGTCACCACAGTGTTGAGTAGTCTGGTGATTGTGCTCGTCCTGTTCTGGGCGGCCAGCATTATCCCTGTGCTTTCTGCCGTCACGGTGTTCCTGTTTGGCGCGGTCGGCTTCTCAATTATTCCCTCGTTGCAGGCGCGTATTCAGTCCCTGGCTATCGCCGCACCGACGCTGGCGCTGTCGGTTAACGTCTCCGCCTTTAATCTGGGGAACGGGTTAGGGGCGTGGATAGGTGGCTCGGTACTTGATCTGGGCTTTGGCATTCGCGCTGTGCCGTTAGCGGCGGCTGCGCTGGCAGCCATCAGCCTGCTCATCACCCTGGTTGCCTGGCGCCAAAGCCGTCAACAACTGCCTGCTGAAAAGTACAAGGCAAGCTTTGCGGCGCAGAAGGAAAAAGCATGATGAGCAAGCAGGTGATTTGTGCCTCCCAACCGATACCCTAGTCACGCTCAATGACATGAACGCCTGACACTCTGGAGCATTCCTCTGACGTCACCGTTGAGGTGACGTTACTCCGTATAGCGCAGCGCCTCAATCATCAGGGCAAACGCCGGCGGGTGCTGTTTTCTGCTGGGGTAGTAGAGGTAATAGCCCGGAAACGCCGGGCACCATGCCGCCAGCACCTGAACCAGCGCCCCGGATTTTATCTCGTTCTGTACCATGTCTTCCGGCACGCAGGCCAGCCCAAACCCGGAGAGCACCGCGTCCATCCGCTCGGATAGCAGGTTAAAGGTCAGTTGCCCCTCCACCCGGACGCGCAGCGGTTTGCCCTCTTTCTCAAACTCCCAATGGTACAGGCCACCGGCGGTGGGGAGGCGCATATTAATGCAGCGGTGGTGCTGCAGATCATGCGGCGTTTCAGGAACACCGTTTACGGCTAAATAGCCCGGCGCGCCCACCACTGCCATGCGCATATCCGGCCCGATCCGGACAGCGACCATATCTTTATGGATGCTCTCCCCCAGCCGGATACCCGCATCGAAACGCCCATCCACAATATTCACAAACCCATTATCAACTTCCAGCTCGACGTTGATTTGCGGGTATGCCAGCAGAAACGGTTTCAGTTTTGGCCAGAGCACACTGCGGGCGGCGTGTTCCCCCGCAGACAGGCGGATATTCCCGGCCGCGATGCCGTTTAACTGGATAACAGACGCCAGTTCCTGTTCCAGGTCAGCCAGGCGCGGTTCCAGGCAGGCGATCAGCCGCTCGCCAATTTCTGTCGGTGCCACACTGCGGGTGGTTCTGGTCAGCAACCGCATATTCAGGCGCGCTTCCAGGGCTTTTATTGAATGGCTCAGGGAGGACTGGGAAACCCCGAGTTTCGCCGCCGCTTTGGTGAAGCTTTTTTCCCGCGCCACCATTAAAAAGGTCAGCAACTCATTAAAATTCTCTTTCAGCATGGCAGGTTCTCTGGTCCACAATGGCCGTAATCAGCACGTCAATTCGCCTGCGTTTTCCCGCTGGTAAGCATGGAAAAATAGCAGGGTAAGCAGTGTAGCGTAAAAAGGGCGGCCTTCCCCAGAGAGGAACCGCGCGAGGAGGAATAGGGTTGGAAAGGAGGCTGAATACCGGCATGCCTTCCCGGTATTCAGCCCTGTGCCATTGGCGTTACAGGCTGACCAGAATCACCGCGGAGCAGCAATCCACCGACTCCAGCGTCAGGCGGTCGGTGAGGGCGATCTCTTCACCGCTGAGGATGTCACGGTAGCGGCGGTTGGCCAGCACGTCAGGCAGGGCGATCGCCGTGCCGGTAAAACGCTGCGTGTGGGGCAGAGTGTTGTTCTCCTGAAGCAGGCTCAGCACCAGCCGTGGGGTGATGACGATCAGCGCGTCGTCACCTTCCACCCGCGCAAAGGAGATGACGTTTCTGGCCCAGGTGCCGGTGGCGGTGAGCGGCAGGTAGTCACCTTTGCGGAACAGCGCCGGTTTCTCCTGACGTAACCGCAGGGTTTTGGCGATCGCATGCTGGTTTACCCGGCCGCTCAGCCAGTCCTGCTCGGTGGCGGCAGTGGGTTTTTCATGCCCGTTCAGCATCTTTTGGAGTGCGGCGAAATCGGGTTCACGCCGGTTATCCGGGTCAACCAGGCTGAAGTTCAGCGCTTCACTGCCCTGGTAAATATCCGGCACGCCCGGCGCGGTGAGTTTGACCACCGTCTGCGTCAGGCTGTTGACCAGCCCGGCACGGATAAAGGGCTGCAAGGTGCTGACGAAATCCTGCAAAAATGCCGGGTTGTCCGGAGAGAGCAGGTGGCTGGCATAGTTCAGCACCGCCTCTTCGTAGGCGTCATTGTTGTCAGCCCAGTCGGTGCGCAGTTTTGCTTCCCGCAGCGCTTTTTCCACAAACGCCAGGAACCGCTCCTCAAGCGCTTTCAGGCCCGCCGTATCGTCCGGTTGCAGCCTGACCGGCCAGACACCCACCAGCGCCTGATAGAGCATCCAGGCACCGGCCGCTTTCGGGGCCGCGCCATCGTCGAGCATCGCCACCTTCGGCTGGTTCATCTGCCGCCAGCGGGCGACACACTCCGCCCAGTGCGCCGGGGCTTCGGTGAGCGTGTAGAGCCGCGCGCGGGCATCCTCGCCGCGTTTGGTGTCGTGGGTGGAGGTACCGGAGAGCGCATCCGGCTGGTGGTCAAGGCGCGTTTTCATCTCCGCGTGGAAGCGTTTAAGCGAGAAGTCGCCCGGTATCGGCTCTGCTCCCACCTCGTTCAGCGCCAGCTCCATGTTCTGGCGGAAGAACAGCGTATCCTCCACTGATTTCGCCATCAGCGGGCCGGTGAGCTGCTGGAAGCGGGTGCGGAAGGTGGCCGCCTGCCCGGCTGCGGCCTCAGAGACCTCGCCGGTGAGAATCTGCGTGATAAACGCCAGCGCCGCCGGATCGGGCGCGTGTGCGCCGGCATTCACCTTGCTGACCACCTTGTTCAGCAACTGGCGGCCTTCCGGCGGCAGCCCGGCGGTGGTGCCGTAGGTGCGGTAGACCGGAAACGCCACCAGCAGCTCGCGCAGCGCAGAACGCACCGCCTGCTCGTCCGGCGTGGTGTTTTCCGTGACAGCAATCTCCAGGGCGATGCGCAACAGCGTGGTGAATTCCCCTTCGAAATTCCTGTCTACCATCAGCAGTTTGGCGGCGCGCAGCTCGGCTTTCATGTCCACCGGCTTGCCTACCACCTTGTCATAGGCGTCACGCAGGGTGTCGAGCTTGCCGCCGTCTACCAGCGCGTCAGAGAGCGCGGCCACGAATTCGTAACCGGTGGTGCCGGAGACCGGCCAGTCCGCCGGCAGCTGCTCACCTTCGCCGAGAATTTTCTCGACCGTGAGGTAGCATTCAGGCCCGGCCTCCTGCCGCAGCCGCTCAAGATAGGCTTTCGGATCAGCCAGCCCATCCACATGGTCTACCCGCAGCCCGTCCACCGCGCCGGAGCGCACCAGTTCCAGGATCAGCCGGTGCGTGTCGTCAAACACCGCGTCGTCCTCTACCCGCACGCCCACCAGCCCGGTGATCTCAAAGAAACGGCGGTAGGAGAGGTCACGCGGCGCGTCGCGCCACGACATCAGCCGCCAGGACTGGCGCGCGTGCAGGTCAGCAATCGCGGCGGTGTCCGTGAGGGCCAGCACCTCGGCTTCACGATCTGCCCAGGTCTCCGGGTTCAGCGGGTAAAAACTCTCGTAATAGGCGAGCGCCGGTTTGCCGGTGTTCGGGTCACGTTTCACGGCGATCTCGCCATTCTCCAGCGCGGCCTCGAAGGTGTCGCCCAAAAACGGCAGCGTCAGGCGGCGCGACCAGTCGATGTCGAAATGGTGCGCATAGCGGCTGTTTTCACCGTGCTCAATCACGTCATACCACCAGACATTCTCCAGAGAAGACGCCATGTGGTTCGGTACGATGTCGAGGATCAGGCCGAGATCGGCCGCTTTCAGCGCCTTGACCATGCGGTCGAAGCCTTCACGGCCGCCAATCGCCGGGTCGATTTCGTTGGCGTTGGTCACATCGTAGCCGTGGGTCGAGTCAGAGGTCGCGGTAAAGACCGGTGAAGCGTACAGGTGGCTGATGCCGAGCCGTTTCAGGTAGGGCACCAGGCCCACGACGCGGTCAAAGGTCATGCCGTTACGGAACTGAATGCGGTACGTCGCGCTGGGTATCGTCACTGGGGGCCTCCCTGGGCAAAACGGACAAGAATAGAATGCTGCGGCAGGTCGTTGCCCGCCTTGGGCCAGGCAAAGATCGTTTCGCCCGGCTGGTCGGGCAGCGGCTGGGCGCTGTCACCGATGTTTAATGCCATTGACAGCGTACCGGCCGGGAACGTCCAGCTCACGGCAACGAAGCCTTCAGCGGTGTTAATGACCTTGCCGCTCCGGCCGCCTGCCGTCGCCAGCAGCGGCACCACCTTCTCCCGGCGCACGGTCAGCAGCGCTTTGGTCAGGTCCAGCCATGCGCTGCCTTCTGCGCTGCCGGGTTTTGCCCAGTCGAGTCTGGACATCGCAAAGGTTTTTTCAGCGTTGGGATCGGGCACATCTTCGCCCTCATGCCCGGCATGGCCCGCAAACTCCCTGGCGCGCCCTTCACGTACCGCTTTGGCGAGATCGCCCTGGAAATCGGTGAAGAACAGGAAGGGGTTCGTCTCGCCATACTCTTCGCCCATAAACAGCAGCGGGATATGCGGCGACAGCAGCAGCGCGGCCAGCAGGACTTTGGTGCGATCGGCCCCGGCCAGCGAAATCAGCCGCTCGCCCTGGGCGCGGTTGCCCACCTGATCGTGGTTCTGGATGAAATCCACAAAGGCTTGCGGCGGCTGGCCGGTGCTGTCGACGCCGCGTTTTTCACCTTTTTGCTGCGAGACCTCGCCCTGATAGACGAAGCCCTCGGCCAGCGCCCGGGCGACGCGTTTTTCCGGTTCGTCGGCAAAATCCTGGTAATAGGCGTGGGTCTCGCCGGTCGCCAGCACATGCACCGCGTTGTGGAAATCGTCATTCCACTCGCCGGTGAACAGCGGTGTGCTGCCGTCTTCATTGCGCGGGTGCAGGAAAATCACGTTGCGGCTGTCTTCGGTGGTGAGGTGGATCGGCCGGTCAGCGATCTCTTTGCGGATGCGTTCCGCAATCTCGATCAGCACATGTTTGTCCGCGCTGTCTTCGATCTGGTCGATGGCGTCGAACCGCAGGCCATCCAGGTGGAACTCCTGCAACCAGTAGAGCGGCGCGTCTACGATGTAGTCACGGGTGGCGGCGACGTCATAGGCGATGCCCGCGCCCCAGGGCGTCATGCGGTCTTTATTGAAGAAATCCGGTGACAGTTTGGGCAGGTAATTGCCTTCGGGGCCAAAATGGTTCAGCACGATGTCGAGCACCACTGACAAGCCATGGCCATGCGCGGCATCCACAAAGGCTTTGAAATCGTCCTGTGTGCCATACGCCGAGTGCGGCGCGTAGAGCAGCACGCCGTCATACCCCCAGCCGCGGTTACCGCCGAACTGCGAGACCGGCAACACTTCCAGCATGGTGATCCCGAGTTCCGCGAGGTACGGCAGTTTCTCGATCGCGGCGCGGAAGGTGCCTTCCGGCGTAAAGGTGCCGATGTGCATCTCGTAGACCACCGTTTCTTCCCATGGGCGGCCCGGCCAGTCGCTGTGCTGCCAGCGGTAGTGGGTGGGATCGACAACCAGAGACGGGCCGTTCACATCGGCTTTCTGCGCGCGGGAGGCCGGGTCCGGCACGGCCATGCCGTCGGCCAGCACATACTGGTATTCCACGCCGGGTGCCACGCCGGTGGCCTGGTGTTCGAACCAGCCATCGCCCACGGCTTGCATGGCGATCTCCTCGCCGGCAAGCCGGAGGGTCACGTTTTTCTGGCCGGATGCCCAGAGACGGAAGCGGACTGTATCGGTGGCCACATACTCGGCCCCCCAACGTTTATGAAATGACTTAGACTCCATTCGATTGCCTCATTTACCCAGAAAATAATGGACGACATCGCACAGTGCGTGTCCGGATGCCGTGACGGATTGCCGGAGCTGTGCCGGAATCGGGTGATGGGAACAGTGCCGCAGGTTCCGGTTCAGGCCGTAGACGCAGAACAATCATAGACTATGGGGCGGGAAGTGAAGTGACGTTGTCACGCTGAAACGATGGGAAAGCGGGGAAAAATCAGCCCGCGTTGTTTGACTATGCCCGCGCCGGGCGGCCGGGCATGAACGCCACTCAGTGGTAAGTGACATCCTGGATATCGTCTTTGGTGAACCCTTCCGATTTCAGATGCTGGATGGCTTCCTGTAATACTTCTTCATCACTGTAATTTTTCGGCAGGGTATTTTGCCAGGCACACGAGCCTTCCAGGCGTTTCTCGCCTTTTTCCTCCGTCGGGGAGGTAAAGATCTTATAGGTCTTGCCGGTATTCTCATCGGCGGAGAAGATCTCGATACGGATATATTTAGAATCGGACATTTACGCTCCTTATAAACAGAAAAAAAGAACAGGGATGTGTCTCCCACCTTCTTTTAAACATAGTTGCGCCTGCCGGTGAAATCAATGTTTCATCAGGGAATGAACCATGCACCACACTAAAATGGTACCTAAATCACATCCTTTTGGTACCATAAAGGTACTGTATCAACACTGATTTAGTCTCTTTTTGTACTTTATGAAGCTATTTTTTAAATGGCCAATATTGCAGGCATCAAAAATAATAATGCCGTCTACTTTTGTAGCCGGCATTATCTTAATAAAATTTCCTATTTACCCAGGATTAAGCAAACTTAATGGCATGCTGGTCTCGTTTCTTACCCAGAATATCCATCTCTTTTTCTTTAAGCCTGACCTTTGCAAGTTTATTACCGTCAATGCCGGCCCAAAAATCTATAGAACGTTTCGACGCCGCCAACGCTTTTTCGGGATCAATCTTTTTATGTTGTTTAATCATAATATCTCCTGATAAAAGGCTGCATATTACTCATAATCTTATCGCAGATTTGGTCGCTTAATAATCAGCATGCATTTTTGTATAGCATGATGCGTTATACAATACTGGCTATTTTTTCAACTATGCATTGTTTAATGTCGCTTACCGTTGAAGACATTTTGTTAAAATCTGACCAGACATCGGCAAAACCATAAGAGCGATAACGTGGCTTTGCCTCTTTTGTAGGATCCTGGATGATGACATCATCGATTTCAAGGATATCGCAAAATGTTGTTGAGTAGATCAACGCGATGATCAGGACATTACCTGTCAGAGAAATTTGCTCACTCGCGATAAAATTCTCAAGCATACAGAGAGAGAATTCTGCCCGGCGCACATCATATTTGCAAAGTATCACTGCATGCAGAGCGCTTGAGTCAGCGTAATCCATCACTTTCAAAGAGATATTAATAATTCCATCATTGGCATCACCGCTATAGTGATTCATCGCCCACTGCCAGTTAAGTTCGCCTGTATATTCACCACATTTCAGGCGTTCTTTATCAGCAGTGCTTAGTACACTTAGTGAAATATCATGCCAGCCAAAGCCTTGAATAATCTTTTGGGTAGTGGCAATACAGTGATGATGGATTTCCTGGATCGATAATTCACCCATAGCTGTCTTTTTAAGCGGGTTTTCCTGCATCAGAGAGTACTTCAGGGAAATAGCCTCCATACTGACAATTATCAAAATGTCAGTACGAAGTATACCTTGCTTCACAAGCTCCCTCAGATTCCCCCTAAATCCACCAAAATGATTCCATACTTGGAAGGTATGGAATCATTTCTCCAGACGCGCTATGCTGCACCAAATCCTGTGGAGAAACCGCCATGATCAAAGGCTTCAATGCCGATAAGGTGGCAGAGAATTGCTCGGCCGACACCATCGATTACCTGGCCGCAACACTCGCGACGCCGATTGACCAACTGGAAGACTATTCCGACAACGATCCGCCGTTCAGCAAAGCGTTTATGCTGTTTACCCGACTGTCGCTGATGGTGACGCGCCGCCGCCCAGAACTGGGCGTGCATTGCATTCTGATCCATGTGATGCCGAAAATCGCTGACCTGCCGATCTCAAAGATCAATAAGGTCACGGTTAACCGGCTGACCAACCCGCTGATCATGCAAGGGAAAATTGTGCAGAGTAAGCGCGTGTTTTCTCTGATGAAGCAATTCCTGGCCTGGTGTGTTTATCAGGGTTATCTGGAACAATCCCCGGTTGGGGACATCCCGATCAATAAAGTCGGCGGCACGGCACCTGCACCCAGGGAGCGCACCTTGTCAGATGCGGAAATCTGGGTGTTCTGGCACATCTGGGATTATCACAACGTCAGCGAATCTACCCGTTGGGCGTCCCGGCTGGTGCTGGCCGCCGCGCGTCGTCCGGATGAAGTGCTGCGCGCCAGGGTCAGCGAGTTTGATCTGGAAAACGGCATGTGGAACCAGGGCAACCGCAACAAATCCCACCGTGACCACCGGTTGCCGATCAGCCCCATCATGAAGCTCTGCATCGAGAAGCTGATCGCTGCCGGCAAAGGCAGCGAGTGGCTGGTGCCGTCCAACAAAAAGCCCGGCGCGCCGATGTCCAAAGTGGTGCTCAGCCAGGCGCTGCGGCGGATGTTCAGTGACCCAACCATGCCGACGCTGGAACCCTTTTCACCGCGCGACCTGCGCCGGACGGCCAGAAGCTGCCTGGCCTCATTGAATGTCACCAGTGATGTCTCGCGGAAAATCCTTAACCAGAGTCTGGTCGGGCTGGACCGCACCTATGACCGGCACGATTATATTGAGCAGATGGACGAAGCACTGTGCAAATACTCTGACTTCCTGTTCACGTTGATAGAGCATGATGGCGTCGGCGATCTGAACCATAAATACAAAGGCGATCGTCTTGCCGTGGGAAATAGCCGGTTGGGGTAAACTTACCGGTGTGAATAGCTATTCTCCAGTGCCCTTAAGGCGCTGGAGAATAAATTTAATCGCTGGGTAACGCCGTATTTCCGGCATTATCCGGATGCTCAATGGCGGCTTTCGCTACCTGATAACAGGCATTGACGTGGTTATTTCCCACGTATTTCATGGCGGTGAAACCAATACCGGCGGCAATAATCTGCCCGGCAAACGGCACATATTTCACCAGCTGCTTAGAGGCCATTTTTACACCCACTTTTTTCAGCAGTCTGATCACTAAATCACGCGTAATCGAATGGCCGATTACCTTAGAGCCGAGGCTGCCGGCGGTGGTCAGCACCAGGGCTTTGGTGGTCGGGTCCAGCGCCTCAATATCTGCCTCTGACAATTCAAACCGCTTGCTGATCGCCGGTAACATCTCCAGCAAAATTGCGGCATCCGAACCGACATCGATCCCCGGCAACGGCACGGCCGAAGCGACCCCGGAAAGGGATGAACGGCGGGTGACCAGGCGATAGCAGTCATCACGGACTTTATCGAGTTCTTCCAGTGTTTTGATCATGCGGGCACCCCGTTTTGCGTCAACATAAGAAGAAGTATAGCTAAGGTTCTGGTTTTCCGCGTTTTCCTGCGGCGAGTCTGCTGGTTTTTCATGCATTACGACCGGCGAAAGCGGTTTTGAAGGTGGGTGGGTAAACCCGGTTCTGTTTAAAAAATATTCATCGGACAATCGCCCTCCGCCCTTGCCCGCTGTATTTATTTACAGTAATTTAGTGGTTTGACCACCCCCACCGTGAAGACACTATGATTTACCTTAAATGGTTTAGTCTCTGCTACCTGTGTATCGTCTTTTTATCACTGGGATATAGCTTTGCCCGGGCCTCGCAAGACCGGGAAACCCCGGCCACCCAAAGCTGGGCGACCGCCCGCCGTGACTCCGCCCACCTGGCACCGGACCCGGCTGCGTTCAGTAAAATCGCCATCGTGCAAATCTACGCCGCGCCCACCTATGGCTGGCGCGGGCGGGTGGCGCTGCACCCATGGATCATCTTCAAACGGGCGGGCGAAACCCAGTACACCCGTTACGATGTGATCGGCTGGGGCGGCAACAATGTGGTGCGCCGTGATTACGCGATCCCGGACGGCTTCTGGTTCGGCTCGCAACCCACGCTGCTGGTCTCCCATCAGGGTGCAGAGGCGGAAGCGATGATCCCGAGAATTGAAGCCGCGATCAAACGCTACCCGTTCCCCCATACCTATCACGCCTGGCCCGGCCCCAACAGCAACACCTTTATGGCGCACATCGGCCGGGAAGTGCCTGAACTGGCGCTGGATTTACCGTCCAATGCCATTGGTAAGGATTACCGGCCGCTGTTTAGCCCGGTGGGGCTGCCGCCTTCCGGCCGTGGCGTGCAGGTCTCGCTGCTGGGGGTACTGGGCATCACGGCCGGTGCACAGGAAGGGCTGGAATTTAATATCCTGGGGCTGAACCTCGGCGTGGACATCGCCTCCCCGGCGCTGCGGTTGCCGTTCATCGGCCGGGTCGGTTTTACCGGCGCACCTGCCGTGGCCGGAAAGGAATAACGCCGGGCTGTGCTTTTCCTTACCTGTTCCCACCCAACTCCCTGTGAGCTGTTACACTTATCTGACGTTCACAGGGGGTATAATGAAACTAGGCTTTGCTTGTAAATATCTTAATTCTGACCTGAAACAGCCGTTCCCGTTCAGGGCCACGACCCGAAAGCGCTTTCTTAGTCTGCCTGCTGAAGAACAGAAAAAGCTGATTTATGACATCTCCGTCATTAATTTAACCAATCTCGCGTTAACGCTGGAGCAGCTGGCATTATTACCCGACGCGTTAAGGATGATGCGTATTGGCAGCGATCTGCTGCCGTTATATACCGTGCCGGAAGCCACCGCGTTATATAACGCGTTCCTGCCTGAACTTTATCCATTATTTACCCGCTGCGGTGAGATTGCGCGCAAATATAACATCCGGCTGTCGTTCCACCCCGGGCAATATTCGGTATTGGCGTCTGATACGCCGTTGGTGGTCGAACGGGCGATTGAGGATGTCGAATATCATGCGTTGTGCGCGACGTTAATGGGGTATGGCAAAACCTTCCAGGATTTTAAAATCAATATCCATATGAATGGCCGGAAAGGGTTTGAGGGCTTTCAGGCGGCCTTCGGGCAACTCAGCGAAGAGGCCAGACGGATGCTGACCGTGGAGAACGATGAGATCTCCTGCTCGCTGGATGACGTGCTGCAAGCGGCACCGTTATGCCCGATCGTGCTGGACATCCACCACCACTGGGTAAAAGAGAATGAATTTATCACGCCGGATGACCCGCGCGTGGCAGAGGTCATCGCCTCCTGGCGCGGCGTCCGGCCGGTATTGCACTACTCCATCTCACAGGAAGGCCTGATCCCGGAACAGGGCTTCCCGGACCAGCTGGTGCTAGGGTTGCCAAAAACCAAGCTGCGGGCGCACTCTGACTACTACTTCAATAACACCCTGAATGATTGGGCGCTGTCGTTTGAGGGCTTTGACATCATGTGTGAGGTGAAGATGAAAAACCTCGCCAGAGACGGGCTTTACAACCATGCGCAGCGCCGGGGGATAATCCCTTAATGCGCCTACCGGGCTGGCGCGATGCCGGCCCGGTGTTCAGCGCCGTTACTCGACGGCGATCGGTTTCTCGTCCACCGTGGTTTTCTCTTCCCCCTGAATCTGGGTGATCCGCTGTTCCACCTGTTTCACCGCGTCAGCATCTTTCAGCAGCGAATAGGTCAGCACAAAGTCGGTGCTCTGTCCCGGTTGCAACTGCTTCACCCGGCCCTGCTCTTTCTCAATCGTCACCGGGTAGGCGTAGTTGGTGCCCGGTTCAATGCCGGTGACGTAACCTTGCTTCTGGGTGTCGGTGTTTTTCCACATCGTCAGCAGCGGTAACTGGTGGGTATCAAACTCAATCGCCGCGCCTTTGTCCCCTTTGCTGTTGACCACCGCGGCCACGGTTTTGCCGCTGCTGTCCGCTTTCGGCACCAGGTTAAACACCATCTCATCGAAATTTTTGGTCGGCGCGCCATAGACATTCCAGTCCGCCAGCCCTTTTTTCGCATAATCATTAAACGGCGACACCGATTTCAGCGGCGCCAGGAAACGCGCGTCTTTTTCCAGGATCGGCATCCCGAAGTTGCTGTGATAAATAATCTGGTAATCATGCGGATAGTCCGCTTTATTGGTCAGCACATCGTGAATGGTGAAGGAATCCGCGCCCGGCACATAGCGCAGCTCCGTCCAGGTTTCGAGTTTCGCTTTTTTGAAGGTCGTTTCTTTCAGCAGGCCCCGGATACGGATTTCATGCGGTGCCTGATCATCGACGATCACTTCCACTTTCGAGGCCGGGGTGTTGCCCGCTTTGCCGTGCAGGGTGTAGATCACGCCGTCTTTGGTGACCGGGTGGCCGGTCCATTCAAAGCCGCAGCGCACCATCATCTCATTGAACCCTTCCAGCCAGCCCAGCCCGTTGCGGCTCTCCAGGTTGATGTACGCCGGGTTCACCACTTCATCCACCGGCGAATCCCAGCCGAGGCGCACGCCGTGGCCGTTTACATGCAACAGATCCATGCCGCGGGTCGGGCTGAGCGCGATGGTCAGGCCGTTTTCACTGGTGATGGTCAGCACTTTTGAGCCTTCCTGCTTGCCGCCATGCAACACTTTCTGTTGCAGGCTGAAGTGCTCACCAGACAATTTCAGCTGTTGGCTACTGACCTGCCAGTTTCCCAGCTCAGTGCTGCGTTCAGCATCCGTCAGCACCCAGCTTTGCGCTGCCGCCTGCCCACTGATTGCCGCCATGATCATCCCTGCCAGACACGCTTTTTTCATTTTCTTCATCCTGTTTGCTGAATTGATTTAGCTAACGAGCCGCCAGAGTACAAACAGCAGGGTCAGGAAAACGTGACTGGCATCACCGCCGCCGGGATCCGGGCGTTTTTAGGCTGATAAACGTGGGAAAGGTCACGAAATTGTGTGTCCGCTTACTCTTTTGCAGGCATTTATGTGACTAAACGCGTCTTAACTCAAAGGAAAGTTAAAACGATTCAGCCAGGTTTTGGCTATCCGCTCTGCGGCGCAGGCCACGTAGGATTGTCATCAGGCGGGTGGGTAATATTGCTGCAGACGGGCGGAGCGTTCCCTTAACAGGGCCCGCCCTCACAGAAATCCACTCAGGCAGGGTGAACGTTGTCAGGCAAACGGAAGCGGTAAACTGACCAGGGGGCACGAGTCTGGTCTTTGCCCTGATTGTACTGGCTGAGGTATTCAATCTGCGGCGCAGGGATGTACATCCACCCCCGGCTTATGACCAACGCATCGGGCGACACCAACCGATCGTCCTGGATCAACGTCTCCCTCGAGCCATCGGGCCGAAGGCGCTCAATGGCGCGCTTTTCTGCGTCTGACAGGTAAATATTGCCCTCTGCGTCTATCGCTGAACCGCCGATGCTGGGAATATCCGCCACTTTCTCCAGTTTCTTTTCCAGCGCGTTGTCATCCAGTGAATCGTCTAAGAGATACGCCGTACGAATGCGGAAAAGCGGGCCGGTGGGCGTTGCGTAATAGAGCCGGCTGCCATCAGCCGTCACTTCAATCACGTCACTGTGTACCGCCGGTTTTTTACCGTCAGCATCCATCAGCACCCGGCCCTGAAACCCTTTCTGCACCAGATTTTCGGGTTTTCGTAACGGTGCCGCAGCCGACAATTTCCTGCGGGTCAGGCCGGTTTTCATATCATGAATGAGTATGCCGCCCAGCCCCGAATCCGTCACATAGATCAGATCGCCATGAATACGCAGATCGTTAGGTGAGCCGCCCTCCGGGAGCGCGTTTGCATCGAAGCGGATCAGCTTTTTCACTTCACCTGACTGAATATCAAACGCCACCAGTTTAGCCGCGCCCGCCTGAGGTTTCCCTCCCGGCGGTGCCCCCTGATCGACGGCCCACAAAAGGTTATCGAAGATGTGGCAGGCATTGACGTTCACCAGGGAATTTACGCCCTCATCGCCGGCACGCCAGGTGTTCCAGTGGTTACCGGGGAAGGCCACCGGCCCCTTGTCTGTCACGCGCGCTAACGCCGGTGAATCGGCATGTCCCTCAAAGCGGGGCAGGTTAATAAAGTATGCCCCCTCAGCGGAGACGGCCACACCGTTAGCCAGCCACGGTGAGGTGAAAACGCGCTGGAGAGCCGGTCGCGTTGCGGATTGCGCCAGGGCAAATGCCGGGCGGGTGAGACACAATGCCGCCAGAGTGCCGCTGATAAACTCTCTTCGTCGCATGTTTTACTCCCTTGCAGAAAGCCATCGTGTACCCGAGAAATAACAGATTGCAGCCCGTGGGCGCAATCTGTTTCAGGCGGTGGCCACGGGGGTTCCCTGTTAAGGGCGCGCTGCCGTACCATCGGGTAAACGGGCATTCGTCCAGTCCGGGATCCCGCCGGAAACCGGATATTTCGCCGCTTCCTTCTCATCGATATCGACCCCTAATCCCGGGCGAGCGCTCAGGTAGGCGTAACCCCGGTCAATTTCCGGGCAGCCGGGGAACACGTCCTGCAGGGCATCATTCACCGGCGTGTATTCCTGGATGCCGAGGTTGGTGATGCTCAGATCGATGTGCAGATTCGCCGCCACCCCCACCGGTGAAATATCCCCCGGCCCATGCCAGGCAGTACGCACGCCATAAAGCTCAGCAAAGGTCGCCAGTTTTTTCGCTGGCGTGATACCGCCAATGGTGCTTACATGGCAGCGGATGTAGTCAATAAGCTGGTTTTGGATGAGCGGTTTCCACTCGTTGATTTGCGTGAACAGCTCGCCCATGGCAATCGGCGTGCTGCACTGGCTGCGCAGCTTACTGAGCCAGTCAATGTTTTCGGGTGCGACGGGATCTTCCAGGAAAAACAGCTGATAAGGCTCAAGGGTTTTCGCCATCTGCACGGCGGCAATCGGGGTAATACGTTCATGCACATCATGGATAAATTCGACGCCGAAGCCGAGTTTATTACGCAAATGGTCGAACAGGCGGGGTACCGCACGCGCATAGGCATCCGGATCGAAATAAATACCGTGGGTGGGATTACGTGGCGACACCTTAGGTTGAATATTACGGGCCTTCGCCAGCTTGCCGGCGATCAGGCGCAGGTCATCCGTTCCCGCCCCGCCATACATCCCCATCTGGCAGCGGACATATTGATAGCCCTCTTCCATGCGTGCGCGAATGTTATCCTCAACTTCAATTTCATCCGCACCGTCACAGTGACGATAAAGTGGGACGCCGTCACGGCACTGCCCGCCCAGCAGCTGGTAAACCGGCAGACCAGCCACTTTACCCTTCAGATCCCACAACGCCATATCGATACCCGACAGCGCATTGTTCATCACCGGGCCGTTACGCCAGTAACCGCTTACGGCGGCGGATTGCCAGATATCTTCAATGCGGGAAGGATCTTTGCCGATCAGGAACGGCTTCATGTAATTTTCGATAGCGGCAGCCACAGCAAAAATACGCTGCGTAAAGGTGGCGCAGCCCAGGCCGTATAAACCCGGCTCGCTGGTTTCAATCTTAACCACGACCAGATCGATACCGCCGGGGGCGGTGAGGATGGTTTTTACGTCAGTAATTTTCAGGTTGCTCATGATAATCCTTACGTCACTTATTGTTGTATGATGTCCTACAAGTTTGATTTTAAATAAAGCCCGTAACGGGCTTTATATATCAATTATGCCGGGCACCCTCGATGGCATGCACATTGTGTGTCATGGCGCTGTTCAGGGTGTCGGCCGCGAGCGCGGCATCCCGGTTCTTCAACGCCATGAACACTTTGATATGCGCTTCAACACTTTCAAGCGTGATGCCGAGTACGCGGTTCAGCTCTTCAAGGTAATGCACATAGATCCCTTTCAGGGACTCCATGACGTGGATGAACACTTTGTTATGTGACGCTTTTACAATGGCGAGATGAAAATCGTAATCGGCAAGCGAGTATTTTTTGTAGTCATCTTTGCTGACCAGCATGCGGTTTAAGGCATTTTCCAGCGCTTTCACATCGTCATCGGTGGCATTCTGTACCGCCAGCTCCATGCATTTGAATTCAACGGTCTGGCGGAAGACGCGCATGTCATCAAACTCCTCCTGCGACAGGTGCAGAATGGGCTGGTTATCGTTGAAGGCCCCGTAGCGCGCCACTTCGCGGGTGACGTAGGTGCCCTTTCCCTGGTGCGTCACTACCACGCCGAGGTCGCGAAGTTTCTGCACCGCGCTTCTTACGCTGACGCGGCTGACCTTAAAGGTTGAGGTCAATTCAGCCTCTGATGGCAATTTGCAACCAGGTTCCCACAGGCCATCCTGGATGTTCTTTTTCATCTGCTCATAAATGACATCAACCACATTATGTTTTTGGATACTTTCCAGCGCCACGGTATTACTCACTTGTCCTACATGTCTGACGATTTTTAACGCGTCGCCGGGGAGATGACAAGGGGAAATTTCACCGTTCAGAATGCGGTTACAGGCTGAATATTTTATTTTCACTGTTTTTTCATAGCGTTGAAATGTAACACGTCAATCATAGGGTGTCCCCTTAAGTTAAAAATTTGTGATTTATCTTACAAATTTCTCCCCTGCTAATTGCTGCATTTCTGCGCTTAACGTAAAACAACCTCATTCAACTTGTTAGTCATGTTACATGAAGGGTAATCCACTATGCAGACGATATTTAACCTGAGCGGTAAAACCGCCTTGATCACGGGATCAACACGCGGCCTGGGGTTTGCCTATGCACAAGGTCTGGCGCAAGCCGGCGCAAACGTGATCCTGAACGGTACGCGGCCAGAGCACATGGAGAGCGCACTGGCGCAGTTGCAGGCGCAGGGTATTGAAGCCAAAGGGTTTCTGTTCAGTGTCGCGGATGAAGAGGCTATTGAAGCTGTGTTCCAACAGCTCGACGAGCAGGAGATTCATGTCGATATCGTCATCAACAACGCGGGGATTCAATTCAGAAAACCGATGCTGGAACTGGCGTTAAGCGACTGGCAGCGGGTACTGGATGTCAACCTGACCAGCGCCTTCCTGGTTTCCCGGGCGGCAGCCAAACGCATGGTGGCGCGTCAGCGCGGCGGCAAAATTATCAATATCGGCTCACTCACCAGTGAAGCGGCGCGCGCCACGGTTGCGCCCTACACCGCCGCGAAAGGCGGCATCAAGCTGCTGACCAAATCGATGGCGGCCGAGTGGGCAGCCTTCAATATCCAGACCAACGGCATCGGGCCGGGCTACATCCTGACCGACATGAACGAGGCGCTGGTGGAAAACGAAGCCTTTAATCAGTGGGTCTGCAGCAGCAATCCCTCCAGCCGATGGGGGAAACCTGAAGAGCTGGTGGGCACCGCGATCTATCTGGCCTCCTCGGCGTCGGACTACGTAAACGGCCAGATGATTTACGTGGACGGCGGCTGGCTGGCCACGCTGTAACAGGCCATCTGAGACCTGAGCTGAAGCTGAGCGTGAAGACTCGGCCATACCCTACTCCATGAGCGACCAGAGATCATAACATGAATCAGAGACTCGCAGGGGCATTACCGGTCAGTCGTCGGGGCAATGTCCACACAGGATGCACACACCACCTGGGGGAAGCGCACCGATGAACATGAAACCTACGCGTGCACGTTTCAGCATCCTGCTGATGCTGTTTGTGGTTACCGCCATTAACTATATGGACCGGGCTAATCTGGCGGTGGCGGGTTCGCACATCCAGGGTGAATTTTTCTTGTCTGCCACGCAACTCGGCTTACTGTTTTCGATGTTTACCTGGTTTTATGCCATCAGCCAAATCCCGGTCGGCTATCTGCTCGACCGCATCGGCTCACGCTGGCTCTACGGCAGTGCCATTGTGCTGTGGAGTCTGTTTACCCTGTTGATGGGGTTGGCCTCACACCATTTTTTCACCACCGCGACCGCCTCATTTATGATGCTGTTGGTATGCCGTGCGCTGATCGGCGTGGCTGAAGCGCCCTCTTTTCCCTCCAACACAAAAATCATTGCCACCTGGTTTCCGGATCATGAGCGCGCCAGGGCAACCGCCACCTATTCCAGCGCACAGTATATCGGCCTCGCCCTGCTGACGCCGCTGCTGTCATTTATTGTCAGCCAGTGGGGCTGGGAAATGTCGTTTTATCTCTCCGGCCTGGTCGGCATTGTGTTCGGCATTTACTGGCTGGTGGCTTACCGCGATCCGCAGCACAGCCGCAAAGCAAACGCGCAAGAGCTTGAGATTATCCGCAAAGGCGGCGGTCACGGATCCACGCATTCGCCGGCGGGCAGCACAAAAGTGAACTGGCAGTCAGTGAAATATATCCTGCGCCAGCGCACCACCTGGGGCCTGTTCATTGCGCAGTTTGCCGCCTCGTCCACCCTCTACTTTTTCCTGACGTGGTTTATTGTTTACCTGGAAAAAGGGTTACACCTCTCTATTGATAAGGCCGGCATCGGCGCGATGTTCCCCTATCTGATGGCGATGGCCGGTGTGCTGTGCGGCGGTACGCTGAGTGACGTGTTGCTGAAACGCGGCCACAGCCGGACGTTTGCCCGCAAACTCCCGGTCATGGCGGGGATGCTGCTGACCTGCTCGATTGCGCTGGTGAATTTTTTCCAGGACAGCCCGGTGATTGCCATCGCGATATTATCGTTTGCCTTCTTTGCCAACGCTTTTTCAAACCTGGGCTGGGTGGTGTGCAGTGATGTCATCCCCCGCCATCTGATCGGCACCCTCGGGGGGTTCCTGAATATTTTCGGCAACCTGTCAGGGATTGTCAGCCCGATCATCATTGGCGTTATCCTGCAGCGGACACACAGTTTCCAGTATGCCATGTGGTATATCGCCGCCGTCGCCCTGACTGGATTTTTAGCTTATCTGTTACTGGTTGGAAAAATTGAAGTAATTACCCCGCCGGGAGACGAACGGGCCGAGTCGAAAAACAGATTTGAAACATCCTCTAACGTACAGAGAGAAGCATGATGCATCAGAAAACAGTGAACGCCGTAATTGTTAATGCCGCACATGATGTGCGCTGTGAGCCGCGAGACATTGAATGGAGTGATGATCAGGTCTTGGTCAGGGTTGAGCGCGGCGGTATTTGTGGTTCCGATATCCACTATTTCCAGCACGGCCGCGCCGGTATGTCCGTCCTCAAGGAACCGATGGTGTTGGGGCATGAGTTTGTCGGCGTTATCGAACAGGCGGCGGCAAACAGCAGCCTGAAAGTGGGGCAACGCGTGGCCATCAACCCCTCCCAACCCTGTACGCAGTGCGCACTGTGCCAGGAGGGAAAGCAAAACCTCTGCCGTTCAATGCGCTTTATGGGCAGCGCGCAGTTTTTCCCGCATGTTAACGGCGGGTTTGCACAGTATGTGGCGGTCAACCCGCAGCAATGCGTCCCTTACGGTGAGAAGGCCGACGCCAAAATTATCGCCTTCGCTGAACCGCTGGCAGTCTGTATTCACGCCGTGCGCCAGGCGGGGGCGTTAACCGGTAAGCGGGTGCTGGTGACCGGTGCAGGGCCGATAGGGTGTCTGGTGATTGCCGCTGCACTGGCATCTGGTGCCACCGAAGTAGTCGCAACGGATATCAGCGAGCGTTGCCGTGCCCTTGCGGAAGAGATGGGGGCCTCGGCGGCCGTCGATCCGCGGGACGAGGTAAAAACTTCGATGTGGGCGGAAAATGGCGGCCATTTTGACGTCTGCTTTGAAGCCTCCGGCGCCGCGATGGCGGTCAGCTCACTGGTGGCGTTTACCCGGCCCGGCGGCATTATCGTTCAGCTGGGGATGGGCGCACCTGAGGTTAATTATCCCATCGGGCCTTTACTTGTCAAAGAGGTACAGTTAAGGGGCTCGTTCCGCTTTACCAGTGAATTTACGACGGCGGTGCGCTGGCTTGAACAAGGCAAGATCGATCCGCTGCCGCTGCTCTCTGCGGAAATGGACATGCACGAGGCCACCCATGCCCTGGAACTGGCCTCGGATAAAGAACGTGCCGCCAAAGTGCAATTAATCTTTTAACGGTTGACCCTCTGCCTGATGCGGCATCAGGCAGAGGGTCAACCAACCCCGCCCGGCCATGCTCAGAAAAAGTGCCCGGGCGGGTCACATCTCTCCTGCCCGGGCCTCCTCGCTTTGCATCAAGGCGAAGAAGGACTCCAGCTCATGCAGCATCATGGAGGCGGCAACCGACAGCTGACGCTGCGGCGCAATACAGAGTGATAACGTAAACGGCTTCAGGATGCTGTCGATAAGCGGGATAAATTTCAGTTCGCCACGCCGGTATTCATCGATGATATCCAGCCAGCACATCAGGCTGATGCCTACATTGTCGCGCACCAGTGAACGCAGCATATGAATGTTGTTGGTGCGCCCGACCTCATTCAGCGTAATGCTTGAACTATTTATCAGCGCCTCCAGCGGCTCAGCCAGCATCAGCGGCGATGCCGGTACGATAAAGGGCCAGGACTCGCAGTGGCTGAAACGGATGGAGTCCAGCTGCGCCAGCGGATGCTGGCTGCTCACCACAATCCCTAACCGCAGATCAGAAAAGCACTGCACCAGCAACTCACGCGAGCTTTGCGGGTTGAGCATAATGCCAAAATCCGCTTCACCGGCGATCAGCGCTTTGCCGATGTGAATATTGCTCATGGTGGTCAGGGTAAAAGAGATGCCCGGATACTCCTGCCGGATACGCTGCAGAACGGCTGAAAAGAAACCGCGGTTGATCGCGTCGATCGTGGCGATGTGTACATGGCCGTGGCGTAGACCGCGCAAATCATCCAGCTGTGTGCATACCCGCCCAAACTCACGCTGCCAGTTTTTTGCCGCATTCAGCAGGATTTCCCCCGCGGCAGTCATACGTAATCCTGATGGGTGGCGCTCAAACAGCGGCATATCCAGCTGCTGCTCGACATGCAAGATCTGTCGGTTGATAGACGATGCGGAGACGTGCAGCACCTCAGAAGCCTTGCGCAGCGAGCCCTGGCGGGCCACTTCAGTGAAATAGATCAGAAAACGTGAAAAGGCGAACATAGCGGGTGCTCTCTTTTTTGCAACGCATCATGCGAATTAAACAGATGGACGCTTACACAGAGGCCAAATAATAATCGCTGCCATGATAAAAACAAGGGCATGCGCGGCGTTACGGCTGATGACATCCCTGTATAAGCAGGCCAGGTATGAAGAAGACAGAGAACCTGACTGTCACCGTCATCGCAAAGCAGTCCAACGGTGCAGGTAATATGTTATTGACGCTGGCCGGGGCCGGCACCGATCGGCTGCCGTCTTTCACCCCGGGCGCGCATATCGATGTGGTGATCCCCGGCTGCGGCAAACGGCAATACTCGCTGTGCTCAGAGAGGGCGGACAGGCAGCGCTACCAAATCTGTGTGCGCCTGGATCAGCTGTCGACCGGTGGATCCCGCTGGTTGCATCAGCAGCTTAAGGTGGGCGATCGCCTGCTCATCTCTGCGCCACGCAACCATTTCCCCTTACCCGATGCGCCGCGAACCTTGTTGTTTGCCGGCGGTATTGGCCTGACGCCGCTGTTATTAATGGCGGAAACGCTGGCGGAACGCCGGGCGGAATTTACCCTGCATCTTTATCTCAAACGGGGTGATGAACTGGCCTTTGCCGGGCGTCTGGCCCAGCTCGGTGAACGCGTGGTGATCCACTACAGTCAGGAAGGCGACAGCCTGCGCCGGCAGGTGCCGGCAGAGCTGACTCACCCCCATCACAGTGTGCTGGTCTCCTGCGGCCCGGCCGGTTTTACCGATCATTTGCATCAGCTGGCGGCACACTATGGCTGGCAGGCCGGTCAACTGCATAGTGAGCGTTTCTCGCCTGTACCCACAACGCAATCGGTTGCTGGCGATCGCTTTGAGGTGGAAATTGCCTCGTCCGGTGCGCGTTATGCCATCGGCGCGGATCAGAGCATCGCTGACGTGCTGGAAGCGGCAGGCATCAGCATTGAACTCTCCTGCGGGCAGGGCATGTGCGGTGCCTGCATTACCGGGGTGTTATCGGGCCGGCCGGATCACCGCGATGAGGTGCTGAGCCAACAAGAACGCGCGGCCAATGACTGCATCGTGTTGTGTTGCTCGCGCGCTCACTCCCCTTTGCTGGTGCTGGACTTATGAACGCTTATCCGGGTGCGACAGGCGCACGGTTACCGCGCTGGCTGCTGCCGGACAACTGGCCGATACAGGATGCTCAGCCACAGCGGGCAACCCTGCATTTTCATGCTGAAGGCCTGCAGTTTGAGCCCGACAGCGCTCACCCGCCCGCTGGCTATCTGGCGCTGAATGGCGCGCTGGTACTGCCCGCGTTAATCGAACCACACGCCCACCTGGATAAAACCTTCACAGTACAGCGCAGCCCGGCGCAGCAGCCAGGTTTACTGGCCGCGATTGCCGCCCTGCATCGGGACCGCGAGCACTGGAGCGCTGACGATCTACGGCGGCGCGCCACCCAGGCGCTGCACTGGGCGGTGGAAGGCGGGGTGGGCTTGCTGCGTACCCATATCGACTGGTTTTCCCCTGATGCGCCGCCGGCCTGGCAGGTCATCGGCGGGCTACGCCATCCGCTGTGTGACATCGAACGTGTGGCGCTGGCCCCCCTGACCTTCTTCGCAAATAGCCGCGATGCACAGCATATTGCGGCGCAGGTGGCCGCAAGCGGCCGGGGGGCGTTACTCGGCGGCTTTATTCACAGCAGCAACTGGGATGCGCAGGCCTTTGAGAACCTGCTGCGGGCCGCCGATCAATGGCAACTGGACATCGATCTGCATATTGATGAAGAGCTCAATGCCGATGCGCAAGGGCTGCGCCAACTGGCGCACTATTTGCAGGAGTCTCCGTTTAACGGGCAGATCACCTGCAGCCACAGTTGTGCCCTTTCTCAACAGGCGGATGCGCACCAGATCCTGGATGTGCTGGCACAGCAGCGCGTCACGTTGATCGCGCTGCCGCTGACCAACCTGCTGTTACAGGACGCAGTGCCGGGCCGCACCCCGCGCCTGCGGGGGTTGACGCTGGTGAAAGAGGCGCAGGCGCGCGGCATTCCGCTGTTACTGGGCGCCGACAACGTGCAGGACGCGTTCTGTCCGGTGGGGAGTTATGACCCGCTTGACACCCTGTTCAGTGGATTACTGAGCCTGCAACTCGGCGCGGCGTTTGATGAAGCATCCGCGCTGATTTGTCAGCGCAGTGCGTTACATGCTGGTGCAGCGCCGATCGGCAACGATGTGGTGGTATTTCCGGATGCCGATATCGCGAGTTGGCCATTACGCCAACGGCGGCGTTACCGGCTGAAAAATGGTGTGCGTTATGCCCTGACGGCAGGAGAACAAACGGATGGCGCTTGATGAAGGAGCGGGAAAACCGCTGGCAAAATACGCTGCGTGGCGACGCGCGGGCGACTTTATTTTTCTGTCCGGCATTATTCCGGTGAACCCGCACACCGCCACCATTGTGCGCGGCTACGCGGATATTCCGGAAAATGCACAACAGCTGCTCGGGCGTACCGGTGAATTCTCTACGGACAGTAAAGAAGGCCCTGTTCTGGCGCAGAGCTGGTACGTGCTGGAGAGCGTCCGCACCACCATCGAGAGCGCGGGCGGCCAGATGAGCGATGTATTCAAACTGGTGCAGTACTTCCGTAACCTCGACCACTTTCCCCAGTACAGCCGGGTGCGCAAGCTGTTTTTCCCTGATGCAGCACCGGTCTCGACCATCGTGCAGGTGAGCGAGATGCTGCCGAGCCCGGACGTTTTAATCGAAGTTGAAGCCACGGCGTGGTTGCCCCAATAACACGAGGAATCAAAATGTTGCATGGTTATATTCCGGCAAACCGCTTTTTGCCGTACCTGAGCTGGACTGATATTGCCACGCTGGACAATAAAGCCAACACGGTGATTGTGCTGCCGACCGGCGCGATTGAGCAGCACGGCCCGCATCTGCCGTGCGCGGTGGACAGCGTGATTGCCTCCGGCGTGGTCGGTCATGCCCTGGCGCGCTTACCGGCTGACATTCCGGCCTACGCCATCCCACCGATCACCTACGGGAAATCGGACGAGCATCTGCACTTTCCCGGTACGCTGACCCTGACCGGTGAAACCCTGCTGCACACCATTCTTGAGATCGGCGAATCCCTGTACCGCGCCGGCTTCCGCAAGTTTCTGATGGTTAACGGCCACGGCGGTCAGCCGCAGCCGTTGCAGATGGCGGCACGTGAACTGCGGCTGCGCCATGGCGATATGATCGTCATTATGCAGGACACCTTCAAAGTGCCGAACTGCGCCGAAAGCTTTATGGATGAGAAAGAGCGCCAGATGGCGATGCACGCCGGCCACGCAGAAACCGCCCTGATGATGGCACTGGCCCCGGACACCGTGCAGATGGATAACGCCGTCGCCAACTATCCGCCGGCCTTTCCCTGCCCGACGCTTTCCGCGCATAGACCTTTAGCGGCCTGGGCCTCCTACGACTTTGGCCCGAGCGGCGTCATCGGCGACCCGCTGCCCTCCACGCCCGAACAGGGCGCAGCCATTCTTGACTCCCTGGCCGAAAGCTGGGCGCGGGCGATCACAGAGGTGCATCAGATGGTCTGGGTAACGCGGGACGAACCGGCCTGGGGCAAAGGGCAGTGGCAGGGAAAAGTGTTAGATCACAACGACGCAGCATCACTCTTACAATCGCGCTAATCGGGGATCGGCTATGAAAAAAACATTGAGTATCGTTGGCGCGCTTTCACTGGCCATGTCGGCCCAAAGCATGGCGGCGGAGAAATTTACCTTTATCACCAACTGGTACGCACAGGCTGAGCACGGAGGCTTTTATCAGGCGCTGGCGCAGAATCTGTATCGCGATGCCGGTCTGGACGTCACCCTTAAAATGGGTGGCCCGCAAGTGCATACCATGCAGCTGATGGCGGCAGGCCAGGCAGACTGCATTATCAGTGACAATATGCAGGCGCTGCAATCCTGGCAGCAGGGCGTGGAAGCCGTGCCGGTAGCCACCACCTTCCAGCACTCGGCGATTGCGTTTATTACCCACCCGGATGTGAAAAATCAGGCCGGTTTGCAGGGTAAAACCTTCCTGCTGGCGGCGGAGGCGTATACCTCGTACTGGCCTTGGGCGCAGCAGGTTCTCAACCTGAAAAAAGCACGCGTCCGTCCTTACACCTTCAGCATCCAGCCATTCCTGGCGGACAAAAACCTGGTACAGCAGGGTTATATCACCTCAGAGCCTTTCGCCGTGCGCAAAGCCAATGCCGAGGCCAACGTATATCCGATCAGCGACTGGGGCTATCCACCGTATGGCAACAGCATTGTCTGTATGAAATCCACCCTCGAAAAACGCCCGCAGGCGGTCGCGGCCTTTGTGAAAGCCTCGATGCAGGGCTGGAAAAACTATCTCCAGGATCCGACGGCGGGAAACAGGCTGATCAAGCAAGAGAACCCGCAGATGAGCGATGAGCAGATCGCGTTCGGCATTGCACAGATGAAGAAATACCAGATGGTGACCGGCGGCGATGCGCAAACCGCAGGCATCGGCATCATTACTGAACCACGCCTGAAACAGACCTGGCAATTACTGGTGGACAACAAGCTCATCGACCCGGCCAAGGTGCCGTTCGAAGGCAGCTATAACCTGAAATTCATTCAGGACGTGAAGGTTATACCATGAGCAGCACCAGCCGCATCACACTGATAAACCCCGACCGGCCGCGGGCGCCGCAGCCGGCGGCTCTCCCCGCGATTGAGGTGCTGTCAGCGGAGAAAATCTACCCGAACGGCACGCGCGCCCTGTTGCCGGTCGATCTCACCATTCGCCAGGGCGAATTTGTTTCGCTGCTTGGCCCCTCCGGCTGCGGCAAAAGTACCCTGCTGAAAATGATTGCCGGGCTGATTGAGCCAAGCGACGGAAAACTGATGCTCTTCCGGCGCGATCGCCGTGAAAGCCAGCGCGATGTGCCGCTGTCGTTTGTGTTTCAGGAGGCGACACTGATGCCCTGGAGCAACGTGCATAAAAATGTGCGGTTGCCGCTGGATCTGGCGGGCGTGCTGCGTGCCGAAGCTGACACGCGCGTGCGTGAAATCCTTGAACTGGTCGGCCTTGAAAAGTTTGGTCACGTGCTGCCGCGCGAGCTGTCCGGCGGCATGCAGATGCGCGTGTCTATCGCACGCGGGCTGGTTACCCGGCCGAAAGTCCTGCTGATGGATGAACCGTTCGGGGCGCTGGATGAAATCACCCGCAACAAACTGGACAGTGATTTGCTGGATTTATGGCAGGAGCAGAAGCTCACCGTGGTGTTTGTCACCCACTCGATCCAGGAGGCGGTCTTCCTGTCGCAACGCGTCATTATGATGGCGGCGCGGCCGGGCCGGGTGGTGGATGACATCCGCATTGAGACCACCCTGACGCGCGATGACGACTTCCGCGTCAGCCAGCCGTTCACCCACTATGCGCAACAACTTCAACGCGGCCTGTTTGCAGCCAGCCAGGAGAGTAAATCATGAAACCGTTAGCGGCAAATCGTCAATTTCAGCAGTGGCTGTTCCCGACGTTGGTCGCCATCGCCATGCTGCTGCTGTGGCAGTTTTTGGTCACCGCGCTCAATGTGCCGGCCTTTCTGGTGCCCTCCCCGCTGGTGGTGGCGCAGAGCCTGATGCAAAATTTCCCCACGTTGTTTATGTCGTTGTTGTACACCTTAAAAATTACGGTGTTCTCCTTTGTGCTGGCGATTGTGATTGGGTCGGCGGTGGCCTTTTTACTGGTGCAAAATCGCTTTATCGAAACGGCGCTGTTCCCTTACATCGTCTTTTTACAGGTGACGCCGATTGTCGCCATTGCGCCGCTTATCATCATCTGGGTAAAAGACACCACCCTGTCGCTGGTGGTATGCGCCACGCTGATGGCGGTGTTTCCCATCATTTCCAACACCACGCAAGGCCTGCGCAGCGTGTCGCCCGGGCTGCTGAGCTATTTCCACCTCAACCATGCCTCGCGCCTGCAGATCCTGCTGAGGCTCCGTATCCCTTCAGCGCTGCCCTATTTCTTTGGTGCGCTGCGCATCTCCAGCGGCTTGTCACTGATTGGTGCGGTGGTCGCGGAGTTTGTCGCGGGTACCGGCGGTACCGATACCGGCCTCGCCTATCAGATTTTGCAGGCCGGCTACCAATTGAATATTCCGCTGATGTTTGCCGCGCTGCTGCTGATTTCCCTGGCTGGGTTCCTGCTTTTCGCCCTGATGTCCTGGCTGACCCGCCGCGTCCTGGCCGCCTGGCATGAGAGCGAGCTCAGCCCAACCTGATCATTTTTTAACTGTATCTTTTTTAACCACCTCTTTTTTGACCACAGGAAAAAAATATGTCTGATTCTGATCGCCGGTCAGCACTGGCGGCGCTGGTCGCGGCGTTGCCTGAACTCGACTGGATTAAAGACGCGCCGAAAGTGAAACGCCTGTCGCGTGATTTTCATTGGTTCAGCCCGGTGCTGAAACCCCAACTGGAACATACCTTCGCCGAGCTGGCCGTGCGCCCGCGTGACGAGCAGGAGCTGGCGGCCATCGTCGCAGCCTGTGCCAAACAGCGGGTGCCGCTTAACCTGCGCGGTGGGGGTACCGGCAATTATGGCCAGCTGATCCCGCTGGATGGCGGCGTAATGGTGGACATGACCCGGCTGAATGCGGTGATCGCCATGGGGCAAGGGACGGTGCGCGCACAAGCCGGTATTCGCCTTGGCGATCTGGAATCACATACCCGCCCGCTTGGCTGGGAGCTGCGCTGCATGCCCTCAACCTGGAAGCTGGCAACGCTCGGGGGATTGTTTGGCGGCGGCTTCGGCGGGGTGGGCTCGATCAATTACGGCCCGCTGGCCGCGCCGGGCAATGTGCTGTCGGTGCGCATCATGACCATGGAAGAAACCCCGCGGATTCTGACGCTACAGGCGCCGCACGCGCTGCTGCTGCACCACGCGTATGGCAGTAACGGCATCGTGCTGGAGATCGAACTGGCGCTGGCACCGCGTCACGACTGGATTGAGCGTCTCGATACCTTTGCGGATTTCCCCGCCGCGATGGCGTTTGCCGATGCGCTCGCGCGTTCGCCTGGCCTGGTGAAACGTCAGATCGCGGTTTTTGCTGCCCCGGTGCTGGACTATTTTACCGATCTGGCACAGGCAGGGGTGGCCGGGCGTCACGGCGTGATCTCCGTGGTCGGCAGCGAAAGCGATGCGCTGTTGCCTTCTCTTCTGACGCAGCATGAAGGCCGGAATGCGCTTCATTTTGCCCAGGGTGAAAATACCGGCCATTCGCTGATTGAATATTGCTGGAACCATACGACATTACAGGCGCTGAAAACCGACAAAACCCTGACCTATCTGCAAACCGCCTATTCACCGGAGAATTACGCCCGGCAGGTGCTGGAGATGGAAACGCAGTTGTCAGATGAAGTCATGTCGCATATTGAGTTTCTGCGCGATATGGATGGCGCGCTGACCTGCAGTGGATTACCGCTGGTGCGCTATAGCGGGGAAGATCGCCTGAACGCGATTATGGAGAGTTATCGCAGCAACGGCGTAAAAATAAATAACCCTCACGTGCTTTATATTGAAGACGGCAAACAGGGTAAAGTGCGCGCCGATGTGGTCGCGATGAAACGCGCCTGCGACCCATATAATTTGCTGAACCCGGGAAAACTCCGCGGCTGGGAAGTCCGTGACACGCTGCCGGATGTGCATATTCCAGGTGTAAATTAATTTTTTAAGCGCTTATTTACGCAAAGCCGGCTGCCGGATAATGGGCATCCGGGCGGCTGCGCGTTGCTCTCTTACCATGGGTCTATTATTCAGGACATATTTAAATGAAAACACTGAAAAGTGCAGGGTTGATTGCGCTGTTTTTACCTCTGTCTCCGGCTGCATTAGCAGTAACAACAAGCAATATCAGCGCTTGTCAGCATGACGTCACGGGGGTCGACACGTTCACGGATATTTTTACCTGCGGCACGGTGAGCGGCAGTTTACGGACGCTCTATTATTCCACCCATAATGCGTATTTTTCCAAAGGGTTTAATCAGGACACTGCCAGCTACGGCGGCAGCCTGAAATATGAAACCGCCCCGGTATATGGATTTCGCGCCGGCGTCAGCGCCATTTTTCTGCGCGGTATTGACCATCCTGATGAAGCACATACCATCAGCGATATCGGCAATAATCAAACCAATATTGGTGAGGCCTATTTAACCTGGCAGCAGGGTGATTTTAAAATTACCGCAGGCGACCAGCGTATTAATATTCCCTTTGTGGGGGATTATGACTGGCGTATTACGCCGATTCTTTTCCGTGGGGTGGATACCAATTACGGCGACAGCACCAATTATTTACATGCCACCAAAGTCTGGCGTTATAAACCGTGGGGCAATGATCAGTTCCTGGGCACCACGGCATATAGCGATATTGATGAACCGACTAACGGCATGTGGGCCGTCGGCGGCGGGCGCGGTACGCAGTGGAACGGTAAAAAACTTACCGGGCAGCTATGGTATGAAGAGTACGCGGACTATTCGCGGGTGGTCTATGGCGAGAGCCATCTGCACTGGCAGGAGGCGCTGTTCCAGCCGGATGTCGCACTGCAATTTATACGCGGAACCAGCGACGGCAAAGCGTTGGCGGGTGACGTAAACAGCACCTCGTACGGTGCGCAACTGGCGCTGAGCTTCACCTCTGACCTGAGTTGGAAGCTGAACTATGACCATATCACCGGCGGCGCCGACAGCTGGAACAACGGCTCGCTGGTGGTGCCTTACGCACACAACAGCTCATCCGGCCCCTATTTCGCCCAGCCGTTCTTTACCAGTACGCAGGATTTGGGCAGCGGTAATGCCTATTCGACCAGTGTGAATTACGTGCTGAATGAAAACCTGTCGTTAGGCACGCAGTATTCCTTTATGGATCTCAAACCCTCGGTGTCATCCGCCAGCATCAATCAGTCGGAATATCTGGTGTATTTCACCTGGGCGCTGAGCGGCGTGCTGAAAGGGCTGAGCCTGAGCGATTTTGCCGGGGTGCAAACATCGCCGCTGTATGACTCTCATTTCTGGCAAAACCGGTTGACCCTGCAATACGACTTCTAGATAACTGTCCGGCGTAGAGCGCAGGCCTCGCCTGCCTTGACGGTTTCCCGCCCGATTGGGCGGGGCCTGACAAAACGGGCGCTCCGGGTGACGCTGTCACCTTTTGTTAACCGGCGTCCGGCTGCGTAAACCCAATAAGCTGTTTCTCGATCACGGCGCCGGGCATCATCTGTTGCAGCCCGGCCATCAGCTGCTCACCTGCCGCCTGCAGCGCCTCCAGCGGCATCTCCGGCAGGCTTTCCAGAATGAACCACATCTGTGTTGCGTCTGCACCCAGCCGGGTACGCACACCCTGCCGCCAGTTCCAGCGCCGACAGGTCACGCCGGAGTCATCCCGCCAGATAACCTCGCCCGGCTCCGGGGACTCGTGCGCCGGTTCGCCCTGTTTCAGGGTATCGAACAGCTCGGTGCCGTCGGCCAGCGTCAGGCGCGGCGCGCCGTGGTAAGCGGTGATATTCTCCCCGCCGACCGGGATGGCAAAGCGGATGCTCACGGCGTTATAGAGATCCACGACCGGGTCAATGCCCGGCAAACTGCCGTCCCGCAACACACGCTTGCGCAGTGCTTCGGCGGAACAGGGGGTGCGCTTCGGCTTGGCACCGAAACGTTTGAACACCTCAGCCCAGGCAGCGAGATGGGCATCCGCCCAGGGGGCCTCTCCGGCAACCACCGCGTCACACGCCTCGGTTAACGCGGCTTCGGCCACTTCCGGGTGCAGCAGGGGCGCGGCCTCGACGGTAATACTCAGGGCGCGGAAGCCGGGCGCAATGGCGGCGAGCGCGGGATCGATTGACGGCTGAACAGTAAACATCGGATAATCCTTTAATGACTAATTTATTACATGATAATGACCGATGACCAAAAAAGTCAATAAACCGACCGGGGCGGGTGCGGATGTCCGGCAGGTCAGCGAAGCGGTCTCCCGGCGGATCAACGCCTGCCGTAAAAGCCGGAAACTCTCACTGGATGAGCTGTCGCGCCGTGCCGGGGTCAGTAAAGGAATGCTGGTGGAGATCGAAAAAGGCACCGCTAACCCCAGCATCGCGATTTTATGCAAGATCGCTGCGGCCCTGGGTCTCTCGGTGGCGGACATCGTCAACGTCGCGGATACCCCGGTCGCGCACCTGATCACCGAAGATGAGATGCCGGTGCTGTGGCACGGCCCGGCGGGCGGCTCGGCGCGGTTGCTGGCAGGCACCCAGGGCCCGGACATGATCGAGTTATGGCGCTGGGAACTGTTCCCCGGTGAGGTTTTCTCCTCGCCCGGCCACCCGCCCGGCACGGTGGAGCTGTTCCACGTTGAGCAAGGCGTGCTGGCGTTCCAGGTGGGCGACACCCACTTAACCATTGCGGCGGGGTGCGCCGCCGTGGCAAAAACTGACCTTCCGCATCAGTATGCCCACACCGGCGATGAGCCGGTAGTGTTTACCCTGAGCGTCACCGAATTGCACGCCTGAGACTCAGCCCGGGGTTCTCTCACTATCAGGCCGAGGCGTTGACGGTCACCCCTTTTCGCGCAGGTTGACGCCCGCATCCGGCGGCTGCAGGCGGACGATGTCACGCCGCGGCGGCGCACCGAACAGGCGGGCATACTCGCGGCTGAACTGCGATGCGCTGGCGTAGCCGACGGCAAAGGCCGCGGATTCCGCGGAGATGTTGCCGGTCAGCATCAGCCGCCGCGCTTCCATCAGGCGCAGCTGTTTCTGGAAGGTGAGCGGCGTCATCCCGGTCAGCGCCCGGAAATGGCGGTGGAACGCCGACGGGCTGAGGCCGGCGATCGCCGCCAGATCGCTGATGCGTACCGGCTCTGCAAACTGCGTCCGCAGGGCGTGCACGGCCCCGGCCATCCGGCGCTGCGGCCCGGTTCCGGTGATCCGCTGCGCCAGCGCGCCGCCATGCGGCCCGGTCAGCAACCAGTAGCCTACCTCCCGCATGATACCCGGGTAGAGCAGCGGTATGGCGTCAGGGTTGTCCAGCAGGCTCACGGCGCGGGCCGCGCATGCCAGCAGCGGCGCATCCAGATCGACCACAAAGGCGCCGTTG
The DNA here is from genome assembly GCF_002858675.1 of Chimaeribacter californicus. GTDB lineage: Bacteria > Pseudomonadota > Gammaproteobacteria > Enterobacterales > Enterobacteriaceae > Chimaeribacter > Chimaeribacter californicus. The sequence continues at coordinate 46,202 of NZ_PJZF01000017.1, forward strand.
TCTTCCGGCGGCGGGGGCAGCATCGGGAGCGTTTCACAGACTTCCCGCATAATGGCCTGATCCAGCGTCAGCACGAGGCTTAAATAGGGCGACGCGTCATCACCCTCCACCACCTGGCTAGTGCCCGGCATCTCCAGGCCCACCACCATCGCCTGCCCGGCGCGATAGGTGAGTTTCCGCTCACCAAACGCCGTCCACTTTTCCCCCTGCACCACGATGCACAGAGCGGGTTGGTGGAGCAGGTGCGTGGGGTGCCGGTCGGTCTTCGCCTGCAACATTATCATCCCGTCGATGGCGGTATAAAACGGGCTATGGCCGCCCAGCCGGGCAATCTGTTTGCAAAGCGTTGCCCGTAAATCCTCCAGTCCCTGCATCTTCACTCCTGTTGCGGTGCCATAAAACGCCTGTGGCGGTGATATAAACAGAAACAGGAAGTACCACGCCGGGCAGGATCAGGCAAGAACCGGGTAGGTTCAGGTATTACGCCGCCCGGCGGCCGGGCATAGAGTAAGCCTTTCCCCTGATTCGGAGAACAGCCATGCACCACACCCCCTCTTCCCCTATTGCACTGGTCACCGGCGGCAGCCGGGGCCTTGGCCGCAGCACCGTACTGGCGCTGGCCGCCCGGGGCGTCTCGAGCCTCTTTACCTACCACACCCGGCAGGACGAGGCGCATAACGTCATTGACGCCGCCCGGCAGGCCGGCGCGGACGCCCTCGCCCTGCCGCTGGACACCGGTGCCTGCGACACCTTCGGCGCGTTTGCCGGCTCGGTGCAACAGGCGCTCGCCGGCTGGGGCGCTGACCGCCTTGACTATCTGGTGAACAATGCCGGCATCTCGCACCACAACACCCTGGCGCAGACCACTGAGCAGGAGCTGGACCGGCTCTTCGCGGTGAATTTCAAAGGCGTGTTTTTCCTGACGCAAACGCTGTTGCCGCTCATCAAGGACGGCGGGCGGATTGTGAACCTCTCCAGCGGCCTGACGCGTTTCTGCGTGCCGCAAAGCGGCCCCTATGCCGCGCTGAAAGGCGCGCTGGAGGTGCTGACGCGTTATCAGGCACAAGAGCTGGGGCCGCGGCGGATCGCCGTGAACACCGTGGCACCGGGCGCGATCCAGACCGATTTCAGCGGCGGCACGGTGCGCGACAACCCGGAGGTGAATGCCTTTGTGGCCGGGGCCACCGCGCTGGGCCGGGCGGGTTTGCCGGAGGACATCGGGCCGCTGATTGCTGCCCTGCTCTCTGACGCAGGCCGCTGGGTCAACGCCCAGCGCATTGAGGCATCCGGCGGCATGTTTTTGTAAGCGGCCTGTTTGTCATGATTTTGTCATAACTGGCTCATGCTGTTGTCAGCACGCCCTTTGTAGACTCGTTGTACTCTTTTGATCACGACGAACTACGAGGAAACAGCATGCGCAACCTGCATAAAAATCTGAAAACCGGCCTGCTGGCGGGAGCATTGATACTGGCAGCCTCCGCCACCAGCGCCTATGCGGCCCCGGTCAAAAATGTGGTACTGGTACACGGTGCCTTTGTCAGCGGGGCGGGCTGGCAGCCGGTCTATAATATCCTGACCCGCGACGGTTACCACGTCACGCTGGTGCAGGAACCCCTTACCAGCTACCGCGAGGACGTTACCGCCACCACCCGCGTGCTGGCAAAACTGCAGGGCCCGGCGATTCTGGTCGGGCACAGCTATGGCGGCGCGATCATTACTGAAGCGGGTAATGATCCGCATGTCGCCGGGTTGGTGTACATCGCCGCCCATGCCCCCGAGGAGGGGGAATCGGAAGCGGCCAACGGCAAAAAATGGCCGAACAGCGCCCACCCCTTTGAACGCTCCCCGGATGGCTTCCTGACCATTGACCCGGCGGTATTCCACGCTGACTTTGCAGCCGATCTGCCGCGCAAACAGGCTGAGTTTGAGGCCCATGCCCAGATCCCGACCGCTGCCGCCGTCTTTACCACGACGATCACCCATCCCGCCTGGAAAACCAAACCGAGCTGGTACATGGTGGCAAAAGCCGACAAAATCATTAATCCTGAACTGGAACGGATGTACGCCAAACGTGCTCACAGCCATACGGTAGAGATCGACGGTGCCAGCCATTCAGTGTATGAATCTCACCCACAGGCCGTCGCACAACTGATTGAAGAAGCGGCCCGGCTCGCGCAACCCTGAAGGCGGCGTACCGCGCCGGGCCAGGGGGAAGCTGATGAAAATACTGGTGATTGAGGATGAACCCAAAGCCCGGGAATACATGCGCAGTGGGTTAACCGAGTCAGGTTATGTGGTAGATGTCGCGGCCAACGGCCGCGACGGGTTGCATTACGCCCGCGAGTTTCACTACGACCTGATCCTGCTGGATGTGATGATGCCGGAACTCAGCGGCTGGGAGGTGATGCAGGCGCTGGACAAGGAAACCCAGACACCGGTGATTTTTCTGACGGCGAAAAGCACGGTGGAGGATCGTATCAAAGGGCTGGAGCTGGGCGCGGATGACTATCTGGTCAAACCCTTTTCATTTGCCGAGCTCCTGGCGCGGGTCCGCACCCTGTTGCGGCGCGGCGGCCACGCCAAGCGCGAGGAGCACCTCCAGCTTGGCGACCTGCATATGGATATCGTGAAACGTCAGGTGACGCGTGCGGGAAGCCGGATAAACCTGACCAACAAGGAGTTTAACCTGTTGCAGCTCTTTATGATGAACCCCGGCCAGGTGCTGACGCGTACGGTGATCGCGTCACGCGTCTGGGATATGAATTTTGACAGCGATACCAACGTGGTGGATGTTGCCGTGCGCCGGCTCAGGCAAAAAATTGATGAACCCTTCGGTGTACCGCTGATTCACACCGTGCACGGCGTCGGTTACCGCGGCGAGCATGACGCATGAGGCCGCTCTCCCTGACCGCCCGCCTCTCCCTGCTCCTCTCGTTGACGGTGTGTCTCGTCATGGCCCTGGCCGGAGTCATCCTTTACCACTCGCTGGCGGCGCAGATCAGCCGGCGCGATGACGGCGCACTGCTCACCCGCCTGGATCAGATCCGTACTTTGCTGATGAATGAAGAGGCCGTGACGCTGGTGCATGAGAAGCCGCGCCTGTTTGCCAATATGCTGGCCAATACGGAGTCGCTGCTGGTGCTGCGCTTCCCCGGGCAGCCACAGCTGGTGGTGATTAACCCCGGCCGCCAGCCTGTGCCGTCCGTCGCGCCGGTGCCGGTGGGCAGGGCATTATCCCTGGCGGATGTGCGCCACCAGTCCACCCCGGACGGCACGCCCTTTATTGCCGCCGCCGCAATGGCGAAAACCCTGGACGGCCCGGGCGAGCTGGAGATCATTACCGGCCGCCTGATGACCGAGCGCACCCGGACGCTGGCAGGCTACCGTGACCAGATAATCGGCGTGATCATCCTGGCAACGCTGGTGGCCGCGCTGGCGGCGCAATGGCTGATCCGCCGCGGTCTGGCCGCGTTGCACCGCCTTGCCACCGAAACCGATGCGATTGATGCCCGCAGGCTGGCCCACCGCATCCGGCTGCATAACGCCCCGCCCGAATTGCAGCCACTGGTGGCAGCCTTCAACAACATGTTGCAGCGGCTCGAGACCGGGTTTCAGCAGCTGAGCCAGGTCTCTGCGGACATGGCACATGACTTGCGCACGCCGATCAGTAACCTGCTTGGCCAGACAGAAGTCGCCATGGCACAGCCGCGCAGCAATGCCGACTACCTGCTGCTGCTCGGCTCCAATTATGAGGAGTTAGTGCGTATCTCCCGGATGATCGACAACATGCTGTTTCTGGCAAAGTCTGACGATCCCCGGCAGGCGATTCAGTGCCGGGCGCTGTCATTGGCCACCGAGTGCGCCCGGCTGGCCGACTATTTTGAGGGGCCGGCGGCGGAGCGCCACATCCGGGTGACATGCCCTGCACGGGGCGAGGTCTGGGCCGATGCCGGGCTGTTCAGCCGCGCGGTAGCCAATCTTCTGGCGAATGCCCTGCGTTATGCAGAGCCCGGCAGTACGGTGCGTATTCTCGGCGAACACGCCCCGCAGGGTACCTGCGTGATCGTAGAAAACCGCGGGGAGCCGATTCCTGCGGCCGATCTGCCCAGGCTGTTTGACCGCTTCTGGCGGGCGGACAGTTCGCGCCAGGCGTCATCGGCGGGCAGCGGCCTTGGCCTGTCGATTGTCAGCAGCATTATGCGGTTGCACCAGGGGCGCTGTGTTGCCGGGAGTCACGCAGGCGTGACACGCTTTTCACTCTTTTTCCCGGCCCAGGGTGCAGTGCCCGGTGACGGACTCCCCCCCTTTACTCACACAGGCAGGTGATCATGCTGATAACCCCCTCCTCCCTTTTCCGGGTCTTGCTCATTGAGGATGATACCCGGCTGGCGCAGATGGTTATACCTTATCTGGCGCAGTACGGCTTTGACATACACCACGCCCCCAATGCGGCCCTCGCCCGGGACGCCCTCGGCCAGAAGACGTTTGATCTTGTCCTGCTGGATCTGATGCTGACCGATGCCGACGGGCTGGAAGTCTGCCGCTATATCCGTACTGCCTGCCACAATGAACCGGCGATTATCATGGTCACCGGCCGCGGCGATCCCACAGACCGGATCATCGGGCTGGAGCTGGGCGCTGACGACTATCTGCCCAAGCCGTTTGAGCCGCGTGAGCTGCTGGCCCGGATGCGGGCCGTGTTGCGCCGCACTGCCAGCCCCGCCCAGGGAAGTGACACGCCGCTGATCCGTTCCGGCCGGTTAGAGATTGATGCCGCCGCCCGTACCGTGACCGTTGACAGCCAGCCGCGAACCCTGACCTCCCTGCAATTTGACCTGCTGCTGACGCTGGCGCGCCATGCCGGTCGGGTACTGAACCGGGAGCAGTTGTGGCAGGCCATCCGCGGTGAAAATTATGAGAGCTTTGACCGGGCGATTGATGTCCATATCGGGCGTATCCGTCAGGCCATTGAGGAGGATCCGCGCACGCCTAAACACATCATCACCCTGCGCGGGGTGGGCTATCTGTTTTCACGCCTCCCCACCTTATAACGACCTGGCAGGTGCGCTGTCGCCATGAAAAAAATCACCGATCTTCCCATGTATATGCAGATCTACCTCGCGGTCATCGGCGCGGTGCTGGCGGTGGTGCTGTGCACCATTGTCATCTGGCTGGGAATAGATAATAACAACCGCCATCTGCGGGCTTTCGCCACCTTTACGGCCATGGTAGAGGACACGCTTCCGCCTGCCTCTGCCGGCCGGGAACGCCAGTCTCAGGCCATTGATACCTGGATAGCGCGGACCCATACGCGTTTTGCGCTGTTTACGGCAAACGGGGCGCTGATCAGCCGCGCCCTGTCGCCCGCCATCCCTTTTCCGGCGCAGATTACACCGGGCGGGTATTTCGATGACTGGCGCGGCACCCGGTTTGTCTGGCAGATGAAAGACCGGCGTATTCTGGTGGTGCAGTTCAGCACCAACCGTGCCGCCCGCCCCTGGCTGTTCATCTTTATGCTGCTGGCGCTGGCTTTTGCGGTGGCGTGCGCCGCACTGCCCGTGATCCGCCGGTTGACCGCGCGCCTGGAGCTGCTTCAGCAGAGCGTGGAGTCACTGGGCAAAGGCCGCCTCTCCTCGCGCGTGGAAGTCTCCGGCCAGGATGAGGTCGGGCAGCTGGCCGCAAGTTTTAACCGTGCCGCCGGGCAGATTGAGGCGCTGGTGCGTGCGCAGAAAACGATGCTGGCCAATGCCTCCCATGAGTTGCGCTCGCCCCTGGCGCGCATCCAGATGGCCTCGGCGCTGCTCGCGGCAGAAGATTCCCCGTTACGGCAGGAGCTGCTGCGCAGCGTGGCAGAGCTGGACACGCTGGTCGAGGAGATCCTGACCGTGAGCCGCCTGGAAAGGGTGGATGCGGATCAGCATGCGGCGTTCAGCACCACTGACCTGACGGCGCTTGCCGCCGAGGAGTGTGCCCGGGCCGCGGTGCCGTTGACGGCCGATCACCTTATTGCCCGGGCAGATGCGCGGCTGATGCGCCGCCTGATGCGCAATGTGATTGAGAACGCCCTGAAACATGGCGGCAAAGCGGTCACGGTCAGCCTGCTGGCAGACGCGACAGGCCAGGCCGTTTTCCGGGTCAGCGACCGGGGGCCGGGCATTCCTGAGCCTGAGATGCAGCGTATCTTCCAGCCTTTTTACCGCCTCGCGCGCGATACAGACGGCACCGGGCTGGGGCTGGCGCTGGTCGGGGCGATCGCCGCGCACCATGGCGGCAGCGTCTGGGTACATAACCGCGAGACCGGCGGTGCCTGCTTCCATGTCCGTATTCCGCTGAGGCCCCCGGCCTGACAGACATATTTATTCTCGTTTCAGCAACAAAACTTTACCTGACGTAAAAGAGCGCGTTACAGGCAACTGCTTAAATGGGTTACCGGCTTGTTGCCACGAGGATAATATTTATGTCTTTTTTCACAGGGAAAGCCCTGCCCCCTCTGCTGATGATGGCCGTGATCAGTCTGCCGGCGATGGCAGACGAGCAGCCTTACACCCTGAGCGGAATGGTGGGCGGCGGCATCGGCGTTAAACCGGCCTATCTGGGTGCCAGGGATGATAAAACGGACTTTATCCCGGCGGTAAAACTCAACTATGGTCCCTATTTTATCGGCGGTGTGGACACCCTTACCGCGGTCGGCTGGAATTTTATTGATGGCGAGCAATGGAAATTTGCCCTGGGGGTCGGGTCTGATCTCTCCCCGCGTCAGGCCTCTGACGATGAGCACCTGAAAGGGCTGGGCGATATTGATGTCACGCCGCGCGCGTTTCTTTCCGGCATCTATGAGAACACGCTGTTCAAGGGCGGCGTGATTGCCACGCAGGATGTGGGCGGCAACCATCAGGGTCTGCGGGTAATTACCTTTGCCCAATTGAAGTGGGAGCCCACGGAGACCCTCAGCCTGTTTGCCGGGCCAACCCTGAGCTGGGGCAACAGCCAATATCTGCAAACGCAGTTTGGCGTCACCTCTGAGCAGTCTGCCCGCAGCGGCCTGCCGCGTTACCGGGCCGGGAGCGGCCTGGAAGATGTGGGTATTAATACCGGCCTGGATTACCAGTTCGCCCCGTCATGGGTCGCCGGTGTCAGGGCGTCCGCCCTGTATCTGACCAGCGACGCCGCAGACAGCCCCATTACCGAACAATCCAGCCAGATACGCTATGGCCTGTTTGTGGCGTGGCGATTCTAATGGCGTAACACTGCGCTGAATACATTATCACCGGCCCTTACGCTGTGAGGCAGCAGGGCCGTCTGCCTGTCAGGCCGCGATCCTGCGCCTGTCTGACGGCTGGCTTACCCAGGGCGTTGCTGCTGATGTGAAATGATTAGTATATAAATGTATGTTGTAATTAATAGTAGTGAAAGTAAATAAACGGCCCCTGCCGGATGGCCCGCCAGCCCGTTATGCTCATCACCAAGCGCAGTCAACATCGCTTTTTACACACCCTTTATTGGGTTTTTGAGTGGCGAAAAGGAAACCACGCGCCATAGTCATTAACGTCCCCGCGTATCAGGCGATGTTTAGCAGCCCCCGAAACAGAAAGGAACGTACATGATCATATCACTCGAGAAACAGGTGGCCCTGGTCACCGGGGCCAGTTCCGGCCTGGGTTACGCCTGCGCCGAGGCATTGGCGCAGGCCGGGGCAGCGGTGGTGATCAACTACCATAGCCAACAGGAACCCGCGGAGTCGCTGGCTGCCCGCATTCGTGAGCGCGGTGGGCAGGCCATCGCCGTGGGGGGCGACGTCTCCCAGGAGGCTGACGTGGACGCGCTCTTTGCGCAGGCGATTAACGCCTTCGGCAGGCTGGACATTCTGGTGGCCAACTCCGGGCTGCAAAAAGATGCGCCCATCGGTGAGATGACGCTGGCGGACTGGAATAAAGTGATTGAGGTTAACCTGACCGGGCAATTTCTCTGCGCGCGGGCCGCGCTGCGCCAGTTCCGGCAGCAGGAGGCCGACCCCGCCCTGAGCCGCGCCAGCGGGAAAATTATCCATATGAGTTCGGTGCATCAGGTGATCCCCTGGGCGGGGCATGCAAATTATGCCGCCTCTAAAGGAGGCATTGACTTGCTGATGAGAAGCATCGCGCAGGAAATCGGCGAGGAGCGCATCCGGGTTAACGCGGTCGCGCCCGGCGCGATTAAAACAGCGATTAACGAGGACACGCTGCAAGGGGACGCCGGGCAGAAAGTGCTGGAGTTGATCCCTTACGGCCGCATCGGCGCGCCGGAGGATGTGGCGAACGCGGTGGTCTGGCTGGCGAGCGATCTGTCGGATTATGTGCACGGCACCACCCTGTTTGTGGATGGCGGCATGAGCCTGTACCCGGGCTTCCGGGATAACGGCTGAGGCCAGCGTTGTCTGTGCACAGGCAATACAGGGAAAAGTTGCCTTAACCGGCGGTATAAACATCCCCGTGCAGGCGGCAGGCGTGCACGCCCGCATTTTCTTCCAGGCACAGCGCGACGTCCGCCGCAAAGCCCCGTTGCCGCAGCTCAACGGCGGATGCACATTCCTGCAACAGGGCCAGCCCCTGTTTCCGGTAATGCTGGTAGGCCGCAGCGGCCGCCTGCGCTTCGGGGGAGGTATTTTCGCGCCCTAACGCCGTGATAATGCCGCCGGCGGCCACGTAGTCCTCCACCGAGGGGCGGAGGCTGCCGTCCGGCCAGCGCTCCCCGCACGGAATCAGCAGGATGCGTTGATAGTTGCCGCAGGCTTCGGCCGTTGCAGAGAGGTTCCTGAAACAACCGCTGAACACCGCGATCCCCTTGTCCCTCGCCCTAAATGAAATGGCCGACCCATTCGGAGAGGGGAGGATCAGGCTCTCCCCGGCGCGTATCGCCCGGATTGACGCCGGTGACAGGCTATACCCTTCGCCACTGAATCGCCGGTCAACGCTGGCGGTGTTCACCCCGATCTTCAGCCCATACGCCTGCGCAGACGCATCTTTCCACGGATAGGGGTAGATCCGGGCGCCGTTATCAACCGCCAGGCTGACGCAGGTTGAGAATGACATCACATCCACGACTACCGCGCAGTCCGCCTCACCGGCGAGAAACTCCACCGCCGGTAAGCCCCACTCCAGACGCACCTCAAACCCCTTCTGACTGAACCATGTCATGACGCAGCGTCCAGCAGGGACGTCCCGTAGGAGTTATCGACTGTGCATAGCCAGCGGCCGTCACGCGCCTGCCGGAAGACGTAGGTCGCGCGCCGGGTGGTTTCCACCGTGCCGCCCTGCCCGTCCGGAAAGCGCAGCAGGGTTTCCATAATCACCAGGGCATTGTCCGCGCCCTCAATGACCTGCATCTCGCCCTGTTCCACCACCAGCTGCCCCTGAAAGTAGTCTGAGATAGCGATAAACGCGTTCCGGATGTTCTCTTTCCCCCGCACGACCATGCCCGGCTTCACCACCAGCGCGGCGTCTTCTGCGTAGTGCGCCATCAGCGCATCAAACGCTTTCGCAGAGATCGCCTGGTCACAGGCTTCGATGATCTGCCGTATCGGATGTGTCATGAACGTCTCCCTTTTGTCGTCACCTGTTTTAATTACCACAGCAATGACTACCATATTCAGCGCGTGAATGCCTGCATGCGGCGCGTTTTAGCGGGATAAAAAGTGTGAAAGGAAGACGGGCGGGATGAGAAGAAAAAAGCGGCGGTGTGCGCCGCCGCTTTTGTTTTGTCTGAGGAAGATCGTTTTATATGAAGAAGAGCGTGTTATACGCGGAAGGTCTCGACCATGCCGCGCAGGGCGTGTACCTGCTCCGCCAGGGACTGGGACGCGGTGGTAGATTCCTCCACCAGCGTGGCGTTGCTCTGCGTGACGCCGTCCATCTGGCTGACCGCCACGTTGACCTGGGAGATGCCCTGCATCTGCTCGTTCGAGGCCAGCGCGATCTCATCCATCGAATCCGCCAGCTCGTTCACGCGCCCTACCACGTTCATGATGCTGGTGGCGGTGCCGTCCGCTACCGTCACCCCTTCCTGCACCAGCACGGTGGCGTCCTCAATCAGCCCTTTGATGTCGCGGGCTGCCGTGGCGCTGCGCTGTGCCAGCGTGCGCACTTCGCCTGCCACTACCGCAAAGCCCCGGCCCTGTTCACCGGCACGCGCCGCTTCGACCGCGGCGTTCAGCGCCAGGATGTTGGTCTGGAACGCGATGCCTTCGATGGTGCTGGTGATGTCCTGCACCCTGGCGGCACTGAGGGAGATATCCGCCATGGTTTGGGTCATCTTGCGCACACTCTCTTCGCCGTGGCTTGCCAGGCTTGCCGTCTCGCGCGCGGCACCAGCGGTGTGGGTCGCCCCGGCGGTATTGCTTTTCACCGTCGCGGTGAGTTGCTCCATGCTGGCGGCGGTCTCCTGCAACGCGGCAGCCTGCTGCTCGGTACGGGCAGACAGCTCAGTGTTTCCGCGGGCGATCTCATCAGAGGCCAGCGCCACTGAGGCGGAGGTCTCTTTGATCTGCGACACAATCTCCCCCAGCCGGGCCTGCATCAGCGCCAGCGAGGCCAGCATACTGCTGCTGTCGCCGGGGCGCAGGGAGACAGACGACGTCAGGTCGCCGCCGGCAATTGCGGCCGCCAGGGCCTGCGCCTGGGACGGCTCGCCGCCGAGCTGGCGCGTCAGCACCCGCACGGTCATGTAACCCACCCCTGCGGCCAGCAGCAAAGAGACCGCGGCCATGATGCCCAGGAAAAAGCTGGCCTGGCGGCTGTCATCGCTGCTCTCGACCACTGCGTTTTGGGCGTTTTTCAGCTGCGCCTCGGTCATGGCGTTAAGCGCATTTTGCAGCACGCGCTGTGCCGGGCGGGAGACATTCATCAGGTAGGTCGTGGTCTCCTGCTGAAGGTTTTGCAGCCCAAGCTGCCCCGCTTTCTCAAAGCCCGTCATGGCGGGTGCCTCGGCTTCTACAATTTTGCGGAAGGCGTCCTGGTCAGCCGGCATCGGATCAGACTCGATCATCCGCCCCATCTCTTCCCGGTTTTTGATGAACAGTTTTTTCTGGGTTTGCACGCGTTCCCATTCCGGTGCCATCTCTTGCGGGTCCGTCAGCAATGCCAGGTTACGCACCGCAATCGAGATATCCCGTACGCTGTCGCGCATATCCAGCGCCAGTTTGTACTTTTTCATTTTGACGTTAACCACGTCGTTCATGCCGTCCTGGGCGTTGTTCAGGGCGTTGACTGCCACCCCGGCGCAGAGCACCAGCAGCAGGGCCAGCAGGCCGTATCCTGCCGCGAGGCGTGTCGAAATTTTCATGGTGGTTTACCGGTGTGATGAATGAACGAGGTTAATATCGGCCCGCCCGGGAAAAGCTATAGACGATTTTGCTGATCGGGTCAGTAAATAGCGGCGCGGGAGAGGGGCATAAAAAAAGCGCGCAGGGCGCGCGCTTTCGGCATTCCCCGGCGGGCACCGGGGAAAAGGGCATCAGAAGTCGTAGCGCAGGCGCACCACGTTCATGTCGCCGAGGTTGTCGGTGCTGGAGGTGAAGACGTGCTCGTAGTCCACGCGGAAACCGTAGTCGAGCTGGAAGGTGACACCCACACCGTTGTCGATGCGCTGGTAATCACGGCCGCTCACGTACTCCAGGCGGTCACCCATCACGTACGGCATCAGGGTCTTCAGCCCATACTGCGCCACCGGAATGGTGTAACCCGCCAGGTATTCGATACCCCAGGCATCCCCGGCGAAGTAGTTGTCCACATCCACCTGTTTGGTGGTCAGGAAGTTCTGGTAGTAACCGCCGCCGAAGGTGAATGTCCAGTTGTCCGGCTTCCAGCTCAGCGAGGTGCCGTAGATGTTCTGGTCATAGTTTTTCGCGTCGCCGGTGCCGTGGTCACGCATCTCGGCACGGGTGTAGTTCCAGGCCGCGCCCCAGGTCAGGTCTTTGGTCAGGTGGTAATCCACACCCAGTGAACCGCCGCCCTTGCGCTTGTAACGCAGGCCGTTACCCGGCAGGTATTCGTCATCCGCGAACAGGTAAGAGGCATAAACATCGGCGTCGCCGAAGGTGTTTTTGTACTTCAGCATCTGGCGGGAACGGTAGGAGCCGTCGTAGTCACCGTTGATGCCGTTGCCCGGAGCCTGGGCCAGCATGTCGTAATCCCAGATATCGGTCTTGGAGCCGACAACATCGTAGTAAACGCTGTTTTGCTGGCCAAAGGTGAGTTTACCCCAGGTTTTGCTCTGGAAACCGGTGTAAAGCATACGGCGGCTGGTGTCGTGCGCGCCGTCCGCGTAGTGGTTGTCCCAGTTGAACAGCGCCGGAATGTTCACGCCCAGCTCGTAATAGCCGACCCAGCTGACGTCATCAAACAGGTAGTAATCGGCCAGGAAACGGAAACGGGTGCCGCCGTCAAAGCCATTGCGCTTGTAGGAGCCGTTGTCGCCGCCGCCGGTCATATTGTTGAACTGTGGGCGGATACTGCCGCCCACGGTGAAGTTCAGGCGGCTTAACGGGTCACCCGCCTGCGGATCTTGTTTAATCAAGGTGACTTCAGCGTGCGTCACAAAAGAAGTACTGCCCATTAACAGCCCCAGGCCAACGGCCAGGGATAATTTGCGCTTAGTTGTTAACATTATGATGTAGCCCTGTTTAAAATTGCCATGTGTTTTGCGGGCAGATAATAACGTGAGAATTGTGACAGTAAATCGATCTAAAGGGGGTAAGTGCTGCGTTTTCTTAATATAAAAGTTAACTAAATATGTATTTGGAATTACTTTCACACAAAGATGGTTGTTTATTGATACATTTGGCTTAAGTTGTGCGCACTCCGTGACTATTTTTCACTAACGCAAATTTTTTTGTCGCCCGGCGGCCGGGCGCCGCCTGTTACATTTTGGGCTGCTCTTTTTGCTGGATCAGTGTCTTCCACACGCCCCATGCAGAGAGCAACGTAATCATCGACAGGCCATAAAACAGCAGGCTATAGGCGTGGTTATACGTGGCCATTAATACCTGCCGGGACACAGCAGGCAGGAGCCGGGCAGCCTGCTCAACATTGCCGCCGCCCAGCCAGGTGGCCGCATGTTTGATGGCCCCCGGCGGATAGCCGGTGACTGCCCCCATCAGCCCCCGCTGATTAACCATCGCCAGAAAGGCCATGACGACGGCCAGAGCAATCCCCTCCCCCGCGACCCGCACCGTATTAAATAACCCCGCGGCCATACCGGCTTTCTCAACAGGAACAGCAGAGACGGCCAGCCCATCCATCAGCCCCCAGGGCAGCGCCGCGCCTGCACCGGTGATAAACATCGCCAGAATAAGCATGGCGCTGTTATCGCTTTGCATGACCTGGCTCAGCAACAGCAGCCCCACCGTGGATACCCCCAACCCGATGACGGAAATGACGCCGGGCGTGTGCCACCGGGTCAGAAACGCAGCAAATGAAGGCAAGACCAGCATTGGCCCCGTCAGCGCCAGCAGGAAAAGCGCACTTTTTGTTTCACTGAAGGCCTCACCGCCCATGAAACGCAGGGGAAGAATAATCAACAGCACCACGTAGCAGTAGCAGGTCGCCACCGGCAGCAGCAGCACACCGGCAAAACGTGGATGGCGTAAAAGGGAAAGCTCAAAAACAGGATGCTCTGCGCGTTGGCAGCGTATAACAAACCCTGCGGTAAATAGCATAAACGCGGTAAACACGCCGATCACAACGGGGGAGAAAAGCCCCCGATCCGGGATAAGCATGATCCCAAGGGTAAACAGGATCAGGCCCGCACTAAACAGGACAATACCGGCGACGTCGGTTTTTTGCCGGGGCTGTTTTGCCGAATCCGGCAAAAAAAGCGCGCCGGTCAGCAACGCAACACCTGACAGCAGCGCCAGCAACAGGTACACCCCGCGCCAGCCAAACTGGCCGGTGATGGTGCCGGTGACCAGCGGCCCGAAGGCCAGCCCCGTGCCGAACAGGGTGCCGAGCACACTGAATGCCTGGGCCCGGGCGCGCCCGTCATACAGCCGGGCCAGTGCCGCACTGCCGCCGGCTAACGTCATGGCGGCCGCCATACCCTGCACCGCCCTGAGCACACCGGCCATGGGGGTGCTGCCCGCCGGATAAATCAGCAGGCAGCTCAGGGTAAACAAGGCCAGCCCGCCGATCAGCACCCGCTTTCTGCCGGTGAGATCGGCCGCCACACCGGCCGCCAGCAGGAAACTGCCGAACGTCAGCATAAACCCATTGGTCAGCCATGCGAGGGAGGCGGGGCTTCCTCCCAGTTCATGGGCGATGGCGGGGGTCGTGACTACCCCACCGGTAAAGCTCAGGGGTAACAGCATTGCCGCTAAAAATACCGGGGCGGCGGCAATGTGCGGGGAAGAAAAGCGGGATCCTATCATGGGGTACCTTTAGCCTGATGGGCGTGAAAAAGGGAGCAGGTAGCGGCCATGCTATTGCAGAGGTAAGGCGGGATAAATAGACTGGGGATCCCTTCTTTAAAGACAAAAAGTTTATAATCCATGGACAGCTTCACTTCCCTGACTTCCTTTGTCCGCACCGCAGAAACGCTCAGCTTTGTTCAGGCCGCGCGGACATTAGGCATTTCAGCCTCTGCGGTTGGGAAAAATGTGGCGAGGCTTGAGAAAAAACTCGGCGTGCGGCTCTTTAACCGCTGCACCCGCAGCGTCAGCCTGACGGCGGAAGGCGCCACGCTACTGGCACGCTGCCAGTCTATCCTTGAACAGTTGCGTGAGGCTGAGGCGGAACTCACCACCGCCGTGAGCCACCCCACCGGCACCCTCAGGGTCTCATTTCCGGTGATCGGCTATCGCTTAATGCTGCCGCTGCTGCCGGCGTTTACGCAGCGTTACCCGGGGATTGACCTTGATCTGGATTTCAGCGACCGGCTGGTCAATGTGATTGATGAAGGGTTCGATGTGGCCATCCGCAGCGGGGAGATCGGTGATTCACGGCTTACTGCAAAAACGCTGGGGCATTTCCGTTTTGTGCTCTGTGCCAGCCCCGCCTACCTTCAGGCGTATGGGGAGCCCCGCACCCCTCATGATTTACCCTCACACAAATGTATTCTGTTCCGCTTTCCCTCCACCGGCCTGATCCAGGCATGGGATCTGAACGCGTACCGCGTCACCGGCGAGTTCCGTGCCCTCTCCCTGCTGACGCTGAACAATATTGAAGCCATGGTGGGTGCCGCCCTGTCCGGGCTGGGCATCTGTTATGTGCCGGATTTCGTTGTCAGGGAGGCCTTGAAGCAAGGGCAACTGATCCAGATTCTGCCGGACTATTGCGACCGCCGGAGCCACTTTTCGGCATTGTGGCCGGCCAGCCGGTATCTTTCCCCCCGCATTCGCTGCTTCATCGATTTTCTGTCTGAACACTGGCAATAACCCCCATACCGCGCGGCATGGGGGGTGCGATATCGTCAGCGCAGGCCGCCGGAGGCCACCAGCCGTTCGCCGGTCAGCCAGCGGGCGTCATCCGAGGCCAGGAACGCGGCGATATCCGCGATATCTTCTGGTTTCCCGCCGCGGCCCAATGGGGTCAGGGTGACCAGGCTTTTCTCCATCTCTGAGCCGGTGATGCCCGCGCTGTGGGTGCCCTCGGTTTCCGTATAGCCGGGGTTGATGGCGTTGACGCGGATGCCGCGCGGCCCCAGCTCACGGGCGAGCACACCGGTGATGGCGTCCACCGCGCCCTTGGTGCCGCTGTAGATGGCGGTCATCGGCGGCGTCAGCGTAGTGACGCCCGATCCGATGTTGATGATGCTGGCCCCTTCGCCGAGGAGCGGGACGGCCGCCCGCGTCACCAGCAATAGCCCGAGGACGTTGATGTTAAACTGCTGGTGGAAGTCCTCTTCCGTGATCTCTTCAATCGGCGCGAACCCATAGACCCCTGAGTTATTCACCAGAATGTCGAGATGCCCGAACTCGTTAACGGCGGCCTCCACCAACGCGGCGGCCTCAGCGGCCCGGGAGACATCGCCGCCCGCAGAGACCGCCTGCCCGCCCGCGGCACGGATCGCCGTCACCACCGCCTCTGCCGCGTCCCGGCTGCTGGCATAGCCCACCACCACGGCCGCCCCCTGTGCCGCCAGCGCTTTCGCGATGGCGGCTCCAATGCCTTTTGATGCGCCGGTCACCAGTGCCACTTTTCCTTCCAGCTTAGCCATAACTACCTCGTCTGTGTGGGTGTACCTGTTTAGGGTGGGATGAACGTCAGAGCTGCGCTCTCCCCGTAGCAAACGCCTGGAGCCGCCTTGATGCGGCGCATCAGCAGAGTGAACAGAGGTCTGAGCCCTAGTGTGAGAGTAATAAACAGCCTTTGGATGGTCAATTTTTAACCACACCCCGGAATGCGACTCTCCACGGCAGGAGGAAGGGCTATCCGCCATAGCCAGGCAAGGCGGCGGGCATCTGCGCCATTACGCCTTGCAGGTGCTCGCTGAGGCACTGGTGCAATTGCCGTATGGCCGGGGAGAACTGCTTTCTGTGCGGGCAGATCAGGTGCAGCGGGAGGATTTCGCCGGGGTGGTGCGGCAACAGCACCTGTAACCGCCCGGCCAGCACGTCATCACTGAGGTCAATCCAGGATTTATACACAATCCCCATGCCGTCCACCGCCCAGCGCCGGGCAATGTCGGCGTCGTCACACAGCATCCGGCTGCTCACCGTGAGCTGGCGCGGCGCGCCCTGCCCCGGGAACAGCCATTTGTCATACACCTGGCCATTCAGGGTATAGAGCAAACAGGCGTGGCGGGGAATGTCATCCAGCTGTTGCGGCTCGCCATGTTGTTGCAGGTAGGCCGGTGAGGCAGCCAGCACCCGCCGGTTATCGGCGGCCAGCGGCAGGGCGACATAGCGGCTGTTGTCCAGTGCGCCGTAGCGGATAGCCACATCCACCGGGTCGCGGAACATATCACTGCGCTGGTCGGAGAGCGACAACCGCAGGGAGAGGCCGGGGTGTGCCTTGAAAAAGGCGGTAATCACCGGCAACAGGATATTGCGGCCGATATCCGAGGGCAGCGCGACTTTGATTTCGCCCTGCAACGCCTCGTCATTGCTTTGCAGGCTCTCTGCACCCGCCTGCACCAGCGCCAGCAACTCCTGGGCATAGGGCAAATAGGTTTCGCCTTCGGCCGTCAGCCGCAGGCTGCGCGTGGAACGGACGAACAGGCGCTTATCCAGATCGCGCTCCAGCCGCTGCACGGCCGCACTGGCCTGCCCCGGCAGCAGGCCAGCTTCACGCGCCGCGCGGGAAAAGCTGCCGAGCGCAGCAGAACGGACAAACAGCGCCACATCCTCAAGACGGATCATGCGTTCTCCCTGTTGAACAGGCTCACGGCCTGATCCAGGCGGCGATGCACTCTTTCATCACCCGCAGCCGTTCATCCAGCGCGGCTTGCCCGCCCAGATCTTTCTGGTAAAGGATCGATAGCGTGGACTGGTTGATCAGGTAGAAAAAGCCGAGAGCGGAAATGTTGATGTTCAGTTGCATGACGTCAATGCCGCCCCGCACCGTGCCTTCCGCCCGGCCACGCGCCAGCAGGTGCCCGGTGATGTTAATCCAGCTCTGGTTAATCTCCACTGTCACCCCGGAGGTTTTAAGGTGCCGCGCTTTCAGCTGGTTCTCACTGTTGAGCAGGCGGATAAACTCCGGGTTTTTTAAATAGTAGTGCCAGGTGAACTCGACCAGTTTCAGGATCGCTTCGTTGGCGGGAAACGCCTCCAGGTCGAGCGCCGCCTCCTGTTCACGGATGTCACGGTAGGCCGCTTCCAGCACCCGGGTAAACAGCACATCTTTGTTGGTGAAATAATAATAAATCAGCTGCTTATTGGCGCGGGCGCGGGCGGCGATGCCGTCTACCCGCGCACCGTCAAACCCCTTTTCGGCAAACTCTGCGCGGGCCGCCTGCAGAATGCGCTGCTGCTTGTCGGCTGCATCATGTTTATCCTTAACACTCCTGATGACCACTCCGGTTCCCTCACTCTTCTTTGCGCGTGTCAGCATTATAGTGCCCTATTTTCCGGGTTAAACAAGCCCGCAGCCATTTTCAACCAACCAGTTGGTTATGTGAAATCGATCAACATCAGGGTGGGGTTCAGCTTCTATAGTGATGTTATCAACCGGTTGGTTGAATGAGTATGGCGCACTGACCACGCCGGTGATCCTGAGTGACGGCGGCGTTATGACGCCTGCATCACATCCCTGACAATCTCTCCCCTGAGGTGAATGAATGGCGCAGATCCCCGTTGGCATCATCATGCATGGCGTAACCGGACGGATGGGCAAAAACCAGCATCTGATCCGGTCGATTGTGCAAATCCGTGAGCAGGGCGGCGTGCTGCTGGCAAATGGCGATCGCCTGATGCCCGACCCGATTCTGATTGGCCGCAACGAAGAGAAAATCGCCGCGCTGGCGCAGGCGCACGGTATTGCCCGCTGGGGTACCAATGTGGATGAGGCGCTGGCCAACCCCCATGACATCATCTTCTTTGACGCCACCACCACCCAGGCGCGCCCTGCCCTGCTGAAAAAAGCGATCGCCCACGGCAAACACGTCTACAGCGAAAAACCGGTCGCCCTGGGGCTGGAAGAAGCGCTCGATCTCTACCACGTCGCCCGCGAAAAAGGCGTCTGCCACGGCGTGGTGCAGGACAAACTCTGGCTACCCGGCCTGCAAAAGCTGCGCCTGCTGAACGAGGCGGGCTTCTTCGGCAAGGTGCTGTCGGTGCGCGGCGAGTTCGGTTACTGGGTGTTTGAGGGCAACCTGCAACCGACCCAGCGCCCTTCCTGGAACTACCGCAGCGACGAGGGCGGCGGCATCATCCTCGATATGATCTGCCACTGGCGCTATGTCATCGACAACCTGTTTGGCGAGATCAAAAGCCTGAGCTGCATTGGTGCCACGCACATTCCAATGCGGTGGGACGAACAGCAAAAGCCCTATCAGGCCACGGCGGATGATGCGGTCTATGCCACCTTTGAACTGCACAACGGCGCGATTGTGCAGATCAACAGCTCATGGTGCGTGCGCGTGCGGCGTGACGATCTGGTGACGTTCCAGGTGGACGGCGTCAACGGGTCGGCGGTGGCCGGGCTGACGGACTGCTATACCCAGGCCGCCGTCAACACCCCGAAACCGGTCTGGAACCCGGACGTACGCCAGACCCACAACTTCTTCAACGACTGGGCTACCGTGCCCGACACCCAGGTCTATGACAACGCCTTCAAAGTGCAGTGGGAACTCTTTTTGCGCCATGTCTGGGGCGAAGGCGATTACCGCTGGGGCCTGCTCGAAGGCGCAAAAGGCCTGCAACTGGTGGATCTGGCGCTGAAAAGCTGGCACGAACGCCGCTGGGTCGATGTGCCCGCGCTGGAAGGATGAGGAGAGCATGATGCAGACCCCCGATTCCGACAAACTCTCCTTAAATACCGCCACGGTGCGCCGCCAGTGGGATCTCCGCCAGATCATTGAAGGCTGCGCACGCCACGACATCCGCGGCATTTCCCCCTGGCGGGATCAGGTCGCCGCGCTGGGGTTACAGGAAGCCGCCCGTCTAATCCGCCTGCATAATTTGACGGTCACCGGTTATTGCCGGGGCGGCATGTTCCCTGCCGCCACCCCGCAGGCGCGCCGGAAGGCACTGGAGGAGAATTTCCGCGCCGTGGATGAGGCGCTGACGCTCGGCGCAGCCTGCCTGGTGCTGGTGGTCGGCGGGCTGCCTGACGGCTCGAAAGATTTGGTGGGCGCCCGCCAACAGGTGCGCGACGGGCTGACCGCGCTGCTGGACTATGCCCGGCCGCGCGGGATGCCGCTGGCGATTGAGCCGCTGCACCCGATGTATGCCGCTGACCGCGCCTGCGTCAACAGCCTGAAACAGGCCAACGATCTCTGTGATGAACTGGGCGATAACGGGCTGGGCATCGCGGTTGATCTCTACCACACCTGGTGGGATGCCGGTTTCCACCACGAAATTGCCCGCGCGGGGCGCAAGCGGCTGCTGGCGTTCCACATCTGTGATTGGCTCAACCCCACGCGGGACATGCTGGAAGACCGCGGCATGATGGGCGACGGGGTGATCGACATCCGCGGTTTGCGGCAGGCGGTGGAGGCGCAGGGCTACAGCGGCTATCACGAGGTGGAAATCTTTTCCCGCCTCACCTGGTGGGAGAAAGATCCCGATGAGGTCTTACGCACCTGCAAAGCGCGTCATTTACAGCACGGTTAACGTCCCTATTCATCTCTGACAGCGCTGAGAAGCGGTTTTCGTCGGTCAACAGGCATGGCGAGGAAAATATGAATACCGATACCCGGAAAATGGTTCTGGTTACCGTCCTGTGCGGGCTGGGCTACATGATGTATTCGGTTGATCGCATGACGGTGTCGTCGGCGATTGGGCTGATTGCCACGGAGTTTGGCCTCGGCAAAGGGGAAAGCGGCATCCTGCTCTCCTCCTTCTTTTTTGGCTTTATTCTTTTCCTGTTTGTTGCCGGCATCATCGCCGACAAACTCAGCGGCAAACCGGTGCTGATCCTCGGGTTGATGATGTTCTCACTGGCGACCATGCTCACGGGGGTCGCAGGCAGCCTGACCAGCCTGATCTTCTACCGGGTGATGACCGGCATCGGCGAAGGGATCTTCTGGCCGGCCGCCTCGCTGGAGGTGGCGAACGTCACCAGCGAGAAACAGCGCACCACGGTGATGTCCCTCTACTGGATGGGTTACCCGATCGGCGGCTTCCTCGGCACCTGGATGGGCGCGGTGCTCGGCCCGGTGTTTGGCTGGCGCGTGGTGTTTTACGTTGCCGGGGCGCTGGGGATGGTGGTGGCGCTGCTGTATGCGGTGCTGGTGAAAAATGACCGTAAACCCACTGACCTGGTCGCCCGGCAGGCGGCGGAGCGCGTGCCGCTGCGCACGCTGTTCCGCCATGCGCCGGTGATGATGATGGCGCTCTATTACTTCGTGCTGCTGGCGGGCTGGTGGATTGTGCTGCTGTGGGCGCCGAGCTACCTGATGCAAGTGAAAAACCTGACCATCGGCACCGCCGGAACGATAGCCAGCCTGCTGGGGCTGACCGGCGCACTGGGCGGTTTCCTGCTTGGCCGTTACTGCGACAAAGGCGACTTCCTGCGCCGCCGCCGCATTCTGATGGCCATCACCGCAGTCAGCGGGCTGTTAATGGCGGCCATGGTATTGACCCCGTCGGTGCCGCTGGTGATTGTGCTGGTGATGCTGCTGGGCTTTCTCGGCTACCCCATCACGCCGATTGTGCTGTCGGTGACGGCGGAACTGGTGCCGCCCTCGCTGCGCGGGTCAGCCATCGGTTTTGTGATGAACATGGGCATGGCGGCAGGCGGCATCTCGCCGATTGTCGCCGGTTATTTCGCCCAGCATTACACCCTGCAACCGGTCTGGCTGGCGGCGGCGTTCGTTATCCTGTGCAGCAGCCTGGTGCTGTTGGGTGTACGCAAGTTACCCGTCACTGCCGCAAACCCTGCCGGGGAACCGGGGCCGCGTGCGCATCTGGCAAAGCATTAACCCTGATATTTTCAAGGAGACTGTGATGACCCTCAGCAATCATGTGCACTTACTGGACCGCCACGGCCAGCCTTACGGCTATGAAATCAAAGGCGGGCTGCGCTGGCAGGTACCGCACACGCCACGCTTCAACCGTGATGCGTTTGCCGCCGCCCATGTGGTCGCCGATCCCACGCGGATGCAGCACCCCACGCGCGATATGGCCATCGACTGGGATGCCACGCTGGCCTACCGCCGCCACCTGATGTCACTCGGCTTTGGCGTAGCGGAAGCGATGGACACCGCCCAGCGCGGCATGGGGCTGGACTGGCCCACCAGCCTGATGCTGATCCAACGCAGCGTGGCACTGGCGAAAGATTTTCCGGGGTCGGCCATCGCCTGCGGCGCAGGCACCGATCACCTGACCGATTTCACCGGGCTTACCCTGACGGAGGTGATTAACGCCTATGAGCAGCAGATAGACGCGATTGAAGCCTGCGGCGGGCGCATTATCCTGATGGCCAGCCGGGCGCTGGCCGCGATCGCCAGGGGGCCGGAGGATTATCTCCAGGTCTATGACCAGGTGCTGCGGCAAGTGCGGGAGCCGGTGATATTGCACTGGCTCGGTGACATGTTCGACCCGGCGCTGCGCGGTTACTGGGGCGCGGCACAGCTCAATGACGCGATGGAGATTTGCCTGTCGGTGATTAGGCGTAATGAGGCCCATATCGACGGCATCAAGATTTCATTGCTGGATAAAGACCGCGAGATCGCGATGCGCCGCCGCCTCCCCGGCCGGGTAAAAATGTATACCGGTGACGATTTCAACTACCCCGACCTGATTGCCGGGGACAGCCAGGGCTACTCCCACGCGCTGCTGGGGATCCTGGACGCGATAGCCCCGGCGGCGGCGGCGGCGCTGCACGCGCTGGCGCAGGGCGACCGGGAGACTTACCAGCAGATCCTCGCGCCGACGCTGCCGCTGGCGCGCCACATCTTCGCGGCACCCACGCACTACTACAAAGCCGGCATCGTCTTCCTCGCCTGGCTGAACGGCCACCAGAACCACTTCACAATGCTGGGCGGCATGCAAAGCGCCCGCAGCCTGGCGCACTACAGCGAACTGTTCCGCCTGGCAGACGAGGCCGGGTTGCTGATGAACCCTGACCTGGCCGCTGAAAGAATGGGGTTGCTGGGCAGGCTGCACGGTATTTAGCACATGAAAACCGGCCCTGGACGGGGCCGGTTTTCACAGGCGTTTACAGAGCTTTTTCCAATAACGTTTTACCCGCCATCCCTGAGCCGCTTAACCATAAAGCGACTGAGCGGATCCTCTTTGTAAGGCGGGAAAGGGGGGCAGAACGCATAACCGCACCGCTGATACAGCGCGATGGCCGGTTGTTGATGGATGCCGGTTTCAAGCCGCAGCAGCGTACAGCCGGCGTCTGCCGCGAGCGTTTCCAGGCAGGCGATAATCTTCTCACCCAGTTGTTGCCCACGGTATGCCGGGCGGATATACATGCGCTTTATCTCCGCGGCACCGTCGCCCTGCAAATAGACGGCACCGCATCCGGCCGGATTGCCCTTTGCATCACGCATCAGCACACAACGCAGGTGCTCATCCCCGATGGCTGCCAGATCGATACAGTGGTTGCTCTCCGCCGGGTAAAGCGCCCCCTGAAACGCATCCAGCTCCGCCACCAGCGTGGCCAGCTCTGCTGACGCCGTATCTACTTCCGCAATCTGAAACATCCCTTCCCCGTCTTGTGTTACGCCGTTTCTGGAATGTATCAGATCTGTTACCGCTCCGCCTGGCTTGCGCTGCGCGCCTCAATCACTGACCGGTATCACCGCCACCCTGCGGGGGCGGGTGGCCCACACCGAGGCACCGACAATCAGTATGCCGCCCAGCCAGGCGGCAGGGGTCAATGACTCCTGCAACCAGAACATGGTGAACAGCGCACCAAACAGCGGCTCCGTGCCCATCAGCAATGAGGCACGGGTCGGTGTGAGGCGTTTTACGGCATAATTCTGCGCGAAAAAGGCGAACAGCGTGCAGAACAGCACCAGATAAAGCGTCGCCCCCCAAAACGCCGCGCTCTGCGGCAACGCCGGGATGCCCTGCCGGGTGGCCAGCAGCAGCGCCAGCGAACCGGCGGCGACCATGCCCGTCTGCACCGCAGTCAGCGCCAGTGCCGGCACGTTGCGGTGCTGCATCAGCTTTTTCGTCAGGCATACCATCACCGCCCGCAACAACGCCGCCCCCAGAATCAGCATATCGCCCGCGTTCATCTTGATAACGACGCCCCCGGTCAGCAGCAGCGCCCCGCACAGCGATACGCCTGCGGCGATAAACACGCTGTTTTCCGGCCGCCGGCGAAGCATCAGCCACTCAACGAACGGTGTCAGCACCACGCAGAGGCTGATGAGAAACGCCGCGTTGCTGGCGGTGGTCAGCGCCACGCCAAAGGTTTCACACAGGAATATCGCCAACAGCACCGCCCCCAGCACCAGCCCCGGCACCACCGCCTGCCGCCAGCAGCGCCTTAACGCCGGCAGCAGCAGAACAAAGGTCAGCATAAAGCGGATAAACAAGAAACCGGCGACCGGGTAGAACAGCACCGCCTGTTTGACCATGCCGTAACTGGTGCCCCAGACCACGGCCACCACCAGCAACATGACGCCAGCATACCGGGCAGTGTTCTGCTGCATCGGGGAATAGTCATCCATCATTGCTTTCTCCTGTCTGCACCCGGCCATCCTGGGCAACCCGATGCCCGCGTCATCACCGGCGCGGTGACTTTGCCGTCGGACTGCGATAGTTTGGGGCGTTGAATGTCAGTTTGTCTTAAGGCGAGTATGGGCGATTCCGCCTCGGGGAATAATCAGGGTAAACAAACAAGACTCTTACGCTATGCGAACAAATCAATACATGGGGTTGCTGCCGTATATGGCGGTGTTTGTCAAAGTGGTGGAGACGGGCAGTTTTTCCGCGGCGGCAGAACAGTTGGGCACCACTGCCTCGTCGGTCAGCCGCCAGGTGGCCAGCCTTGAGCAGGCGCTGGCGGTCAAGCTGCTGGTAAGGACTACGCGGCGGCTGAAGCTCTCTGCGGCGGGGAGCGATGCCTATGCCCGCTGCTGTGAGATGGTCGAATCCGCCAGATCCGTGCTGGATCTGGCGGAACGGGTCAACGATGCGCCGCAAGGGATGGTCAGACTCAGCGCCCCGCGCGCCTTCGGTAAGGAGCTGATCGCGCCGCATATTGAGGAATTTTTACACCGTTACCCCGGGGTGGATATCCAGCTGAAACTCACCGACCGCCAAGCTGACCTGATCGGTGATGACCTCGACCTGATGATCCGCATTACTGACACGCCCCCCGCCGGGCTGGCGGCGCGCCCGCTGATCCGCGTCAGCCATATCCTTTGCGCGACCGCCGCTTACCTGGAAAAACGCGGCTGCCCGCACCACCCCCGTGACCTGGCGCAGCACAGTTGCCTCTATCTCGGGGAGGTGCCCGGGGATAACTGCTGGAAGTTCTCCCACCTGCAAACCCAGGAACAGGTCAATGTCACGGTACGCGGGCGTTATGTCACCAACCACAGTAAGGCGCGGCTGGAGGGCGTCCTCAGCCATCTGGGGATCGGCTGTTTGCCGTGGTTTGTCGCGCGGGAAGCGCTTAACGCCCAACAGATCGTCGAGGTGCTGCCCCAGTGGGACTACCAGACCTCGTATTACGGCATGTCGTGGCTCCTCTACCACCCGAACCGTTTTCTGCCGCCGAAATGCCGGGTGCTGATCGATTTCCTGGCGGAGAAAATTGCCGGCAACGATGTGAATCGCCGCGCCGGCCGCCGGTGATCCCACTCTATAGCGTCAATTAACAGATGAACCGTTTCAGGTTACCGCTCATCGGTTGATTGTCTCGCTAATTGGGCTATACAGTGTAATGAACAGGTATTTTATAGCTGGCTTTACCCTGTGTACTCGCCGGTAAACATTATCTGGCCGGTAATCAGAGAATAAAGGAAAAACTATGCCCACCCTTAACCTATACGGCCAGCAATTAGGCCGGGAAATCACTGACTGGGTAAAAAAATCACCGCCTGAAAAAGTCACGCTGCACGGGCATTATTGTATTGTTTGCCCGCTCTCGGTGGATCACGCAGAAGATCTCTACCACGAGTGGCAGAGCATCGACGATGACCGGGACTGGACCTATCTTTCTGATTCAAAACCCACCACCAAAGAACAATGCTATCAGTACCTTAGAGAACTCTCTGCCGATAAAGAGAAACTCTATTTTTCAGTAAAAGACAAAGAAACCGGCAGCGTTCATGGCTTTTTCTGCATCAATAAAATTGATTTACATAACGGAAGTTTTGCCATCTCGGAAATTAACTGGGCCCCCCCGATGAAAAGAACCCGGCTCAGTACAGAATCACTTTTCCTGATCATTAACTATTTTATGGAGACGCTGAAATACCGGCGCTGCGAATGGCGGACAAACTGCCTTAACACCCCGGCGATCAGCTCCGCAGAGCGGATTGGCTTTAAACAGGAAGGGGTCCTGCGTGAAAAAAAAGTCACTAAAGGCCACTCGGAAGATATCGCCCTGTTCTCTATTACCGCAATCGACTGGATGGAAACGGCAGAAGTGCTGAAAGCGTGGTTGCGGAAAGAAAACTTTGATGAACGCGGCAGGCAAATAAAGAAAATCAGCGATTTCCGCACGCAATAAACCCGGGCGGTTAATGATCAGCGATATCCGCCACAGCCTGATACCCCCAGGCTGTGGCGGAGGATAAACCGTTAGCGGCTGATGCTCGCATTAAGGGCATCGATAGAGGTTTGCAACCCTGCCTCAACGCTCATGGTCAAATCTTCCATCTCCAGGGAGACATAGCCGTCATAACCGGTCATGCGAAGGACGGAGAAAAACTCTTTCCACCACTGCAAATCCTGGCCGCAGCCTACGGCGACATAGTTCCAGGTACGGGTTTTGGTGTTCGTCACCGGTTGGTATTCCAGTAATCCATCAATATCCGCCAGGCCGCGTTCAATGCGGGCATCCTTACCATGGACGTGATACACCGCGCCTTCCAGTTTACGTGCCGCCGCAATCGGATCGGCCCCCATGGCGATGAGGTGGGAAGGGTCAAGGTTCATCCCGATCATCTCATCGACGCTATTGCGCAGCCGCAACAAGGTGCTGGGGTTGTACACCAGCTGACAGGGGAACTCTTCAATCGCAATCTGTTCGATGCCGTGCTGCCGGGCGTGCTGGGTGAAGGCTTTCCACCAGGGGATGGCAACCTCGTTCCATTGATAGTCGATAACCCCGGGCATGTAATCAGGCCAGGAGACCGTGGAGGTGATCCAGTTCGGGACGCTGTCCCCCGGGCCGCCGCCGGGCAGGCCGCTCATCATGACGATTTTCTTCACGCCCAGTTTGCCGGCCAGTTCAACGGCTTTATAACTGCTCAGCGTATGTTTTTCGCCTAACTCACCCGGCGCGAGCGGGTTACCCGAACAGTTCAACGCCACAATTTCCATATCGCGCTGTTGCAGTTCCTGGCGGAAAGCGGCCAGTTTTTCGGGTGACGCCAGCAACGCCTCCGTTTTCACGTGCGGACAGGGTGACCACCCCCCGGCTGTCATTTCTACCCCATTAATGCCGTAGCTTTTCACTCTATCCAGCATGTCAGGAAACGATAAATTCGCCAGAACATCGGTACAGATCGCAAGTTTCATTTTTCATCCTTTATTTGTTATTTCTAAACCGTTAAACAGCCTGGGCAACACCGCTGACGTCACTGTTTTTCAAACTGTTCAATAAATTCTTTTTTACTGGTTGCCTGCGCCAGGAGCGTCGTTTTTAATTCATCACCCAATAAATCCGCAATATCCGCTAACACCTGAAGGTGCTCATTCTGTTTCGCCGCGACCGCCACGACCACGAATGCGACTTTTCCGTCCCCCCAGCTTACGCCCTGAGGAAATTGGAAAATCTGAAAGCCGGTCTTAATAACCAGGTCAATGCTCTCTTTCGCACAGTGAGGTAATGCAACGCCTGTGCCTAAATAGGTCGGGACACTCTTTTCACGGGTCATCATTGCTTCAAAAAAGCCCGCTTTTGCAAAACCGCCCTGGATGAGCGAATCAGCAGCAATTTTTATGGCGGCTTTTTTAGACGATGCCCGGCAATTAAGGAAAATATTTTCTTCAGACAGATTCAGCATATTCTGCTCCTGTGCAACTTCCCGACGCAGACTAACCCTCGTGACGTCCCGTAATACGCCGTGAGTGAAGCGATTAACTCTCTGAGAGTGGCTGGTATAAAGCCGGGCGCGCCGGGATGGTGACATCATGTTTTAATCCGTCCTTCAAGGACGCAATGCCGGCATCACAGACCAGCGCAACGAGATAGCCATCCCACGAAGAGGGGCCGGTCATTTCGCTGCCGCTCTTTACGCGATCAACAAAATTCTGCACTTCGCGGTCGTAAGCGGTGGCAAACCGCTCCATGCAACTTTGAGCGATATGCCGCCCAACCCCATTAGCGGAACGGGTAACGGTCAATGCTTGTTCTGTCAGGCTCGCAATGGCATTTTCGCCAATCACTTCACAGCGGATGTCATAACCATAGTTGCAGTTAACGAATAACTCATCGTCGATGCGCACGCCCGACTCGGTTTCAAAAATAACAATGAGGGGGTCTTGTAAATGTTCTAAGGCCCGGCTGGTTTTTTTCCGTGGCTTATCCACCCGGACAGAGACAATATTTTCATTCAGCAGATAATGGATAATGTCTATTTCATGGGTCGCTGAGTCATTTATCGCCATCTCAAGGGTGTAGCTTTCCGGCACCGAGGGGTTCCGGTGCGCGCAATGCATCAGTAAAATCTCGCCTAACTCACCCGTCCCGATGCTCTGTTTCAATGCCTGGTAGCCCGGGTCAAAACGCCGCATAAAACCAAGTTGTAACAGCCGCTTGCCGTAATTAACTTCGGCCTCGATAATCTCCCTGGCGTCAATTGCGGTGGGGGTCAGCGGTTTTTCACAGAAGATGGGTTTTCCAGCTTTGATGGCCGCCAGAATTTGCTCTTTATGCACCGGGCCGATGGAACAGATAAATACCGCATCAACCAGATCTGACTGGATCATCTCAATCGCATCATAAAAAGGGGTGGCGTTATATTCCTGTGCCAGCGCATTTGCCACGCCGCTGTTAATATCGCAGATGGCGGTGACATTGGCGTTGGTAATAACCTGTTTGAAGCGTTGCAAATGGTCACGGCCAATCATACCTAAACCAATTAATCCGATGTTTACTGACATGGTTTTTTACCTCTTCATAATGAATCAGAAACGGAATTTATTTTCAATTTGCTCTAATGAAAGCCCGCGGGTCTCGGGCAGGAATTTAAACAGCAGAATAAGCATAATGACGTTAGTTGCCGCGAAAAATCCGAAGGTCATGCCGCCGCCATAGTGGTTCAACAGCAGTGGGAAAATGGATTGAATAATAAAGTCAAATATCCACAGGCCGAAGACGGCGATCCCCATTCCCAGGCCACGCATACGCAGAGGATATATCTCTGCCAGCATCAACCAGAATACCGGGGCAATCCACCCCTGCATAAACACCAGGAACACCAGCATCAACCCGAGAATGATATAACTCGCCCCGGCGAAATTAGCGTGCACACTCTCAATGCCGTTTAGCGTTTCGGTATGGAAAAAGACCTTAAAAGAGACCCCAATCAGGATCAGGCTGAGGGTGACGCCGATCTGCCCGGTAAAGAACATTTTCCTGCGCGAGTGCTTGCCGATTAACAGCATGCCCATCAGCGTGGCCAGAATAGAGACCACCCCGTTAGCGACCGCCCCGGTGACCGCTGCGGCATCCCCTAACCCTGTGGATTTCAATACTGTCGGCGCGTAATACATGATGGTATTCACCCCCGTGACACGCGTCGCCAGAACAATCATCAGGCCGATCAGGATGAGTTGTATTACCCAGGGTTTTTTAAGCTCCTCAAACAGACTCATTTTGACGGAATCAATCTGGATGATTTTCTGAATCTCTTTGATTTCCTGCTGCACCTCGCCGGGTGACCGCAGCATTTCCAATACCTTAACCGCTTTTTCCGTTTCTCCGCGCCGCATAAAGAAACGGGGTGACTCCGGCATCATCAGCATGCCGGCCCATAACAGCGCACCGGGCAGCGCGGGGATTGCCAGCATAATCCGCCAGTTATGGGACATTTCAGGGTAAAGATTGACGATGGCGGCATTCACCGTGTAGGCCAGAAACTGGCCGGTAACGATCATCAGCTCATTGACGGTGACCAGACGTTCGCGCTGTTCGGGCCTTGCCAGTTCGGAAATGTAGATAGGGACGGTGACTGACGCACAGCCTACGGCCAGACCCAGCACAAAGCGCGCCACGATCATCGAGGGGACATCCCACGCGAAGGCTGTGCCGAGGGCGCCGAAAATAAAGATAGCGGCGACCCACAGTAAATTTTTGCGACGCCCCTGTTTATCAGAGAGGTAGCCGCCAAATAAAGAACCTAATGCCGCGCCAAATAACAGGAATGAGGTAATGAACCCTTCCTGGACAGGCGTCAGGCCAAGATCGTACTTCATAAAAATAAGTGCACCGGATATGACGCCGGTATCATAGCCAAAGCAGAGTCCGCCGATGGTGGAAACCAGCGTAATAAATTTCATTCGGTCAGGGTTTTTGCAGGTTGGTTCTATTATACAGGTCAGTTTTATTATACATGTTACTACCCCGTCTGGTTTTAAGGTGTGAACCGGCATAGGTGTCTTAAATGTCATCAAGGTGCCGCCTGTGGGCTTATTCTTTCATCAGGTAATAAAGGCCACGCACTAAAATCAGGCCGCTTTTTCAGAAGGAGAAAACGCCTGTCTGTTTTATCTGTGGTTGATCCCTTGTTTATTAGGCTCCGGCAATTGATGAAACAAGATTACATCGAATTGAAAATAAAAAACCATTCTCAGTGATGGTGAAATTTTCATACCGTGCTGAAGATCAATCTTTTACATTAAGAAGGCCGGTTTAAGTGATGTGAGTCACAAGCGCAAAGTTAATAATTGATTTAGCAAGAATGAAGATATTTCCCGTCACTCTATTTTCTTCACTACACCTCGTTTTTATGGGGTGCAAACCTGTACCTGTAAAATCATTATTCCGTTTTTATCAATGAAATTGAGTGAATATCAGTATCATGGCCACCCCCTGCCTGAAATAGCAGGCCTTTTATGCCGCTGTAAATTTGCCGGCCTTACTTATACTGTTTTGAGGAGAAATCGCCTTTTTCTGCTTTTTTATCCACGCGATTAATGCGCCTTTTTCCGGGCGCTGCCACTGCTTTTTTGACCTGTTTTTTTTCAGGCAAGAGAGGCCAAAAGCAGAAAGGATTTTTCATAGAAGTAAAAATGTGACCCAGATCATAAATAACAAGCCGTAAAATTTCCGCAAAGCACAAATCATACTTTTTGGTATAAATAAATTCACCAAATTGTTATAAATCAGTAAATTAAATTTTACTAAAAAGCAAATTTGATGACTACTGCCCAGGGTGGTAGTGCAAGAATAGCGTTGAACATTAAGGGAGAAACCATGCTGACATTCTGTGTGAATGAACATCCCGCGTCGGGCGGATATGAGAATGGCTTCAGACCCAGGTTGATGTTTATCTGTAAAGCTGAGGGCCACGAGGCCGCGATCCCCCGGGTTATGCATAAACATGACGAGCGTTTCGAATTGCTGTTTATTATGCAGGGCAGCGGGATGTATAACATCGACGGGCGGGGTTACCCGGTAAAACAGGGGGATTTACTGCTGTTTAATGCCGGTATTCTGCATGATGAAAACCCTTATCCCTCTGATGATTTGCTGATATTCAGCTGCGGGGTCGAACAGCTGAAGTTTGAAGGGTTGCCCTTAAATACGCTGACACCCCGCGGTCATGTTGCTGTGATGCCGGGTGGAGAACATTATGATGAAATCCGGCATATTTTTTATCAGATGTGGCATCACATCAACAGTAATAAACCTTACTCCGGCGATATAGCCAACAGCCTGTTGAGTGTATTACTTCTTATGTGCCGGGGGCTCTGGATTGAGAATCGCCAGGCATGTGAAAACCCTACTCTGGCATTGGGACAGAAAATTAAAGACTTTATTGATGCGCACTACAAAGATGAACTTTCTTTTACGTCTATCACCTCAACGCTGGAGATGAACCGGTTTTATCTGGCCCATATTTTTAAGGCCTTTTCCGGTTATTCCCCCAAACAGTACCAGACCCGGCGGCGTATTGGCGAAGCGCAATCCCTGTTATTGAGCACGGATTTAGGCGTAACGGAAGTGGCCAATGCAGTAGGCTACGATAACGTAAATAATTTCCACCGGATATTTCATAACCTGGTGGGAATCCCCCCGGCACGTTATAAAAAGTTTTGGTTAACCGGCCAGGTAAAAAGCTGACGATGGCGGCCCCCTGATACCGCTTTCGCGATATCAGGGGAACAGGCCGGGTCAGCGGTAATGTTTCCCGTTGGCTAAACACCCGAGCCAGAAAGATTCCGGGTCGGTATCTGAAGGGTTCCGGCTGACGGCGGAAATGGTGTGGGATGCACAGATCACGGAGAGATGGCTCAGCCCCTGCGGCATATTCCCGCAGCATTTCTTTTTGCGGACGTTATACATCTCGCTCATGATGCCGGCGTTTTTCCCCTGGCTCAGGGTTTCCAGCACCACCTGCATCGCGTGTTCCCCCTCCTCCTGCCGGCCCAGCACCGTGAGCGCTTCTGCCATCCAGAGCGCACAGGCGATAAAGGTATTCTCCTCTTTTTGCACGTCGGAATAACGGTAGATCATCATGTCATCCGTTCCCAGCTCCTCCCGCAACGCCTCCAGGGTGCTGAGCATCCGCGCTTCAGAGACCTGCCGCCCATACTGGTGCATCAGCGCCACGGAGGCATCCAGCCTTGTGGTGCCGGCCCAGAAGGTGTACGCCCGGCGAGCTTCTGACCAGCAGTGGGTCTCGATCCAGTCCCGGATGCGATCGCGCTCGCGCTCCCAGCGTTTGCGCCAGGTGGATTCGATATAGCCGCCGTTTGCCAGGCGCACCGCCTGATCCAGCGCCACCCAGCAGGCCATTTTTGACTGGGTATAATGCTGCATCTCCGGCAGTTCCCAGATCCCGGAATCCTTTTGCAGCCAGGTATCCGCGCAGCGGTTTGCCAGGTGGGTCAGCAACCGGGCGGTATTCAGATCCAGCACATGCCCCGCCTCGGTAAAGCGCGCGGCGGTGTCCAGCACATCGCCGTAGTTGCAGAGCTGAAGCTGATCGGCTGCATTATTCCCCAGGCGCACCGGCTGCGCCCCGCGGTACCCTTGCACCGGCACAAAGGTCTCTTCCGGTACTTTTGTGCCGTCCAGCCGGAAGCAGGTGCGCAGCTCGCCGCCGTTGGCGTTCAGCGCCGCGGCCAGCCAGGAGAAGGCGGCTTTGCAGTCTTCCAGCGCGCCGATATAGATAAAGGATTTAATGATCATGCAGGAATCACGTACCCAGGCATAGCGGTAGTCGTAATTCTTATCATTGCCCTCACCTTCGGGCAGGCCCATGGTCGCGGCCGCCGCCAGCGCGCCGGTGGGTGAATACCAGAGGAATTTCAGCGCCAGCGCGGAACGCCGGACATCCTCCTGATATTTTCCTTCATAACACAAGCCGTCGACCCAGCTGCGCCAGGCGAGGTCGCTGGTCTCGATGCGCTCATCAATCCGCTCCAGACTGGGTACCGCCAGCGGCTGATCTTCCGTGACCAGCAGTGCCGCCAGGTAGCGTTCGCCCGCGGCCACGGTGAACACCGCCTGCATCCCTTCGTCGTCACAGGTGCCGTTATCGTTAATCACTTCGGTCGCCCGCAGCATCATCAGCAATTTGCCCACATTCCAGACGGTACCCTGGGAGGTATGG
The DNA here is from genome assembly GCF_002858675.1 of Chimaeribacter californicus. Lineage (GTDB taxonomy): Bacteria > Pseudomonadota > Gammaproteobacteria > Enterobacterales > Enterobacteriaceae > Chimaeribacter > Chimaeribacter californicus. Next base: position 79,757 of record NZ_PJZF01000017.1, read on the forward strand.
TGTGCCCAGGGCCGCCGGGTCTCGGCGGCGGTGCCGATCTGCAGCCGTAATGAGACCGGCACGCTGCCCTCCAGCCCCTCAATCCGGCGCGCCAGCTCATTCCAGGGCAACGGGCCGGCCAGCGTGCTGTTCACCGACTCGGTGATCTTTATCCGCCCACCGGCGGTTTCATACAGGGTTTCCAGCACATTACTGTTTTCCCGGTAGTGCCGGGTCATGCGGTATGGCTCATCCGGGATTATCTGAAAATAGCCGCCATGCCCGCCATCCAGCAGCCGATCGAACAGCGGCGGTGAGTCCAGATCGGGCACACACCACCAGTCCACTGACCCGTCCGGCGAGATCAGTGCCACCGTCCGCCCCTCACCCACGGCGGTATAATCCCCCAGGTCGCAGAACCCTTCGCTGTCCCTGAATTCGTCCATATCGTGCTGCTTCAACATACTTATGTCCTTACCATTCAAGCAAAAGACCTGAATTCCGGCCTGTACATCACAGTACGTCTGTACTGCCCTCTGCTGCCTGAGCGGCAGCCTGCCTTGCCACACTGCCCGGCAACACCGTGTGACAGCGTCACCTCACTTTTTGCAGCATGGTCTATGATTGATTGGCATACGCAGCATCCCGACGCAGAATCAACCACTTGCCGGCCTACCTACAGCATAGTCAAGGATTGATGACACCGAAATTTCCTGCCGCACATCGCTGTCGTGTCAAAACGCTGACGTACTCACCATTGCAGTGCAGAAAAGTCCGTACTTTCAAGAAAGAGGAAAGCATGTCAAACGATAAGCCTTTTGAAATCACTTCAGGGTCCGGCCAGGTGCTGGGTGCCAATTTTGATGGCCAGGGTGTAAATTTTGCGATTTTTTCCGCGCATGCCGAGCGCATTGAGCTTTGTCTTTACGATCCCAGTGGAAAAACCGAAATTGCCCGGCTGGAACTGCCGGAATACACGCATGAAGTCTGGCATGGCTATGTGCCGGGCCTGAAACCGGGCGCGCTTTACGGCTACCGGGTTTACGGCCCTTACGATCCGGAGAACGGCCACCGGTTTAACCCTAATAAACTGCTGATTGACCCTTACGCGCGCGAGCTGGCCGGCGACATTGAATGGAATGAGGCGCATTTTGCCTATGATTTGTTGCACGAAGATAAAGACCTGACCTTCGACACCCGTGACAGCGCCCCCTTTACGCCGAAATGCCGGGTGATCGACCCCGGCAACCCCTGGCAGGAGACGCGCCGCCCGGCGATCCCCTGGTCAGACACGGTCATCTACGAAACCCATGTAAAGGGGTTTACGCAGCGCAATTCCGCCCTGCCGCGCGAGCTTCGCGGTACCTTTGAGGGCATGGGCCATAAAGCCTCGGTGGAATACATCAAAAGCCTCGGCATCACCTCTGTGGAGTTGCTGCCCGTGCACTGGTTCCCGGACGACCAGCACCTGCTCGACCGCGGGCTGAAAAATTTCTGGGGCTATAACACCCTGGGCTTCTTCGCCCCCGCCTCGCGCTATTACGGGCCGAACGGCATCCAGGGGTTCCGTGACATGGTACGGTCGTTCCATGATGCCGGCATCGAGGTGATCCTGGACGTGGTCTACAACCACACGGCGGAAGGCAATGAACTCGGCCCAACCCTGTCGTTCAAGGGCATCGACAACTTCTCCTATTACCGCACCCTGCCCGAGCAGCACCGCTACTACATCAACGACACCGGCACCGGTAACACGGTGAACACCTCACACCCGCGGGTATTGCAGATGATCATGGATTCGCTGCGTTACTGGGCAGAGTCGATGCACATCGACGGCTTCCGCTTCGACCTCGGCACCATCCTCGGCCGCGAGCCGGAAGGCTTCGACCAGCGCAGCGGCTTTTTCGACGCGATGATGCAAGACCCGGTGCTCTCAAAACTGAAGCTGATCGGTGAACCCTGGGACATCGGCCCCGGCGGCTACCAGGTCGGCGGCTTCCCGCCGGGCTGGGCCGAATGGAATGACAAATACCGCGACACGGTGCGCGAATACTGGAAAGGTGACAACGTCACGACCGATTTTGCCGCCCGCCTGCTGGGTTCCGGCGACCTCTACGACCAGCGCGGCCGCCGCCCGTGGGCAAGCGTCAACTTCGTCACCGCCCATGACGGTTTTACGCTCAACGATCTGGTGTCGTACAACGACAAACATAACGAGGCGAACGGCGAAGAGAATAACGACGGCCATAATCACAACCGCTCTTACAACTACGGCGCGGAAGGGCCAACCCCTGACAAAGGCATCAATGCGGTGCGCGAGCGCCAGAAGCGTAATTTCCTCGCCACGCTGTTCTTCTCCCACGGCACGCCGATGCTGCTGGCGGGTGACGAGTTCGGCCGTAGCCAGCAAGGCAACAACAACGGCTATTGCCAGGACAGCGAGATCTCCTGGATCCACTGGGACGATCTGTCGGAAAGCGCGCTGGCGCTGCGCGAGTTCACCCGCCGGATCCTGAGCCTGCGCGCGCAGCAGCCGTTGCTGCGCCGCGAGAACTGGCGCGACGGCATGGACATCAAGTGGTTCAATGCCGGGGGCGGCTTCCAGCGGGAGGAGCAGTGGGACGAAGGCTCAACGATTGGCGTTTATATCAACCGCCCCGACCTTGAGTCGCAAGAGGGTGTCTGGCACGACATGCTGATGCTGTTCAACCCGTTTGAAGGCAACGTGCCGTTCCGCATTCCGCAGTTCGGCGAAGGGGGCTGGGTGCTGGAGCTGTCCACCTCGGACACCGCGCAACCCGGGATTGTGATCACCAAAGAGAAGGATTTCGACCTGGAAGGCCGCAGCCTGGCGCTGTTCAGAAGGCCATAACCGCCGCTAAACAACCGGCCGCGCCCTATTAAAAGGCGCGGCCTGTTTATTGTGCCGGTCATCGTTGTTTTTCTGAAAATCCGGCATTAAAACCGGCCGCCACCCTATCCTCCCTTTTGCCGTGCCTTTAGCCCTTTATGCTGTGCCAAATTGTACAGTTGTTCAATTTGATTAAAATCAACCCTTCCGCTGATGACGATTGCCTGCGGGTTATTAGCGGCCTATTTTACTTGCTGAATTTACAATGCACAGGATTATGCAAATTCCCTATTATATGGAGATAAAAATGGGAGCATCTGATTACCTGAGGGCAAAATTTCAACGCGAGAGGCATTTAGCCCTGAGTTTACAAAATGGATTTAACAGCGTAATGCAATCCGCTGAAGAGGTTTCTTCTACCATATACTCTGGTGTAGAACGCTTAAGTTGGTACTCCTCCTGCTTTATCCCGGGTTACGATAATGTGTGTAAAGAATTGCTCTCTGAAGAGTTAAGGACATTCTATTCAATTAACTCTCTTTTTAAACACCACGATATCATCAGGCATATGCTTTTTTTATACTTTCAGTCAGTATGTGAAGATATAAAAGAAGGGAACCCAGGCGGCGCTGCCCGTAAATTACTTTCTAACAGCACTTACCTTGCCGGCAGCACATACACCGCAAAGATGACACGTCATGCTTTTGCTTATTCACTTTCTGCTGCGCTGGCGCAATCAGAGATAATACAAAAAACGGTAGTCCAGAGACTGGCAGCTAAAACGCATATAGCGGTTCAGGCGTTACATCTCTATGGCTTTCAGCAAAAAGCTGTATTATCCGCCAGAAAGTTGAAAGCGGCAGACCCAGACTATTATTGGATACTTTATCAGGCAAACATGGAAATGCTCTATTATTTTATTGAACCCGCTCTTGCTGAAATAATGAATAAAGTAAAACAAGGGACTTTTAATAACCTGGATGAGTTAACTTCCTTCATCAGGGGAAAATACGATGTTTAAAATCCTGATATCGCTGGCCATCGAATTCTTACTCATGCCAGTTTTAATCATTTCTTTCGGACTGCTGTGGCTACATACTTTCCCTGAATACTGGGGGCGGTTAATGCTCGCCTCTGTTTTCTTTGTACTTTGGCTATATTGTAAAATCATTGTGAAGTTCGAAAAATTCTAGAACCCCCACTAAACGAAAAGGATAAAAAATGTCAAACCCCGCTTATTTATGGTTAACGGATGAAAACGGCTCCCCGATTGTGGGGGCATCCCAGGTTATTGGAAGGGAAGGCGCTATTGAACTGAAGTTTTTTACGCACAACCTTACTATTCCTACCGATGGGAACACCGGCCGCCTGACAGGGACAAGGATCCACTCACCTATTATGATTCAAAAAGAAGCGGACAGAACGACACCTTTCCTATACAAAGCATTAACCAATAACGCTACGCTTAAATCCGCGGTCATAAAAAAATACTCTATAAGTGAGGCCGGCAGGGAAATCGAGTATTTTAATACCTTCCTGGAAAATGTTAAGATTATTTCCATCACCCCAGACTTATATCCCGAAGCGTCAACGAAAACGCATCTTGAAACGGTTCTTCTCCGTTATGAGAAAATAACCTGGAAGTATTGCGACGGTAACATCATACACACAGACCAGTGGAATGAATTCGCCCGCTACTGAGCAAACCAGCTTAGACCAGCCTGATATAGCCAATCACGCCTTAGCCGCCTTAATTGATTGCCAAAACGAGAGAGGCCCCCGCCTCTCCCGCCTCCCCTTTCAGCGTTTATATACCGGGCCGTAGTGCTGACAGGCGCGGAAGTCCTGTGCGTCAGGTTCCATGCCGAAGGCGGCCCAGGCGCTGGGGCGGTAGATCTGCGCGTCGGGCAGGTTATGCATACAGACCGGGATGCGCAGCATGGCGGCCAGGGTGAGGAAATCCGCGCCGACGTGCCCGGCGGTGAGCACCGCGTGGTTGGCACCCCAGTTCGCCATCACGCTATACACATCAGAGAACGGGCCGCGACCGGTGAGGCGCGGCACAAACCAGGTGGTCGGCCAGGTCGGGTCGGTGCGTTGGTTCAGGGTGTCATGCACCTCCGGCGGCAGATCCACACTCCAGCCTTCGGCGATTTGCAGCACCGGCCCGCGTCCTTTGATCAGGTTAATGCGCGTCATGGTAAAAGGGATGCCGCCGCGGGTCAGGAAGCAGGAGGAGAAACCGCCGCCGCGAAAATAGTCATGCAGCGCCGGGTACCAGGTGGTAGCCGCCAGGCAGGCTTCCGCCTCCTGCGGCGTGATGGCCCAGTGCGGTTTGATCGTCGGCCGGTTGTCGCTGTCCTGCTGGCAGCCGCTGCCGTCCAGCGCCGCAGAGCCGGAGTTAATCAGGTGGATCACGCCCTGCGCGGCGCGGCCGGTAAGCCGGTGTCCGGTGACCCGCTGCACCGACGCCGGTGACCAGTAGGTACGCACATCCGCAAAAATCTGCGCGGTGCCGGTGAGTAGCTTGCCGAACAGCATCGCCACCGCATTCAGGCTGTCGTTTTCCGTCGCCAGTACGCCGGGTTCGCCCACGCCGTTCCAGTCAAAGGTGCTGTTGAGCAGCGCTTCAGCGGTGTCGCCGTTCGGGTAGTGATCGGTCCAGTGGCGCTGCCCCTGAAAACCGGCGGCGATGGCGTTGTACCCCAGCGCCTCCTCGCCCCAGCCTTTCTCCGCCAGCGCCGGGTTGCCCTGCATCATGTCACGGATGCAGATCGCCATCAGCAAGCACTCACGCAGCATCGCCTGTTTCTGGGGCGCGGTGCGCTGAAGGTGCGCGGCGTTGCGGTCTTCCCCGAACCGGAAATGCTGCTCCGCCCACGCCAGCGCGAGGCTGAGTTCCTGTTCATCAAAAATGGCGTGATCCATGCGGCGGCGCAGCTCGGTCATGTCCACACACTGCACCGTCATGCCGAGCCAGGACTCGAAAAAGTCATGATCGACAATCGACCCGGCGATCCCCATCGATACCCCGCCCAGCGAGAGGTAACTTTCGCCGCGCAGTGTCGCCACTACCAGCCCGGCGCGGGCGAAACGCAGCAGCTTCTCCTGCACGTCCGCCGGAAGGGTTTCGTCCCCGGCGTCCTGCACCTCGTGGCTGTAAATGGCGAACGCCGGCAGCCCCTTCTGGTTATGCGCCGCCAGCGCCGCTGCCAGATAGACCGCGCCCGGCCGCTCGGTGCCGTTGAAGCCCCAGATCGCTTTCGGCCGCTGCGGATCCATGTCGATGGTTTCACTGCCGTAGCACCAGCAGGGCGTCACGGTGATGGTCAGGCCGACATGCCGGGCGCTGAAGTCGGCCTCACAGGCGGCGGCCTCCGCCCGCCCGGCGATGCACTGTTCTGCAATCACGCACTCTACGCGCTCGCCGCTCGCATGGCGCAAGGTGCTGCTGAGCAGGCGCGCGGTGGCGTGGGCCATCGCCATCGTCTGCGCCTCTAACGATTCACGGATGCCCATGCGCCGCCCGTCAATCACCGGGCGGATGCCGATACAAGGTAATGGGTTTCTGTGGTTCATAACGTTCCCCTGTAAAAAAGATTAACGCGGTGCGCGACGCTTCCGGCGCAGCCTTTTTGCTAACTCGACTTAGCTTAGGGCCAGCAGCAAAAACGCGGCAACCTGTTTTGCGTGGTTCTGTGAGGGTTTTCACGCCTGCCGGGAAAAGCGTGGCTGACCTGCGCCCGCTCACAAACTTCTGCCAAACTGTTTGAGGGAAAACGCCGGGTGAATTATGGTCTGCCCGACGCTGCGTCGAATCAGCCAGAGAAAATCAACCGCAGGAGGGGACATGGCACAGGATTATTTTTTAGGGGTAGACGTCGGGTCAGCCAGCGTACGCGCCGGTGTGTATGACGCGCAGGGTACGCGGCTGGCCTTTGCGGTCGCGCCAATTTCCCAGTTCCGCCCCGGCGGCGAACGGGTCGAGCACGCCTCGTCGGAGATCTGGCAGCAGGTCTGCGCGGCAGTGCATACCGCGCTGGACAAGGCAGCCATTGACCGCCGGGCCGTGCGCTCGCTGGGGTTTGACGCCACCTGTTCGCTGGTGGCGGTAGATGCGGCGGGCAACGGCGTGACCGTCTCCCCGGAGGGCAATGCGGCGCACGACACCATGATGTGGATGGACCACCGCGCCGGGGCGGAAGCCGCCCGCATCAACCAGACCGGCGATGAGGCGCTGGCGTATGTCGGCGGCGAAGTCAGCATTGAGATGCAACTGCCCAAAGTGCTGTGGCTGAAAACCCACCTGCCGGAACGCTACCGGCAGGTGCACCGCTTCTTCGACCTGGCCGATTTTCTGGTATGGAAAGCCACCGGCCAGGACGCGGCCAGCCTCTGCACCCTGACCTGCAAGTGGAACTATCTGGCGCATGAGCAGCGCTTCAGCGCAAGCCTGCTGGCAGCGGTGGGCCTCGGCGATCTGCCGGAGAAACTCCCGGGGACGGTGCTGGGCGTCGGCGCGCGCGCCGGGACGTTAACCCCGCAGGCGGCGGACGCACTCGGGCTGTCGCCGCAGGTGGTGGTGGCCGCCGGGATGATCGATGCCCACGCGGGCGGGCTGGCGCTGCTGGGCGCGCAACCGGATGCCACGCTGGCGCTGATCAGCGGCACCTCCAACTGCCACATGCTGGCAAACCGCGAAAAGGTGATGACGCCCGGGGTCTGGGGGCCATACTGGTCAGCGATGCTGCCGGGTTACTGGCTGACGGAGGGCGGGCAGAGCGCGGCGGGTGCGCTGGTTGACTGGACGCTGCACCAGCAGGGCGGCAGCGTGCGCCTCTCAGAACAGGCCGCCGCGCAGCAGTGCCACCCGGTTGAGCTGGTGAACCGCTGGGTGGCGCAACTGGAGCAGCAGGAGCCGTTCCCCACCCGCCACCTGCATGTGCTGGCCGATCACCACGGCAACCGCTCGCCCCGCGCGCAACCGGACGCGCGCGGCAGCGTCAGCGGCCTGACGCTGGAACGCGGCGAACCGGCGTTGGCGCGCCTCTATCTCGCCACCTTACAGGCAATCGCCTACGGTACCCGGCACATCATGGAGGTGATGGAAGCCTCCGGCCACCGGGTGAGGCGGCTGGTGATGTGCGGCGGCGCGACACGCAACCCGCTGTGGCTGCGCGAGTATGCTGACATCACCGGGTGCGATATCCATCTGGTGAGTGACGACGATCCGGTGACGCTCGGCGCGGCCATTACCGGCGCGGCAGCGGTCGGTGTCTGGCCGGACATCGCCGCCGCCTGTGCGGCGATGGTGCGCCCTGACCGGACGATCGCCGCGGATGCGACGAAAAAAGCGTTCCACGACCAGAAGTACCGCGCCTATCTGGCGATGTATGACCAGCAACAGGCGCTCAAGGCGCTGATGCGCTGATGCTATCCCGCTGTTCCTGCGCAGGTTACCGCCGCGCCCCTCCTGTTTAGGGCGCGCGCGGCCTGCGCTTTGCCTTTATACTACCGGCCAGTCACGGCGTTGAAGGGAGCGGTATGGCATGGCAAAAACGGTAGAACAGATAGCGAATGACCTGAACCTGTCGGTGACCACCGTCCGGCTGGTGTTGGGGAACAAGGCGGCGCAGTACCGCATCAGCGCGAAAACCCAGACGCGGGTCATGGAGTATGTCGGCCACCATGGTTACACCCTCAACCACTCCGCCCGCAGCCTGAAACTCAATAAAACCTACACCCTCGGGCTGATCCTGCCCTGCCTCTCCAACGTCTTTTTTGCCACGCTGGCCGAAAAACTGGAGCTGTACTGCCGTAAATTCGGCTATCAGCTGATGATCAGCTGCACCTACGACGACCCGGAGTATGAGAATAAGCTGGTGGAGGCGCTGATTGCGCGCAACACCGACGGGCTGTTTATTGTGCCGTCCAGCCGTGAGAACCAGCAGCACCACCTGAAGCGGGTGAAAAAGCCGCTGGTGTTTCTGGACAGGGATTTCCTCGGGCTGAACCATTCGCTGATCGAGAGCAACAATATCGACGGCGGCGACACGCTGGCGCAGGCGATGTTGCAGGCGGGCGCAGCGCCGTTATGGTTTCTGGCCGGTGACCCGGAGCTGCCCTCGATCCACCAGCGGCTGGCGGGCTACCGGCGCGCACTGGCGGCGCAGGGCCTCGACCCGGCAGCCTGGGTGGCGACCGGCCGGGGAAACAGTGCCGGAAGCGGCAGCGCGATGATGGCGCAGGTAATCAACACGCACGGGCTGCCTGCGGCGTTTATCGCCTCGTCCCTGCCGGTGCTGGAAGGGGCGATTGAGGCGGTGCGCGCCCACGCCGGGGCGTTGCCGGCGGCGATCAGCCTCGGCACCTTTGACGAGCACCCGATGCTGGGCTTCCTGGCGAATAATGTCTGGTCGATGCAGCAGAACGAGGATGCGTGGGCGCAGCAGGCGTTTGAGATGATGCAACAGCGGATGGACGGCGCGCCGCTACAGGGCGCGCGCAATGTAGATATGACGTTAATCACCCGGCACCGCTGACCGGTGCCTCCTCAGCCCGCCCATTGGCGCGCCTTTATTGCTGCGGCGGGCAGGCTGTTTTCCGCCATCATGGCGTTGTAGTAGCGGTTATTGATGATGTATTTGCGCATCACCAGCCCGACCACAATATAGAAAAAGGCGGGCACCAGCGTCATGATCCCTTCAATCCCGCTGATGGCCTCCGGCTGCAACGCGGTGCCGGCGCGGTAGCCCACCCAGGTCATCAGGTAGCCGGTGATCGGGCCGGATAATCCCATCCCGAATTTCTGGCAGAACGAAATCATGCCGATCGACAGCCCGCCCGCATCGATGCCGGTTTTAATCCGGCCGTAGTCCGAGGCTTCGGTAATTGATGACCAGAGGATCGGGGTGTTGATCTGCGACACCACCGAGCAGAGCAGGTAAAACGCGGTCGCCAGGTAGAAATCGTTCTGGCCGACCAGCAGCCAGGCCAGCGCCGACACCAGCGCCGAGCCATACATTGACCAGCGGAACACCGCGACTTTGCAGTAGCGTTTCGTGAGCCAGAGCGAGACGAACGGGCCGACGATGCCGCCCACCGACCCCATGCCCATGAAAAACGCGATGCCCCAGCCATCGGTGGCCCCGGCGAACTCTTTGCCGTAAATGATCGCGATACTGCCGTTCACCAGCAACCCAATAAACAGCAGCACCATCGCCAGGCTCAGCGCCAGCCACTGATCGTTCTTCACCAGCCCGGTAACCTGCCGCGCCAGCGGTTCCGGCGGCGTCTCCGGTTTGATACGCTCTTTGACGTTAAACGCGCAGAACATCACCAGCAGCACGCTGACCAGCCCAATTACCAGAAAAGCGTTGGCGTAGCTGCTGCGGGCATCACTGCCGCTGGTGACCCAGTACGGCACAAACGTCGAGACAATCAGCGTGGCGACTTTCGCCATCGGGAACCGGTAAGCATTCGCCAGCAGCCGCTCCTGCGGGTCGCGCGTCATCACCCCAATCAGCGAGATATAGGGAATGGCCAGCACGGTAAACGCCAGGCTGTTAAAGATATAAACCCCGGTTGACCAGGCCATTTTCTCGCCGTAGCTCTGGCCGAAGGTGGTAAACAGCAGGTAGAGGGAGATGCCGAACGGCAGCGCGCCAATCAGAAGCCAGTGGCGGTAACGGCCGAGGCGGGTGCGCACGTTGCCGGTCAGCCAGCCCATCATCGGGTCGGAGATCGCATCAATGGTGCGTACCGCCATCAGGATCCAGCCGGCATCCACCGGCGTTAACCCCACCACCTGGATCAGGAAAGCGTAAATCAAAATTGATGCGGAAATTATGGAGATGGTGAGCGCCATGTCGCCCGCGCCATAGGCACTTTTTTCCAGCACAGATAATCGGTTATCCATCACTGTACCTCAGTTGACGTCATCGGGATCAAGGCAGGCCGGGCCTGCCCTGACAGCAGAGCAGAAGGGTTATTTCGTCCGGTGCAGCGCGGATTTCTGCCGGGTCGCCGCCAGTTTTTTCTCTATTTCCCCCTGGCGCAGCCGCAGCATCGCGTCGAACCGCTGTTGAGCCTGCGCTTTCTGCTGCTGCATCTCTTCCGTTAACGTGACCTGCGGTGCCGCCGCCGTGCGCCGCCCCAGCAGGCGTTCGTCTACCGGCTGGATGGTGAGCGGTCGGGAGGGCAAGGTTTGGTACCAGTAGGCGGTGGTGGCCCAGTCATCCGCCAGGTGGTTGGCGTGGCCGTGTTCCATGGTGACGCGGATGCACTTTTTAAAATGCACCGGATCGGTGAGGTGGAAGCGGTAGCAGGTCTGGTGCCCCGGCACATGCGAGTCGTGCAGCGAGCAGCCGTTCATCAGCGAGGCGTTCTCCTGCATCCCCCAGGCATGGTTGAAATAGTCTTCGCTGCCGGTGCCCACCAGCGTCGGCGGCCAGGTGTCATCGTCCACAAAGATCATGTCGTCCCCTTCGCCCCACCAGGTGCCCTGCGCATGAGCCACCGACAGGTTGCAGCCGATGTAATGCCCCTCCCCTTCGATGTCCAGAATCACATAGTTGTTTGCGCCGTCCAGGTTCGGGATATTCACCTCCGGGCTGTTGACCTGCAACTCCGGCGCCCAACCGGCACAGGGCGCTTCGCGCCGCCAGCTGGCGTGGAAATAGGCGGTATCCGCGCCCAGTGCCTGCGGATACCGCTCATAATCGATGTGGAAATACTGCCCATAGGGCACATCGTTCTGGTTTTCGACCTCGATGATCGCCCGGCGGTTAAACGGCATCGGCAGGTAGCAGTTAAGCGCCGCCGTGCCGCCCGGGCGGAACTGCTCTTCCGGGCGCACCGACACGGTAAACGGCAGGCTGCTGAAGGTGGCGGGCATGCCGTGGCCGACGCAGAAGAAGTCCCCCAGCGGCACCAGCACCGACGGCGTGGTCTGGTCATCCCAGTAGATTTTCAGCAGCACCTTGCGGTAATAGTCCGGGTCGTGGATTTCCCAGCTGACGCCAAGCGCGTTATTGATCTCATTGATCGGCGCGACATATTGCCCGGCTGTCGGGTCAATCAGCCCCGGCCCGAGCACGCGGCGGCAGAACTGCGTCATCCACAGGTGGGTAATGCAGCCCGGCCCCTGGATGTCCGCCAGCCGCACGCTTTCGCCTGCGCCAATCATCCAGTAATCCTGATTTTTCCCGCTGGTGTCGTGGCTGGAAAAGCGCCCGCTTTTGGCCTGCCTGATCTGGGTCAGATGCCCCAGTAACCCTGTAGTTATGTGATTCATCGTGTCGCTCCTCAACGCAACGCCTGATGGTGTCAGGCTGAACATGCGGCCCTCGCCCGCACCGGGCATGGCGCACATCGTGCCGTTTCTGCCCGGCCACTGCGAAGAGGAGACCCCCATTGCCCGCGCCCTGCGCGTCACATCCATCACGCTCTTCCGCCAAGCTAACTCGAGTTAGCAATCTACAGCAGAAAAATGGCCGGGCAATACCCTTATCAGGAAAGTGTGATTACGCGCCGGATAAATGTGCGGGGGGACTGGGGTGGATGACCTTAAAAAGGTGCAAGAGGCAGAAATGCGGGAAAGTTCACGGGGGATAAATTCATAGTATGGAAGGGTTTCACTGATCATTCAGGATTATAAATTAATGATAAATCATTGATTTTCAATATTTGTCGCGCTCAAATAATAGGCGCACACTGTGAGTGGTTTTTAATCATTCAGGAGCGTGACCATGGCAATTCCTCCCTACTTATGGATAAAAGATGATGCCGGTATGCCGATTAAAGGTTCGGTGGATGTAAACGGCCGGGAAGGCAGTATTGAAGTCTTAAGTTTTATACATGGTGTGGATATTCCCACCGACAACCATAGCGGGCAATTGACGGGGGTGCGGGTTCACAGCCCGCTGGAATTTGAAAAAGAGATCGACTGCTCCAGCCCCTTTCTGCTTAAGGCATCAACAACCGGCCAGAGGCTACGGAGTGTTGAAATTAAATGGTACCGTATTAATTACGCCGGACAGGAGGAGGAGTATTACAACATATTGCTTGAAGGGGTAAGAGTGGTCTCGGTAAATACCATTATGCACAACATTAAAAGCGCTGAAAACACCAATCACCTTGAAGCCGTCACCCTTCATTATGAAAAAATCACCTGGAAATATTGTGACGGCAACCTGTCACACTCTGATTCCTGGAAAAACCGGTAACGTTTAACCTATTCCCATGGCGCTGAAAGGCGCCATGTAAGGAGGAACACATGACATGGGTTTATGATGTGAAGAAGTTGACTTTTGAATTGAATGGAAAATATCAGTTCAGCGCTTTGTATGCGGGTGCATCCGGATATAAAAATGATCCTAAATTTGAGTGTGTGATCAATAAAGGCCCTCTTCCACGGGGAAAATACAGAATAACCGGCATACCCTTTACCCACCATCATGCAGGTAAATTCACCCTCAGGCTTGAGCCTTACAAGAGTAACGCTATGTGTGGCCGTTCCGGATTCCTTATTCATGGTGACAGCACTCAACATCCTGGAGAAGCCTCTAATGGATGTATTATTGTCGGCCCTAAACACAGGAAAGCAATCTGGGAAAGCAATGATAAAGAGGTCGTCGTTATATGATAAATCGCGTACTGATTATTGCGTTAACCCTGACATCTTTCGGCCTGGGCGCTGTTGAAAAAAATCCTTGCATCGTGCCGCACGCGTCAATTGGCATCAGCATGGTCAATGCAATGGAACAGGATATGGGGATAGATGCCCGGATACTTCAGGAAGATAAAACCAGAGCAGAATTAATCGAAAACACCAAAATGACTGAAATATTGGCTGAGCAGTTTGCTGTTAATGAAGCAAAGCAAGAGCGTGGAAGTTGGTTATCAGTCGATGAATGTAAACAGATATATTATAACGACAACACCAGAAACCTTATTGTTAAATATACCTATGAGAATAACATGGGGAAGCACAATGTTTTCCTGACCTCGGCACTGGTTAATGACAATGAGTGCTCGGTAAGGTTTAACGGCTATATTATCGTAAAGCGCGAGTTTTAAGGTTTTTGCCGCGATAACAACCGGTATTTTATTATCGGATGCCACCCTGCCGATGCCCTCCCGGCAAGGGAAAGAGGGGCAGGAAGCTCACGCCGCCTGCCACTTTTCCCCACTGGCGCTATTTGGCCCGGCAGGCCTCCACTGAAAACGTATTGGCCATGGCAAACCCCCGCAGCCCGCCCACCAGCACGGACATAAGCTGCGTGCCAACCTGTTTCTCCGTCAGGCCGACCGTATCCAGAAGATCAAATATTTCCCGGGGATCAAACAGGATATTCCAGAGAAACACGGCCTTATCACCAATATCAGGGAGATCCATCTCAGCCATGGCTTCACGCAGCGCCGGCCGGACGGCATTCGCCTGTACCAGCAAATAGTCCGCGCCTTCCCATAACCGCTCCAGGTAACCGCGGCGATTACGCATCGGTACCATCGCCGCCCCGCGCTCGCGTACCAGCCGGATCCAGTAACGGCTGATATTCTCCAGGTTCTGCAGGCCGCCCGCCTTTTGCTTCTGGCTATATTCAAGCAATAACAGGCCAACATCATGACGATAAGTATTTAATACTTCTTCTACCGAGTTGAACTGCCGGTAAGCGGTGGCCACAGAAACCCCAGCCTCAGCAGCAATCTCAGTCATGCTGATGGGGGTCTCAGACACCTCAAACAACCTGGCGGCTGCCTGGATCAAATTCCTGCGATTTCTTTCGGTATCACTGCGCATCATCTTTACCTGTGGTTTGCCGATTCCTGTTTCTGCTCTGTCCGCTTACCGGAGCCTGGCCAGCCCGTGCCTGAGACGTTTGATCCCTTCACTGATGGCCTCTTTGCCGGCTGCGTAAGAGAGCCGGATATGCCCTTCCCCCGCTGCGCCGAATTCACTGCCCGGCCTGACGGCAATCCCCTGCTCACGCAATAACGCTACTATATCAATAGCCGGAACAGGCAGCGAATACGCCGGGAAGCAATAAAACGCCCCTTCCGGCGCATTCAGGCGCAGTTCAGGAATAGTCGCCAGCCCTTCCATCATCAGGGTGCGCCGTTCGCGATAGACGCCATACATGCGGCGCACATCGTCACGGCATTCGGTCAGCGCCACCAGCGCCGCACGCTGCACCGCACTGTTGACCGATCCATTCATCGTATTATGTACCCGTGCCGCCGCCGCGATCATCTCCGGCGGGCCGGCCAGGTACCCCACGCGCCAGCCAGTCATGGCATAGCTTTTGGAGAAAGTCTGGCAGTAGAGGGTCCGCCCGGCAAACGCGGGCACGTGCAACACGGAGGTGAAGGGCTTGTCCGTAAACACCAGATCGCTGTACGCCTCGTCCGCAATCACCAGCACATCATGTTTGCCGGCCAGTTTGCCCAGGCTTTCAATCTCTTCGCGGCTGTGGACAATGCCGGTCGGGTTGCCGGGGTTGCAGAACACAAAGAGTCTGGCGCCTTCCAGGCTGCTGTCCAGGCGCGCCAGATCCCAATGCAGATCGGTTTTACACGGCATCGGGACGCAAATCCCCCCCGCCATATTGACCAGATCGGCATACAGGGAGTAAGTGGGATCAGGGATGACCACCCGGTCGCCGGGGTTGACGATGGACAGGATAGCCGCGGCCAGCCCCGCCGTCCCGCCGTGGGTCACCAGCACTTCCCCAGCTTTCACCGGGCTGCCGCTCTGGAGGCTGATGTCCGCGGCCAGTGCCCGGCACAATGCCTTATCGCCCAGCAACGGCGCGTAGTGGGTAAAGCCGTTCTGCAACGCTTCAGCCGCGGCGTTGACAATACGGGACGGTGTATCGAAATCGGGTTCACCCATCGCCAGCGAGATCATGTCCTGGCTGGAGGCAGGCTGCTGGACGCGCAGGGAGGTGCGCTCAACGCGCAGCACCGCGTCGGAGGCATTAAAGGGGGTATTCAGTTGTGGCATAGAAACCTCAGTATCCGGGAATTAAAGCAAGGTATCGCGTTCAGCAAGGCACGCCGGCGGCGCATTTTTCCACCGGCCGGCTTCCAGGTCACCGGAGATATCACGCAGAGCCGTCGGCGCGACGCGCAGCTCCTCAATGACAGTCCGGGCAGGCAGTGAGGCGCAAAGCAAAATGGCCTCTGCCACATCGTCCGGCTGTACCATCTGTTCACGCACAGCGGGTGCCGGCGGGTTGGCCCGGTTATCCATAATCGGGGTATTGACCTCACCCGGCAGAATGCAGGTGGCACGGATACCGTTATTACGGAAGGTATTGTGCAGATAAGCCATAAAGTTCCGCACGCCCGCCTTGGCGGCCCCATACGCGGCACCGCCCAGCAGGTTCGGGCGCAGGGCAGCCAGCGAGGAGACCGTAATGATGGTGCCCTCCCGGCGGGCCAGCATGTCAGGCAGCACGGCCTGACTGAGCAGGAAAACAGCCTTGAGGTTCACGTCCTGAACCTGCTCCCACTCGGCTTCCTCAATCCAGCGTACGTTGAGGGTTTTACTGGCGCTGCCGGCATTGTTGACCAGAATATCCACCGGCCCGAGCTGCCGGCGCACCCCGCTGACCAGCGCCTCTACCTCGGTTTTTTTCTCAATGTGCGCGGCATGCACCCAGGCCCGCCCGCCCTGTTTTTCAATCACCTCCGCCACGCCTTCGAGCGCCTCTTTGCGCCGCCCGACCAGCACCACCCGTGCGCCCCGTTGCGCGAACATCAGGGCGGCGCTCTTACCGATGCCGCTGCCTGCGCCGGTCACAATCACGATTTTATCTTGTAAGGTATTCATGCCTTGCTCCCTGTCAGATCGTTAATATCGGCGCCATAATCACGACGCGCGCCCTCCTGGGTGATATACCCTTCCTGCAAATCGAACAGAATGGCCTGCGGATCACGCTCACCGGCGGGCATTTTGCCGCCGCCGCCCGGCATCTGGATGGTGACTTCATCACCCGGCAGGACATCATGGCGGCCAACCGGCCTGGCCAGCGGCCGGCCGTTGATGGCGACATAGTTGGGCGATCCGGCTTTGCCCCCCAGTACGCCTTCCGCCGGGTGTTTCTGGCGGGAGTAGAACATGCTGTGGGAAAGCGGATATTGACTGGTATTGCGGATAACCATGCGTTGCGCCACCCCGCCGCGGTAGCGCCCGGCGCCCCCCGAGTCAGGCACAATGGCCTTTTCCAGGAACAGCAGCGGCGTGGCGCTTTCGATCAACTCCACCGGCGTGGAGGACATATTTCCGGGAAAGCCGGTCACGATGCCGTCTGCTGCCGGGCGCGCGCCTGTGCCGCCATTCACGCACAGGCTCTCCACAAACCGCCGGCCGTCATCAAATTGCCCGGCAAAGACATCACAGGTCACGGGCGCGCTGCCGGAGTGCCCCATCACCCGCTCCGGCATAATCTCAGCAAGCGCGCTGAAGATGGCGGCGTGTGCCATATGGCCGACCCGGTTACGCATTTCCACCGCGCAGGGCGGGCGGGCATTGGCAATGGAGCCCTCCGGCGCGGTGACGGTGATAGACTTAAAACAGCCTTCATTGTTCGGCAGGTGCGGCTCGAGCAGGCACTTCAGCGGGTAGACGCTATAGGCATAGGTAAAGGACATCGGGCAGTTGCTGCCAAAGAGTGATTCTGCCGACGACCCGGTGTAGTCAATGACAATGTCGCTGCCGTTCACAATCACCGCCACTTGCAGGTGGATCTCCCCCTCATAGTCGCCGATATTCACAGCCGCCTCATAACGGCCGTCGGGAACGGCCTCAATCGCCTTGCGCATGGCATTTTCCGTCAGGGCATGAATTTTTTGCGCCAGCGGCGTGACGGACACCAGCCCCAGATCATCCATCAGGCCGAGCAGCCCCTGCGCGCCGATCTGGTTGGCGGCCAGCATCGCGTGCAGATCCCCCTCCACCTGATCCGGTGAGCGCACATTGGCCAGGAACAGATCCAGCAACTGCTGGTTCAGCTCGCCGCCCATCGCCAGCTTACTGGGCGGGATCAGGAACCCCTCCTCAAACATGTCACGCGAGGAGCCCATATTCAGGGAGCCGCCAATATCAGACATATGGGCGGCAGAGCCGGTAAAGGCCACCAGCCGGCCATGCCGGAATACCGGTGTGACCACGGTAACGTCATTGAGGTGGCCGGTGCCCAGCCACGGGTCATTGGTTATGAGGCTGTCGCCGGGCTTCAGCGTCTCTGCGGGGAATTTCGCCAGCAGGTGCCGCACCGTCGCCGGCAGGGTGCCGATGAACACCGGCACGCTGGTTTTCGGCTGGGCCAGTGAGTTGCCCTCGGCATCCATCAGCAGGCAGGAGTAGTCACCCACCTCGCGGATGATGCTGGAGAACGCCATGTTGACCAGGGTTGCCGCCGCTTCTTCAGAGATACTGACCAGGCGGTCCCAGGTGATACGCAGGCTGATAGGGTCATCAAGAAAACGCAGATTTTCAGGGGTGGAAGATGTCATCAGTTCAGCTCCATCAGGATATTGCCTTGCTCATCCAGTACCGCAGACGCGCCCGGGCCGATATAAATGGCACACTCTTTTTCTTGTAACAGGGCGGGGCCATGCAGGCGCCGGCCTGTGGTGAACAGGCTGCGCGGAACGACCCGGCAGTCGCTGAAGCCCTGCTCCCGGCCAAGATAGACCTTGAGCGTTTTCTCCTGAACGTGCGGTTCCGGATCCTGTGGGTAATCGGTGGTATTCAGCTTTGGCGGCGTGGTGTGTACGCGGCCGCGCCAGTTCACCACCTCCACACGCTGCCCGGGCAGCGTCCGCCCAAAGCGCGCCAGGTGGGCGGCCTCAAAAGCCGCGACCAGTGATGCCACCGCCCCTTGCTCAAAAAAAGCCTCCGGCAAGGCCACGGTAAGCCCGGCGCCCTGGCCGACATAGCGCACATCAGCCAGCCGTTGCAGGGTGGCGGTGGCGGGATCGACATTGGCGGCCGCCAGCGTCGTAAAGGCTTCATCAAACCCTTCGGCAAATACCGCCTCCACGCGGCGGGTATCCAGGCCCGGGCTGAGCGGGCAGCGGTCGCTGCGGACAAAATCAGCACTCGGCGGCGCGGTAAGCAGGCCGAACGCGGAATAGACACCGGCACCGTTCGGGAAATAGACGCGCTTCACCTCCAGCTGCTTTGCCAGGGACCAGGCATGGCTCGGCCCTGCGCCCCCGAACGCCAGCATCGTCATGTGTGACGGGCTGACGTTTTTTTCGACGGCATGGGTACGCAGCGCCTCTGACATTTTGCTGTTTGCCACCTCATGGATCCCCCAGGCCGCCTCTTCAATAGAGAACCCCAGTGGCTCGGCCACGCGGCGGATGGCATGCCGGGCGGCTTCCCTGTCAAGCACCATGCGGCCGCCGAGGAAGGCATCCGGGTCCAGCAGGCCCAATACCAGGTTGGCATCCGTGACCGTGGGCTGCTCGCCGCCACGGCCGTAGCAGGCCGGCCCCGGCCATGCGCTGGCGCTCTCCGGGCCGATTTCAAGCAGCCCGAGGGAGTCCACGCGTGCAATGCTGCCACCGCCCGCCCCGATCTCAATCATGTCCACCACCGGCAGCTTCACCGGCAGGCCGCTGCCTTTGAGCAGGCGATCGGCACGGCCCACTTCATAATCGGTAGTGATGGACGGCTCCCCATTGCGCACCACGCACGCTTTGGCCGTCGTTCCGCCCATATCAAACGCCAGCACCTGAGCGAGAGCGTTACGGCGCGCGAAGGCCGCCGTGGCCACAATGCCGCCGGCCGGGCCGGATTCAATAATGCGGGTTGGGTAGTCAGCCGCGACTTGCGGGGCCATCAGGCCACCGTTGGATCCCATCACCAACCAGTCACAGGTAAAGCCCCCCTCGAGCAGCTTGCTCTCGAGCCGCGCCATGTAACGGCGGGCTTTGGGCTTGATGAAGGCGTTCATGGCGGTCAGCACGCCACGGTCATATTCGCGCATCTCCCGCGAAACCTTATGGGACAAGGAAACCGGCACGCCCGGCAGCTCGCGCGCCAGAATAGCCTCAATACGCATCTCGTTTTCCGGCCAGGCGTAAGCATGCATACAGAGCACAGCGACAGACTCATAGCCCGCTTGCCGCAGCGTGGCAGCCAGCCGGACGACCTCGCCTTCATCCAGCGGCGTGATGGCCTCCCCGCGTGCCGTTACCCGCTCATTGATCTCATAGGCCTGTGCGCGCGGCAGCAGCGGCTGCGCCGGCGCGCCGTTCAGGTCATAGATGTCATAACGGTATTCGCGCCCCAGCACCAGCACGTCACGGAAGCCGCGCGTCACCACCAGGGCCGTCTTCGCCCCGCGGCGCTCCAGCAGGGCATTGATCGCCAGCGTGGTGCCGTGGGTGAGGGTATGGATATCGCCGGGTGCCAGCCCCGCCATCTCCACCAGTTGGGTCAGGCCGGTATAGGCACCTTCTGACGGGTCTTCCGGCGTCGTCAGCGTTTTATGGCGAAAGGTTTCGCCTGTTTCATCATTCAACAAAACCAGGTCGGTAAAGGTACCGCCGATATCAAACCCCATGCGCCAGGGTGATGTGTTTTTCATAATGACCTCGAATAGCGTGCAGATTGCTGTGGCCCGCCGCTGTTACTCATCGTTAAGCGGCTTGCCGGCGGTTTCTTTGAGTGTGAAGGCGCTGAGCAGCGTAATGAATGCTGTAAGCATCACCATAAAACTGGGAATGGCGGCGATGCCTGTCAGGCTGATAAGCCAGGTCATCAGCAGGGGGGCAGAGCCGCCGAAGATGACGGTCGACAGGTTGAAACCGATGCTGTAAGCACTGTAGCGAACGGTGGTCGGGAACATCTCGGCCAGGGTAGCCTGGATCACGCCGGCATGGCCGGCAAAGGCCAGTGCCAGGAGTACGGCCGCCATACAGGCCAGCGGCATCATACCCAGCGTCAATAACCAGAAGCAGGGCCAGGCCAGCACGCCCATCATTATGGCCGAGGCAATCAGCAGCGGCCGGCGGCCAAGGCGATCAGAGAGCCAGGCCATCAAGGGGATGGCGGCCACAATCGTGAGCAAGCCGCATGCCGTCACCATCAGGCTCTGGATCTGCGGGAAGTGCATGACCTTGTTGAGGTAGGTCGGCATATAGACAAACAGGATGTAGTAACCCGGCCCGTTTACTGCCGGCAGTGTGATGGCCAGGGCGATGGCTTTCAGGTGGCGTCTGGAGGTCAGCACCTCGCGGATCGGGTTGCGGACAACGCGCTGGCTCGACTTCACCAGCTGAAAATGGGGGGTGTCCTGGATACGCGTGCGGATATACACCCCCACCAGGGCCATCGGGATGGCGAGCAGGAAAGGAATGCGCCACCCCCAGCTGTTCATTGCCCCGGTGCCCAGCAGGAGCATCAGCACCGTAATCAGCAGGCTGCCGAACAACAGGGCGATAAAAGAGCCCATCACCAGCGGCGACATCACAACGGCGCGGCGATGGTCCTCTGCATATTCGGCCACAAAGGAGCCTGCCCCCGAGACTTCGCCGCCGGCGGAGAAGCCCTGGATAATACGCAGGAGAATAAGCAGCGCCGGGGCCAGCCAGCCGAGGGTGGCATAACCCGGCAGCAGGCCAATGGCCGCCGTAGCCAGCGAGATCATCAGCAACAGGATAGCCAATAATTTCTGGCGGCCCATCCTGTCCCCCAGGTAGCCGCAAATAATGCCGCCGAAGGGGCGCACCACAAAGCTGACCGTAAAGCCGAGGTAGGTCAGCATCAGCCCGGCATCGCTGGTGCCCATGTTACCGGAAGAAAAGACCAGTACCAGCGAACTGACCAGCAAGCCATAGATGCCGTAATCGTACCATTCAACAAATGACCCGACGCCCCCCGCCAGCGACGCCCGGCGGACCGTGTTACTCTTGTGCGCTCTCACTTTCGGCAAAGTGTAATCTATTGATACGGCTTGTGATTTAGTCATATGATTACCCTGGAACCCTGTTGTGGCCGGCCGGAGCATCGCAGCCCGGCGCATTAAACATCTCAGCGGTACTGTTTCGTCACCTCTGCCGTCATCTCGGCTTCACGCTGTGCCACCTCTTTCACCTTCTGCAGGATCTCCTCCGCCCGCCGGAAAGGGATAATAATGAGGCCGTCATCATCCCCCACGACGATATCGCCGGGGCAGCAGACCACGCCGCCGATAGCGACCGGCTCGCCAATCACGCCGGGGCCGTTTTTATAGGGGCCGGCGGGCGAGATACCGCGGCAGAAAGTAGGAAAGCCGGTGGATTCAATGACCTTGCGATCGCGCACCGCGCCGTCAATAACTTGTGCAGCAGCCCCGGCATGCTGGAAGCGTTGCGTCAGCTGCTCCCCCACCAGCGCCCGATCGGTATGCCCCATGCCATTAATCATGATGACGTCGCCGGGCTGAATATAATCAAGGCACTTAATTACTGCGGCATTATCCCCTGCGGTGACCTGAACAGGTAATGCGAACCCCACAAAATGCATTCCTGAATTAAGCGGTGAAATACCGGCGTCACACATATTCAAACGTTCCATGGCATCACCAATATTCGCTACCGGGAAAGGCAAGAATGCATCAAGCCATTTATTATCCGACCGCTCCCGACTTCCTGAAATACGCACAGCAGCTGTTTCAAGAGACATGGCATAACCCCTTTAAATTGAAAACACCTTATCAAGTGAGAATCTTTTATCACTTGACCTGAGCGTTTATCAATCACTTTTTTCGGGCCATGTGAAGCATTTGTGACGCAGATCGAGCTTCTTAACCTGAATTTAACACGGGTGTAGTTTTAATATAATACACTGTTTTGTAAGTAAATTCTCTTGATAATCACGTATTGACGGCGCTAAAAACTGCCCATAAACCGTCTCTTTTATCGCTTTTTTAGCGTTCATACGGCTTTCTTATACCTATTTCCCCAAAAAAGTGCGTTTTTCAAGTTAATGGCGATTTATATGCATGGTATGAGTGCAAAGGGCATTTATAAAAACAGGCAGCGCGCCAATACCCCGTTTCTACGGGTTATTTTACAGAATACCTCATGGAGGGCTGCACAATGTTGGTGTCACCGGGGAAAGGAAAATCTTCTTATACTGACCTTGCCGGATGGGAGGCTATTCTCCATGCCGGCTATTATTTTTTTAATTACGCTGGCAACTTTGTGATCCATGCGCCACTCTTTTAATTTGCCGATTGTCGGGAAAAAATATCTGACGTAGAACCTCATTCACTTATTGTTCACTTAATTGGAAATGACGATGAATAACCTGTTTACTTTATCCGGGAAAACCGCCCTTATCACCGGCTCTACCCGGGGACTTGGCTTTGCCTATGCCGCCGGTTTGGCAGAAGCAGGCGCGCGCATCATCCTTAACGGCACGCGTCAGGCGCATATGGATAAGGCGCTCTCCCAATTGCAGGCCAAGGGTGTTGAGGCGCGTGGTTTTTTGTTTGACGTCGCCCAGGAAGAGCAGATTGAGCAGGTATTCAACCAGCTCGACGCCGAGGGCGTACACGTCGACATCGTGATTAACAATGCCGGCATACAGTTTCGCAAACCGATGCTGGAGCTGGCCCTGAGCGACTGGCAGCGGGTGATTGATACCAACCTGACCAGCGCCTTCCTGGTCGGCCGGGCGGCGGCACGGCGCATGGTCGCACGTCACCGCGGCGGCAAGATCATCAACATCGGCTCGCTGACCAGCGAGGCGGCGCGCGCCACCGTGGCGCCCTATACCGCGGCCAAAGGCGGCATCAAGCTGTTAACAAAATCCATGGCGGCGGAATGGGCACAATACAACATTCAGACCAACGGCATCGGCCCGGGATATATTTTAACCGATATGAACGAGGCCCTGGTCAACGACCAGGCATTCAACGCATGGGTATGCAGCAGCAACCCCTCGGGGCGCTGGGGCCGGCCTGAGGAGCTGATTGGCACGGCTATCTACCTGGCCTCGGACGCCTCAGCCTATGTGAACGGCCAGATGATCTATGTCGACGGTGGCTGGCTGGCCACACTTTAACGGGCAACCCGCCCATGACGCAGTGCTTTCCGGTACACATTTCCTATCAGGAGCCAACATGCAGCAGAAGCGTGTCAACGCCGTGGTCATCAGCCAGGCGCATGAAGTCAGTTACCAGCCCCATGACATGACCTGGGAGGAGACTCAGGCGCTGGTAAAAGTCGAACGTGGTGGGATATGCGGCTCGGATATCCACTATTTCCTGCATGGCCGCGCCGGGATGTCGATCCTGAAAGCGCCGATGGTGCTTGGGCACGAGCTTATCGGCAGGGTTGAATACGCGCCGGCCGGAAGCGGCCTGGCGGCTGGGCAGCCGGTGGCGGTTAACCCGTCATTCCCCTGCCGTCGCTGTTCACTCTGCCATGAGGGCAAAGCCAACCTGTGCCGCGCGATGCGGTTTATGGGAAGCGCACAGTTCTTCCCGCATGTTAACGGGGGGTTTGCCGAGTATGTGGCGGTGCAGCCTGAACAATGCATCCCCTATGATCCGCAGGCCGACCCACGCGCCATTGCGTTTGCCGAGCCATTGGCCGTCTGCATCCATGCCGTGCGGCAGGCCGGCGATCTGGTGGGCAAAAAGGTGTTGGTCACCGGTGCCGGCCCGATAGGTTGCCTGGTCATTGCCGCAGCGCGGGCCGCCGGTGCTGCCCATATTACCGCCACCGATCTGAGTGAACGCTGCCGGTCGCTGGCGCTGGAAATGGGTGCCGATGCGGCTGTGGATCCGCGTGATGAGGCGCTGACAGCAGGCTGGGCAAGTGATGGCGGGGTCTATGACGTCAGCATGGAGGCATCGGGCGCGCCTGCGGCAATTGCGTCCATGGTCGCCTATACGCGCCCGGGTGGAACGATCATCCAGCTCGGCATGGGCGTTCCGGAAATCGCTTACCCGGTCGGAAGCTTGCTGGTGAAAGAGTTAGTCTTAAAAGGCTCTTTCCGCTTCAACGGGGAGTTTGAAACGGCGGTGCGCTGGCTGGAGTCAAAACGCATTGATCCCCTGCCCCTGTTAAGTGCGGAGATGCCGATGCGCGAGGCGGCCCCGGCACTGGCGCTGGCAGCCGATAAAGGGCGGGCGGCTAAGGTACAGCTGACCTTCTGAGAGGCCATTTGCCCTCACATGGCGCGGTTTAGCATGGGCCATGTGAGGCTTTTTATTACGTGCCGATGCCCTTCCGGCAGGGTAATGACGGCTGAGGGGCGGTTATCCCGCAGCCATCGCCCGGTTACGGCCGCGGTGTTTGGCCTCATAAAGCATGGCGTCTGCCCTCTCCCTGAACTGCGTTGCCTCGCCCTCATGCCCATCGGCGATAATCGTGCAACACCCGGCGCTGATGGTCACTACTTTATTGGGCAGCGCCGTGGCCCCATGCACCATCCCTGCCTCCCTGATCGCCCTGACCGCCCCGTCAGCGATTTTCTTCGCGTCGGCCGCATTCGTGAAAGGCAGAATAATGGCAAACTCCTCCCCGCCGTAGCGGGCCACCAGGTCTGTGTGGCGATGGGTGACGTTACTGAGCAGGCCGCCCACCTTTTTCAGGCACATGTCCCCCGCGACATGCCCGTAGGTATCGTTGTAATGCTTGAAAAAGTCGATATCCATCATGATGAGCGAAATAGGCTCGCCCGATTTCCGCGAACGTTCCAGGCCCTGGTCAAGCAGTGCGTCAAAGTGCCGGCGGTTTGCCAGCCCGGTCAGCCCGTCTACCAGGGCCAGCGATTGCAGGGTACGGTTGATGGTGGTCAGCTCGTCTTTGGTCTGGGTCAGTTCAAGCTGGTTCCTGACGCTGGTTCTGACTTGCCTCAGCACAATCAGCCCCATGCCGATAATCACCGCCAATAACACCAGGTTCAGCACCACGGCGGTCAGGTTAGCGGACAGCCATTCCGACCGTAATCTGTCCCGGTCATAGCCCACCAGCACAATCAGCGGGTAGCGCCCGAAGCGGGCATGGCCGAATATCCGGTTCACGCCGTCCAGCGAGGAGCGCCAGGTATCGTTGCCGCTGTTCGAGGCCTTTTGCGGCGTTTTAAACAGCGGGCTGGCGGTGAGCCTCCGGTCAATGAACGTGTCCGGGAAAGGACGCATATAGAGGATGGAGGTGTCGGTCAGGATCAGCCCCAGTTCATCCCGCTCGCCCAGCGTGTAATAGCTGTAAAAATGTTTGAAGTAGTCCACTTTTACCGCAGCCAGCACGATGCCGGCAAAATTACCCGCGCTGTCATCCAGGCGTACGGTTACCGGGATAAACAGATCGGCGGTGGAGCGGCTGTAAATCACATGGCTGATATGCACATTGGCGTCAGTATGGGTGCGGTGCCAGATAAAATACTCCCGGTCTGCGTTGCTGAATTTGGCCGGGATGTAACGCCCCGACGTGGCCACCCGGTTCCCGTCTGCATCAAAGACCGACAGGGAATGCAGTTGCGTCAGCTTGGCCTGCTGCTCCTGCAACTGGCGGGTAAAGGCGGGCGTGGCGGCATACTCCAGGCCGTTCTGCCGGAGGTGCCTCACCACTTCGCCCAACGAGATATCCACCTGGAGGAAAGTATCCTCTGCCTGTCGGGCCAACGAGACAGAGAGGTTCCGGGCATCATCTTCCTTCTCTTTTAGCCTGTGCTGCCAGGCGTCCCACAGCGACCACCCATTAATAACGATAACGGCGAGGGTCGTCAGCAGCAGAAACGCCGTCATGCTTTTGCCCAAAGGGGTGTGCGTGAGTGACAGGGAGGTATTGCCGGGTTTGGCGTTCACAGTCTGGTGTCCTGTTGCTCTGAGAATGAAGAGATAGGGTGGAATGCGTCTCCTGCGGGGTGCCATTGCGGAACTCCTCCGGCTCACAGACAGCGACCAGGGAAGGTTTCACAGATGATAACTCCTGGGTACTATTATCGGCAGGCGCCGGAGAAGCCCCAGTCACTTTGTTGCAAATAACCGTTCTGCGGGAAATAAAATGTAACGTAAAAGTAAATACACCTCAGGTGATAAGGGGTATTTCAGCTGCTCGCACTTTACCGACGCGTCGGATACCGCATCCATGCACCCGCTGAGTTACCCTGGGAATATAGCCTTAAAGCAGAAAAGACATCACCGAAGCTATAACCTGCCCGATGTTTTCCAGGAGTGCAGAGGTTTAACGTTGCTGAAAGACTACCTTCAGGCCCGGCTTGCCGGGTCTGAGGGAAAAATAAGAACTTATAAGAGTGCAGACACGCCGTTTTCACCTTCTGGCGACGCAACCGGCCTGCCCGTAACGGCTCCTTACGTCGCGATGTCATCCCCCCTTCCCTTCGCTTAAAACCCCTCTTTGAACCTTTTTTAGCCTTCATCCTGAACTGTGCGCTTGATCTCCAATTCGCCATACATAATGAGATATATCTACTAACACGATATATCTAGATTTTCCGGTTACCGATGTCAGTTGTAGTAACCGGGGCCAAAAGCGGGCCGGCTGCGTTATCGCCGGCTCAAATAACAATACTGACAATCGCTTCGTCTGAAAGAGAGAACGTACCCATGCCACATATCGATGAGTTGGTTTTGGATCCCCCCTTTAACGTGACGCGTGCCGGCCACGTCGTGCTTGATGTCCGCGACCTCAATGCCAGCCGGCATTTCTATACAGAGCTGGTCGGGTTAGTAGTGAGTGATGAAGATGATTCAGCGGTGTATTTACGCGGCCTTGAAGAGCGCGGGCACCACAGTTTAGTGCTGCGAGAATCCTCTGAAGCAACCTGCGCATGTCTCGGAATGCGCGTACGGAATGAAGACGATATCTTTAAGGCACAGGATTATTTCGCTGCACAGGGCAGAACGGCAACCCTGGTTGAGGTGCCTTATCAGGGGCTTACGCTGCGCGTCAGAGACGATGCGGGTGTGCCGCTCGAATTTTGTGCATCGATGGAGCCGCGTGAGCGGATGCTGAAACAGTATCAGCATTATCGCGGAGCCAGCGCACAGCGCCTTGATCACTACCAATTGCAGGTCAGTGATATCCGCCAGGCGTGGCGGTTCTATCAGGCGCTTGGATTTCGCGTCAGTGAGTATACCTATTCGACGATCGGCGACCGGCAGCATCTTTGGGGCGTCTGGCTGCAACGAAAAGGCAATCCACACGATATTGTCTTCACCCAGGGCCCCGGCCCGCGCCTGCATCACTTTGCCTATACCCTGCCGGATTCCAACGACATGATCCGCGCCTGCGATGTGGCCGGTGCGTTAGGTTATGCGCCCTGCCTGGAACGTGGCCCCGGCCGCCACGGGATCAGCGGTGCACTGTTTACCTACTTCCGCGATCCTGACGGGCATCGCATCGAATTATTTAATACTCATTATCAGCATATCGATCTGGAGCCGGCGCTCGGCTGGGATTTAGCTGACCCCAAACGCGCCGATCAGTGGGGGCTGCCTGCCCAGAAGAAGTGGTTTACCGAAGCCACCCCCTTTACGGATGTGGCGCTCACTGAACCCGACATCCGTGTCGATCCCCCCACGCTGGAACGTTTTCTTGCCCTGGCTAACGATGGCTGATCGTTCTGCAGTAGCACGGTAAAACGCGGGGCGCAAAGCCCGCTACCCCACTGTTTCTGCCTCCGCAGACGGTGATAACAGCTATCGGGAGAAAGGATCGTGAGTGCATTCATTCAAAATCCGCTGGTCAGAATTCTCGTTGCCTACGCCCTCGGCGTAATGGCCGCCATGACCGTCAGCGAAGCCGTCACTGAATTAGGTTCTATCGCTAAAGAGTTTCGCCTGGCCGACCACAGCCAGATCGGCCTCATCATGTCGCTGCCGTCGCTGATGGTTGCGCTGGGTGCCCTGCTGGCAGGTTATCTTGTCGATCGTGCAGGTGACCGTATTGTGCTGTTAGCAGGGGCTGCCGTTATCGTCATTGGCGATCTCTGTGTTGTTGCCGCCCCCGCCTTCAACCTGCTGTTGGCGGGCCGTATCGTCACGGGCATAGGGTATGTCATGACGGCGGTTGCTGCGGTGACGCTGTTAATTCGTATTACCACCGGAAAGCAACGCAATATGGCGATGGCGTTATGGTCAACCTTCGTTCCCGCCAGCTTTCTGCTGCCCTTTCTTTCGGCTGGTCTTGCTGACCACTTCAGTAACTGGCGCGCCGCGTTTATTGCGCATTCGCTCCTGACACTGCTGCTGGCATTCATTGCCATGATTAGCCTGCCTCGCCGGACGCCTGAAGAGAAAGCGCAGTTTTCCCGCACGCGTGGCCTGCGGGCGGTATTGAGAAGCCCGCTTATCTATCTGCTCGGCATTTCATTTGGTGCCGACGCCTTTTTACAAACCGGCATTATTTCCACGCTTGCGCCCTATTTATCGAAACGCTACGGCGTACCGCTGGTGGAAGTAGCGCACTGGAATGTGGTGGCGATGGTGTGTAACGGCATTGGCTGCCTGATGGTGGGCGCAATGCTTAACCGGGGCGTGAAAGCCGCCGCGATTGGGCTCACAGGGCTTGTCCTTACAGGGATTCCGGCACTCGCGGTATACCTGCTGCCGCTCGGGTTCATGTTTTCTGTCGGTGCATCATGGCTGTTTATGTTTGGCAGCGGCCTGCTGGTCGGCATGTGGGCACTGGCACCGGTCGTTGCGCCGTCGCGTGAAAGCATAGGTGCCACCAGCGGCCTGATTACCCAACTGACCCTGGTCGGCGTGTTCTTAGGCCCCCCGCTGTTTATTGCTGCGCAACGCAGCGGCAGCACCCAGTCACTCGCCATCCTGGTGACCGGAGGGCTGGTTGTCTGCCTGGCAGGCGTGCCGATCTGGTTGCGTAATGTCACCCATCATCCGGGACGCGATGCCCCTGCTGCTGACCGCAGCACCCTGAAAAGCCATATCTGAACCCCCTGAACGCTGAACTTAAAATTCATAACAAGAGGAAGTCACTATGTTGGATATCGTCATCATCGGCGCGGGTCCGGCTGGCCTTGCCACTGCCCTGCGCCTGCATCAGCAGGGTTTTCGCCCGCGGCTGTTTGAAGCGGTTGCAGAAATCAAACCGCTGGGTGTCGGCGTTGACATCAAACCCTATGCCGTCAGGGAAATTACCGAGCTGGGTTTATACGACGCGTTTGTCGACATTTCAGTAGAAGCACAAGAATCGATCTTTTACACCGGCTACGGGCAGCAAATTTTTGCAGAACAATGCGGCCGCTATATGGGCTACGAGCATGACCAGCGATTTGTTCATCGTGGCCGCCTGCAAATGATGCTCTATAAAGCCGTACAGGAACGGTTAGGCGAAGAGGCTATTACGCTCGGCTGTCGTTGTCGCGCATTTGAGCAGGATGAAAACGGCGTCACTGTTCATTTTGATACCCACCTGAACCCTGATGCGCCGCAGAGCGTGCGCGCCGATGTGGTGATTGGCGTCGACGGTATTCGTTCCGTTGTGCGCAGCAAACTGCTGCCTGAATCTGCCCGCAGTCATTTTTCTGGTTTAACGCTTTATCGCGGCGTCACCGTGATGCCGCCATTTAAAACCGGCGGCAGCATTCTGCACATCGGCGATCCGATCCGCCAGGGGACGCTGATCGTTTATCCGATACAGGACAACGTAGATGGCAACGGCAACCAGCTGGTCAACTGGGTTATCGAGCAGAACGAAAAGCCGCAGAGCGAAGAGGACTGGAATCAGGAAACCGGTGTGAAAGAGGTGGAGCATATCTTTGACGACTGCACACTCGATTTCCTCAATGTCAGTGAAATGATCCGCAATGCCCGCGAGTGCTACCTGTTTCCCCTCATCGACCACGACCCGCTGCCGCAATGGTCATTTGGCCGTATCACACTGCTGGGCGATGCCGCACATGCCATGTATCCGCGCGGCGGCAACAGCGTGTGCCAGGCATTTGTGGATGCGCGCGTGATTGCCGAAAAACTGGCGTCTGTAGCCGATCCTGTGGAAGCACTCCGCGCTTATGAAAATGAACGTCGCGAGAAGGTGAACTGGTTGGTTCTTGCCTCACGTGGCGAGGGCCCGGAAGTGGTGCGCCGCATCGTAGAGGAGCGCAGTGGGGGAAAACCATTTGAGGATATAGAAGCCATTTTTCCTCATGAAGAAGCGTTGTCGATATTCAGCGAATACCACGCCAAAGCGGGTATGCGTATTCCGACAGAGAAAGAGACAGACCAGCCGGCTAAATACAAGTCGGTCTTTGCCACACAAAAATAACCTGAAGACCTCTTAACGTAGACAGAAAGGAACGGATTATGAGCAAGATTATTGATTCCAATATGCACTGGCTGCCGGGTGAACTTTTCTCGGATAAGAAACTGCTTAGCGCTTTCCTCGACTGTGTGCCCAAACAATACGGCGTGCATACCCGGGTGGAAAAAATCGAAGGAAAAGACCTAAGCCAGTTGATTATTGAACAACCAAAAGGCTATGTGAATCTCAACTATGCCGAAGGCCAGTACACGCTGGAAAGCCAGCTCGCCGACATGGAAAAAGCCGGTGTGGATCACGCTATTTTCCGTCTGCCGGTGTGGCAGGAGTGGCTCGACTTAGAGACCTGCAAAGAGGTCAACACCCGTATGGCAGACTATGTGAACCGTAGTGAAGGCCGGATGTCGGCGCTGGCGGTGGTGCCGCCATGGGGGACTGATGATTGCCTGCGGGAAGTCGATCGCTGCCTGGAGCAGCTCGGTTTTCGTGGCGCACAAATTGTGGCGCACTACGGCCAGATCTATCTCGATGATGCGGCGTTTCGTCCGTACCTGAAATTCCTCAATGACCTGAATGTGCCGGTTGTGGTGCATCACACCCCGCTGCCGGTCGATTTCAATTCGGTTCTGCCTTATACCAACCAGCGCCGCCAGTTTGGACGCTGCGTTGATCAGGCCACGGCGGTAGGCCGTGAACTGTTCAGCGGCATGTTCGATGAATTACCGAACCTGCGCTTTATTCACTCCATGCTGGGTGGGGCCTTTTATGCCTTTGCCGACATGCTGGTGCCGCCGCAACATCAGTTTAACGATGCGGTCGATCGTTTCCAGACCGGCACCGGAAACCTGCGCGCCCAACTGAGCAATAACATCTTCTTCGACACGTCAGGCGCCCCGCAGTGGGGTAAAGCGCAACTCGAAGCGGCAGTGAAAGTGATTGGCGGTAAAAATATTCTCTACGGCAGCTCATATCCGATCCGTAAAGACTGGTTCTTCAAGGGCATTGACACTATCCAGAGTCTGGAAATCAGCGAAGAGGATAAAGCCAATATCCTGGGCGGTAATGCCGCGCGTATTTTCAAACTGGAGTAACGCGTTCCGGCAGTGCGCTCTGTTGTAAAACCCCCGGTGTTTTATTTACTGCTCAGTCACCATGCTGGGAGCGGCGGGCTTGGGTTCGCCGCATTTTTGCCCGGCAGGATGAAATAAAGGAGATTTTCCTTGGAACAGAACCGGCTTGTCAGTTTCTCCACACTTGATAGGGGGGCTGCAAGAGTAAGCCATAAAATGCAGATGCGCCGGAAAGCGTCTGCATTTCTTCTCATGCCATTAAACAGACTGCCAGGTTACATGCAGCTTTTCACGCACAGCGGCTTCGTCGAGATGCCGCACTAAAATATGCTGCATCTCATAAAGTTTTTCTATGTTAAGTGCGGTTAAGCTCACCCGGAAAATGCCTTCCAGCGCCTCCATACGCACTTCGCCCATACTCATGCGAAAATGGCCGCTGTTCTCATCGGTCACAACGGGAGTTTGGTGTTGAAAATGGCTACAAAGGCGACGTAAAAAACGTTCGCCATTCGGGGTGACGATATCGGCAACGCATTTTACCGCCCCTTCGCTTAACACCGGCGCATTGAGCAACGCTTCAATTTGATTCGCTGCCACATGAATAATATCGCCGATACGCGCAATCGCGTCATCGGCAACCGGCCCCCTTTTAACGCGCAAACTCAGCGCACGCTTCAGGTGGTCCATTGCCTCTACAATTGCCTGGGGTGATTTGCCATGTGCATCCGGCACCACACGTGCCATCAGCATATCGGTCACGCCTTTATTGGCACTGAGAAAGGCATGGCCTTCACGGGTGATACTGTAGCGTTTACGCCCACCCTTTTCTAAATCGATTTCCGTGTAGCCGCGATCATAAAGCCAGGTTAAGGCAGGATAAATAACGCCCGGGCTGGGTTTATATGTGCCGCCCAGGCGCTCTTTGACTTCATGGATCAGTTCGTAGCCGTGGCTGGATTGTTTGGCGATCATTGCCAGCAACAGCAGGCGCAGTTCACCATAGTCGAAGGCGCGCGTGCGCCGGCCTGGTTTACCACTGACCTGTACTGCCGCACTGTCGGCTTGCCCGGTGCTGAGATTATCTGCAATCTCATCCGAACGGCGATTCTGCCCCATTATTACTCCGTTCAATAGCCATACAATATAACCGGATTTTAAATATATCGGAAAAGCCGTCACTGACCAACCCAGCACAGGCAATATAGACAAACAGGCAGGCGGGCGCACATGCTGCCCGCCGCCCTTATCTGCCCAACACCGCC
>NZ_PJZF01000018.1 GCF_002858675.1 Chimaeribacter californicus
GATTTTTGCCCCGGCCTGCTGATGGCGGGCCGCGCTGCCGTACAACGGAGTCATTCATGTCCTCAGAACACCCGCAACACCCCCCTGTTTCCGGCCTGCTTTCGCTGGATGATGCCCTGGAGAAGATGCTCTCGCAGGTCGCAACCCAGTGCGCCGCGACCCGTGTGCCGCTGACCACCGCCGCCGGGCGCATCACCGCGGCAGATGTCACCTCGCCGGTGCAGGTGCCGCCGTTTGATAATTCCGCAATGGACGGTTACGCCGTGCGCCTGGCCGATCTGGCCACCGGTGTGCTGCCGGTCGCCGGTAAGGCATTTGCCGGTAACCCGTTCGACGGTGAGTGGCCGGCCAACAGCTGCCTGCGCATCATGACCGGCGCACCGGTGCCGCCGGGGACGGAGGCAGTGGTGATGCAGGAACAGGCGGAGGTCTCTGAACAGGGCGTGCGCTTTACTGCCCCGGTGAAGGCCGGGCAGAACATCCGCCTGGCGGGTGAAGATATTGAACAGGGTGCCGTGGTGCTGCGCGCCGGGGTGCGGCTGGGCGCGGCCGAACTGCCGCTGCTGGCGTCGCTCGGCGTGACGGATGTGGCGGTGTATGAGCCGCTGACGGTGGCGGTCTTCTCCACCGGCGATGAGCTGCAACCGGTGGGCACCCCGCTGCAACCGGGCCAGATCTACGACACCAACCGCTTCGGCGTGCGGCTGATGCTGGAGCAGCTCGGCTGCACCGTGGTGGATTTAGGCATCATCCCCGATGACCCGCAGGCGCTGCGCAAAGCGTTCCAGCAGGCGGATGCCGCGGCCGATCTGGTGATCAGCAGCGGCGGCGTCTCGGTCGGCGAAGCGGATTACACCAAAACAATGCTGGAGGAGCTGGGCGAAATCGGCTTCTGGAAACTGGCGATCAAGCCGGGCAAACCGTTCGCCTTTGGCCGCCTCAGCAACGCCTGGTTCTGCGGCCTGCCGGGCAACCCGGTTTCTGCGGCGCTGACCTTCTACCAGCTGGTGCAGCCGCTGATCGCCCGCCTCACCGGCCATACCGCCTGGCAGTTGCCGCCAGGCCTCAAGGCGCGCGCTGCCACCCCGCTGAAAAAACAGCCGGGACGGCTCGATTTCCAGCGCGGCATTGCGTTTACCAATGAACAGGGCGAACTGGCGGTGCGCACCACCGGCCATCAGGGATCGCACGTCTTCAGCTCCTTTGCCCAGGCCAACTGCTTTATTGTGCTGGAGCGGGAACGCGGGTCAGTGGCAGAAGGGGAAATCGTCACGGTTCAGCTATTTAACCACCTGCTGGGGAACTGAGCATGCTGCCGGAACTGAGTGATGAAGAAGCGCTGCGCTATAACCGCCAGATTGTGCTGCGCGGTTTCGATTTTGACGGCCAGGAGCAACTGAAAGCCGGCCATGCGCTGGTGATTGGTCTCGGCGGGCTGGGCTGTGCCGCTGCGCAATATCTGGCGGCGGCCGGCGTCGGCACCCTGACGCTGGTGGATTTCGACACCGTGGCGCTCTCCAACCTGCAACGCCAGACGCTGCACAGCGACGCGCGCATCGGCATGGCGAAAGTGGACTCGGCCGCGCAGGCGCTCACGGCGATCAACCCGCATGTCCGGCTTCACCCGCTTAACCAGCAGCCGGATGACGCCGCGCTGGCCGCGCTGGTGGCGCAGGCGGATGTGGTGCTGGATTGCAGCGACAATGTCGCCACCCGCGACCAGCTTAACCGCGCCTGCTTCCACGCGCACACCCCGCTGGTCTCCGGCGCGGCAATCCGCATGGAGGGGCAACTCAGCGTCTTCACCTACCAGCCGGATGAGCCCTGCTACCGCTGCCTGAGCCGGTTATTCGGTGAGAACGCCCTGACCTGCGTTGAGGCGGGCGTGATGGCACCGCTGGTCGGGACGATCGGTAGTTTACAGGCGATGGAAGCGATCAAACTGCTCACCGGTTACGGCACCCCGGCCACCCACCGGGTGGTGATGTTCGACGCCATGACCTGCCAGTTCCGCACCCTGAAACTGCCGAAAAACCCACAGTGCGAGGTGTGCGGCAGCAAAAACTGATGCCATCCCCCGCTAAAAAAGCACAAAAATCAGCCTGATCAGTTCATTTTTCATCCCGGCTCCTCTATGCTTGAGCGCGATCAATAACGTTGAAGCATAACCGAGTAAAACGTCCGATTTCCCGTGCACTTATTACAGGCCAGAGGAATTCCGTTGAAACTGATTATCCAGATACCCTGTTATAACGAAGCAGGTACGCTTGCTTTAGCGCTCTCTCACCTGCCCCGGCAGGTAGCCGGTTTTGATAGCGTGGAGTGGCTGATTATTGATGACGGCAGCCAGGATGAGACCTGCCGCGTGGCGCAGGAAAATGGGGTTGACCATATTATCCGCCATACCGGCAATCAGGGGCTGGCCCGTGCCTTTATGACCGGCCTGGATGCCTGTCTGGCGCGGGGGGCGGATGTGATTGTCAACACGGATGCCGACAATCAGTACGAGGCGCAGGATATCCCGTTGCTGACCGCCCCGGTTCTGGCTCACCAGGCTGAGATGGTTATCGGCGCGCGCCCCATCGCCACCATTGAGCATTTCTCACTGTGCAAAAAATGGCTGCAAAAACTCGGCAGCTGGGTGGTGCGCCTCGCCAGCAAAACCGACATCCCGGATGCCCCCAGCGGTTTTCGCGCCATCAGCCGTACGGCGGCGCAACGTCTGATTGTTTTCAATGATTACACCTATACGCTGGAGACCATCATCCAGGCCGGACAGAAGAATATGGCCATTATGTCAGTGCCGATCCGGGTAAATGAGGATTTGCGCCCCTCCCGGCTGGTAAAAAGCATGGCCTCCTACATTAAGCGCAGCATCATTACCATTGTCCGCATTTTCATTATTTATCGTCCCTTCCGGTTTTTCAGCGTCATTGGCATGCTGCTGTTTGGTATTGGTTTTTTAATCGGTCTGCGTTTTTTGTGGCACTTCGTACAAGGGGAAGGCCAGGGTTATGTCCAGTCGCTGATTCTGGCCGCCACCCTGCTTGGTATGGGTTTCCAGACGCTATTGATCGCGTTCGTGGCTGACTTGCTGGCGGCTAACCGTAAGCTGCTGGAGGATATCCGCTACAAAACCCAGTTACATACCCAGGATAGCGCGCCACCGGTGCGCCCGGCGAATGTGCAGGATGAGACGCTGGATTCGCCCCTTCCGGTTACTCCGGAAACACGTCATGAAAACAGGAACCACTATGGGCATTAAAATCGCCGGCGGCAGTCAGGAAAACGGCATTGTTATCGGCAACACTTTTGATAAATACGGCTCCTCCAACCCGGTGGTGAAGTGGATGATGGCGGGGTTTGAGGGTGCGCTGACTGACCTGGTAACCCGCGCTGCACCACGTTCCATTCATGAGATTGGGTGTGGTGAAGGTTATTGGGTATTGCGCTGGCAACAACAGGGGATTGATGCCCGGGGGTGTGATTTCTCCACCCAGGTGATTGCCCTGGCGCAACAGAATGCCGCTGAGCAAGGGCACGCGGACTCCCTGTTTACGGCCCGCAGTATTTATGATGTGCAGGCCCCGCAGGACAGCGCGGATTTGGTTGTCTGTTGTGAAGTCCTGGAACATCTGGAAGACCCGGAAGCCGGGTTGCAGGCTTTGCAACGTATTGTGTCCCGCCACCTGATTATCAGTGTGCCGCGCGAACCTTTATGGCGTGTCCTGAATATGGCCCGCGGCAAATACCTTGGGCAGTTCGGTAATACACCCGGCCATTTGCAAAACTGGTCACAGCGGGATTTCATCCGGTTAGTCTCACGCTATTTTGAGGTCGAAGAAGTCAAACGCCCGCTGCCCTGGACCATGTTGCTCTGTACGCCACGCCGATGAATTCCGCCTTAAAACGTACCCTGAACTGGGCAGGCACGGTGCTCGCTCTGCTCGGTATCCTGTTTGTCGCTCAGCGCTTATGGCACTACGGCAGCCAATTGGACCCGGCACGGTTTGGCCCCGCGGCCTGGCTGGGCATGGCCGCGGCTGCACTGGCCTACGGTGCCGCCAACCTGCTGCTGGCCGTCGGCTGGGGGCAACTGTTGGCCTGTTTTCACCAGCCCTGCCGCCCACGCTGGGTGATTGGCATCTATGGCGTCACGCAACTCGCCAAGTACCTGCCGGGCAATATCTTCCATTTCGCCGGCCGTCAGGCCCTGGGTATGGCCGCCGGCCTGCCCGGTGGGGCGCTGGCTAAATCGACAGTCTGGGAGCTGGCCCTGCTCTGTGCAGGAGGCGTGCTGTGCGGGTTGCTGGCGCTGCCGCTGTTGCTGCCGTGGCTGACGCCTGTTACTGCTGCCCTGCTGGCCCTGGCGGTCTGGTTAGTGGCCTCTGTGTTGTTGCGGCGAATCAGCCCCCCTGAGCGCGCCGCCTTGCTGTACTCCGCGCTGCTTTATTACAGCCTGTTTTTACTGATTGCCGGGTTGCTGTTTTGCGCCGTACTGGTGGGCATCATTGTGCCTTCTCCGGCACCGTTGCTGCCTTTATTACCGTCATTGTGCGGGGCTTATGTGCTTGCCTGGCTGGCGGGCCTGGTCACGCCCGGCGCCCCGGCCGGGGTAGGCATCCGCGAAATGGTGCTGATTTTCCTGTTAAAAGGGGTCGTCACCGATCCGGATGTCGTGATGGCCGTGCTGGCCGGGCGCCTGATTACTGTGGCCGGAGATGTGCTGTTTTTTGTGGTTACCGGCCTCTATTGTTCACCTCAAAGGATACGACCTGCATGACGCACGCTGTTACACTGCGCACGGCTCTGCTGCCCGAGCGCTGGATGGCCTTCGGTGTCACCTTTATCGCTTTGCCTTTTATCATCTGGACTGTGGCCCTGCATGCCGCCACCTTTGGCGGATTGCCCTGGCAGCAACTGAGCCGTGGCTTCCTCTATGCGCTGCCCGTGACGCTGGCCTTGGCGGCCTGGGGCGCATACCTGTTCAGCACGTTTTACCTGCATGCACGCCCGGCGCTGCCGGCCCGGCAGGCACCCAGCCTGGCCGGAATTGTGATTCTTCTGGTGACCGCGCTGGTGTTGTTCTGGGTGCCCGACTATCGCTGGCGTTTTTGTGCCGGGGTCATCGGCCTGCTGTTGATCGCGCTGACCAAACGACGCCTGCCTGCGGCTGCCCTGACGGACGATCCATTGCTGCCGGCCCGTGCCTGGCAGAATGGTGCGCTGGCCGGCATTATGGTGACAGCGGTTATCCTGACGTTAATGGCTTACCGCTCTGATTATGATGATTCCCATTTCATCCAGCTGGCCGATCAGACCTTGCGCCACCCTATGTTGGCACCGCTCACATTTGATACCACGCTGGGGTCGGTCTACCCCCATTTCCGTTTTGCCCCCTACCGTATTGCTTCTTATGAAACCTTTATCGCCTGGCTCGCCACCTGGAGCCACCTGCCGTTGTTCACTGTTTATTACCTGCTGGTGCCGGGTGTCAGTGCGGCGCTGACGGTAGCCGTTGCCTTTTTATTCAGCCGGTTATTTCTGCCGCGTAATGAGGCCATTTTCGCCACGGCCCTGTGTGTACTGCTGCTGTTTGCCTGGGGGGAATCGCATATCGCGTACGGCAACCGGGTATTTGTCCGGTTATTTCAAGGCAAAGCGCTGCTGATTGCCCTGACCACGCCCTTAACGGCCATTACCGGTTTGCTGTTGCTGAACCGGCCTACGCTGTTACGCACCCTGCCGCTGGCTGCGGTGCATATTATGACGCTGGGCGTCTCGTCATCAGGGCTGGTACTGACGGTATTTACCACTGTCCTGGTGGCGGCCTGCGCCCTGGATAAACCATTGAAACACATGATTCGCTGTGGGTTCTTCCTGGGCATCGCGCTGATTTACCCGGCTATCTTTGTTTTCTGGCTGAAGTTCATCAATACCTCCGGCATTTCACTCGCGGAAGTCGGGACTTACCTGCCCATTAACGCCTCATTAGGGCTGGCGCGACGTGATGCGCTGTCACTGTTGGCGTTATTGCTCGGTTGCAGCGTGCTGGCCTGGCGCCGCGGTACGCTGAGCTACCTGCTGTTTACCGTGACGACCTTGCTGATGATCCTGAACCCCTGGTTCGCCGATCTGCTGGCTCAGGTCTCCGCACGTAATATGAGCTGGCGGCTGGCCTGGGCCGCGCCGGTTCCGCTGCTTGTCAGTACCGCCCTGGCAGCGGCCATTGCCGGCAGAGGCCGCTTTCTGCCCGGTGCAGTGCTGGGCTGTACGGTATTACTGGCTTTCCTGTTGGGCGGGCGCTGGACACTGTCAGCCGATAACGGCACACAACTCGGCTGGCCGGCTGCCAAATTGCCGCCCCAATATCAGACGGCGGTGCGCCTGATGGCACAACTCGATACGCTGCATCTGCACGGTAACCTGCTGGCCGACAGCCCCATTGCAGCGTTTGTCCCGTTATTAAAACCTGATTTTGGGCTGGTGATGCCGGGCCATACCTACCCGGTGATGCTGCAAACCATCCTGCCGCCTGAAGAGTTCGCCGCGCGGATGCGCCTGTTTAACGCCATTAACTCACCACAACCTTACCTTGCCGCGCTGGAACCGGAGATGCGGCGTTTCCATGTGCAGGTGGTTATTGTTAACGCCGCCCTGCAACCTGCCGGGTTGTTGTCCCCAGCAGGAAAGGCGACCGGATTCAGCCTGAACCGGCTGGCTGCTATTGATGGCTATGCCATTTATCAGGTTGATTACCATGAAAAATAAACGTGACACGCTAACCCGCTGGTTCTGGTCACTCGCCTGTTTTGTTATCAGCCTGCTGGTATTGCACCCACGGCTGACTGCGAGCCCTATCGTGGCAGACGGTTATCAGAATCTGAGTATTGCCGTCAATTTAGTGCAGCACGGCGTTTTTTCCAGCACCCCTGCGTCCCTGCCGGACATGGTACGTGAACCGGCATGGCCGGCCCTGACAGCAGGGCTGCTGTGGCTGACAGGCCATGCCTCCATACCGGCAGAGGTGCTCGCCAGCCAACATGCACTGCTGTTTAAACAGATTAACCTGGCGCTTTATGCACTGTTAATCACTGCCGTGTGTAGCCTGATTCATCGTCAGTTACGCAGCCTGCCTTACGCCATACTAGGTCTGGCGCTTTCTCTGATTGTTTTTTATACAACGCCCCGGTTATTCAATTACTATAACAATGAGGCACTGGCGGCCTTGCTGTTGTTCATTGCCTCCCTGCTGCTGTTCCGGCTACAGCAACAGCCCAGGCCAGGTACTGCGCTGGCTGCTGGCCTGACGCTGGGGTTACTGGCGTTAACCAAAGCGCAGTTCCTCTACATCCCTCTGGTGCCGCTACTGATACTGGCATGGCGATACCGGCGTCACGCTGCGATAACTGCCGCGGTCTTCCTGTTAGTGGTCACACCCTGGATGGTGCGCAATGCCGTATTGTTTGATCACTACACCATTGCCGAACGCGGTAAAACAGTGGCAGCGGTACGGCTGATGTTGACGATTGCCCCCAGCGGCAGTGAATACCGCTGTATGGCCTATGCATTTTCCCATCCTGATCTGCGCCCGGCGGCTGGGCATGTACTGGGCATTTCTGCACCAGATTTTCTGCGTCACGGCCGTTGCGAACGTCTTAACCGGGAAACCTGCTTTGACATGGGCACAGAACGGGTTCCCTGTACTCCCTTTGACGAAGATCAGCCGCCTGCCCCGTGGCAACAGCGTATCCAGTATTTCTACCAGGGTTATGCTGCCGGAGAAGAGATGGAAGCCGGACGGCTGAGGTTTGCCGATATCACGCCGCTTAATGGGCACCTGGTCAGCAGCTATCTGGCCACGCTGCCATTATTTGCCTGGCGCGGCATGGGCTTCAGCGGGTATCCAGTTCTGAGCATTCTCCTGACATTTGCCCTGTTTGCGCTCTGTCTCACCCGCTACTGGGCCTTTAGCCTGCTGGCCGCCACGGCCAGCCTGTTTCATCTGGCATTGACGCATAATATCCCGCGCTACCATACGGCCGAATCAGGTGTGATGCTGGTGGCGATCGTGTGGCTGGTAGCGCTGCTCGTAGCCCGGTTACGGAACAGAAGAGATCCCCGACAGTTTAAA
Organism: Chimaeribacter californicus; assembly: GCF_002858675.1. Classification (GTDB taxonomy): domain Bacteria; phylum Pseudomonadota; class Gammaproteobacteria; order Enterobacterales; family Enterobacteriaceae; genus Chimaeribacter; species Chimaeribacter californicus. The sequence continues at coordinate 8,135 of NZ_PJZF01000018.1, forward strand.
AAGCCCGCCTGATCCCCTCATTCATCATACAGCCCCTCGTTGCGCACGGCGGTGTGGGCTTTATGCGGGCGGATGCGACGCACCGAGTCCCGCACTACCAGTGTGCCGTTCAGCAGCAGGTTCCCGACCGGGGCCTGCGGGCGGATCAGCCGCTGTTGCAGCAGATGCACCGCCTCGCTGCCCAGCGCATCCCGCGGGACGTGCAGCGAGGTGAGCGGCACATCGTGAATGGCCGCCAGGTTAAAGCCGTCGATGCTCATCACCGAGATGTCCTGCGGCACCCGCAGCCCCGCTTTCTGCAACGCGCTCACTGCCCCGGCCGCCATGAAATCCCCGCCCACCAGCAGCGCGCTCGGCAGGTGGGCGCGCGGGGTGGCTGCCAGAAAATCGCTGATTAACTGCTCGCTCTCCCTGGCACTGAAACTCTGGGCGCTGATCAGGTGCTGTGCCTCATCAAACGGCAGGTTATGCGCCTCCCAGGCGTCACGGATGCCCGCCAGCCGCAGCTCCATGGTGTAGCGCCGCAAACAGAGCAGATTCACCACCGCCTTATGCCCCTGCTCAAACAGGTACGCGGCGGCGTATTCGCCAATCAGCCGGTGATCCGGGGCGACGCCCGGCAGGCGCATTTTGCGGTCACGGCAGTTGACCAGCACACAGGGCTTGCCGATGTCCGCCGCCAGATCGTGGATGTGCGGCTCATCAATGCCGATCAGGATCGCGGCTTCCGTTGCGGCGTCATGCATTTTGCTCAGAAACAGGTTGGCATCGCTGTCCAGTTCTTCCAGCGGGCAGTAGCGCAGCCGCACTTCATGTGCGGCCAGCGCCTGGCTGATGCCCTGCATCACCCGGTAATAGAACACGTCTGATCGTTCATCAAACGCCCGTTGCGGCGCAAACACCACCAGGCTGTTGATCAATAACCGCCCGGCCGCCATCCCCTGCAACACGCCCTGCGCCTGCGCACAGGCCAGCACTTTTTGCCGCGCCGCGTCGCTGGTGTTGGCTTTGCCGGCCAGCACCCGCGACACGGTGCTTATCGAGAGGCCGGTCTGCGCGGCGATCTCGGTGATTTTGAGCTTTTTATCCATTTTGTGATCTGCGCCTGATTTGCCGATGAAAAAATTTTCACCGCGCTTTACGCCTGTGTTTATCTGCTTCTCCGCCCGCCTCGGCCTCTGTTTTTCCACCTGGTGAAAAACTTTGCAGAAAATCCGCTGTTGGTCAGTTTATAACTCGATTAGGCTCAATCTGTCGAACACCTTTCGCCCGGAAAGGTCCGATAACAACTATAAAAACCTTATTATTCAAATAAATAAAAAAACGCCTTTATCAAATGCTGTTATACCAATTCCGATTGTCACCGCCCCTACGTGGAGAATAAGAATGAGTCATGGCATAAACCAGGATGTCGCCGCCGTTACGGCGAAACGCACGTTCCGCCACCTGCGCTGGTGGGTGCTGGTGCTGTTTCTGCTCGGCGTCACCATCAACTACATTACCCGCAACTCCCTCGGCATCCTCGCGCCGGAACTGAAAACCAGCCTCGGTATCACCACGGAGCAATACTCCTGGATCGTCGGCGCATTCCAGCTCGCCTATACCCTGTTCCAGCCGATCTGCGGCTGGCTGATTGATGTGATCGGCCTGAAGCTCGGCTTTTTAATCTGTGCCGTGATCTGGGCAGTGGTCTGTATGCTGCACGCCGGGGCAGGCAGCTGGTTGCACCTGGCGATCCTGCGCTTCTTTATGGGCGGAGCGGAAGCGGCCGCCACCCCGGCCAACGCCAAAACCATCGGCGAATGGTTCCCGAAAAAAGAGCGTCCGGTGGCGGCGGGCTGGGCGGGCGTGGGGTTCTCCATCGGCGCGATGCTGGCACCGCCGATCGTCTACTTCGCCCACGTGTCGTTTGGCTGGCAAGGGGCGTTTATGTTTACCGGCGGGCAGCCTGCGCCTCCAGCGCTGCTCTGGTGGCTGTTCTACCACAACCCGGAGCAGCACCCGCGCCTGAGCAAAAGTGAGCTGGCGTTCATCAAGCAGGATAACGAGCCGCCGGCGGTGAAGCTGCCGTTTTTGACCGCGCTGAAAACCGTGGCGAAAAACAAACGCTTCTACGGCATCGCCATCCCGGCGTTTATGGCGGAACCAGCGTGGGCGGTGCTGAGCTTCTGGGTGCCGCTCTACCTCGCCAATGAGCGCGGCATGGACCTCAAACAGATCGCCATGTTCGCCTGGCTGCCGTTCCTGGCCGCCGACCTCGGCAGCGTGGCGAGCGGCTACCTGACGAAGCTCTACGTCCGCGTGTTTGGCTGCACCCGTACCAACTCGGTGGTCGCCAGTTCCGTCACCGGCGCATTCCTGATGCTCTCCCTGGCGCTGGTGGCCACCACACAAGATCCGTATGTCGCCATTGCGCTGATTTCAGTCGGTGGTTTCGGCCACCAGATCATCTCCTGCATGCTGAGCGCACTGGTGGTGGACTCCTTCGACCGCGGGCAGATGGCCACGGTGAACGGCATGCGCGGCTCGGCCGCCTGGATCGCCAGCTTCCTGTTCTCACTGCTGATCGGCGTCACCGCTGACCAGATTGGCTTCAACCCACTGTTTATTGCCATGGGCTTCTTTGACCTGATTGGCGCGGTCTTCCTGATCGCTTTTATTGCTGAACGCCGCACCGCGCGTGCCTGAAAGGGAATGTAACGATGAAAACGCTGAAACACTGGTCGCTGCTGACCGCTGACGATCGCCACGTGGAATTAGCCGTCGACGGCAGCCACCGCCTCTGCCTCTATGTGCTGGACACGGGCCTGTTCCGCGTGCTGATCAAACGCCGTAACCAGCTGGCGCTGGACCGCACCTGGAGCATCGCCCCGGACGGCGATGTGCCGTGGGAAGGCCGCGCGCGGGAGAGCGTGGCGGGCTTTGCCCTGCCGGGCTTCACCCTGGAGGAGCAGGACGGGCGGCTCTGCATCAGCACGGAAAAATTGCGCGTGACGGTGCACCAGCCGCTGTGGCTGGAGTGGCACTACCGGGATCAGGCCGGTGCATGGCAACTGCTGGCCAGTGACCGCCCGACCAGCGCCTACCTGCTCAACGCCCACGGCGACGGCGTGGCGCACTATCAGCGCCGCTTTAAAGAAGAGGCCTATTACGGGCTGGGCGAAAAAGCCGGCCCGTTGCAGCGCACCGGCAAACGTTACGAGATGCGCAACCTGGACGCCATGGGCTACAACGCCGCCTCCACCGACCCGCTCTACAAGCATATTCCCTTTACCATCACCCGGCGGCCGGACGTCAGTTTCGGCCTGTTTTATGACAATCTCAGCAGTTGCTGGCTCGATCTGGGCAATGAGATCGACAACTACCACGCCCCTTACCGCCGCTGGCAGGCGGAAGCGGGCGACATCGACTACTACCTGTTCCTCGGCCCGCAGGTGCTGGATGTCACCAAAGCCTTTGTGCGGCTCACCGGCAAAACGCTGTTCGGCCCGAAATGGAGCCTGGGCTACAGCGGCTCCACCATGCACTACACCGACGCGACGGACGCCCAGCAGCAGCTGATGCACTTTATCCGCCTTTGCCGCGAGCAGGCGATCCCGTGCGACTCGTTCCAGCTCTCCTCCGGCTACACCTCGATCAACAACAAGCGCTACGTGTTCAACTGGAACTACGACAAAGTGCCGCAACCGGAAGTGATGACCCAGGCGTTCCATGACGCCGGGCTGAAGCTGGCGGCCAACATCAAACCGTGCCTGTTGCAGGATCACCCGCGCTACCAGGAGGTGGCAGAGCGCGGGCTGTTTATCCGGGATTCAGAGCAGGCCAGCCCGGAGCGCTCCAGCTTCTGGGATGACGAAGGTTCGCACCTTGATTTCACCAACCCGGCGACTGTGGCCTGGTGGCAACAGGGCGTCACCGGGCAACTGCTGGAAAAGGGCATCGACTCGACCTGGAATGACAACAACGAATATGAAGTGTGGGATGGCGAAGCGCGCTGCCACGGCTTCGGCCGCGAGATCGCGATTAAACATATCCGCCCGGTGATGCCGCTGCTGATGATGCGTGCCTCGATGGAAGCGCAACAGGCGTTCGCGCCGGAAAAACGCCCCTACCTGATCTCCCGTTCCGGCTGCGCCGGGATGCAGCGCTACGTGCAGACCTGGAGCGGCGACAACCGCACCAACTGGGAAACGTTGCGTTACAACACCCGCATGGGCGTCGGCATGAGCCTGTCGGGGCTGTACAACGTCGGCCATGACGTCGGCGGCTTTTCCGGCGACAAACCGGACGCCGAGCTGTTTGTGCGCTGGGTGCAGAACGGCGTGATGCATCCGCGTTTTACCATCCACTCCTGGAATGACGATCACACCGTCAACGAGCCGTGGATGTACCCGGCGGTGACCCCGGCGATCCGCGAGGCGATTGAGCTGCGCTACCGCCTGCTGCCCTACTTCTACACCCTGCTGTGGCAGGCGCACGCGGACGATGAGCCGATGCTGCGGCCGACGTTCCTTGACCATGAGCATGACGCCGAAACCTTCCTGGAGTGTGACGAGTTCCTGCTGGGGCGCGATCTGCTGGTGGCGAGCGTGGTAGAGCCGGGCGAGCGGCAGCGCAGCCTGTGGCTGCCGGACAACCACAGTGGCTGGTATGACTACCACAGCGGCCAGTGGTTCAGCGGCGGCCAACAGGTGACGCTGGACGCGCCGCTGGAGCGGCTGCCGCTGCTGGTGCGCGCCGGGGCCGCCCTGCCGCATAGCGCACGTATCACCCATGTGGACGCGCAGGCCGACAGCGTGCGTGAGCTGAAGCTCTACCCGTTACGCGGTGAAGGCGTCTCCCACGGCATGCTGTTTGAGGATGACGGCGAATCCTGGGGCTACCAGCAAGGTGAGGCGCTGTGGCTGACATGGGAAATGGCCTGCACCGCCACTGAGATCCACCTCACCTTCCAGCGCAAAGGCACTTACCAGCCCGCCTGGCAAGAGATCGCCCTGACCCTGCCGCCGGGCGAAACCCGCCGCCTGTGGGTGGAGGGCGTGGAGAGCAAGGTGTGGCGCGCGTAAGCCGGGCTTGAATGGCCGGCATGAAAAAGCCGGGCCTGAATCGCCGCCATAAAAAAAGCCGGGCATCTGCCCGGCTTTTTTGTGCGCGCGTAGAATCAGGCGTAGATGCCCTGGCTGCGCAGGTAGTCTTCGTAGGTGCCGCCGAAGTCGATCACCTTGTTCGGGGTGATCTCCAGCACGCGGGTCGCCAGCGAGCTGACGAACTCACGGTCATGGGAGACGAAGATCAGCGTGCCTTCGTACATCTCCAGCGCCATGTTCAGGGACTCAATCGACTCCATGTCGAGGTGGTTGGTGGGTTCGTCCATGATCAGCACGTTCGGTTTGCGCATCATCAGCTTGCCGAACAGCATACGGCCCTTCTCGCCCCCGGAGAGCACCTTGACCTTTTTCTTGATGTCGTCCTGGCCGAACAGCAGACGGCCGAGGATGCCGCGCACCGCCTGCTCGTCATCTTTTTCCTGCTTCCACTGGCTCATCCAGTCGAAAACGGTCATGTCGACGTCGAAATCTTCCGCGTGGTCCTGCGCGTAGTAGCCGATGTTGGCGTTCTCAGACCACTTCACCGTCCCGGCGTTGGCCTCGATGTCGCCCACCAGCGTTTTCAGCAGGGTGGTTTTACCGATGCCGTTGGCACCCAGCACCGCGACTTTCTCGCCCACTTCCACCATCAGGTTGAGGTTCTTAAACAGCAGCCCCTCGTCGTACCCTTTGGCCAGCTCCTGCACTTCCAGCGCGTTACGGAACAGTTTTTTGTCCTGATCGAAGCGGATGTACGGGTTCTGGCGGCTGGAGGCTTTGACCTCATCCAGCTGGATTTTGTCAATCTGGCGGGCGCGCGAGGTCGCCTGCTTGGATTTGGAGGCGTTGGCGCTGAAGCGGCTGACGAAGGATTGCAGCTCGGCAATCTGCGCCTTTTTCTTGGCGTTGTCAGAGAGCAGACGCTCGCGCGCCTGGGTGGCGGCGGTCATGTACTCATCATAGTTGCCCGGGTAAACGCGCAGCTCGCCGTAGTCCAGGTCGGCCATGTGGGTGCAGACCATGTTCAGGAAGTGACGGTCGTGCGAAATGATGATCATGGTGCTGTTACGTTCGTTCAGCACCTGCTCCAGCCAACGGATGGTGTCGATGTCCAGGTTGTTGGTCGGTTCGTCGAGCAGCAGGATTTCCGGGTTGGAGAACAGCGCCTGTGCCAGCAGCACACGCAGCTTGAAGCCGGGGGCGATTTCACTCATCGGGCCGTAATGCTGTTCTACCGGAATGCCGACGCCCAGCAGCAGTTCGCCGGCGCGGGCTTCGGCGGTGTAGCCGTCCATTTCGCCGTAGGCCACTTCCAGATCAGCCACTTTGTAGCCGTCCTCTTCGCTCATCTCGGCCATGGCGTAGATGCGGTCGCGCTCTTCTTTCACCTGCCACAGTTCGTCGTGGCCCATGATCACGGTGTCCAGCACGGAGAAATTCTCGTATGCGAACTGGTCCTGGCGCAATTTACCCAGGCGTTCGTTCGGATCAAGGAACACGTTGCCGCCGCTCGGCACCAGATCGCCGCCGAGGATTTTCATAAAGGTGGATTTGCCGCAGCCGTTGGCGCCGATCAGGCCGTAACGGTTGCCGCCGCCAAATTTGACGGAAATATTTTCGAACAGCGGCTTGCTGCCGAATTGCATGGTGATGTTGTTAGTACTTAACACAACGCTCGCTCTTGTCTGGGAATGTGATGAGGCGCGCATTATGCCATAACCGGCGGGCGGGGTCGCGCATCGTTTTGGTTGTTTTTCGCGCAAAAAACAGAAAACCCGGCCGGAGCCGGGTTGTGCGAGCAGGGGAGCGCGGGATCAGAAGCTGTAGCCGATGACCGCGTAGTAGCCCCAGCCGGTGGACTTGACGTCAAAGTTGCCTTTGCCGAAGTTCAGCTCGGTACCGTCCTGCCATTGGCCGCCGTTATGGAAGTAACGCGCCACCACGGAGTAGTGCCAGTGGGCGTAGTTCAACGCCAGAATATGGCTGGAGGCGATGGAGTTGCTGGTGCGGGACTTGTTGCCGTTTTCGTTGAGGTCAGAGCCCCAGTCGAAGTTGGTGAAGCCGATGTAGCTGAAGTGGCCGCCCCACAGGTCGCCCAGCGGCAGGAAGTATTTCACCTTGAAGCGGTAGCCGTCCCAGCTGTTTTCGTTGGCGGCGCTGTAGTTTTCCCACTGGTATTTGGCGTAGACGTTCAGGGAGAGGTTCAGCGGGGTATGGGTGTCGATGTCGGTGCCGAGGCCCATGTACCAGGTATTCTGGCGGTTATCGCTGTCCGGGCCCATGTCAAAGATATAGTTGTTGGCGAAGTACCACTCTTTGAACGGCCCGAAGCTCAGGTCGGTGCCGGTGAGTTTGTCGATGGAGAAGCGCGGTTCGATCTCCATAAACAGCGGTGAGCCGTTTTTGTTCCAGATGCCGACATCGTTGCTGTTACCGGCGCCGAAGAATTTCGGCACGTCCACATAGCCGTAGAAGTCGAACCAGTCTTTATGGGCGAAGGCTTCATATTCCAGGTAGAGATCGTTATTCAGCTGCGGCCCGAAGCGGGTGTGGTAGCTGCCCACCACGTTGACGCTCTGTTTCCACCAGTCGGAGAGGTACTCCCCCTGATCGCTGGACCCGACATTGGATTCAGCCAAAGCGGTAGCGCTGTAAGAGAGGGCGATCAACGCGCCCGCGGCGAAAAGACGATTTTTCATTGTGGTTACCAGTGCGTGAAGGGGGGCGTTTCCCTGCCGGGCGGCGATGTTTCACCAATACAACCTGCGGCAGCGTCATTAACGATCATCGCTATAAAACATTCCGCTACCGGTTTACCCCCGGATCTTCAGAACATTCTTAAGTGTCATGATTTCGTAACTTAATACGCGATTGTGTCAACAAATGTCAATTTGAGTTGCATTGTTATGCATTTGTTTCGTGATCTTGCTCACATATCGTTAACGGCGGTAAAGATACGGATTTTTAACGGTTGCGCAATCGGTTACTTAGGAAAATCAGCCTTACCGGTAACAAGCGATGGTTTTTTAACCGCCGCCCCCTACCCTTTCCTTACATACCAAAAGGTTTGCAGTCTGGTGGGGGCATTAAAATTATTGCCGACGAAGACGCAGGGGCGGGTGAGCGGACAGGGATGTCCGCGAGAGGTACAGCCACGCTGGGAGCGTGTCTGTACCGGCCCGATTAGCCCGAAGGCTGAAGGAGGACAAATTGGCCGGGAGCCAATTTGAACAACGCGAAGCGTTGCCCCGGAGGGGTGAGCCCCATGGATGGGGCGAATACTACACGCGGGAGCGTGCAATGATTCAGCCAGGGCACCGAAAGTGCGCGGGTGCAGGGCGAGCGCACCGGCGCGCCCTGCTCGGTTGAGGCTCGAAAAGCCAAGCAGCCAGCAATGCTGAACAACCGAAACTTTCCACGTCACCGCCCCCCGGCAGGGGGAAAACTCGCTACTCCCCCTTCCTATTACTCCGATAAATCAGCACCAACGCCACGGCCAGGCACGCCACCGCCGCCAGGCGGCTCCCACTGAGCGGAATTTCCGGGTTATCCAGCCAGCCGAAGCTGTCGATCAGGATGCTCATCGCCAGTTGGCCGAGGATCACCGCCACCGTCGCGACCGCCGTGCCCACGCGCGGCACCGCCGTCACCATGATGATGATGTAGGGCACGCCGAACAGCGCACCGGCCAGCTGCCATTTCGGCACTGTCATCAGCGTCTGCGGGTGGGCACTTTCAAAGAACAGGATCAGCAGCATCGTCACCAGCGCACCCAGGCTGAAGGTGAGGAAGGCGCTTTTCAGCACCCCGACGCGTGCGCCGAGCTGCCCGTTAATCGCCGCCTGTACGCTCAGCGCGGCCCCGGCGATGATCGCCAGCACAACCATAATAATTTCAGTCATCGTTTATCCCCGGGCAATCAGCCACAGTGCCGCAATAATGAACAGCAGCGCCAGCAGGCGTTCCCTGCCGATTTTCTTCTTCGCGCCGCCGAACCAGCCGTAGTGATCAATCAGCACACTTTTGGCGACCTGGCCGGAGAGAATCGCGATCATGGTCATCGCCAGCCCGATCACCGGCGTGGTCAGCGTCAGCACCACCACATACACCGGCCCGAGGATGCCGCCGAGCAGCTGCCAGCCGGGCTGGGCAGTAAAAGAAGGTGCGTTGCGCGGGCCGAAAAACAGCACCAGCAGCAGCGTCAGGGCGCTGCCGACGCCAAAGATGCTCAGGGTGGCCCAGAGATGGCCGACTTCGCCGCCCAGCGGGCCGAGCAACCCGGCCTCCACCGACAGCCCCATGCCGCCGAGGATCACCAGCGGGATCAGTAACAAATTCATACGTTGCCTTTTTTGTTGTTAAAAGAAAGGTGTCAGCAAGTGAATGCAAAAACAGGCCGCCCAGCCGGGCGGAGGCGGACTATACCGTGGCGCGCTATTGCGAAAAACCGGATAATAGCGAAAAGAGTTTTGCGGATAATGCACAGATGAATGATTTCGACGCAGTTTCCCTGCGGGCTTTGCGCCTGTTTGTGGCGGTGCTGGATGAAGGGAGTTTCTCCGAGGTGGCGCGCCGCGCGGGTGTCGCGCCCTCCTCCGTTTCACGGGTGATCCAGCAGCTTGAGCAGCAGCTGCACACCCAGTTGCTCTACCGCAACACCCGCGCACTGGCCCCGACGGAAGCGGGGCTGGCGTTCAGCCACTACGCCCGGCGGATGCTGGAGCAAGCAGATGAGGCGGCGCGTACCTTACAGGAGCGTGAACAGCTGCCGGGCGGGCTGGTGCGCATCAACGCGCCGGTGGTGTTCGGCCAGCGGCACCTCGCCCCCTGGCTGGCAGCGCTGGCGGAGCGCTACCCGAAGCTCAACGTCGAGCTGACGCAAACCGACGACTATGTTGACCCGCTGCACACTGCGGCCGATCTGTTGATCCGCATCGGCGTGCTGAATGACTCCAGCATGCACGCCCGGCCGCTGGCGCGCCTGCGTTACCGGCTGGCGGCCAGCCCGGCCTATCTGGCGCGGTTTGGTACGCCGCGCACCCCGGAGGATCTGCACGCGCACCACTGCCTGGTGTTTAAAGGCTCGTCCGGGCCGCAGCGCTGGTTTTTCCGTGCGCGTGAGGGTGAACAGCCATGGCACGCCTACAGCCTGCGCGGCCCGCTGACCGGCAACAATGCCGAAACCCTGACGCAGGCGGCGCTGGACGGCCTCGGGCTGGTGCTGTTCCCCAGCTGGCTGATTGGCGAGGCGCTGCACCAGGGGCGGCTGGTGCGGCTGCTGCCGGACTATCAGGCGTCAATTACGCTGGAGCCGTCCACGCTGGCCGCGCTCTACCCGCGCAGCCGGTTGCCGTCACGCAATGTGCGGGCGGTGGTGGATTTTCTGGTAGAGAAGATGGGTAACCCGCCCTACTGGGATCGCTGAGATCAGCGCACCAGCCGCATATAGATATGCGGGATGCCGTCTTCGTCATACACCGCGGAGCTGGGCTGGAACCCCAGCGAGCGGTAAAACGGCTGGAGGTGCGCCTGCGCCGAGAGCATTACGCCCGCCTGCGGCCAGTGGCGCGCGCAGGCGGCCAGCGCCTGTTCCATCAATGTGATGCCGAGCCGCTGCCCGCGTGCGGCGGGCGCCACGATGACCCGGCCAATCGCCACGTCATCATGTTTCAGCAGCCGCGCATAGGCGGCCGGTTTCCCCGCCTGCCAGCCGATCAGGTGGCGCGTCTCGCCGCTCAGGTCTTGCCCATCCACGTCCAGATACGCGCACTGTTGTTCCACCACAAACACCTCGCAGCGCAACGCCAGCACGGCGTAAAGCTGGGCGGTGGTGAGTTCGCTGTGGTGCAGATCCTGCCACCTTAGGTCCGACATAATGTTTCCCCAACTAATAATTCACACTGTTTATATTACAACCGCATCGCCACTCATCGCCGGAGTCTCCGTGCGGGCACGCAACGCCTGCCTTACCGTCTTTCAATCATTTAAACAATAACTTAACAATGTAGCCAGAGTGAAATCAGATTGTATTCGCCTCCTGTCATGACCTGTGTATATTTCGCCGGCTACTTTACCTTAGGAATTTATACCATGACTCCGTTTATGAAATACTCCCTGGTGGCGCTGATGCTGACCGGGTTAACTGCGTGTGATAACGCCGCAGACAAAACCACAACCACCCCGGCCAAACCGGCAGAAACCAACACGGCTCCGGCCGCTGACGCGAAAGCTGACGTGAAAACCGCCCCGGCGGCTGATGCGAAAGCCGCACCGGCGACCAATGCCAAGGCCGCACCGGCAGCCGAAACCCCGGCCCAGGCAGCCCCGTCGTTCGCGATGAAAATCCCGCAAGGTTTCACTGACAAATCCCCGGCAGTGAATGAGAAATCCGCGTCCCGTACCCGCATTTTTGTGAATCCTGAAACCCGCCAGATGATCACCGTGGTCACCATAAACGGTGTTGCGCCGGTGAAGGATGAGCAGGCAAAAGCCTCTCTGGAACAGGCGCTCCCGGATCTGTTGAAAGCCTATGAAAAGCAGTACTCCACCGTGAAGGTGAGCAAAAAAGAGGTGATTACGCTGGCCGATCACGCCTTCCTCCATCTGGACGCCGCGCTGAAGCAACAGGATAAGCACGCGCTCAACACCACCTTGCTGACCCAGCAGGGCACGCAGGTGATCAACGTACAGATGATGACTGTTTCCAACGACAAGCCTGCGCATGACGCGTTGGTTAAACAGATCAGCAGCCAGATTTCTTTCAAATAATCTGCTGCCCGTGACCCAAACCGCCTGCGGGCGGTTTTTTTATGCCTGGGTGCCGGCAAGCATTGACCCGGCCAATTGGTAAAATTTTTTGAATATACCGGTCAAATATATTAGCTGGCGGGATCGGGGGGAGTGCAGCAGACTGCAGGAAGTCGTAAACGAACGTTATTCAACGAAAAGGACGCAACCCATGTCAGTTATGAAAAAAGTATGGCTTCCGGTGATCATGAGCATCGGCCTCTACTCTCAGGTCTCAGCCGCCGCCACCCAGCACTATGCGATGGACCCCGGCCATACCTCCGTGGTGGTCTCCTGGACCCACTTCGGTTTTTCACACCCGACCGCTGACCTGTCCAACGTCACCGGCAACATCGCGTTTGACGCGCAAAACCTGGCGCAGTCTAAAGTGGATGTCAGCATCCCGGTCAGCAGCATCGATACCCATGTCGCCGCCCTGACCAGCGAGTTCAAAGGCGCAGAGTACTTCGACGTCGCGAAATACCCGACGGCCACCTTCCACAGCACCAAAGTCACCGCTACCGGCGACAACAAGTATGACGTGGAAGGTAACCTGACCCTGAAAGGCATCACCAAGCCGGTGGTACTGCACGCCGTGCTGAACAAACAGGGCGAGCACCCGATGGTGAAGAAACAGGCAATCGGTTTTGATGCCACCACCACCATCAAACGTTCTGACTTCAAGGTCGATAAATATGTGCCGGCCGTGGGCGATGACGTACAGATCACCATCTCCACCGAAGCCTACGCCAAGTAAGTTCGTTGCCATACATCAGGCCTGTCTGCGGACAGGCCTTTTTTTTTGCACTTTTTTGCAGATGAAGCCGGGTCAGATCGGCGCGTAGTCCCCGTAGCCGTCCGGCCATGGGGTCAGCAGGTCAAACCCGGTTTCGGTCACGGCCACGGTGTGCTCCCACTGCGCGGACAGCGAACGGTCACGCGTGACCACCGTCCAGCCATCGGCCAGGGTGCTGGTCGGCGCTTTCCCGGCGTTGATCATCGGTTCGATGGTAAAGATCATCCCGGCTTTCAGCGGCATCCCCTCGCCTGCGCGGCCATAATGCAGCACCTGCGGATCGGTGTGGTATTCGGTGCCGACCCCATGCCCGCAATACTCGCGCACCACCGAGAAGCCCTTCTCATGCGCCACACTCTGGATGGCATAGCCGATGTCACCCAGGGTCGCGCCCGGTTTGACCACGCGGATGCCCGCCACCATGGCGTTATAGGTGGTCTCCACCAGCAATCTGGCGCGGATCGACGGCTCCCCGACGAAATACATGCGGCTGGTGTCGCCGTACCAGCCATCTTTGATCAGCGCCACGTCGATGTTGACGATATCGCCCTCTTTCAGCGCCCGCTTATCAGTCGGAATGCCGTGGCACACCACATGGTTGACCGAGGTGCAGATGGTTTTTGGGTAGCCGTGGTAGCCGATGTTGGCCGGGGTGCAGTGGAGCTTGTCCACGATATAGCGGTAGCAGATGGCATCCAGCTCGTCAGTGGTCACGCCCGGTTTAACATACTCGCCGATCATCGCCAGCACTTCCGCCGCCAGATGGCCGGCAGTGCGCGCCTGTTCAATATCCGCAGCGGAGTGCAGCATAATGTTGTTCATGAATGCTCCTTGGTGGTCAGTGTTCCGTTGGCCTGGTCAGGCGCGTGCAAAAGGGTGATGATCTCGCTGTAGGTCAGGCCGGGGTTGCGCTCCGCCAGCCGGCCGATGCGCAGCCAGTATTCCGCCTGCGCGTTGATCGAGCGGCAGTAGATGTCGCTGGCGGCGCGCAGTTCGTCATGCATAAGGTCAGAGATTTTGATAATGCCCATACCGTTCACCTGCTATAAAACATATACGAAGTATATATGAAACGTATAGCAGCAGGCGATAAAAAAAGCTGCCCGGGGGCAGCTTTTGTACGGCAACAGCATCAGAATCAGGCGGTTTTCTTCAGCGGCTCAGTGCGTACCGGGGCATCACCGGCCACATAGTAGCCGGCGGTGCTGCGCGGCAGCGGCTGGCGGCCGCGAATGGCGTCGGCCATCTTCTCGGCGATCATGATGGTGGTGGCGTTCAGGTTACCGGTGATGATCTGCGGCATGATGGACGCATCCACCACCCGCAGGCCGTTCATGCCGTGTACCCGGCCTTCGCCGTCTACCACCGCCATCTCGTCATTGCCCATCTTGCAGGAGCCGCACGGGTGGAAGGCGGTTTCAGCATGTTCACGGATAAAGGCATCCAGCTCTTCATCGCTCTGCACATGCGCGCCGGGGCTGATTTCGCGCCCACGGTACGGGTCGAGCGCCGGTTGCGCCATGATCTCACGGGTAATGCGGATCGCGTCGCGGAACTCGTGCCAGTCCTGCTCGCTGGACATGTAGTTGAACAGGATGCTCGGGTGCTGGCGCGGATCTTTGGATTTCACCTGCACGCGGCCGCGGCTCGGCGATCGCATGGAGCCGACGTGTGCCTGGAAACCGTGCTCTTTCACCGCGTTACTGCCGTTGTAGTTAATCGCCACCGGCAGGAAGTGGTACTGGATGTTCGGCCATTCGAACTCCTCGCGGCTGCGGATAAAGCCGCCCGCCTCGAACTGGTTGCTGGCGCCGACGCCGGTGCCTTTAAACAGCCACTCCGCGCCGATCTTCGGCTGGTTGTGCATCTGCAACGCCGGGTAGAGCGACACCGGCTGGGTGCAGCTGTACTGGAGGTACATCTCCAGGTGATCCTGCAAATTCTCACCCACGCCCGGCAGGTCATGCACCACCGGGATGTCGAGGCTGTTCAGCAGCGCGGCCGGGCCGACGCCGGAACGTTGCAGGATCTGCGGCGAGGCGATCGCCCCGCTGCACAGCAGCACTTCGCGGCTGGCGCGCGCGGTTTTCGCGTTGTACTCATCCTGGTGGAAATAGCTGACGCCCACCGCGCGCTTGCCGTCGAACAGGATGCGGTCGGTGGTGGCGTGGGTCAGGATGGTCAGGTTGCTGCGCGATTTCGCCTGATCGAGGTAACCGCGCGCGGTGCTGGCGCGGCGGCCGTTCGGCGTCACGGTGCGATCCATCGGCCCGAACCCTTCCTGCTGGTAGCCGTTCAGGTCGTCGGTGCGCGGGTAACCGGCCTGCACACCGGCTTCCACCATCGCGTGGAACAGCGGGTTGTTGCCGGTTTTCGGCGTGGCCACGCTGACCGGGCCGTCGCCGCCGTGGTAGTCATTGGGGCCGATGTCACGGGTTTCCGCTTTGCGGAAGTACGGCAGGCAGTCGAGGTAGCTCCAGTTCGAAAGCCCCGGCGCTTTCGCCCAGTTGTCGAAATCCATCGCGTTGCCGCGGATGTAACACATGCCGTTGATCAAAGACGAGCCGCCCAGCCCTTTGCCGCGCCCGCACTCCATGCGGCGGTTGTTCATGTGCGGCTCCGGGTCGGTTTCATAGGCCCAGTTATAGCGTTTGCCCTGTAATGGGAAGGCCAGCGCAGCGGGCATCTGGGTGCGGAAATCGAGGCGGTGATCCGGGCCACCGGCTTCCAGCAGCAGTACGGTGACACCCGGGTCTTCGGTCAGGCGGGTAGCCAGGACGTTACCTGCGGAACCGGCCCCGATGATGATGTAATCGTATTCCATTGAATGTCTCCTCAATGTTATTGCTGTGGGTCGGGGCATCGGGCCGCCGGAAGGCGGCGGCCGGCGGGGAAAAATCGTCCCCGCATAATCAGCGGCAAGCCTGGGCCTGCTGCCCCTGACAAGATGTCGTGAACGGTCAGAACACCGAGCTGAATTCGCCCAGTTCCACTTCGACCGATTTGATCTGCGTGTAGTGTTCCAGCGTGCCGAGGCCGTTCTCACGGCCGACGCCGGAGTGCTTGTAGCCGCCGACCGGCATCTCCGCCGGGGATTCGCCCCAGGTGTTGATCCAGCAGATACCGGCTTCCAGCTGGTGGATGACGCGGTGCGCGCGGGTCAGGTCGCGGGTTACCAGCCCGGCCGCCAGGCCGAAGGTGGTGTTGTTGGCGCGGGCGATGACTTCCTCTTCCGTCTGGTAGGTGAGGATGCTCATCACCGGCCCGAAGATCTCTTCCTGCACAATCTCCATGTCGTCGGTGCAGTCGCTGAACACCGTCGGGGCGACCCAGGCGCCCTGCGCCAGCACGCCGTCAGTGAGGCGTTCACCACCGGCCAGCAGCCGCGCGCCCGATTTTTTGCCGTTTTCGATAAAGCGCAGCACATTTTCCATGTGGGCGAAGCTCACCAGCGGGCCGAAGTTGACGTCCGGCTGGGTCGGCTGGCCGATGCGGATGCGCTGCACACGCGCCAGGATTTTCTCCTCAAACGCGGCTTTCAGGCTTTCCGGCACAAAGACGCGGGTGCCGTTGGTGCAGACCTGGCCTGAGCTGTAGAAGTTGGCCATCATGGCGATGTCCGCCGCGCGGTCGAGGTCGGCGTCGTCAAACACGATCAGCGGTGACTTGCCGCCCAGCTCCATGGTCACCTCTTTCAGGGTGGAACCGGCCGCGTTTGCCATCACTTTCTTGCCGCTCACCACGCCGCCGGTAAAGGAGACTTTGGCGATGCCGGGGTGTTCCGTCAGCGCCTGGCCGACCTGGCGGCCGCTGCCCGGCAGCACGTTGAACACGCCGTCCGGCACGCCCGCCTCGGTGTAGATCTCCGCCAGTTTCAGCGCCGTCAGCGAGGTGACTTCACTCGGCTTGAAGATCATCGCATTACCGACGGCCAGCGCCGGGGCGGATTTCCACAGCGCGATCTGGATCGGGTAATTCCAGGCACCGATACCGGCCACCACTCCCAGCGGTTCGCGGCGGGTATAGACGAAGGCGCTGTCACGCAGCGGGATCTGCTGCCCCTCGATGGCCGGGATAAGCCCGGCGTAGTACTCCAGCACGTCCGCGCCGGTCACGATGTCCACCGTGGTGGTTTCTGACAGCGGTTTGCCGGTGTCGGCGGTTTCAATCGCCGCCAGTTCGTCGTTGCGCTCACGCAGGATATCCACGGCGCGGCGCAGAATGCGCGAACGCTGCATGGCGGTCATTGCCGCCCACACTTTCTGCCCTTTGGCGGCGGCCGCGACGGCGCGATCCACGTCGGCGGCGGTGGCGGCCTGAACCTGAGCGATCACCTCGCCATTGGCCGGGTTGACGGCATCAAAGGTCTCGCCGTCGGCACAATCGGTATAGGTGCCGTTGATATAGAGTTTTTGCAAGCCATAGCGGGACATTCTTCTCTCCTATCTGTTGCTCTGTGTGGTGCCGGTTACGCGTGCCGTCAGTCGCGGGCCGGGGCGCTCAGCAGCTGGTCGATATAATCAAACGTGATCTCCAGCGCTTCCCGGCGGTCAAAGCTGTCGCCGCTCAGGGCGCTGCGCAACCAGAGGCCATCGATCATGCCTGCCAGCCCGTTGGCGGCACGGCGCGCCTGCGCTTTCGGCAGGCTGCGGCGGAACTCGGCAGATAAATTGGAAAACAGCCGGCGGCTGTTAACCCGTTGTAAACGTTTCAATTGCGGGCTGTGCATACTGCTGACCCAGAAAGCCAGCCAGGTTTTCATCGCTGCGCTGTTGGTCTGGCTTTCGTCAAAATTCCCTTCCGCAATCGCCCGCAGGCGGAGCCGGGCATCCTGCCCCTGCAACGGCCGCAGCCGCTGGCGCACCGCCTCCCCGAGGTGGCTTATCAGGTAGCGCATGGTGGCTTCCAGCAGCCCGTTCTTGTCACGGAAGTAGTGGCTGATAATGCCGTTCGATACCCCGGCACGCCGGGCAATCTGCGAAATGGATGCCTCATGCATCCCCACCTCATTCACCGCGGCCAGCGTGGCCTCGATCAATTGCTGCCGCCTGATCGGCTGCATTCCTACCTTCGGCATGGTTCCCTCTCCGGGTAAAAAGCCAGAACGACTCGCGTCAGAACCGGGCAATGCATCCGGCTGCGGCGCGCTGTTGGCCCCTATTAAACTTTTTTTTGATTGAACGTTCAATTAAAAATGCATATATTTTATTACCGCAACGTTATGGGATTGTGTAAATTAAGGATAGAAATCGTTGATTTGCGGCATATTTTTTGACCTGGCGCAAACATTTAGCTTTTTGATCTGACAGGTTGCAACGGCAAGCGGTCTCAGCGGATGCCCTGTAACAGGCGTTTTTTCAGGCAGTCAATTCGCCCTTTGATATGCGCTAAGCGCGCTTCTGTTGCCCCTCAGATCCCGTTTGAAACCACCATGGGGAAAGCATGAGTACACCCGAAGACGTTAAACCGCAGGCCGACCGGTTAAACCCTGTCGTGTTCTTCACGTCAGCCGGCCTGATCCTGGCCTTCTCGCTGATGACCATTTTCTTTACCAATGAGTCCGGCCGCTGGATCACCGCCACCCTGAACTGGGTATCGGCCACCTTCGGCTGGTACTACCTGCTGGCGGCCACCCTCTACATCGTGTTTGTGATCTTTATCGCCGGTTCGCGGTACGGTGACATCAAGCTCGGGCCGGAGCAGTCCAAACCGGAATTCAGCATGATGAGCTGGGCGGCAATGCTGTTTGCCGCCGGGATCGGCATCGACCTGATGTTCTTCTCCGTGGCGGAGCCGGTGACGCAATACATGATGCCGCCGGAAGGCCAGGGGCAGACGCTGGAAGCGGCACGGCAGGCGATGGTCTGGACGCTGTTCCACTACGGCCTGACCGGCTGGTCGATGTATGCGCTGATGGGCATCGCGCTGGCCTACTTCAGCTACCGCTATAACCTGCCGCTGACCATCCGTTCCGCGCTCTACCCGATTTTCGGCAAGCGCATCAACGGCCCGATCGGCCACACGGTGGACATCGCGGCGGTGGTCGGCACCATTTTCGGCATCGCCACCACGCTGGGGATTGGCGTGGTGCAGCTCAACTACGGGCTGAAAGTGCTGTTCCATATCCCGGAAAACCTCACGGTGCAGGCGGCGCTGATTCTGCTGTCGGTGATCATGGCCACGGTCTCCGTGACCTCCGGCGTGAACAAGGGCATCCGCTTCCTGTCGGAGCTGAACGTGCTGCTGGCGCTGGGGCTGATTCTGTTCCTGCTGTTTGCCGGTGACACCGAGTTCCTGCTGAATGCGCTGGTGCTGAACGTCGGCGACTACATCAACCGCTTTATGGGCATGACGCTCAACAGCTTCGCCTTCGACCGTCCGACGCAGTGGATGAACAGCTGGACGCTGTTCTTCTGGGCCTGGTGGGTGGCGTGGTCGCCGTTTGTCGGGCTGTTCCTGGCGCGGATTTCACGCGGGCGCACCATCCGCCAGTTTGTGTGCGGCACGCTGATCATCCCGTTTGTGTTTACCCTGCTGTGGCTCTCGATTTTCGGCAACAGCGCGCTTTACCAGATTTTGCACGGCAACCTGGCCTTCGCCCATGAGGTGATGGAATACCCGGAGCGCGGCTTCTACAGCCTGCTGGCGCAGTACCCGGCGTTCCGCCTGAGCGCCTCGGTGGCGACCATCACCGGCCTGCTGTTCTACGTGACCTCAGCGGATTCCGGCTCGCTGGTGCTCGGCAACTTCACCTCACGGCTGGCGGACATCAACAACGACGCACCGAACTGGCTGCGGGTGTTCTGGTCGGTGGCGATTGGTCTGCTGACGCTGGGCATGTTGCTGACCGGCGGGGTCTCGGCGTTGCAGAACACCACGGTGATCATGGGCCTGCCGTTTAGTTTCGTGATCTTCTTTGTGATGGCCGGGCTGTATAAATCACTGAAAGTCGAGGATTACCGCAAAGCGAGTGCGTTGCAGAACGCCCCGGCCCCGGTGTCGCGCGATGGCGTGCTGAACTGGAAACAGCGGCTGACGCGGGTGATGAACCACCCGGGTGCGACCTATACCCAGAAGATGCTGGACAACGTCTGCCGACCGGCGATGGAAGAAGTGGCACGCGAACTGGCGGTGCGCGGCGCGAAAGTGGAATTCAGCGAGCTGCCGCCGCAGGGCGAGGAGCGCCTGAGTCACCTGGAGCTGCTGGTACGCCTGGGCGAGGAGCAGAACTTCGTCTACCAGATCTGGCCGCAACGCTACTCGGTGCCGGCGTTTACCTACCGCGCCCGCGCCGGCAAGTCACACTACTACCGGCTGGAGACCTACCTGCTGGAAGGCACCCAGGGCAATGACCTGATGGACTACAGCAAAGAGCAGATCATCAACGACATCCTCGACCAGTACGAGCGTCACCTGCACTTCCTGCACCTCCACCGCGAGGCCCCCGGGGCGGTGCTCACCTTCCCGACCTGACAGCAAAAACCGGCGCAAGCCGGTTTTTTTATGTCTCACACGGCTTTCTGAGGTTTGGTAAGTCACGCGCTGGCAACATATTTTTGTATATACAAAAATAGATGGTGCTTAAAAAATTAATTAATAGTTGAGTTTTATCATCAAAATAGCAGATTGATGAATAGCCGATATGTATATACAATAAAAAGAGTAAGGACATAGGCAAGGAGGCGTCAGTCACTTATGCAGATTAAAATTCACCCGGGTATTTTAGAAAAACTGCTTCAAAAACATGGTGTCTCTGAAAAGGAAGTTCATGAGTGTTTTTTGAACCGCGATGGTCATTACCTTAAAGACACGCGCGAGAAGAATCAGACCCTTCCCCCGACGCTGTGGTTTATCGCTGAAACGAACAGCGGCAGGAAATTAAAGATCTGTTTTGTCCCGCGAGGGCCGGGCAACCCCTCTGGCCCTGTGCTGAAAACAGCTTATGAGCCCAACCGGGTTGAAGAAGATATTTATCAAAAACATGGCTACTGACGCTGTTGCCATTGATTACTCACAGGCTGTTCCGGCAGCCTGCCATCACCTGACGTTATAAAAAGAAGAGGAATAAGCAATGAGCGATGATTTCAATGCGTTCTTAGCAGACAGTGACAAATGGGATAACCGTGAACTGGGCGCTTCTGAAGAGCATGTCCATGTCATCTCTGATAAGGCGGCCTCCGAGGTTGATGATCAACTGGGGCTTCAGGCCATTTCGATCCGTCTGCCCAAAGCGTTAATTCGTGAACTTAAGGAGATTGCCCAACGTTATGACGTGGGTTATCAGCCAATGGTGCGGGATCTGCTTAATCGTTTTGCGCAGGCAGAACAGAAGAAACATCTGCTGGAACAATTAAGAATTCTTAAGGCCGCAGAAAGCGAGCAAGAGGATACGGCCCCGGTATCAGAATTTATCGCCTCCCTTAAAAAACAAGGGTAATCGGGCAGAGTCTTACCCCGCCGTTACCGCACACTGATAATGCAGCAAAATATTCATCAGCTCCGGCTGTTGCGGGGTGGCGGCCAGCTTGACGAAAGAGGGGAAAAACACATTGGGCGTGGGGTAGATGTCTACCACATAGCAGAAGTTTTTCACCTGCTCCGGCACCTCAGAGGCAGGCATCAGCGAGGCGGCCTCAATCCCCTGTGACAGCATATCGAACACGATGCGCGGCTCATTGCCGGAGATAATGATGTTCGGCTGTACCCCCAGCTTACGCAACTGGGCAGAGATAAACTCAAACGTCCCCTCGCCGTGGATGCGCCGCAACAGGATCAGCGGCAGCTGCCCCACCTCCGTCAGCAGAATATGCGCGCCGGGCGGGGCCGCCAGCAGCTTGCGTGAAATTACCGCCACCACCTTGATCGGCGGCAGGCTGACGCACTCATAACCCGCCAGCGGCTGCGGCTGCTGGATCAGCGCCACGTCGATGCGCCGCTCGCTGAGCATCGTTTCCAGCGTGCTGGAATCGGAGATCACCGTCTCGATCTTCACCCCGCCCAGCTTCTGGCAGAAGGTCGCCACCAGCGGGCTGAAGTAACACTGATAAAGGTAAGAGATGCCGATGCGCAGCACCTGCGCTTTGGGGCGGGCGGCCTGGAGAGCCTCACTGCGCGCCTCTTCCACGCTGCGCAGGATGTCGCAGGCGCGCAGGTAAAGCACCATGCCGGCCTCGGTGGTTTTGATGCCGCTGCCGTTACGGGTCACCAGCGCGGTGCCGACTTCCTCTTCCAGCTCCTGCAGGCGTTTGCTCAGCGGCGGCTGGGAAATATTCAGTATCCGTGATGCTTTACTGATCGAACCCTGTTCCACAATCACACAAAAGTAACGCAACCTTTTAAGATCCATACTCCCTCCCTGAATAGCCGCCGCACCGTGCGGAATGCATTGATGCAGATCATCATGGATAGAGGCCGGTTACAACCTTTCTGGTATAGGGCGGGGGGAGTAAACAGTATTACCCCCCGCTTTTTTTGCTGCCTATGCTTAGGGCTAAGTGAACCACACCCTGAAAGAAGGTTGAACACCATGATAAAATCTACGCTGGAACGCGGCACGGTCTATGACCTGCGCTCCGCCCTCGCCCTGCTGGCACGCTACCCCGATGAACTGATCAGCACCGATGTGGAAGCTGACCCGAATGCCGAAATCAGCGGCGTCTACCGCTATGTCGGCGCAGGCGGCACGGTAAAACGGCCGACCCGCACCGGCCCGGCGATGATGTTTAACAAGGTCAAAGGGTACGACGACGTGCGGGTGCTGATTGGCCTGCTGGCCTCCCGCCAGCGCGTTGGCCGCTTGCTGGGTGCCGACCCGGAGAAACTCGGGTTCCTGCTCAAAGACTCAGTGAATAACCCGATCCCGCCGGTGGTTATCGCCAATGACAAGGCCCCGTGCCAGGAGGTGGTCTACCGCGCCGGGGAGCCGGGCTTTGATGTGCGCAAACTGCTGCCTGCCCCGACCAACACCGAAGAGGATGCCGGGCCTTACTTCACCATGGGCATGTGCTACGCCTCTGACCCGGAAACCGGCGAGTCTGACGTCACCATCCACCGCCTCTGCATCCAGGGGCCGGATGAAATCTCCATGTATTTTGTGCCGGGCCGCCACCTGGACACCTTCCGCCAGAAAGCGGAGGCGGCCGGGAAAGCGCTGCCGATCTCTATCAGCATCGGCGTTGACCCGGCGATTGAGATCGGGGCCTGCTTTGAGCCGCCGACCACCCCGCAGGGCTACGATGAGCTGGCGGTGGCCGGCAGCCTGCGCAATCAGGCGGTGGAGCTGGTGAAATGCCTCTCGGTGGATGCCCGCGCCATTGCCAACGCCGAAATTGTGATTGAAGGCGAGCTGGTGCCGGACTACCGGGTGCGGGAAGACCAGAACACCAACACCGGCAAAGCGATGCCGGAGTTCCCCGGCTACACCGGCGAGGCCAAAGCGGCGGTGCCGGTGATCAAAGTCAAAGCGATCACCCACCGCAAAAACCCGATCCTGCAAACGGTGATCGGCCCCAGCGAAGAGCACGTCAACATGGCCGGTATCCCGACCGAGGCGAGCATTCTGGAGATGGTGGAACGCGCCATGCCGGGCCGCCTGCTCAACGTCTACGCCCACTCTTCCGGCGGCGGCAAATACCTGGCGGTGATGCAGTTCAAAAAAGCCGCCCTCTCCGATGAGGGGCGGCAGCGGCAGGCGGCGTTGCTGGCGTTCGCCGCCTTCGGGGAGCTGAAGCATGTGATCCTGGTGGATGAGGATGTCGATATCTTCGACACCAACGACGTGCTGTGGGCGATGCAGACCCGCTACCAGGGTGACGTCAGCACGGTGTTCATTCCCGGCGTGCGCTGCCACCCGCTTGACCCGTCGCAGTCACCGGCGTTCAACCCGTTGCTTCAGGATACCGGCATCTCCTGCAAAACCATTTTTGACTGCACCGTGCCGTTCAAACTGAAAGATCAGTTCCAGCGCTCGCAGTTCAAAGAGGTGGATGTTTCGCGCTTTATTCCCGGTTTCAAATCCTGAGGAGCCTGCATCATGACGCTGATAACGCCTGCTGACCGCCGCCCGCTGTGCGGCACCCTATGTGCTTACCCGGCGTCACTGCCGCACCCCGGCTTCTCCCCACCCTGATTCCCCCGGCGCGGCACCTCCCGCCGCGCCTGCTTACCCTTTCTGACGCAGGATAGCCCCCGGCCATCCCGACGCCGTACGCCTTTATTATCACCGCGCCGCAGGTGAGGCGCGCCCACATCAGGAGTATGAGTATGCGTATCACTAACCCGCTGTTTATCAATACCATTATCCTTGGCGGTTCGCCGGAGGAGAAACTCAGGGCCGCCCATCAGGCCGGGTTCGATCAGGTAGAGCTGTGGCGTCAGGATGTCGAGGCCGTGGGCGGTGACGCCGCCGCGATCGCGGCCGCCCTGGAGGCGGAAGCCCTGACGCTGACTGACTATCAGGTGCTGCTGGATTTTGACGGCGCGCCAGACGGGCTGCGTGACGCAAAACGCGCCGAGGCGCAGCGGATGCTCGACACGGCGGTACGCGTGGGGGCCACCACCCTGCTGGCCCCGGCCTGCACCCACCCCGGCTGCATTGCCGCGCGGGTGGAAGAGGATCTGCGCTGGCTGGCGCGGGAGGCGGGCCGCCGCGGGCTGCGCGTTGCCTATGAGGGCATGGCGTGGAGCACCCTGATAAACACCACCGCCGATGCCTGGAACATGGTGCAGCAGGTGAATGAACCCAACCTGGGGCTGGTGATCGATGCGTTCCACATTTTTGTCCGCCACCGTACCCTGGCCGACCTCGACGGCATCCCGATGGACAAAATCTACCTGGTTCAGCTCTCCGACCTGGCCTCCGACCCCACCCCGGACACCCTGATCGACACCGCACGCCACCACCGCCTGCTGCCCGGCCAGGGCAACTACCCGATTTCCGCCCTGTTGCAACGGTTACAGGCGGGCGGTTACCGCGGCCCGCTGGGGCTGGAAGTGTTTAATGATGACCTGAGGGCGCAAGACCCGGCGCGCACCGCGCGTGAAGCGATGCAGGCGCTGCGGGCGGTCTGCCTCTCCACCCCTGACACCCTTGCCCATTAACCGGAGGTCACGCTCATGGCCCAGCTTCCCCGTTCCTGGCAGGCCGCCGCGCCGCAGGCCGCGCCCCGTTCCACCCCGGCACACCACCTTCCCACCGGCCGCCTGCTGGTGCTGATCGGTATTGTGCTGGTCTCCCTGAACCTGCGGGCGGCCGTCACCTCGCTCAGCGCCATCTACAACGTGATTGCCCCGGACATCCACGGCTTTAACGCCGGGGTGCTGGGGGTGCTGCCGCTGCTGTCGTTTGCGCTGTTCGGCTCGCTGACGGCGCTGGTGTCGCGCCGCCTCGGCTATGAGGGCGCTTTAGTGCTCGCCATGCTGATGGTGTGCGCCGGCATTGGCCTGCGCAGTTTCAGCCACAGCTTCACCGCCTTTATGCTCTACAGCGTGCTGGCGCTGGCGGGCATGGGCTTCGGTAATGTGCTGGTGCAGCCGACCATCAAGAAATATTTCCCGGATCACATCGGCGGCCTGACGGCCGTGTACGCGGTGATGATCGCGGTCTCCGCCGGGCTGCCCTCCGCCATTGCGGTGCCGATCACCCAAAGCGACGGCTGGCGTGCCAATGTCGCGCTCTGGTCACTGACCGCGCTGCTGGCCGCGCTGCCGTGGCTCTGGCAGGTGTTCCGCCACCGCCATGACCACCCGGCGGCCGGCACCGCGCCCGGTACGCCGCCGGCTGCGCCGCACATCGCCCTGTGGCGCTGGCCGGTGGCCTGGTCACTGGTGATCCTGTTTGGCGTCAGCATGATGAGCATGTACGCCATGCTCAACTGGCTGCCGACCTACCTGGTGCAGCGCGGGATTACGGCCGCCACGGCCGGTGACATGCTGTTCGTCTACAACATTGTCGGCATTGTCCACTCAATCCTGATCCCGCTCTGGCTGGGGCGGATGAAAAAACCCTATCTGGTGGTGGCCGCCGGTGGCCTGCTGCAAATCATCAGCTACATGGGCTTTCTCTACCTGCCGCAGGCGGCGTGGCTCTGGGCCGTGGTAGCCGCACCGGGGCTGATGACCATCCCCGCGACCTTCCAGCTGATTAACCTGCGCACCCATACGGTAGGCGGTGCGGCCTCGCTCTCCTCGTTCACCCAGGGGATCGGCTACGTCTTTGCCGCAGCCGGGCCGTTTTTGTTCGGCCACCTGCACCACGGCAATAACTGGAGCCTGTCGTTCTGGTTCCTGACGGCGATGTCCGTACTGATGCTGCTGGCCGGCGGCGCGGCGGTGCGCCGGGTTTATCTGGAAGAGGCGGGGTAAGCCCCCACTTTTTCCCTTCCGCTTATACACTTAAGGCGTGCGCCTTTATTTAAAAGACCGTTGCAAAGAGAGATTTTTGACAAGGAAACAGGAGAACGAAGTGATGAAACGCCGTGAATTTATGATGTCCGGGGCTGCGCTGGTGGCGGGTACACTGGTCATGCGCACCGCTGCGGCGGCGCCCCCCGGCCACACTGCTGAAAAGGAGAGCGCCCTGATGCCGCCTGCGAATAACCACATCAAAACCCTCACCATCAAAAACATCGTGATTGGCGAAGGCAAGCCGAAACTGATTGTGCCCACCACCGCCAAAAACGCGGATGACGCGCTGGCGATGGTGAAAAAATATGCCGGTAACCCGGCGATTCAGGTGGTGGAGCTGCGCATCGACACCCTGAGCGATGCGCCGGACAACGCTGCGATCGCCGCCCTCACCCGCGATGCCTATGCGTTGCTGCCCCAGCAGGCGCTGCTGGTGACCTTTCGCACCAAGGCGGAGGGCGGCAACCGCGCCATCAGCGATGACGACTACGCCACGCTCTACCGGGAGATTATCGCCCACGGCAAAGCCGACCTGCTGGACGTGGAGATGTTCCGCCGCGAGGCGCTGGTGAAAGAACTGGTGGCGCTGGCGCACAAGGCCAACATTGCGGTGGTGATGTCGAGCCATGACTTCCAGAAGACGCCGCCGACGGAGGAGATCATCACGCGGCTGCGCCGCCAGCAGTCGCTGGGGGCGGACGTGCTGAAGATCGCCGCCATGCCGCACGACTCCGGCGATGTGCTGCGGCTGATGAGCGCCACCTGGGAGGTGTACAGCCGCTACGCGGAGCGTCCGCTGCTCACCATGGCGATGAACGGCACCGGGGTGGTGTCACGGCTGGCGGGGGAACTCACCGGCTCGGCGCTCACCTTCGGCATGGTGGGCGAAGCCTCCGCGCCCGGCCAGATTGACGCCAATGACCTCAGCACCGTGCTGAACATCATCCACACCGCCAATCAGGCGTAACGCGGCATACCGCGCGGATCAGTTCTCCGCGCTGTGTACCTGGCGGCTGACAATTCCGGCGGAGGCCATTTTCTCCCGCGCTTCCAGCCGGTCACCGGCCGCCAGTTCAATCGGCTGCTGCAACCGGCCAACGCGCGGGTTCAGCGCCAGTTCCGCCAGGATCGGGAAATGGTCAGAGCCGATGTACGGCAGGCGCTGCATCCGTACCAGCGTAAAATCGCGGCTGTGGAATACATGGTCCAGCGGCCAGCGCAAACAGGGGATACCGGCGTGGAAGGTGTTAAACATGCCGCGGCCGCGGCGCGGGTCGAGCAGCCCGCTGACTTTCATAAACAACCGCGTGGTGCGTGACCACGCCACGTCATTCAGATCGCCGGTGACGATCGTCGGGTAGCGGGCGCGGGCGGCGCAGTGCCCCACCGCCACCAGTTCACCGTCACGGTTGGTGGACTGGTCATCCTCCGTCGGGCTGGGCGGCATCGGGTGCAGGCAGTGCATCACCACTTCATCGCCGGAATCCAGCTCTACCCGGAAATGCATCGACGGGATCCCGTCCGCCACCAGGTACTGGATCATTGCGTCTTTCATCGGCAGCCGTGAATAGACGTGCATCCCGTAGAGGTTATCCTGCGGGCATTTCAGCTGAAACGTGTACGGCGCGCCGGTGTTGCCGCGCGCCAGCCCATCCAGTTCGGCCTGCCACCAGCTGTCAGTTTCCAGCGCCACCAGCACATCGGGCTGATGTTCCCGCACCAGCGCCTTCAGGGCGGCGGCGTTGCGGTTGGTCATCAGCACATTGGCGGTGAGGATTTTCAGGGTCGGGCGGTTATGCAGGCGCGAGCGCTTGACCTGCACCGGCCAGAGCCGGGTATAGGGGATTATCCAGTGCGCCTGATAGAGCGCGCATGCCAGCGACAACAGTACCGTGAGGTCACCGGCCGGGATGCCGGCCAGCACCGGCCCGCCACTGCCCGGCAGCAGGCAGAGTTCCGCCACCAGCAGCGCGACGGCGGTCGCCGCCATCTGCAACCGCGGGAAATCCCATACCCGCACCCACCACGCTTGGCAACGGCAAAACGGCAGCAGCGTCAGCACGGTCATCACCACCGTCAGCCCGCTGAACAGCATCCGTATTTTATCCATACTTAATTCTGTTCCCTTGCTGTAAAAGCCTGGGCACGCTGCTCGCGTATCCAGGCTAAAAATAGTCACGATTCTGGTTATTCACCTATGTTATCGATTTCCGCCGGGCGTTGTCGTGAAATTTTAATCAGGGCGGCGGGGTATGGCACCAGTTGCGCCCGTCCAGCAGGCCGCCGTCCGGCGAGGTAAAGCCGATGCAGCCCAGTACGCTGTCAAACAGCTTGCCGTGGAACGCCGGTTTTTTCTCCGCCGCCATGCGTTGCAGCTGCGTAAAGGCGGCGCGGTGGGCCGGTTCGGCCAGGAACGCGTCTGAGGCCCAGACCATGATCGGGATAGTGCGCTGCTCCGGCGGCGCACGGTCACGCGGGGTGCTGTGGAAGTGGATGTTGTCGGAGATCGACTCGCCGTGGTCGGAGGCGTAAAACACAATCGCCTTACGGTTACGCACCTGATCAATCACCTGTTTCAGGAAGGCGTCGGTGTAGAGCACGCTGTTGTCATAGGCGTTGATCATGCTCTGGGTCGAGCAGGCTTCGTCAATGCCCATGCACTCCGGCTGCCAGCGGGCAAAGCTGCGCGGGTAGCGCTCGGAGTAGAGGTAATGCGACCCTTTGGTATGCAGGATAATCAGGTGGCGGCCGTGCGGGTGGCGTTGCAGCGAGCCCTGCATCTGCCCCACCAGCAGCATGTCGCCAATCGGTTTACCGGCATTGCGCGCCTGGGTTTCGATGTCATCACGCAGCACATAGCGGTCGGCCAGCGTCTTGCTGTAGAACCAGTCCTCGGTCTGCATCGCGAACAGTTCGGAGCTGAAGCCCTGGCGTTTCAGCACCGAGAAGACGTTCATCTCTTTCAGCGTACGGGACGGGTCATCCGTGGTGCCGCCGATGCGCACAAACATACAGCGCAGCGAAAGCTTGGTGGAGGTGTCGCACGAGGTGCCCTGTAACGCCACCAGATTCTTCTCGCGCGACAGGTTCGGCGTGGTGTCACGCCCATAGCCGTAGAGGCCGAAGTGGTCGCGGCGGGCGCTTTCGCCAATCACAAACACCACGTCGATGTCATCGGCATCTTTGGGCGGCAGGTAAGTAAAGTGCTTAGACGGGTCGAACAGGTTATTCAGCTCCTCCGGCTGGGTATAGGCGCTGTAGGCAAACAGCCCGAGCGCCGAAAGCCAGTTGGAGGGCAGATAGGTGCCTGCCACCGTGTCATCATACTGGGCGGCCATTGTGGGGTTGCCGTCCACTTCCAGCACCTCGCCCATCAGCTTCAGCGGCAGCCAGCAGAACAGCGCCGCCGTGAGCAGCACGCCGGTTTTGCGCAGCAGCAGGCGGCGGCTTACCGGGCGCAAGTCGCCGCCCGGCAGGCGGCTGAGCCAGAGCACCGCCAGCGGCGGCAGCCCGGCCACGGCGATCCACAGCAGGAAGTGGTAGCCGATGGAGGCTTTCGACAGGTCGAGGTCGGTGGTCATCACCGCCGCCAGAATGCCGTAGCCGATATCAACATTAAACACCGCCATGTAATAGCTGGCGGCGGCCGAGGCGAGGATCACAATGGTGGTGAGCAGCCGGAACAGCCAGCGCCCGGTAAACGAAAACAGCAGACAGAGAAAATAGACCAGCGAAAAGGCCGCCAGCATCTCGGCAGCCAGCGCCAGCGGCGTATCCTGCGGCACCTGGGTAAAGCGCCGCCAGAACACCGGGGCGTTAAGGATCACCCCGACATAAAAGGCGATAAACAGCATGACCTGCTGTTGGGAAAGCGATCTGAAACGTTGCATGGTGACCTGTGACCGGAGGGTGGTGGTTGTTCTGTACCCCGCACGTGCGCGCAGTAATGTTTAAGATATATGACAACGCGCGCGCTTTTGCCAACCTCCCGGGCCATCCACCTGAAAATTCAGTGCATTCTTAGGGTTAAGCCGGAAACCAGAGCGTAAAGCGTACCCGGCCCGGTGTGCTGCAATCCGGGGTGACGCGGCCCTGATGCAGATCCATGATCGCGCGGACAATCGCCAGCCCCAGGCCGTTGGCCGCGCCGTCACTGCGGGCGGCGTCGGCACGGTAGAAGCGGTCAAACAGCTTTGCCTGCTGCACCGGGGGGATCGGCGCGCCGCAGTTATCAACGTGCAGCGCCACCCCGCCCGCCTGCGGTGCGATGGTCAGCGCAATGTCGCTCTCCGGCTCGCCGTAGCGGATGGCGTTCGCCACCAGGTTGCTCAGGGCGCGCTGTACCATCATCGCATCAGCGGTGATCTGCGCGTCCCCGTGGCAGCTCAGCGTCATGCCGCGCTCGGCGGCCACTCCTTCGAAGTAGTCACAGATGCGTTGCGTCTCCTGCGACAGGGCCAGCGCCACCGGCTTCACCACCGACTGCGCATGGCTGGCGCGCGCCAGGAACAGGATGTTTTCCACCATGCGCGAGATGCGCTCCAGCTCCTCCATATTATTCGCCAGCAGCGTCTCATACTCGGCGGCGCTGCGCGGCTGGTAGAGCGCCACCTGGCAATGGCCCATCAGCGCGTTGACCGGCGTGCGGATCTCATGCGCCAGATCGGCAGAGAACTGCGTCAGCCGCTGGTAGCCCTCGTCCAGCCGGTCCAGCATCGCATTGAAGGCGCGGGTCATCTGTCGCAGCTCCGGCGGCGCATCCTGCTCGCTCAGCCGGTGGCTGAGGCTGGCCGGGTGGATCGCCGCCATCTCACGCGCCATGCGCCGCAGCGGCCGCAGCCCCCGCCGCAGCACCAGATAGCCCAGCATCGCAATCAGCGTGAACGCCCCCAGCACCGCGCCCACCAGCCGCCAGCGGAATGCGGCCAGCAGGTGCTGCTCGTTGACCATCAGGTGCGCGGCGGTGATCTCCAGCATCCGCCCATCCGCCAGCCGCACGTCCGCCACCAGGTAGCGCACCGGCACGCCATCGGGCGTGACCACCGCGTGTACCGCCGACAGCGCCAGCGGCCGGTCAGCCGGCAGCGACGCCACCGGCGGCAGCGTGAGGTGCGACGGGTTGACGTTGATCAGCGTCGCGCCCTGATGCAGCCGGAAGCGGATCACGTCGCGCTCGTTGCCCATCATGTTCTCAAACAGCCCCGGGTTCTGGCTGAGCTGCGGCAGCGGGAAATCGTCTGCCAGCAGGTGGCGGAAATACTGCACCCGGCCGATCACCTGATACTCACTGCGCCGCGCCAGCTCCTGGGCCATCTGGCCATAGAGCCACACGCCCACCGCACTGAGCACTAATGAGGCCACCAGCGCAAACAGCAGCGTGCTGCGCAGCGTCAGGGAGACCGGCCTCATGGCCGCACCTCGCACACATAACCGATGCCGCGCACTGTATGGATCAGCTTGGGTTCCCAGTCTCGGTCGATTTTGGCGCGCAGCCGTTTCACCGCCACGTCCACCACGTTGGTGTCACTGTCAAAGTTCATGTCCCACACCTGTGAGGCGATCAGCGTGCGCGACAGCACTTCGCCCTCGCGGCGCAGCAGCAGGTGCAGCAACATAAACTCTTTGTTGGTCAGGGTGATCAGCTGCTCCTGCCGCGTTACCCGGCGGCGCAGCACATCCACTTCCAGGTCGGCCAGCGTATAGAAATCCGCCTCGCGCACGGTGCCGCGCCGCAACAGGGTGCGCAGCCGCAGCAGCAGCTCGGTAAAGGAGAACGGCTTGATCAGGTAGTCATCCGCCCCCAGCTCCAGCCCGCGGATGCGATCCTGCACCGCGTCACGCGCGGTCAGGAACAGCACCGGCACCTCATGCTTTTTACGCAGCACTTCCATGACCTGCCAGCCGTTCAGCCCCGGCAGCATCACGTCAAGCACGATAGCGTCAAAACTTTGCTCCAGCGCCAGAAACAGGCCGTCGGTGCCGTTGCGTGCCAGATCCACGCAGTAGCCCGCCTCGGTTAGCCCTTTTTTCAGGTAGTCCCCGGTGCTGGTGTCATCTTCTACAACCAATATGCGCATTGTATGTATACCCACGGTTTAATCATTCAATTCTATCAGTTTGCCGCCCGGCATTTGATGACAATATTGTCATGCTGCGGTCATCTGCCGGTGCCGGTTAACTTGGCAGGATGAACTACCGAACGGCGGCCACCCGGCCACCGCGATTGCCAAGGAGAAGTCACCATGTCTGTCCTGTCCCGTTTTAATACCGCCCGCCTGACGTCCGCCCTGCTCGCCTCGCTGCTGCTCGGCAGCGCCGCCCACGCTGCCCCGGCCAATGACATCATCAAGCCGGTGCGCGGCACGCTGACGCAGGTCAGCGACCACGACCTGACCCTGACTGACCGCCGCGGCGGCACGCTGAACGTCGGGCTGACTGACCAGACCAAAGTGAACAGTGTCGCGACCGGCAAACTCAGTGACATCCAGCCGGACAGCTTTATCGGCACCGCCGCCGTACCGCAGCCGGACGGCAGCCTGAAAGCGCTGGAAGTGCATGTGTTCGCCCCGAGCCTGCGCGGCTCCGGGGAAGGCTTTAACCCGTTTGAATCCGCAGACGGCAAGGTCAACACCATGACCAACGGCACCGTGGGCAAGCTGGTGCAGGCCAATGGCCGTACCCTGACCGTGACCTACCACAATGAGCAGAAAACCGTACTGGTACCGGATGATGTGCCGGTGGTGACCATTGCACCGGGCGACCGCAGCCTGCTGAAACCGGGTGCCCATGTGGTGCTGTTCGCCATGAAAGATGCACAGGGCAAACTGGTGGCGCGCGGTATTGCCGCCGGGAAAGACGGCACCGTGCCGCCGATGTAATCCGGCTGAGGAGAACATCATGGCCGTTTCCGTTTCCCGCCCGGTGCACCCCTGGCTGGTGCGCCTGTGCCACTGGCTGAATGTGTTTGCCATGGTCTGCATGGTGATGAGCGGCTGGGGCATCTACAACGCCTCGCCGCTGTTTGGCTTCACCTTCCCGCCCGCCGCCACGCTGGGCGGCTGGCTTGGCGGGGCCATCGCCTGGCACCTGGCGGTGATGTGGCTGCTGGCCGCCAACGCGCTGGTTTACCTGCTGTGGGGTGCTGCCAGGGGCCACTTCCGCCGCCGCTTCTTCCCGCTGTCACCGCGTGCGGTATGGCAGGACACCCGGCAGGCGCTGACGTTCCGGCTGCCGCACCGGCTGGGGCAGTACAACGCGGTGCAGAAAGCGATGTACCTCGGCGTACTGCTGCTCGGGGCGCTGCTGGTGCTTTCCGGCCTCGCGATTTGGAAGCCGGTGCAGTTCAGCGGGCTGGTGGCGTTGCTCGGCGGCTTCGGCTGGACGCGTTACGTCCACTTTTACGCCATGAGCGGCATCGTGCTGTTTGTGGTGGTCCATGTCCTGATGGTGCTGCTGGTGCCGAAAACCCTGCCGGCGATGATTACCGGCGGCAAGGAGCCGAGTGATGAGTAAAAAAGAGCGCAGGCTGGTGCTGGAACCTGACCAGCGTAAACAGCTGGTAAACCTGCAACGCCGGATGCTGCTGCGCGGCGGTCTGACGCTGGGGGCGGTGTCGATGCTGACCGGCTGCAATTTGCAGGACGGCGACAGCGTGGACAAGGTATTGTGGTCGATGTCGCGCTGGAACGACCGGGTGCAGGCGTGGCTGTTCCACGGCCAGAAATTGGCGCAGACCTACACCCCGGCGGAGATCACCCGGCCGTTCCCGTTCAACGCCTACTACCCGGAGTACAATGTACCGGCGGTGGATCTGGCGACCTGGAAACTGGAGGTCAGCGGGCGGGTGCAGGATAAAACCCCCTGGACGCTGGACCGCCTGAAGGCCCTGCCGCAGGCCAGCCAGATTACCCGGCTTATCTGCATAGAAGGGTGGAGCGCCATCGGCCAGTGGGGCGGCGTGCCGCTGCGCACCTTCCTGCAACGCATCGGGGCCGATACGCGGGCGAAGTTTGTGGGGTTCCACTGTGCAGACCGCTACTACACCAGCATCGACATGGCCACTGCACTGCACCCGCAGACGCTGCTGGCACTCGATTTTGGCGGTGAGGCGCTGGCGGATGATTACGGTTTCCCGCTGCGGTTACGGATGCCGACCAAACTCGGCTTCAAGAATGCCAAACATATCGCGGCCATCAGCGTTACCAACGACTACCCCGGCGGCTACTGGGAAGATCAGGGCTACAATTGGTTCAGCGGCATCTGACGCGGGCAGGCAATAAACAGCAGAAACAAAAAATCCGCCCGGAGGCGGATTTTTCTTAGACACAGCGAATAATGCGCTGAGGTGCTTCGGCAAAGATGCCTTAGAAGCGGTAACCTACACCGGCGATCCAGGTGCCGACGTCAACGTTACGGATGCGGCTCTGCTCGTAGGACACGTCCAGAGCAACGTTTTCGATCGGGTTGAACTGCAGACCGGCACCGTAGGAGAAGCCGTAATCGCTGGTGGATTGCTTGTCACGGTTGTCAGCAGTCGCGGCGTTCACCACGTTGTTGTCGAATTTGCCGTAGCCCACACCGATCACGCCGTAGATGCTCGCCCAGTCGTTCAGACGGTAAACCGGACCAGCGGTGATGCCGTAATATTGGCCTTTGCGGTATACGTCGGAAGCGGTGTCGTCATGCTCGATGTAAGTGAAAGAGCCGATCACGCCCAGCGGGTTGGTGTTATCGAAATCGTAACGGTATTTCAGGTTGAAACCGTTAGCTTTGTTCGCTACGCCTTGAGCGTCGCCCTGTGCGTAACCAGCAGTTACGGTGCTGTCGCCAGCGAATGCGTTAGTTGCGCCAACAGCCAGTACACAAGCCAGAGCGGAAAGACATGCAATTTTTTTCATAACCACCTCAAATGAGAAAATTAATTACCTTCACGACAAAAATATAACAAAGATCTGGCGGAAACTCTGCCTGAGATAAGGTGTCTAAGCCGTGTTATGGTGTAACAGGAAATTTCCAATCGGTTCTATCCAATTAATTTGAAAGCCTTTTTTTGCCATCAAATTATAAGGCAATCTTATTGAACTTTTTAGCCAATACAGATAATTCCTAAAAATTTGGTCAGCATTCATGCGATTTTTCCCAAACTGTAAACGGCTGTTTAACATTCAATTGACGTATTTTTACACTTCACGCTGTGCCCGCCCTCCCTTACACTGAGCCGACCTGCCCACTGACCGGGTATCCTGTGGATTTGAAAAGGAATGCGATGAAATCCCCTGCTTCTATTACGTCTGCCGCCGGGCCGGCTTCAATGCTGCTGCCGGTTGGCCTGCTGCTGGTCTCGATGGTCTCTATCCAGGGCGGCGCGGCGTTGGCCAAATCGCTGTTTCCGCTGGTCGGCGCGGCGGGCATTACCGCGCTGCGCCTGGGGCTGGCGACCATTATCCTGTTTGTGATCTTCAAGCCCTGGCGGATGCGGCTGCACGCCGGTAACCGGCTGCCGCTGCTCTGTTATGGGCTGGCGCTCGGCACCATGAACTTTTTGTTCTACCAGGCGATCCGCACCGTGCCGCTGGGCGTGGCGGTGGCGCTGGAGTTCACCGGGCCGCTGGCGCTGGCGATTTGTGGCTCGCGGCGGGCGGTGGATTTCCTCTGGGTGCTGCTGGCGGTGCTGGGGCTGTGGTTCCTGCTGCCGCTCGGCCATGCGCTGGGCAGCGTTGACCTTAAAGGTGCCCTGCTGGCGCTCGGGGCCGGGGCCTGCTGGGCGTTCTATATTCTGGCCGGGCAGCGCGCCGGCAGCCACAACGGCCCGGCCACCGTGGCGCTTGGGTCACTGATTGGCGCACTCATCTACTGCCCGATCGGCATTATCGCCAGCGGCAGCGCGCTGTTCGCCCCGTCATTGCTTCCGCTGGCCCTGGCGCTGGCGGTTCTCTCCAGCGCCCTGCCCTACTCGCTGGAGATGGTGGCGCTGACCAGAATGCCCGCCCGCACCTTTGGTACGCTGATGAGCCTGGAACCGGCGCTGGCCGCCTTTTCCGGCATGCTGTTCCTGAATGAGCACCTGAGTGTGATCCAGTGGCTGGCGCTGAGCGCGATTATCTGCGCCTCTGCCGGGGCGACGCTGACCGCCCGGCGCTGATCCGGTGAAAGCGATCTACGCTTGTTAAGACACCTACCTCTATTAACAGGAGATCACTATGCCGGATTGGAACCCTGAGCTTTACCGCCAGTTTGAAGCAGAACGTACCCGGCCCGCCCAGGAGCTGCTGGCGCGGGTCACAGGCCAGAGCGCCCGCCATATCACCGATTTGGGCTGCGGGCCCGGCAACTCCACCGAGCTGCTGAAACAGCGCTTTCCGCAAGCGGCCCTCACCGGCATTGATACCTCCGGCACCATGCTGGAGAGCGCGCGCACCCGCCTGCCCGGCTGCGCCTTTGAACAGGCGGATATCGCCCAGTGGCAACCCGCCGCGCCGCAAGACCTGATCTACGCCAATGCATCGCTGCAATGGCTGCCTGACCACCAGACCCTGCTGCCGCGCCTGATGGGCCACCTGGCCCCGGGCGGCACGCTGGCGGTGCAGATGCCGGATAACCGCAACGAACCGACCCACCGCCTGATGCGTGAAGTCGCGGCGCGGGAGCCGTGGAAGGCGAAGATTGGCGATGCGGCCGCTGTCCGGGTCAGCATTCTGTCCCCCGGCGACTATTACGACCTGCTGGCCCCGCTGGCCGAGAGCGTGGATCTCTGGCGCACCACCTATTTCCACATTTTGCCCTCCTCCGGAGCGGTAGTGGACTGGGTACGCGCCACCGGCCTGCGCCCGTTCCTGGCACCGCTGGACCACGTGGGCCAACAGACCTTCCTTCAGCACTACCAGTCAGAGATCGATCTGGCCTACCCGAAACGCCGTGACGGCAATGTGTTGCTGGCCTTCCCGCGGCTATTTCTGGTCGCCCGCCGCAAAATATAATGCGCGGCCTGTCTGCGGGCTGGCGGGTTATTTCCCCTGCCTGTCAGTGCCTTATTTACCGGGCACGCATGGTTATGTTTTGTTACACAGAAGTGAATTTATTCTGACAATGGCGCGGGCATTATTGCGTTTAAGGCAATTCTTAAAAATCAGTCATTTTTATTCTCAACAGCCGTTTAGAAAAATAATGTTTCTGGCGGGCATTTAAAATTAATACCACGAAAAAACAAAAAGTTATAAAAATATGTACCCGAAGAGGTTGAATTCTTTGTTGGCCGCCCTTAGGTTTATTAGCAGCAGCGTGATTGCACTGAAAAAATCATGACGCTGGAAAAGGAGAGGATGCCGAAGCCTATTACTGTGATAGGTGCTACCACGGGCAATCATTTCCGGCAGACGTTAAAAAGGTTGCTATACTTAACCCCAGTATTGAATCCGCAACCGACAATCAAGAGGATAACTATTATGAGTACCGCTAAACTGGTAAAAACGAATTCTTCTGAACTCCTCTATACGCGTAACGACGTAGACGAAAACGTCAAAATTGAAACCATCAAGATTCTGAACCGTCTGGTCGCGCAATTTATTGATCTCTCTTTGATCACCAAACAGGCGCACTGGAACATGCGCGGCGGCAACTTTATCGGTGTGCATGAGATGCTGGACGGCTTCCGTACCACCATCACTGACCATCAGGATACGCTGGCAGAACGTGTTGTTCAGCTGGGCGGCGTGGCGCTGGGTACCGTACAGATCGTTAATGATCAGACCCCGCTGAAAAGCTACCCGACCAATATCCACAGCGTGCAGGAACATGTCAAAGCGCTGGCTGACCGCTATGCCGTGACCGCGAACGAAACCCGTAAAGCGATTACCCAGGTGCAGGACGAAGACACCGCTGACATCCTGACCGCCGCGTCCCGTGACCTGGACAAATTCCTGTGGTTCATTGAATCCAACATCGAATAACTGTTTCGCGCCGCGCCACGGCGTTGTAGAACTGTTCTTTGATCGTGATGGCCTCCGGGCCGGCCAGACAGGCAACCCATTGGGTTGCCTGTTTTTTTTGGCGAAACATCATTCTATAACCTATTGAATAAATTGCTTTTTTAATAATTATTAAGAATTATCTTAAATTGATAGGGTTTATGAATGAATTTACCCTTATTGATAGTGCAAAGCAGCTTTACTCCTTTCGGTCATACCCTGTAACGTGCGCCACACTTTCTTTACGTGTATTGATGGAAATTAACAGGTTCGCTGCCGCTGTTTTTCCAGAAGCCGTCGCGTAAATAACTATGATTTCTGTGCCTTTATCCGCGCATTACATCACCTTAAATCAAATTATTATCTTCTGACCGGCACGGCTGTGCATTCTCCGGCCCGGCTGTGACGAGATTTACTGTCACGCACTTTGTCCTGGGTAATGGGTTATCACAGGGCGGGCAGCGCATGGACACTTTTTATGACCAGATGGACTCCTTATGGCCCGTAGTGGACTGGAAGTACAAAAAGCGGCAGTTAAGGCCCTGTTTTTACGTGAGATAAAGACACGTTTCGGTAAGTATCGCCTGGGGTATCTGTGGGCGGCGCTGGAGCCGGCAGCGCATATTCTGATTATGCTGACGATATTCGGCTACATCATGCACCGCACCATGCCGGATATTTCCTTCCCGGTATTTCTGATCAACGGCATTATTCCCTTCTTTATTTTCAGCAATATCAGCAACCGTTCCATCGGCGCGATAGAAGCCAACCAGGGCCTGTTTAATTACCGCCCGGTTAAACCGATCGACACCATTGTTGCGCGCGCCGGGCTGGAGCTGGTGATTTACGGCGTGGTCTACCTGTTGCTGATGCTGGGCGTCGGGTTATTAGGGGAACAGTTTGCCGTTACCCAACTCATCACCCTGATCGCCACCTGGCTGTTGCTGGTGCTGTTTGCTGCCGGCGTCGGGCTGATTTTTATGGTGGTGGGCAAAAGTTTCCCGGAGACGGAGAAGTTCCTGCCGATCCTGATCAAGCCGCTTTATTTCATCTCCTGCGTGATGTTCCCGCTGCACAGCATT
This sequence comes from Chimaeribacter californicus, assembly GCF_002858675.1. GTDB lineage: Bacteria > Pseudomonadota > Gammaproteobacteria > Enterobacterales > Enterobacteriaceae > Chimaeribacter > Chimaeribacter californicus. The sequence continues at coordinate 47,253 of NZ_PJZF01000018.1, forward strand.
CCCAAAGAGTACTGGCCCTATTTGCTGTGGAACCCGCTGGTGCATGTGGTGGAGCTGTGCCGTGAGTCGGTGATGCCCGGTTACGTCAGTGACGGCGTCAGCCTCGGCTACCTGGCGCTCTGCACGCTGGTGGTGCTGTTTATCGGGCTGGCCCTTTACCGGGTACGCGAAGAGGCCATGCTGACATCATGATTACCATTGAGAACCTGACCAAATCTTACCGCACCCCTGCCGGGCGCCATTACGTCTATAAAGACCTGAACGTGGTATTGCCGGAAGGCAAAAGCGTGGCGCTGGTGGGCCGCAACGGGGCGGGTAAATCCACACTGTTGCGGATGATTGGCGGCATCGACCGGCCGGACCATGGCCGGGTGGTGACCAGCAAAAGCATCTCCTGGCCGGTCGGGCTGGCGGGCGGTTTTCAGGGCAGCCTGACCGGCCGTGAAAATGTGAAATTTGTGGCGCGCCTCTATGCCCAGGCCTCAGAGCTGAAAGAAAAAGTGGCGTTCGTGGAGGAATTTGCCGAGCTGGGCAAATATTTCGACATGCCGATTAAAACCTACTCCTCCGGCATGAAATCCCGCCTGGGGTTTGGCCTGAGCATGGCCTTCCGCTTTGACTACTACCTGGTGGACGAAGTCACCGCCGTGGGTGATGCGCGCTTCAAACAGAAGTGCGCGGAGCTGTTCAAGGCGCGCCATGCCGAATCCAGCTTTCTGATGGTCTCCCACAGCCTCAACAGCCTGCGCGAGTTCTGCGATGTGGCGCTACTGATCGGCCGGAATAATCAGGTCACCTATTACGATTCCGTGGATGACGCCATCACGGTGTATCAGTTGGAAGAGGGGCTGTAATAGAAGAAGCACTGCTCTCTTTATCTCCGCGGCATCAGCAAGACATAAGCTTGCTTTTTACTCTCAGGGAAATGGGCCTACATGCGTAAGCTAAAAAAATTCGTTAAAAGTCCCTCACTTTTTTTACGGGATTATTTCAATAAGCGTTACCCGATTGTGCGCAATGAGATTAATTGCCCTCAGGAAGAGGAGCGTATTTTAATTGCGCATGATGATGCCCTGGAAAGCCTGATTGCGGTTAATTTCCCCATTGATGTGGTATTCACCTGGGTAGATAACAGCGATCCACAATGGCAACAACGCTATCAGCACCATAAAGGTCAGGCAGGAACTAACGTAGGACGGTATGCCACGGATGCTGCACGCTTCAGTAACCATGACGAACTCTACTATTCTCTGAAAAGCGTGCAGAAACATCTTCCATGGGTGCGTAATATCTTTATCGTGACAGATAATCAGGTGCCTGCCTGGTTCAAACCCTCTGCACAGGTCACACTTGTTGATCATCGCGATATTATGGATGAAGCCTGCTTACCGACTTTTAACTCCCATGTTATTGAAGCGCATTTACACCGTATTCCCGGCCTGGCCGAGCACTTTATCTATTTCAACGATGACGTCTTCGTCGCGCGCAATTTAGCCGCCGGCCATTTCTTCAAGGGAAATGGTATAGCCTCATTGTTTGTTTCATCGAAAAGTTTGCAGTCCATGCAACAAAGGGGCATTTCCACGCCTACCCTGTCAGCCTCGTTGCATTGTCAAACGTTGCTTGCTGCGCATCACCAGCACTTTATTGACACCCCCCTAGTCCACACCTATATCCCATTACGTAAAAGCATGTTTGAAGAGAGCTGGAGGTTGTATCGCAAGGAGATTGATGCGTTTATTTCTAATAAATTCCGGACCGATCAGGATTTGAATCTGGCAACGTTCCTGGTTCCCTGGCTGACCTATATCTACGGGCAGGCAGTACCGGCACGTGATATTTGTTACTACTTTAATATCCGTTCCCCTGCGGCCACCAGCCATTACCGCGCCCTGCGCGCCGGTAAGCGCACTGGTCTGCTTCCTCACTCATTTTGTGCCAATGATTTCAATACCCAAAAGCCCCCGCTGGCCAATTACCACGCCTTATTGAATTCTGCACTTCAGTACCACATTGAAAACGAGAATTAACATGTTTAACAGAAAGCTACGCAAACTTTTCCGTGATCCAAAGCTTTTTTTCTCTGATATGCTGCTAAAGCAACATAAAAAAGTCGCGGCGGTAAAACCTAAAAAATATGATGGTAAACACCACTTTACAGTAGTGTCGGCAATTTATAACGTAGGGCGTTATCTGGAAGAGTATTTCCAGAGCCTGATAGCGCAGCGGCTGGACTTCAGAACTCATATTCATTTGGTGCTGGTTGATGATGGCTCTACCGATGATTCGGCAGAGATCATTAAGCGGTGGCAGGCGAAGTACCCGAAAAATATTACCTATCTCTGGAAAGAAAATGGCGGGCAAGCTTCAGCGCGCAACCTTGGGCTGCAGCATGTTAATACCGAATGGGTCACTTTCATTGATCCGGATGACTTTGTCGATAAAGAGTATTTCTTTGCAGCAGATGCCTTTGCCTCAGCCCATGCAAACAGTAACCTGCACATGATGGCATGTAATTTCGTCTTCTATTTTGACGAGACTAACATGATCAAAGATACCCATCCGCTGAAATACCGTTTTGCAGGTGGGGACAAGCTTTTCCCGCTCGATGCCCTGAAAAAACAGCTGCAGTTATCAGCCAGTACCGCGATTTTCCGCACTGCCAATATTATTAAACATCAGCTTCAGTTTAATGCTGAGATTAAGCCCAGCTTTGAAGACGCCCATTTCGTTGCGCACTATTTGATGTCAGTAGGCACCGGCAGCGCCGGGTTCTTAAAATCTGCCCGCTATTACTACCGTAAACGCGGTGACGGCACCTCCACCCTGGACACCTCCTGGGAAAAGCCCGGTCTGTTTGATGCAGTTCTGGAAAAGGGGTGCCTCGACATCCTGAACCGCTATCAGGAAAAAGGCCTGCCGGTGCCTTACCATGTGCAGCTAACCATGGCCTACCATCTTATTTGGTATATCAAGCGGCTGCACTCTCAGCCTCATGCGCTTAATTTCCTTACCGAGGCTCAGAAAAAGAAATTTTATCGGCTGGTGGATGAGATCTACTCGCGGATAGATACCCAAACTATTATGGAGTTTGATCTGGCCGGGAGCTGGTTCTTCCATAAGGTAGGGATCCTGGGCTGCTTTAAAAATAGCGATCCCGCGTTTCAGATTGTGTATATCGAATCTTACGATGCACCAAAAAAACTGGTCCAGCTACGTTATTTCACCCGGGCAGCAGGACTGGAAGCGATCTCGGTCAATGGCAAAGATTGCGTGCCCCACTACGTTAAGACCATGAACCACCCCTTTGGCGAGCGGCTTTTTGTGCAAGAGCGCAGGTTATGGGTGCCGCTGGAAGAGAATAGCCTGCTGAAGATAACGATCAATAACGTGCCTACTCGCCTTTCGCTGGCCGGTAAGCATCATCAACAGGGGCTTAAAGGCAACCTCATCACCCAGCATTTTCGCGATCAAAAACCGGACTACGTGAAAAAAGGTAAATTTGATGACTACTGGCTGTTGATGGATCGTGAAACACAGGCTGATGACAATGCGGAGCATCTGTATCGCTATATCCGGGATAACCATCCTGAGCAAAAAATCATTTTTGCCCTCAGCGAGCATTCGCACGACTGGGCGCGATTAGACCGGGAAGGGTTTAATCTTGTCGCATTTGGCAGCACCCGGCATGAGGCAGTCCTGAAGAGTTGTGCAAAAATCATCAGCTCTCATGCAGATCAGTGTGTAGTAAATTACCTTGGGCCTAAAATGCTATCAGGCCGCCACTTTATCTTCTTACAACATGGTGTAATTAAGGATGACCTCTCAGTCTGGCTGAATCAAAAAGAACATATTGACTGTTTCGTCACCTCCTCTAAAGCGGAGTATTTATCAGTTTGTGGTGAAGGTTCACCTTATAAATACGGTAAAAAAGAAGTCGTATTGTCCGGTCTGCCCCGTTATGACCAATTGGTAAATAATCAGAAAGTTAACGGAAAAATGTTGCTGATTATGCCGACCTGGCGCTCCAACATTGTAGGTGCCGGCAATGGTGCTGGTCATGAGCGGGAGATTAACCCTGATTTTATGTCTACCCGTTTTGCCCAAGCCTGGATGTCATTACTCAATGCGCCAGAATTAGCGCAGCTCACTAAAAAATATGGCTATCAGGTGGTATTTTTCCCTCATGCTAACCTGACCCCTTACCTGCCGAAATTCCAGGTACCTGATTACATCAGCGTTATGGGCCATGCAGATATGGCTATTCAGACACTTTTTAAGCAGGCCACATTTATGCTGACGGATTACTCCTCCGTAGCATTTGATATGGCGGTACAGCGCAAGCCTTCAATTTATTATCAATTTGATGAAGATGAAGTCTTTTCTGGTGGTCACACTTATCGAAAAGGCTATTTCAGCTACCGGGAAAATGGGTTTGGCCCGGTTGTCACGGAACAATCTGATGTACTGGCCGAACTGGATACCATGATGGCACGCGGGGGCCTGACCCTTCCTGCTATTCAGCAACGTATTGAAGAGACGTTCCCGCACCGGGATGGCGGCAACTGCGCCAGAACCTACCGCGCAATTGTCGCCCTCGACCAACCGTTGACAGAGGGTGCAATTGATACAGAAATCCTTGAAAGCTATGCCCGGCAGGCATCCCAATACCGGCAATGGGCGCTGGCTACGGCACGCTGGTCACAGCTGGTGGAGCAAGGTAGCGCAGAACAGCGACAACACGCCCGGCTTCCGCTGCTGACGGCCCTGCGCGAGGGCGGAAAAATTGGCGAGGCCCTGCACTATCTGGCGAACGCCTTCACCGTTGAAGAGAGGGAAAGCAACAACATCCTGATCGGCGAGGAAGCAAACCTGCATATGGCCTGTCGCCAATGGCAAAAGGCTGCCGCCTGCTGGCAGGTGTTGCCGGTTCTGACTCCGCCAGAGCTGCTGGCACATATGCAATCTGTTGCTGAGCAAGGCGATGTTGCTGTACTGCGTAAAATTGTCCGTCACCAGCGCCGGCACTATGATACGGCAGCGCTTAATGTGATGTCAGATGTCTGGGCTGCTATTGCCGCAGGTGACCATGACCATGCATTGACATTACTGGACGCGCACGTGGCCGGTTTTACAGAAGAAGAGCGCATGGCCTGCCGGGTCGATCTGCTTCGTTGCCGCCTTAACCGGGAAAAAGGTGAGTTTGCACCGGCACTGGAAGCCTTGAAAAAGTGTCAGACCCAGGGTAACGCCGGTATCAGCGCTGATATTGAGCTGGCACTGATTGCCGCGCAGCAAAAGCGCTGGAAGGAAGTGGAAGCCGCCGTGCTGAAAACTGGCTTGACGGTGGATCAGCAGGACAGTGCGCTGGTATTGGCATATCTGCAAGCGCTGCGTCATCAGAAAAAGCATGACGTACTGCACGCTTATCTCGCACAGTTACCGGAACAGCACTCACGGCATGCTTTGCTTTTACCGGAGTTAGGCGAAGCATTTATTGCCCTGAAGCTATGGAATAAGGCCGCAGAAGTGTGGATGGCGTTACTCGACGACGAACCCCAGGCGTATTACCGGCTGGCTTATACCTATCGGATGCTGGGCATGGCGGAAGAAGGCCTGGCTCTGCTGTTAGGCAGCCACAACGGTATGCCGGGCGATTTGGACGAGTGGCTATTACGGGCGGAACTGGCACAACTGGCAGGAGATTGGCAGGAAGCGAGCCATGCCTGGTCATCGGTTTTGCGCTACTACCCAGATAATGCCCCGGCGGAAAGCTGGGATCGGCTTTACCATGCCGAGTTAATCAGCTCAATGCGTGGGTTAAAGATACTGGAAAAGAATAACTGATGTTCCTCACGTGGCTGCCTTCCGGCAGCCACGTTCCCCATTTCATACAGATTGCGCGCCTCCTATTCTTGTCGGTTCCGCATCATGTCAGGACTACAATGTCTCTTGCTGTTCCTTTTGCGAATCCAATGCGTCAGCCCCTGGGGCGGGTTTGTCAGGGATGAAGTGATAATTCTCCCCATAATAAACTGCGTTGATTTGGGTAGTATTCAGCAGATAGGTGCGGAACTGCTTAAACAGTTTCATATCCGGTTTGAAATCTGATCCCCAGAACTGGTTCAGGTGCCCCTGAAACGTCAGCCCGCGTATGTCATAAAGCGCCCTGCCCATCACCTTAAGCGGTTTATTATGAATAAGTGCGGAAATCCCAGCTGTGCTGTTAATGGTCACCACCCCTCTGGCATGATTCAGCAATTCCGGCATCGGCAGATCGTGGACGTAAAACACCCGTCGGCTGACCTTGTGCTGTTCACTCAGGCGGCGAATCAGCGGGCCATAAAGCCGGTGGCCGCGATCCATCGGGTGGTGTTTAATTACCAGAGACTGATCCGCCGGGGCTTTTTTGGCAAAAGAGTAAATCACATCATTGATATAGTCGCGTACATCATGATAGGGGCTATGGTGACGGATCTGGCTGTCATTATAAACCTGGAGGATGGCCAGATAATATCGCTGATCAAGCGTGGAGCGCAGCCTGGGCATAATATCCCGTTGACGGAATCCATACCAATATTTCCGGCAGGCGGCCCTGAGCCAGCAACGGCCCTCATAAACTGGGGAAAACGATTTATGGTGCCGGTATTGTGGAAAATTCTTGCGCTGCCAGCTCCCCATCAAATAATAGGTAATGGCATGCCCTATCCTCAATGAAAAAGAGGGGGAAAGATCGGTGACGTCCATAGATATCTGGGGAGGTAACTGCCGGTAGAACTCTCCCTCACGCGGTATGCTGGAAAAGGCATTGACGCCCCCTTGCTCTACAGTAATAAAGTGTGGCCGGAGGTAGCCCTCTTCAAATGCCAGGAAACGGATCCCTTTTGCCTGTGCCCAACGTTTTGCTTCACGGTGCAAGGGGCGGCAATCACCAAAGCAGAGTATCGTGTCAAAATCATAATGACGATAGACCTCTTTCAGCCAGCCGGGAAACTCTTTGGGGGTGGCCCGATAAGGAAGCACCGTGCGTTGGCGACAATAAAACTGATCTCCCCCATTAAATACCACATTGACAGTCTCCCGCCCGAGCGTTTCCAGCCACTGTGCCACATCACTGAAAAATGGGCCCATTGGCCCTTGCAACAGCAGGTATTTCTTACCAGAAAGTAATAAAGTGACGGCGCTATTTTCCATATACACCAACGTGAAAAAGCCAGGCCCCATTTATGAACCTTATTTATTATTCATGCCTTCAGCTGTACCGCATCATTGGCATGGCCAGATTAATTAAAGGTGTTGGGCGGCGTTATAATTTAATTTGACTTTAATCAGCATTTTTATCTTTTTATACGCATTGATGGCGCTGCTGAATTTTCTTTTTGCAATAAACATCTCTCCACGCGGGAGCATTTCCAGATAAGTTGCGGCGGCTTCCGCAGTAATAGGTTTGCCGGTAGCCGGGTGAATATAACTGGGGTAGCGGATCAGCGCCTGATACACCAGCTCATCCAGCGTTATTTTGCGTGTACGCCGCGAACACGGGTATTCATCCTGCGTTAATCCCCAGCCGGCATAGAAGGGAATGCCATAACAGGTCACCGGCTTGCCGTGCATCAGCGCTTCAAAGCCAGCCAGTGATGTCAGGGTGTGTACCTCATCTGCTGCCCGGATACAGTGGATAATATCGGCATCCAGCACCATTTCATTAGCCCAGCGCGCCACATCTTGTGCGGCTATGGCACCTTTACGGTTACCGGCCAATACATCCGGGTGAGGTTTATAGAGGATATAGGCGTCCGGGTTACGTTCCCGTACCGTCCGCAGTAATGCGCTGTTGCTGCAGATCCCTACGGTGCCGGTCAGGATCGAGGCATCATCCTCAACCTGCCCCGGCACCAACAGCAGCCGCTTACCGGCAGCCGCCGGCGGCCGTGAAAAGGCGGCGCCCAGGTTGTATTTACTCAGGCGGGCGGCCAGCAGGCGTCGGCGGAGCGCGGCCGCCCGCTCATGCTGGCTGCCTGTCAACGCACCGCGATTCAGCAACGTTTCCAAATCGCTTGGCCGGGTAGCGTCGTAATAGATGCCGCACTTATCCAATACCAGCGACAGGGGTGGATGCAGATGGGAACCCAGCCCGGCGGAACGCAGGAAGCCATCCTCCATGCGCCAGACCGGCAATGCTGCGTCGTAACCGGCATTCTGCCACTGCTGCTCCCCTTTGATGCCCCACACCACCCCGGCTGTGGCCCCTTTAAGCGATGGGCTGAACCGCAGCTGATTATCCGGCGTCTGCAAAAAGGGGGATAAAATGGTCCGTTTCCACATAGAGAGGCCAGGTGCCACCAGCGTTCCTTGCCGTGCGCGGCAATGATCGCGCGCCATACCCAGCCACATCAGTAAATCATTCAGCGTGCCTGCTTTGCCGCTTTGCGGATCGAGGTAGCGGCTGTAACGCAGGTAGGCGGCGGCAAACAGATCGGGCAGGGTTGCCCGGCCTCGGCGCAGAGACAGGGATGAAGCCTGGGGGTGGCGATCTTCCGTCAACCCCCAACCGGCATACCATGGCAGCCCAAAACAGGTGACGTTTTTTCCGGCCATGAGCGCTTCAAACCCATATTGGGAAGTCACCACATAAACCCGGCTGACATACTGCAGCAAAGAGTATGGGCTGGCATTGCAGGTCAGCAGCGTAACGCGTGGGTGCCGTTCAGCTGCCTTGCGGGCAGCCTCAGCCAGATAGCCGGCTTTTTTACCGTGCAAGACATCCGGATGGACTTTGACCCAAATTGTCGCGTCCGGATTCTCCTCCAGGGCCGTCTCCAGCATCCGGATAAAATCCTCCGGCCCTGCCCCGCCATGCGTTACCGCCTTGTCTCCAAAGGTCTGATCGACTATCAGCACCACCTCTCCGTCCGGCACCACACCACAGTAAGGCGGGGCCTGATTATATTTAGAGAGGTCAAGCCGGGTGATCGTTTCCATTGCCTCACTGGCCTGCGGATACAGCAACGCATTGCCCGCCTGATCCTGGATCAGGTATTCCAGTGTGCTGGGTTGGGCGGCATCGTAATAGATGCCAGCCTGATCCACCACGATGGAGTACGGCGGGCTTCCGGCTACACCCAATCCGAGTGAACGGATAAACCCATCCTCAAGCCGCCAGACCGGCATCCCCCGGCGGCGGGCCACGGCCACTGCCTTATGCCCGCTGGGGCGATGCCCCCAGACGGCAATGGCGCTGACCGATGCCGGAACCCGCCGGTAGGACGCCAGCCTGGCTACCCCTTCCGGCAGGAGTTGCCCGAGATGGGGAATACGCGCAATACCTGCCGAAAAGATGCCGATCATCCCCTCTCCTTACAGCGTCAAAATAACTTTGGCGGCGACGGCGATCTGGTAAATGATGGTCGAGATACCGCGGGTGACTTCAATGCTCTTCGATTCAAACTTCGGCAGCACCATCAGCTCATCACCCGGTTGCAGGGTGTCAACATTGTCGGCGTCGTCCGCCTCGCCGTTCTGATGGATAACGATGACCTTCGCGTTGCCCTTTTTCTGGGTGAAGCCCCCCACCTTGGCGATGTAGTCATCCGGCGACAGCCCTTTCTGCCAGGCCACCGCATTCGGGAACAGCACTTCGCCGTGCACCATCACCAGCGAGGTGCGCTCCGGGATGTTGATGATGTCACCATCTTCCAGGATCACCTGGTCGAGGGTGTTCTCATTGAGTACCACCGCGCCCTTGGGCACCACATTGCGCGCCTTGGCCACAAAGCGGCTGATCAGCTGCGCCTCCTGCATCCGCAGGTTGGCCTCTTCAGAGGTCGCGGACTGGGCCGAGAGCGACGCCTCTTCCAGCTTCTGCAACGACAGGTTGAGCATCTCTTTCTGGCGCTCCGCCACCGAGCGGCGGAACAGCTGAATGGCATTGAGCTGCGACATACTGTTGGTGCGGATCTGTGCCAGCACCTGGCGCATGGTCGCCCCGTACGGCAACACCACGGCGTGTTCGCCGGAGTGCGCACCTTCAATACGCACCTGAATGGTGCCGGCGTAGCGGTCGGCACTGACGATCAGCTGGTCGCCATCCTGCAGCACACGGCCGCCCGCCTGGCTGAGCGGGTAATACTCGCTGCGCTTGACGGTGCCCTGCTGGCGGATGATGGTCATATGGGTGGCACCCGGTTTTGGGCGTGCCCAGCTCAGCGCTTCGCTGACCGGCAGCGAACCGTCACGGAACTCAAAGTCATAGCTGTTGAACACCTCGCCCTGCACGCTGACGGTGTGCTGGCGCGGGCCAACCACGATCACGTCGCCGTCGGCGAACTGCGACAGGCTGAGGTTGCCGTTCAGCAGGAAGTCATACAGGTTGATGTGGTTGCGTACGCGGTTGCTGCGCTTGACCTCGATGTCCACATAACTGCCGCGCTCGGTGTCCACCCCGCCCGCTTTGCTCAGGTAGGAGAGCAGGGAATCGGAGGCGACGCCGCCATACAGGCCGGGGTTATTGACATAGCCGGTGACAAACACCTTGACCGGCTGCGCCTGCACCAGCGAGGCATAGACGTTGACGTTGGCCTGATAGACCTCTTTCACCTTGCTGGTGACCAGGCTGTTAAGCTGGCCGTTCGGCGTGCCGGCGACTTTCATCGGGCCGACGTTCGGCAGGAAGATGTTGCCTTTCGGGTCTACCGCCAGGCTGCCTTCAAAGTTGAAGGCGCCCCAGAGCCGCACCTGGATCTGGTCGCCCAGCCCGATGACGTAGCCGGGGTTGAAGCCGATGCTGCTGGCGCTGTTGCCGCCGGTGCCGCTGAAGATCTGGGCACCGAACATACGGCTGGCCGGGGCCGGGGTGACCGGTGCCGGGGTGTCGTCAAACTGGTTGTTGCCCGCAGGCTGGGCGGTCTGGCCGCTGATTACCTGCGGCAGCGGGGCCGCGCCGGTCAGGCTCGGGCCGGCGGTCAGGGAGATCGCCTGGGCCTGCGCCAGCGGCAGCATCAGGCTAAGAATCACGGTGTTAAACAGTTTCATGGCGTGCTCGCGGTAGTCGTTATTAGTCCCGGTGGTCATCAATCACTGCCAGCAGCAGTTTGATGGTGCCGAAGAGTAAGCAGCAGATCAGCAGCAGGCTGATGAGCAGATAAGGGCTGTTGGGGTAGGTTGACTCTTCCGGCATCTGCGGCGAGCTGATCACTGACAGCACCTTCAGCTTGCGCGCGCTTTCGACGCGGGTTTTCTCAATCGAGGTGAGCGCGAGCTTGTAAAGGTCGGTGTCAAACGCCACCCGGGCCTTGATGGCCTCAAAGTCCAGCGCCATGGTGTTGAGCTGGCGGCCGTCCGGCGCGGTGATTTTACTTTTCTCCGCCTCAATCTGGGCCGAGAGGGAGGCCAGCGCATTGCGGGCGCTGACCACCTGCGGGGTATCCTCACGCAGGTAGGTCAGCAGGTTGCGCAGCTCCGCTTCCATCTGGATTTTCTGCCCGGTCAGGGTGTTCACCAGGGCGCTCGCGGCCTGTGCCTGGGCGCCGGGGTCAAGGATGCTGTTGCTGTTCTGGTAGGCCAGCAGCGCTGCGCGGCTCGCGTCCAGGCGGCCGCTGGCTTCGTGCATCTCTTTCTCAGCGAAGGCCAGCTGGTCACGGGCAATCCGGTGTGACAGCTCGTTAATGAAACGCTCTGACTCCTTCAGCACCGCCTGGTTGAAACGCTGGGCAAACTCCGGGGTAAAGCCCTCGGTGGCGATGGTCAGCAAGCCGGTTTTATCGTCATAAATGACGCTGATGCGGCTGCGGTAATAGTCAAGGAAACGCTCACGCGGCAGATCCGAGCGCAGGTGATAGAAAATATCCCAGCCGCTGGCACCGAATGCCTGGTGGAAATTAAGTTGCTTATCCAGGATCGCCAGCATATCCGGCGAATTGATATAGGCTTTTAAATAGAGCGCATCTTCCGCGGAACTGGTATTGCTGGCCCCCAGTAATAAGCCGACGTTTAAACTGCTGCCGTTAATATCATCGGAGCGTTTAATGGCAACGGTGGATTCACTTTGAAAGCGGGGCTGGCTAAATAACACCAAATAAATAATCAACAGCGCCAGCGGCGCAATAATGATGATTTTTGCCAGATGGCGATGCAAAAAAGCCAGGTTGAGCGTCTTCCGTAACCTTCGGGCCAGTTGCCGGCCCGGCACCGCAGCTTTTACGTTATTCATTAACATGAGAGGTCATCATTTTATTAAGGGGCGTGGCGTGGTGCCATTATCACGCGCGTTATCCCCCTACAAAGCAGGGGGCATCGCGCAAAAATGGGCGTTATTCGAGTAATTAGCTGAATTTTTAGTCAAAAATACGGATGAGCCCGACCACATCCTGCCCTTCGCCGGTCACCAGCAATGCGGAGATGCGCGCCTGCTGCATCAGCCGTTCGGCATCCGCGATCATCGTGTCCTGCGGCAGGGTGATCGGGTCAGAGGTCATGATGTCGCGAGCGGTGCAGGTGTCGAGGCCGCTGCACTTCGCCAGCGCCCGGCGCAGGTCACCGTCGGTGATGATGCCCACCAGCCGCCCGGCCGCGTCATTCACCGCCACCATGCCCTGGCAACCGCCGGTGATCTCCTGAATCACCTCCCGGAAAGTGGCTGACACCTGTACCTGCGGTACGGTGGTCTGCATCAGGTCAGCGACGCGGGTCAACAGGCGGCGGCCGAGCGAGCCACCGGGGTGATAACGCGCAAAATCAGTGGGCTGGAACTGCCGCTGTTGCATCAGGGCGATGGCCAGCGCATCACCAATCGCCATGGTCAGCGTGGTGGAGGTGGTCGGGGCGAGGTTATTCGGGCAGCTTTCGCTCTCCATCATCAGCTCCAGCACCGCGTCGGCATGGCGCGCCAGCGTGGAGCCGCCGACATTGGTCAGGGCGATGATGCGGTTGCCAAAGGCTTTCAGCGACGGGATCAGTTTCAGGATTTCGTCCGTCTCACCGCTGGCGGAAATCAGGATCAGCAGGTCATAAGGCGTAATCATCCCCAGATCGCCGTGGAAGGCTTCAGCCGGGTGAATAAAGAAACTGGGCGTCCCGGTGGATGCCAGCGTCGCAGATATTTTGCGCCCCACATGGCCCGATTTTCCCATTCCGGAAAGAATGACATGCCCCTTACATTGGCTCATTAAGGTCAACGCCTGCTGGTAATGCACCGGGTCAATATGGTCTGCCAGTGTATGCAGGGCATCCGCCTGCTCATTCAGGGTTCGTTTAATAGAGGCAATATTATCAGGCGGCACAGAATAGCCGGGAAGTGTGGAGAACAGCGTATCAGACACGTGATTAACCTTAACCGGTAATAAAATGACGTAAAAGCAGCATGGCTGCCGGAATAGCGCGACCAGGTAAAATGACGCTATAAAAAAGGGGGCTTGTCTAAAACGCAGCCTATTTATCACATGACATAAATGAACACAATAAATTTAAGATTATTCTTACTTTACGTACAAAATTTAAACAAATGTAACCTGGCATGAGGGTGTGTAACCTTAACCATTCGGATTAACGCTTTCTTAACGCAAATTGCCCGCAGCAAGATTTTACTTACCCGGCAAACTGCCCCTTTAACGACTATAATTTAAGGTACCGGCACGTTATTTCACCTGTGCGTGAAGCCGGCAGACTGACTTCATTTTGCTTATCATCGGAGGTAATTATGGCCAGTGGTTGGGCGCAGGATGGCGCAGTACAGGATCAAATCGACTCCACGGTCGAAGACGCGGTGCAGCGCGCCCGGCAGGCGCTGGGGCACGGCGACAGTGAAAAATTTTGCCAGGAGTGCGGCGAGCCGATTCCTGAAGCACGGCGGCAGGCGCTGAAAGGCGTGCGTTACTGTGTGCAATGCCAGGCGGCGCTGGACAAAGAGGCGCAGGATCATGCCGGCTATAACCGCCGCGGCAGTAAAGACAGTCAGCTTCGTTAAACGGGCCGGGCCGCCGGCCCCTGCCCCTGTTCATTATCCTTCCTTATGCGTTCCCCCTCTCCTTTTTGCGGTTTTACTGCCTGTTTTGCCCCTGAAAGTTAGCGTTTAGTAGCAAACTAAAAGCGTTATTGTTAATAAACGCACGTTAATCGCGCTAAACAGCGCTTATCCTGTAGAGGCGCACCAGCAGTGAACAATTGCACCTTTTTGGTGCTCTTTGATGGTGCAAATGCGCCTCTGCCGCATTATTTCAGGGCAGAGTGCGAGAAATCCTATTGTTTTTCAATAACTCGAAAAGTTGGCACGATTCTTTCATAGCAGGGCGTGAAACATAAGAATTGGCTATCACCTCCCGGCCTTATATAAGGAACTTTCCATGAAGTCACTGTTACGTTCATACGCAAAAGGTTCGCTGGTTGCCCTGTCGCTGGCGTTCGCGTTTTCCGCTCACGCAGCTGATAAACTGATTGTCGCTACCGATACCGCTTTCGTTCCGTTTGAGTTTAAGCAGGGCGATAAATATGTCGGTTTTGACATCGACCTCTGGGACGCCATCGCCAAACAGCTCAAGCTGGACTACAGCCTGAAGCCGATGGATTTCAGCGGCATCATCCCGGCATTGCAGACCCACAACGTTGATGTGGCGCTGGCCGGCATCACCATTACGCCGGAGCGTAAAAACGCCATCGACTTCTCTGACGGCTACTACAACAGCGGCCTGCTGGTGATGGTGAAAAATGACAACACCGCGATCACAGGCGAGAAAGATCTGGCCGGGAAAGTGGTGGCGGTGAAGAGCGGCACCGGTTCGGTGGATTACGCGAAAGCCAATATCAAAACCAAAGACCTGCGCCAGTTCCCGAACATCGACAACGCCTACATGGAGCTGGCCACCGGCCGGGCGGATGCGGTGCTGCATGACACGCCGAACATCCTCTACTTCATCAAAACCGCCGGCCACGGCCAGTTCAAAGCGGTGGGTGAGTCGATCAAAGCCCAGCAGTACGGCATCGCGTTCCCGAAAAACAGCGACCTGCGTGAGAAGGTCAACGGTGCGCTGAAAACCCTGCGTGACAACGGCACTTACAACGAAATCTACAAAAAATGGTTCGGCACTGAGCCTAAATAAGGGCCGTGCGTTCAGGCAGTTTCCCGGCAGCACCCGCTGCCGGTTTTTCCAGGAGATGAGTCATGCAGTTTGAATGGAGCGCCATCTGGCCCGCTCTCCCTATCCTGCTCGAAGGCGCAAAGATGACCCTGTGGATTTCGGTCCTGGGGTTGCTGGGCGGCCTGATTATCGGCGTGATCGCGGGCTTTGCCCGTGCCTATGGCGGCTGGCTTTCCAGCCACATCGCGCTGGTGTTTATCGAGCTTATCCGTGGTACGCCGATCGTGGTGCAGGTGATGTTTATCTACTTCGCCCTGCCGATGATGATCCCGGTGCGTATCGACCCGTTCAGTGCGGCGGTGGTGACGATTATCATCAACTCCGGCGCCTATATCGCGGAGATCACCCGCGGCGCGGTGCTCTCTATCCATAACGGCTTCCGTGAGGCCGGGCTGGCGCTGGGCCTGTCAAAACGTGACACCCTGCGGTACGTGATCGCCCCGCTGGCGTTGCGCCGCATGTTGCCGCCGCTCGGCAACCAGTGGATTGTCAGCATCAAAGATACCTCTTTGTTTATCGTGATCGGTGTGGCTGAACTGACCCGTCAGGGCCAGGAGATCATCGCCGGGAACTTCCGCGCCATGGAGATCTGGACGGCGGTGGCGGTGATCTACCTGATTATCACCCTGGCCCTGAGCTTCATCCTGCGCCGGCTTGAAAGAAAACTGAAAATCATATGATCGAATTCAAAAACGTCTCCAAGCACTTCGGCAAAACCCAGGTGCTGCATGACATTGACCTGAAGATTAACCAGGGCGAAGTGGTGGTGATTATCGGGCCGTCCGGCTCCGGCAAGTCCACGCTGCTGCGCTGCATCAACAAGCTGGAAGAGATCACCTCCGGCGATCTGGTGGTGGATGGCCTGAAAGTCAACGACCCGAAAGTGGACGAGCGCCTGATCCGCCAGGAAGCGGGCATGGTGTTCCAGCAGTTTTACCTGTTCCCGCACCTGACGGCGCTGGAGAACGTAGCATTCGGGCCGATCCGCGTGCGCGGCGCCAAAAAAGCGGATGCCGAGAAACTGGCGAAAGAGCTGCTGGGCAAAGTGGGGCTCTCTGAGCGCGCCCACCACTACCCGTCTGAGCTCTCCGGCGGCCAGCAGCAGCGCGTGGCGATTGCCCGTGCGCTGGCGGTAAAACCGAAGCTGATGCTGTTTGATGAGCCGACCTCGGCGCTTGACCCGGAGCTGCGCCATGAGGTGCTGACGGTGATGAAAGATCTGGCTGAAGAGGGCATGACGATGGTGATCGTCACCCACGAGGTGGGGTTCGCCGAGAAAGTGGCCTCACGCCTGATCTTTATCGACAAGGGCCGCATCGCCGAAGATGGCGAACCGCATGCCCTGATCAGCAACCCGCCGAGCGATCGCCTGCGCGAGTTCCTGCAACACGTCTCCTGAGTATGCCGGCGGGCGTTCTGCCCGCCGTTTTCCTGCCCTGCCCCGCGTTTAGTTCTGCCAGCGGCTCGCGACCCAGGCGGCCTGTTGCCGTTCGTTCAGGAACGTCCAGGCGATGATGCGGCTCACCTTCTGCCCCTGCGCCATCTCCAGCGTCCGTACCGTGACGGCACCGGCATCTTCCAGCACCTGATAGATCAGCGGCAGCGTCTCTTTTTTCGACACCAGCGACGTAAACCAGAAGCAGTTCTGCGCCAGTTTGCGGCTTTCGCTGACCATCCGGCTGATGAACAGTGCTTCACCGCCTTCGCACCAGAGTTCATTGCTCTGGCCGCCGAAGTTCAGCAGCGGTGCGCCGTCCGGGTTGCCCTGGCCGAGGTTCTGGCGCTTGCGGCGGGTGCCGGAGGCGGCCTCTTCTGCCGAGGCGTGGAACGGCGGGTTGCAGAGGGTGGCGTCATAACGCTCGTTGGGTTTGATGATGTTGGTGAAGATCTGCTGCGGCTGTTTTTGCAGGCGCAACCGCACATTGTGGGTCAGCAGCGGGTTCTGCGCGATGATCTTCTTCGCCGAGGCCAGCGCCACCTCATCGGTGTCACTGCCGGTGAAGCGCCAGCCGTAGTCATGCAAACCGATGATCGGGTAGATACAGTTCGCGCCGATGCCGACATCCAGCACGGTAATCTCTTTGCCGCGCGGCACCTCGCCGCGGTTGCAGGAGGCGAGCAGGTCGGCCAGGTGGTGCAGGTAGTCGGCCCGGCCGGGGATCGGCGGGCAGAGGTAGCCTTCCGGGATGTCCCACTCCGCGATCTGGTAGAAGTGGCGCAACAGCGCGCGGTTCAGCGCCTTGACAGCGGCCGGGTCGGCGAAGTCCACGGACAGGTCGCCCCAGGCGTTCTCCGCCACAAAGGCGGCCAGCTCCGGGCTGGTGGCGATAAGCGCCGGGAAATCGTAGCGGCTGCGGTGGCGGTTACGCGCATGAAGTCCGCTTTTTTCCTGCGGGAAGGTTTTCTTTTTTTGCACCTGAAGGCTCTCTCACGACATTTTCTGCGGCATACGATAGCACATTCTGCCCACGGCCAGTGGCCGCATCGGCGCGGGCAGCGCACATTCTCCCTCTGGACGAACCCCCTGTCCGGGGGCTAACGTTAAGGATCACGCCATTAAACAAGCAGGTATGTCATGACTGAAGAGAACCGTTATAACGACGATCGTTACTACTATGAACCCGCCGCCGGGCACGGCCTGCCGCACGACCCGCTCAATGCGATTGTCGGCCCACGGCCGATTGGCTGGATTTCGTCGCTGAATGCGGACGGCCAGCGCAATCTGGCCCCGTACAGTTTCTTTAACTGTTTTAACTACCGGCCGCCGATTATTGGTTTTTCCAGCACCGGCTGGAAAGACAGCGTGGCGAATATCCGCGCCACCGGGGAGTTTGTGTGGAATCTGGCGACGCGTTCCCTGGCGGTGCAGATGAACGAGACCTCCGCCAGCCTGCCGAACGGCGAGGATGAGTTCGCGCGCGCCGGGCTGACGCCGGTACGCGGCCGCCAGGTCGCCGCCTGCCGGGTGCTGGAAAGCCCGGTGAATTTCGAGTGCAAGCTGTCGCAGCTGATCCAGCTCGAGGGCGCGGATGGCCGGAAGCTGGATTCCTGGCTGGTGCTGGGGGAAGTGGTGGCGGTGCATATTGACCGCACGCTGCTGGAAGACGGCATTTACCAGACGTCACGCGCGGAGCCGGTATTGCGGGCGGGTGGGCCGAGCGCCTATTACGGGATTTCGGAGGATCAGAGGTTTGATCTTGTCCGGCCGGATGCCCGGTAACGTTGGCCTGCCTGCGGCTCCGCTGCCGCCACCGGGCGTGAAGTGGCATGTTTCGGTTGTTCATGTGCGGTGGACTTGTTCTTTTTGATCGAGGTTTGTTGCGTTGGCAAACGCCTGCACTCTTTCTGCGGCTCCGCTGCGGTCATTGATCTTAAAGTGGCATGTTTCGGTTGTTCATGTGTATTTGTCTACCTGAGCCGCCGAGCCTCAACCGAGCAGGGCGCGCCAGTGCGCTCGCCCTGCACCCGCGCACTTTTTGGTGATCCGGCTGAATCATTGCACGCTCTCGCGTGTCCCCTCATTTCGCCTCCGGGCTGATCGGGCCGCCGCAGACACGCTCCCAGCGTGGCTGCGGCTCTCGCACACATCCCTGTGTGCTCGCCCGGCCCTGCGGCTTCACTCGGCAATGATTTTTACGCCCCCACCACTTCTGCAAATCAATGAGTATGTGAGGAAATAGTAGGAGGAGGTTTTTTGGATGGTCGGTGTGCTCACCCGGCTCTGCGGCTCTACCCGGCAATGATTTTTACGCCCCCACCACTTCTGCAAATCAATGAGTCTGTGAGGAAATAGTAGGAGGAGGTTTTTAGGCATTATGTATGCTCTTAACGCTCTGCATTTTCATGTGGCAGCGATTTTTGTGTCTGCTTCAAAACCTAAAAAGAACTTATCGACTCTTTCCTTACATAGCCAAGAATTTGCAGTCTGGTGGGGGCATTAAATTATTGCCGACGAGGACGCAGGGCCGGGTGAGCACACAGGGATGTGTGCGAAAGGGACAGCCACGCCGGGAGCGTGTCTGTCCCGGCCCGATAAGCCCGGAGGACGCTGGAGGGACAAATTGGCCGGGAGCCAATTTGAACAACGCGAAGCGTTGCCCCGAAGGGGTGAGCCCCAGGGATGGGGCGAATATACCCGCGGGAGCGGCCAATAATTCTGCCGGATCACCGAAAGTGCGCGGGTGCAGGGCGAGCGCACTGGCGCGCCCTGCTCGGTTGAGGCTCGGC
Organism: Chimaeribacter californicus; assembly: GCF_002858675.1. Lineage (GTDB taxonomy): Bacteria > Pseudomonadota > Gammaproteobacteria > Enterobacterales > Enterobacteriaceae > Chimaeribacter > Chimaeribacter californicus. The sequence goes on from NZ_PJZF01000018.1 coordinate 66,608, forward strand.
GGCTCAGGTAGACAAATACACATGAACAACCGAAACCTTCCACCTCACCAATTAAAACTCAAAACTCAAAACCAAATCTTAATAATGCCCGCGGATATACTCCGCGAAATCCGCACACATCCCCTCATCCCCATCACGGTTATCCGCAATCACCCTCTCCCCATCCACAATCCGGATCGCCGCGTTCAGATCGAAATCCGCCGGGGGCTGCGGGCGGGTCGCCGCAGACACAATCGTCACCTGCGCCTGTTGCCACGCCTGCTCGGCCGTCTGGTTGCAGGCCTGCGCCAGATAGTCCGGGTTGAAGCCCTCGCCGGTCAGGCTCAGCAGCGTGTCGTTATGGCTGACGCTGTTGCCCGGCTGCCAGTAGTGCGCCGCCAGATCGGGGCCGATGGCCGGGTTATCCGTCAGGTAACCGTCACGTTGCAGGAAGAAGTGGCGCGTCTGCTCCACCGCCATCATCGCCAGCAGGTAACCCTGATAAGAACAGGCGGACTCCATCGACAGCAAATGCGGGATCGCCAGCGTCGGGCGCGGGCTGTCTACGCCCAGAATGCGCTGCTCCGTCTCGCGCGCCAGCTGCGTGATGGCCTCCGGCGTCAGATCCGCTTCGGCCATCTGGTAGAGCGACCACTCAAAGTACGGTACCAGCAGAATATGGCGCTCGTTAAAGGCGCGCATCGGCTGGCGCGCCTCAATGCCCGCGTGGATCAGCGCGTCCGGCACCGGCTCGCCGTTTTTGTCCAGCGCATAACGCTTCAGCCAGTCGGCGTCATCCAGCAGGCTGTCACAGAACATCGACTGGGTTTCGGCGTAGGCCATCGATGTCGGTGCGAACTCCTGCGAAAAACAGGGCGCGTTCTGGGTAATGTTGGCGAAATGCGCCGCATGGCCGCCTTCGTGGAACAGCGTATTCAGGCCGGATGCCCCGCTGCCGACCTGGTCGGGCTGCGCCAGGCTGGTGAAGTTGAGCCGGGCCGGTACCCATTTGCCCTGGTCGTAAAACGCCGGCACCGGGCCGTGCATAAAACCGTTCTCATACTTGCCGCGCCGCACCAGCAAGTCGAGCTGCATCTGCGCCCCCCGGAACCCGATATGCAGCCGTTTAAAACTCTCCACCCAGCGCTGTAACGACTGCGAGAACGGGAAATAAGGGTCGAGCTGGCGGGTAACGTCACCGGCGCTGGCGTAGCGGATGTTCCAGGCGTCCAGCGCCTCCGGCCCCTTGTTGCTGGCCAGCTGTTGCAGGCTGCGGGCGTTGGCCTCGCGCGTCTCCTGCTCGAAGCGGTCAAGGATGGCGAACAGCGCCTCGGGCGTCATGCGCTCGGTCAGGTTAACTTTGTAGTCGAAATAGTTACGGAACCCCATCCGGCGGGCGAAGCGGTTACGCAGCGTCACCAGCTCCGGCAGGCCGTTCACCAGCAGCCACTGCTCCAGACCGCGCAGCGCCTGCTGGGAGCTGCGGCGGCAATTTTCATCGTCATTGGTGGCTTGGTTGGTCAGCAACTCGCCCAGTGACGCCTCAGCCTCGCGGCCCGGCGCGGTCTGGTGGGTCAACCGCAGGGTTTTACGGCGGCTGTAGAGCGCGCCTTCCGCCTGGATAATCTCATCCATCAGCGCCTGGGCGGCCGGGTCTTCAATCGCGTTGCTTTCAAAAAAACGCTGCCAGCCGCGCAGGCCGTGCAGCAGTGCCGCCCGATCGTCACTGTCCGGCTGCTGCTCCACCTGCGCAATCAGCGCACGCAGTTCGCACATATGCGCCGGGTTGGCGATAAAACGCTTATAGGCGCTCTCCGCCGCAGCGAACTTCTCCGCTACATCCTCAGCGCCGGTGCCCATGTAGTTCTGCCAGAACAACTCCTCTTTCGCCTGATGCACGGCGAGGTAATCGTGATTCAATGCATTGAAATACTCGGATGCCTGTTGCATGCCTGCCTTCCTGGTCGGTGATGAAATTCACGTTTCAGTCTACCACCGGCGGCGGCCGGGTTGAATGCGGCATAAAGATTGATCTGGCGTCAGGGCAAGCCGGGGAAAAGTGGGTATACTCCGCGCCCCGCAATAATGGCAAAGAGAAACACGTAATGGATGTGAAAGACAGTAACGGTACCCTGCTGAACGAGGGTGACGCGGTGCAGCTGATTAAAGACCTGAAAGTGAAAGGCACCTCCACCACGCTGAAGCGCGGCACGGTGGTGAAAAATATCCGCCTGACCAACAACGCTGATGAGATCGAGTGCCGGTCAGACAAGATTAAAGGGCTGGTGCTGAAAACCTGTTTCCTGAAAAAAGTCTGACCTCCCCGGCCTGCACCGGGGAGGCATGCTCAGCGGAGCAGGGCGTCCACCCGTGCGGTGGCCGCCGCCAGATCCGCTGCCTCGCCGGTCGCCAGCAGGCAAGCCGCCAGTTGGGTGCGCAGCGCCTGCGGCACCGCCACCTCCCCCGCCAGGCAGCGCTCCGTCCAGCGCGCCGTGACCTCAATGCTCTTATCCGCCGGTAAGTCGGCCTCGCTGTACTCCTGCCGCTCCGTCAGCGTCTGCATGGTGCCCTGGTGAATCAGGTAAAGCGGCGTGGCGCGCAGCGGGTTGGCATAGGTCTCCCCTTCCGTGCCCTGCATCAGCAGCGCCCGGCCGTTGATCTGCCGGAAGAAGGCCCCCACGCGCTCGATGTACTCCGGGTGAGACACGCTGGAGAGCCGCAGCGCATCACCGGCAAACGGCGTCGCCAGTTTGGCCAGCGTGTGGGCGCTGTTGCGGACCCCCATCCGCCAGCGCAGATCGAGCTGTTTTTCCAGCGGCGGGCAGAGCAGTGACACCGGAATGAACAACGGCTGCCCGCCCTGCTCCAGCTGCTGTTGTGCCTCTGCCTGTGACGCGGCCGGCGCGATGCCCAGCGCGCTGAAGATCTCAGCGCTGGTGACGCGGGAACGATCCTCACTCACGCCATGCACCACCACCGGCAGCCCGAGGCGGCTGAGCAGCAGCGCCAGCAGCGGCGTCAGGTTGGCTTGCCTGCGCGCACCGTTATAGCTCGGGATCACCACCGGCAGCGGTTTGCCGGCCGGGGCCTCCAGCGTCATCACCCGCTCCGCCATGGCCTGATAGAACCCCAGCATCTCCTCTTCCGCTTCGCCCTTGATGCGCAGCGCAATCAGCACCGCGCCCAGCTCCAGCTCCGGCACCTCACCGGCCAGCATCTGCCGGTAGAGCGCCTGCGCGGTTTCCCGGTCGAGATCGCGCGCATGGTTTTTGCCGCGCCCCACTTCTTTAATAATTTTTGTGTAGTCCATTGCCCTGTCCTCACTGCATGCCTGGCGGTTAGCATAACGCAGCTTCCTCCTCCGGCAAATCGTCTTAACCCGCTGCCGGGGGGTGCGCGATGCCGCCAATAGCGGTAACCGGAAGGTAAACAGAATGAAAAAAATAGAAAGAAGCGATATTAATTGCGCGCTAATTAATTGAATACCCACCTTTTTAGATCACTTTATGATCAATTAAATAAAGATTAAATATAGATAACTCGATCAATCATTCACAAGGTGATTATATACGTACCAGAAATGACATTACGCAGGGTAATAAAGCCGAATACACATGCATCACCGGAAATAGCGAGCCATCCGGCGTTTCCTGTTATTTCGTTAACCAGCGGGTTTACTGCCCGTAATATCACTTATCCATTACCTCACGAGAATTTATCATGAAAAATACCAGGTCACATTTCGCAGCAATCACACTGATTGCCGGCGCGCTGTTTATTTCCCACTGCACCCAGGCGTCTGACGGTACCATTAATTTCACCGGCAGTATCACCGATTCCGCCTGCACTGTGGATACCGCCACCCAGAACGTCGATATGGGCGCGGTGTCTGCCGCGTCCCTGAGCGGGGCGACCGGCAAAAAGGCGGCGGCCACGCAATTTAATATCGGGCTCTCTGCCTGCCCGGATGCCGGCAACGTTGAAGTGAAATTTGATGGCCCGGCCGATTCGGCCAATACCGAACTGCTGGAGATTGAAGGCGGCGCGCTGGCTGCCGCCGGCGTGGCGATTGAGTTCTCCGACCGTGAAGAGCAGCACATCAAGCTGGGTGAAAACTCCATGCAATACCCGATTGAAGCCGGTACCAACACGCTGACCTTCTACGCCAGCTATATGTCCACGGCCGATGCCGTCACCCCGGGTGCCGCCAACAGTACTGCGCAGTTCACCATGGTTTACCCGTAATAAAAGCATGGCCACGATCACAAAACCGTGATGATTTAAGAGCAAATAAGGAAATACCTGGTGAAGGATACGCCTGTTTTTCTTTTTAACCGGGTTCATTTTTTTCAGGACATTAATACCGGTTACCATTCCGGCGCGGCCTATCCGGTTGCGCCGCTGTTTTTTATTTATTTCCCGCCGGTTATTCCCGGGGCTATTATCAGCCAGCCTGCACTAAGTAACTTTTTTAATGCATTCCCCCTCAGATGGCAGCGCGCTATTTCCTGACTACACTTTAGATATTTAACACGTTATGGGCCGTGCCGCATGAAGCCATTATTCCGCGTCTTCGCTGCTCTGCTGATGATTATTTGCCTGCCGCTTCAGGCCGGGGTAATCATTGGCGGCACACGGGTGGTTTTTGCCGGAAATAATAAAGAAACCTCGTTGAATGTGAGTAACCCGGAGCAGGAGCGCCCCTACCTAATCCAGAGCTGGGTGGAGGGGGAAAACGGGGAGAAAGCCCCGTTTCTGGTGACGCCGCCGCTGTTCCGCCTCGACCCCGGCCAGGAGAATGTGCTGCGCATTGTGCTGACCCGCAGCGGCCTGCCGCAAGACCGGGAAACCCTCTACTGGCTGAATATCAAATCCGTGCCGCAACTGGAGAAAAGCAACAGCGAGGCCAATATGCTGCACCTGACGGTGAAAACCCGGCTGAAACTCTTCTACCGCCCGGCGGCGCTGGCGAAGGGTGCGGAGGAGGCGTGGCGGCAACTCACCTTTACCGTGCGCGGCAATACGCTTTCCGCCCAGAACCCGACTCCGTACTACGTGAACCTGAAGCAGATCAGTGCAGACGGCAAACCGGTCCAGGCCTCGCTGGCCGCCCTGACGCTCGCGCCCTTCGCCCGGCACGATTACCCCCTGCCGGCCGGGGCGGCCGGGCAGATAAGCTGGAGCGTGATCACCGATTACGGCAGCAGCACACCGGTACAAAAACAGACACTCAGCCGCCATTAATGAGGTACCCCATCGCGTTGCCGGGTTTCCGGCTAGGGACAGCGACATGCCATCATCACTTACCGGCCGCACGCCCCGGCCCGCACCTGTTTTATGGCTGTTCGCCCTCTCCCTGTTCGCGGCGGAGGGGCGCGCCGAAGGCTACTTTGACCCGCGGGCGTTTGACATCGATAACCCCACCCAACAGCCGGTTGACCTCAGCCAGTTTGACACACCGGGTGGGCAGCTGCCGGGCAGTTACCATGTGGATATCGTGCTGAACCTCACCCATCAGGCCACGCGTGACGTCACTTTTGTGCGCATCGGCAACCGGCTGGAGCCGCAGTTTACCCCGGCGGAGCTGGCTGAACTCGGGGTCAATGTGGCCGGGCTGCCGCTGCTGCGCGACCTGCCGCCCGACACGCCGGTCGCCCCGCTGGCGGACTATATCCCGGATGCGTCCACCCAGTTTGATTTCGCCCGGCAGCGGCTTACCCTCTCGGTGCCGCAGGTGGCGCTGCGCAATACCGCCCGCGGCACCGTACCGCCGGAGCGCTGGGACAACGGCGTGCCGGCGCTGCTGGCCAACTACAACGTCACCGGCCAGAAAGCCACCTCCCGGGAAAGCGGCGCGCCTCCGGCCAACAGCTACTACCTGAACCTGCTCTCAGGTGCGAACTGGGGCGCGTGGCGGCTGCGCAACTACTCCACCTACATGACGGACAGCGAAAGCAGCGACGACGGCAGCTACCGCCGCCGCTGGGACACGCTGCGCACCTGGCTGCAACGGGATGTTCCGGCGCTGCAAAGTGCGCTGGTGATAGGCGACGGCGCGACCTCGTCCGATATTTTCGACAGCGTGCCGTTCCGCGGCCTGCTGCTCGCCTCTGCCGATGACATGCTGCCCGACAGCCGCCGCGGCTTTGCGCCGGTGGTGCGCGGCATCGCCCGCAGTAATGCGCGGGTGACCATCCGGCAGAACGGCAATGTGATTGACCAGCGCTACGTGCCGCCCGGCGCGTTTGTGATTGATGACCTCTACCCCACCAGCAGCGGCGGCACGCTGGCGGTGACGGTTACCGAAGCGGATGGCAGCGAGCAGCATTTTACCCAGGCGTTTGCGGCGGTGCCGATGATGCAGCGCGAGGGGCGGCTGAACTATGAGGGGGTGGCCGGTGCCTACCGCTCCAACTACGGCAACTACCGGCCGGGTTTTGGCCAGGTGACGCTGCGCTACGGCTTTCCCCATGCGGTGACCGGCTACGGCGGCCTGCTGGTGGCGGAGGATTACCAGTCGGCGCTGCTGGGCGTCGGCCTCGGGCTGGGCTATGCCGGGTCAGTCTCCCTGGATGCTGCGCAGGCACGCACCACCCTGCCCGCCCGCTTCACCCGCGAGCCCCAGCGCGGCGCGGCGTTCCGCCTGCAATACAACAAAGTCGTCGAGCTCACTAACACCTCGCTGACCCTGGCCGCCACCCGCTACGCCTCCCAGGGCTATTTCACCTTTGCTGACGCGGCGGATATCCACGATCGCCAGAACGATGACGGCGGCTGGCTGAGCAGCCACAACCGCCGCAGCCGCCTGCAGGTAAACCTGAACCAGCCGCTGGGCAAAGGGGGCGGCAGCCTCTATCTCTCTGCCTATCAGCAACAGTACTGGGGCACCGGCGGGTATGAGCGCAACCTGAACGTCGGCTACAGCACCACTTTCCGGCGCATTTCGCTGAGCCTCTCCTATGCCTGGGTGCAGAGCGTCTCCTCGCCGGACGACGATGACGACGATAACGACAACCGCCAGACCGATGACCGGCAATTCTCGCTGACAGTGCAGGTGCCGCTCGACGGCTGGCTGCCGGGGGCGTACGCCTCCTATTCCGCCACCACTGACGCCGCCCGCCACCACAGCCAGCAGGTGGGGCTGAACGGCAGCGCGCTGGAGGACGGCAACCTGAGCTACACCCTGCAGGCGGGCTATGACAACCAGTACGGCGGCAGTTCCGGGCTGGCGACGGTGGATTACCGCAGTACCTATGGGGAGGCCGGGCTGGGTTACAACTATGACAGCAGCGGCAGCCGGGCGAACTACCGCCTGCAGGGCAGCGCGGTCGCCACGCCTTACGGAGCCGCCCTCGGCCAGCCGGTGGGCGAGACGCTGGCGCTGGTGCACACGCCGGGCGCGGGCGGGGTGAAAATCAGGAATAACATCGGGGTGCATACCGACCCACGCGGCTACCTGGTGGCGCCCTATCTCGCCCCTTACCGCGAGAACCGGCTGGTGCTGGACACCACCACCCTGCCGGAGAACACCGACCTGCCGATGGCGACGCAAACCGTGGTGCCGACCAAAGGGGCGGTGGTGCTGGCAGAGTTTGCCACCCACCTCGGCTACCGGGTGGTGGTGACCCTGATGCGGGACGGCCGGCCGCTGCCGTTCGGCGCAGTGGCGACACTGGCCGGTGACCCGTCGGTGACCGGCATAGTCGGCGACGGCGGCGAGCTCTACCTGAGCGGCGTGCCGCCGGAGGCGGAGATCGTGGTGAAATGGGGTAACGGGGCGCAACAGATGTGCCGCGCGCGCCTCACCCTGCCACACGAGGATCAGGGCGCACCGGTGCGCAGCGTACAGGCGGCCTGCCGCTGATGACTCCCACTTAAGAATTGTGCATTTCATGAACGGCGACCGCCGGGAGGGAACGATGAAGCGTATCACGTGTTTGCTATTACTGGTGGGTCTGTGGAGCACCGGGCTGTTATACGGCCAGTTGGCATGGGCGGGCGGCTGTACCACGCTTGGCGGCCCGGCGCACTATACGTTCCAGTTGGATAAAGATGAGATCGACACCAGCCACAACACCGCCGGGCAGGTATTGCCGGATGTGATCAGCTACTATCTGTCGGATCGGTTTCCTATGGATTGCACCTGTGAAGAGGGCAGCGCCGCGCTCTATTTCAGGAGCGTGAGCGCTTTGCCGCCCGGCTATAGCGACGGCAGCCTGACCTATTATGTGCTGGATCCCTGGTTACAGGTTGGCCTCAAGCTGGGGATTAACGGCGATAATCCCATCCCCGCCCCGTTTGAGGATGTCTCCGATGGCGGAACCTATGCCTGCGGCAGTGACGGCCTCTACCACAGCCCCGTCGTTGAGGTCGGCAATACCGGGTTAGTGTCACTTTATGTGACGGAGGGCTTTACCGGCCAGCTCATTATTCCGCGCACCAAAATCATGTCAGTTTATGCCCGCTGGGGAACACAGGGCGGTTACAGCGCTACGCCGATTGATGAGATTTGGGTCTATGGCCGGGTGGTCGTGCCGCAAACCTGCCGCATCGGTGATGGCGAGGTGATTAACGTCGATCTCGGCCAGATCCGCAGCGCCGACATCCGCACCCGGGGGGCAATGCCCGCGAACTATACGCCCCAGCCGATTATGCTGGAGTATGTCTGCAATAACATCGTGGAGACCATGCAGCTGGAGCTGACCTTTTACGGCAAGGAGAGCACGGCGTTGCCCGGCCTGTTGCAAACCTCCAACCCGGATATCGGCGTGCAGGTCACAGACGACAACATGAAGCCGTTTGACATCAACGGCGGCCAGGTCTCCTTATCGCTCAGTTATGGCGATCTAGAGTATCAAACCGGCCAGCAATTGCTGTACGCCTGGCCGGTTAATACCACCGGCAACGCCCCGGCCAGCGGCCCTTTCAGCGCCTCGGCGATCATACAGGTTGAGATCCAATGAGGCATTCTCGCTCTGGAGATCCAGTGACTTCAGCGGCGGGTGCGGCGGCGGAAGGTTTTCTCGGTTTTTTTGGCGGCAGGCGCGGCCACCGGCGCAGGCGGCGCGCCCTCCGGCATCGGCGGCTGGTGGATCGGGAACACCGGCAGCGCCGCCAGCAAGCGCGCGCCGTAGCTTTTGCTCAACAGGCGGCGGTCATAAATCACGATCTCGCCGGTGCATTGATGGCTGCGGATCAACCGCCCGACCTGCTGGATCAGGTTAAACGAGGCGCTCGGCAGGCTCTGCACCTCGAATGGGTAGCGCTTCAGCGATTTCAGCCACTCGCCCTCGGTGACGATCACCGGGCTGTCCACCGGCGGGAAGGCGATTTTATGGATGTGTACCTGCGTCAGCAAATCGCCCTTGAGATCCAGCCCCTCGGCAAAGGATTGCAGCCCCACCAGCACGCTCTGGCTCCCCGCCTCCACTTTTTTGCGGTGCGTCTCCACCAGCCGGTAGCGCGGCTGGTCACCCTGCACCAGCAGCATCAGCCGTAAATCCTGCACATGGCTTAAAAAGGTCTGCATCGCCCGGTTGCTGGCAAACAGCACCAGCATCCCCTTGTGCTTTTTCTCTGCCACCTGGGCGCGGAAAAAGTGCGCCATCTCCGCCAGATGCTCCGCCTCGTGCGCCATCAGCGGCTCGTGGCGCATCTGCGGGATCACCAGCCGCCCCTGATCGATATGGTTGAACGGCGAGTCCAGCGTCACGAAGCGGTCACCGGCCTTCTCACTCAGGCCGCTCAGCTCCTGCAAGCGGGCGAAACTGTTGAGCGAGCGCAGCGTGGCAGAAGTCACCACCACGTGCGGCACCTTGCGCCACAGCATCTTCTCCAGCTGATCGCTGACGCGAATGCCGACGCAGTGCAGCGACAGGTGCGCCACATTGTCGCGCTGGGTGCGCGTCACCCATTTGCTGATCGGCGCGTTGGAGGACTGCTCCAGCGCCGCCAGCCGCCACAATTTGCTCATCGCCTCGAAATAGCCGAAGGCGCGGTTCATCTGCAACAGGGTGCGGTGCAGCCGCACCACGTCATGTTTGCCGGTCTTTTCGCTGAGATCGCTCTGCATAGACTCCGTCAGCCCGCGCAGGGCGTCGGTGAGCTTGAACAGCCGGGCGCAGGTTTCCGGCAGCGCCGCCGGCAGTGCGCCCATCTCAAAACGGTGCTCCGCCTCCACCACATCCGGCGGCAGGTACGCGGCGAGTTCGCGCTCCACCTGCGCCTGAAGCTCCCGCAGCTCTTCGCAGTGGGTTTTCAGCCGCTCGAGGTTCGCCAGCGGTGGCGGGCTTTTCGGCGGGAAATGGCTGATGCAGACCTCCATCTGGCGGAACAGGTTCTCCAGTTGCAGGTTGGCGGAGACCGCGCCGATCTCGCCCGCCATCTCCAGCGCATCACGCGCCACCTCCGGCAGGTGGTGGCCTTCGTCCAGCACCAGCAGCAGATCCTTGGCCGGCGGCAGCACCGACTCCGACTCCAGCGCCGCCATCACCAGCGCATGGTTGGCGACCACCACATCGGCGCTCTCAATCTCCTTGCGGGCGATAAAGTAAGGGCAGTCGCGCACATAGTGGCAGTTGCGCCCCAGGCAGTTGACCTTGTCGGTGCTGAGTTTCGCCCATAGCGGGTCCTGGATGGTCTGGGCGTAGTGGTCGCGCAGGCCGTCCCAGGCGTGGCTGGTCAGTGCCTTGCCGAGTTTGACGCACAGGGCGTGCTCCTCGCCGCTGGCCGGGGCGAGTTCATCATCCAGAAACAGCCCGAGATCGCCCTGCGCCGCCTCGTCACTGCTGAGCGCTGCCAGATTGCGCGGGCAGACGTAGCGTCGGCGGCCAAAGGCACCGGTGAATTTCAGGTCAGGGATGATCTTCTTCAGCAGCGGCAGATCTTTGCTGTAGATCTGGTCCTGCAACGCCACGTTGGCGGTGCTGACCACCAGCGGCTTGCCTTCGGCACGGCTGACTGCGATGCCCGGGATCAGGTACGAGAGGGTTTTGCCGACGCCGGTAGGCGCTTCGATCACCAGATGACGGCTGTCATCGCCGGAGAGGGTTTTGGCGACGTCAGCGATCATCTGGCGCTGCGGCGCACGGGGAATGAAATCGGGGATTTGGTCTTGCAGGGCCTTGTACCACTGGCCAATCTGGGTTTTAAGTGCGGGGGTGAGCGCCATAGCATCTGGTTATCTATACAGGGTTTGGCGCTATTCTCCCACAGACCGGCGCGCACGTCAGCCCGTGGGCAGCGATCGGTCAGCTAAATTGTTCGCGGAACAGCGTCTCCAGCCGGGGGTGGCGGGCCACGTTTTTGGCAATCGCCTCCAGGCGCGGCGCGTATTCGGCAAACCATACCGGCCCCGGCCGCCAGTGGTGCATCACCGCGATATAGATGTCGAGCGCGCAGAAGGTCGCACCAAAGAACCACGGGCCGTTGGCATCGGCGGCGGCCTCAATCTGCAGCCAGAGTTTTTTGCGCAGGCCATCGGTGGTGTCTGTCAGCACTTTCGGGTTATCAACGCCCGGCAGCCACTTTTCCGGCTGGTCGCCGTAGGTAAAGGAGGGGTAGATCTGGGCGTTAATCACCATGATCCAGCGCAGGAACACCGGCAGGTGGCCGCCCTCACTGGAGGGGATCAGCCCCGCCAGCGGCCAGCGCAGGTGCAGCAGCACCAGGATCGCGGCGGTTTCAGTCATCACAGTGCCGTCCGGCAGCAGCAGCACCGGCACCTGCCCCAGGGGGTTAAGTTTCAGCAGCCGGTCATATTCCGGGCAGTCCGCTTCGTCCACCTCCTGATAGTGGTAGGGGAGCCGGGTCAGTTTCAACGCGGCGGCCACAATGGCCGATCCGCAGCCTTTACGGCCAAACAGCGTATAGGTTCCGCTCATGGTATACCTCCTGTGTCACGGGCTGGGTCCTTGCCTAACTGTAGACCAAAATGCCCCGCGTCAGGCCGTGCGCGCTCACCCTTCCGGCAGGTCGCCGAGCTTTTTCCCCAGACAGACCGCATCCGCCTTGCCGATGTAATCGCCGTAGGCGGCGATCTCCTGGTAGCCGTGCGCCAGGTAAAAACGTACCGCCGTCAGGTTCACCAGCCGGGTTTCGAGCCAGATCTGCCGGTAGCCGAGCCGGGCGGCTTCGGCTTCCAGGTAGCGCAGCACCGCAGAGCCGACGCCGTGCGTGCTGCGCCGGGCATACACCCGCTTCACCTCTGCAATGCCCTGATCCAGCGGCCGGAACGCGCCGCAGCCCACCGGGTTGCCGTGGGGATCATACGCCAGCACAAAACAGCAGCCGGGTTGCTGCATCTGCTCTGCATCAAAGGTGGCGCGCCCGCTGCTGCCGGTGATGGTGAGCAGCGAGTCTGACAGCTCCTCCATCAGCCTTTGTGCATCCGCGCCCTCTGCCGCGGCGCGTCGCACGGTGATGGCCTGTTCATTCATCCTGCGTCTCCATATTGAGGCCGGTAAGCATCACCTCACCGGCGCGGTAGGCAGTTATTTATCAGCACGTATTAAGTGCGCATTTTTTAGCCTTCCAGCGCGTTAAACATCATCCCGCCTGCGCTTTAAACATCATCCGCTAACGCTTTAAACATCACGGTAGTCGGTTCCCAGACCGGTTCCGGGCCGTGGCCGCGGGGGGATAAGACATAGCCTGGGATCTGCCCGCTGACCCGGTAACCGAGCGACAGATAAAGCTGCTCCGCCGCGTCACCGCTGCGGGTGTCCAGCACCAGCAGGCGTTTACCGCGAGCGCGGGCCTCCTGCTCCACCTGCACCATCAGCGACCGCGCAATGCCCTGCCGCCGGGCATCGGGGTGCACCAGCAGCTTGGCGACGTCCGCCCGGTGGCGGCCGTTCGGCATCCCGGCCGGCACCAGCTGCACCGTGCCGACCACCCGCCCCTGCGCGCGCGCCAGCAGCAGAATACGCTCCCCGGCCGCCACGGAGGCCGCCTGCCCCTGCCAGAACGCGGCCGCAGCCTCCAGGCTGAAGGGCTGCACAAAACCAACGCTGGCGTTATGTTCCACACAGGCGTGCAAAACCTGCGCCAGGGCATGCAGGTCTTCAGCATTCAATTCCGGGGTAACAGTATAGTGAACATCAGGTGTCATGGTGGGCTCCGGTCAGGTTCGGCAGATAACGATGGCGTAGTGCGCGTCGGCGGGGCCGGGCGCGTAAAAATGGGAGGGGCCGTTGAGCAGAAAGCGCAGGCAGTCGCCCGGTGCCAGGAGCCAGGTGCGGTCGCCCAGGCTGTATTCCAGCGCGCCCGCCAGCAGCCAGATCTGCTGCTGCATCCCGGCCACCGGCGCGTTCTCATAATGAATCGACGCCCCGGCACGCAGCCGCCCTTCTATCAGCTCTGCGCGGAACCCCTGGGTAGGCGGCGAGACGGAGCGGCGCTCGAAGCCGGTTTCCAGGTCGTGCCACACCGGCTGGTTTGCCCGGGTCAGCAGCTCCGGCGGCGACTCTTCAATCTCGCGCAGCAGCTGTGACATGGTCATGCCGAACGTCTGCGCCAGTTTGCCGAGCAGCGTGGCGGTCGGGCTGGTTTCCGCCCGTTCAATACGGGACAGCGTGGCCCGGCTGATGCCGGTCTGCTGGGCCAATTGGTCAAGTGACCATTGCCTGGCGGTACGCAGCTGAACCAGCCGTTGTGCCAGCAGGCGATCCTGATTATCGTCCATCTCTGCTCTCTGTTTTTCTCAATTATGAGAAGTTATCTCTTATATGAGAAAAGCGCAAGCAGGCCATTCTGGACGGGCCAGATCAACCCTTCGCCAAAATTTGACCATTTGTACTTTGCGGTTTTTTTACCAAACAAAACAACTCTGCCACTGTCTTAACCGTGCATATTTGATAACATCTCTCATTATTATTTCGAACATTCTTGCATTTTAAAATACCAGGGGGCAAAGATGAGACGTTACAGCATCGGCGAAGTTGCCGCCCTTTGCGGGATCAATCCCGTCACGTTACGCGCCTGGCAGCGAAGATATGGGTTACTTAAACCCAAGCGCACAGAAGGCGGGCACCGGCTGTTTGATGACGACGATCTGGCACGCATCCATACCATTCTGAGCTGGATTGAGCGCGGTGTGCCGGTGGGCCAGGTACGGGCGCTGCTGGAAGGGGAAAGTAAACCGGAAGAGGCCACTGACAGCTGGGTAAAACTCACCGATGACCTGCTGGCGGCCTTACAAAAAGTGAACCTCAACCGTTTTCGCCAGTTACTGAAAGAGTATGGCCGTGAATACCCGGCCGCCCAGTTGGTGGACAACGTGCTGCGCCCGTTGCGCGCGCGGCTGGCGAGCCACGGCGCACCGCTGCTGACGTTGCGCAGCCTGCTGGACGGCATGGTGATTGAGTACGCGGCCTTTTGCCTGGCGGCAGGCCGTAAAACGCCGGGGGAACCACTGCTGATCATCGGCTGGGGGCGTGCCGATCAGGCGGATCTTTGGCTGGAAGGGATCAAGCGCAGCGAAGCCGGCGCACGGGTGGATGTATTGGCGGACGTGCTGGTCACCCCGCAGCTCGATGCCCTGAACGCGCACCATGTGGTGCTGTGGGCCGAAGGGCGGCTCAGCCGCCAGCAGCAACAGCAGCTGGCCGACTGGCAGGCGCAGAATCTGGAGATTGAGCTGATGGGCAGCGCCGTCCTGCTTGAGCACACCCCCTCCTGAGAGTGGCCGGGGGTAAACCGGTTTGCATGCCGGGCGTAACGGCGTTAATTGTCTCCGTTGAATCCGTCGGACTGCCCGATAACATTGACCAGGGTATCAATACACGCCTTACTGCCCGCGACCTTATACAGCGCCCGGATAGCCGCCACGATATAGTGATCCAACTGGGGTTCTGAGAGGGTATAAAAAGGCAGCCCGCAGACGTCACGGGTGTTCAGCGGCGGCGCATTATCATCCAGAATCGCCAGCACCCCGGCAGGATTATGCGGGATTGCCGTGGCGACGGCAGTCGCCAGGGACTCAGCAGAATCCGCATCACTGCCCGGCGCGAGGCGTGAGGCGACGTTTAACCAGTCGCTCTCCCCTTTTCCTATCTCCTCCATGACCCTGCGCCATTGATGCTCATTATGCGCATAGAGCGTGGCGATCACCGCCTCCGGCCCTTGTGCCGTAATCTGTTGGGTCAGCTGTTGCGGCGTCAGGTCAGCGGCTCTCACCGGGAGTACCATAAAGCACATTGCCATAAACCAAATTTCCATAAAATAACGTGCAGGAAGCAGGCGTTTCATGGGCGCACTCTGTTTTACAGCAGGGTCAGGTACACCCGTACTCTGTGAATATTCCCAGCTCATCCTATTTTCCTTTTTCAACATAGCGTTGCTCTTACTTTTCAGGGAATTAAGGGAAAACAGATTGATCTTTCGCAACTTGCCGTGTTTTTCAGGGGTTTTTACTTTTTTTTGTGAGGTTCACCTGCGATCCATCGCAGGTGAGAGAGGAGAGGAAGAGAGGGAAAAGCCGGTTTGCCCCTGCCCTACAGCCGGATAAACAGCATATAGAGCAGTGCGGAGATCAGGATCGACACCGGCAGGGTCAGCACCCAGGCGATCAGCAGGTTGCGCAGGGTCGCCATTTGCAGGCCGGAGCGGTTGGCGGCCATGGTACCGGCCACGCCGGAAGAGAGCACGTGGGTGGTCGAGACCGGCAGCCCGAAGCCGTCCGCCGCGCCGATGGTCACCATCGCCACCAGCTCTGCACTCGCGCCCTGCGCATAGCTCAGGTGGTTTTTCCCGATCCGCTCCCCGACGGTGATCACGATACGCCGCCAGCCGACCATGGTGCCCAGCCCCAGCGCCAGCGCGACTACTACTTTCACCCACAGCGGAATAAAGCGCGTGGCGTTATCCAGCTCCCGTTTCATTGCATCGAGGTTGTTCTGCGTCTCGGCCGGTAAGGCGATCTCGTGGGTTTTCAGCGCCTTGATGCTTTCCGACGCCAGGTACATATCATTACGGGTGTTTGCCACCAACTGCGCCGGGATGCGATCCATCGAGCCGTACTGTTTGATCTGTGTGGCGATGTTATGCAGCGTCATGCTCAGCGCTGGCAGCACCTGCGGCGTGTTCTCACCGGCGCTGACAAACTGGATCAGCACGTCACGCGGCGGCACGCTCAGCGCGGCCGGCTGGCCGTTCAGCAACTGCTGCTCCGTGACCTGCGACAGCGCCGCTACGCGCGGGATCTGCTCCGGCGGAACGGAACGGTTCAGCGCATAGACGATCGGCATGGTGCCCACCAGAATCAGCATAATCAGCCCCATGCCTTTCTGGCCGTCGTTTGAGCCGTGGGCAAACGAGACGCCGGTACAGGTCAGGATCAGCAGCCCGCGGATCCACGGCGGCGGCGGCCGTTTGCCTTCCGGCGAGACATAGAGCTGGCGGTTGCGGATCACCTTTTTCATCAGCAACAGCAGCCCGGCGGCGCAGACAAAGCCCACCACCGGCGACAGCAGCAGCGCATAAGCGACGTTCAGCGCCTGATCCCAGTTCACCCCATCCAGCCCGCTGCGGCCGTGGTCAAGGGCATTCGCCACGCCGACCCCGATGATCGAGCCGATCAGCGTATGGGACGACGACGACGGCAGCCCCAGGTACCAGGTGCCGAGGTTCCAGATAATCGCGGAGAACAGCAGCGCGTAGATCATCGCGAAGCCGTGGCCGGAGCTGGCCTGCAAAATCAGATCCACCGGCAGCAGGGAGATAATGCCGAACGCCACTACCCCGCTGGAGAGCATCACGCCGCTGAAATTGCACAGCCCCGACCAGAGGATCGCCACCCCCGGTGTCAGGGAATGGGTGTAGATCACGGTCGCCACGGCGTTGGCCGTGTCGTGGAAGCCATTGACGAACTCAAAGCCGAGCGCAATCACCAGCGCCAGCCCGAGCAGCAGGAACGGCACATAGCTGGTGACGTTCTGCCCGGCGTCCGCGACATCGCTGAACAGGTTGGCCCCGGCAAAGGCCAGCCCGCACAGGGCCGCCAGGATAATAAACAGCGGGGTAAACCGGTTATTTTTGCCGGTCAGGTCGGGGCGCGAATCCATCACGGCCGGGGGGATGATGCTTTTCTCGCTCATGGGCTGCCTCGCTAAGGGACGTTAAGGGCGGATCCCAGTGAGTGTTACCGGCGGACTGTGACAAAGGCATGAACCCGGGGGCAGAAAATTTGACTTACGTTGAAGAAAGGCGGCAAAAACAGCCATCGCCCGGTTTGGATGGCAGCAGGTGCAGCGATGTTTGGGTTGCAGAAGATGTAACAATGTTGTTATCTAGTGGCCTCTTTTTCTCCCTTCACGGATGACCCACTCCCATGACTGACACCTCCCGGCGCGCGTTCTGGCTGCTGCTTGGCTCCCTGTTTGCCCTTTACATTATCTGGGGTTCCACCTATTTCGCCATCCGCATTGGGGTGGAGAGCTTCCCGCCGCTGATGCTGGCCGGCATCCGTTACCTGTGCGGCGGGGTACTGCTGTTTGCATTCCTGCTGCTGCGCGGCCATGCGCTGCCGACCGGCAAACAATGGCTGGCGGCCGGGGTGATTGGCGTGCTGCTGCTGGCGGTAGGCAACGGGCTGGTGACGGTGGCGGAACATATGCAGGTGCCGTCCGGCATTGCGGCGGTGATGGTGGCCACGGTGCCGCTGTTTACCCTCTGTTTCAGCCGGTTGTGGGGCATCGCGCACAGCCGCGTGGAGTGGAGCGGCGTGGCCATTGGGCTGGTGGGCATCGTGCTGCTGAACACCGGGCATAACCTGGCCGGGAACCCGTGGGGCGCCGGGCTGATTCTGATCGCCTCGCTGAGCTGGGCGTTCGGCTCCGTCTGGAGTGCGCGCCTGCCGCTGCCCACCGGGCCGATGGCCGGGGCGGCGGAGATGCTGATTGCGGGCGCCGTGCTGCTGCTGACCAGTTGGCTGCACGGCGAAAAGCTCGCGGGCACACCCTCAACGCCAAGCCTGCTGGCGCTGGGCTACCTGATTCTGTTCGGCTCGGTGGTTGCCGTCAGCGCCTATATGTATCTGCTGAAAAATGTGCGCCCGGCGCTGGCGACCAGTTACGCCTACGTTAACCCGATGGTGGCGGTGCTGATTGGCATCAGCCTGGGCGGGGAGCGGCTCACGGCGATTGAGTGGCTGGCGCTGGCGGTGATTCTGGCGGCGGTGCTGCTGGTGACGCTCGGCAAGCTGCTGTTCCGCCCGGCCACGGTTGCCCCGGTGAAAGGCTGAGGCCATGTTGGTTGTCAGCAGGGTGAAAAGCTCTATAATCCTGCTGCTAACCAAAGGATAACAAAATGAACCATGTTGCAAAAAAAATCGTGATCGGTCTGGTGTCACTGATGGCGCTCGGTGCCATCGGCGGCGTGATGCTGGCCGGGTATGCGGTGCTGATCGGCCCGCCGGCCTGATCTCAGCCGCCGGGGCCGCGCCGCTGTTGCAGCACGGCGGCCCAGCGTTCAAACAGCATATCGGTGACAATCGCCAGCAACGCCACCAGAATCGCCCCCTGCAATACGTAGGCGGTATTGAAGCCGCTCAGGCCAATCACAATCGGTGAGCCGAGGCTCTGGGTGCCGACGCTGGAAGCGATGGCTGCCGTGCCGATGTTGACGATCACTGAGGTGCGGATGCCGGTAATGATCACCGGCGCGGCCAGCGGCAGCTCGACGCGCATCAGCATCTGCCAACGGCTCATGCCGACACCGAGCGCCACCTCACGGCTGGCCGCCGGGACAGACCCCAGCCCGGCCAGCGTGCCCTGCACCACCGGCAGCAGGCCATACAGCACCAGCGCCAGAATCGCCGGTTTCTCGCTGAAGCCCATCACCGGTACCGCCACCGCCAGCACCGCCACCGGCGGGAACGTCTGCCCCATCGCCACCAGCGTCTCCGCGCCCATTGCCGCCCTCCTCCACCAGATCCTCCAGATGCAGCACGCCGAGCGGCCGCCCCTGATCGTCCGCCACCGGCAGGCAGCGGGTGCCGCGCGCCACAAACAGCGACAGCGCATCGCGCAGCGTCAGGCTGGCGGCCACCGGCTCCCCGGTCGCCCGGCCCGGCCGCACCCGTTGCGCCACCTGCGCCTGCGCCAGCAGCTTGATGCCGAGATCGCTGCGGCCAAAGAAGTCCCGCACAAAGGCACTGGCGGGTTGCTGCAACAGCGCCAGCGGCGTGCCCTGCTGCACCACCCGGCCCTGATCCAGCAGCACAATGCGGTCAGCCAGCGCCAGCGCCTCGTCGATGTCATGGGTCACCAGCACCACGGTGCGCCCGGAGATCTGGTGGATGCGCGCCACCTCCTCCTGCAATGCGCTGCGGGTCACCGGGTCGAGCGCGCCGAACGGCTCATCCATCAGCAGCACTTCCGGGTCAGCCGCCAGCGCCCGCGCCACCCCGACCCGCTGCTGCTGCCCGCCGGAGAGCTGGTGCGGGTAGCGGCCGCGGAACAGTTCCGGCTCGAGGTGCAGCAGCGCCAGCAGTTCGGTGACGCGATCGCGGATTTTCGCCTTCGGCCATTTCAGCAGCTGCGGCACGGTGGCGATGTTCTGCTCCACCGTCCAGTGCGGGAACAGCCCAATCGACTGGATGGCATACCCCATGCGCCGCCGCAAATCCTGCGGTTTGAAGGCGTGGATCTCCTCACCGGCGAACAGAATTTTGCCGCGGTCATGCTCCACCAGCCGGTTAATCATCTTCAGCGTGGTGGATTTGCCGGAACCGGAGGTGCCGATCAATACGGTGAATTCGCCGTCGGCGATGGTGAGCGTCAGGTCATCCACCACCGGTTTACCGGCGTAGAATTTGCTTACCTGCGAAAACTGAATCATCTGCGGGGGGGTTCCAATACCGAAACAAGAAACGTAAACAAGCCGTCGATGACCACCGCCATCAGCACCACCGGGATCACCCCGAGCAGCACCAGATCCAGCGCGCTGCTCAGCAGCCCCTGGAACATAATGGCCCCGAAGCCGCCTGCGCCAATCAACGCCGCCACCATCGCCAGCCCCACGGTCTGCACCGCCACCACCCGCACGCCGGAGAGGATCACCGGCAGCGCCAGCGGCAGCAGCACCTGCCGGAACAGCTGGCCGCGCGTCATGCCCATGCCGCGTGCGGCCTCCTGCACATGGGCGGGAACGGACGCCAGCCCCGCCACCACGCTGCGCACCAAAGGCAGCAGCGAGTAGAGCACCAGCGCGATAATCGCCGGCGCAGTGCCGATGCCGCTGATGCCGAGCCGCCCGAGCCACGGCCAGGCGGCCGCCAGCCCGGCCAGCGGGGCGAGCAGCAGGCCGAACAGCGCAATCGACGGGATGGTCTGGATAATATTGAGCAGCGGGAACAGCGGCGCACGCCAGCGGGCGGAGCGGTAACAGAGCACGCCGAGCGGCAGCCCGATCAGCAGCGACGGCAACAGCGTGCCGCCCAACAAGCCGAGGTGCTGCCACAGCGCATCATTGAATACCTCTTCGCGGTTGGCGTACTCCTGCATCAGCGACAGCGCGTCCAACCGCCCGCTGACCAGCAGCGCCACCACCGGCAGCACCATCTGCGCCCCCAGCAACAGCCGCAGGCCGCGCTGTGCCGTGATGTGGGTGACCGCATCTGAGCCGATCAGCAGGCACAGCGCCGCCGCTGCCCAGTACCCGCCCCCCAGCGAGGTGCGCGCAATGCTCTCCTCCCCGCCGGAGAGCGCCTGCGCCGTCAGCCCCGCCTGTTGCGTCAGGGTAAACAGCAGCGCCTCCGCCAGCAGCAGCGCCGCCAGCGAGGTAGTGCGCCGGGGCGGCAAACAGGCCGTCACCGCCAGCCCCGCCAGCGGCAGCAACCGCAGCCAGCCCCCACCGTGCAGCAGTGACAGCAGGCCCATCGACTCACCCGACACCAGCCGGTTCGGCGCATGGCTGACGAACCCCAGCCCGGCGAGCGCCAGCGCCAGCAGCACCGCCAGCAACAGCAGCACCGGGTTCAGGCGGGGCATGGTCTGCACGTCCGGCATCAGGATTTCACGAAGCCTTTGTCTTTCAGGTATTTCTGCGCCACTTTTTTCGCATCACGCCCGCCGACGGCAATCTGCGCGTTGAGTTTTTGCAGCGTCGGGCCGTCGAGTGAGGCAAACACCGGTTTCAGCAGCGCCGGGATGTTTTTATGCTGGTTGAGCACCGCTTCGCGGATGATCGGCGCCGGGGCGTAGATCGGCTGCACGCCCTGCGGGTCGCTCAGGGTTTGCAGCCCCAGCGCCGCCACCGGGCCGTCGGTGCCGTAGGCCATGGCGGCGTTGACGCCGGAAGTCTGCTCTGCGGCGGCTTTGATGGTCACGGCAGTGTCACCGCCCGCCAGCGACAGCAGCTGATCCTGCTTCAGGGTGAAGTGGTACGCCTGCTGGAAAGCGGGCAGCGCGTCCGGCCGCTCGATAAACTCCGCCGAGGCCGCCAGTTTAAAGGTGCCGCCGTGGCTGATGTATTTGCCGAGGTCATCCAGGCTGGTCAGGTGGTTCTGCTGCGCCAGATCCTGGCGCACCGCAATCGTCCAGGTGTTATTGGCCGGGGCCGGGTCGAGCCAGACAATCTTGTTCTGGTCGTAGTCGAGCTGTTTCACCTTGTCATAGCCCGCCTGGGCATTTTTCCAGGCCGGGTCGCTGTCCTGCGAGAAGAAGAACGCGCCGTTGCCGGTGTATTCGGGGTAGATGTCGATTTCACCGGCGGTGATTGCCCCGCGCACCACTTTGGTGTTGCCGAGTTGCAGGCGGTTGGTGGTTTTGATGCCGTTGGCCTCCAGCACCTGAATGATCAGGTTGCCGAGCAGAGAGCCTTCGGTATCAATTTTCGAGCCGACGCGCACGGCGTCAGCCGCCTGCGCCAGCCCGGACACGGCGACCAGCGCCACCGCCAGCCAGCGCCCGATAAGGGTGGAACGGGACATGGAACTCCTCCTGATAATCAGATCGTGCTGCCCTGGATAAACATGCTTGCTGTCAAAAGGATAGCCGCGATTTCCCGGCTGACCAGCCGTGAAGGTGAACGGTGCGGCAAAACCGCGTTTTTCGGAGAAGTGCCGCACAGGGGAAAACCGGCAGGCGGGCGCCTGCCGGGCAGGGGAAAACGGGGATCAGAAGCCTTCCAGCACCGTTTTGCCGCGGGACGCGCCGGACTCCAGCAACGCATGGGCGCGCCGCAGGTTTTCCGCATTGATGGTGCCGAAATGCTGGCCAACGGTGGTGCGCAGCACCCCGCTGTCCAGCAAATCGGCCACGCGGTTCAGCAGTTCATGCTGTTTGATCATGTCCGGCGTTTCAAACATTGAGCGGGTGAACATCAGTTCCCAGTGCAGGGAAATCGCCTTGCGCTTGAGCGGCATAGCGTCCAGCGAGGCCGGGTCATCAATCAGCCCCAGTTTGCCCTGCGGGGCCAGCACCTCTACCAGCTGCGCGTAGTGGCTGTCGGTGTGGGTCAGGCTGGCGACGTGCGTCACCTGCTCAATGCCGAGCGCCTTAAGCTGCGGGGCCAGCGGCTGATGGTGGTCGATCACATGGTGCGCGCCCTGTTGCGCTACCCACGCCTGCGTCTCGCCGCGTGAGGCGGTGCCGACGACTGTCATGCGGGTCAGCTGGCGTGCCAGCTGGGTGAGGATCGAGCCGACGCCGCCTGCCGCGCCGACAATCAACAGCGTCTCGCCCTCGCCGCCCTGCTCCGTGACGCCGAGCCGGTCAAACAGCAGCTCCCAGGCGGTGATGGCGGTCAGCGGCAGCGCGGCGCTGTCAGCAAAGTTAAGCGAAGTGGGTTTACGGCCGACGATGCGCTCATCCACCAGATGAAGCTCGCTGTAGCAGCCGGGGCGGATAATCGACCCGGCGTAAAACACCTCATCACCCGGTTTGAACAGCGTGACTTCCGGCCCCACCGACTCCACCACCCCGGCGACGTCCCAGCCCAGCACGCGCGGCCCGTTGGTTTCGCCGTTTGCCCGCACTTTGGTATCCACCGGGTTCACGGCAATCGCTTTCACCTGCACCCGCAGGTCACGCGCGCCGGGTTGCGGCTCAGGCAGGTCAGTATCAAACAGCGCCCGAGGGTCGTTAATCGGCAAACCGGGTTGCTCATAGGCAATGGCTTTCATCTTCAGCTCCTTCAGATTTGTGGCAGTGCGCCGCTGCGCACCTCAGGCCTCAAGCATAGCCGCCCCAACCAGCCGGATACAGCCGGGTTACCGGGTAACAGTTTCATTGCAGGAGTGAAAATGGGAAAGCCCGCTCCGGCCTCTGACGGCGGGACGGGCAATCAGCCGGCATGGGAAAATTAATTCAGCCCCAGTTTTTGCAGGGTCAGCGGCCCAATAATCCCGTCAGAAACCAGATTATTGGCTTCCTGAAAGGCTGCCACGGCCGCGATGGTCATCGGGCCGTAAGTATTGTCAACCGGCCCCGGATCAAACCCTGCGTGTTTCAGTGCCTGCTGCACCTGCCCCACCAACGGCGATGTCGTTAATGGATTGGTAAGTTGTAATAACAGCGGCAATGCGCTATTCACGGTGCCCGGTTGGCCCGCCAGGTAAATCAGCGCAGGCAATTTGGCGTAATAGTGCCAAAGCCGGCCTTCCACTTTTCCATGCATTACCCCACTTTGCTTCCCAGCCGCTTCCACGGTGCCGCCTTGACCATCTGACATAGCCACATGCCCCATTTTTCCCGACAGGGGCGGTTTACGCACCAGAAACACACCAGCCGTGGTAAACGCTTCCTCCAGTGTCGAGGGTATCAGCACCTGCTCTTTCGCATCACGTTCCCAGGCTCCCGAATAAGCGTCGGCACTGGCCGGGTGATTATGGTTATTGACGCAGCCATACAGCGTTTCTGTCATCTGATAAGCCAGCCAGGACGTGAATTCGGCACAATCCCAGGCGTTATGCCAGTTTGGGTTATTTTTCGGTACGACAACATGGATGTAGTTTTCACCCAGACGACTTTTCGCCAGGGCCAACATATCAAGGTTTGTGTTCATGAGGATTTACCTGCCTGGATTTTAGTGAGTATTGCATTCGGTGGCGAGGGTAAAGAAGCTGATTCTGACTCGCTGATTTTCTGATAGATAACCCGCCAGATCTGCCATAACCGCGCGATATACAGGTCGCTGCAGATGAGGTTAATCATATTGTCCAACGCATCACCACTGTTACTTATTGGACAGGACTGTTTACTCAGGGGACAGGAATCCGGGATAGCCATCAGCTCCACGGCAGGATCACCCAGCAGAATGCGATATAGCCGGGTGCGTAAGTCGTGATTCGGGCCAATAAGCAAAAGATCAAATACCGTCCGGATATTCAGTTCACGCAACTGGAGTGTTTTTTTCGAGCCGACGGCGATGATTAATTGCGCCTGTGCTATCCAGTCCATTATTTCATAGAGCCCGTAAGGGGTCTCAACAAACAATTGAATAGGGTTGGCGGTCGCCAGATTTTGTACATCCCCTATTTCAAACTCTTCCAATCTGAACTTCATATAGGGATCGATACCAATGATCATATCCAGCGGATAATCCTTCATCAGCCGCTTATCCTCTTTATATACCCGTCGTAGCGCCAGATATGGGAAGCGTGCAATCAATACATCGATAAATGCCAGCGGAAACAGTCCGACCAGTAACGCAATCGCCACAATCATCAGGGTAGTACTGCCGGCTTTATTCACTGCTGCCTGCTTGTTATCAGAGGGGGTCTGGGCAGTCTCAGGTGCAGTCCGGTCAGCAGTAACCGCTGCCGGAGCCGTCCCTGTTGCACCCGGAGCGGGAGCCGCTGCTGTTTGGACACTGTTTTCCGCTGCTTTAATTTCTGCATTCATCACACCGCTGTAATAGATTGCCCCGACAATCACCAGCGGCAATAAAATACGGAAAAAGGCGCGAAAATAGGAAACGGGCGACAGATCAAAATTCGCCACCCGCCGCAGCAGGTATTGCATTGTCCAGAGGTAAGCACCTAAAAAGGTAAAAGTAAACACCATACGGGACAGGTATTCACCCTCTTTTAGATCCTCAACACTCATCTTATAAACATGATAAATCGTATGAAGAGAAATATAGAAGCAGCCTGTCGCCAGACAGGTATAAAGCACCACAGGCACAATGTAATAGACCAAAACGCCGTC
This sequence comes from Chimaeribacter californicus, assembly GCF_002858675.1. Taxonomy (GTDB): domain Bacteria; phylum Pseudomonadota; class Gammaproteobacteria; order Enterobacterales; family Enterobacteriaceae; genus Chimaeribacter; species Chimaeribacter californicus. The sequence goes on from NZ_PJZF01000018.1 coordinate 91,738, forward strand.
TTCATCTGCCGTATTACCATTGCCTTCCTCATTAACATTATATTTATATTTCATCACCTCCATTGAAGGGATACTTTTTTTGGCAGAGAGCCCAAAGACGTCATCTAATTCCAGCAGCAGCGCGGAACGGATGGCGCGGATGTTTTTCCGGCCGATATAAATACCCACCGGCAAGGCACCGCCTAACACCACAGAGAATAAAAAAAAAATTACCTGCTCGTGATGAGTGTAGATAGAGTGAAACATTTTTCCTCCGGAAAATACCGGAAATGCTTTTTATTCCTCCCGGAACAGGGAGGGGTCAGGTTAATTCTGCTGATATTAACGTTTCTGATGTACACCCGCTTTTTACCGCTGGATAATATTGAATAAGCATAACAGGCGAAGTTTTGAGAAGGCGGCGACATATCATTTCATAGCTTATTGTTTCGCTCAGAAATTATTTCATAATCATGAAAATGATAAGCGACATAAGGGATGAAAATTTCATAAAAAGAGGGGCATAACGCCCCTCCGGCAGGGTTACAGCACCGGGCCGCGCGGCACAAAGATGTGGCCGACGTCCGCTTCGATCAGTTTTTTCACCAGCTCAAAGCCGCCGTTCGGCTGGCTGTGGGCGAATTCACGCTCCGGGGTAAAGATCGGGCTGGCCCAGTAAAGGTTGACCTTGTCACCATATACCGTGGGCATCGACACCTTGCTGGCCGGGGAGCAGAGCGCATCAGAGAGCACAAAGCCCTCGTAGCCCTGCGGCGCCATCGGCGACTCCACGGTATGCCCTTCGCCCAGCCAGTTGATGGTGGTCCACGGCAGTTGCGCAAAACCAGACAGCGCGCTCGCCATCTGTACCGCGCTCTGCTCGGTCACGTACTGCGCTTCCACCGCAAACGCCATTTCCATACGGCGGTAGTCACCGGCATCGTCATTGAACAGGATCTCCACGCACGGCATCGGACGGATACTGACGCCCAGCGTCAGGAAGTAATAGACGCCGTTATGCTCATGCTGCGAGATGGCCATCGGCGGCCAGCTGCCCTGATCGATGGCGTAATATTTCACCGAGGGGCCGAAACGCGCCTCGTAGCGCTCCATAAACTGCTGTTGGAGTTTCTGCCACGGGTGGTGTTCATGCTGGTGCTGCCAGGTGCGCCAGAAGTGGCGCGTCTCTTCTGCCCGTGCATATTGCTGGTTGGTGGAGGCGGAACCGAGCGGGAAGGTGCTGCCGTTCTCTTTCAGGCAACTGGCGGCGTAGCTCACCTGGTGGTCGATGTAGAGGCTCCAGCCCGGCACCACCGCCAGCAGTTGGCCGTGGTACCAGAGCGCCGCGCCGTCATCACTTTCGTTCCAGATAACCTGGATGCCGTCCGGGTGCAGCGGCGGCTCGCCGTCCAGGCTGCGGCAGTAGGCGGCGGGCATCATGGGTGCCAGCCCCTGTTCAGTGGCGGCGTGGTCTTCGGTGGCCGGGGCGGGTTGCAGGTTGCGTACCCAGCAGGCGCGCATACCGGGGAAGCGTTCGCGCATCTCTCCCTGCGCATAGAGGTAGAAATAGACCACCCGGTCATCTTGTTCGACCACGGCAATAAGTGTCTGTTTATGGTTGCTGACTTCGGCGATCAATTCTGACTGGCGCATGACACCTCAATAAAATCGTATGTTCCTCGCATTAAACGAAGTGTAGAACGCCTTTCCCACCCCGCGCACGGGCAAAACTCCCAAAAATTGCCCTTACGGCCAGAAAAGTCGTGCTGGTCACGCCCTGGGGCGGCAGTGCTGGCGGAACAGGTTCGCCAGATGGGCGCTCATCGGCGTCAGCGCCGTCTCTTTGCGCTGGATCAGGTAGAACGTTGCCGGGGGCAGCGGTAGGTCGAGGTCAAACGCCATCAGTTGCTGGCCGAGGATCGGGTCTTCAATCACATCCACCGGCAGGATGCTGAGAAAATCACTTTTTGCCAGCAGACTGGTGCTGGACATAAAGGTCTCGCAGGTGACGCTGACGGTGGGCATCACGCCGAGGCTGCCGAACAGATCCACCAGCTGTTTGTAGTAGCTGCCGCGCGGCGTCGGCAGCGTCCAGTCACACTGCATCAGTTCCTGCATCGTGCGCGTCCCGGCGCAGGGGTGGCCGCGGCGGCCCACCACCCGGTACTCCTTGTCCATCAGCTTTTCATACAGCAGTTCGTTATCAAACGAGGCGTGGTAATAGGTGTTGATGGTGAAATCCAGTTCGCCCTGCCGCAGCTCCGGGATCATCGATACCAGTTGCCCCTCCAGCACCCGCACCTTGACGTGCGGGTACGCCCGGTGAAAGCGGGTAATCACCTCCGGCATGATGGTGCGCGCCACGCTGGCCCCGACGCCGATGCTCACCCGGCCGCCGATGTTGCCCAGCCGCTGCTGGATGTCCTCCTGCGCGGCGCGCAACTCCTCAAGGATCAGGCTGGCGTGGCGGAAAAAGGCCTCGCCGCACTCTGTGAGCTGCACGCCCTGCCGGTGGCGGATGAACAGCCGCGCGCCGAGGCCCTCCTCCAGCTCTTTGATCGCCTTGGTCAGCGCCGGTTGTGACAGGCTGAGCAGGCGGGCGGCGGCGCGGATGCTGCCCTGCCGGGTCACTTCCACAAAGGCGCGCAGTTGGTGCAATTTAATCGGGGAGGCCATAACGCTGATAACCCTTGTTTATCACCAGAAAGATTTTGGCATCTTATCGGTGTTGGCGAGGTTGTGTACATTGAAAACCAGCCTGATTGAAAATCAGTCTGATTAAACATACCCCTGACCGCGGGCGCAGACCCCCACTGACGCCCCGGCAGTCGGCCACCGCGCCGGCCCGGCCGCTTTCCGGCCCTTTTATCACGGCAACAACCATGACGGGTAAGGCAATACCGCTTCCGCGATCGCACCAGGTGCGTGAACGGCAACGGGTTGCCGCGGGCTGCTGCCCTCAGCAGGCCGGAGACCGGTATGGGGGCCGCCCACTGCGCCACCCCTCCCCGCTCCCGCCTGCGGAGGTGATAACAAAAACTTATCTCTGCGGATTCTGCTTTATCTCTTCATGCCACTTTTCTTTACGGGAGCGTTATGACCAGCCACATCACAGAAACAGACACCGACGTTATGTCATGCGAATTATCACAACAGGTCAGTGCGCTGGCCCCCATCCTGACCGCCTGGCGGCGCGACCTGCACCAGTATGCCGAGTCGGGCTGGCTGGAGTTCCGCACCGCCAGCAAAGTCGCCGACACGCTGTCGCAGCTGGGGTATCACCTGCAACTGGGCCGGGAGGTGATCAAGGCCGATGCCCGGATGGGCCTGCCGCCGGAGGCGGTGCTGCGGGAGCAGGAGCAGCGGGCGCTGGCCCAGGGCGCGGTGGCACGCTGGCTGCCCGCCTTCTCCGGCGGTTTCACCGGCATCGTTGCGACGCTTTCGACCGGCCGCCCCGGCCCGGTGGTCGGCTTTCGCGTGGACATGGACGCGCTCGACCTGAATGAGCAGCAGGATGACCAGCACCGCCCGTTCCGCGACGGTTTCGCCTCCTGCAACCCCGGCATGATGCACGCCTGCGGCCATGACGGCCACACCACTATCGGCATCGGGCTGGCGCAGGTGCTGATGGCGATGCGTGACCAGCTGTGCGGCACCATCAAGCTGATTTTCCAGCCTGCCGAAGAGGGCACGCGCGGCGCGAAATCGATGGCGGAAGCCGGGGTGGTGGATGATGTGGATTTCTTCACCGCCATCCACATCGGCACCGGCGTACCGGCCGGGCACCTGGTGTGCGGCAACGACACCTTTATGGCGACCACGAAATTTGATGTCACCTTTACCGGCGTCGCGGCCCACGCGGGCGGCAAGCCTGAAGAGGGGCGCAACGCGCTGCTGGCGGCGGCGCAGGCGGCCCTTGGCCTGCACAGCCTGCCGCGCCACAGCGCCGGGGCGTCACGCATCAATGTCGGCGTGTTGCAGGCGGGCAGCGGCCGCAATGTGGTACCGTCGCAGGCCGCGATGAAAGTCGAGACACGCGGCGCGACCAACGCGGTGAATGAGTTCATCTTCCAGCAGGCGATGAACGTGGTGGCCGGGGCTGCGGCCATGCACGGCGTCACCCATGAGGTAACGCTGATGGGCGCGGCACAGAGCAGCAAGCCCAGCGCGCCCTGGGTGCGTTTCATCCACCGGCAGGCAGAGGCGATCCCGGAGCTGGTGCAGGTAGTCGACCGGCAGGACGCCGCCGCCGGCTCTGAAGATGCCACCTACCTGATGGAGCGCGTCAAGGCGCACGGCGGGCTGGCCTCCTACATGGTGTTTGGCTGCGATCTCAGCGCCGGGCACCACAACGAGCGGTTTGATTTTGACGAAAGCGTGATGGCGGTGGCGATAAAAACCCTGGCGACGCTGGCACTGAACATCCGCGATTTCCCGGAGGAGGCATGAACCCAGAAACGATCGCCTTTGTCGGCGACCAGGTGGAGAGGCAGCAACCCTTGCTGACTGCGCTGAGTGACGCGATCTGGGATCACCCGGAGACGCGTTTTCAGGAGCAGGTGTCGTCCGCGCAGCTGGCGGACGCCCTGGCGCAGGCGGGTTTTTGCGTTGAGCGCGGCGTCGGCGGCATGGAGACCGCCTTCATCGCCTCGTTCGGTGAGGGCAAGCCGGTGATCGCGCTGCTGGCGGAGTTTGACGCGCTGGCCGGGCTGAGCCAGCAGGCGGGCGCCACTACGCCGCAGCCGCTGGTGGAGAACGGCAACGGCCACGGCTGCGGCCATAATCTGCTCGGCACCGCTGCGCTGGGCGGCGCACTGGCGGTTAAAGCGTGGCTGGAACAGCACCCGCAGGCGGGCACGGTGCGGGTTTACGGCTGCCCCGGCGAGGAAGGCGGCTCCGGCAAAACCTTTATGGCGCGCGAGGGGCTGTTTGATGATGCCGATGCGGCGCTGACCTGGCACCCGGAGACTTTCTGCGGCATGTTCAGCAACCCCACGCTGGCAAATATCCAGGCCTCTTTCCGCTTCAAAGGCGTGGCCGCCCATGCCGCCGCTGCCCCGTACCTCGGCCGCAGCGCGCTGGACGCCGTCACGCTGATGAACACCGGCAGCAACTTCCTGCGTGAGCACATCATCCCGGAGGCGCGGCTGCATTACGCCGTGACCCACACCGGCGGCGTGTCGCCTAATGTGGTGCAGGCCGATGCTGCGGTGCTCTATCTGGTACGTGCGCCGCGCATCGATCAGGCGCAGGCGGTGTACCAGCGGGTGATCGATGTCGCGCGCGGCGCGGCGCTGATGACCGGCACGCAGATGACGGTCACGGTGGAGAAAGCCTGCTCCAACTATGAACCCAACCGCACGCTGGAGCAGGCGATGTATGGTTGTTTGCAGGCGTTTGGCGCGCCGCGTTACAGCGAGGAGGAACAGCGGTTTGCCGCCGCGATCCAGGCCACGCTGAGCGAGGAGGAGATCGCCAGCAACCTCCAGGGCATCGCCCGTACCGGCGGCGACGCGGGCCGCGCCTACGCCGAGGGGCTACGCGGCAAGGCGCTGGTGGAGGACGTCGCCCCTTACCAGCCCAACGCGCAGATCCTCTACGGCTCCACTGACGTCGGTGATGTCAGCTGGCTGGTGCCCACCGCCCAGTGCTTCACCCCCTGCTTTGCGCTCGGCACCCCGCTGCACACCTGGCAGACGGTGTCACAGGGGCGGACGTCGCTGGCCCATAAAGGCATGGTGCTGGCCGCCAAAGTCATGGCCGCCACCGCCCTGCGGTTGTTGGAGGAGCCCGCGCTGCTGGCGCGCTGCCGGGAAGAACAGCAGCGGCAGCGGCAGGCGCGCCCTTACCACTGCCCGATTCCGGCCGGGGTTACCCCCTCCCCGCTGGCAACCTGAGTGGCGGGCAGGCGGCCGTTCCCCGCCTGCCCCTCATCTCCATCACGATAAAAGCACCACAGACAGAGGGTTATGCATGAGTCTTGCAGCAGAAGAGAGTAAGCAGAGGCCGGGCGGCCTGCTCGGCTGGATCGAGCGCATCGGCAATACCATCCCGCATCCGTTTTTGCTGTTTATCTACCTGATTGCGGCATTGATGATCGCCAGTGCGCTGATTGCCTGGGCCGGGCTGACGGCGGTTAACCCGGCCAACGGGGAGATTATCCGGGTGAAGAACCTGCTCAGCGTGGAAGGGCTGCAATGGATGCTGCCGAACGTGATTAAGAATTTCAGCGGGTTTACCCCGCTGGGGGCGATCCTGGCGCTGGTGCTGGGGGCCGGGCTGGCGGAGCGCGTCGGGCTGTTACAGACGCTGATGTATAAAATGGCCTCCGGCGTGCAGGCGCGTTTTGCCAGCTATATGGTGATTTTCATCGCCTTTTTCAGCCATATCTCCTCCGATGCGGCGCTGGTGGTGATGCCGCCGCTGGGGGCGTTGATTTTCCTGGCGGTGGGCCGGCACCCGGTGGCCGGGCTGCTGGCGGCAATTGCCGGGGTGGGCTGCGGCTTCACGGCAAACCTGCTGATTGTGACCACGGATGTGCTGCTCTCCGGCCTGAGCACCGAAGCGGCGAAGGCAATCGACCCGGCGGTACACGTCAGCGTGATCGACAACTGGTACTTTATGGCCGCCTCGGTGATGGTGCTCACGGTGGTGGGCGCGCTGATCACCGACAAGCTGGTGGAGCCGCGCCTGCCGCCCTACCACGGCGGGCAGAGTGAGCGCCTGGCGCAACTGACGCCCCAACAGAACCGTGGGCTGCGCGCCAGCGGCCTCGCCGCGCTGCTGTTTATCGCCGTGATGGCGCTGCTGGTGGTGCCGGAGGGCGCGCCGCTGCGTAACCCCACCAACGGCGCGATTATTCCTTCGCCGTTTATCCAGGGCATTGTGCCGATCATCATCCTGTTCTTTTTTGTGGTGTCGGTGCCTTACGGCATGGTGACCGGGCAGATCCGCCGCCAGGGTGACCTGCCGGCCCTGCTGGTGGACCCGATGAAAAACATGGCCGGGTTTATTGTGATGGTGTTCCCGCTGGCGCAATTTGTCGCGCTGTTCAACTGGAGCAATATGGGCCGGTTTATGGCGGTAGGGCTGACGGATCTGCTGCAGGCGGCGGGCATGACCGGGGTACCGGCGTTTATCGGGCTGATTTTCCTTTCGGCGCTGCTGTGCATGTTTATTGCCAGCGGTTCGGCCATCTGGTCGATTCTCGCGCCGATTTTCGTGCCGATGTTTATGTTGCTGGGGTTCCACCCGGCGTTTGCGCAGGTGGTGTTCCGCATCGCCGATTCGTCGGTGCTCCCGCTTGCGCCGGTCTCCCCGTTCGTGCCGCTGTTCCTCGGCTTTTTGCAGCGGTATATGAAAGGCGCGAAACTCGGCACCTACTATGCGCTGGTGCTGCCCTACCCGCTGATTTTCTTCGCGGTGTGGCTGTTGCTGCTGGTGGGGTGGTATCTGGCGGGGTGGCCGATTGGGCCGGGGGTGTATGCGCGGATGTGAGCCTCCGCGTAAGCGCCCGCTCTGCCCGGTTGAGATGCCGCGGGGCGGGCAGATAACGGGCCGTCATGCGACCCGATGCTGTTGGGTTTCTTTACGTGCCAGATACGCCTCTAAGGAGGTCACGCGGCTGATCTCTTCCTGCGTGCGGGCATCATTTTCTATCTCCCAGATATCAACGCTGTTCTGAAGGTTTAACCAGAAGTCTACGCTGGTATCAAACACCACAGACAGCCTGAACGCCATGTCAGGGGTCAGTTTGCGGTTATTGTTTACCAGTGCGCTGACAGAATTACGGTGAACATTCAGCATTTCGGCCAGGTCGTTGATTTTTAATTCAAGCGGTTCCAGGTATTCATAAAGTAAAACATCGCCTACCGTGGTTGGTTTACGCGTCGCCTGAGTCATAAGCTTCTCTCTGTTTGGGCATGTCCAGATTTATAAGGCTGATAGCCTTTGGCGCGTAGGGGCTAAACGCTGCGCGTGAGCCCCCAATGCGCTACTTTTGCTTTTTATAACGATGGGTATCTAAGTAGAGATCAACGGCTTTTCCGTCAATCCATTTAAAAATCAACCGGTACTGCTCATTAACCCGGATGGCAGAGTAGTCCTCTAAAGGGGGATTTAACTCTTCATAGCGGTTGCCGGGTGGTGAGCGCAAATCTTTATAGGATGTTGCTGCGTTTATGATGTCGAGCTTTCGGGCCAAATGTAATGCACCGCTGCACTGTGCACAAGTGCGTGTGTGAGTTTTAGCTGGTGGGGGGATGGCCCTGCGTCTGCCGCCTTTCTGCGGCTCTGCTGCCGTCATCGTCATAAAGTGGATTGTTTCGGTTGCTCATATGTATTTGTTTACCCGGCTTTCCGAGCCTCAACCGAGCAGGGCCTGCCGGCGCGCCGGCCCTGCACCCGCGCGCTTTCGGTGCCCCGGCTGAATCATTGCACGCTCTCGCGTGTCCCCTCACTCCGCCTCCGGGCTAATCGGGCCGCCGCAGACACGCTCCCGGCGTGGCTGCGACTCTCGCACACATCCCTGTGTGCTCGCCCGGCCCTGCGGCTCCATTCGGCAATGATTTTTACGCCCCCACCACCTCTGCAAACCAGCAAGTATGTGAGGAAATAGTAGGTGGGGGATTTTTGGGCGTTCAGTGTAGTCACCCGGCTCTATAGTTTCATGTGACTGCGATTTTTATAACCGCATCAATAATACAAATTTCTTATCGACTCTTTCCTTACATAGCCAAGAATTTGCAAACTGGTGGGGGCATTAAAATTATTGCCGACGAGGACGCAGGGCCGGGTGAGCGGGCAGGACGCCCGCGAGAGGGACAGCCACGCCGGGAGCGTGTCTGGCCCGGCCCGAGCAGCCCGGAGGACGCTGGAGGGAACCCGCTACGCGGGCAATAATTCTGCCGGGACACCCAAGGCGCGGGGATGCAAGGGCTGACGGCTCCCCACAAAAACAAGACAGACACAGGAATTTGTGATCTCATTATTGCGCCAACAAATCATGAGAAATCCCTGTGTCTGCATCTCTAGTGT
>NZ_PJZF01000019.1 GCF_002858675.1 Chimaeribacter californicus
AAAAGCTTGATTTGCTAAGTTAATAGCGATGCTCAAAGGTTACTGTTCTAAATTTCTTTAGGTAGTCACTCTTCAAGACTTAATATTTTTTGCATCCGGAGATGCTGATATCGTCTTGTGAGTGCCCACACAGATTGTCTGATAAATTGTTAAAGAGCAGTGAGTTACGCGCTTTCGCTTGCTAACTCGAGGTGGCGTATATTACGCTTTCCTCTTTCAGAGTCAACCTCTTTTTTCAGAAGTTTTTCTCTTTCGTTTTGGCTGCTTGTGAAGTGAATCACTTGCGCCGTGTCGATGGAGGCGCATTATAGGGAGCTGGCTTAAGATGGCAAGCAAATATCTTCACTTTTATTCTGCATGCTCTCTTTTCAACCAACCCGCCTAGCTTTTACGCTTTTTGATGGCTTCCGGCAGGTCTGCCAGGCTATTTAACACCCAATCCGCGTAATGTTCACCGTCTTCGGTAACCGGTTTGCCACTTCTGACCAATACTTTCGTCCCTACCCCAGCAGTGAGCCCTGCCTGCATATCTTCAGGCTTATCTCCTACCATATAAGAAGCTGCCATATCGATGTTGAGCTCCTGCTGCGCGGATAACAACATACCGGGGTGCGGCTTACGGCATTCACACTCCTGCCGGTACGCCTCTACGCTGCCTTCAGGGTGGTGCGGGCAGAAATAGATGCCGTCCAGATCCACATCGCGGTCTGCCAGAGACCAATCCATCCACTCCGTCAGTTGCATAAACTGATCTTCCGTGAACATCCCCCGGGCAATACCTGACTGGTTCGTCACCACGACCAGCGCAAAGCCCATCTGTTTCAGGGTATGACAGGCTTCAATGACACCCTCTATAAATTGAAAGTTATCGATCTCATGCACGTACCCATGATCAACATTCAGTGTACCGTCTCGGTCGAGGAAAATAGCTGGAACTTGTTGTGCCACGTTTTTGCTCCTGATGGCTGGAAAACCCGGCCAGTATCGCATGTTTTTATCCGGTGAGAGAGCGTTGGGGTGCAGCAATCTGCGTTGACTTAGACGTCTAGACACCTTACCATCCGCCCCATGCCCTGACGTCAATGCTGGGGCCACTTTTATCAAGCCACAGGCAACAGCGATAAAATAAGAAGAACATGATTAAACTTTCCAACATTACTAAAGTGTTTCAGCAGGGTTCGCGCACCATTCATGCGCTCTCTGACGTGACGCTTCACGTCCCTGCCGGGCAGATCTACGGTGTCATCGGGGCTTCCGGTGCCGGTAAGAGCACCCTTATCCGTTGTGTCAATTTGCTGGAGCGCCCAACCAGTGGGCAAGTTCTGGTGGACGGCACGGATCTCACTACCCTTTCTGAAAGCCAGCTGGTGCGTGCCCGCCGACAGATTGGCATGATTTTCCAGCACTTTAACCTGCTCTCCTCGCGTACTGTCTCCGGCAACGTCGCGCTCCCGCTGGAGCTGGACAATCAACCTGCCGCCGAGATCAAACGGCGTGTGGCTGAATTACTCGAGTTGGTCGGGCTTTCTGATAAGCATGATTCCTATCCAGCCAACCTTTCCGGCGGCCAGAAACAACGCGTGGCGATTGCCCGCGCGCTGGCCAGTAACCCCAAGGTATTGCTGTGCGATGAAGCCACCAGCGCGCTGGACCCGGCCACTACCCGCGCCATTCTGGAATTGCTGAAAGACATTAACCGCCGTCTTGGTCTGACTATTTTGCTGATTACGCATGAAATGGATGTGGTGAAACGCATCTGTGATCAGGTGGCGGTGATCAGTGGCGGCAAGCTGATTGAGCAAGATAAGGTCAGCGAAATGTTTTCCCACCCGAAAACGCCGCTGGCTCAGGCCTTTATTCAGTCCACCCTGCACCTGGATATCCCAGATGATTATGCCGAGCGGATGATTCCTGAACCGGCTTCCGGCCGCGTACCTTTATTACGGCTGGAGTTCACCGGCCAGTCAGTGGATGCGCCCCTGCTTTCTGAAGCAGTACGCCGCTTCAACATCAATAACAATATTATCAGTGCCCAGATGGATTATGCCGGCGGTGTCAAATTCGGCATCATGCTGACTGAACTGCATGGCGACGAGCCCTCCACCCTGGCGGCGATTCAGTTCCTGAAGGAACATCATGTGAAAGTTGAGGTTCTTGGTTATGTCTGAGGCAATGATGTGGTTATTAGGCCGCGGCGTCTGGGAAACCCTGATGATGACCTTCGTTTCCGGCTTCTTTGGGTTTGTAATTGGCTTGCCGGTGGGTGTATTGCTCTATATTACCCGTCCCGGTCAAATCAGCGATAACCCGGCGTTCTACCGGTTCCTCTCGGCGCTGGTTAATATCTTCCGGTCGATTCCTTTTATTATCCTGCTGGTCTGGATGATTCCTTTCACGCGCATTATTGTCGGTACCTCCATTGGCTTACAGGCTGCCATTGTGCCGCTGACCGTTGGGGCCGCGCCCTTTATTGCCCGGATGGTGGAAAACGCCCTGCTGGAGATCCCAACCGGCCTGATTGAAGCGGCGCGTGCGATGGGCGCTACCCCAATGCAGATCATTAAAAAGATTTTGTTGCCGGAGGCCCTGCCGGGTCTGGTGAATGCCGCAACCATCACGCTGATCACACTGGTAGGCTACTCTGCAATGGGTGGCGCAGTCGGTGCCGGTGGCCTGGGGCAGATTGGTTATCAATACGGTTATATCGGCTATGATGCCACGGTGATGAATACGGTATTAGTGCTGCTGGTGCTGCTGGTCTATCTGATTCAGCTCTGCGGTGATCGCATTGTCAAAGCTGTCACACATAAATAACGGTCGTCATAATAGCGCCCTGCGGGGCGTATAATTAATATCCGTCTATAGAGGAAAAGGATATGGCTTTTAAATTTAAATCTCTCGCGGTAGTGGGTGCACTTCTGGGTACGCTGGTCCTGGCCGGTTGTGGTCAGGAAGAGAAAGATCCGAACCATATTAAAGTTGGGGTGATTGTCGGCGCTGAACAGCAGGTTGCTGAAGCGGCACAAAAAGTGGCTAAAGAGAAATATGGCCTGGATGTCGAACTGGTCACCTTCAATGATTATGTGCTGCCGAACGAAGCGCTGAGCAAAGGCGACATCGACGTTAACGCCTTCCAGCACAAGCCTTACCTGGATCAGCAAATCAAAGATCGTGGTTACAAACTGGTGCCGGTCGGCAATACCTTCGTGTACCCGATTGCCGGTTACTCTAAAAAAATCAAAGCCCTGTCTGAGCTGCAAAACGGTTCCCAGATTGCTCTGCCAAACGATCCCACCAACCTGGGGCGCTCTCTGCTGCTGCTGCAGAAACAGGGTCTGATCAAACTTAAAGACGGTGTAGGCCTGCTGCCGACCGTACTGGACGTGGTAGAGAACCCGAAACAGCTGAAACTGGTTGAACTGGAAGCCCCGCAGCTGCCGCGCTCGTTGGATGACCAGCAAATTGCGCTGGCGATCATCAATACCACCTACGCCAGCCAGATTGGCCTGACCCCAGCGAAAGACGGGATCTTTGTGGAAGACAAAGACTCACCTTACGTCAATATGATCGTTTCCCGCGAAGACAATAAAGATGCGGAAAACGTGAAGAAATTTGTTCAGGCCTACCAGTCTGCGGAAGTCGATGAAGCGGCCAATAAAATCTTCAATGGCGGTGCGGTAAAAGGCTGGTAACTACCCTGTTGCCGATTTTTACAGGATATCTCCAGGACGGGCTGCGGCCCGTCTTGTTATTTGTGCGATAGATTGTTTCAATAACGCCACTTTTATATAGCAGAGGAACTCCCATGCGCGCTTTACCTCTCTGTTTGCTGGCGCTGCTGCTTGCAGGATGCACCACCACACCGACCCACCCGCCGGCTTCCGCCAATAAACCGATCTTCTCTTCGCCTAAACCGGCCCGCCCTAAACCGGCTGTTCCACGAGCGGCACCGGTAAAACTGTATAACAGTGCCGAAGAGCTGGTCGCACAGCCCTTCCGCGATCTGGGCGCCGTGTCCGGGGAATCCTGCCAGGCTACTGCGCAAGCCGCTGCCCCCAACATTGCCACCGCCCGTAAAAAAATGCAGATTCATGCATCAACGATGAAAGCCAATGCGGTGCTGGTGCATAAGTGTGAAATTGTCAGCGGCGCGGCAGGCTGTTATCAGCAGGCAGTTTGTCAGGGCACAGCACTGGACGTCACCTTTAAATGACCGGTTTCAGCTTTCAGCAGATCGGGGTCATCCGCTCACCGTATAAAGAGAAATTCGCCGTACCGCGCCAGCCTGGGCTGGTGGAGGATGGCGGTGGCGAGTTGCACCTGTTGCCCCCCTATAATCAGCCGGAAGCCGTACGCGGGCTGGACGCATTCAGCCACCTCTGGGTGATGTTCATCTTTCACCAGACGATGGAAGGTGGCTGGCGGCCGACGGTACGCCCGCCGCGCCTGGGGGGGAATGCCCGGATGGGCGTCTTTGCCACCCGTTCCACCTTCCGCCCGAACCCGTTGGGTATGTCGCTGATTGAACTGAAAGGTATCCGGCAGCAGGGCAATGCGCTGATTCTGCAACTTGGCAGCCTGGATTTGGTTGACGGTACACCGGTCGTTGACATCAAACCCTATCTGCCGTTTGCTGAAAGCTACCCTGAGGCACGTGCCGGGTTTGCCCAGTCGGCACCGGCCGCGGATATGCCGGTGCGCTTCTCCGCGCTTGCCGAGCAGCAGCTACAGGCAGAAAGCCGTGCCTATCCCCAGTTACGCCGCTTCATTACCCAGGTACTGGCCCAGGATCCACGCCCCGCTTACCGCAAAGGGGATGACGAGGATCGTGACTATGCGGTGCATCTGCTGGCATTTAATGTCCGCTGGCGGGTGCAGCAAAATGAGACGGAAGTCCTCAGCCTCGACAGGGTGTAATTTTCTTATCGCTCTCTTTTGCGCATACCCGCGGCACTGGTAAACTAAGTGACTTTTCATATTTTGGCCGCCCTTCCGGCAGCCTGATGCAATTTGCTGTTCTAATTGGAACCACTACATCATGCGTACTAGTCAATACCTGCTCTCCACCCTGAAGGAGACCCCAGCCGACGCAGAGGTCATCAGCCACCAGCTGATGCTGCGCGCCGGGATGATTCGCAAACTGGCCTCCGGGTTATACACCTGGCTGCCGACGGGCCTGCGCGTTCTGAAAAAAGTCGAAAACATCGTGCGCGAAGAGATGAACAACGCCAACGCGATCGAAGTGTCGATGCCGGTGGTTCAGCCTGCCGATCTGTGGCAAGAGAGCGGCCGCTGGGAACAGTACGGCCCGGAACTGCTGCGCCTGGTTGACCGCGGCGATCGCCCGTTCGTGCTCGGCCCGACGCATGAAGAAGTGATTACCGATCTGATCCGCAATGAAATCAGCTCCTATAAGCAGCTGCCGCTGAATTTCTTCCAGATCCAGACCAAATTCCGTGATGAAGTCCGCCCGCGCTTTGGCGTGATGCGCTCACGTGAATTCCTGATGAAAGATGCGTACTCCTTCCATACCACGCAGGAATCCTTGCAGGAAACCTACGACGCGATGTACGCCGCCTACAGCAAAATCTTCACCCGCATGGGCCTCGATTTCCGTGCCGTGCAGGCGGACACCGGCTCCATCGGCGGCAGCGCCTCGCACGAGTTCCAAGTGCTGGCCTCCAGCGGTGAAGATGACATCGTCTTCGCCACCGGCTCTGACTTTGCCGCTAACATTGAGCTGGCAGAGGCCGTCGCACCTAAAGCAGAGCGTGACGCGCCAACTGAAGCGATGCGTGAAATTGACACGCCGGATGCGAAAACCATCGCGGAACTGGTAGAGCAATTTAACCAGCCGATTGAAAAAACGGTTAAAACCCTGCTGGTGCATGCCCGCGAAGAGAGCGGCCATAAACTGGTGGCGCTGCTGGTACGCGGCGATCACGAACTGAACGAAATCAAAGCAGAGAAAGTGGCACTGGTCGCTGTTCCGCTGACCTTCGCCACCGAAGCTGAAATCCGTGAACTGGTCGGCGCAGGCCCGGGCTCACTGGGCCCGGTCAATCTGCCGGTGCCGGTAGTGGCTGACCGCGCAGTGGCCGTCATGAGTGACTTCAGCGCCGGTGCCAACCGTGACGGCAAGCACCTGTTCGGCATTAACTGGGAGCGTGACGTCGCGCTGCCGCAGGTTGCGGACATCCGTAACGTCAAAGAGGGCGACATCAGCCCGGATGGTCAGGGCACCCTGCTGATCAAGCGTGGTATCGAAGTGGGTCACATCTTCCAGCTCGGCACCAAGTACTCCGAAGCGATGAACGCCACCGTTCAGGGCGAAGATGGCCGTAACCAGACCATGACCATGGGCTGCTACGGCATCGGGGTCACCCGTGTGGTGGCTGCCGCCATTGAGCAGAACCACGATGAGCGCGGCATCATCTGGCCGGACGCTATCGCCCCGTTCCAGGTTGCTATCCTGCCGATGAACATGCACAAATCTTTCCGGGTGAAAGAGGTGGCGGAAGCGCTGTATAACACCCTGCGTTCACAGGGCGTGGATGTCATCCTTGATGACCGTAAAGAGCGTCCGGGTGTGATGTTCGCTGACATGGAGCTGATTGGTGTGCCGCACACCATTGTGATTGGCGATCGTAACCTGGATGCCGAAGAGGTGGAGTATAAAAACCGCCGTTCCGGTGAGAAGCAGATGCTCAAGACGGCTGAAATGGCTGACTTCCTGCTGAGCCAGATCCCGCGCTAAGCCAGGCTTATGCGTAATAAAAAAACGCCCTTAATTGGGCGTTTTTTTATGCGTTTTTCAGCCGGCGTCAGTCATCACACTTCTTACCGGGGCTGAACTGCGGCATGCTGTCCGGCACCAGCGTACGGGTTGGTTCCCCGCTGCGCGTGTCGGGCTGAAGAGCGTAATGCCCCGCCAGGGTCAGGAACACCGGTTCTGCCTCCTGATCATCCCCCCGCACTTTACGGAATGCGCGTTCCAGATCGGTCTGGTGCACGACCGGATAGGTCTTACCGGTTGTACAGTCATGGAACATCGCGTTGCCCGCCTGCTGCCGGAACATCCCGCTCATGGTCATTGGGGTAGAAGGCAGCGGTGCCGTGACTGACTGCAACGTGTAATTGAACGCTGACGAGATCGGCGTTCCGTTACGGTCGAGCATCTCCAGGCTCTTCTCATGGGCGCGGAAGTAGCGCTTTTCACCTTCCCGTGAGGTCAATACCAGTTTGTCGGCCGTGCGCGCCCAGCGGCCATACGCAGCGAATACCCGGTTTTCTGCTGCCGCGTCTGTGGGTTTTTCAGCACCGGTATAATGCTCTTGTAAGACATAGGTGCCGTCTTCCGCCAGAAACAGGGAAGTTTCAATCCCGCTGCAATCCGCACACGGCAACAGGCCACGATAGCTTTGCTCCATGGGCTGCAATGCCTGCTCCTGCGTATGGAACGCGCGGTGACAGCCAAACAATGAAAGCGCCCCCAATGAAAACAGCAGCGCCAGGGTTATTTTTTTCACAGTGCTCTCCTGCTGTGTGGCTTCCCGGTTGGGGCTTTTTGCCCATGTCATGCCTGGCGGACTTTACCACGCAGGGCTTTCGTGGAGGCTTTGCGGCTTTTGCCTTCCAGCCGCCGCACTTTAGAGGCTTTGGTCGGCCGGGTGGGCCGGCGCGTTTTTTCGACAACCACCGCCTGTTGAATCAGTGCCACCAGCCGGCTCAGCGCAGCCTCGCGGTTCATCTCCTGGCTGCGGTACTCCTGCGCCTTGATAATCACCACGCCTTCCGACGTAATAAGATGATGGGTCATCGCCAGCAACCGCTCTTGGTAGAACGGCGGCAGGCTGGAGGCCCGGATATCAAAACGCAGGTGGATCGCGGTGGAGGTTTTATTCACATTCTGCCCGCCCGCGCCCTGCGCCCGGATCGCCGTCAGCTCTATTTCGTGGTCGGGCAGCGTCACGCTGTTTGAAATGATTAACGCCACTTAGCTCGCCTGTTGCCATTCGGTGAAGTGTATTTCCAGGTTGGCCTGCGCATCAGATAACCAAACCGTGCCTTCCTGAAGCGTAGCCTGTAAATCCATGTTCCGGTTAGCTAATCCTGCGAGCTTAGCCATCTGGGCATCATCCAGGAAACGGACGCTGAGGTTGCGCATCGCTTCTGCTTTCGGGGCCATTTGTGCCCACCAGACGGTAGCGGCGCGTTCGCCATAGGCATACAGCACCACCCTTGGTGACTGGTTGCAGGCTTTTTTCAGCCTTTTTTCGTCCGGCAGGCCAAGCTCAATCCACAGCTCCAGGCCGTTATGGTCATTACGCTGCCACAGTTCCGGCTCCCCTTCCGCACTCAGGCCCCGGGTAAAGTGCAGCCGTTCGTCTGCATGGCAGATCCAGGCCAACAGGCGCAGCATCATACGCTGGTCAGTCTCGGAAGGATGCTGGGCAACGGTCAGGTTGGCGTCATAGAAAAAATTACGGTCCATGTCGGCAATGTTTATCGCCGCTTTATAAATTGTGGCTTTAAGCGCCATATTCACCTCTCACATTAAGGGCAACAGTGTACTTGAAAGCGTGGGGCATCGGCCAGCCATGCCCGGCCGCCGCTAAATGCCTGATGTCAGATGAAAGCCGGCCCGGGGCGCTGAACTCTCTGCGGTGCCTGTGCTATAGTCGTTAGATAATGAACGTTTATCTTCATAGGACAATCAGCACGCTGGGCGTGTATCCTATCGGAATAAGCGCTCAGGGGAGGATATTGTGCGACAATATTGCGAGTTAGTACGCCGGTTTTATGCCGAGATCGGCAGTGGTGATCTTGGCTATGTGCCCGATGCGCTGGGCTGTGTGTTGCAAACATTGGACGAAGTGGCGGCTAACCCGGCACTTCCGTCCTCCGTTAGGGACCAGGCGGCGTTTGCCGCCGCTAACTTATTGGTGAGCGATTATGTCGATGAATGATGAGTATCAACCCATCAATTGTGATGACTACGATAATCTTGAGCTCGCCTGTCAGAAGCATTTTGTTTTGACGCTGAAGATGCGAAGCGGAGAGATTGTGGAAGGCAAGGCAAGCGATCTGATTTCACGTAAGCGCGTGGAGTACCTGGTGATCGAAGAGGCCGGCAACGCACGGGAAGTGCGGCTGGATTACATTGCCAGCTTCAGCCATCCGGAACTGGGTACGGTGGAAGTCAGCATCGACTGACCGTACCTGATGTGACAAGGGCAGCCTGCGGCTGCCCTTTTTTATGCCCACCCTCCGGCGTCAGGGAGTTTGGGAAGAATAGTAGGCCGCCAAATCGCTGATGTCCTGATCTGACAGATCCGCCGCATAGCCACTCATGATAGCTGCCTGACCGGCGCTGCGGTCGCCACTTTTATAGGCATGCAACGCGGCTTCAAGGTAGTCCTGCTGCTGCCCGGCCAAATTAGGGTAAATCGGGGCGGATGCTTTGCCGTCCTGCCCGTGGCAGGCCATACAGGCCGCCGCCTTCTCTTTCCCTGCTGCGCTGTTGCCCGCTGCCAGCGCCGGGCCGCTCAGCCCGAACGCCACCATTATCACCATTGCCCACTTCATTATTGCTCCTTACTTATACCATTGCGCGGCTTCTGCCAGACCACCCGCCAGCCGGGTTGACCGGCACCCGCGGCCCCTTCGCGCGTCACAAAAACGCCGGGTGCGGCGATCAGTTGATCACCATAAAAGAGTAACGGCGTGCGGTTGCGCTCCCAGGGCGGAATGCCCAGCTCCTGCCAGAGTTTTTTAATCTGCCGGGAGTGCGGGCGGCCGACAATATAAAATGCCCCTTCCGCGCAAAAGCGCACGGTCACCGTTTCATCCGGCCGCGCACGGCGAATCCATTGCGCTTTCTCCGCGCTAAACTGTTCCGTCACCTGCAGGCTGCCCACCCCATCCGGCAACGTCAGCGCTGCCGGCGGCGCCCAGGCCAGCACCTCATTGTCGATCTCCTGCATCAGCGGCAACAGGAAGAGCCGCTGGCGGAAACGGCGCACCGAACCGCCCCCCAGCTGTAACTGCGGCTCTGCATCGGCGCGGCTCTCCGCCACTTCCCGCCACAACCGCTGAAGCTGCTCACGGGCCGGCATCGGCATCCCATGGCGTGCCATCCAGCGGCGCAACAGGGCGGCGCGTTTTGCCTCTGACATCGGCCGCAGTGCCTCAATGGCCAGTGAACCCTGTCCATCCAGCAGCGAGGTCAGCGTCTCTTCCAGCAGTTCGTCCAGCAGGGCTTCCTGCTCGGCACAGAGCGCGGCACTGCGGCTGGTGGCTGCGGCGAAGTGCGGCCAGCGCTGATGCAGCACCGGCAACACCTGCCGCCGCAGGAAATTGCGGTCAAAGCGGTCATCCTGATTGCTGTCGTCGTTAATCCAGCCCAGGCTCTGCTCATCCGCATACCCTTCCAGCTCCTGACGTGACACATCCAGCAGCGGGCGCAGCAGCAGGTGGCCGTGGAACGCCGTGGCACTTTTCATGGCAGACAGCCCGGCCGGGCCACTGCCGCGTTTCAGCGCCAGCAGAAAGGTTTCACATTGGTCGTCGAGATGCTGGGCCGTCAGCAGCGTTTCACCCGCCTGCAACGTGGAGGCCAGCGCCTGGTAGCGTGCATCACGCGCAGCAGCTTCCACCCCACCCTGCCGGGGATCGGGCGTGACGCGAAGGATCGTCAGCGGAATCTGCCACTGCGCGCACAGCGCTTCACAGTGGGCGGCCCAGTCGTCGGCAAAGCGGCTCAACCCGTGATGGATATGCACCGCCCGCAGCGACAGATCGCGCCCGCCCAGGCGCAGCGTCACCAGCAGGTGCAATAAGACGGTAGAGTCCAGCCCGCCGCTGAACGCGACACAGCAAGCGCGGCTGTCGCCGAGTTGGGTATTCAGGTGTGATAACAGCGTTTCATCATTCATAGCAGTGGGTTTTCCTGCGCCTCACTCGTTCATGAGGCGCACGTTACCCACTCAGGCGCCGGCAGGCAAGCGCTCAATGGTGGCAGCATCTTCATTGGCAGCCGGGCGCACCTCATACAACTCCAGCGGCAAACCGTCCGGGTCGCTGAAAAAGGTAAAGCGCTGGCCGGTCAGGGGATCGATGCGCACCGGCTCACAGGTCACGCCGGACTTCGCCAACGAGGCCACTGCCTCGGCGATGTTTTCCACGCTGAATGCCAGGTGGCGCAAGCCGCATGACTCCGGGCGGCTGGGGCGTGCCGGTGGCTGTGGGAAGGAGAACAGCTCAATGGTATAGATCCCGTTCAGGGCGAGATCGCCTTTCCAGGAGTCGCGTTCCTCACGGTAAAACTCCCCCAGCAAATGGAACCCCAGCACATCGCAATAGAACTGCTTACTCACCTGGTAATTACTGCTGATGATGGCGATATGGTGTACCTGGCGTAATTTAAGCATTCTTCACTCCTTATGATTTTCGTTCTTATTTTGCATAACACCGCACGTTAACGACCCTGCCGGAGAGCGTCAATGCGGTTACTCCGAGAAAGCCCGAAATTCCCGCGGCCGGGCAGAAACAAACAATGCTTATGTTAATTATTTGTGTAATTGCATGCTATTCACCGTAAAAAGGTTGAGCATACCGCCACTTCCACCACCCCGGGCATAAAGTGTTCGTGCCTTGCTGCACAAGCCTTTTACTATAGAAACAGGACAAAAGGCGCAGATCTTCTCTGCCTACTGCAATGCGGGAGCATGTCGATGAAAGTTAACTTTTATGTAACCTGTATTGGTGACGCGATCAAAGCCAACATGGCCAAAAAAAGTGTGTTGCTGCTGGAAAAGCTGGGGTGCGAGGTGCTTTTCCCGGAGCGCCAGGCGTGCTGCGGCCAGCCGGCTATTAACGGCGGCTATATCAAAGACGCCAAACCGGCGATGAAATCCCTGATCGCGGCCTTCGAGGAGAATGATTACCCGATTATCTCCCCCGCCGGTTCCTGTACCTATGCCATCAAAAGCTATGCCGGTTATCTGGCCGATGAGCCGGACTGGGCGCGCCGGGCGCAGGCGATGGGCGACCGGATGCAGGATCTCACCTCGTTTATTGTGAATACCCTGGGGCTGAGTGATGTGGGTGCCCGGCTTCCCGGCCGGGCGGTTTACCATCCGTCCTGCAGCCTGTTCCGCAAACTGGGGGTAAAAGAGGAGCCGCTGACGCTGCTGCGCCATGTTGCGGGGCTGGAACTGCTGCCGATCCGCAATCAGGAGACCTGTTGCGGTTTTGGCGGCACCTTTTCAGTAAAAATGGCGGAGATCTCCGGCGAAATGGTGAAAGAGAAAGTGGTGCATATGATGGATGCCCGGCCGGATTACCTGATTGGCGCAGACGCCAGCTGCCTGATTAACATCGGCGGCCGCCTGCATCGCGAGCGGCAGCCGGTAAAAGTGATGCATATTGCCGAAGTCCTGATGAGCCGCTGAGGAGCCGCTATGTCCATGAAAACCAGCGCGATGGCCTTTAAACCGCGCATTAAGATTCAGATGCAGGACAGCGTGATGCGCAATGCGGTGGCGATGGCGCAGGAGCGCATCGGCACCAACCGGCAGATCATGGTCGACGAGTTGGGCAACTGGGAGGCGTGGCGGGATCGCGCAGAACAGATCCGCAACCATGTGCTGGAGAACCTTGACGCCTATCTCTACCAGCTGTCAGAAAAAGTCATTGAGAACGGTGGCCACGTCTATTTTGCCCGCACCAAAGAGGAGGCCACCACCTACATCAGTGAAGTCGCCGCCCGTAAGCAGGCAAAAAAGGTGGTGAAGTCCAAGTCGATGGTCACGGAAGAGATTGGGATGAATGCCGTGTTGCAGCAACAGGGCATCGAGGTGATTGAAACCGACCTTGGCGAATATATTTTACAGCTCGACGACGATCCACCGTCGCATATTGTGGTGCCGGCGATCCACAAAGATCGCTTCCAGATCCGTGACGTGTTGCGCGACAAGCTGGGTTATGACGGCCCGGAAACGCCCGAGGCGATGACGCTGTTTATCCGGGGGAAAATCCGTGAACACTTCCTGACGGCCGATATCGGCATCACCGGCTGCAACTTTGCGGTGGCGGAAACCGGCTCAGTTTGCCTGGTCACCAACGAGGGCAACGCGCGCCTCAGCACCACGCTGCCGAAAACCCATATCGCCGTCATGGGCATGGAGCGCATCGCGCCGACCTTTGAAGAGGTCGATGTGCTGATCACCCTGCTCTGCCGCAGCGCCGTGGGATCACGCCTGACCAGCTACAATACCTGGCTGACCGGCCCGCGTGAAGCGGGGCATCTCGACGGCCCGGAGGAGTTCCACCTGGTGATTGTGGACAACGGCCGCTCTCAGGTGCTCGGCTCCGAGTTCCGCGACATCCTGCGCTGCATCCGCTGCGGGGCCTGTATGAATACCTGCCCCGCTTACCGCCACATCGGCGGCCACAGTTATGGTTCGATCTATCCCGGCCCCATCGGTTCGGTGCTGTCGCCACTGCTGGGCGGCTACGAGGATTTCAAAGATCTGCCCTACGCCTGCTCGCTCTGTTCAGCCTGTAATCAGGTCTGCCCGGTAAAAATCCCGCTGGCCCAGCTGCACCTGAAACACCGGCAGCACATGGCTGAACAGGGTATGACGCCGAAAGCCGA
The DNA here is from genome assembly GCF_002858675.1 of Chimaeribacter californicus. GTDB lineage: Bacteria > Pseudomonadota > Gammaproteobacteria > Enterobacterales > Enterobacteriaceae > Chimaeribacter > Chimaeribacter californicus. The sequence goes on from NZ_PJZF01000019.1 coordinate 13,661, forward strand.
ACAGCGCATTACCCGGCTGTTCAACTATGCCAACGCCCGCCCCGGCTTATGGAAAGTGGGCATGAATGTTGGTGCCAAAGCAGCCGGCTGGCTGATTAAAGACGGCAAAACTCCGTTCAGCCCGGCGGCCATTGGTGAATGGACCGAGGCGCGTGACCTGCCGGACGCTGACGGCGAAAGTTTCCGCAGCTGGTTTAAACGCCATCAGGCCACAGGAGAAGAGTAATGCTGAACCCACAAAACCGTCACGATTTCCTCGAAGAGATCGCCCGCCAGTTGGGGCGGCCGCTGCGCCGGCAGCCACCAGCCCCGCCGCCACCGGTCAGTGATTTTGCCGCATCGCGCCTGACGGAGCTGACGCAGGAAGAGCTGTGCGTCGCGTTTTCCGTTTACGCCCGCGACGTGCTGAAAGTGAATTGTTGCCGGGTCAGTGAAGATCAGCTGATCGCCACGGTGCTGGCACTGTGTGAGGAGTATGGCCGGACGCCGGTGATCGTCAGCGGCGACCGCCGTTTACAGGATCTGGGCGTCACGCAGGCGCTGCAACAGCAACTGGGGGCAGCGGTCTGGCAGCCGGATGCCGGGGCAGAAAACCTGACGCTGGCCGAGAAGGCGCAGGTCGGGGTGGTCTATGCCGAAGCGGGGCTGACCGAGTCCGGCAGCGTGGTGCTGTTCTCCGCACCGGATCGCGGCCGCGCCGTCAGCCTGTTGCCCACCGCCTCGATTTTTGTGCTACGCAAAAGCGCCATTCTGCCGCGGGTGGCCCAGCTGGCGCAGCAACTGCACCAGCGGGCACAACGCGGTGAACGGATGCCAAGCTGCATCAACCTGATCGCCGGGCCAAGCTCTACTGCGGATATTGAGCTGATCAAAGTGGTGGGCGTGCACGGGCCGGTACACGCCGCCTATGTGATTATTGAGGATTGCTGAGTCACCCGATGTGCAATTTGCCCGCTTCACCCTCGTTTACTTTCAGCACATTGACCAGATAGCGGCCATCCTCGGTGAGTTTCGCGCCGTGGATGTCCGTTTCAAAGCCCGGATAATGCTGGCCAATGGAGCAAAGCATCAGCAGGAAATCCAGCACGGCGCGGCTCTGCCCGGTAATCATCTCACCGGGCATCACCACCGGCACGCCCGGCGGGTAAGGCAGGATCATGCTCGCTGAGACCTTGCCCACCATCTCGCTCAGTTCACACACTTCCACATTGCCCTTCACCTGCTGCTGGAACATCTCATACGGCGTCATTTTCATTTCCGGCAGCACATCAAAGGCTTTCAGCATCAGCTGGGGCAGATCGTGCTTAACGATCAGGTTATGGATACCTTTTGCCAGATCCTGAATGCGCATATTGTGGTAGAAATCCGGGTCTTCCGCATAGAGATCCGGCAGCATATTGCGTACCCGCAGGTTAAGGTCAAAGGCACGTTTGAACTCGGTCAGCCCACGTAACAAGCTGAGCGCTTTGGTTTTGTCGATGCCGATACTGAACAGGAACAGCAGGTTATAGGGGCCGGTTTTCTCCACTACCACGCCGCGCTCGTCCAGGAACTTGGCCACCAGCGCTGCCGGAATACCGGATTCTTCCAGGTTGCCCTGCTCATCCATGCCCGGCGTCAGGATAGTGACTTTGATCGGGTCAAGGTACATATGCTCCGGGTCGGTGGCCCCGAAGCCGTGCCAGTTATCATCCGGGTTCAGCGGCCAGCATTGTGCCTCGCTGATGTTCTCCGGCTGCCAGACATCAAAGAACCAGCTGTCAGACTCCTGGCGTAACCGCTGGATCTCACTGCGGAAATGGAGCGCGCGTTCGACGGAGCGGTTAATCAGCCGTCGCCCCGGGTTACCGCGCAACATCGCCGCCGCCGTCTCCATTGATGCCACAATGCTGTAGTTCGGCGAGGTGGTGGTGTGCATCATGTAGGCTTCGTTGAACGTCTCTTCACGGTAGTCGCCTTTGATATGAATCATTGAGGCCTGCGAAAACGCCGCCAGTAGCTTGTGCGTTGACTGGGTTTCGTAGATGACCTTGCCGGGGATGCGCTCGCCGCTCATGCCGCTTTTCCCGGCGTAGATCGGGTGGAAGTTGGTGTAAGGCACCCAGGCCGAATCAAAGTGAATCGACGGGACATCCAGTTCCTGCTTGATGTAGTCGGTGTTGTAGAGCAGGCCGTCATACGTCGAGTTGGTGATCACCGCATGCACCGGCCAGCCGGCATTGGGGGTTTGCGCCACTTTCAGCGCGATGCTTTCACGGCTGAACTCCCGCCGCGGGATGCCGCCCAGAATGCCATAGGCGTTACGCACCGGGCGCAGGTAAATCGGGATGATGTTGGTCATCATCATCAGGTGCGCCAGCGATTTATGGCAGTTACGGTCAATCAACACGGTGCTGCCGGCGGGCGCGGCGTACATCCCGACAATCTTATTCGCCGTTGAGGTGCCGTTGGTCACCATATAGCTCTGCTCGGCATTGAAGGTGCGGGCGATGTACTCCTCCGCCTCCAGGTGCGGCCCGGTGTGGTCAAGCAGCGACCCAAGCTCCGTCACGGAGATGGAGACATCCGCTTTCAGCGTATTGGCCCCGAAAAAGTCATAGAACAATGTGCCCACGGGGCTTTTCTGGAAGGCGGTGCCGCCCATATGGCCGGGGGTGCAGAAGGTGTATTTCCCCTCTTTGACATAGTTAAACAGCGCTTTGGTCAGCGGCGGTGTGATCGCGTCGCGGTACTCATCAGTATATTGCTGGATGCGCTGGGCAATATCTTCGGCGGCGTTCAGCGCGTATTCGAAGAAGTAGAGCACCATGCGCATTTCATTGAGGGTGACATCCAGCGAAGAGTGGGTGTTGATAAAGGCGTAGAGCGGCAGGTATTCGTTGAGTTCATTGATCTCCGTACAGAGTTCCATGCTGTATTGGTCCCAATCGAAAATCACGCCGCAGATCCGTGCGTTATGCTCAATCAGTTTCAGCAGGTCAGCCGCATTCTGTGGGTAGACCAGCTTGAACCCACGCCGGGTCAGTGCCTCATCCAGCTCACGCATCGGCTCATCTTTATAGTAGGCCGTGGCCGGTGAGAGAATGGCGATGATATTCATGCAATGATCCTTATTTATTTCGGAGGGTCCTTCATTGAAACATAGCAAAACGGCAGGCGTTACGCCTGCCGTCCGAAAACCTTACCGCATAAAAATGGGCGGGTTACCCCGCCCATCACGTCCCTGGTGTTAATCACACCGTTTATTTACAGCTTTTAATCAATTTCCATTGTGACCATTCACCGGTATACGCCGGATTCCCTGGTTCATTATTTTGTGTCCAATAGTTTGCACGGTACTCATTGCCTTTCCAGAGAACACTTTCGCCACCGTAGTAGATTTTATTCTGCTCCCAGGAGTTGGCGCAGCCGGTGGTGGTGTCAGGGATCGGCACCGCTTTCGGCGACACGTTCAGCTCGTAGCGGGCAACGCTGCTGGCTTTGCCGTCTGATACCGTCAGGGTGAATTTATAGGTCGCTGCCAGGGTGACCACCGGCGCAACGAAGCTCAGGCTACTCTGGCCGGTCAGGGTGCGGCCATTCGGCAGCAACCAGTGATAGCTCAGGGTATCGCCGTCAGCATCATGGGAATCCCCTGCGTTCAGCGTCACATTGGCCTGGCTTTCCACTGTCCCGATCGGACCGGAGATCACTGCCACCGGCGCACTGTTTTCCGGCACGGCCGGTTTGGTATCAGGAATAACTGGTTTCGTGTCCGGGACAACCGGCGTGGTATCCGGTACTGTCGGTTCGGCAGTGCCGCCCTCGCCCGGTGCGCCTTCAATTTTCACATTGAAGTTATGCTCGACGCAGCGGACATAGTCCCCCTCTTTGAACGCAGTAAACGGTGTCTGGTACCCCACCAGTTTACAGGCGTAGGTTTTGCCGTCCGGCGTGTCGGCGCTCCACCCCCAGTCCTGTTCCCAGTAGATCGGCAAGGCACCTGCGCCGCCCTCATCAAACTGTTTCATGTTGGCGCAGCCCAGCACCTCATCTGCCGGTACCGGCACTTTTAGGTATTCCGCTTCACTTTTGTAGTAAGAGATCCGGTTCAGCCCCTGGGCGATATCCTGTGGCCCGCCGCACTCTACGCCGCCGTTGATGATCTGAATTGAGGTACCAAAGCCGGGGACCAGGCCATTGGCTTTATCATGTGCGTTAGGCACCCAGGTGCCGTCGATCACATGCAACATGCTCGGTTTCGGCGGTTGCGGGTAAACAAAGAAGAACACAGCACTGGCCAGGTTCAGCCAGGTATCCGCCACCAGGTTCGGGTGGTCAAGCAGGGTGCGGACAGTGCCGTACATCGCATCAGAGAAAGGCCCATAGTTGTAGTTATAAGAAAGCTGTTTGGCACCACGTCCAAAGTAACTAAGGAAGTTCCCCTCAGCATCCTTACCGCACGGCCAGGTCTGCCCCTGCCACACGTCCACGTTACACTCGCCGTTATAGCCGCCCGGCTGGCCTTCAGCCCAGCCCATTTCACGCAGCCAGACTAACCCCTGTCGCCACTCAGCTTCCGGTCGCCAGCTTTCATGGCCGCCGGTTTCCTGGGCAAAGTGGGCAAACATGGTCGCCAGCACTTTACGGCAAATCGCCTCAGCATCACGCCCGTCCGTATAGGCACCACATACCGCCGGGAATTTCCCGATGGCTTTTAAAAAATTACTGTAACTGTATTCCGGTGCCCGCAGCGGGAAAATATATTCCCAATCCTTATTGGTTAATATTTTCTCAACTCTTTTTACGTTTTCTGGATTAGACGGTTTACCCGGTTCAATGGCTTCCACTAAGGTATTATCCAGTGTGCGGATGGATTCTTTTACATGCAGCATCAGCGGATCGGTAGTCAGCTCTTTTTCTTTTTTAACTAAATCACTGTACTTCACCACATAGGGCTCAGCTGTCGTCGTTTCTGCCGCGTGAAGCGGCAAAAAGGCGCCTATCCCCAGTGAAAGCACGAGGGAATTCAGTGCTATTTTATGTGTAGATGTCATTGTCATAGTTAACCCCTTGGAGGATAAATAGCGGTCACTACGCCCATGTCAGCCATCGCGTTAACCGCCGTAAATATTCCGCAGGACGCGAAACACTTTCAGCATAAATAGGGTTAATCAGGTGACAAACTCAATTCATCTCAATGGCGAACATGATGAATAAAAAAACAGAAAATAAAGAAAAGTGAACAGGGAAATAATAAAAAAGAAGTTTAGCTGCCGGAATGAATGATAAAAAATCATGCTCAAATTCTGACACCGGTAATAAAAAAGCCCGCCCTCTTACGAGGGCGGGCTGTTGTCCGCGCGTTAACCTGTCAGCAGTAGCCGTAGGTCATCAGCCGCTGGTAGCGACGATTGCGCAGTTCTTCTTCATTCAGCACGTCGAGGTCGCTGAGGTCAGCCAGCAGTTGCGCCTTCAGCGAGGCCGACACCGCCGGGATGTCACGGTGCGCGCCACCCAGCGGCTCCGGGATCACGGAGTCGATAAGCTTCAGCTCTTTCAGGCGTGGCGCGATGATGCCCATCGCCTCCGCAGCCAGCGGGGCTTTATCTGCGCTTTTCCACAGGATAGAGGCGCAGCCTTCCGGCGAGATCACCGAGTAAGTGCTGTACTCCAGCATGTTGACCTTGTCACCCACGCCGATCGCCAGCGCGCCGCCGGAGCCGCCCTCACCAATGACGGTACAGATGACCGGCACGTTCAGGCGCGACATCTCACGCAGGTTACGGGCAATGGCCTCTGACTGGCCGCGCTCTTCTGCGCCCACACCTGGGTAGGCACCTGGGGTGTCGATGAAGGTGATGATCGGCAGCTTGAAGCGTTCGGCCATCTCCATCAGACGCAGCGCTTTACGGTAGCCTTCCGGTGCCGGCATACCAAAGTTACGGCGGATCTTCTCTTTGGTTTCACGGCCTTTCTGATGACCAATAATCATCACCGGGCGGCCATCCAGGCGGGCGATGCCGCCCACAATGGCTTTGTCGTCAGCGTAAGCGCGGTCGCCGGCTAACTCGTCAAATTCAGTGAAAATATGTTCGATATAATCCAGCGTGTAGGGGCGGCGCGGATGGCGCGCCAGCTGGGCAATCTGCCAGGCCCCCAGATCGGAGAAGATTTTGCGGGTCAATTCCACGCTTTTCTCACGCAGGCGCTGAACCTCTTCGTCCAGATTAATATCTAATTTTTCGTCTTGACGACTGACTGCAGTCAGCGAGTCAATTTTCGCTTCAAGCTCTGCAATCGGCTGTTCAAAATCAAGAAAATTCAGACTCATAGTATTCCTATATTAGTCAAATTCCAGTTCCACCTGCTCATTACCGACCAAGGTGCGCAAATCCAGCAATAAACGATCGGTCGGCGTGACGCGCCAGGTTGCCCCAAAGCGCAACCGTGCGCGTGCATCTTCGCGCTGATAATACAGATGCACTGGAATCGTCCCCGATCGATGGGGTTCCAACGACTGACGGAGACGGTTCAAAAGCTGGTCATCAATTTGCCTGTCAGTCAGCGAGATAGCAAGCCCGCGAGCATATTTTTCCCGGGCTTCACTGATGTCCATGAGTTCACGGGCCGTCATTTTAAGGCCACCGCTGAAGTCATCAAAGCTGACCTGTCCGGTGGCAATCAGGATACGGTCTTTTTCCAGCAAATGCTGGTATTTTTCCAGCGCATCGGTGAACAGCATGACCTCCAGACGCCCTGAGCGGTCATCCAGCGTACAAACCCCGATGCGGTTACCCCGTTTGGTCACCATAACGCGTGATGCCACCACTAATCCTACCGCAGTGGTCATTTTGCCCCGTTCCGTCGGGTGCATATCTTTCAAACGTTGCCCGCCGGCATAACGTTCGATCTCCTTCAGGTATTGCGTGATGGGGTGGCCGGTGAGGTATAACCCCAGCGTCTCACGTTCCCCATCCAGCACTTTCTGTTCCGGCCACGGTGCCACACTGGCGTAGGACTGCTCAACCTGCTCCGGGGCATCGGCCAGCACACCAAACATGTCTACCTGGCCTATCGCCTCGGCTTTCGCATGCTGGTCGGCCGCTTTCAGCGCGTCACCCAGGGAGTGCATCAGCGCGGCACGGTGCGGCCCAAGGCGGTCAAACGCCCCTGACATGATCAGCTTCTCCAGAATCCGCCGGTTCAGCTTTTTGATGTCAGAGCGGGCGCAGAGGTCAAACAGCTCTTTGAAGTAGCCGTCTTTGTTGCGCGCCTCAATGATGGCTTCGATCGGCCCTTCCCCGACGCCTTTGATCGCACCGATGCCGTAAACGATCTCACCCTCATCATTGACGTGAAAATGATAGAGACCGCTGTTGATGTCCGGCGGCAGAATTTTCAGCCCCATGCGCCAGCACTCGTCCACCAGCCCGACCACTTTTTCGGTGTTGTCCATGTCTGCGGTCATTACCGCGGCCATGAACTCTGCCGGATAGTGCGCCTTAAGCCACAACGTCTGGTACGACACCAGCGCATAGGCGGCGGAGTGGGATTTATTAAAGCCGTAACCGGCGAATTTCTCCACCAGGTCGAAGATTTTTACCGACAATTCGCCGTCGATGCCGCGGGATTTCGCGCCGTCTTCAAAGCCGCCGCGCTGCTTAGCCATTTCGACCGGGTTCTTTTTCCCCATCGCACGGCGCAGCATGTCCGCGCCGCCCAGCGTATAGCCGGCCAGCACCTGAGCTATCTGCATGACCTGTTCCTGATACAGGATAATGCCGTAGGTCGGCTCAAGTACCGGTTTCAATGACTCATGCTGCCACTGGATGTCCGGGTAGGAGATCGCTTCGCGGCCATGTTTACGGTCAATGAAGTTGTCCACCATGCCGGATTGCAGCGGGCCGGGGCGGAACAGGGCCACCAGCGCGATCATGTCTTCGAAACAGTCAGGTTTCAGGCGTTTAATCAGATCTTTCATGCCGCGTGATTCAAGCTGGAATACCGCCGTGGTCTCCGAGCGTTGCAGCATGTCGAAACTTTTCTTGTCATCCAGCGGGATAGAGGCGATATCGATCGGCTCCAGCCCCTGTCTGGCGCGCCGGGCGTTGATCATCTCCAGCGCCCAGTTAATGATGGTCAGCGTCCGCAGGCCAAGGAAGTCAAACTTCACCAGCCCGGCATATTCCACGTCGTTCTTGTCGAACTGGGTAACCGGCTGGTTCCCCTCTGCATCACAATAGAGCGGCGCAAAATCGGTGATTTTAGTCGGCGCAATCACCACGCCGCCGGCATGTTTACCGGCGTTACGCGTCACCCCTTCCAGCTTGCGCGCCATATCGATCAGCGCACGCACTTCCTCATCAGCTTCGTAGATCTCCGGCAGTTGCGGCTCTGCTGCAAAGGCTTTTTCCAGTGTCATGCCCGGATCGGGCGGCACCAGTTTGGAGATGCGATCCACAAACCCATACGGATGGCCCAGCACCCGGCCTACGTCGCGGATAACCGCCTTGGCCGCCATGGTACCAAAGGTAATGATCTGGGAGACCGCGTCACGGCCATACAGCTCCGCCACGTGCTCAATCACCAGATCGCGCTTCTCCATGCAGAAGTCGACGTCGAAGTCAGGCATCGAGACACGTTCCGGGTTAAGGAAGCGTTCGAACAGCAGGTCAAATTCCAGCGGATCGAGGTCGGTGATTTTCAGCGCGTAGGCCACCAGTGAACCGGCACCTGACCCACGGCCCGGCCCCACCGGCACCCCGTTATCTTTCGACCACTGGATGAACTCCATCACGATCAGGAAGTAACCCGGGAAGCCCATCTGGTTAATCACGTTCAGCTCGATCTCAAGCCGCTCGTCATACTCCGGCCGTTTCTGCGCCCGCACGTCAGGATCGGGGAACAGGAACTCAAGCCGTTCCTCCAGCCCCTCGCGCGATTTCATCACCAGGAAATCTTCGGTGGTCATCTCCCCGGTCGGGAACTGCGGCAGGAAGTATTCACCCAGGCGGATGGTAACGTTACAGCGCTTGGCTATCTCGACACTGTTTTCCAGCGCCTCGGGGATGTCGGCAAACAGCTCGCACATCTCCTCTTCGCTGCGCATATATTGCTGGGCGCTGTAGTTGCGCGGCCGCTTGGGATCGTCGAGGGTGAAGCCGTCATGAATGGCCACGCGGATTTCGTGGGCGTCAAAATCATCGGCCACCAGGAAGCGCACATCGTTGGTCGCCACCACCGGCACGCCGCGCTCCGTCGCCAGGGCCACAGCGGCATGGAGATAGGCTTCTTCATCCCCCCGCCCGGTGCGGATTAGCTCCAGATAGTAGCGGTTGGGAAAGTGTTCGGCATAAAACGCCAGCGCCTGGTCAACCTGAACCTGATTGCCGCGCAACAGGAATTTACCGACATCGCCCTGGCGGCCGCCGGAGAGCAGCAACAACCCCTCTTTCTGCTCTGCCAGCCACTCACGATCGATGATCGGGCCGGCGGCACCGTAGCCGCGCTGATACGCCCGCGAGATCAACAGCGTGAGGTTTTGGTAACCCTCATTATTCATCGCCAGCACGGTAAGCTGGGCCAGTTCATCGCCCAGTTCCGCACTTTGCACATGGAAATCGGCCCCGATGATCGGTTTGATCCCGGCACCGTGCGCGCTGCCATAAAATTTCACCAGCCCGCAGAGGTTGGTGAAATCCGTTATTGCCAGGGCCGGCATAGCGAGGGCAGCCGCTCGCTTAACCAACGGGCCCACTTTGGCTAGCCCATCAATCATGGAGTAGTCACTGTGTACGCGCAGGTGAACAAAACGAGGTTCGGCCATATCGAAATACCAGAATAGAGTGAATGGAAGCCCACGCAGCGGAATGTGCGCGGGTAATCAGTTAACGTGGCGGCAGCGCCAGCGCACGCCTGACCGGGCCAAAACTGCGCCGGTGGTGGATTGTTGCACCGAACTGCGCCAGCCTCTCCAGATGGAAGGCGGTAGGATACCCTTTGTGCTGGGCAAACCCATAGTCCGGGAACTGCTGATCCAACTCGGCCATCTCGCGATCGCGGGTGACTTTCGCCAGGATCGAGGCGGCGCTGATCTCAGCAACCCGGCTGTCGCCTTTGACCACCGCCAGGGCGGCCATCGGCAGTGCCGGGCAGCGGTTGCCGTCAATCAGTACCATGTCCGGCGTGACGGCCAGCCCGGCGACCGCCCTTTGCATCGCCAGCATCGTGGCATGCAGAATATTCAGCTCGTCAATCTCTTCCGGTTCGGCACGCCCCAGGCTCCAGGCCAGCGCTTTCTCCGTGATCTCGTCAAACAGCGCCAGGCGCCGTTTTTCACTGAGTTTTTTGGAGTCTGCCAGTCCGGTGATCGGGCGGGACGGGTCAAGGATCACGGCGGCAGTCACCACCGCGCCCACCAGCGGGCCACGGCCCACTTCATCCACACCGGCAATACAGTGCGCGGCGGGATAGACAAAAATTTCACTCATGGATGAGCCAGTTCCAATACAGCCTGCGCCGCCTGTTCATCGGCGTTGCAGCGGATATGCTGATGTAATTCAAGGAAAGTCTGTTTCAGTGCCGTGCTCTGCTCACCACCGGCCAGCAGCGGCAACAGGGCAGCGGCCAGTTTCTCCGGCATACAGTCATGCTGCAACAGCTCCGTCACGATTTCACGCCCGGCCAGCAAATTGGGCAATGACACATACGGCGTTTTGATCAACCGTTCAGCCAGCCAGAACGTAAAGGGTTTCATCCGGTAACCCACCACCATCGGGCATTTTGCCAGCATACACTCCAGTGCTGCCGTGCCTGAGGCCAGCAGCGCGGCATCACTGGCGATCATCGCATCGCGCGACTGACCGTCCAGCAGGTGCATCGGCAGTGTCGGTGCCACTTCCGTTTTAATACGTTCAAACTGTTCACGCCGCCGGGCATTGACCAGCGGCACCACAATTTCCAGGTCAGGATAGGTCTCGCGCAACCGCAGCGCCGTGCGCAGGAAGTCGGCGCTGAGCATCTCGACCTCAGCATTACGGCTGCCCGGCAGCAGCGCCAGACAGCGAGCCCCCTCAGCAATACCCAGCCGCTGGCGGGCCTGCTGTTTATCAGGGTGCAACGGCATCGCATCCGCCAGGGTATGGCCGATAAAGCGGCACGGCACATTGAATTTGTCGTAAAACGCTTTTTCGAAAGGCAGGAAAGCCAGCACCAGATCGGTAGCTTTGCCGATTTTGAAAACGCGTTTTTGTCGCCAGGCCCAGACTGAGGGGCTGACGTAATGGATAGTGCGGAGGCCACGTTGCTTCAGCCGCCCTTCCAGCGTGATATTAAAATCCGGGGCATCAATGCCGACAAATACATCGGGTTGTAATTCGCTGAAGCGCCGGGTCAGGTCACGGCGGATTTTCAACAGGCGCGGCAGTCGTTCAACCACTTCCACCACGCCCATCACCGCCAGCTCTTCCATCTCATACCAGGCTTCACACCCTTCAGCCTGCATCAGCGGCCCTGCGACACCCACAAAGCGGGTGTCCGGGTAATGCGTTTTCAGCGCGCGAATCAGACCGGCACCAAGAATGTCGCCGGACGTTTCACCGGCAACCAGGCCGATCGTCAATGGACGCTTTTGCATACGTCAGCGAATAATGCCGCGCTTGGAACGGGCAAAGAACTCACTGAAGGGTTTTACCGCCGGATGCTGCTCAGCAATGGCGGCAATTTCCGGCAGCGCCTCTTCCAGCGTTTTACCGCTGCGGTAGAGCACCTTGTAAGCATTACGGATAGCATGCAGCGACTCTTTCTCAAAACCGCGGCGCTTCAGCCCTTCGATATTGATGCCGAACGGCGTGGCATGGTTGCCCTGCGCGATGACAAACGGCGGCACATCCTGCGCCACACCGGAACACCCGCCTACCATCACATGCGCACCAATCACACAGAACTGGTGAATCGCCGTCATGCCGCCGATGATAGCGAAATCATCGATATGCACGTGGCCACCCAACGTCGCGTTATTGGCCAGAATGCAGCGGTTACCGATCACGCAGTCATGCGCCACATGGGCATTTACCATCAACAGATTGTCACTGCCAATCTTCGTCAGGTTGCCGCCCTGGGTGGTGCCGCGGTGAATGGTGACGCTTTCACGGATGCTGTTACGATCGCCAATTTCCGTACGCGTCGGTTCCCCGGCGTACTTCAGATCCTGGTTAACCTCACCAATGGTGGCGAACTGGTAGATCGTGTTGTCACGGCCAATTTTCGTCACACCGTTGACCACAACATGCGATTTCAGCACCGTCCCTTCGCCAATCTCTACCTGTGAGCCGATATAGCAGAAAGGACCAATATGTGCGCCGGCGCCGATAACGGCACCTTCTTCAACAATAGCGCTGGGATGGATATAGGCGGTTTTGTCAGTCACGAATTAACTCTCCCGACGACGGGCGCACATCATTGTAGCTTCACAGGCCACTTCACCGTCAACTTTGGCGACACCTTTGAAACGCGCTACGCCACGACGTTCTTTAATGAATTCAACTTCCAGAATCATCTGGTCACCCGGTAATACTGGACGTTTAAAGCGGGCGTCGTCAATGGCAGCGAAGTAGTACAGTTCACCCGGCTCGAGTTTACCAACGCTTTTAAAGGCCAGAATACCGGTTGCCTGAGCCATGGCCTCAAGAATCAGTACACCTGGGAAAATCGGCTTACCAGGGAAATGGCCCTGGAAAAACGGTTCGTTGACTGAAACGTTTTTCACTGCACGAAGGAATTTACCTTCCTCGAAATCCAGAACGCGATCGACCAGCAAAAAAGGATAGCGGTGCGGAAGCAAATCCATAATCTCTTCAATATGCAGAGTATGAGTGTCAGTAGTCAAAATACTCTTCCTGTCTTAAAAAACTGATGGCATTAATAACACGGCCTGCTTAACCCCCAAAAGGAGGGCATAAGGCAGGCCGCAAATAGGGGTATGTATATGCAACATGCTGCTGCACGTTGCGCCCTTGCCCGCCGTTTAGCGGGCAAGGAGGGTGATTAGTCTTTTCCGACTTTACGCTCAACAGCTTTTAAGCGCTTGTTTATTTCGTCAATATTCATCACCAGCGCGGCAGTTTTGCGCCACGCTTTATTGGTCTGCAACGGAATGCCCGAAGAGTATACCCCAGGTTCAGTGATTGGTCGCATAACCATTCCCATTCCGGTGACAACCGCCTGGTCGCAGATCTCCATGTGACCATTAATCACACTGGCGCCGCCAATCTGGCAATAACGGCCGATTTTGAGGCTGCCGGCCATGATCACACCGCCCGCAACCGCCGTATTGTCGCCAATCACAACGTTATGCGCAATCTGACATTGGTTATCAATGATGACACCGTTGCCGATAATTGTATTGTCCAGCGCGCCACGGTCAATGGTGGTGCAGGCGCCGATCTCTACCCGGTCACCAATTTGCACGGTACCGAGCTGAGGAATTTTGATCCAGTTACCACGATCGTTTGCATAACCGAAACCGTCTGCGCCAATGACCGTGCCGGATTGTATCAGGCATTGCTGGCCGATTTCGATATTGTGGTAAACCGTGACATTGGCCCACAGGCGGGTGCCTGCGCCAATCCGGGTATTTTTACCGATGAAACATCCCGCACCGATCACCACGTTGTCGCCCAGTACAACGCCCGATTCAATCACCGCGTTAGCGCCAATCGCGACATTGGCCCCCAGGCTTGCCTGCGGGGAGACCACTGCACTCGGTGCAATCTCTTCAGCCGGTGACGGGGTCGTATCCAACAGTTGCGCCATACGTGCATAGGTCAGGTAGGGGTTTTTAACCACCAGCGCGGCCCCCTGCCAGAACGGCAGGTCAGCTTCCGTTAATACCACTGCGCCCGCCTGGCAGGCAGCGAGTTGTTCACGGTAGCGGCTGTTGGAGAGGAAAGTGATGTGCTCAGAACCTGCGGAATGCATAGAAGCAATGCCGGTGATGGCAAGATTGCCATCACCGTGCACGTGTGCATCCAACTGCTGTGCAAGATCAGCCAGTCGAATTGAAGACATGGATTATTTAACCTGTTTCAGCACATCAGCCGTAATGTCTTTGTCAGCATTGGCGTAAGCCACGGCGTTAGCGTCGATGACCACGTCATAGCCTTCTTTGCTGGCAACGTTTTTCACTGCATCCTGAATACGGCTCAGGATCTTGTTACGCTCTTCCATCTGACGGCGACGGTTATCCTGCTCAAAAGCCTGCGCTTTGCTGGAGAAGGTTTCACGCTGTGCCATCACGCTTTTTTCCAGCTTGCTGCGCTCGCTGGCTTTCATGGTAGAGCCGTCACGCTGCAGCTTTTGCATCTGGGTTTGCAGATCACGTTCCATACCCTGCAACTCAGTCGCCCGGCTTTTGAACTCGCTTTCCAGTTGCTTGGCAACTGCATCACGCGCAGGAAGCTGCTGGAAAATGCTGGAAACGTTAACCACTGCAATTTTGTCAGCAGCCTGAACGCCTGCAGAAGCAGCCATTGCTAAACCGAGGCTCGCGGCACACAACCACTTTTTCACTATAAACTCCTTAACATCACCCGTTTGTGTCAGAGACACTTGAATTACACAACCCACCAAGCATAACACACTGCCTTTTCCCAGGACTCGCCTGGGAAAGAGAGCGGCCGCGTGATGTTGCCGTGATCTTGCTGGATAGGCACCCGAGTGGGTGCATTACCATGTTTTACCGATATTAAACTGGAACTGCTCCGCCTTGTCGCCATCATATTTCTTGATAGGCTGCGCATAGGAGAAGACCAGCGGCCCCAGCGGAGACATCCACTGCAGCGCGATACCGGAGGACACACGGAAGTTATCCGGTGAACTGTAATCCGGAACGCCGGCCGCGTCAGTCGCGGCGGTGTTTTCCCAGTTGGTATCCCAGACCGTACCCCCGTCCACAAACAGCGAGGTACGTACCGAGTTAGCATATTTCTCACTGATAAACGGCGTCGGCACAATCAGTTCGGCACTCAGTACTGCCATGGCGTTACCGCCCACTGCATCGTCTGAGTTCTCTACCGGGCAACCCGCATAGCTGGTATTACCGCTGTTACAACGGTAATAGGCTGCTTTCGGGCCAATGGTGTTGGACTGGAAGCCACGTACAGTGCTTGAACCACCGGCATAGAAGTTGTCGTAGAACGGCACTTCTTTACCACCCAGGCCGTCGGCATACCCGGCACGGGCACGACCCATCAGCACCCATTCGCGATTTTCGCTCAGCGGCAGATAGGACGTCGAGTCGAAGGTAATTTTGTAGTATTCATTGTCTGAGCCCGGCACCGTGACTTTACCGTTCAGGCTGGCGCGCGTCCCGGATGTCGGGAAGTAGCCACGGTCAAGGTTGTTGTAAGTCCAGCCAAGGTTCAGCATGAAGTCATTGGCGCTGTAATCGGTGGTGTTGGTATCTTCACCCACCGTCACAGCCGGATTAACGCCCACCGAGTTCAGATAGCGCCACATACTGACCTGAGGTTCCATATCGGACAGGTCATTATGGACGTAATCCAGCCCCAGACGCAGCGAGTTATTCTCGTTGATTGGGAAGCCCAGCGTCGTGCCGAGGCCGTAGCTGCGGTTGGTATAATCGGACAGATCGGCGTCATCTGCTTTAAAGTCGTTATAGAACAGACGACCGCCCAGGCTAACCCCATCCACTGTAAAGTACGGGTCGGTCAGTGAGAGTTCCGCATACGTCTGGTAATCGTTTTTGGTGCCGGTAATGCCCACAGTGTTCCCGGTGCCCAGCCAGTTATCCTGCTGTACGCCGACCTGGAAACTCACGCCGCTTTCCGTGCCGTAACCAATACCAAAGTTAAAGGTACCGGTGTTACGCTCTTTCACCTTGTACGTTACATCCACCTGGTCAGCAGTACCTGGTACGCGTTGGGTATCCACATCCACTGTTTCAAAGTAACCAAGGCGGTTAAGACGCTCTTTGCCCTGATCAACCTGGTCGTTACCCAGCCAGGCCCCTTCCATCTGGCGCATTTCGCGGCGCAATACGGAATCCTTGCTGGTGTCGTTCCCTTCAAAACGGATATGGCGCACATAGAAGCGGTTACCGGCATCAACGGCAATATGCAGTTTTACCGTTTTATCCGCATCATTGATTTCAGGCTGGGTAATCACGCGTGGGTAGGCATAACCATAACGGCCCAACATCTGTTTGATGTCGTTTTCCATCTTGGTCACTTTGGTGCCGTTATACAGCTCGCCCGGCTCTATTTTCGTCAGGCTGGTGACTTCCGCAGAGTGCCCGGCCATATTGCCGTTGATATCAACCCCAGACAGCTTGTACTGCTCGCCTTCAGTGATATTCAGGGTGATATAGATCCCTTTCTTATCCGGCGTCAGGCTGACCTGAGTCGAGTCGATATTGAAACGGGCATAACCGCGGTCGAGGTAGAAACTGCGTAAGGTTTCCAAATCCCCTGCCAGCTTCTGCTTCTGATATTTCCGGTCACCCACCAGGTTCCACCACGGCACTTCATCACGCAGCTGGAAGCGCGAGATGAGTTCATCGGTAGGGAACGCATGGTTGCCTACAATGTTAATCTGCTGAATTTTGGCTGACACGCCTTCCGTGAAGACCAGTTTCAGGTCAACCCGGTTACGCGGCAACGGCGTGACCACCGCTTTCACGGAAGCGCTGTATTTGCCGACGCTGTAATAGAAATCCTCCAGGCCTTTCTCAATGCTGGAGAGAGTGGTGCGATCGAGCGCTTCACCAACGCGGACGCCGGAGGCTTCCAGGTTCTGTTTGAGCATGTCATCTTTCACCGATTTATTACCGGAGAAAGTGATGCTGGCGATTGTTGGGCGCTCTTTCACTTGTACGATTAAGGTATCACCATCGCGCAGGACACGGACATCCTCGAAGTTCCCTGTTGCAAACAGGGCACGGATGGTGCTGCTGATATCTTCATCATTCACCGTATCGCCTACGCGAACCGGCATATTGAGTAACGCCGCACCGACGGCAACTCGTTGCAGGCCTTCGAAATGAATGTCCTTCACTACGAACCCGTCTGCACCGTATACGGTGGCGCTGCCAAACAGCAGCGACGCTATGAGCAACTTTTTCATCGCCATCGTTGTTATGCGTTCTTCCTAACCTATCCCCCACCTCAGAGGCGGGAGAAATCATTGAAAAGTGCAAGCCCCATTAACAGCACCAGCAATACCGAGCCGATGCGATAGCTGAAGTCTTGTACTCGCTCAGAAACCGGCCCACCCTTCAGCTTTTCAATCGCCAGGAAGAGCAGGTGTCCACCATCCAGTACCGGCAGTGGGAACAGGTTGATAATCCCGAGGTTCACGCTGATCAGCGCCAGGAACATCAGGTAGTAGACCAACCCGAACTCTGCTGACATCCCTGCGCCCTGTGCAATCGAAATCGGGCCACTCAGGTTATTCAGCTTCACATCACCGGTAATCAACTTGCCCAGCATACCCACCGTCAGCTTCATAAGCTGCCAGGTTTTATCCCCGGCTTCATAGAAGGCAGTAAACGGCCCATACTGGCGGATTGTTTTATACTCATCAGGCAACGGGATAATTTTCGGGACCACGCCGGCAAATCCTTCCACCCCCGCTTTTCCTGCCGGCTTTGTATCCGGAATCAGGGTTAAAGACAAGGGGGAACCTGCCCGCTCAATCTCCACAGCCAGTGGTTTGGCTGGGTTATCACGTACCAGTGTGACAAAACGCTGCCACTGCCCCAAAAGCTGACCATTGACTTTAACGATCCTGTCACCGGGTTGCAAACCCGCTTTTGCCGCGGCTGAACCTGCCTGCACTTCTGCCAGAACCGGTTCAATCTGCGGCCCACGCGGCATAATGCCCAATGCCACTACGGGATCCTGCTTGTCCGGCTCAAACTGCCACTGGCGTAAATCCAGTGACTTCTCAACGATATGTGAGGAGCCAAACGGCGCCACACCCACCGTGGTTTGCGCATCACCAATTTTGCCGATCAGCTCAAGACGCACTGAATCCCAATCAGGCGTTTCGATGCCACCAAGTGACTTAAGTTCCATACCCGGCGAAATTTCCGCGTGTGCCGCAACCGAATCAGGGGCGACCTCCCCCACCACCGGGCGCAGGCTGGGAACGCCGATGATAAACACCAGCCAATAGGCAAAAACAGCGAAAATAAAGTTGGCAACCGGCCCGGCACTGATGATAGCAGCACGCTGCCAGACCGTTTTGTTATTGAAGGATTGGTGACGTAGTTCAGGGGGGACAGCCTCTACCCGCTCATCAAGCATTTTGACGTAGCCCCCAAGCGGGATCAGGGCGATAACATATTCAGTGCCCTGGCGGTCAGTACGCCGCCAGAGCGCGCGGCCAAAACCGATAGAGAAACGTTCAACACGCACACCACAGCGACGGGCGACCCAGAAATGGCCGAACTCATGCACAGTGATCAACACCCCCAGCGCAACGATAAACGCCGCCAGGCTCCAGAGTATGTTCATCATATTCCCTAAACTCCCCGTCTCAGACGGCTTAAAACACCAACAGCATCAGGCAGGCGAAAACCGGTACGGCAGCCGTCAGGCTGTCAATCCGATCGAGGATCCCACCGTGACCGGGAATAAGGCTGCCGCTGTCTTTAATACCGGCTTCACGTTTGAACATGCTTTCCGTCAGGTCGCCCAGTACCGAGGCCAATGTCGCGATAATAGAGCACACCAGCAGGGTCATGGGCTGAATGCTCAGCGGTGCATACCGGCCAAATGCCCAGGCGATAACCGCAGCCGTGACCAGCCCGCCAATCAGCCCCTGCCAGGTTTTCCCCGGCGACACTTTAGGCGCAAGCTTATGTTTTCCGAACAGTTTGCCGAAGATATAGGCCCCTGAATCCGCGCCCCAGACCAGCAACATCACATATAACAGCCACCAGGCGCCGGTCGTATGGTTCTCTTCATACCCGTATTGACGCAGTGACACCATGCCCCAGAAAAACGGCACAATAGTCAGCACGCCAAACAGCAGCCGCAGGGGTGTTGAATGCCGCCATGCTCCGGCTGAGCGGGGATAGAAGAGCACCAGCACCAGTGCCGCCGCCCACCATATCAGCGAGGCCCACAGTGACAAACTCACCTGCGGAATATGCAGTGACTGATGATAAGCCGGGATAGTCAGCATCATGAGTGCCAGCAGGAACCCGCACAGAATAGCCAGCCAGACGCGCTGGTTGCGGGAGGTAAACCCAGCCAGCTGGCCCCACTCCCATGCTGCCAGCATGCAGACGACGAGGGTAACGATAGCGAACCCAACCGGCGGAAGCAGAAACAGCGCAGCGATGACGATCGGGATTAAAATAAACGCAGTGATGAGGCGATACTTCAGCAAAAGTTCTCCCTAGGACGCATCGGCGCCGATAGGTGTTGTTCCCCCGAAGCGGCGCTCGCGATGTGCAAATGCATTCAGCGCACCTTCAAAGACATGTTCATCAAAATCAGGCCAAAGGACATCTGTAAAGTAAAGCTCAGCATAGGCAATCTGCCACAGCAAAAAATTACTGATACGGTGCTCTCCCCCCGTCCGGATCACCAAATCCACCGGTGACTGCTCATGCAGGCAGACCAGCTCGCTTAACCCTTCCTCAGTAATCTGGTCTGGCTGAAGCTCACCGGACTGAACCTGCCGCGCCAGAGTTCTCATTCCCTGAATGATATCCCAGCGGCCGCCATAGTTTGCAGCGATGTTAAGCGTGAGACCATCATTGCCGGCAGTCAGTGCCTCAGAACGGCGGATTCGCTCCTGCAGACGGGCACTGAAACGGCTGGTATCCCCAATAACCCGTAAGCGGACGTTATGTTTATGCAGGCTTTTGACTTCGCTGTCCAGCGCTCTGACGAACAGCTCCATCAGCGCGGTCACTTCCTGTGCGGGACGATTCCAGTTTTCACTGCTGAAGGCATAAAGCGTGAGTGCATCAAGGTGACGGTTAGCAGCGAAACTCACTGCGCGACGCACCGATTTCACCCCTGCTTTATGACCAAAGATCCGTAACTTTCCCTGACGTTTAGCCCAACGGCCGTTGCCATCCATGATGATGGCGACGTGGCGTGGTCCCGGGATGGGCAAGTCAGCCCCTTGTTGATTTGCGGACGACATAACGCGTACTTATTTCCTCAATCAGAAATACAACAGTGCTACCGGAACATAAGGCCCTGTGTGCGCAAAAAAGCCGTGAACAGGCACGGCTTACCCTAAAAAGCCCCCGCACTGCCGGCCGCAGCGCGCCGCTGAAAATCCTTTTTACTGATATTCATGACAGATGCCGGGAGGCGCTGACTATACCATTTTCACCTATCGCCGACAAATTGCCGTAAATGCAAACAGATAGATCAGCACATCGCCGTTTTCAGAAGCCGGCAGGCGGCATCACGCGCCCGGCGATCAATCTCCAGTACATCGTCGACGCTGTGTGGCTCTGTCAGGGCCAGTGTATCAAGCACATCACGGTTTAACGCAGCAATGTCAGTGAAGCGGATCTCATTATCCAAAAATGCCGCGACGGCAATTTCGTTGGCTGCATTCAAGGCGGTAGTCGCCGCCTGCCCGGCATGACAGGCATCAATGGCCAGCTTCAGACAGGGGTAGCGCTGATAATCAGGTTCCATAAAGGTCAGCGCACCAATGCGGCAGAAGTCCAGCGGTGTGACCCCGGCTTCCACCCGTTGCGGGTAGGCCATCGCATGGGCGATCGGTGTACGCATATCAGGGGAGCCGAGTTGTGCCAGCACGCTGCCGTCACGGTAACGCACCATGGAGTGGATCACCGATTGCGGATGCAGGATCACTTCCATCTGTTCAGCGGAGGCGTTGAACAGCCAGCGGGCCTCAATATATTCCAGTCCTTTATTCATCATGGTGGCAGAATCGACGGAAATTTTACGGCCCATCGACCAGTTCGGATGCGCGCAGGCCTGGGCCGGTGTCACGCCCGGGAAATCTGCCAGCGGTGTATCGCGGAACGGGCCACCAGAGCCGGTTAAAATGATTCGTGCGACACCATGATCTTCAAGGGAAGCATACCCTAAGCAGCGCTGAATGCTCTCGGGTAAACTCTGAAAAATGGCGTTGTGTTCGCTGTCGATAGGCAGGAGTTGGGCACCGCTTTGTGCCACGGCGTCCATGAATATGCGCCCACAGGTCACCAGGGACTCTTTATTGGCCAGCAGTACCTGCTTGCCGGCACGGATAGCGGCCAGAGTGGGCAACAGGCCGGCAGCACCGACGATAGCCGCCATAACCTGATCAACGCCCGGCAGGGCAGCCAATGTACAGGCGGCGTCCTGCCCGGCCATCACCTCAACCCTGAGGCCCATTTCAGCCAGCTGCACGCGCAGCTGCTGCGCAGAGCGTTCATCTGCCATCGCGGCATACTCAGGCCGGAATTCAGCACACTGCTGTGCCATGACGTCGACATTATGCCCGGCAACCAGGGCTTTAACCGTAAATTGCTGAGGATTGGCACGAATAACAGCCAGGGTGCTGATGCCAATAGACCCGGTGGAACCCAGAATGGTCAGTTGCTTCATGAGGATGCTCTGAATAACTGTTTATTATGATTGGAAGGCGTCCAGTCTGAAACCTGCAACCTCTGTTGTCTATGGGATTCCAGCGACAAACGGAAATATCACCTTATAAAATAATAAAGCGCCGCCGGGGCGACGCTTTATTTCACAGCGGGAATTAAAACTCCATCAATTCCGCTTCTTTCTCTGTCAGAGAGACATCGATTTTCTTAATGAAAACATCGGTCATTTTCTGGATATCATCCTGAGAACGACGTTCTTCGTCTTCACTGATCTCTTTGTCTTTCAGCAGAGCTTTCACTTTTTCATTTGCATCACGGCGCACGTTACGTACAGAGACGCGGCCCTGTTCAGCTTCGTTACGCACGACTTTGATCAGATCTTTACGACGCTCTTCCGTCAGTGCCGGCAGCGGCACACGGATTACCGCACCCGCAGAAGACGGGTTCAGGCCGAGGTCAGAGGACATGATGGCTTTTTCAACGGCCGGGCCGAGGCTGCGGTCAAATACGGTGATCGCCAGGGTGCGTGAATCTTCAGCCACGACGTTAGCCAGCTGACGCAGCGGCGTCGCGGAACCGTAGTATTCCACCTGAATGCCATCCAGAATGCTTGGAGAAGCACGGCCGGTACGGATTTTACTGATGTGGGTTTTGAAAACTTCCACGCATTTTTCCATACGCGTTTCAGCATCTTTTCTGATTTCGTTAATCACGTTGCGAACCCTTGAAAACTGGTTACTTGGCAGACTCTACATGAAGTATAGTCGGTAAATATTCAAACCAGCAGCGAGACTGGCTAAAGATAACAGGGGAGCACCGGCGGCATGCCGCTCCCGCGTGCGCCCATGATATCAAAATTAATGGTACGCCGTTATTTACAGATCAGCGTGCCTTCTTTTTCACCCATCACGACACGGCGCAGGGCACCCGGTTTGTTCATGTTGAACACGCGGATCGGCAGGTTATGGTCACGCGCCAGGGTAAAGGCGGCGAGGTCCATCACTTTCAGTTCACGTTCCAGCACATCGGCATAAGAGAGCTGTTCGTACAGCGTCGCATCCGGGGTTTTCACCGGGTCAGCCGAGTAAACGCCATCCACTTTCGTCGCTTTCAAGACCACGTCAGCTTCGATTTCGATACCGCGCAGACAGGCCGCAGAGTCAGTGGTAAAGAACGGGTTGCCGGTACCGGCAGAGAAGATGACCACACGGTTATTGCGCAGCAGGCTGATAGCTTCGGCCCAGCTGTAATTATCGCAAACGCCGTTCAACGGAATCGCGGACATCAGGCGGGCATTCACATAGGCACGGTGCAGCGCATCACGCATCGCCAGGCCGTTCATCACGGTGGCCAGCATTCCCATGTGATCGCCCACTACGCGGTTCATGCCGGCCTGAGCCAGGCCCGCACCGCGGAACAAGTTACCCCCGCCAATGACCACACCGACCTGGATGCCCAGCTCGACCAATTCCTTTACTTCCTGTGCCATACGATCCAAAACGCTAGCGTCGATACCAAAACCTTCTGCGCCTTGCAGGGCTTCGCCACTCAGCTTTAGCAGGATACGCTGATATACGGGTTTTGCATTGGTTGCCATGGTGTTCTGTCCTAAGAAGCAGTGAGAGTAGTGGGGTTTTTTGTGTATCACATCACAACTTTGTTGCAAGCGCTACAAGGCAGGATGTCATTGGGATTAATCTGGCTGGATAAAACGGAACCGCCTGATGGCGGCCCCGTAACGTCATTAAGACTGCTTGCTCATGGCTGCAACTTCAGCAGCGAAGTCAGTTTCGACTTTCTCGATGCCTTCGCCCACTTCAAAGCGGATGAAGTTGATCACGTCAGCGTTGTGCTCTTTCAGCAGTTGACCAACGGTTTTGTTCGGGTCCATGACGAAGTTCTGGCCGGTCAGAGAGATCTCACCGGTGAATTTACGCATACGGCCTTCAACCATTTTCTCAGCGATTTCGCGCGGCTTACCGGACTGCATCGCGATGTCCAGCTGGATCTGGTGCTCACGGGCAACCACGTCCGCCGGGACGTCTTCGGATTTCACGTATTCCGGCTTGCTTGCAGCAATGTGCATGGCTACGTGCTTCACCAGCTCTTCGTCAGCGCCGGTTGCAGCAACCATTACGCCGATACGCGCGCCGTGCAGGTAGGTACCCAGCACGTCACCTTCCAGTACAGCCAGGCGACGGATATTGATGTTTTCACCAATTTTAGCCACCAGCGCAGTACGCTGCTCTTCGAACTTCGCTTTCAGAACTTCAACGTCGCTGATTTTTTCGTCCAGCGCGGCGGCGATAACGTCATCACCGAAGGCTTTGAAGCCGGCGTCTTTAGCCACGAAGTCAGTTTCGCAGTTCAGTTCAACGATCACGCCGTATTTACCGTCTGCAGACACTTTGGTCAGAATCACGCCTTCAGCAGCCACACGGCCTGCTTTCTTAGCAGCTTTCGCCTGACCGGATTTACGCATGTTGTCGATAGCCAACTCGATGTCGCCGTTAGCTTCAACCAGTGCTTTCTTACATTCCATCATGCCTGCGCCGGTACGTTCACGCAGTTCTTTTACCAGGGAAGCGGTAATATCAGCCATTCTATTTTCCTCGGTTATCTCGTGGGGGAGCGAGAGGCTCTCACAGAGACGGTTCTCGCATTTAAGATAAGCAAAGGGGGCCTATAAAAGGCCCCCTAACCAACCATATTCAATACCTGGTTAATAAGGGCTCAGTGGTGAGCTTGCCTTATTATTCAGCTTCTACGAAGCTGTCTTCTGCCTGAACAGCCAGATCTTGCGAACGGCCTTCACGAACAGCGGCAGCAACAGCGCTCAGGTACAGGTTTACTGCACGGATTGCGTCGTCGTTACCTGGGATGATGAAGTCAACGCCATCCGGATCGGAGTTGGTATCAACGATGGAGAATACCGGGATACCCAGGTTGTTCGCTTCTTTGATCGCGATGTGTTCGTGGTCAGCGTCGATAACAAACAGTGCGTCCGGCAGGCCGCCCATGTCTTTGATGCCGCCCAGGCTGTTTTCCAGCTTGTCCAGCTCACGGGTACGCATCAGCGCTTCTTTCTTGGTCAGCTTGTCGAAAGTACCGTCTTGAGACTGGATTTCCAGATCTTTCAGGCGCTTGATGGACTGACGAACCGTTTTCCAGTTGGTCAGCATGCCGCCCAACCAGCGATGGTTCACGAAGAACTGGTCGCAGTTGTTCGCTGCTTCTTTTACCGCTTCGCTTGCAGCGCGTTTGGTACCAACGAACAGGATCTTACCTTTACGGGAAGAGATCTTGGTCAACTCAGCCAGGGCTTCGTTGAACATCGGTACAGTCTGCTCCAGGTTGATGATGTGAACTTTGTTACGTGCGCCGAAGATGAATGGCTTCATTTTCGGGTTCCAGTAACGGGTCTGGTGACCGAAGTGTACACCGGCCTTGAGCATGTCGCGCATGGAAACAGTTGCCATGATAAAACCTCTATAGTAGATGTTGGGGTTATGCCTCCACGTATCCCATAACGCCGACCTATCAGAGCAAGCTCCTCAGGGCACCCCGGCGTATGTGCCGATACGTGTGTGTTATACACATATGAGTTTAGTTGGCCGATACCGTCTGGTCATTATTCACGACGCAGATGCGGTTCGCCGGCGCGCTTTATACCATAAACCCGCACCTGACTCCACTACTTGTTACACCGCAGGGCGCGGGGAAATCAGCGTTTGGCAGCCCATTGCCGGGCTGATACCATATTACCATGCACCCTATTTGCTGACCGGTTGGCCAGCCCATTGAACATCTGCGGAATATTTCATGGCAATTTCGATTAAAACTCCTGAAGACATTGAAAAAATGCGCGTCGCCGGCCGCCTGGCCGCGGAAGTACTGGAAATCATTGAACCTTACGTCAAACCCGGCGTGACCACCGGCGAGCTTGACCGCATCTGTCACGACCACATCACCAATAAACAGCAGGCTATTTCCGCCTGCCTGAACTACCACGGTTTCCCGAAATCGGTGTGTATTTCAATCAATGAAGTGGTCTGCCACGGCATCCCAAGCGACGACAAAGTGCTGAAAGACGGCGACATCGTGAATATTGACGTCACGGTGATTAAAGACGGCTTCCACGGCGACACCTCAAAAATGTTTATCGCCGGTAAACCCACCATTCTGGGCGAGCGCCTGTGTCGCATTACCCAGGAGAGCCTCTACCTGGCGATTAAGATGGTGCGCCCCGGTATTCGCCTGCGTAGCCTGGGCAAAGCGATCCAGGCCTTTGTGGAGGCAGAGAAGTTCTCTGTGGTGCGCGAATATTGCGGCCACGGCATCGGTGAAGGGTTCCATGAAGAGCCGCAGGTGCTGCATTATGATGCCGATGACGGCGGCGTGGTGCTGCAGCCGGGCATGGCCTTTACCATTGAGCCGATGGTCAACGCCGGTGATTACCGCATCCGCACCATGAAAGATGGCTGGACGGTAAAAACCAAAGATCGCAGCTTGTCCGCACAGTATGAGCATACTATTGTGGTGACAGAGAACGGCTGCGAAATAATGACCCTGCGCAAGGATGACACCCTGCCTGCGGTGATTACGCACGAACAGTAAAAAAACAAGCCGGCGGTTGCCGGCTTTTTAATGGGCTGCGCTTATGTCTGAGAATTTTCCCGATCACGAAATCCCTGTTATCCCGCCGCGCTCCGTGCCTGAGCAGCCCCCCTCCCCTACCGGCCTGACCGATGAGCAGATCACCTGCCTGAACCTGAAGCAACGTCTTGAGGCGTTCCAGCTCTGGCTGGCGGAGGCCTTCAATGCCGGTGAAAGTGCCGAAACCCTGGTGGAAGCCCGCAGCCTCTATATTGATCGCCTGTTACGCCGGCTCTGGACGTTCTATGGGTTTGACGACGTCCCCGAAACGGCGCTGGTGGCCGTGGGCGGCTATGGCCGGGGCGAGCTGCATCCGCTGTCTGATATTGATGTGCTGGTGCTGAGCCAGAAACGCCTCAGTGATGAACAGGCCCAGCGCGGCGGGGAGCTGATTACCCTGCTGTGGGATCTGAAGCTGGAGGTCGGGCACAGTATGCGCACACTGGAAGAGTGCCTGCTGGAAGGGCTGGCCGATCTCACCGTGGCCACTAACCTGATCGAGTCCCGGATGATTTGCGGAGATGTCGCGCTGTTTCTGTCGATGCAGAAACACATCTTCAGCGAGGGCTTCTGGCCGTCGCCGGACTTTTTCCGCGCCAAAATCGAGGAGCAGCAAGAGCGCCACCTGCGCTACCACGGCACCAGTTACAATCTGGAGCCGGACATCAAAAGCAGCCCCGGCGGCCTGCGGGACATCCACACCCTGTTGTGGGTAGCGCGCCGCCATTTCGGTGCCACCTCCCTGGATGAGATGGTGGGCTTCGGCTTCCTCACTGAGGCAGAGCGCAGTGAACTGAACGCCTGCCAGAGCTTCCTGTGGCGCATCCGCTTTGCGCTGCATCTGGTGCTGACCCGCTATGACAACCGCCTGCTGTTTGACCGCCAACTGAGCGTGGCCCAGCTATTGCAGTACCAGGGCGAAGGCAATGAGCCGGTTGAGCGCATGATGAAAGATTTCTACCGCGCCACCCGCCGCGTGGGTGAACTGAACCACATGCTGCTGCAACTGTTTGATGAGGCGATCCTGGCGCTGGACGCCACAGAGAAGCCGCGGCCGCTGGATGATGAGTTCCAGTTACGCGGCAACCTGATTGACCTGCGTGACGAAGCCTTGTTTGCGCGCAAGCCCGAAGCGATTGTGCGCATGTTCTACCTAATGGTGAAGACCCGCGACATCGACGGCATCTACTCCACCACCCTGCGCCAGCTGCGCCATGTTCTGCGTGATTTGCCTACCCCGCTTTGCGAGATCCCGGAGGCGCGCGAGCTGTTTATGGCGATTCTGCGCCATCCCGGCGCGGTGTCACGCGCGCTGGTGCCGATGCACCGCCACAGCGTGCTGTTGGCCTATATGCCGCAGTGGAGCAATATCGTCGGGCAGATGCAGTTTGACCTGTTCCACGCCTACACGGTGGATGAACACACCATCCGGGTGTTGCAGAAGCTGGAGAGTTTTGCCGACGAAGCCACCCGCCCGCGCCACCCGCTCTGCGTGGAAATTCACCCGCGCCTGCCGCACCCGGAGCTGCTGCTGGTGGCGGCGCTGTTCCACGACATCGCCAAAGGGCGCGGCGGTGACCACTCGATCCTCGGCGCGCAGGATGTGATGGCCTTCGCGGAGCTGCATGGGCTGAACTCCCGTGAGAGCCAGCTGGTGGCCTGGCTGGTACGCTGCCACCTGTTAATGTCCGTTACTGCCCAGCGGCGTGACATCCAGGACCCGACGGTTATCCAGCAGTTTACTGCCGAAGTGCAGAGCGAAACCCGGCTGCGCTATCTGGTGAGCCTGACCGTGGCGGATATCTGCGCCACGAATGAAACCCTGTGGAACAGCTGGAAGCAGAGCCTGTTGCGCGAGCTCTATTTCGCCACGGAGAAACAGCTGCGCCGCGGGATGCAGAACAGCCCCGACCTGCGCGAGCGGGTACGCCACCACCGCTTGCAGGCGCTGGCCCTGCTGCGCATGGACAACATCGACGAGGAGGCGCTGCACCACATCTGGAGCCGCTGCCGCGCCGACTATTTCCTGCGCCACTCGCCGAACCAGCTGGCGTGGCATGCCCGCCACTTGCTGGAGCATGACTCCACCCTGCCGCTGGTGCTGGTCAGCCGGCAGGCCACGCGCGGCGGCACGGAAATCTTCATCTGGGCACCCGACCGCCCTTATCTGTTTGCTGCCGTGGCCGGTGAGCTGGATCGCCGTAACCTGAGCATCCACGATGCCCAGATCTTCACCAACCGTGACGGCATGGCGATGGACACCTTTATCGTGCTGGAACCGGACGGCAGCCCGCTGGCTGCTGACCGCCACGAGGCGATCCGGCAGGCGCTGGTGCAGGCGATGACCCAGGAATATCAACCGCCGCGTGCGCGCCGCCCCTCACCGAAGCTGCGCCATTTCAGTGTGCCGACCAACGTCAATTTCCTGCCGACCCACACCGACCGGCGCAGTTATCTGGAGCTGGTGGCCCTTGACCAGCCCGGCCTGCTGGCGCGGGTCGGCGAAGTCTTCTCCGATCTCGGGCTGTCACTGCACGGCGCGCGGATCACCACCATCGGTGAACGGGTCGAGGATTTGTTTATTCTGGCCGACAGCGATCGCCGCTCCCTGAACCGGGAAACGCGGCGAAAACTGGAACAACGGTTGACAGAAGCCCTCAACCCAAACGATAAAGTGTCATAGAAATTTTTCCCTAAACGACAAATCAGGACAGATAACAGGATGCAGCAACTACAAACCGTTATTGAAAACGCCTTCGAGCGCCGCGCAGAGATCACCCCGGCGAACGTGGACACCGTAACGCGCGAAGCGATTAACCAGGTCATCGGTCTGCTGGACAGCGGCGCCCTGCGCGTCGCGGAAAAGATCGACGGGCAGTGGGTAACGCATCAATGGCTGAAAAAAGCCGTGCTGCTTTCCTTCCGCATCAACGACAACCAGGTGATTGACGGCGCGGAAACCCGTTATTACGACAAAGTACCGATGAAATTTGCCGGTTATGACGAAGCCCGCTTCCAGAAAGAAGGGTTCCGCGTAGTGCCGCCGGCCGCTGTGCGCCAGGGTGCCTACATCGCCCGGAATACCGTGCTGATGCCTTCTTACGTCAACATCGGGGCCTACGTGGATGAAGGCTCGATGGTTGACACCTGGGCCACCGTCGGCTCCTGTGCGCAGATTGGTAAAAACGTGCACCTCTCCGGCGGCGTCGGCATCGGCGGCGTACTGGAGCCGTTGCAGGCCAACCCGACCATCATCGAAGACAACTGCTTTATCGGCGCGCGTTCCGAAGTGGTAGAAGGGGTGATTGTTGAGGAAGGCTCCGTGATCTCCATGGGCGTCTACCTGGGCCAGAGCACCAAGATTTATGACCGTGAGACCGGCGAAGTACATTACGGCCGCGTACCGGCCGGTTCTGTGGTGGTATCCGGCAACCTGCCGTCCAAAGACGGCAGCTACAGCCTCTACTGTGCGGTGATCGTGAAGAAAGTGGACGCGAAAACCCGCGGGAAAGTGGGCATCAACGAGCTGTTGCGCTCCATTGACTAATCCAGAACTGATAGCGGGTCATTGACCCGCTATTTTTTTGCCCGCCGAACGGCACGCATTGGCCGCAATCACATCTTATGCCGCCGGTTTGCGCCATACTTCCCGCTGGATAATAACCAGAAAGGTGCTGCTATGTATGACAACCTGAAAAGCTTAGGGATCCCGAATCCGGATGATGTTGACCGTTACAGCCTCCGCCAGGAAGCCAATAACGATATCCTCAAAATTTACTTCAGAAAGGATAAGGGGGAATTTTTCGCGAAGAGCGTGAAATTCAAATACCCGCGCCAGCGTAAAACCGTGGTGGCGGACAATGCCGGTCAGGGGTTCAAGGAGATCCATGAGATCAACCCGAACCTGCGCTATGTGATCGACGAGCTGGATCAGATTTGCCAGCGTGATCAGGTTGAGGTGGATTTGAAACGCAAAATTCTGGATGACCTGCGTCACCTGGAGTCGGTGGTGGCCAACAAAATCGCCGAGATTGAATCCGATCTGGAAAAGCTGACCCGCAACGGCCGTTGACCGTGCCGCTCAGTGGAAAAAAAGCACAGCCTGCGCTGTGCTTTTTTTATGCCTGCCGGTCAGTTCAGCAAGGTGCTCCACTGCTGCACCCAGGGGCCGCTGACCACTTCCGGCTCCGGCTGCTCGATCGCATCAATCTCCAGCCGCTCCCCAATCCGGGTGGCACCCTGCTCCTGCAGCAACGCATCAAATGCACGCCCGCCGCCGCAGAAATGGTCATAGCTGCTATCACCGAGTGCGATCACGCCGTAGCGCAACTCCGGCTGATAGCCGACATGCTCACGGATCGCCTCAAACAGCGGCGCGATGGAATCCGGCAGGTTACCCTGCCCGGTGGTGGAGGTGATCACCAGCGCATAGTGCGACCGGTAATATTGCCATGCCTCCAGCGTGCCCTCTTCAAACAGTTTCACCTGATGTCCCTGTTTGGTGAGAATGGCTTCCGCCTCTTCTGCAACCATCAACGCATTGCCATACACGGTGCCGACAAAAATGCCTACCTGAGCCATGCCGTTCCTCCCTTTTGGGTGAATGAATCAGCCGTTATCCTGACCCGGCTGCGCCGGAAACTCAACCCTTTCCAGTGCCGGCACGCGGCCCTGCCAGCCAAAAGCGGTAGTAAGCTGCTGCCAGCGGCTGTCCCAGCGGGCAGTCAGTGCCAGCGGTTCGCCGGTCACCGGGTGCATCAGCGACATATGGCTGGCATGCAGCATCAGGCCGGGGCAGTCAAAGTGGGCGGCAATGCCCCGGTTCTGGCGCAGGTCGCCATGGGTGGTGTCGCCAATGATGGGGTGGCGCAAATGCGACATGTGGCGACGCAGCTGATGTTTGCGGCCGGTTTCCGGCGTCAGCTCCACCAGGCTGAAACGGGAGGTCGGGTAGCGCCCGATGGCCAGCGGCACCTCAGCCTGCGCCAGCGCACGGTAGTGGCTGATGGCCGGCTGGGGGGCTTTGTCCGGGTTGCTGAACTTGTCGGCAATCTTGTCCAGTTCTTCGGTCAGCGCGTAATCTACCGTGCCGTCTTCCAGCAGATAGCCGCGCACCACGGCATGGTAGGTTTTTTGCACTTCCCGCTGCTCAAACTGCTGGGAGAGCAGGCGCGCCACCTCACTGGAGAGCGCCATCAGCAGAATGCCGGAAGTCGGGCGATCAAGGCGGTGAACGGTAAACACATGCTGGCCGATCTGGTCGCGCAGGGTCTGCATGACAAACACGGTTTCATGGCGATCAAGCCAGCTGCGGTGCACCAGCCAGCCGGCCGGTTTGTTGACGGCAACCAGATGCGCATCCTGATAAAGTATTTCCAGCATCTCAGGCTTCTTGGTTCAGCAGATCGTCGAGCCGTTGTAATGCCGCCAGCAACCCGTGCGGCACGCTCTCCTGCCCGGTAAAGGCCATCTCAAAATAGGGGGTCAGCGCGAAGCGGGTGGGCAGCATGGCCTGTTGTTCCAGCAACGCCTGCATACGCGGCAGGAACACCCATTGCAGCCACTGCTCGGCGCGCATGGTATCCACGCTGAACGGCTCGGTGCTGTCAAACGCTGCCGGCTCCGGCGGCACCGCCTGCCATAATCCGGCGGTTTTCATCGTCTGCTCAATCTCCAGCAGGCGCAGTTGAACCTGGTTTTCTGTACTCATGGTTTCTCTCAGCTTTTACACGTATTCAGCTTGCACAATCATCATCCGGTCGCCGGGAATCCGGCCGGGCCGGGAGAGCATACCATCAATTACCGGCCCCTCAAGGGCACAAAAAAATGGGGGTACTGTAAAAACAGTACCCCCGGTTCGTTTTGCAGCGCTCCCGCTACCTGTGTGCTCCCTGCTCAATCCTTGAAAACTTTTCCAACGGTTATCCTAACCTGCTGTCCTTTTCTGACGTCCCTCTTTCATCCTGACGTGTCATCCTGCACCCTGCCGGTGCGCACTCCTTTAGTCTTCCTGACCCACCTGTCTGCTCCGTGGACAAGCTCTCATTCTCCATCCTGGAGGTGTCCCTTGCTTCTTCCTGAAGCATCCTGAGCATCATCCTGATACTCTCCTGCATTCGTCCTGAATGCTCTCCTGCTGAAGCGGGTATCATCCTGATTATCCTGCTTCACCGCGTTCCCTCGTGGTGCACATACAATCGCTTATTTGCCTTAATGCCGCAAGGCACTGTAAGCAGAACCCGTAACAGGAACCTGCAACCCCACCCGTGCCATATCAATCAACTTAATGAATAATAAGTATTTTTATTTATAGCGCAGATAATAACACATGAAATTAAAAGCGATGTCTCACAGCCCGTGTGAGAGATCTCTTACACGCCTGCGGGGCAGAAGCGTAAGCCTCTCTTTAACCGGCCACCGGCTGCAACTGCTCCAGGAAGGCCGGCAAGGTGGGTGCCAGCACGGTACGGCGTGGTGTGCCGAACTCTTCCAGCACCACATTGCCGGTCAGATTGCAGAGTGACACCATCAGCATTTCGGAATCCGTGGTGCCGATAAAGAGCGTGGGAGAAAGCCTCAGCCGTTTTTGCGTCACCAGATGGCCGATCAGATTCTCCTGCAACCGGATGAAATCCTCCGCGCTCCAGACCTGCAGCAAGGTCAGCGCCTGGTCATCAAACGTCGCGGTCATATCCCCGGCATATTGGCTGGTATAGAAAGCGTGGATTTCGTCGCGCAACTGAATCTCCAGCGCCCGCTCAACATTCGCCAGTGTGCCCGGCTGGCTTAACGGTTGAGCCTGCCAGTACACGGCCTCATCGCTGCTGCGCAACACACAGGGGGAAGGCACGTCCAACAGCGCCTCGCTGGCGGGGGCAAAGCCGGTCTCTGCCTGCCAGCGGGCTTCGTAACGCTGGGTGAAGGCGGACAGCGCTTCAATAGTATCTCTCATATTTTCTCTCATCTCTTGGGCGGGGTACGGTAAACTGGGCGGCTATTGTACCTCTCCCGACGTAAGGTGACAGCATGTCCTCCTATCAGGAGCATCAGGCTCTGCAAAAACTGACCCTGGGGAAACCCACCGCCTATCAGGATCACTACGACGCCACATTGCTGCAGGCGGTGCCGCGCAGCATGAACCGTGAACCCCTGGGGCTCTACCCGGATAACCTGCCGTTCCACGGCGCGGATATCTGGACGCTGTACGAACTCTCCTGGCTGAATGCCAAAGGCCTGCCGCAGGTCGCGGTGGGTGATGTCCGGCTCAATGCCGCCAGCCTCAACCTGGTGGAGTCAAAAAGTTTCAAACTCTACCTCAACAGCTTTAATCAGACCCGCTTTGCAAGCTGGGACGAGGTGCAGGCGACGCTGCAACGCGATCTTACTGCATGTGCGCAAGGCGACGTGCAGGTGACGCTGTTCCGCCTGAACGAGGTGGAAGGCGAGCCGATCAGCCGATTTGAAGGCGAATGCATTGACGATCAGGAGATTGAGATCGACAACTACCAGTTCAGCACCGACGTGCTGGCACAGGCCACGTGTGGCGAGCCGGTGGAGGAGACGCTGGTCAGCCACCTGCTGAAATCCAACTGCCTGATCACCCACCAGCCGGACTGGGGCTCAGTACAGATCCACTATCGCGGTAACCGTATCGACCGCGAAGCGCTGCTGCGTTATCTGGTCTCTTTCCGCCATCACAACGAGTTCCACGAACAGTGCGTTGAGCGTATCTTCAACGATCTGATGCGCTTTTTCTGCCCGGAAAAACTGGCCGTTTATGCCCGATATACCCGTCGTGGTGGTTTAGACATCAATCCCTGGCGTGCCAATTTCGATTTTGCCCCGGCCGCCGGCCGCCTGGTACGGCAATAATTGCGAGACGTCGCTCAACAAACAACCGAACACTAAACCGGTATTGGTAAAAAGGCGGGGGCCTCGTTAAGGTTAAGGAAACAACAACGGCATCACACAGGATGTAAGGAGCAATTTTGATTACTCATATCAGCCCGCTTGGCTCTATGGATCTGTTGTCACAACTGGAAGTCGATATGCTGAAACGGACCGCCAGCAGCGACTTATACCGTCTTTTCCGTAACTGTTCCCTGGCTGTGCTGAACAGCGGCAGCCAGACCGATAACAGCAAGCAATTGCTGGATCGTTACCAAAACTTTGATATCAACGTGCTGCGCCGTGAGCGCGGCGTGAAACTCGAGCTGGTAAACCCGCCGGAAGAGGCGTTTGTTGATGGGAAGATTATCCGTTCCCTGCAGGCCAACCTGTTTGCGGTACTGCGCGACATTCTGTTTGTGAATGCGCAAATGACCAGCGCCGGGCGCCTCCAGCATCTTGATCTGGAAAACCCGGCGCACCTCACTAACCTGGTGTTCTCTATCCTGCGCAATGCGCGCACGCTCCACCTGGATGAAGACCCGAATCTGGTGGTGTGCTGGGGCGGCCATTCGATCAACGAAACCGAATATCTCTACGCCCGCCGCGTCGGCAGTGAACTGGGCCTGCGTGAGCTGAATATCTGTACCGGCTGCGGGCCGGGGGCGATGGAAGCGCCGATGAAAGGCGCGGCCGTGGGTCACGCGCAACAGCGTTACAAAGGTGGGCGTTTCATCGGCATGACCGAGCCGTCGATCATCGCTGCCGAGCCGCCAAACCCGCTGGTGAATGAGCTGATTATCATGCCGGACATTGAAAAGCGTCTGGAAGCCTTTGTGCGCATCGCCCACGGCATCATCATCTTCCCCGGTGGCGTAGGGACGGCAGAGGAGCTGCTCTACCTGCTGGGGATCCTGATGAACCCGGAAAACCAGGATCAGGTGTTACCGCTGATCCTCACCGGGCCGAAAGAGAGTGCCGACTACTTCCGCGTGCTGGATGAATTCATCTTTAACACGCTGGGGGAAGAGGCGCGCCGCCACTACACCATCATCATTGATGACCCGGCCGAAGTGGCCCGCCAGATGAAAAAAGCGATGCCGCTGGTGAAAGAGAACCGCCGCACCACCGGTGATGCCTACAGTTTCAACTGGTCGATCCGCATTGAGCCGGATCTGCAACTGCCGTTCCTGCCGACGCATGAAAACATGGCCGGTCTGAACCTCTACCCGGACCAACCGGCGCAGGAACTGGCGGCGGCGCTGCGCCGGGCCTTCTCCGGCATCGTGACCGGTAACGTCAAAGAGTTTGGTATTCAGGCGATTGAAAACTTCGGCCCTTATAAACTGCATGGCGATCCGCAACTGATGAAGCAGATGGACAGCCTGTTGCAAGGGTTTGTGGCCCAGCACCGCATGAAACTGCCCGGCACGGCTTACATTCCCTGTTATGAGATCTGTGCCTGATCCCGTTCCCTGACGCCGCCCCCGCGGCGTCTTTTTTCCTTGTCCGCCGGGCTTCCGGCGGAGTTTTACACCAGGTCTGCCCGCCATGATCCATCTGTTAATTATTGATGCCCTTAACCTTATCCGGCGTATCCATGCGGTACAGGGCTCCCCCTGTCAGGATGCCTGCCGCCATGCCCTGAGCCAGATTTGCCAGCATGCGCACCCCACCCACGCGGTGGCGGTGTTTGATGAGGATGACCGCGCTGACAGCTGGCGGCACCGCTGTTTGCCGGAGTACAAAGCCGGGCGTAACCCGATGCCGGACAACCTGCAACAGGAGTTGCCGCTGCTGCGCGCCGCCTTTGAGGCCGCCGGTGTGGCCTGCTGGCAGTCGCCCGGCCACGAAGCGGATGACATCGCCGCCACCCTGGCGGTAAAAGTGGGCGGGGCCGGGCATCAGGTAACGATTGTCTCCACCGACAAAGGCTATTGCCAGTTACTGGCACCGCAGGTGCAGATCCGGGACTACTTCCAGAAACGCTGGCTGGATCTGCCGTTTGTGATGCAGGAGTTTGGCGTCACCCCGCCGCAGTTGCCCGATTTCTGGGGGCTGGCCGGCATCAGCAGCAGCAAAATTCCCGGCGTCACCGGGATTGGGCCGAAAACCGCCGTGACCCTGCTGCAACAGGCAGGCACGCTGGAGGCGCTTTATGACAATCTGGAGGCGGTGCCGGAGAAATGGCGGGCGAAGCTGGCGCAGCACCGGGAGGCGGCGTTTGCCAGTAAACAGGTGGCGACCCTCTGCACCGATGTCCCGCTGCATGGGAATCTGCAACAGCTCAGGTTACCGGCATAACAAAAGAGAGCGGCACGCAATGCGTGCCGCCGGGGATTAACGCTCGTCGCGACGGCCGGGGATGGCCGACCACATCCGGCGCACATGCACCGTCACCTCTTCACGATCGTGATAGAGCTGTTTAGCGTGAATCTCTGAGTTGATGCCGTTCTCATCGAGTTGATCTTTGATCGCCTGCAGATTCTGGCTCACTTCTTCATAGCGCTTTTTCATCGGCAGCTTCAGGTTAAAGATCGCCTCACGGCACCAGCCTTTCACCAGCCAGTCAGTCATCAGCTGCGCTACTTTAGCCGGCTTCTCCACCATGTCGCACACCAGCCAGTAGATGTTGCTGCGCGGCGGCTCAAAACGGAAACCATCGGCTTTGTAGTGCGTGACCTGCCCGGTCTCCATCAGGCTCGGTGCCATCGGGCCGTTATCCACCGCGTGTACCATCATGCTGCGCTGCACCAGCTGATAGGTCCAGCCGCCGGGGCAGGCACCCAGATCCACTGCGTGCATGCCACTCGCCAGCCGTTCGTCCCATTCGTCTGCCGGAATAAAGACGTGGAACGCCTCTTCCAGTTTCAGCGTGGAACGGCTCGGCGCATCGGACGGGAACTTCAGGCGCGGGATGCCCATATAGAACGGGGAATTATTATTGCTGTAGGAGTAGCCGACATAGCAGCAGCCGGAGGCGATAAAGAAGACGTGCACCACCGGGCGGTGCGGGTTTTCACGCTGGGCCATCACATTCTGCTCACGCATCCCGGCGCGCAATGGCACCGTAAGTTTGCGGCAGAATTTGGTCAGCTCTTTGGCGTCGTTGGTGTCCGGCACTTCCACACGCAGTTCACCCGCCCCCTGCACCACCCCGACCAGCATCCCGACAATCGGTGATACGCGGTCATCCACCGGCAGATCTTTCAGCAACTCCCCGACCACCAGCATCTGGCGGGCGAAGATCAGTTCCCGGAACGGCAGCTCACGTGCCAGCTTATCCGCCTCGTCCGGCTGGTAGCACTCAAACAGCACATAGCCGCTGTTCTCTTTTACCCGGGCGAAACCGAAGATTTCACGGGCGGCCGCTTTCTCCGTAATTTCTGCCGCACACTCTTTTTCAAACCCGGGGCGACAATACAACGCTAACTTATTCATGGCGATCTGCCTTTCTCTTAAGACGCAACGCGCCAATCAACATCAAAACCCAGCCAGCCAGGAAGCAGAAGCCCCCCACCGGCGTAACAAACACCCACATATGCAGCTGTGACAGCGCCAGACAATAAAGGCTGCCGCTGAACAGCACCGTCCCCAGTGCCAGCAGCGCGCCGCTCCAGTAAAACCAAAGGCTGGCACGGCGCTGCATCGCCAGGGAGAGGCCCATAATGGCCAGGGTATGGAAACCCTGATAATTCAGGCCGGTCTGAATCCAGCCCATCTCTTTCACGCCCAGTGAGGCGCTCAGCACATGGGCACCAAATGCGCCCAGTGCCACAAAAACAAAGCCGCTGACGGCGGCAAAAATCAGCATGAAACGGCTGCTCATGGTATGACCCATCTTTCTATAAGAACGGCGTGTGTAAGTAGAACCCAAAAAGCCCGCGTAGCCTGTACCGGCCACGGCGCGCACTCAATGTTCGTAACGGAAACGGAATTTTTCCTGTTCGCTGGCCGCGCGGGCCAGGATCCATTGCCGGAAGGCGGCTATTTTACCGAGTTCTGCCTGACTGTCATGACATACCAGATAAAAAGCGTTTTTACTTACCAGCACGTCGTTAAACGGGCAGACCAGGCGGCCGGCCTCAATCTCCATCTGCGTCATCACATTATTGACCAGCGCCACCCCCTGGCCATGCACGGCGGCTTGCACCACCATCGCGCTGTGGCTGAAGATCGGCCCCTGCTGCACATTAATATGTTGCAGCCCCAACTGGCGGGTATAGGCCAGCCAGTCACGGCGTGAGGAGTCATGCAGCAGGGTATGGTAAGCCAGATCGGCCGGAGTTTTCAGCGGGTGGTCGCCGGTCGTCAGCAACAACGGTGAACAGGCCGGCAGCAGGTATTCCGCATAGAGGCGCTCTGCGCGCAGCCCCGGCCAGTTGCCGCGGCCATAAAAAATCGCCACATCCACGTCATCCGCCAGCTTATCCTCTTCGCGGTCAACCGCCTGGATACGCACATCAATGCCGGGATAGGCGGAGTTAAACCCGGAGAGGCGCGGCACCAGCCACTGGATGGCAAAGCTCGGCGGCAGGCTGACGGTGAGCGCGCCTTTGGCGCTGCGGGCCTGCAGTTTGCGGGTTGCGTCATTCAGCGCAGTAAAAATCTCTTTAATGTCAAGGTAGTAGCTTTGCCCCTCTTCCGTCAGCAACAGGGAGCGGTTGCGGCGGCGAAACAGTTTCAGGCCAAGAAAATCTTCCAGTGACTTGATTTGGTGGCTGACAGCAGCCTGAGTCACAAACAGTTCCTCAGCCGCTTTGGTAAAGCTCAGATGGCGGGCGGCCGCATCAAATACCCGCAGGGCATTGAGCGGTGGTAGTCGTTTTGACATGGTAAACAGCTTATGAGTTGACGTGTGATTACAACAAATAATTTTTAGTTACTTATTAGTTTTTTTTATCCGAGACATTATAAATTGTCCGTTGAGGATGCGCCAGCAAATACCTATAGTGGCGGCACTTCCCGGGCCGGAACGAAAAGTTGATGGGTATGAGGATACCGAGAGGCTTTTGGCTTGTGGTTGTGATGTTGTGTTTGCAAGTTGTCTGGCACTCCAGACGCAGTAGCGAAAGCTACTCTTTTTCACTTCCTGTACATTTACCCTGTCTGTCCATAGTGATTTTATGCAGCACCGCACTTTGCGGTGCTTTTTTTTGCGTGTGGCGGAGCAAGGCCCCGCCAGCAAAGGGAAAATTACTCCCCTTTAACCATCTCTTTCACGTCTGCGCGGTTGATCTGCTGCTCATTACCATACGCATCTTTGTAGCTGATCATCCCGGTATCGTCATCAACCTGCGGTTTGCCCTCAGATACGATGGTACGGCCATCATTGGTGTGCATCACATAGTTGCTGGAACAGGCAGCCAAAGTACAGGTTAACATCACGGCAGAAACCACTGCGGCTAACTTTTTCATCATGAACTCCTTGTAGAGAGATGTTTTCTCGAGCGTGTTAATGTTATCAGGCAAATTATTCAGCCCGTCATAAATCAGCATAACAAACTTCCGGGAGTTTGCCAGAAAAGTGCCCCCAGCCCCGGCCCGGCCTTGTGCCGCCGCGTTAAATCAGCGAGGATCGGCGACAGTAACCAGGAGAGCGCAACTTCATGACCCCCTTTGATGCGGCCGGCTTCCGCCGCCACTTCCCCGCGCTGGCCCATGCCGGCATCTATCTCGACAGCGCCGCCACCGCGCTGAAGCCACAGGCGATGATTGACGCCACCACCGCCTTTTACCAGCAGAGCGGCGTGACGGTACACCGCAGCCAGCACGCACAGGCGCAGGCGCTGACCCGGCAGTTTGAGTCAGCGCGTGAACAGGTGGCCGCCCTGATTAACGCCGCGCAGCCGCAGGAGATCGTCTGGACGCGCGGTGCCACGGAATCGCTGAATCTGGTGGCGCAGGGGTATTTCCGCCCGCGGCTTCAGCCCGGTGATGAGTTGCTGGTGAGCCAGGCGGAGCATCACGCCAACCTGCTGCCGTGGCTGATGCTGGCTGAGCAGACGGGTGCCGTGGTGGTGCCGTTGCCGCTGGATCAGCACCAGATCCCGGACATCGACGCATTAGCTGAGCTATTGCGTCCGCGCACACGGTTGCTTGCCCTGGGGCAGATGTCTAACGTCACCGGCGGCTGCCCGGATCTGGCGCGCGCCATCGCCCTGGCCCATGCCAATAATACGCTGGTGGTGGCAGACGGCGCGCAAGGGGCGGTGCATAACCCGCCGGACGTACAGGCACTGGGCGTGGATTTTTACGCCTTTTCCGCCCATAAACTCTATGGCCCGACCGGAATCGGCATGCTGTACGGCAAGATGGCGTTACTGGAAGAGATGGCGCCCTGGCAGGGCGGCGGCAAGATGATTAGCCAGGTCTCTTTCTCCGGCTATACCCCGCAGCCGGTGCCGCACCGCTTTGAGGCCGGCACGCCCAACATTGCCGGGGTGATTGGCTTATCCGCCACGCTGGGCTGGCTGGCACAGCAGGATTTGGCGGCCGCAGAAGTGTACAGCCGTGGGCTGGCGCGCCAGGCGGAGCAGCAACTGGCTGAGATCCCCGGCTTCCGCAGCTTCCGCCGTTCTGATGCCAGCCTGCTGGCATTCGATTTTACCGATGTCCACCACAGCGATATGATCACCCTGCTCGCCGAACAGGGCATTGCCATGCGTGCCGGCCAGCACTGCGCGCAGCCGCTGATGGCGCAACTGGGCGTCACAGGCACGCTGCGTGCCTCTTTTGCCCCCTATAACACCCCGCAGGATGTGGATGCGCTGGTCGCCGCTGTGCATCAGGCGCGCGCCTTGCTGCTGGACTAAGTTGACCGGAGTTAACCTTATGATGCTTGCCCCCCACCCGTTCGGCCACGACATCACCCTCGATGCCCTGACGGCGACCTTTACCGGCTTCAGCCAGTGGGAGGATCGTTACCGCCAGCTGATCCAGCTCGCGCGGCAACTGCCGCCGCTGGATGAGGCGCTGAAAACGCCGGAACATGAACTGTCCGGGTGTGAAAACCGTGTCTGGCTGGGATACCAGCGTAATGAAGACGGCACGCTGCACTTTTATGGCGACAGTGAAGGCCGCATTGTGAAGGGGTTGCTGGCGGTGATCCTGACCGCCACCGAAGGGAAAACGCCGGCGGCGTTACGCCGGCTGGATCTGCTGGCGCTGTTTGACACCCTCGGCCTGCGCCAGCAGCTCAGTGCCACCCGCGCCGGCGGTTTGCAGGCGCTGGCAGACGCGGTGGCCCGCATTGCCGCCGCCGAGGGCGGTTAACGCCGTTATGCCTGCGCTGCCAGGCGTTCCGCTTTCGCGACCATCTTCTTCAGCGCATGGGACACCGCCACAAAACCAAAGGTGGCGGTCACCATCGTTGCTGCGCCAAACCCGGCGGCGCAATCCATCCGTTTCGGCCCTTCAGCGGTGCTGCGGGAGGCGCAGACCGAGCCGTCCGGCTGTGGGTAAACCAGCGGTTCGCTGGAGAACACGCAGTCAATCCCCAGTTTTCCTTTGCTGTTCTTCACTACGTTAAAATCACTCTTCAGCCGCTCCCGCAGCTTGGCGGCCAGCGGGTCCTGGATGGTTTTCGCCAGATCGGTGACTTCAATCCGCGTGGGGTCGATCTGCCCGCCCGCCCCGCCGGTGGTCACCACCGGGATTTTGAACCGGCGGCAGTAAGCCAGCAGCGCGGCTTTCGGCCGGACGCTGTCGATGGCATCAATCACGTAGCTGAAGTTGTTGTCCAGCAGCGCGGCCACATTCTCCGGCGTGATGAAATCATCAATGCAGGTAACGCGGCACTCCGGATTGATCGCCAGGATGCGCTGGGCCATCACCTCAGTTTTTGCCTGGCCGACACTCTGTTTCAGCGCGTGGATCTGGCGGTTGGTATTGGTGACACACACATCATCCATGTCAATCAGCGTAATCGCGCCGATGCCGGTACGCGCCAGTGCCTCGGCCGCCCACGAGCCGACGCCGCCGATGCCGATCACGCAGACGTGCGCCGCGGCAAACACCGCCAGCGCCGATTGGCCATAAAGCCGGGCCGTGCCGCCGAAGCGTTGCAGATAAGCGTCAGAATAGGCCGCTGTTGTCACGTTCATTACCTCAACACTGTAACCGGGAGACCCGGCGAAAAATAAAAAAGCAGCCCGCAGGCCGCTTCGGTCACTGCCCGCCGGCCGGGTTACTGCGGGTTATTCACCAGCAGGGAGCCGCCCTGAGTACCGCTGTTCAGCACCGGTTTGGCCTGGCTCTGGTAGGCCGTGAATAACGGCCCGCCGCTCTGTTTGGATTTCAGCACCCAGACCCGGCCATAGTGGTTGTAATAACCGGCCGCATGACCTGCTTCCGGGCCGATGCCCTGATAGATGTCAAAATGCTGGCCCTTGATGGCCCCGCCGACATCCAGCGCCACCATCAGGCGCATGTGGTATTTGCCGGTAAACTTGCCGTTATTGTCGAGTTCCGGCACTTCCGCCAGCAGCGTGGTACCGGCCGGGATCAGTGAGCGGTCCGACGCCACCGAAGCTTTGGCAATCAGCGGCACCGCACTCGCCCCTTTCACCGGCGCGAACATCTCCGGCTTGAAGAACACAAAGGAGGGGTTCTGCTCCAGCAACTCCCGCACTTCTGCCGGGGAGTGGCTGTCCGCCCATTTGCGGATCGCCTGCATTGACATATCTTCGCGCGCCACTTCGCCGCGATCAATCAGCACCTTGCCAATGCTGCGATAGGCGTGGCCATTCTTGCCGCCATAACCGAAGAACATCAGCGGGCGGCCGTCGCCATAATCCACATATCCGCTGCCCTGCACTTCCATCATGAAGTTGTCCATCAGGGAGTTGGTGTAGGCCACCGCGTAGCGCTCATCCAGCGCACCGCTATAAATGGCGGCGCGATCCGGCAGGCGTCGCTTGCCTTTCGGCGGCATCCGGTAGAGCGGGTAACGGAACTCGCCCTGCGGCGTGTAGCGCGCCTGCACCACCGGCGTGTAGTAACCGGTAAACTGCACATTACCGAAGTTGTCCACACCTTCCATCTGATAGGCGCTCAGCCCGTACTGGCTGAGAGTGCGGGTATCGCCCCCGGCACGGATCCACTGCTGCACATTCTGGTAAGTGGGGCTGTTACGGGTAAACAGGCCCGGTGAGGCGTACTGAATCTCCAGCAACTGGTCTGCGTAATCCTTGGCGTTGACCGGTTTCCCTTTTGCATTCGGCTCATTGACCAGCGCCAGCGACTGCTCCAGGCGCCCATCTTTATACTGCTGCCCACGATCGGTGGGCCGGGAGGAACACCCGGCCAGGATAGCGATCACCATGCCGCTGACGATATATTTGCCTAACGATCCTTTCATTGCCTGCACTCTTTACCGGATTTTCACCCGCGCACGATAACAAACGCCCATAGAGAAAGGAATTCTCCCCACTAAAAAAGGCGGCCGCTGCGCTGAAAAAAGCGGCAAAAATGGCCCGTTTCGTTTAAAAAACCTGCGCCTAATGCATTAAATGTAAAAACAACTTGCAGCAAATCTCATGGCCGGTATAGTGCGCATCCATCGGACGCGGGGTGGAGCAGCCTGGTAGCTCGTCGGGCTCATAACCCGAAGGTCGTCGGTTCAAATCCGGCCCCCGCAACCAATTCGATGCTGCACCAGCAGCAATGAATGTCGGATGGTTCGATAAGCAGTAAAGTAAAGATGTTACGGACGCGGGGTGGAGCAGCCTGGTAGCTCGTCGGGCTC
This sequence comes from Chimaeribacter californicus, assembly GCF_002858675.1. Classification (GTDB taxonomy): domain Bacteria; phylum Pseudomonadota; class Gammaproteobacteria; order Enterobacterales; family Enterobacteriaceae; genus Chimaeribacter; species Chimaeribacter californicus. Next base: position 57,547 of record NZ_PJZF01000019.1, read on the forward strand.
ATAACCCGAAGGTCGTCGGTTCGAATCCGGCCCCCGCAACCAATTCGGTGCTGTACCAGCAGCTGAAAATCCGGATTGCACGTAACAGCGGCCTGGCGTATAATCAGGACGTTAGCGTTAAAAAAAGTAAGCATGGTTGTAAAAAGTAAGCAGTAAGACGGACGCGGGGTGGAGCAGCCTGGTAGCTCGTCGGGCTCATAACCCGAAGGTCGTCGGTTCGAATCCGGCCCCCGCAACCACTTACACCACATCAGACACCCTTCAGGGTGTTTTTTTGTTTCTGCCGTCAGTAAAACCTTTCTGCCTTTTCCCCCTGCCCTTTTATTGCGCGCCACCCGGTGGGCAGCGCTGCGTTATTCTTTCCTTTCACCACGCTCCGCCATACTGATATGCTCACGCCGACCCATCTGTTAACGCCGGACTAAGCCGCCTTTGGCGAAATAGGCCGTGATGCCGGCCAGAATCGACTCCGCCACCTGTTGCTGGAAGCGGCTGGTACGCAGCTTGCGCTCCTCTTTCACATTACTGATAAACGCCGTTTCCACCAGAATCGAAGGAATATCAGGCGCTTTCAGCACCGCAAACCCCGCCTGATCCACATGGTTCTTATGCAGATGATTCACTTTGCCCATCCGGGTGAGTACCTCTTTGCCGAATTTCAGGCTGTCATTGATGGTGGCCGTCTGCACCAGATCAAACATCGTATGGTCAAGGTAGCGATCGCCGCTTTTGCCCACGCCGCCGATGTTATCCGCTTCATTCTGGGTCTGCGCCAGGTAACGCGCGGCGGCGCTGGTCGCCCCTTTGGTGGACAGCGCAAACACCGAGGAGCCGCGGGTCGCCCGGCTGGTAAAGGCATCGGCATGAATCGAGACAAACAGATCGGCGTGCTGTTTACGCGCCTTGGCAACCCGCACCCGCAGCGGAATAAAGACATCCTCGTTGCGCGTCATATAGGCTTTCATGTTCGGTTGCTTGTCGATCAGCTTTTTCAGCCGCCGGGCAATCAGCAGCACGATATCTTTCTCACGCGTCTTATATTTCCCCACCGCGCCTGAATCCTCCCCGCCGTGGCCGGGGTCGAGCATGATGATAATGGGACGGTCATGGCCGGCGTTGCCGCGTCTGGGCGTCGTGGCCGGCAGCGAGCGCTCCAGATCGCCTTTGTTGTAATCCTCCAGCAGCACCAGCAACGGATCGGAAGGCTCCCCCGCCCGGCCGCTGGCCGGATAGAGATCCACCACCAGCCGGTTTTTAAACGCCGACACCGGCCCGAGGGTGAACAGGTGCGGCGTGCTGTTTTGCTTCAGCTCCAGCACCACCCGCACGGTATCTTTGGTAAATTGCCCGACGCGCGCCTGCTTCAGGTAAGGATCGTTGCTCCGCACCTGGTTACCCATGCTTTTCAGCACGCTGTTGAGGTGCACGCCCTCGATGTCGATCACTACCCGCTCCGGGTGGCTGAGCGCAAACTGCTTATACTTAAGCGGCGTAGAGGATTCGATGGTCACGCGGGTGTAGGGCGTCGAAGGCCAGACACGTACCGCAATCACATGCGCGGCAGCGGCGAAGCCGACCTGGCTGATGCTTAATAACCAGGTGGCGGCGGCAGCCTGCACCAGACGGCGGCGGCCCAGGTCAGGAGGGTTATTGATCATGCGGCTCCGGGAAAATGAAAAGCGATGAAAAGGCATCGCTAAAACGGGCTAAACGTCAAAAACTTTAACGAATCAGCCGCTTCCTGTCACCCTTAAAGCCGCCTGCGGGCCAAAAAGCACGATCTTCTGACCAGCGCTAACCCCTTGTTAACGTCCTGATAACTTTTCTCCGTGATTTCCTGCTTGCCATCTCAGCGATAAAGAATAAAAATACAGAAATTACGAATAATCATGCAAGAGGCGAGACCCGTGAAGGAACGTAGTACAGAGCTGGTTCAAGGATTCCGTCACTCAGTTCCCTATATCAATGCCCACCGGGGCAAGACCTTTGTGATCATGCTGGGCGGGGAGGCCATCGCGCATGAGAACTTCTCCAACATCGTTAACGATATCGGTCTGTTGCATAGCCTGGGCATCCGGCTGGTGGTGGTGTATGGCGCCCGCCCGCAGATTGACGCCAACCTGGCGCAGCACCATTGTGAGCCGGTGTACCACAAAAATACCCGGGTAACCGATGCCAAAACCCTGGAACTGGTGAAACAGGCGGCGGGTCTGCTGCAACTCGACATCACCGCCCGCCTCTCGATGAGCCTGAATAACACGCCGCTGCAGGGCGCGCATATTAATGTGGTGAGCGGCAACTTTATCATTGCCCAGCCGCTGGGCGTGGATGACGGCGTGGACTACTGCCACAGCGGCCGTATCCGCCGCATTGATGAAGAGGCGATTCACCGCCAGCTCGACAGCGGGGCCATTGTGCTGATGGGGCCGGTGGCGGTCTCCGTGACCGGCGAAAGCTTCAACCTCACCTCAGAAGAGGTGGCGACCCAGCTGGCGATCAAACTCAAAGCGGAGAAGATGATCGGCTTCTGCTCCTCGCAAGGGGTCACGGACAGCGAAGGCAATGTGATTTCCGAGCTGTTCCCGAATGATGCCCAGCAGCGCATCGACGCACTGGAGCAGACCGGTGATTACTACTCCGGCACGGTGCGGTTCCTGCGTGGGGCGGTCAAAGCCTGCCGCAGCGGCGTGCGCCGCAGCCACCTGATCAGTTACCTCGAGGATGGCGCACTGGTGCAGGAGCTGTTTTCGCGTGACGGCATCGGTACGCAGATTGTGATGGAGAGTGCCGAGCAGGTGCGCCGCGCCACCATTAATGACATCGGCGGTATTCTGGAGCTGATCCGCCCGCTGGAGCAGCAGGGGATCCTGGTGCGCCGCTCCCGTGAGCAACTGGAGATGGAGATCGACAAGTTCACCATCATCGAGCGGGACAACCTGACCATCGCCTGCGCGGCGCTCTACCCGTTCCCGGAAGAGAAGATTGGTGAGATGGCCTGCGTGGCGGTGCACCCTGACTACCGCAGTTCCTCACGCGGTGAAATGTTGCTGCACCGGGTGGCAAGCCAGGCGCGCCAGATGGGGCTGGAAAGGCTGTTTGTGCTGACCACCCGTAGTATTCACTGGTTCCAGGAGCGCGGCTTCCAGCCGGCGGATGTCGAGGTGCTGCCGATGCAGAAACAGGCACTCTATAACTATCAGCGCCGCTCCAAGATCCTGCTGGCTGACCTGTAAAATCCCCTTTCCTGCCTGCCCACGCCGACGGTTCACCGTCGGCGTGATGCGCTCTACAGCCGCCTGAAGCAGACTAGGGTGCCGCCTGAAACGCCTGCATCAGCCGGTCACCCAGGCCACTGCGCCGTTGCGTTGGGGTACTGATGGCACTGGCCAGCACGTTATGGCTGGCATACAGCGACAACTGTTTTTTAGCGCGGGTGATGGCGGTGTACACCAGTTCACGCGTCAGCACCGGCAGCCACTGGTTCGGCAGCACCAGCAGGGTGTGGTCAAATTCCGACCCCTGGGACTTATGCACCGTCATTGCAAAGGCGGTTTCATGTGCCGGCAGGCGGCTTGGCTGGACGGACTTGATGTCACCGTTCGGCAACTGGAAATAGACCCGCAGCTCATTGCGCTGGTCACGCAACGTGATGCCGATGTCACCGTTAAACAGTCCCAGCGCACTGTCATTGCGGCTGATCATCACCGGTCGCCCGGCATACCAGCGCCCGGCCGCGCCCGGCAGGCGGCGGATCGCCCCATTGCGGTTCAGGGTCTGCTCAATGCGGTCATTCAACCCGCTGACGCCAAATGGCCCCTCGCGCACTGCGCACAGCACACGGAATTGGTTGAACAGCCGCAGGATCTCCCCCGCCTCTGCCCCCGCCTTCACCTGTTGCAGGTAAGGCTGATAGTGCGCAACACAGGTCTCCAGCAGATGCGGATAGTCCTCACTCTCTGCCAGCGGGTAACCCTGCACATCCTGATAAGGGCCGCGCAACACTTTCAATGCTGCGGCGGCTTTTCCGGCATTCACCGCACTGGCCAGCAACCCGATGCCGGAGGCTGCATCAAAACGATAACTTTTGCGCAGCAGGCAGAGACTGTCACGCACGGTGGCGTGCGCCTGCAAATCAGTGCCGCTCAGCGCGCAGCCGGTGATGCGGCTTAACTGCTCAGCCCGCGCCGGGCTGTAACCCTGCTCAGCGAACCGGCAGAGATCGCCCAGTACCGCGCCTGCCTCCACCGAGGCCAGTTGATCGCGGTCGCCGAGGAAAATCACCCGGGCGTGTGGCGGCAATGCAGCAATCAGCCGCGCCATCATCGGCAAGTCCACCATCGAGGCTTCATCCACCACCAGCACATCCAGGTGCAGCGGGTTAGCGGCATGGTGACGCATACGCTGGCTGTTGGGTTGCGCGCCCAGCAGCCGGTGCAGGGTCGAGGCCTCCTGCGGGATCGCCGCCTGAATCGCGGCATCCAGCGCCAGTTCACGGCTCGCCTTGCCAAGTGACTCCGTAAGCCGGGCGGCAGCCTTACCGGTCGGGGCCGCCAGCTGGATACGCAGTTTCCTGCCCGCAGAGAGCTCGACCAGTGCGGCCAGCAGCCTGGCGACCGTGGTAGTTTTCCCGGTGCCCGGCCCGCCGGAAATAATGGAGATGCGCCGGGTAATAGCGACGGCGGCCGCCACCTTTTGCCAGTCCGGCTCACTGCCGCCGGTACCGAACAGACGATCGAGAATCGCGCCCAGCGCCGTGTGGTCAGCCGGCTGGTCGCTGTCGCTGGCAATAAACCCGGCCACCTGCGCCTCACACTGCCACATCCGTTGCAGGTAGAGGCGATCCTGATGCAGCACCAGCGGCGTAGGTTGGGAACCGTCGCTCACCGCCGGGGAATCCCTCAGCCAGGTGAGCCACTGCTGGCCGTCGGGGTGGCCGAGACGCGCGCCCATCTCTTTTGCCAGCTCGGGGTGGCGGCCGTCAAACAGTGCGTCAGGGGTGAGCTGGGTCAGCGGCAGGCAGACATGCCCGCTGCCCGCTTCCGCGCTGACGCAGGCGGCAGCCAGCAACATCGCGGGCTGCTGCTCATCCGCCAGAAAACGGGCAAATTGCACATCCAGCGGCCTCAGGGCGCCGCCCAGCAGCGCACGTTCCAGTAAGGTCATCATGAAGGTGATCCTGCCTCAGTGATAGGGAGCGGGTGGCCTTCAAACAGCGCATCCATCTCATGGATAAAGGCCGCCGGGGGCCGGCAGCGGAAGATGCCGTTTTCCGGATGCTGTTGGTCAATCCCACGCAAAAAAAGATAAATCACGCCGCCGAAGTGGCGGTCGATGTCATAGTCAGCCAGGCGGTGCCGCAGATAGCGGTGCAGCGCCAGGCTATAGAGCTGGTATTGCAGGTCATAGCGGTGTTCCGCCATCGCCTGCGCCATCGCCGGCTGGGTATAGGCGGCGGCGCTCTCGCCCAGCCAGTTGGATTTATAATCCAGCAGGTAAAACTTCCCTTCCCAGCAGAGCACCAGGTCAATAAACCCTTTCAGCATGCCTTTTACCTGCCGGAAATCCAGCGGTGGGCAGCGGGCCGACAGCGGATCATACTGCCTGACCAGGCGATCGAGATCCGCCGCACTCAGCAGGCCACGGATCGGAATATAGAATTGCAGCTCGGCCTGGCGCTGCGTAGGCGGCAACTGCCGCAGAGACAGCCCCTCCGGCCCCAGTGGAGCCTGCAACACCTGTTCCAGCCAGCCAGCCAGCATCTCGCCCCACTCACTGCCGAAGCCCTGTGCTGTGAGCTTCTCCTCCAGCCAGAGGCGATCCGGCGTCTGGCTGAAGTCGATCTCTTCAAACAGGCTGTGCAGGAAGGTGCCGGGTGACGCGCCTTTCGGGAAAGTGTGCGGCGTCATGCCCGGTGCGGTTTCCGGCTGCTGTTCCCCGGCGGCGTCGATGTCCAGCCGCGGCAACAAAGCCTCGGCCAGTGCGCTGCCGTGCTGCTGCAGGCCGGAATAGCTGGTGACCCGCCAGTTATCCCCGACGTTGCGGGAAAACTCCCGCGCCGCCAGCGTCAGTGCCGGGTTATCCGGCGCTTCCCACGGCTGTAGGGCCGGTTCAGCAATCTGGGTCAGCGCGATGCTTTCATCCGCCAGCGCGCCCAGCAACTCCGCCAGCGCGAAGGCGTCGCACGCCTCACCTTTCTGGATCAGGTAGCCCAGTGCGCTGCGGTGCAGATCGGTTTCACCCTGCTTTTTGCGGTTGCCCTGAATCAACGGCGCGATGCCGATACTGCAATGGAACACTGACCGGGTCAGGGCCACATACAGCAGGCGCAAATCCTCCGCCAGCCGCTCCTCTTCCGCCAGCGCCTTGCTCTCCTCTTCCGCCCGCAGGTCGAGCAGGGCGGCGAAAGTTTGCCGGTCGTGGTAGAGCGCCTGTTGCTGCGGGCGGAAGTGGGCGATAAACGGCAGCCACACCAGCGGATACTCCAGCCCCTTGGATTTATGGATGGTCACAATCTGCACCAGATGGCGATCGCTTTCGAGGCGCAGCTGTTCGTTCTCTGACTGCTTCTCCGGCTGGGCGATCTGCTGGGCCAGCCAGCGCACCAGCGCGTAATCACTCTCCAGCTGGGAGGAGGCCTCCTGCAACAGCTCGCCCAAATGCAGGAAATCCGTTAACCGTCGCTCGCCCTCTTCGCTCACCAGCAGGTTTTCGGCCAGATGGCGTTTGCGCATCAGCTCGCGCAGCATCGGCAGCACGCCGCGCCGCTCCCAGTGCTCGCGGTAACCGTCAAACTCCAGTACCAGCGCATCCCAGTCGGTTTCACTGGCACTCAGCTCCGCCAGTGTGCGAGCATCCAGCCCCATTACCCCGGTCGCCATCGCGCTGCGCAGGGTACGCTCCTGCTCGGGGGCCAGCACTGCCTGCAATAGCCAGAGCATGTCCCGCGCTTCCGGCGTATCAAACACGCTGTCGCGATTCGAGAGGTAAACCGAGCGGATGGCAAGCGCGCCCAGCGCCTCGCGCACCAGCGCAGCCTCAATACGATTACGCACCAGCACAGTGATGTCCGATGCCCTGACCGCGCGCCGCTCCTCGCCGTTCACCAGCCACGCCTCGCCGCGCTGCCCGGCAGAGAGCCAGTGGCTGATTTGCCCGGCACACTGGCGGGCCATCATCTGTTGGTAATCACTGACGCCCACGCCCTCGCCCGATTGCAGCCAAAAATGCAGCGCCGGTTGCTGCTCCCCAGCAACCTCAAACGCCAGCGCCTGATTGCGGCCGGCGGCCGCCACCGGGCTGAACGGGATCTCGCTGAAAATAAACGGATCCTCTTTCTGCCGGAACAGCGTATTAACCGCAGCCACCATCGGGTGGGAGGAGCGCCAGTTGGTACCGAGTGTATAGTGGGCGCTCACTTCAGCACGGGCACGCATATAGGTGAAAATATCCGCCCCACGGAAGGCGTAGATCGCCTGTTTGGGGTCGCCGATCAGCAGCAGGCCGCATTGCGGCTGGTTGCCGTAAAGGGTACGGAAGATCCGGTATTGCTGCGGGTCGGTGTCCTGGAATTCATCGATCATCGCCACCGGATAACGGGCGCGGATCGCATCTGCCAGCGCCCCGCCGCCTTCGGCCTGCAATGCCTCATCCAGCCGGCTGAGCAGGTCGTCAAAGCCCATTTCGGCCCGCTGGCGCTTCTCTTTCTGCACCGTCTGGCGGATTTCCGTGATTGCCTGCGCCATCACTACGTCGCGCAGGGAGAGCGGCTCGGCACAAAGCTGCTCGATCAGCGTAAACACCGGGTGGCGCGGCGGCTCGCCTTTTTTGGTCTTTTCCAGCAGCCGCGCCTGGCTGAATTTTTCCAGCTCTGGCGGCAACTGGTAATCCTGCGTCTCCAACGCGCACCATTCACTGACTTTCTCCAGCCAGAGCGGCAGGTAACGGCTGCTGTAACTGCGCTTGTCGACGCCGGAAGCAGAGATTAACGCCTCCAGCTCACCGGCTGCGCTGTTCCATGCCTGTTTCACCTCGCTGATGCGGGCGATGATCCGCGCATGGCGGCTCTGTAGCGTCTCGCCCTCGGCCGGTGGGTAACGCAGCGCCGGGGCTTCCCCGTGAAGATAGGGGGCCAGATCGCGCAATAGCTCTTCCGGGCCGCTCCACGCCTGCCCCACCGGCCGGGCAATCTCAATCGGCAACGGGTAACAGTGCCGCCGCCAGAAGTCAGCGCACGCCTGGCGGCGCAACGGCATTTCATCCTGCACCAGCGTCTGCTCGAACAGAATGCCCGACTCAAACGCGTTGTGGGTCAGCATCCGCTGGCAGAAACCGTGGATGGTGTAGATCGCTGCTTCGTCCATCTGCCGTTCCGCTGCCAGCAGCAAGGCCGCGGCATCGGCCAGATCGGCAATCTCTGCCATCAGCGCCTGTAACATGCCGTCACTGCTGCTGCCGCGCACACAGGCCAGCCGCAGGGCGTGGATATTTTCACGGATACGGCCGCGCAACTCTTCGGTCGCCGCCTCGGTGAAGGTCACCACCAGAATCTCCTCGACCGTCAGCGGGCGCGGGAAGGCCGCCTCACCGCCCAGCCCCAGCAGCAGGCGCAGGTAGAGAATACCGATGGTGAAGGTTTTGCCGGTGCCCGCTGAGGCCTCAATCAGCCGCTCAGCATAGAGCGGCAGGGTCAGCGGGTTCAGGGCAAGGGGCGCTGACGATGTCATTGCCCATTCACCTGTTGCGGCAGGGTCGCTTGCAGGCGGGTAGCGTCAGCATAGGTCGTCCAGCCTGCCGGGGCGGCAAAACCGCCTTTCTGGGCGTCGGGGCCACTCCCCTGAATCTGTGACAGCAGCGCCAGCCCTTGCGGGGCTATCACCGCCTGCCGGTAGTACTGGTGCAGCTGGTCCCGCGTCAGGGCCTTCAGCACGTCGATTACCTGATCGCGGGTATCAAAGCGGAAATTGCCGCGGCTGAAATCATTGCTGAAGCGGCTGGCCTCTTCACTCAGGGTTTGCGGACGCTGGGTCAGCTCATCAATCATTGCCTGACGGTATTGCACAAAATCCTCATTGCTCATGGCCCCCAGGCGTTTATCCGCCTGGGCAAAGAAATCAAGGTAACGTGGGTAGAGGTAAGCCGGTGGCTGGCTGTTGCTCTGCAACAGGAAGCCCAGCCCCCACTGTTTCCCGACGGAGATAGGGAAGGCAAACACCGCGTAGCCCAACTGCTCCTGCGTGCGCAGCTGGCTGTAGAACCAGGGTTGCAGAATCTGCCCCAGCAAGGCGCTGTAGGCCATGCTGTGCACCTCATCATAGCCGGGCGGCACATACACCGCCGCCAGCGCGGAATCGCTGCTGCTGCCGGCCTTTTGCAGGTTGGCCAGCTGTTTCTGTTTAATCACCACCTCTTTGCCGTGCCACCAGGCTTCACCGGTACAGCCCAGCTGGGTTTTCAGGGAATGCGCCAGCTGGCGCACCTGATCCGCTGTCATGTTGCCTACCACCAGCACTTCCGGCGCGGCCAGGTGCAGCAGGCTGTCACGATACGCGACGATCTCCTCCACCGTGATGCTGTCCAGCATGGCGCGGCGCGCTTCGCGCTCGCTGTAAGGCACGCGGGAGAGCATCTGTACCGGCATGATCGCCTGTTCAAAGGCTTTCCCTTTGCCGGAAGCATCCAGCTTCTCCCGGTACCAGGACTTAGCCTGCGCCAGCTCATCGGCGGTCGGCGTAAAGCTGGCGTACCCGGCTACCAGCGAGGTCAGCAGTTGCGGCAGCCGTTGAGTAAACCCATTGGCGTTAAACACCACGCCATTATCCGGCGCAGTGGAGAAGCCGATACCGCCGATGGAGGCCTGGTAACTGAGCTGATCCAGCGCCAGCCCTGCCAGGTAGTCAGTGAGCGCGTACATCACCTGATGGCGCGGTGAATCAAGCGCCGTGGGGTTGCGGAAAGCAAAGGTAATGTCGGCGCGCGGCTCATCGGCAAAGGTGTGGCTGGGCATATAGAGCGCACGCAGCCCCGGTTCATCCACCACCAGCTGCGGCCGCGTAGGTTTTTCCGTTGAGGTAATCAGCGACAGATCGTCCGGGATGTAGGGGTTAAGCGCCGGCAGCGTCAGGGCGATCTGTGCGCCCAGTTGCTGCCAGCGCTGGCGCTGTGCCGGGGTAATACGGTCTACCTGGTAAGGCGCGTCAACAAAGTAGGCGGTACGGTTATGCGGCGCATCAGGGCTGACCACCCAGACACGCGCTTTTTCCGGCGTCAGCTGGCTCAGGCGGGCAGCAATGGCTTCCGGGTCATAGCGATCGGCCAGGTAAGCCGCATCCAGCGCATGATTCACCGGCACCCGCAGCATCGTGTCCACCAGCCATTCGATGTAGTTCATGTCGCGGGTAATCGCCGGGTAGCGGTAATCGAGGTTCAGCACATGGCCGATCTCATCGAAATAGCTGCGGCTGATGCCATGCTGACGCAGCATCGACAGATAGTTGAAGATGGCGGCAATCACTTCGTCGCGCTGTGCCAGCCCTTTGTCCGTCAACGACACGGAGATGGCGAACACCCCCTGATTGCGGTCAACCAGCGGGTCGGCCCCGGCGTTAATCGCATCCGCCAGCCCCTGCTGCTGTAACCAGTCTGACAGTGTGCCGGGGCTGCGGTTACCGATCAGGTAACTGATATAGGTGTCGGTTTTGCTGCGGAATGCCTGGCTGTTTTTATCCTTCGCGCTGTCGTTGTCGATCGCGAACTCCAGCTTCAGCTGTTTACGCGGCTGGGCGGGAACATAGTGGATGAAAATACCTTCCTGCTCAGCGGTCAGCGTCGGCACGGTAATCGCCGGCACCGTGGCCTGATGGTTGGCAATGCGGCCGAAGGTATCCGCCGCGAGGGCCGCCAGCGCAGGCAACGGCTGGTTGCTGTAGAGAACCCCCACCATCAGGTTGGCGGAGTAATAGCGCTGGTAGAACGCCGTCAGCTGCTCATGCAGTTTACTGCCGGGCTTGTCTTTCAGCGTGTCGAGGTTGCCGCCGGAGAAGCGTGCGCTGGGGTGCGCCGGGTTCAGCGTTTCCGCCCGGACCTGCGCCATGCGCATCCCGTCACGCGAACGGGCCATCGTCAGTTCAGCATTGACCGCATGGCGCTCGCGATCGGCATTGACCGGGTCGAGCAGCGGCGCGGCGATGGCATCCGCCAGCCGATCCACTGCCGGGGCCAGCGCGCTGTTTTCCACCTCAAGGTAGAATGCCGTGCGGTAGGAGGCGGTGCTGGCATTATGGCTGCCGCCATGTTTCTTCAGAAACTCGGCGAGGTTTTCCGGGTCGGGGTACTTTTTCGACCCCATCAGCACCATATGCTCAAGGTAGTGCGCCAGCCCCAGCTGGCTGTCCGGATCGTCCAGTGAGCCGACCGGCAGCGCCAGCGCCGCCAGGGACTTGGGTGCCTGCGCATCTGACACCAGCAGCACGGTCATGCCGTTATCCAGTTTCACCGCCTGGTACCGGCGGGGATCGTGTTCACTCTTGTTGATTGTTTCCGCCAGTGGCTGCCATCCCTGCGCAAAACCGCTGACTGGTGCCATAAAAATCAATAACAACAGTAACCTGGAAATACAGGTAAGCTGTTTTCGCATTCCCACTCTCCCATCACCTGGTAAATGTACCGCCGGAGCAAACTTCAAAGGGTAAGGCCACTCTGCGTAAACGTTGCTGGCCGGGCCGGCCTGAGGGGGTCAGACCCGGTATGCCGCGATAGTGCCCGCCGCAGGCGGTATCGCTGAATATGCACCTGCCCTGTTAAGCGGCGGTGCACGGCGGAGTCCTTTCATGACACGGTGACGCGTCTTGCCTTTAGGCTGCACCGGGCTGGTTATGCCGGGCCAGGGGCAGTAAAAAACGTTCCGCATTCTGCTGGATTTTTACGATGTCGTCATCGTCCAGTTGCCGGATGACGCGTTGCAGGTAGGGATCATCGCCTTCGCCGGGAACACGCTGATCGCCCAGCCAGGCCTGGAGCAGTTTACCGCGGGCTTTGCCCTGCGTCTCCTCATCACGGTTTATCTCCCCGGTCTGAGGATCCACACAGTGGCTGAGCCACGCCCAGCCGCTCTTGTTGACCAGCAGCAGCGGCTCACGCATGCCCTGCCGGTACCCCTCGATCAACAACGCCAGATACTGCCTCGCCTCGTTGACCGGCAGAGCGGGGAAGTGCCACACGGTCTCTTTGCGCCCATAGCTGCGGCTTTCCCCTTCGCCTCCTGATGCACAATACGCCAGATGCTCAATCCACAGCAACACCCCATCCACCGCATTCAGTGCCGCAGGCCGCCAGCGCAGCAGGCCATCGGGCTGGATATGGTGCACCCAGCCGGTGATCACACAGTCGCCGATTTCCAGGGAGATCTCCTCGCTGCGTGACTCACCGCGCAGCGCCCTGACCTTTTCCGCCAGCTCCGTCATCTCTTCGGATTGCTTCTGCCAGTAGATTTCACCAAACGCGCCGTAAGGCAGCGCACCGGAGGCTTTGACCCGCGCATAGAGCGCGTCGGCGTCCTGCTCTTCAATCAGCGTGTTCAACAGCTGGCTGTTGAATTTATAGCGGTTGAGGCTGTCCAGCACGAACGGCTCCTCGTCCGGCAGCTCCGTCTCTTCCAGCATAAAATTGACGCCGAGGCGCATCTGGAAAAAGGCCCGTACCGGGTGGCGGTAGAAGCGCATCAGGTTTTCCAGCGTGATCTCCTCCAGCGGCTCCGGTGCCAGCGGCTGATTAAAGTCCGGGTGCGGCTCGCCCTGCGCGCTGGCGGCAGGCAGCCACTCGCGGGCGTAACTCTGGTGCTCGTCGCCCGGCACAAAGTTTTCCGCATTGAACGGCATCCGGGCGTGGCGGCAGAGCACGTGCTCACGTACCCGGCGCTCGCTCTCGTCCGCCTCACACGCCAGATCGTCCGGCAGTACAAAACTCTGGCCGATGTACTCCATCAGCTCGGTTACCAGCACCGAGGCGTAGCGCTCGCTGTTGTCCTGAATCGACCGGCCGATAAAGCTGATGTAAAGCCGTTGCTGGGCGGACAGCATCGCCTCGAGGAACAGATAACGGTCATCATCACGGCGGCTGCGGTCACCTTTTTTGACCTGATGCGCCATCAGGTCAAACCCGAGCGGCGGCAGGGTACGCGGGTAGACGCCATCATTCATGCCCAGCAGGCAGACCACCTGGAAGGGGATGGAGCGCATCGGCATCAGGGTACAGAAGTTGATCGGCCCCGCCAGGAAACGCTGGCTGATACGCTCCTGATCCAGCCGGGCGGCCAGGTCGTCACGCAGGATACTGAGCGGCACTTTATCCGGGTATTGCGCCGCCAGCCCGAAATTGATCGCTTTCTGCCACTGTTCTTCAATGACCGTGAGCACCCCTTCTGTTTCCACGTCCTTGATAAAGAAGGTATCGAGCATCTGGCGGCAAAGCGGCAGCCACCCCGCCAGCGGGCGCGGTTCATCCAGCAGGGCGCGCCAGCGGGTCAGCTGCATCAGCAACTCCGCCAGGTGACCGGCCAGCTCCGCCGCCAGCCCGGTTGATTCGTCATAGGGCAGCACGCCCTGCCAGTGGCCCGCTTCGCTGTCCATGGCGTAACCCAGCAGCATCCGCGTCAGGCCAAAGCGCCAGGTGTGCTGGCCGGTTGGCGGCAGTTCAAGCTGGCGGATGGCGTCATCGTCCAGCCCCCAGCGGATGCCGGATTCACTCACCCACAGCCGTAACAGCCGCAGCCCATCCTCATGGATAGAGAAACGACCGGCCAGCGCCGGTACCTCCAGCAGTGCCAGCACCTGCTCCGAGGTAAAGCGGCTCTGCGGCATCTCCAGCAGCGTGAGAAACGCCTGCAACGCCGGGTGGGCCTGGCTGGCTTTACGGTCAGAGATGGCAAACGGCAGGTAGCGATCCGGCGGTGCATTGCCGAACACCGCCTGAATATAGGGCGCGTAGCTGTCGATGTCCGCCACCATCACAATGATGTCACGCGGCGTGAGGGTCGGGTCTTCCGCCATCATCGCCAGCAGTTTGTCATGCAGCACTTCCACTTCGCGTTGCGGGCTGTGGCAGGCATGGATGCAGATGGAGCGATCCTCTGGGTCCAGCAGGCGCTTACCGGCGCTGTTGGCCAGGGTTTCCGGCGTCATGCCCAGCACCGCCTGGTCATTCAGCTCCAGCATGTCCTGTTGGACTGCGTGCAACAGGGTGTCGCCTTCCATGTCCACAAATGCCTGCACTTCCTGGATATCATCAATCTGGGAGAGCAGATACATATGGTCACGCCCCAGCTTGCCCCAGGAGGCCAGCAGCGGGTTAGTGAGCGCCTGCTCACCTTCCTGATTGAACAACTGGGGGGCCTGTGCCGGATCGCGGAATAGGTCAACCTCCGCGCGGGCGAGATAGTCGCGCCGTTTGCGGCTTTGTAGCTTGGCCAGAAACGCATAATTCTGGATGTCGCCCCAGTAGTAGCGGCAGGGGTTGGTGAACATCAGGTGAATGTCGATATGCTTACCCAGCGCCTGCAATGCCTGCAAATAGATCGGCGGCAGCGCGGAGATGCCGCAGATAAAGACCCGTTTCGGCAGCCCCGGCGGGCAGGTTTCCAGCTGGTTCAGCGTGGCGATAAAGCGCTGGTAAAGGTTGGCACGGTGCCATTTCGGCTGCCCCAGTGCGGCGGTGTAGCTGCACAGCCGCGCCCACAGGGCTGCCTGCCACTGCTGTGCTTCGCCCAGATCGTCCTGCAGTTCGCCGCGCTCCCACCCTTCCAGCCAGTGCGGGCGGTAAACCAGATACTGGTCAAACAGATCGGCTACTCTGGCCGCCAGCTGGTGAATTTTGCGCTTGTCGCCGTCATCCTGCAGGTAGTGGCGCAGGGGGGCAAATGCCGGTTCCGTCAACATCTCCGGCAGCAGCCACATCAGTTTCCAGGTCATGGCATCTTTGCTGAAGGCGCTCTCTTTCGGGATGCCCGGCAACACGCGGGTGAACATGTCCCAGATAAAGGAGGCCGGCAGCGGAAACTGAATATTCGCCGCAATACCAAACTCATCGGCCAACTGCATTTGCAGCCATTGCGCCATACCGGGGCTTTGCACCAGCACCACTTCCTGTTGGAAGGGATCAGCGAGCGGCTGCCCTTCAATAAGCGCCGAGATCAGTTTTTTCAGCAGATCCAGTTGGTTGGAGTGGTAAACGGTGAACATGATGCCTCTGAAGTGAATAACGGGTGTGGCAGGCGGCTTGCGCCGCAGCCCCACTGTAACCTGACGCCGCCGTAAAGCAACACCGGGGCGGGGTTTTAACATAATAACCGGCGCACCGTCACCTGTTGCTGTGCCGGGGCCGCCACCGTAACCGTTGCCCAGCGGCAGCCGCTGGGCGCATCGGCGGACGCGCCGCTGACTGTCAGTTGCCAGCCTTTGGGCAGCGGTAACAGCCCGCTCTGGCGGCCGGTCAGGCTGAATGCTTCCAGTTGCTCTCCAGCCAGACGCCACGCCTGCTGCACCTGCCGTTGCCGGTCAAACCCCGCCGTCAGCGCCTGTTGGTACGTCAGCAACCCCAGCAGGGAAACGGCAAACAGCATGGCGGCAAACAGCACCTCGATCAGGGTAAAGCCACGTTGCGCCGTCATGGCCCGGCCTCCCCTTCACAGTTATGCGGGGGCTTCTCCGGGCAGAAATCCAGCCAGCCCCCGGCCAGCCGCGCCGGATGCCCGTTAAGCCCGGGCGTCGCCAGCTGGTAAAGGAACAACGGGGAGCCATCCGCCCGCCGCCCTTCCCCCCGCAGCAGAATCACCTCCGGCCGGGCAGCGGCTTTCATGCAGCCGCGCAGGCCGCCGGGGTGAAAGGAGCGGCATTGCCACGCTGTTTGCGCAGGCGGCCAGCGCAGCGTGGCAGCCCAGGTGAGTGCGGAAGCGGCCTGGTTCCAGGCCAGCAGATGTTGCCGCGTCTCGCCGGTGAGCCGCACGGCCTCATCAAGCTGGCGGTGCAGCGCCGTCATGCCCATTAACCCCAGCAGCATCAGCCCCATCAGCGTCAGCAGGGTGGCGTTGCCCCACTGGCGGTTCATGTGTTCGCCCCGGTCAGTAAGCGGGTAATCTGCCGCCGTACCGCGCCCTGCCGGCTTTGGCCGCTCAGGGTGAGTTGCAGCACGGTACCCGCGGCCTCATGGGCGTCGCTCAGCGTAAAACCGGTGATGATGACTTCGGCCGGATCGAGCAGCCTTTCCCAGCCTGTACCGCCGCAGTGCGTCACGCCGCGTTGTGTCTCCAGCGCACCGGCCACCAGACGGTAGCCGAAGGTTTCCGCCTCCGGGCCCGCCGGTTCCCAGCGGCCATTGCGGTTGAGGTCATAGGCCAGCAGCACACAGCCCCCTGCGCCCTCACCACCAGCCACGCTCAGGCGCACCGCCCGGCTGCCGCAGGCTTGCCCGGCACAGAACCCGGCACGGCGCAGATCTTTCCCGAGGGTGTCGGCCGCCTGATGCAGGGCGTGATCCAGCCAGAACAGCTGACGCAGGCGCTGCCCCTGCTGGTAGATTGCCGGGTAGCTGCCGGCGGCGGCCAGCATCACCACACTGCCGATGCCCATCGCCAGCAGGATTTCCGGCAGGGTGAAACCGCGTTGCCGGGCATAAGGTGCATTCAGCGGCATAGCGGCACCCCGCTGACGGCATCTTCGCCGCAGAGCCTCAGCCTCCCGTGGCCGGAGAGCACCACCCGGATGCGCCCGGCCGCATTGCCGAGGGTGAGATGGCCGGGCTGGGCGGTATTGCGCAGGCCATAAAACCCCATGCCGTTGCCGCTGAAACCGACGATGGACACGCCCTGCCCGCCGGGCCGGAACACGTGCAGCCCGTTTCCGCCGCACCCGGCAGGCGGTTCACTCTGTTGTGTAACGCAGCCCGCCGGCCCCAGTGTCACCGCCAGCAGCCGCGCCTCATTGCGGCTGTTGGCCTGCGCCTGCATCCGCCCCAGAAAGGTCTGGAGCGCCTGTGCGCTCTGCCGCAGGCGGTGCGCCTGGCGCATCTCCTGCGCGTAATAAAGACTGCTGCCGGTCAGGATGGCAATCAGCCCCATCACCACCAGCATTTCAAGTAGGCTCATGCCCTGTTGTTTCCCTGTGAGTCTGTTCATGCGGGCCAGTGTAAGGCACAAAAAATCCCCGGCCAGCGGGCGGTGGCGGAACAGGAAGAAGTGCCGCACAGCGGCGTTGCAACGCGGGAAAGCAGGCATTTTTCTGGAAGGCGTGCCGCAAAACGCATGGCGGCGGGCGGGCACAGGCATAAAAAAACCGAAGCCACAGGCTTCGGTTCTATACAGCGGGGTGATGAATCAGATCGCGACCGGGGCTTTAATCGCCGGGTGCGGATCGTACCCTTCAATCTCGAAATCCTCGAAGCGGTAATCAAACAGGGAGTCAGGTTTGCGTTTGATCACCAGTTTCGGCATCGGGCGCGGCTCGCGCGTCAGTTGCAGGCGCGCCTGCTCCAGATGGTTGCTGTAGAGGTGGGTATCGCCGCCAGTCCAGACGAAGTCCCCGACCTCCAGATCGCACTGCTGCGCCATCATATGCACCAGCAGCGCGTAGCTGGCGATGTTAAACGGCAGGCCGAGGAACACATCGCAGGAACGCTGGTAAAGCTGGCAGGAGAGCTTGCCGTCCGCCACGTAGAACTGGAAGAACGCGTGGCACGGGGCCAGTGCCATGCTCTCGAGTTCACCCACGTTCCAGGCGGAAACGATGATGCGGCGGGAGTCCGGGTCTTGTTTCAGCTGCTGCACCACGTTTGCCAGCTGGTCTATCTGGCGGCCGTCGGCCGCCCCCCAGGCGCGCCACTGTTTGCCGTACACCGGGCCGAGATCGCCGTTTTCGTCGGCCCACTCATCCCAGATGGTGACGTTGTTTTCACGCAGATAGGCGATGTTGGTTTCACCTTTCAGGAACCAGAGCAGCTCATGGATGATCGACCGCAGGTGGCAGCGCTTGGTGGTCACCAGCGGGAAACCCTCTTGCAGGTTGAAACGCATCTGATGGCCAAAAATCGACAGCGTGCCGGTGCCGGTACGGTCAGCTTTCGGGGTGCCGTGATGAAGCACGGTGTTCATTAAATCCAGATACTGTTTCATGTTACCTCACAACGGTTTTCTGTGGGCGGCGGTAGGCCCAAATCATCATAATGACGCCCGCGACGATCATCGGAATCGAGAGGATCTGCCCCATACTGATAATGCCGTCGAACAGCCCCAATTGGGCGTCCGGCTGGCGGAAATGCTCCACGATAATGCGGAATGCGCCGTAGCCGATCAGGAACAGGCCGGAGACGCTGCCCATCGGCCGCGGCTTGCGGATAAAGAGGTTCAAAATCAGGAACAGCACCACCCCTTCCAGCAGCAGTTCATAGATCTGCGACGGGTGGCGCGGCAGCACGCCATACTGGTTCAGCAGCGGCAGCAGGGACGGGTCAGCAACGGCAAGCGCCATATCTTCGCTGCGCGAGCCGGGGAACAGCATCGCCCACGGCGTGTGGGTGGTGACGCGGCCCCACAGCTCACCGTTGATGAAGTTGCCCAGGCGACCGGCACCGAGGCCAAACGGGATCAGCGGTGCAATAAAATCAGAGACCTGGAAGAAATTGCGGTGGGTGCGGCGGGCAAACAGCAGCATCACGCAGATCACGCCAATCAGGCCGCCGTGGAACGACATCCCGCCATCCCATACTTTGAACAGGTAGAGCGGGTTATCGAGGAACAGCGGCAGGTTGTAGAACAGCACATAGCCCACGCGGCCGCCGATAAACACCCCCAGGAAGCCGAAATAGAGCAGGTTCTCCACCTCCTCTTTGGTCCAGCCGCTGCCGGGCTTATTGGCGCGGCGCACCGCCAGCCACATCGCAAAAATAAAGCCCACCAGGTACATCAGGCCGTACCAGTGGAGGGAAACCGGGCCCAGGGAAAAAATGACCGGGTCGAAGTCAGGAAACGCCAGATAGCTGTTACTCATCCATCACCACAAATTGTCTAGTGTTAGCCCCAGGGGGGTCAGCAGGTTGCGAATCATAGCATAGGCTAAAAGCGGTCCGGGGCGGGAATAGGTATTTATCTGTAAAGAAAGGCGTCGGCGTTGGCCTTATAAAACGCGGCTATTTACCGCCGCGAATCAGCCCGCCGAGGCCACGGCGCTCCATAAACGCCGAAACGATGTGGCGCACATCGGTGGTATGCGGGGCGGAGAGTACCCTGGCGGCCAGCGCGTCAGCTTCCGCCTGTTCCACACGCCGCAGCAGGTATTTGATGCGGGCAATGCTGCGCCCGTTCATGCTGAGGTGGCGGTAGCCCAGCCCGACCAGCAGCAGCGCGCCCATCGGGTCACCGGCCATCTCGCCGCACAGGCTGAGATCCAGCCCCGCCGCGGCGCTTTGCTCCGCGATCATTTTCAGCACCCGCAGCATCGCCGGGTGCAGGCTGTCATACAGCGCTGCCACGCGGGTATTGTTGCGATCCACCGCCAGCAGGTATTGCGTCAGGTCGTTGGTGCCGACCGAGACGAAATCCACCCGCCCGGCCAGGTGCGGGATCAGGAACACCATCGCCGGCACTTCAATCATGATGCCCAGCCGCACCGGCGGCAGATCGTAGCCGAGCACCTCCTGCACCTCACGCCCGGCACGCTCAATCAGGCGTTTTGCCTCGTCAATCTCTTCCAGGCTGGTGATCATCGGCAGCAGGATGCTGAGGTTGCCGGTGGCGGCATTGGCGCGCAGCATGGCGCGTACCTGAATCAGGAAGATTTCCGGCTGGTCGAGGGTGATGCGGATGCCGCGCCAGCCGAGGCAGGGGTTCTCTTCGCTGATCGGCATATAGGGAAGCTGCTTGTCCGCGCCGATGTCGAGGGTGCGCAGCGTCACGGATTTCTGCGGGAAGATCTGCAACATGCCCTGATACTGCGCCACCTGCTCCTCTTCTGATGGGAAGCCGCTTTGCAGCATAAACGGGATTTCCGTGCGGTAAAGGCCGATGCCGTCTACCCGGCCGCCGAACAGCTTTTCATGGTCGGCGCTCAGCCCGGCATTCAGCAGGGTGAAGACCCGCTCGCCGCTTTTCAGCTGCGCCGGTTCCTCTACGTCATCTTCCGCGCGCTGGCTCAGCTCCAGCTCTTCGTTGATCAGCCGCTGGTACTCCTGGATCAGCACCGGTTCCGGGTCGATCAGCAGTTCACCGCGATAGCCGTCAACAATCAGCGTGCGCTGGTTGAGCAGCGAGGTCTGGATGTCCGCCCCCATGACGGTGGGCACGCCCATCGCCCGCACCAGAATCGCCGCATGGGAGTTGGCGGCGCCGTCGCGCACCACCACCCCGGCCAGCCGCTCCGGCGGTACTTCTGCCAGCAGGGTGGCGGTGAGTTCGTCGGCCACCAGCACAAACCGCTCCGGCCAGGGGATGTCACCCTGCACGCTGTCGTCGAGGTGGAACAGCAGCCGCTGGCCGAGCGCCCGCAGGTCACCGGCGCGCTCGCGCATGTAGGCATCCTGCAGGCTGGCGAACTGGGCAGCGAAATGTTCCACCACCTTTTTCACCGCCCACTCCGCCACGGAGCCGCCGTCCACTTCGAAAAACAGCTCGCGTTTCAGGCGGGCGTCATTCAGCAGGTGGGAGTAGAGGTCGAAGATCGCCGCGCTCTCTTTCTGCGCACTGGCGGTAAAGCGTTTGCTGAAACGGCGGAACTCGGCCCCGGCCTCTTCCAGCGCCCGCGTCAGGCGCTCACGCTCCCGCGCGCTGTCGAGGGTGGAGGCCATATAAACCAGATCAAGCGACGGCTGTGAGCAATCCTGCCAGCCCACGCCAATTGCCACGCCCGGTGAGGCGGGCAGCGCTTTGACGCGCGTCTGGCGGAAGCGGCCAAACAACTCGGTGAGCTGCACCTGGGTCAGGAAACCGGCAATCTGCGTGGCCAGGGTGACCAGGAAAGACTCTTCGCTCTCATCGAACTGGCGATGTTCGCGCTGTTGCACCACCAGCACGCCGAGCAGCTGGCGGCGGTGGATGATAGGCACCCCGAGGAAGGAGCGGAAACGCTCCTCTTTGACCTGCGGGATATATTTGAAGCTGGGGTGGCTGTGGGCATCGGCGAGGTTGATAGGTTCTGCCAGGCGGCCCACCAGCCCCACCACGCCCTC
The DNA here is from genome assembly GCF_002858675.1 of Chimaeribacter californicus. GTDB lineage: Bacteria > Pseudomonadota > Gammaproteobacteria > Enterobacterales > Enterobacteriaceae > Chimaeribacter > Chimaeribacter californicus. Next base: position 78,748 of record NZ_PJZF01000019.1, read on the forward strand.
GTCAAAGGCGAGCGTCACCTGTTTGCCGCGCGGTTTTTTCAGGCCACGCGTGGCCATCAGGTAGTAGCAGCGGCGATCGTTGTCCGCCAGATAAATGGAGCAGACTTCGGTGTCCATTGCCAGGCAGGTTTCGCTGACGAGCAGATCCAGCGCCTCATTGAGGCTGGCTGCCGCAGCGACCTTTTCAACAATTTCTCGCAAACGCGTGAGCATAATCTGCGTGACTTAACCTCTTTTACGACGGTAAGCAGGGGGTGAGCGAGGCGCGCTTAACTCCTGCACCGGCATCACGGTAGTGGAAAACTCTTTCATCACACGGCGATAGACATCACGTTTAAAAGAGACGACCTGCCGAACCGGATACCAGAAGCTGACCCAGCGCCAGCCGTCAAATTCCGGCGTGCTGCTGCGCTGCATATTGATATCCGCGTCGTCGCACATGAGCTGCAAGAGAAACCATTTTTGCTTTTGGCCGATACAAACCGGCTTTGTGTCCCAACGCACCAAACGTTTTGGCAATTTATAGCGCAACCAGTTGCGGGTTGAGGCCAGAATACGCACATCTTTCCGGTTCAGCCCCACTTCTTCAAACAGTTCACGGTACATCGCCTGCTCAGCGGTTTCACCGGGGTTAATTCCCCCCTGAGGAAACTGCCAGGAGTGCTGACCGTAACGACGGGCCCAGAGTACCTGCCCCTGCCGATTACAGATTACGATACCAACATTCGGGCGGTAGCCATCATCATCGATCACCGGACTACCTCAAATAAGCGTAAATGCATATGCCTTGATTGTTTCACACTCCCAACAGGCGGTAAACCACTGCTTATCAGCCGTTCATCAGGAATAACACCGGGATAACCCACAGCTTCTTGCCAAGTTATAAACATATCCCCGGCTACACCCCCGATTTTATTCACGTTTTCTGTGGATATCTTTGTGCAGAACTTAAGGGTAACGCCATTAAGCCCCGATCAGTGGATAACTCCCCCCTGCGGCACTCTCAGCATTATCTTATGTAAAACAGCGCGATAACCCCGTATGGCGCCACAGCACAACACAGATAATGTGAGCCATATCACCTTTCGTTATTGTCGCGGTCAAAAAACGAACAAAGTTGATTTTATCCACAGATAATGCCAATTTATTGGACATAAAAAGAGTAAATTATCCAAAACCCCGCGGCGTCAAGCCTGTGGATGAAACCAGTAGTCCGTATTAAGCCGGGTTATCCCAAAAATCTGTGGATAACCTGGTGTAAGATCCTGTTTATTGTCGGCGACAAACGGTGAAAAAAAGCGGTACCGGCACGGTTATCGGCAGATTTCCAGAAAAATTTACTAACCAAATCATGCTATTATTCTGCTTTTCACCAGCCCGGCGGGCTATATCCTTCACCGGGCAATAAGTCGTTCACTTTTTAATCACTCTGACAGGTAATCATGATGGGCCTCTCTCCTCTTCCCCCTCCGCAGCACAGCGATGAATTACTGCAGCGCGCCCGGGCGCTGGCCGGGCATACGCTGGGCGAGCTGGCCACGCAGGCGGGCATCGCGATTCCGGTGGATTTAAAACGTGATAAAGGCTGGGTCGGAATGCTGCTGGAGTTCTACCTCGGGGCCACGGCCGGCAGCAAAGCGGAGCAGGATTTCCCGGCGCTGGGCGTGGAGCTGAAGACCATCCCGGTGGATGCGGCCGGCAAGCCGCTGGAGACGACCTTTGTCTGCGTCGCCCCGCTCACCGGCAACAGCGGCGTCAGTTGGGAGCGCAGCCACGTGCGCCATAAACTGTCGCGGGTGCTGTGGGTGCCGGTCGAGGGCGAACGCACGCTGCCGCTGGCGGCCCGGCGCATCGGCGCGCCGTTGCTCTGGTCGCCCAGTGCGGAAGAGGAGGATCAGCTGCGCTGTGACTGGGAAGAACTGATGGACATGATTGTGCTCGGCAAGGTCGAAAGCATCACCGCCCGTCATGGCGAAGTGCTGCAACTGCGCCCCAAAGCGGCCAACAGCAAAGCCCTGACCGAGGCGATAGGCGATCGCGGCCAGCCAATCATGACGCTGCCGCGCGGTTTCTACCTGAAAAAGAACTTTACCGCGGCGCTGCTGGCACGGCATTTCCTGGCCTGACGGCGTTTTTAGGTCAGCGTGCGGAAAATCAGACTTTTGGAGGAGATTTTGCCCGGCGTCTTATGGCAGTTTGCTACGCTTATTAGATCTTTCCCGTCTGCCGAATAGTAAGGAAATCATCATGAAAACATGGGCCATTGCTGCTTCTGCGCTGGTTGTTGCGCTCTCCCTCACCGGCTGTTCCAGCGATTACGTCATCGCCACCAAAGAGGGCAATATGATCCTGACTCAGGGTAAACCGAAAATTGATAAAGAAACCGGATTAATCAGTTATACGGATGAGCAGGGTAACCAGCGTCAGATTAATGGCGACAATGTTAACCAGGTTATTGAAAGGTAAGCATTTAGTTAATTATCGCCCGGTGGAAACATGCCTTTTCCGGCCGGGCCGCCATGCTTGCCGCACTCACCGGGCCGCGCCCTTCTCTCCCCAGCTACTTTCCCCCTCCCGGCAGCTTGGTTATAGTCAATCCGGCATTGATCATCTGTGCGAGAAGAAAAACGCGATTGTGAAGAAAAGATAACGTCCCCAGAGGCGCATTTTTTCAGCCTATATTCTTAACACTAAGGAAAACCGGCAATGCATTATCACCGCATCCCCCACAGCTCTTTGGAAGTCAGCGTTCTGGGATTGGGCACCATGACCTTCGGTGAGCAGAACAGCGAAGCCGACGCCCACCAGCAACTCGATTACGCCCTGTCCGCCGGGATCAACCTGATCGATACCGCAGAAATGTACCCGGTGCCGCCACGCCCTGAAACTCAGGGCCTGACCGAAAGCTATATCGGCAGCTGGCTGAAGGCGCGCGGCTGCCGTGAGAAAGTAGTGCTGGCGAGTAAAATCGCCGGGCCGTCACGCGGCAGCGACGCCGCCATCCGCCCTGAGCAGGCGCTGGACCGTAAAAACATCCGCAACGCGCTGGATGCCAGCCTGAAACGCCTGAATACCGATTACCTCGACCTCTACCAGCTGCACTGGCCGCAGCGCCAGACCAACTGCTTCGGCAAGCTGAACTACAGCTACACCGATGACAAACCGGCCGTGACGCTGCTGGAGACGCTGGAAGCGCTGAGTGAGCAGGTGCGCGCCGGGAAAATCCGCTACATCGGCGTCTCTAACGAGACCCCATGGGGCGTGATGCGCTACCTGCAACTGGCGGAAAAGCACGACCTGCCGCGCATCGTCTCGATCCAGAACCCCTACAGCCTGCTGAACCGCAGCTTTGAGGTGGGTCTGGCGGAGGTAAGCCACCACGAGGGCGTGGAGTTGCTGGCGTACTCCAGCCTGGCATTCGGCACGCTGAGCGGCAAATACCTGAACGGTGCCAAACCGGCCGGGGCGCGCAATACGCTGTTCAGCCGCTTTACCCGCTATAGCGGGGAACAGGCGGAGCAGGCGATTACCGAGTATGTGGCACTGGCGAAACGCCGTAACCTTGACCCGTCGCAAATGGCGCTGGCCTTTGTGCGCCAGCAGCCGTTCGTCGCCAGCACCCTGCTGGGTGCCACCACGCTGGATCAGCTGAAGCTCAACATTGACAGCCAGAACCTGGTGCTGGATGAGGAGATCATGCAGGAACTGGAAGCGATCCACCGCCGCTTTACCATTCCGGCACCGTAATCACCCTGCGCATCAGGCAAAAAAAACAGGGCGGAAATTCCGCCCTGTTTTTATGGTGATGATCGTTTCATTGCGATGATCAGCCTGTGCGCCGCGCCTGCCAGAGCCACAGTCCGCCAATCGCCAGTGCGAACAGCACACCAAAGCCAATCCCTACCGCCACCACCGGCGTCCCCAGCTTCACCACCAGCGAGTAGAGGCCGAGCATCAACAGCATCGCGCTGTTTTCCCCGAGGTTTTGCACCGCAATCGCGTTGCCCGCCCCCACGCTGAGCTTGCCGCGCTCCTGTAACAGCGCATTGAGCGGTACCACAAAGAAGCCGCCGAGCAGGCCAATCGCCACCAACAGCACGGCCGCATTCACCAGCTGATGCTGAAGCGCGAACAGCACTACGGCCACGCCCATCAGTATCCCGGCCGGCATACAGCGCCTCACGGTTTTCAGCGTCACCAGCCAGGCCGCGGCCCCGGCACCGAGCACAATGCCAATCGCCACAAAAGCGTTCAGCAGCGTCGGCAGCGTATGGGTGGTGATGCCGAGCGCCACCGGCACCCACAGCACCAGCAATAACCGCAGCGTCACGCCTGCGCCCCAGAACAGGCTGGTGCCCACCAGCGAGAAGCGTGCGCCGCTGTCCTGCCAGAGGGTACGCGCTGCCCGCGCAAAGGCGCTGATCATCCGGCCCGGGTGCCACGGCTGGCCGGGGCGCGCCGCCGGCAGGCGCGGGATAAACAGGTTCGCCACCACCGCCGCGCCATAGGCCGCCGCACAGACGCCGATGGCCGCCAGCAGGTGCCAGTCAGAGAGCCAGCCACCGGCCACCGACCCAAGCAGGATCGCGGCGATAGTCGAGGACTCCATCAGGCCGTTGGCTTTGACCAGCTGTTCGCCGCGGGTGATCTCGCCAAGGATGCCGTACTTGGCCGGTGAATAGGCCGCCGCCCCCACGCCCACCAGCCCGTAGCCGAGGAATGGGTTCAGCCCGGCCAGGATCGCCGCTGCGCCCACCAGTTTCAGCAGGTTGGCGACCATCATCACCCGCCCTTTGGCGACGCTGTCGGCAAACTGGCCGACAAAGGGTGCCAGCACAATGTAGGCGGCAACAAACGCCATCTGCAAAATCGGCTGGCTCCAGTCGGGGTAGTGCTGCTGGGTAATCAGCGCCAGCGTGGCGAACAGCAGCGCGTTATCCCCGAAGGCGGAGAGGAACTGCGCCACAATCACCGCCACCATACTGCGCGACAGCAGGCCTTCACCGGCATTGATGTGCTGCGTCATGTTGTACTCTCCGGGTTTTCGGCCATCTGGCGCAGGGCCACAAAGTCAGGTTTGCCGCTGCCAAGCAGCGGCAGGGCTTTCAGCACGCGGATGTCACGCGGCACCGCCAGCTCCGGCGTGCCGCTGTCGCGTGCGGCGTTCAGCAGTTGCTCCCGCGTCAGGTCGCGGTCGGTGGTAAACAGCACCAGCGTCTCGCCCCGGGTGCTGTCCGGGCGTGAGGCGGCGGCGTGCTGCCCCTCCGGCGACACCCGCAGCGCCAGCTGTTCGACGCTCTCAAGTGACACCATCTCCCCGGCCAGTTTGGCGAAGCGCTTCACCCGGCCGAGAATAGTGCAGAAGCCCTGCTCGTCCAGCGTGACGATGTCGCCGGTGTCATACCAGCCGGGCTCTGTTTCACCCTCGCGGTTTTCCGCCACCGGCGGCTCAAGCTGGCCGGGGTTCTCCACCCGCAAATAGCCTTTCATGATGTTCGGCCCCTTCAGTTGCAGCCGCCCGCCCTGCGCAATGCCCGTAACCGGGATCAGCCGCGCCTCCATACCGGGCAGGATGCGCCCGACGGTGCCCGCTTTCGCGGCCATCGGCACGTTAATCGCCACCACCGGCGCACATTCGGTAACGCCATACCCCTCCAGAATGCGGATGCCGAATTTCTCCTGCCAGATCTGTTTGGTGGTAGCGGAGAGTTTCTCCGCGCCCGCCACCACGTAACGCACGCGGGCGAAATCATAAGGGTGAGCGAAACGCGCATAGTTGCCGAGGAAGGTCGAGGTGCCGAACAGCACCGTACAGTTGCGGTCATACACCAGTTCCGGCACCACGCGGTAGTGCAGCGGGCTGGGGTAGAGGAACACGCGGCTGCCGGTAATCAGCGGCGTCAGCAGCCCTGCCGTGAGGCCGAAGGCGTGGAACAGCGGCAGCGCAGACATAAAGCGGTCACGAGGGGTGAAATCCGCCACGGTGCGGATCTGCTCGACGTTCGCCAGCAGGCTGGCGTGGCTGTGCACCACCCCTTTCGGGTTGCCCTCAGACCCGGAGGTAAACAGGATCACCGCAGCATCGTCCGCCGTTTGCGGCACCATCGCCCGGCGCGGGAACAGCAGATGAGTGAGGATCCAGAGCTTGTCCTCCGTGGTGACGGTGTCCTTCAGATCTTCGAGGTAGACCCAGTTGGCCTCCGTCACTTGCTCCGGCAGCGCGGTGAGCTTGCCCTTTTCGAGGAACTGGCGCGAGGTGACGATGGTGCGGATCTCCGCCGCTTTCATCGCGCTGCGGATGCCCTTCACCCCGGCGGTGTAATTGAGCAGCGCCGGCACCCGCCCGCGCAGGGTGGCACCGAGGATCGTCGCCGCCATGATGGTGGCATTAGGCAGCAGCAGCCCGACATGCTCACGCTCCTGCGTGAAACGTTGCAGGATGCGGCTCACCCCCAGCGATTTTTTCAGCAGCCCGTGGTAGCTGTCCTCCTGGAAATTGATGTCCTCAATCACCGGTTTGAAGCGGCCGTAACGGGTTTGCGCCGCCAGCAGCGCCTCAAACAGCGTCTGCGGGTCACGCGTTGCCATGCGCGCGTCCATCATGATCTCATGCAGGCGCGCCCCGGCCAGCACCCGCCGCTCACGGGCGCGCGGCGCGTCCGGCATCAGCACCTGGGTCGGCGGCAGCACGCGGATGGTCACTTTGGGGAACAGGCGGGTTTTGAAGTCGCCGCGCAACCGGCCAAACGGCGTGAACTCCGCGCCGTCAATGCGCACCGGCAGCACCGTAGCCCCGGAGCGGGCCGCGATAAAGGCAGCGCCGTCGTAAATCTTCATCAATGAGCCGGTCACGGTGATCCTCCCCTCGGGGAAGATCACGATCGGCCGCCCGGCCTGCACCTCACGCACCAGCCGCTTGATCGCCATCGGGTTGGTCGGGTCGAGCGGGACGAACTCCACGTAGGGTTTGATCAGCCGCATATACCAGCGGTCGGTGATGCGGCTGTAGACGGCGAACACCGGCTTCACCGGCAGGAACAGCGCCAGCAGCGCGCCATCCAGGAATGAGACATGGTTCGGCGCGATCAGTAACTTGTCATGCCGGAACTGCGCCGGGTCAGCCTCGACCGAGACGCGAAACAGGATTCTGAATAATCCCCTGAGCAATGCATACACAGCCCATCTCCTTATGAGGGAACCGGGGCAGCAAAACGCCGCCCTAACAGCGCACAGGATAGCCTACCCACAGGCCACTGACGACCAGGCAACGGTAAAGTTCGTTTAAGTAAGGGTACGGAAGGGGACAGGGATCGCAGGCAAAAAAAAACCTACGCATCCGCGTAGGTTGGTGCAATTGAATAGGCTCTCAACATACAGAGTATGTTGATTTCTCACCAATCAATACCTCTGGGACGTCCTACTCTAGAGATCGCCCCCTTAAGAAACCACCGTTGAATCGAAAGAGTTCTGCTCTAAATGCAACCAACTGTAAAATCCCTTCCTTTCATGTAATCAACGGATTAAAAGTGCATAACTCGCCGGTTTTATGGTTTTTTTTCCACGGCGTGCGGCACGTTTTCTACGGTACTGACCTCGACCAGGCAGCTCATTGCATTCGGCCCCTGAGTTAATGAAGAAGTACCAATATCCAGCGTCAATACATTCGGGTTACCCGCCTGTTCCACCCCGTCACGCTGCGCGCCAAAACCGGGATCAAACCACGCGCCGGTGGCCATCACCACCACGCCGGGGGCCAGGCCCTCATTCAGCCGCAGCCCGGCGAGGCAGGCCCCGCGGGCGTTATGCACCCGCACCACCGCCCCCTCACGCAAGCCCCGGGCGGCCGCGTCATCCGGGCGCATCTGGAGCGTCTCTTTCCCGGCGGTTTTATTGCCCTGCGCCAACGGGGCCTGATCAAGCTGGCTATGCAGGCGGTCGCTGGGCTGCACGGTGATCAGGTGCAGCGGCCAGCGTGCGGCGGCCTCGTCCCCCAGCCACTCCACCGGCGGCTGCCACTGCGGGTGCGGTGCCATGTCCGCGTGGCCGAACCCGGCCAGCGTCTCGCTGTACAGCTCAATCTTGCCGCTCGGCGTGCGCAGCGGGTGGCGCTGCGGGTCTTGCCGGAAGTGCTCAAAGAAGATGAACGGTGCGTCCGGCGTCGGCAGCTCAACGTGCCCCCGCTGCCAGAAGGTGTCGAAGTCCGGCCAGGCGACGCCGGTGCCCGCCTGCGCCTCGCCGCACTGTGCATAGAGATGGCGCAGCCACGCCTGCTCATCACGCCCTTCGGTGAAGGCATCGCGGTAGCCGAGCCGCTCGGCCAGCTCGCTGAAAATATCAAAATCATTGCGTGCCTGATGCAGCGGCGCAATCGCCTGATGCATGGCAAACACGTAGCGATCCCGCGAGGAGCCGCCGATGTCGTTGCGCTCCAGTGTCGAGGTCACCGGCAGCACGATGTCGGCCAGCTTCGCCGCCGGCGTCCACCAGATGTCCTGCACGATGATCGTCTCCGGCTTCTCCCAGCCCGCCAGCAGCCGGTTGAGCTGCTGGTGATGGTGGAACGGGTTGCCGCCCGCCCAGTGCACCAGTTTGATGTCCGGGTAATGGTGGGTTTCCCCCTGAAAGCTGTAAGGCGCGCCGGGGTTGAGCAGCATGTCCGCAATGCGCGCCACCGGGATCGCCAGCCCGGCCGGATTCGGCACCGCCGGCATTGACGGCCCCGGCGTGTCGTGGCGCGGGTTCCCGACGCTGTTCATCGAACCGTGACCAAAGGAGAAACCGCCGCCCGGCAACCCGATCTGCCCGAGCATTGCGCTCAGCGCAATCATCATCCAATAAGGTTGCTCGCCGCGATGGGCGCGCTGGACGGCGTAAGCACAGGTGATAAAACTGCGCACGCCGATCAGCTGTTGCGCCAGCTGGCGGATGCGCGCCGCCGGAATGCCGGTGATGGCCGCCGCCCACGCCGGGGTTTTTGCCACGCCGTCGCTGCTGCCGTTCAGGTAGGCGCGCAGTGGCGGCCAGCCGGTGCAGTGCGTCGCCATAAACGCTTCATCCACCGCGCCCAGCCGGTCGATTTCATGCCCCAGCGCCAGCATCAGCGCCACGTCGGTGTTGGGGCGGATCGGGATCCACTCCGCATTCAGGAACGCCGGGCAGTCGTCGCGGGTCGGGCTGATGTTGATCACCGGCGTACCCTGCGCAGCCAGCCGCGTCAGCCAGGGCTTCAGCGTGTGTTCACCCGCGCCGCCGGAGGCCACCTGCGCATTTTTCAGCGCCAGCCCGCCAAACGCCACCAGCACTTGCGCGTGGTCTGCCACGCTCTGCCAGTCAGTGACGCGCCCGGTCAGCGGGCTGAAGGTGCCGATCACATGCGGCAGGAAGAATTGCGCCGCACCCCAGCTGTAGTTACCGACCTGATCAACCCCGCCGCCGCCGCTGAAATAGAAGCGGCGCACCAACGAGCGCGCATGGTGCAGGCGGCCGGCTGATGACCAGCCGTAAGAGCCGGTAAACAGCCCGCCGGGGCCGTGGCGGTCACGCACCCGCTGGTTCTCTGCTGCCACCAGCGCCAGCGCTTCATCCCAGGTGACCTCGACAAACTCTTCACGGCCGCGCAGGCTGCGGTCACTGTTTTCACGGCGTTGCAGCCAGGAGCGGCGCACAGCCGGTTTGCGGATGCGGGTCTCAGAGTAGAGAGCCGGGGCGATGGCGGCGAGCATCGGTGACGGGTCATGGTCGGCGGCGAAGGGTTCGCAACCGGTCAGCACACCATCCTCGACGACGGCGGTGTAGGCGCCCCAGTGCGCCAGGTGCGGGAAGCGTTGTATCGGCATGGTTCTCTTTCACAGGCTATCAGGCAGGCCGCCAACCTATCACCAACCGCCCATCTTGCCAAATCTGCCCCGCGCCCTGCCTGGGCTTCTACACTTTACTGATGATGAATTATTCACCACCCGCTGAGGGGAAGGAGCCGTAATGGCCGATCCGTGCTGGTACCCGTTGCTCAGCCTGCCGCCCTACCCGGCTGCACGTTTTGCGCCGCTGGCTGACCGGCTGGCGCAGTTGCTGATGACGAAAAATGACGTGTTGCTGATCCAGGGCGAGGCGATGCTGGCGCTGGAGTCGGTGGCCATGAGTTTGTCGCGCCCCGGCATGCATATTCTGAATGTGGTCACCGGCCCCTATGGGCTCTATTTCAGCCAGTGGTTACGGCGTGGCGGCGCAGAAGTGCACGATGCCAAAGCGCCGTCCGGTTACCCGATCACGCTTTCGGCGTTTGATCAGGCATTGGACGCGATGCCGGCGCTGGACGCGGTAGTGCTGGCGCATGGCGAGGCGGCCAGCGGCATTGTGAATCCGCTGAGTGAGATTGCCGCGCGCGTCCATCGTCGCCATGCGCTGCTGGTGGTGGATGCGGTGGCCTCAGTCGGCGGCCATACGCTGGATGTGGACGGGCTGGGCATTGATGTCGCGGTGATCGGCCCGCAAAAGGCGCTGGGCGGCCCGGCGGGCCTTGCCGCGCTGAGCGTCAGCGCACGCGCCTGGCCGCGGCTGCTGACGCCCGCGGGCTATGCGCAATCCTGCCTGTCATTGACTGAACTGAAACACCAGTGGCTGGATCGCGGCCGCGGCGCGCTGCCGGGCACGCCCTCCGCCGGTGATTTCTGGGCGCTGGAATCTGCGCTGGACCGGGTGGAAAACGAGGGGCAGATCGCCCTGATTAACCGCCACCTCAAGGCAGCGCAGGCGACCCGCGCCGGGCTGCGGGCGCTGGGGGTGGTGCCGTGGATCTCAGACGACGCCTGCGCCTCATCGCTGGTGACCGCCGCCCCGGTGCCGGAGAAGGTGCAGGCAGAAGCCTTGCTGGCGGATGCGTTGTCGCTGGGGGCGGCCATTTCGCCCGGCGTGGGGGTGATCGCCCATCAGCTGGTGCGCCTTAACCACAGCGGTGTTCATGCCGCCTTTTCCACGGTGTTAACCAATGTCGTGGCCTACGGCGCAGCGCTGGCGCGTAACAGCTACCCGGCCGACATCGCGGCCGCGGCGGCGGTCATCACCCATCACTATCTGCCGCTGCCCGGCCCGGTGGGCGGGGAGCACGCGGAGCCCACGTTGTAACCGCTGCCATTACGTCCGGTGATTATCTTTCGAGTGAAAGCCCCCTGGTTACCGAAAAAATGGCGGTTTCTCGGTGTTGCAGCCCCAGGATGGGATCTGGCTCCCTTGCAGCATGCGCACTTTTCCGCAAAACTGAGGTGTAAGCGATTACCCCGCTGCCTGAGGATGACACCAGGCGTTATCATCAGATTGCCGCAGACGGCACCTCACTTTGTATGATGGAATCACTATGGCCACGATTAAGGATGTTGCCAGGCTGGCGGGCGTTTCCGTTGCCACGGTATCACGCGTTATCAACCACTCCCCGAAAGCCAGCGAGAACTCACGCCTCAGCGTATTGAGCGCCATGGAGCAGCTGCAATACCACCCGAATGCCAATGCCCGCGCGCTGGCCCAGCAATCCAGCGAGACGCTGGGGCTGGTGGTGGGCGATGTCTCCGACCCGTTTTTCGGCGCGATGGTGAAAGCGGTGGAACAGGTCGCCTATAACACCGGGAATTTTCTGCTGATCGGCAACGGCTACCACAATGCGGAGAAGGAGCGGCAGGCGATTGAGCAGCTGATCCGCCACCGTTGCGGCGCGCTGGTGGTGCATGCCAAAAAGCTGCCGGATGAGGAGCTGGCCGGGCTGATGGCACAGATCCCCGGCATGGTGCTGATTAACCGTATTCTGCCGGGTTTTGAGGCGCGTTGCGTGGCACTGGATGACCATTACGGCGCCTGGCTGGCGACCCGCCACCTGATTCAGGCCGGGCATCAGCGCATCGCGGTGATCTGCTCGAACCACCAGATCTCCGACGCCCACGACCGTTTACAGGGCTATCTGGACGCGCTGAAGGAGCACAACATCCCGGTAGATGACCGGCTGATCGCCTATGGTGAGCCGGACGAGATTGGCGGCGAGCGGGCGATGATCGACCTGCTCGGCCACGGCAAAACCTTTACCGCCGTGACCTGCTACAACGACCCGATGGCCGCCGGGGCGCTGTCGGTGCTGAGTGATAACAGTATCGAGGTGCCGCAGCAGATGTCATTGATCGGGTTTGATGATGTGCTGATTTCTCGTTACCTGCGCCCGCGCCTGACCACGGTGCGCTACCCGGTGGTGACGATGGCCAATCAGGCCGCCGAACTGGCGCTGGCGCTGGCCAACAACCAGCCGTTGCCGGAGACCACCCACATGTTCAGCCCGACGCTGGTGCGCCGCCATTCGGTGATGGCCCCGCCGGCCACTGCCCCGCAGCCGGTTCAGGCACAGGCCGGGGAGGACCGCTGAGGGTTTCCCCGGCAGGCTCCTGACCCGGCAGGCTTTTTACCCGGTAAGTTTTTACCCGGTAAAGTACCAGTAGCCGCGGTTAATCAGCCCGGTCAGTACCGCGAGGAAAGCCGGGTTCCGGCACGCGTCGCCCAGTTCATCCCGGCCCAGCGTGGTGTAACGGCAGAGCGCATCGGCCGCCGCCGGATCCGGGGTGTCCATCCGTTCGCTGTTGACGAAGCAGCGATCGCCCACGCGAATGACGCGCAAGCCGCTCAGGCGGATCAGGGTTTCGCCCGCCTCAAGCGCGGCGGCGACTTCGTCAATGTCATACGGCGGTTCCGCCGGGGCGATGTCCAGCTCATGGCGTGGCGTGGTGACAAACTGCCCGAGCCACTGGGTAAAGTCGTCCGGTTGGTTGATCATCGCGATCATCATCTCGCGCAGGCGCTCCACTTCATGCGTTTCCATGCAGCCCGGATGATCCCGGCGGGTTAACGCCGGGTCGCAATAATGTTCGCTGCCCAGATCGTTTTCCAGCGCGTAGTCGGCGAAGCTGCTTATCAAATCGCGGCCATTTGGCCCACGGAAGCCCACGGAGTAGTTGAGCGCGGTCTCCAGCGTCTGGCCGTCATGGGGGAAGCCGGGCGGGATGTAGAGGATGTCGCCGGGTGCGAGTTCTTCATCGATGATAGGGGTGAACGGGTCCACATGCAGCAGGGCGGGATGCGGGCAGAACTGGCGCATCGGCAGGTTTTCGCCGACCCGCCAGCGGCGGCGGCCCATGCCCTGGATGATGAAGACATCGTACTGGTCGATATGCGGCCCGACCCCGCCGCCCGGCACGGAGAAGGAGATCATCAAATCATCCAGCCGCCAGTCCGGCAGCACGCGGAACGGGGCCACCAGCGCCGCTGACGGGAGATGCCAATGGTTCACCGCCTGCGCCAGCAGCGACCAGCCGGTTTCCCCGAGGTGGTCAAACGCCTCAAACGGCCCATGCTCCGCGTGCCACTGCCCCTGTTTATAACTCACCAGCCGGCTATCAACTTCCGGCTCCATCGACAGCCCGGCCAGCTCATCCGGCGTAATCGGGTCTACAAACTCTTTAAATGCCTGCTTCAACACCACCGGCCGTTTTTGCCAGTAATTTTCTAAAAAATGGTCCCAGTCCAGCTCAAGTTGATAACCCATCACGACGCCCCCTATAAAAAATGAGCCTGATTATAGGGAGCCTCGCCCACCCGCCACCTTGTTATGGGTCAACTCTTTATGGCGTGAAATTCTGGTATTTTTCTACCCATTCCTCACATACTTTTTGGTTTGCAGAAATGGTGGAGCGTAAAAATCATTGCCGAATGGAGCCGCAGTGCCGGGCGAGCGGGCAGGACACAAAAAAACCGCCCCTATTCTTTCCTTACATACCTGATGATTTGCAGTCCGGTGGGGGCATTAAAATTATTGCCGACGAGGGCGTAGGGCCGGGTGAGCGGACATGGATGTCCGCGAAAGTCGCAGCCACGCCGGGAGCGTGTCTGCGGCGGCCCGAACAGCCCGGAGGCCGAAGGAGGGTACCCGCTGCGCGGGCAATAATTCTGCCGGGGCACCGAACGTGCGCGGGTGCAGGGCGAGCGCACTGGCGCGCCCTGCTCGGTTGAGGCAATGAGGGCCGGGTAGACAATTACACATGAACAACCGAAACATGCCACCTCACCAACAACCGAAACCTTCCACCTCACCAACAACCGAAACCTTCCCCCCAATGCCGATAGCTAAGGCTCAAGCCCCCGTCCATAAACCCAAACCCCAATATCCGGATACTCCACCCCCTCCCCCATCACCTCCCACCCATGCCGCTCGTAATACCCCCTGAACGTCGCATAGAGATAAAGCGCCTCAAACCTGGCCTGCCGCGCCACCTCCACCCCATGCGCCTGCAACAGCTGGCCGATGCCGCGGCCGCGGTACGCCTCATCCACATAGAGCGCCGCCAGCCAGGGCGTCAGATCCTGGCGGCTGAGCAGGTCACTGCGCCACAGCCCCACGGTGCCCACCAGCCGGTCGCCGTCACGAGCGATAAAAGTCACCGGCAGCCCGCTCTTTTTCAGGCTGCTGACCACGATGCTGTCGAAGAAGGCGCGGCTCTGCGCATTGCCGAACGCCTGCCAGAGCCAGTCGGTGACCTGGGGATGATGCTCAGGGAAATCGGCCAGATAACTGATGGTGATCGGGTTCACACCAGTTTCCCCTGGAAAATCGGCACTGATTCAAACAGGTAGCCGTCAAACTCCGGCGCATCGACGTCCGACAGCTCCATCAGGGTGCTTTTGACATTCTCCATGTGCTGCCACATCGCCTGGTAGGAGCCCATCACATCGCGGCGGCGCAGGGCGGCCAGGATGTTCTGGTGGTCTGCCAGCCACTTCAGCCGGTAGCCGCGGGTGGCGATATGGCTGTGGAGCTGTTGCCAGAGCGGGCTGTTGTCACGCCGCTGCCAGATGCTTTTCACCGTCTCCAGCAGCATCTGGTTTTGCGTCGCCCCGGCAATCAGCAGGTGGAACAGTTTGTCGTTGTCGCCGCTGGTGTCGTTGGCGACAATCGCCCGCTGCTCCTGCTCCAGCGTGCGGCGCAGGTTTTCAATATCGGCTTTAGTGGCCATGGTGGCAGCAAAGGCGGCGATGTTGCTCTCCAGCAGTTGCCGCGCCTGCAGCACCTCAAACGGGCCGATCTCATTGAGCAGGGCGTCATCCTGCTCGTCGTCCGACGGAATGCGGATCACATACACGCCGGAGCCCTGGCGGATGTCCACCGTGCCTTCCAGCTCCAGCATCAGCAGCGCCTCACGCACAATGGTGCGGCTGACGCCGTAATTCTCCGCCATGTTGCGTTCCGGCGGCAGCCGTGACCCGACGGGATAGTGGCCCTGTTGGATCTGCGCACGCAGATCCTGGCCAATTTCCTGATACTGTTTCTTTTCCTGCGGAATTACGCCTTTTTCCACGGTTTCACCCTGAAGCACTCTTGCCAATGATTGACCTGCCGCCCCACCTGCCGGAAGGGCGGACGGGGATCGAGGCGGCTAGTCTATCAAACCCAGCGCCTGATCGAGCACTTTTGCCCCGTTCAGGGTGCCGTAGGCGATGGAGTCGATCACGCCGATCGGGATCTGGTGTTCGTCAGTGATCTTTTTGTTGGCCGCCAGCTTGAAGCGCACCTGCGGCCCCAGCAGCACCGCCACCACGTCGTTGCCGTAATTTTGCAGCTCGTCGCGCAGGTTCTGCTCCGGGATGGCATAAATGCGGAACGCCAGCCCGCGCGCCTCGGCCTCTTTCTCCATTTTGGTCACCACCAGCGAGGTGGACATGCCTGCCGAGCAGGCGAGTACGATACGTTTCAGGTTGGCTTCACTCATTTTTCATCATCATCCAGGGTCAGTGTCAGGGTGCGGGATTCGCTCAGGGCGGCGAACCAGTGGGAAGATTTTTTGCGGCGGCGCGCGCGCTGGTTGTCGAGGTCAATCTCAATCAGCCCGTAGCGGTTTTTGAAGGCGTTCATCGGCGAGACGTTATCGGTAAACGCCCACAGCATGTAGCCCCGGCAGTTCGCCCCCTCTTCGCACGCTTTCAGCGTCCAGTAGAGGTGCTCGCCAATAAAGCGGATGCGGTAGTCGTCCTGGATTTCGCCGTCCGCGCCGCGGTGCTGCGCCTCGTTTTCAACGCCCATGCCGTTCTCCGCGATAAACCACGGGATGTTGCGGTAATCCTGCTTCAGGCGCTGCGCCATGTCGTAGATGATTTTCGGGTAGATCTCCCAGCCGCGCGACGGGTTCATCCGGCGGCCCGGCAGCTCGAAATGCTCGTAATAACAGGCTGGGTGGAACGGCGTTTCCGGGTGCCACGCCCGGCTGGGCGCTTTCACCCGGTGCGGGTAATAGAGGTTGATGCCGACCTCATCCACGGTGTTGTCGCGGATGGTCGCCAGCTCTGCCGCGTCATGCTCAAACATCACCTCATGGCGGCGCAGCAGCGCCAGCAGCTCTGCCGGGTAGTCGCCGAGGATCAGCGGGTCGAGGAAGACCCGGTTATAGAACAGATCGTACAGCTCCGCCGCGCGCCGATCGTGCGCTGCCTGCGATCGCGGGTAAGTCACTTCCGGGTTGAGGATCACGCCGATCGTCCCGGCCTGCCCACGGCGGCGGAACAGCTCCACCACTTTCGCCGTCGCCAGCACCTTGTGGTGGTTCCACTGCATCCATTTAGCGGTGTTCTGCTCATACGGCCAGCGCAGCGCATCGAGGTAGACGCGGGTCTGCACCACCACCGGCTCATTAAAGGTAAACCAGCGCGTGACGCGGTGGCCGAAGCGCTCAAACGCCTTTTCGGCGTAGCGCACGAACAGCTCGACCACGTGTTTGCTGCTCCAGCCGTCATACTTTTCCAGCAGCGCGGCGGGCAGCTCGTAGTGTTCGAGGCAGAGCATCGGCACAATCCCGGCGGCTTCCATCTCGTCCAGCCAGCGGTCGAGATAGGCCGCGTACTCCTCGTCCACCGTCGCGGTTTCATAGTCCGTGAGAAAGCGCGACCAGTTGATCGAGGTGCGGTAGTGGCTGAGGCCGCTGGCTTTCATCAGCGCCACGTCTTCCGGGTAGCGGTTGATGAAGTCCGTGGCGACCGCCGGGCCGTAGCCGTTATGCCAGACGTGGCGGTCGTTCTTGTACCAGGCATCGAGGTAGGAGTCCTGCCCCGGCTTTTTGCCGCTCCAGCCCTCGGTCTGCCAGGCGGAGGCCGCCGCGCCGAGGATGAATCCTTCAGGAAGTGCCAGTGAAACCTTGCTCATGCTTACCTCACGGGTTGGGTGCCAAGTTCATTACCGGTTTCGGCCGCCAGCTGGGCGGCATCCGCCCGGCGCGAGGCCACTTTGACAAACGGCAGGTAGATCATTACCGACACGCCGATGCAGACCAGCTGCGTGACCACCGCCCCCATCGAGCCGGCGGTGGAGAGCCAGGCGTTGATGACCGGCGGCGTGGTCCAGGGCACCATCACCACGGCGCGCCCGGCAAAACCGAGGCTGGTGGCGAAGTAGCCGATGGTGCCGGTGACCAGCGGGGTGATGATGAACGGGATCGCCAGGATCGGGTTAAGCATAATCGGCATGCCGAAGATCACCGGTTCGTTGATGTTGAAGAAGCTCGGCCCCAGCGACAGCTTGCCGATCTCTTTCATCTCTTTGCGGCGGGAGGCGAGGATCACCGCCAGTAGCAGGCCGATGGGGCAGCCGGAGCCGCCGATGCTCATGTAGACGTCCCAGAACGGCATGGTGATGATGTTCGGGATC